>NZ_JBVIMA010000010.1:0-289597 GCF_055580085.1 Streptomyces sp. NPDC032126
GCGTCATGATGGTCGCACGGCCTGAGCTGGGCGTTCGCGGTCTCCCCCAGGACCGCTCACGCAACGATCAGAGTCCGCCTCGGACGATCCCCCGTTTCGCCCGAGGCGGACGGCAAGCCCGACCGGCCCTGAACGGGCTGGTCGACACGCGTTGAGTATAGTTGGCTGGCAGCCAGTCAACGCAGGAGTCCAGGATGTCCCCGCGCAGCGCCTCGGTCAATGAGGAATTGCGGCGCCGCTCGCGCGAGCGGTTGCTGCAGGCGGCGCTGGAGCTGGTCAACGAGCGGGGCTACGAGGCCACGACGCTCGCCGACATCGCGGACCGGGCGGGCTCGGCGCGCGGTCTGGTGTCGTACTACTTCCCCGGAAAACGCCAGCTCGTGCAGTCGGCGGTGCACCGCCTGATGTACCGCACGCTGGAGGAGTCCCTGGAGCGCGAGCCGCGTACGGACGACGGCCGGGAGCGGATGGCACGGGCGATCGACGCCGTGCTGGGGCTGGCCAGGGACCGGACCGTGCTGATGCGCCAGCACATGGCGGGGATGCTGGACACGGAGGGTTTCGTGCAGTGCCCGGAGCAGCAGCGGCTGGCCGAGCTGCTGCGCGACACCGTGTCCCGGCACGGCTCGCGGAACGCGGACACCGACTACCCGATGCTGCGCTCGCTGCTCATGGGCTCGGTGTACGCGATGGTGCTGCCCAATGTGCCGATGCCGATCACCACGCTCCGCGCGGAGCTCTTCCGGCGCTACCGGCTCGACTGGGAGCAGGGATTCCCGCCGGACGCCGAGGCGCCCGGTGGGACGGCCGACCAGGATCTGTCGCGGTTCTTCGCGACGGGCCGCGAGCCCGGCGCGCGGCCGGGCCCGGGGTCCCGGGGTCAGTCGAAGTAGTCCGGCTGCGTCTGGACGTTGAGCTCGCGCAGGCGGACCTTCCCGGCGGGATCCGTGCGCCGGTCCGTGAGCTTGAGGACGTCGAGGCCCTTCGTGATGTCGTTCGAGTAGATGTAGCCGTTGTAGTAGTACGCCGACCAGGAACCGCCGACCGTGAGCTTGTCGGTGGTCAGCGGGCCCCGCTCGAAGTAGGCGATCTCCTTCGGGTGGTCGGAGTCGGTGAACTCCCAGACGGAGACGCCGCCCTGGTACCAGGCCTGGACCATGATGTCCCGGCCCTTGACCGGGATCAGCGAGCCGTTGTGGGCCACGCAGTTCTCGGTGTCGGCCTGGTGGCGCGGGATCTTGTAGTAGTTGCGGAAGACGAGCTTGCGCTTGTCGCCCTTGCCGACGATGTCGTAGATGCCGTCGGCGCCGCGATGGGGGCCGGTCGCCTCGTTGCAGGTGGCTCCGACGCCGCCGCCCAGCTCATCGGTGAAGACGACCTTGTCGGCCTTCTGGTTGAAGGTGGCCGAGTGCCAGAAGGCGAAGTTGACGTTGTCCTCGACCTGGTCGAGGACCTTCGGGTGCTCGGGGTCCGCGATGGAGAACAGGATGCCGTCCCCCATGCAGGCGCCCGCGGCGAGGTCCTTCTCCGGGAGCACGGTGATGTCGTGGCAGCCGGTCGTCTTGGCCACACCCGGGTTGGTGGGCGCGCCCGGGTTGCCGCCGCCGTCCGGGCCCTCACCGGGGAAGAGAACGGGGAAGTTCACCACCGCCGCCTGCTCGGGGGCGTCACGCGGCACCTTGATGACCGAGATGCCGTCGTGCGGCGGCTGGCAGTCGGGGTAGGTGGCGCTCGGCGAGTACGACGAGACGTAGATGTAGACGTTCTTCCGCTTCGGCACCAGCGTGTGGGTGTGCGAGCCGCAGTCGGTCTCGACGGCGGCGACGTACTTGGGATTCGCCTTGTCGGTGATGTCGAAGACCTTCATGCCCTCCCAGGAGGACTTCTCGGTCGCGGGCTGCGTGGTGCTGTTGCAACTGCTGTCGCTGCGCGAGGAGTCGGTCGACAGGAAGAGCAGATTGCCGGAGACGGAGACGTCGTTCTGCGAGCCCGGGCAGAGCACCTGGGCGACGGTCTTCGGCGCGGCGGGATTGCTGATGTCGAAGATACGGAAGCCGTCGTAGTTGCCGGCGAAGGCGTACTTGCCCTGGAAGGCGAGATCCGAATTGGTGCCGGGCAGGGCGTCCTTGGGGATGTTGACGAGGTGCTGGATGTTGGCGGAGTGGACGATCTCGTCCTGGCCGGGTATCTCGCCCGCCTCGATCGCCCCGGCCGTCCGGGCCAAGGCGCTCGACGGCACGTCCTTGCCGGCGGCCGGCGCGTCCCCCGGGTCGGGGATGGCGGTCGCCGGGGCCGCGGTCAGCAGCGCGGCCAGGAGACCGGCGGCTGCCGCGGCAACTCCCAGACGTCTGTGCCGCGTTCGGGGATCGTTCAACAGGGTCACTGTGTCCTCCCTCGTTGCCGTTCGCACGGGAACGGCTCACGCTCCCCGAAGTATCGTCTTAGTCATGCTCAGACCAACAGGTCGCAACAGGCTCGTCACACAACTTTTCAGCGGGTAGGACACAGGCCCGTGCCAGGATGTGACGGATCCGTCAACTCGCCTTCCTCCGGAGGTCGTTGTGCTCCTTCGCCGTGCGTCCCTGGTCGTCGCCGCCTCGGCGGCCGCGGTGCTCGTCCTGGCGGGCTGTGACGACGACTCGGGTTCCGAGGGCAAGTCGGCCGCCACCACCGGGCCTTCGGTGATCGCGCCGGGCGCTCCCGGCGAGCCCAACCGCACACTGTCGGCCGAGGACGCGGCCAAGCAGCGGGCGGACGACGACACCCCCAACGCGGCGGACGTGGCGTACGCCCGGATGATGATCACGCACCATGAGCAGGCACTGGAGATGTCCCGGCTCGCACCGGGACAGGCCGCGTCGGGCGATGTGAAGCGGCTCGCGGCCCGGATCACGGCCGGACAGACTCCGGAGATCGCGTCCATGCGAAGTTGGCTGGAATCGCACGGCGAGGCGGCGACCGGCGGGCACACGCACACCGCGATGCCCGGCATGGCGACCGAGGACCAGCTCGCCCGGCTGCGGGCGGCGCGGGGCGCGGCGTTCGACGAGCTGTTCCTCACGCTGATGATCGCCCATCACCAGGGGGCGATCACCATGGCGACCGACGTGAAGGCCAAGGGCAACAACGTACAGATCGAGGAGATGGCCGACGACGTGGTCGCCCAGCAGACGAGCGAGATCGAGCGCATGCGGAAACTTCAGTGACGCGCCTGGCCGGCGTCAGCAACGCGCCCTGTCAGCGGCGGGCGTGACGAGGAGTCAGATATCCGGCGTCCCGGGCCTGCGCGATGAGCCGCAGCGATCTGCGGCGGCTGTGCCCGGTCGCGTGCATCACCGCGAGGACGGGGTCGACGCCGTCCTCCTGGGCCGCGCGGTACTCCTGGGCGACGAGCCACCGCCCCTCCGGACCGCGCGGCCACGGGGGCCGGGCCCGACGCGCCCCCGCGGGTTCCTCGTCGGCGGCGTCGAAGCCGATGCCGCCCTCCTCCCCCTCCTCCCCTCGCGGAGCGCCGACCGCAGCTCCGCACATCTCGAACAGCGGCCCCTCGATCCAGTCCGCGAGCACGGTGAGGTCGATCAGGGAGAGCGCGGGCTGCGCCCGGACGTCCTCCAGGGAGACGCGTCCGTCGCTCACCACGGCCAGCACCTCGACCCGCGCCCCGTCGGGAAAGGCCAGCCGGACCTGGTACCAGGCCGCCGCCCCCTCCTCCTCCCGCACTTCCCATGCGGGCCACACGGACACCGCGACGTCCTCGGCGGACCGATCGGAAAGATTAAGAAAGGATGCTTCTAGCACACACGCAACGTAACCGCATGATCACATTCCATACGAACGGACACGCACGCGCCCGTGGCGCGCTGCACCCTGTCAGCGGAGCACCCGCGGTGCGATGCTGGAGGCGACAGGATCCCCACCGTCGCCGGGTAGGGAGTTCCGCCGTGCTGCGTGTCGCCGTCGTCGGTTCCGGGCCCAGCGGGGTCTACACCGCCCAGAGCCTCGTCCAGCAGGACCCCGAGGTGCGGGTCGACGTCCTGGACCGCCTGCCGTGCCCGTACGGGCTGGTGCGCTACGGCGTCGCCCCCGACCACGAGAAGATCAAGTCGCTGCAGCTCACCCTGCGGACGGTGCTGGAGCACGAGCGGGTGCGCTTCCTCGGCGGGGTCGAGGTGGGCCCGCGCGGGGTGTCCCCCGCCCGCCTCCGGGAGCTGTACCACGCGGTCGTGTACTGCGTGGGCGCCGCGTCCGACCGCCATCTCGGGATCCCCGGCGAGGAGCTGCCGGGCAGTTGGTCGGCGACCCAGTTCGTCGCCTGGTACAGCGCCCATCCGGACGCCACCGACGACGGCTTCGTGCTGGGCGCCCGCTCGGCGGTGGTCATCGGCGTCGGCAACGTCGCCGTGGACGTCACCCGGATGCTGGCCCGGCGCACCGCGGAGCTCAGCCCCACCGACATGCCCCAGGCCGCGCTCACCGCGCTGGCCGCGAACCGGGTCGACGAGATCCACATGGTGGGCCGGCGCGGCCCCTCCCAGGCCCGCTTCACCACCAAGGAGCTGCGCGAGCTGGCGAACCTGACGGACGCCGACGTCGTCGTCGACCCGGCCGAGCTGGCCCTGGACCCGGCGTACGCCGACCCCTCCGGGCTGCCCGGCACCCAGCGCCGGAACGTGGAGGTGCTGCGCGAGTGGGCGGCGCGGCCGGGGCGCGGCGCCGCCCAGCGGATCCGGCTGCGCTTCTTCCTGCGCCCGGTCGAACTCCTCGACGGCGGCGGGCGGGTGGGCGCGGTCCGCTTCGAGCGGACGGAGCCGGACGGCCGGGGCGGGGTGCGGGGCACGGGCCGCCACGAGACCATCGCGGCGCAGCTGGTGCTGCGCTCGGTGGGCTATCGCGGCGTACCGCTGGAGGGGCTGCCCTTCGACGCGGCGAGCGGGACGGTGCCGAACACCGCGGGACGGGTGGTGCGCGACGGCCTGGTCTCGCCCGGCGAGTACGTGGCCGGCTGGATCAAGCGGGGCCCGACGGGTGTGATCGGCACGAACCGGCCGTGCGCGAAGGAGACGGCGACGTCGCTGCTGGCGGACGCGCCCGCGCTCCTGGGCAGGGACGTGCCCGAGGAGCCGTTGGCGACCCTGCGCGCCGAGGGGGTCGAGCCGGTCGAGTGGCAGGGCTGGTGCGCCATCGAACGCGCGGAGGCGGACCTTGGCGCGTCGCTGGGCCGGGGCGTGGTGAAGCTGCCCGACTGGGGGTCGCTGCTGGCCGCCGCCGGCCACAGGGCTTCCTGAGCCGGCTCAGCCGTCGCCGAGACGGCGGGCCTGACGGTCGGCGGCGCCGAGGACGCCGTTCAGCAGCCCCGGGAAGAGATCGTCGAGGTCGTCGTCGCGCAGCCCGTTCATCTTGGCCGTGCCGCGGTAGACCTGGCGGATCACCCCGGCCTCGCGCAGCACCCGGAAGTGATGCGTGGTGGTCGACTTGGTGACCGGCAGGGCGAAGTCGGAGCACGAGAGCTCCGCGCCGCCGGCGGCGAGTTCCCGCACGATCTGGAGCCGCATCGGATCAGACAGCGCGTGCAGCACGGCCTCCAGCCGGATCTCCGCGCGCTCTGGATGCGGGAGGTCACGGCTGCTGGCGGCGGGGGCGGTCACGGCAACTCCAGTTCCTCGGGGCGTTCTCCCGCCATTGTACGAGAACCTTCGTAGTTTGACATCTGGCGTACTACGACACCTATCGTAGGAGCCGACCAACGGCACCGTGATGAATGGAGTCCGCCGTGAGTGCGCTCTTCGAGCCCTGGACGCTGCGCGATGTGACGATCCCGAACCGGGTGTGGATGGCCCCCATGTGCCAGTACTCGGCCGCCCCGGACGGACCCTCGGCCGGGGCGCCGACCGACTGGCACTTCGCGCACTACGCGGCGCGGGCGACCGACGGCACCGGCCTGATCGTCGTCGAGGCCACCGCCGTGAGCGCCGAGGGGCGCATCTCGCCGTACGACCTGGGGCTGTGGAACGACACCCAGACCGAGGCGTTCCGCCGCATCACCGGCTTCCTCGCCGAGCACGGCACGGTCCCGGCGATCCAGCTCGCCCACGCCGGCCGCAAGGCGGCCACGGACCGGCCCTGGAAGGGCGGCGCCCCGCTCACCGCCGAGGCGGGCGGCTGGCGGCCGGTCGCGCCGAGCGCGGTCGCCTTCGACGAACGGCACTCCGTGCCTGACGAGTTGACCGTGGGTCAGATCGCCGAGATCGTCGGGAAGTTCGCGGACGCCGCGCGTCGTGCGCTGGCCGCCGGATTCCGGGCCGTCGAGATCCACGGCGCCCATGGCTACCTCGTCAACGAGTTTCTCTCCCCGCACTCCAACCACCGCACGGACGCGTACGGCGGCTCGTACGAGAACCGGACGCGCTTCGCCCTGGAGGTCGTGGACGCCGTGCGGGCGGTGTGGCCCGAGGACAAGCCGCTGTTCTTCCGCATTTCCGCGACCGACTGGCTGCCGGACGGCGGCTGGACCGCCGACGACACCGTCCGCTTCGCCGCCGACCTGCACGCCCATGGCGTCGACCTGCTGGACGTCTCGACCGGCGGCAACGCCTCCGGCGTGCGGATCGCGACCGGGCCCGGCTACCAGGTGCCGTTCGCCGCGCGGGTCAAGGCGGAGACCCCGCTGCCCGTCGCCGCCGTCGGCCTGATCACCGACGCCGAACAGGCCGAGAAGATCCTCGCCAACGACGAGGCGGACGCGGTCCTGCTCGGCCGTGAACTGCTGCGCAACCCCTCCTGGGCCCGCCAGGCGGCACATGCGCTGGGCGGCGAGGTGCGGGTGCCGGGGCAGTATGGGTGGGCGGCGTGAGGTGAGCGCGGGAAGTCGACCGACTCCGCGCGGGCAGCGTTAGGCGGGGCGGCGTGGGGTGGGGCGGGGTCAGGCGGGACGGGGTCAGGCGGGGCAGCGTGGAGCGGGGCAGCGTGGGGTGGAGCGGCGTCAGGCGGGGCGGGGTGAGGCGGGGCGGTGTCAGGCGGGGCGGTGTCAGGCGGGGCGGCGTGGAGCGGGGCAGCGTGAGGCGGGGCGGCGTCAGCGCTGAGACGGCCGCTGCACCGCCGGCCAAACTCGACGCCAGCCGCTTGCACCGCCGGCCAAGCTCCACGCCGGCCGCTTCCATCGACGGCGGACCCCACGCCAGCCGCCTCCACCGCCGACCGCCTGCACCTACGGCCACACTCCACGCAGGCCGACCCCACGCAGGCCGCCCCCACCGCCGACCGCCTCCACCGCCGGCCGCTTCCACGTCAGCCGACGCGTCCCTGTGCCGACCTGTCCATGTGCCGGCTCGTCCGCCCGTCGATTCACGGCCCGGTCCGCACGAGGGACCGGCCCAGTCGTAGGACCGTTTCCTCCAGGCGGGGCAGCGTTCGTTGGCCGGCCAGGGCCAGGGCGATCGCGGCGGTCACTCCGGCCCAGGCCACCGGGCCCAGCGGTGTGCAGCCGAAGGCCTGGCTCGCGCCCGGGGTCTGCACCAGCAGGACGAGCGCGGCGGCCGATCCGAGGGCGGTGAGCCGGACCAGGGGGCTGTCGCGCCGGTCGGTCAGCGTCTGCGCGAGCTGGGTGCCGACCAGCGCGCACAGCGCCATCGTCGTGGACCGGCGGGCCGAGCCCGGGGTGAAGCGGCCGATCAGCCAGGCCGTCACCGCGGCCAGGCAGGTCGTCAGGGCGCGGTGCCGGATCCGCGCGATCAGCGGCGCGCCGAGCAGGGACGTACCGAGCGGCCCGGACTCCCCCTCCTCCGCCCGCTGTTGCGGGGTGACGGCGACGGCCATCGCCGGGAACAGGTCGGTGAACAGGTTGACCAGCAGCATCTGACGGGTCGACAGGGGCGCGGCCCGCCCGAGCAGCGTGCCGACGATGCCGAAGCCGACCTCGCCCGCGTTGCCGCCGATGAGGATGACGATGGCGTCGGCGACGCTCCGCCACAGGGCGCGCCCCTCGTCGATCGCCGCGATGAGCACCGTGAGGTCGTCCCCGGTGAGCACGAGGTCCGCGGCGTTGCGCGCGGCCGCCGAGCCGCGGGCGCTGAGGCCGACGCCGATGTCGGCCGCCCGGATCGCCGCCGCGTCGTTCGCGCCGTCGCCGACCATGCCGACGACCCGGCCCGCGTCCCGCAGCGCCTCCACGACCTGGAGCTTCTGCTCCGGAGCGACCCGGGCGACGACACCGGCGTCGCGCAGCAGCCGGGCCCGCTCCGACCGGTCGGCGGAGGCGAGTTCGTCACCGGTGACGACGGCCGTGTCCTCGGGCCAGCCCAGTTCGACGGCGATCGCCCGCGCGGTCTGCGGGTGGTCGCCGGTGAGCATCACCGGCCGTACGCCGTCCTCGGACAGGCCACGCACCAGCTCGTTCGACGTCCCGCGCGGCACGTCGGCAAGGGCCAGCAGGCCGGTGAACTCCAGGTCGTGCAGGGGCTGTTCGAGGAGTTCGCTGTCCTGCTCGGGTCCGTTCGGGCGGCGCCGGGCGACCGCCAGGACGCGCAGTCCGTCCCGGGCCAGCGCGGAGGCCGCGTCACTGGCGGCCTCCGGCAGTCCGGCGCACGCGGGCAGGACGGTCTCCGGTGCGCCCTTGACCACGAGCATCCGGTCGTCGTCCCCGGCCCGGCCCACCGCGGCCGCGTAGCCGCGCGCGGCCTCGAACGGCAGGCCCGCCTCCTGCGTCCACTCCGGGTCTTCCCCGGCCGCGTCCAGCACCGCCTCGTCGGTGGCGTGCGCGGGCCGGTCCGATCCGCCGCCGTTCAGTCGGGGACAGGCGCGCGCGGCGGTCCGTACGACGGTGCTGACCGCCTCCTCATCCGGCCGGTGCGCGGTCCCGTCGGCGTCGGTCACCCGGACCAGGCGCAGCCGGTTCTCGGTCAGCGTCCCCGTCTTGTCGAAGCAGACGGTGTCCATCCGGCCGAGCGCCTCCAGCGTGCGCGGAGCCCGTACGAGGACCCCGCGGCTGCTCAGGCGGCGGGCCGCGGCGAGCTGCGCCACGGTGGCGACGAGCGGCAGCCCCTCCGGCACGGCGGCCACGGCCACCGCCACGCCCCCGCTCACGGCCTGCCGGATCGGAGTGCCGCGCAGCAGCGCCAGACCGGTGACGGCGGCTCCGCCGCCGAGCGTCAACGGCAGGGCCCTGGAGGTGAGTTCACGCAGCCGCGCCTGCACTCCGGCGGACGGGGGCGTGCGGGCGGCGAGGGACACGGCCCGGGCCGCCTCCGTACGGTCGCCCGTCTCCACGACGACCGCGCGGGCCTGCCCGGCGACCACGGTCGTCCCCTCGAAGACCATGCAGCGGCGGTCGGCCACGGGAACGTGCGGGGTCGCGGCGGTGCCCTTGTCGACGGGCAGCGACTCCCCGGTCAGCGCGGACTCGTCCACCTCCAGCCCGTCCTCCCAGAGCAGCCGCGCGTCGGCCGGTACGACGTCGTCGGACTGGAGCGTGATCACGTCGCCCGGGGTGAGGCCGGCGGCGTCGACCGTGTGCGGCCCGTCGGAGGAGTCCTCGTCCTCGACGCGCGCCTTGCGCTGCTGTTGCTCGCGCAGCCCGGCCAGCGCCCGCTCGGCCCGCAGCCGCTGGATTCCGCCGACGAGCGCGTTGAGGTCGAGGGCGCCGACGACGAGCAGCGCGTCCACGACCGAGCCGAGGATCGCCGAGGCCGCCGACCCGACGACGAGGACGGGGGTGAGCGGATCCCGCAGCTCGCCGCGCACGGCGCGCGCCAGGTCCACGCCCCACCGGGCCGGGGCCAGCACGGGAACCCGGCCGGCGGCATCCGCGGCGGTGCGGGCCCGTGCGGCCGCCTCCTCCAGGGGACCGGGCTGGTCCTCCTCCCGTTCCTGCCGGGCCAGGGTGTCGCGGACCTCGTTCGTCCGCAGCGCGTGCCAGGCAACGCGCGGGTGCGGGTGCGGTGGGCGGGCCAGGGCCACGCCGAGGGCGGCCCGGCCGCCGCTCAGCAGCGCGGTCGCCGCGGCGCCGTCGACGGGTGCGTGCCGCAGCCCCGGCAGCGCGCCGCGCCGGCCGCGCCGGGACTCGCCGACGGCCACCAGGAGCCCGGAGAGGGTGGCCCCGGAGCGGGCGAGCGTCTGCGACCGCTGTCCCACCCCGCGGGCGGCGGGTACGGCGACGAGCAGCCGCCATAGATCGGCGAGCCCGTGCGGCGCCACGACGTCGGCCGCCCAGGCGACGGGTCCGGTGCCGTCGGCGAGGGCGACGGCCAGATCGGACGCGGCGAGGCCGGACCGTATCTCGCGCGCCTCGGGGCCGTCGGCAGGGGCCGGTCGCGCGACGGCCAGCACGCCCCGGTCCCCCTCGCGCTGTCCGCGCACCACCTCGGCGAGCGACCGGTCGGCGGGCTCGACTCGGTCGGCGAGGGCGACGAAGTCCTCGAGCGCGGGGTCGTCCAGTACCACCACGCGCAGCCGGGCCCGGCGTGCGGCGTCCAGCACCGCCTCCGCCCACTTGTCGACGCCTCCGTCGGGCGTGCACAGCGCGCTCGGGTGCAGGACCAGCGTGTGCGCGGTCTCCAGCCGGCGCAGCCGCTCGGTGTCGCGCACCAGCACGCCGGCCCGCGCCAGGGCGCAGCCGAGCAGGGCGTTGAAGGCGGCGGGCCCGTAGCGCGCGGCCTTCGGTGAACCGGCGAGCACCGCCTCGGCGGCCTCCCGGGCGTCGTGCTTGACCAGCAGGGCGGCCGCCGCGCCCAGCATCGAGCCGGTCTCGGCGGAGGCCGCGTACTCGTGTGCCGGGGTGGTGCGCAACGGCGGGCGGCTGAACGCCTCCGGGATGCCGCCGGCCCGGCCGGGCGCGCACAGCCGGTCGTGGAGCGCGTCGAAGGCGGCCGCGCGGAGCAGTGTCTCGCCCAGCTGGCAGGCGCGCAGGGTGCCGTCGAGCACCAGGGAGACCGGGGTCTGACCGGCGCCGTGGGCGGCGGCGTTGGCGGCGGCCAGCAGCAGCTCCGAGCGGCGGCGGCCGAACCGGGCGTCGAGCCAGGAGCGGAAGCGCGGGTTCTCGCGCAGCATCGTCACGCCCGCCGTCACGAACCGGGGTGACGGCGGCAGTCGTAGCAGCGAGCCGGTGACGGCGGCCGCGGTGCCCGCCAGGTCGGTGAGCAGCGCCGCCGCGGCCGTCCGTACGTCGAGGGGGTCGCCGGGGTGCGCGGGCGTCCCGGTGGTCGCGCCGTCCGGTGCGCGTTCGCGGGAGCCGAGGCCGTGGCGTTCCGCGAGGTCGGCGGCCTTGTCGAGGACGCGGTCGGTCACGGCGTCCTCGACCGCGGCCACCACGAGGCGGGACAGTCCGCCGTCCCAGTAGGCGTAGAGCACCTCCGGATGGCTGGCGAGCGCCGCGGCCACCCGTCGGGCGGCCGCCTCCGTGCCGCCCGCGCGCCGCACCCGGTCCGGTGCGGTGGGCCGCAGCGCGAGGTGGGCGCGTCGGCCGGAGCGCCAGTGGCCGTCGCCGCCGGGCAGGGCGCCCCGGGCGACGCGCCCGACGCGCGCCGCGGTGTCGGCGGTCCGCACGGCGCCACGGGCGCCGCCGGCCGCCGCGCCGGCGACGAGGCCCACGGCGGGCGCGGCTCCCCGTGCCACCAGCCGTGGGCCGGTCAGCATCAGACCGGCGGCTGCGGACAGTGGTCCCGGTGCCATGGCGGCCCCTCAGCCCTTGGCGCCGGTCCGCCGCACACTCGTCGTGCGCCAGCCGGACGGGGTGGAGGCCGTGCGCTTCGAGGCGAGCGTCGACGTGCCCGAGGTCTTCCGCTGCCCCGACTTCGTACGGCTCGTGCCGCTCGTACGGGGGGACGCCTTCGCCCCGATCGGGGCGGCCCTGCCACCCACTCCCTCGTTCTGTTCTCCGGGCCGTTCTCCGGGCCGTTCTCCGGGCCGTGACTGGGTCAGCCACGCCACGGCCGCTCCCGCGATGGCGACGGGCCACTCGACGGCGCCCGTGACGCCGAGCAGTCCCGCACCCGTGTAGACCGCGATCCGCCGCCCCCGCGGCGACACCTGTCCGACCGTGTCCAGCGCCCCGCCGGCCGCCCGTTCCACGAGCCCCGCGCCGGGCACCTGGCGCAGGGCCGAGACCGTGGTGCGCACGGGCTTCGTCAGGGTGGACGACAACGTCTGCCGTGCCATGGGTCCTCTCGCCTCCCGACCAGACCATTTCCGGAACTGCCGGGTTCCCTCGATCCGGATCCCGAACATCCGCATCGCGCACATCGGGATCCCGACCGTCACGGAGGCGCCCGGGGCGATCGTCGCGTCGTACGACACGTTCGTGACCGTCACCGCCCCGGCCGCCGGGGAGTACGCGGCGCCCCAGCCGTTGTCATCCCCGCGCCGCCGTGGCGCGCACCGGATCCGTCAGGTCGCGGCGGTAGCCGGCGTACGCCGCGCGCAGGTCGGGGCCGGGCCAGTCCGGGGGCAGCAGGTCCGGCGGGAGGACCGGGTCGGCGAGAAGGTGGCGCACCACCGCCGCGTAGGCCGTGAAGCGGTCCGCGGGGTGGCGGGTGCCGGTGATGTGGGTCAGGAGCGCCCGGGCGGTGGCGGCCCACTCGTCCAACGGCCAGAGGGTGGCCGCGAGTTCCCGCGACGGCTCCTCGGGGCGCGCGGTGAAGCAGCGGGCGACCTCTGCCAGTTCCGCCGGGCGGGCCCGCGTGAGGTTGGCCGGGCGCAGCCACACCCCCTCGCGCAGTTCGGCCAGGCGCAGGTCGGCCAGCCGGGCGCGCAGGTCGGCGCGCTCGGCGGGGCTCCGGCCGGTCGCGGTGATCACGACGGTCTCCCAGTCGCCGTCCCACGCGCGCGTGCGGGGGTGCACGGCGTCGTCCTGCCGCCGTCGCCGCTCCAGCAGCCGGTCGCTCAGTCCATGGACGCCGCCCTCGCGCCGCAGATCGCCCGCGGCCACCATCCGGCTGAGCGCGGCCCGCAGGGTGGAGCCGCCGATGCCGAACGGCTCCACGAGCCGCACCAGATCCTTCACCGGCAGTTCCGGCGGATCGGCCCCGAGCAGGAGGCTGAGCACGACCGAGCGGGCGGACAGCGGCCGGAGCTCGATCCCGTCGTCCGCTCCCGGCACGCCCATCACCCGTTCCTCCGCATGACGCATGAGCAGGTACCTTACGCACGCCTGCGCTTATTGCACTATTGCTGCGACCGCAGCCAGGGTGCAACATGACGGTCATGGAGCCGACACCGACGCTGCCGCAGCCGTACGCCACCCATGACGTCACCAACCAGCCGCCGCCCCTGTCCCCGTACGACGCCTCGCAGGACGCCGCCCTCCTGGAGGGCCTGCGCCGGGAGGGCGCGGGCTGGGCCGAGGAGGGGATACGCCGGCTCGGCCGCCGGGCGGGCGGCGCCGAGGCGCAGGAGTGGGGCGACCTCGCCAACCGGCACGCGCCCGTGCTGCGCACCCATGACCGCTACGGCCATCGCGTGGACGAGGTCGACTTCCACCCGAGCTGGCACGAGCTGATGCGGGTCTCGGTGGAGGAGGGCCTGGCCGGGGCGCCCTGGGCGGACGAGCGGCCCGGCGCCCATGTCGCCCGGACCGCCGGCGGTCTGGTGTGGGGGCACACGGACGCCGGCCACGGCTGCCCCGTCTCGATGACGTACGCCGCCGTTCCCGCGCTGCGCCGGGAGCCCGATCTCGCCAAGGTGTACGAGCCGCTGCTCACCGCGCGCGCGTACGACCCGGGGCTGCGGGTGCCGACCGAGAAGCGCGGACTGCTGGCCGGCATGGGCATGACGGAGAAGCAGGGCGGCTCCGACGTCCGTACGAACTCCACGACGGCCAGCCCGACCGCCGAGCCCGGCGTGTACACGCTGCGCGGACACAAGTGGTTCACGTCGGCGCCGATGTGCGATGTGTTCCTGGTCCTGGCGCAGGCGCCCGGCGGCCTGTCCTGCTTCCTGGTACCGCGCGTCCTGCCCGACGGCACCCGCAACGCCTTCCGTATCCAGCGGCTGAAGGACAAACTGGGCAACCACTCCAACGCCTCCTCCGAGCCCGAGTTCGACGGCACGGTGGCCTGGCTGGTCGGCCCCGAGGGGCAGGGCGTGAAGACCATCATCGAGATGGTCAACTGCACGCGTCTGGACTGCGTGATGTCGTCGGCGACCCTGATGCGCAAGACGCTCGTCGAGGCCGGTCATCACGCCCGCCACCGCGGCGCGTTCGGCGCCCGGCTGCTGGACCAGCCGCTCATGCGCAATGTTCTGGCCGATCTCGCCGTGGAGTCGGAGGCCGCGACCACGCTCACCCTGCGGCTGGCCGGCGCGGCGGACCGCGCGGTGCGCGGGGACGAGGCCGAGCGCGCCTTCCGGCGGATCGCGACCGCCGTCGGCAAGTACTGGGTGACCAAGCGAGGCCCGGCCTTCACGGCGGAGGCGCTGGAGTGCCTGGGCGGCAACGGCTACGTCGAGGACTCGGGCATGCCCCGGCACTACCGCGAGGCCCCGCTGCTGTCCATCTGGGAGGGCTCGGGCAACGTCAACGCCCTCGATGTGCTGCGGGCGCTGGGCCGCGACGCCGCCACGGCCGACGCCCTGTTCGGCGAAATCGCCCTCGCGCGCGGGGCGGACGCCCGCCTGGACACGGCGGTGGTACGGCTGAAGGACGCGCTGGCACGGGCGACCGAGGCGGGCGCCCGTCGCCTGGTCGAGCTGATGGCGCTGACCCTCCAGGGGTCCCTGCTGGTACGGCACGCACCGCCGGCCGTCGCCGACGCCTTCTGCGCGACCCGGCTGGGCGGCGACTGGGGCCATGCCTTCGGCACGCTCCCCGACGGCGCCGATCTCGACGCCGTCCTGAACAGGGCGCTGCCCGCCACGCTCTGACCGATATCACCTGTGCGTCACCTCCCGATTCCGCTTCGCTGTCAGTGGTGTGGTGCAGACTCGTGATCAGTTGGCACTTCTGGCACTTCGTCCGGGGGAGGACAACGTGTTCACGGGGATCGACGAGGTCGACTGGGCCTCGCTGCGGCATGCGTACGGCAGTGCGGCGGACGTACCGCGCCTGCTCATGGGGCTGGCCTCGGCGGACCCGGCCGAGCGGGAGACCGCGCTCGACGAGATGTACGGCACGGTGCACCACCAGGGGAACGTGTACGACTCGACGCTCGCCTGCGTCCCGTTCCTGCTGCGGCTGGCCGCCACCGAGGAGGTGCCGGAGCGGGCCGGGCTGGTGGAACTGCTGGTGAGCATCGGTGAGGGGGACGGCGCCCCGGCGGTGCGGGCGGGCGCCGACCTGTTCGCCCGGCTGACCGGGGACCCGGACGCCTGTGTCCGCCGCGCGGCGGCGGGCGCGTGCGTGCGGTTCCTGGACGACCCGGGGCGGGTGCCGACGCTGCTGCGGGAGCGAATCGCGGTCGAGCGGGACGACCGGGTGCTCATCGCCCTCGCCGAGGCGCTCGGCGTGTTCGTGCGACTGCATCCCGAACAGGCGGCGCCGGCGGTGGAGTTGCTGACCGCGCTGAGCGCCGCGCCGTACGGTCCGGGGCTGCGGCTGGCCGCGCTGGGCCAGCTGGCGGGGTGCGCGCCACGGCGTCTTCCGGCCGATCTGGTCCCGGTCGTCACCGGCCTGGTGCGGGAGCGGTCCGCGCGCCGGCCGCGCGTCCCCGCGCCCTCGCCCGGGGACACGCTCGCCCGGCGGCTGGGCCGGCTGCGCCCCTCGGACGAGGAGGGGGCACGGCTGCTGCGCACCCTGCACTCGGCGCTCGGGGACCGGCTGGCCGACCGGAAGGCCCTGCTGGCGGGCCAGTTGACCAGCCCGGACGCCACCGACCGGTGCAACGCCGCCTGGTTGGCGGCGGGACTGTTCCGGGAGTGGCGGGGCGACCACTCCGCGACGATCGAGCTGATCTCCCGTCAACTGGACTCCGAGGGAGGGAGGTTGTGCGATGCGGCCGTGTCCGTGCTCGCGGCGCTCTTCCGGCTGGCGGCACCCGCCGCCGACCGGTTGTACGGCCTGGTGAGCACGCGTCCCGACCTGTGGGTGCAGCCCTGGCAGCGCGGCACGCCCACGCTGGGCGGTCCCCTGCTCGCCCTGGCCCGCAGCGGGGACCCGCGGGCCGTGCCGGTGCTGGCGCAGGTGCTGACCGCACCGGTGACACCCCGGGGCACCGAGTCCGTGGTGCCGTGCCTGGGCCCGGCGGCGGCCCCGCTCGGCCCGGCCCTGCGCCGCCTGCTCGGCGAGGTGCCCCTCGACGCCCCCGACACGGGTGAGCGCGCGGCACCGCTGCTGCGGGCCCTGGCCGCGCTGGGCGACCCGGCGGCGGTCCCCGAGGTGCTGCGGCTGCTGGAGAGCGGGATCACGGGCCCGCGCGCGTGGTTCAAGGACGCCGCGTTCGAAGCCCTGGAGGCCATGGGCTCCGCCGCGCGGGGCGCCCTCCCCGTCGTACGCGCGGCGCTGGGCGGGGAGCAGGCGGGTGCGGCGGCGGCCGCGCTCTGGGCGATCGAGCCGGACGTGTCCGCCGTACTGCCCGTCCTCCAAAGGGAGTTGACACAGGACGACGCCCGGCGCCGGGCGCTCGCCGCACGCCGGCTGGCACTGCTGGGCGGCGCGGCCGCACCCGCCCTGCCGGTCCTGCGTCGCCGCATGACCGACGCACGCGAGGCGGAGGAGCGGGCCTCGGCCGGATGCGCGGTGAGCGCGATCACCGGTACGGCCGAGGAGGCGGCCGGGACGCTGCGGACCGCCTGGACGGAACACCCGCCGCTACGACGCATCATCGCCACGACCCTGACCACCCTCGGCCCGGGGGCCGCGCCCGTACGGGACCTCCCCCGGACGGAACTCACCACCCCCCGCCGCCACACCGTCCGCCCGGACGGCTACGGCAGCCATGACATCCCCCAGGACGAGGAGTTGCTGGAGCTGTGCCGGGAGGTGGCCCGGGGCGCGTAGGGCGGGGCGTCAGCCTGTCTGGCGCCCCCAGAGGGGGTCGAAACGCGCCCAGTCGGCGTCCCACTGATCGGCGCGACGGCGGTCCAGCCGGGCTCGTGCGACGCGGCCGCCCACGAAGGGGACGACGGCGGCGCCGAAGCCCGCGAGGACGCCGACGAGCGAGGCACGCAGCCTCGCCTGGCCGGGGGTCGCCGGTTCCGAGACCAGGCGGCCCCTCGTGTCCGTCCAGATCGTGACGGAACTTCCGGAGGCGCTGCCCGGCCGCACCCTCACCTGGCCCGAGCGCGGGGTGCCGTCGGGCGCGCTCCAGCGCACCTCGGCCCAGACCTGGTCGCCGACCGCCCCCTGCTGCGCGGTGGCCTTCCCGGGCGCTTGCTCGGTGAGCACTCCCTGGATGGGCCGCCATTCGGCACGCTCCTGCGCCAGGCCGCGCTCGACGGACCCGGCGGCCGCCCAGCCGGCCAGGATCCCGATGAGGACGGTGAGCGTCCAGGCGCCGAGCAGCACCCAGCCCTCCATCGTGTCGGCGCGACGCCTGAGCGGGTTGCGCCGCCAGCGCCACAGCCACACCTTCGGACCACGGAACGCCATCGAAGGCTTCCTCCTCGTGAGCGCACGAACATCCGGATCTGCTGCCGCTCTCCCATACGCGCCCGGCGGCCCGGATGCTCAGGACGAGTCCCCCTCCCGACCGTGCCACGCGGCCCGCGGCCTCCGCAGCCATCCGCCCGAAAGTGGCCGAGAGCACCCGCCCCGCGCCCGGCGAGGCCGCCGTGACCTGCGGGGATGTCGCGCCGAGGGGTGACTGTCAGTGGCTGGGTGCAGACTGGCCGATGTCTGGGACAAGGACGTCGCGGAGGTGATCGGACATGACCGAGGTACTACTCGCCGTAGGCACGCGCAAAGGCCTGTTCATCGGGCGCCGACGAGGGGGCGGCGCGTGGGAGTTCGACGCCGAACCGGCTTTCAACGCACAGGCCATCTACTCCGTGGCCATCGACACCCGGGGCGAGCGCCCCCGCCTGCTGGCCGGCGGCGACAGCGCGCACTGGGGCCCCTCGGTGTTCCACTCCGACGACCTGGGCCGCACCTGGACCGAACCGGCCAAGCCGGCCGTCAAGTTCCCCCAGGACACCGAGGCCTCGCTGGAGCGGGTGTGGCAGCTGCACCCGGCGGCCGCCGAGCCCGACGTGGTGTACGCGGGCACGGAACCGGCCGCGCTGTACCGCTCGGAGGACCGCGGCGAGAGCTTCGAGCTGGTCCGCCCGCTGTGGGAGCACCCGACGCGCTCCCAGTGGGTGCCGGGCGGCGGCGGTGAGGGCCTGCACACCGTGCTCACCGACGAGCGCGACCCGCGGTCGGTGACGGTGGCGGTGTCGACGGCCGGCGTGTTCCGCACGACGGACGGCGGCGCGAGCTGGGCGCCCTCCAACTCCGGTGTCTCCGCGGTGTTCCTGCCGGATCCGAACCCCGAGTTCGGACAGTGCGTGCACAAGATCGCCCGGGACGCCGCGGACCCCGACCGGTTGTATCTGCAGAACCACTGGGGGGTGTACCGCAGCGACGACGCGGGCGGCCGGTGGACCGACATCGGCGAGGGCCTGCCCTCCACCTTCGGCTTCGCGGTCGCGGCCCACCCCCGCCGCGGGGACACGGCCTATCTGTTCCCGATCAACGCCGACGCGGACCGGGTGCCCGCCGAACACCGCTGCCGTGTCTTCCGCACCGCCGACGCGGGCCGGACCTGGGAGCCCCTGTCGGCGGGCCTGCCGCAGGAGGACCACTACGGCACGGTGCTGCGCGACGCCCTGTGCACGGACGACGCGGACCCGGCCGGCGTGTACTTCGGCAATCGCAACGGCGAGGTGTACGCCTCGGCCGACGACGGCGACTCCTGGCGGCAGTTGGCGTCCCATCTGCCCGACGTGCTGTGCGTGCGCGCCGCCGTCGTGGGCTGACCGGCTCACGGGACACAGACCGAGAGAACAACAGAGAAAGCAACCGAGAGAACAACAGAGAGAACCGGGGGGGCACGCCTGTGCGTGCAGCATGGAGTGCGGGTCTTGGCCACAGGTTGATCGTCACCGTGTGTACGGCAGTAGGGTGACGCCCGTGGCACCACGACCCTTGCATGAAATCGTCGAAGCGGGCTGGGCGAAGGCCCTCGAACCCGTGGCCGGACAGATCGCCGCGATGGGCGACTTCCTGCGCGCGGAGATCGCCGCGGGACGCACCTACCTCCCGGCCGGCCCGAATGTTCTGCGGGCCTTCCAGCAGCCCTTCGACGAGGTCCGGGTCCTCATCGTGGGACAGGACCCGTACCCCACGCCGGGGCACGCGGTGGGCCTGTCCTTCTCGGTGGCTCCCGAGGTGCGGCCGCTGCCCCCGAGCCTGATCAACATCTTTCAGGAGCTGACGGCCGACCTGGGCGTGCCCCCGCCGTCCAACGGCGACCTCACCCCGTGGACCCGGCAGGGGGTCCTGCTGCTCAACAGGTCCCTCACCGTGACCCCGCGCAAACCCCGTTCGCACAAGGGCAAGGGCTGGGAGCAGGTCACCGAGCAGGCGATACGGGCCCTGGCGGCGCGGGGCAAGCCTCTGGTGTCCATCCTGTGGGGCAGCGACGCCCGCAACCTCCGTCCGCTGCTGGGCCATCTGCCCTCGGTGGAGTCCGTGCACCCCTCCCCCATGTCCGCCGACCGCGGCTTCTTCGGCTCGCGCCCCTTCAGCCGGGCCAACGACCTGCTGATCCGTCAGGGCGGACAGCCCGTGGACTGGCGCCTGCCGTGACCGCCCCCGCCGGTCCGCACTCCGGCACCGGCGCTGGCACTGGCATCCTCGCCGTGGATTCAGGCGGTTCGGGGCTGCGGGTGGCGGTGGGCACGGCGGGGCGGGGTCCGCTCGCGGAGCGCGCGTCGGACGTGCCGGTCCGCACCGGCACCCGCGGGATCGACCCGGGGCACCTGATGGAACAACTGGTGCCCCTGGTGCGTCAGTTGGCGGCGGAATCCGGCGTCACCGGCCTGTCCGCCGCAGCAGTGGGCGCCGCCGGTTTCAGCACGCTGGGCGACGCGCTGCGCGAGGAGCTTCCGGGCGCGCTGGCGCGGGAGTTCGGCGTCCGCCGGATCGCGCTCGCCGCCGACTCGGTCACCGCGTATGCCGGGGCCCTCGGCCCCCGGCCGGGCGCGGTGATCGCCGCCGGCACCGGGATGATCGCGATCGGCACGGATCTGCGCCGATGGCGTCGTGCCGACGGCTGGGGTCATCTGCTGGGCGACTGCGGGGGCGGCGCCTGGATCGGCCGGGCCGGTCTCGAAGCCGCCGTCCGGGCCCATGACGGGCGTCCGGGCGGCTCCGCCGCCCTTCTCGCGTGTGCCGAGGAGCAGTTCGGGCCGGTGCGGGGGCTGCCGGGACGGCTGTATCCCCGCCCGGACCGGCCCGCCGTGCTCGCCTCCTTCGCACCCCGGGTGGCCGACCGCGCAAGGGACGATCCGGTCGCCGCCGGCATCCTCAGGGCCGCGGCCCGGCACATGGCCGAGTCCGCCGTCGCCGCCTGCCCCGCCGAGGGCGAGCCCCGGCTCGCGCTGACCGGCGGGCTGTTCAGGACCGGCGCCCCGCTCCTGGTACCCCTGGAGGAGGAACTGGCCCGGCTGCTGCCGCACGCACGGCGCACCGAGCCCGAAGGGGACCCTCTGCACGGCGCCGTGCGCGTCGCCACCGCGCTGGCGACCGGCGCGCTCGCCCTGCCCCAGGACCCGGCGATGCTGCACGTGGTGACCGATCCACACACCCTGTGACCACCAGGGACGTTGGCCCGACCGGCCCCCGGTCGGCCGCATCTCGGCCACGCGTCCGCCCGCGTCCCCGGGGACAAGTCGCCCGGAAAACGCGCTGATCACTTCGCATCCGTACGTAACTCATCAGACAAAACGGGACGGATACCGCTCACCTGCACCCTCCCCGAACAGGGGAGCCACCAAAACCAGTAACATGCGGCGCCATGAGCTCCCCCACTGGGCCCGCGTCCGGCCTGCCAGTACGAATGCCGCGCCCCCGCCAGCCCGGGCGGCACCGCCGACCCGAGCCCCTGGCGGCTCCCGAGGGCGCGCCCGCGCTCGTCCTCGCGGTGCCCGGCACCCCCAGCGAGGCCACCCGCGGCCTCGCCGAGGAGATCGTGAGCATCGCCCGCTCCGAGCTCCCCGGCCTCGACGCGCGCATCGGTTACCTGGACGGGGACGACACCGACTACCCCACGCTTCGGTCCGTTCTCGCCCACGCCGCCGAGGAGCGCACCGCGCGCTACGAGCAGGCCGTGGCCGCCGGCGTCGACGTCAAGGAGCCCGAGGGCCCCGTCGCGGTCGTCGTGCCGCTGCTCGCCGGCCCGGACAGCGCGCTGCTGCGCCAGGTCCGCCAGGCCGTCATGGACAGCCGTGTGGCCGCCGAGCTCACCGATGTGCTGGGCCCGCACCCGCTGCTCGCCGAGGCGCTGCACGTCCGGCTGTCCGAGGCGGGTCTGGCCCGCGCGGACCGCGCCCGGCTGTTCACCGTGGCGACGGCCGCCGACGGCATCATCCTCGCGTCCGTGGGCGGCGAGGAGGCCGTGCAGGCCGCCGGGATCACCGGCATGCTGCTCGCCGCGCGGCTGGCCGTGCCGGTGATGGCCGCGGCGCTCGACCAGGAGGGTTCCATCGCCTCCGTGGCCGAGCAGCTGCGCGGCTCCGGCTCCCAGCAGCTGGCGCTCGCCCCGTACCTGATCGGTCCGGAGATCGCCGCGTCGCTGATCGAGGCGGCGGCCAAGGAGGCCGGCTGCCCGGCGGCCGAGGCGCTCGGCCCGTACCCGGCGATCGGCAAGCTGGCCCTCGCCAAGTACACGACGGCCCTGGGCATCGCCCCGCAGCAGCCGCAGGGCACGCCGGTTCGCTGAGCCGCCGCGCCGCACGACCCCGTACGACACGAAGGGCCCGCCCCCGACCAGGGGCGGGCCCTTCGTGCTCTTCGTCCTGTGGCGAGGCGCTGACCCGGCCTGGACTAGGACGCCGCCGTCAGCCGAGCACCACGCACGACGCAGCCGGCACGGCGATCGAACCGCACCGCTGGGGCAGCCCGGTGGACGGGTCGAGGCGGAACCAGGTCACGTCCCCGGAGCGCTCGTTCGCGACGTACAGCCGGCCGCCGGACTCGGCGAGGGCACGCGGCCAGCGGCCGCCGCAGGACACCGTCCCGACCGGCCGCAGCACCTCCCCGCCGGCCTCGACGGCGAACACCGACAGCACGTCCTCACCGCGCGTCGCGGTCCACACGAACCGTCCGTCGGGCGAGCAGACGATGCCGGAGGGGTACGCGTCACCGGCCGGGGCGCCGGGCAGTACCGGCACCTCCGCCAGCGGCTTCAGCGCGCCCTCCGCCGCCTCCCAGCGGCATACGGTCACCGTGGGAGCGAGTTCGTTGACGACGTAGGCGTACGCGCCGTCGGGGTGGAAGGCGAGATGGCGGGGGCCGGAGCCGGGGCGCAGCGCGATCTCGCGGTGCACGGCGATCAGGCCCTCGCGCAGGGTGCACACCCGTACGGAGTCCGTGCCGAGGTCCACGCTGACCACCCAGCGCCCGCTGGGGTCGGGCTGGACGTGATGGGCGTGCGGCCCCTGCTGGCGGGGGGTGTGCGGGCCGGAGCCGGTGTGCGCGAGGACGTGCGACGCGCCGCGGGCGAGGCCGCCGTCCGGGCGCAGGGGTACGGCGGTGACGCTGCCGGAGCCGTAGTTGGCGGTGAGGACGTGGCCGTCGTGCACGCTCAGGTGGGTGGGCCCGCTGCCGGCGACCGGGACGGGTGCGCCGGTGCGCTCCGGTACGTCGCCGTCCACGCGGTACGCGGCGACCGCGCCCTCCGCCGTCTCGCTGACCGCGTAGAGCGTGCCCGCGTCGGGCGAGAGGGCCAGGTAGGAGGGATCGGGCAGGGTGTTCACGCTGCTCAGCGTGGTCAGGGCGCCGGTGGGCGGGTCCACGGCCGCGGTGACGATTCCGGGGCCGCCGGCCGCCGTGAAGGATCCGATGAACGCCCGCCGCCTGTCGCCGATCGCCACCGCAGGCCCCTCTCGTGTCGCCGCCGTCGTGGGTGACGGTAGCAGTTGATCACGGAAGGTCTAGACCAAGACGGTGTCAAAACGGCGGGCGCGAGCCATTCAGGCATCGACGAGCGGCGATCCGGAGGACACGCGCAGGGGGTGCGCGAGATCGACCAGGGCCCGCTCCAGACCGTGCAGGTGAGCGAGCGGCCCGGGGACGGTGGCGGGCGGATCGGCCAAGGCGGGGGTGGGGATCGGGGCATGCTCGTGAGCCGAGCCGTGAGCGGACGCCGGCGGCGTCACGGGGTCGTCATGCCGCACCACCCCAGCCACCCGGACACGCTCCTCGGCGGCCGCCTTCCCACCCGGCATCAGCGCCTCCACCGCGCCCTGCACCCGCCAGCACGCCGCCGCCAGGCGGGCGTCGTGCGACGCCTCCGGATCCGCGGCGACGGCGACCAGGCCGCGGATCTCACGGGCGCAGTCGTCGAGGAGGGCGAGGACGCGGCGGGCGCGGTTCTTGCGGCCGAGCATCGGGTTCAGCGGGTGGACGAGCGGGGCGACGGCGAGCCGCACCCGGCCGAGGAGCTGCTCCAGCTCGGCGACCCGGGCGGCCGGATCGGCGCTCTCGTCACCGGCGAGCCGCGCGGCGGCCTCGGCGGTGCAAGTGTGCACGCAGCGCAGGGCGCGCCGGATCCACGCGTCGGTGATGGTGTGCGTGGTGACCGGCAGGACGAACAGCACGGCCAGGCCGGCGCCCACCGCGCCGACGCCCGTCTCCGCGAGGCGCAGCGCCAGCAGCCCGGGAGTGAGGACGCCGAGAAGGCCGTAGAGCAGTTCGGCGAGCAGGGTGACCCAGAGCATCATCCAGGTGTACGAGACGGCGGCCGTGTAGAAGATGCCGAAGACGCTGACCGCGACGAGGACGGCGGTGGGGGCGGGCGCGCCGGCCACGGGGACGACGACGAGCGGGCCGAGACCGATGCCGATCACGGTGCCGAGGACCCGCCGAAAGCCACGGACCAGGGTCTCCCCGCGCGACGTGGTGTTGACGAAGATCCACCAGGTGGCGCCGACGGCCCAGTACCAGCGCTGCCCGGACACCAGCTGGCCGACGACGAGGGCGAATCCCGCGCCGGCGGTCGCCTGGACGGCCTGCCGGGTCGTGACGCGGGCGAGACCCGTACCGCCCGGCGGGGCGGGGACGGCGGCCGGGGGCAGCCGGCGCTCGTAGCACCACGCCCCGAAGCGGACCGCCGCCGCGCTCAGCACGGACAACGCCACGGCGGCGTACAGCTCGGGCAGCCGGTCGCCGGTGGCCCGCAGGAACTGGGCGATGAAGAACATCATGAACGCGAACACGCCGAGGCTGTGGCCGCGCGGACCCCAGCGGCGCGCGTACACGCCCGCGCCGATGACAGCGAGGAAGGTGAGGTCGCGCGCCACCGGGTGGTCGTGCAGGAGGGCCGCCGCCGTGAGCACCGGCAGCCCGACGGCGGGCAGCAGCGCGGTGGTGACGGCCTGGCCTCGGACCGTGGGGTCGGCGACGGTGAACAGGGCGAGCAGGGCGGCCAGGCCGCCGGTGACGGCTCCGGTCGTCGAGTGGCCGGCCACCGCGCACACCACGACCGCGAGGCCGATGCCGAGGACGGCCCGCGCGGCGAAGCGCAGCCGCGCCCGCCCCGGGTCCGGAGCCACGAACACCCTCTTCAGCACTGCTTCCCGCCCCCTGTTCCGACCTGATACGACGACTGATGGACACCGGCATGAAAAAGGCGCCGCGGGATCCGCAGCGCCATCGACGTCCCCATGACAGCATCCGATCCACCACCGGCTCAAGCGGCACCTGTTTCACTGGGCCATTGGCCCACCCCGGCCGCGTCCGGCCGGTCCACGGCCGGGCCAACGGACCACGGTGACCGGCCCACCGGGATCGCGGCCCGCTGGGCCATTGGTACAGTCGATGAAGATCATGTACGGAGCTGGGAGGCCGGGCACCATGGCCGTGGACGAACTCGACACCCGCATCCTGAGGCTGCTGCTGGAGCAGCCGCGCACCAGCGTCCGCGAGTACGCGCGCATCCTCGGCATCGCCCGCGGCACCCTCCAGGCCCGCCTGGACCGCCTCGAACGCGACGGTGTGATCACCGGCACGGGCCCGTCCCTCTCCCCCGCCGCGCTCGGTCATCCGGTGCTCGCGTTCGTGCACATCGAGGTCACCCAGGGCCATCTCGACGACGTGGGCGAGGCGCTGGCCGCCGTGCCGGAGATCGTGGAGGCGTTCTCCATCACCGGCGGCGGCGATCTGCTCACCCGTGTCGTGGCGCGTGACAACGCCCACCTGGAGGACGTCATCCAGAAGCTGATCAGCCTCCCCGGGGTCGTCCGCACCCGCACGGAGGTCGCCCTGCGCGAACGCGTCCCCCACCGCCTGCTGCCGCTGGTGGAGTCGATCGGCCGCACGTCCGGAAAGTGACCCGGAAGGGGACGCGGTGAACCGCGCGCCACGCCACGACGCACCCGCGGGCAGCACCCCGCGCCGGCCCTAGGTCCTGTCCGGCGGATCAGGCCGCAGACGCGGGGGCTGGCACGCCCATCTGCGGCGTTGTCGTCGGTTGCCGATGCTCCGCATCGCCGCCCTCCTCCGCCTTGCAGCTGGACGCACCAGCCCCCGCTCACCTGCGCTGACGAGGTACCGCCTATCTCCTGCGGCCTGATCCGCCGGACAGGCCCTAACGGCGGCGAGGCTTCTTTCCGCCGGCGCCACGGCCCCGTGCGGCGTCGGTCCTGCGGCTCTGCCCCTGGCCCTGCCCCTGACGCTGTCCCTTGCCCTGTCCTTGTCCTTGCCGCTGCTTCGGCTGAGCCTTCTTCCGCTGCTCCGCCGGAGGCACCGGCGCCTGCCGGCCCCGCGTGCTGTTCACCGTGCGCCCGCGCACGATGCCGATGAAGTCGTCCACGAGGTCCGTCGTCGCGTCCTCCGGCCACGACAGGGCCACGCTCGATCGGGGTGCGTCCGCCACGGGGCGGAACGTGAGGTCGCGGCGGTGGTGGAGGCGGGCCAGGGACTGGGGGACGTAGAGGACGCCGATACCCGCCGCGACCAGCTCGATCGCGTCGGCCGTCGTGGCGGGGCGGTCGAAGGCGGGCTCGCCGGGGGGTCGCTCCTCCCAGCCGAGGACGTCGTCCAGCGGGTGGAGGACCACCTCGTCGGCCAGATCGGCCAGGGTGACCTCGTCCGCCGCGGTCGCCAGGTGATCCTTGGGGACCACGACGACCGTCGTCTCGGTGTAGAGGGGGATCGCGCTGAGGAACGTGCGGTCCACGGGCAGGCGGACCAGGCCCGCGTCGGCGGCGCGGTCGCGCAAGACGTCGGATGCCTCGGCCGCGGTCACCTGGAGGAGGTCGAGGGGGGTCTCGGGGCGGCGCTCGTTCCAGATCCGCACCCACTTGGCGGGCATCACTCCGGGGACGTACGCGAGCCGGAACGTGGGGGAATCCGCCGAGTCTGTCACCCCGCCAGGTTACCGGCTGTGGTCGGAGGTCTGCTCCGCGGCGGATAGTCTGGACAGCATGAAGTCGCACCAGAGCGCCCAGACGATGAAGCCCGCGACCGCGGCGAAGAAGCTGGGCGTGTACCTCCCCGCCACCCCCGCCGAGTTCCAGGAGGGCGTCGTCTCGCGCACGGAACTCAACGAGCTCCAGGCGAACCCGCCCGCGTGGCTGCGTGAGCTGCGACAGACCGGCCCGCACCCGCGTCCCGTCGTCGCGGCGAAGCTGGGCATCTCCATCGCGGGCCTGGCACGGGGCGGGGTGACCGAGGCGCTGACCACCGAGCAGATCGAGGCGCTGAAGAGCGAGATGCCGGAGTGGCTGGCGAAGGAGCGCGCCACGCAGGCCGAGGTGCGCAAGGAGACCGCCCGCCTGAAGAAGCGCGACGCCGAGCGGGAGCAGGACGCGCGTTCCTGACCGCGCTCACACGGATGCGGGCATTCGCTGCGCCAACGCACTCAATGTGCCGCTGATCGGGCGTTCGGCGTCCGTCGGCACGGAAGACGATCACCGAAGACTCCGTTTCCAGGACGTCTCCGGGAGCATCGGGAGGATCCGTGCCGCATCCCCGCACCCTGCGCCGTACGGCGGTGGGCCTGCTGACCATGGCGGCGCTGACCGGCGTCACCGTGCCCCTCGCCGGGGCGCGGACCACCGCCGACGGCAGGGTCACCGTCCGTGTCGTGACCGAGGTCGACGCCGACGGGACGTACGACAGCGGACTGGAACCGGGCCTCCCCGGCGTCGAGGTCGTGCTGCGGGACGACGCCGGGCACGGGACGGCCGGCGTCACGGACTCCCACGGGCTGGCGGTGTTCACGGCGGCCGCCGCCACGTACCGGGTCGAGACCCGGAACCCCTCGCCGGGCAGGCTGCGCCCGGCGATCGCGGGGCGCGGCCCGGGCGCCGACGTCATCCGCCGCACCAGCGGCTTCGTGACGGTCCGGGGCGGCGGGGACACGAGGTACACCACCGGCTTCTGGGAGCCGGATCTGTACTGCCAGGAGAACCCGGGGCTGGTGAGCTGCGGCCAGTACGGCGGAGGTGTCACCGGCCGGCCGGGCGTCGTCGCCTTCCCCGGCTTCCCCGGCGGGAAGGGCAGCGCCCCGGCCGTCACTCTGACGACGAACGAGCGGCTGGGCGCGGTCCACGGCATCGGCACCGACCGCACCGGCAACATCTACCTCGGCACCTATGTGAAGCGGCACGCCCCGTACGGCCCGGCGGGCGCGGTCAACGCGATCTATCGGACCACGAGGGACGGCGGCGCGGTGTCGACGTTCGTCACGCTGCCGGGCACGCTCACCGCGCACGAGAAGGGCGCGACCGAGCCGTACTACCGCTCCGACGACGTGATCTACGGCAGGGTCGGCCGCGAGGGCCTCGGTGACGTGGACGTCGCCGCGGACGGCGGCACGCTCTACGCGGTGAATCTCGGCGACTCCCGGCTGTACGCCGTGCCGATCCTGGGCTCCGGCGACACGGTGACCGCGGGCACGCCGTCGTCGTACGCGATCCCGAGGCCGTCGTCGGACTGCGTGGGCGACTGGCACCCGTTCGGCATCGGCGTGCGCGGCGACCGCGTGCTCGTGGGCGGGGTGTGCGGGGCGGAGCCCACCGTCTCCCCGACCGTCCCCTACGGCAACCCGTCCCAGCTCAGCGCGCATGTGTACACCTTCACGGGCGCCGGCTTCACCCCGCTGTTCGCCACCACGGACCTCGACTTCGACCGCGGCTGCGCGTACCGCTTCCAGGGCGCCCCGGCGAAGGCGTACCGCTGTCGTGACACGACCACGGTCGGCGAGGTCATGAGCGCCGACTGGGAGGCGTGGAACGAGCGGGTGCCCGGGCACGAGTCGCACGGGTTCGCCGCCGCGCCCCAGCCGATGCTGGCCGACATCGAGATCGCCGACGACGGTGACCTGCTGCTCGGCTTCCGCGACCGTTTCGGGGACATGCAGGGCGACGGCGCCGAGGAGTTCGGCGGTACGGCCACGGTGCGCGCCGTCGCGGCCGGGGATGTGCTGCGGGTGTGCGCCGACGCGTCCGGCGGGCTCGTGCTGGAGACGAACGGCGGCTGCGGCTCGCACACCGGCGCCGCCCCGGGCAATGAACAGGGGCCGGGCGGCGGCGAGTTCTACGCCGACGACCTCACGCGCGCCGACGCGCGGCACGAGCAGGCCGCCGCGGGCGGCACGGCCCTGCTGCCGCATCGCGGGAAGCTGTGGGGCACGGTCCGGGAGGCGTCCGGCGGGTGGGGGGTGCGCCAGTGGGACTCCGAGACGGGCGCGCGGACCGGTGCCCTCGCGCGCGGCGCCTTCGGTGACGGACCCGGCGACCTGGAGATCCTGTGCGACCGGGCGCCGGTCCAGATCGGCGGCCGGGTGTGGTTCGACACCGATCGGGACGGCGTCCAGGACCCGGCCGAGCCGGCCGTCGCCGGGGTGCGGGTGACGGCCATGCGCGCGGACGGCACCGGAGGTCCGCTCGTCGCCACCACCGACGCCCGGGGCGAGTACGCCTTCGGCAGCGGGCAGGGCCTGGCGCCGGACACCGCCTACGACCTGGTCTTCGACCGCGGCCGAGTCGATCCGTCGACACTGCCCGGCGCTCCGGGTCCCGACGGCCTGCGCTGGACCCGGCGCACGGCACCGGCGCGGACGCCGCGCCCCCTCGGTTCCGCTGTCGACGCCAGTGGGCGGATCCGCTGGACGACCGGCGGTCCCGGCCATGTCGACCACACCCTCGGCGCGGGCATCGCCCCGGGCTGACGTCGCGGGAGTCGCTCCGAGGGGCCCGGGATGGCTACGATCTGCTCAGGTTCACCGGAGTGGGTGTTTCGAGGCTGTTGGGGGTCGGGATGGTTGCCGGTCGTGTGGTGCGCTTCGACAATGCGCGAGGTTATGGGTTCATCGCGCCCGATGACGGCGGGGAGGATGTCTTCCTGCACGTCAATGACATGTTGATGCCCGAGTCGCAGGTGCGGCGGGGCGTCGTGGTGGAGTTCGAGATCGAGGACGGGGAGCGCGGTCCCAAGGCGTCGAACGTGCGCCTCGCGCGCGGGGCGGACGGCAAGCCGCTCACCCCGGACGACGACGTCCTGTGCGACGTGCTGAACACGGAGGAGTTCACGCGGGAGGTCACCGAGGCGCTGCTGTCGGCCGCGCCGTCGCTGACCGCCGAACAGATCCTTCAGGTGCGCTCCGGCCTGGCGCAGTTCGCCAAGCACCACGGCTGGGTCGAGGGCTGACACCCGGGCCGCGCCGTCCGGGTGGGCGGCCGGTCTCCACGGGGTGCTCCAGCGCGCGGGGTAGGTCTAGGGTGCGGGAATGGCAGCTACCTTCCGTATCCTGACGGCCGGTTACGTCGGCCCCCGCACCGCGAGCACGGTGAGCCTCGTGCGCGACGGCGACACCGTGGTGGTCGTCGATCCCGGCATGGTCGCCGACCGGGCGCTGATCCTCGATCCGCTCGCCGCGGAGGGCGTCACGCCGGAGGGGGTCACCGATGTCGTCTTCAGCCACCATCACCCCGATCACACGCTGAACGCCGCGCTGTTCCCGAGGGCCCGCTTCCACGACCACTGGGCGATCTACGAGGGCGACCTGTGGACCGACCGCCCCGCGGACGGCTTCCACCTCTCGCCGTCGATCCGCCTGTCGGCCACGCCCGGGCACACGGGGGAGGACATCAGCACCCTCGTCGACACCGACGAGGGGCTCGTCGTCTTCACGCATCTGTGGTGGAGCGCGGAGGGGCCCGCCGAGGACCCGTACGCCACGGACCCGAAGGCGCTGCACGCCTCGCGCGAGGCGGTGCTCGCGCTGTCGCCGGCGCTGATCGTGCCGGGGCACGGCGCCCCGTTCACCCCGGACGCGGGCACGCCGGCGTAGGGCCCCTCCGCCGCCCGGAGGCGTTGTCAGTGGCCTGCCCTAGAGTTCCCGTCACTTGATCACGGCGGTGCGGGAGGCACGTATGGGGTGGGTGTCGGCCGGCGACTACGAAGTCGCCCTCGACGGCGGGAAGGTGGTGTGCCGCAACGCGGCCGGGCGCCGGCTGAAGTCCGTGCCCGCGAAGCTCGCGGACGACCCGGCGGTGGTGGGGCTGCGCCAGCTCGCCGAGTGGCTGGAGCGGCACGAGAGGCAGTGTCTGGCCGATGTGGAGCGGTGGATGGTGCGCTCCCTCGCTGTGCCGCTCACCGTCCTCACGCGCGTGTGGCCGGACCCCGCCTGGCAGTCCGCCCTGCGCGACCTCGTCGTCACCGGAGCCGACGGCGAGGTGGCCGGATTCCTGCGGGACGCCGACCCCGAGCGCGGTCTCGGCCTCGTCGACCTCGACGGCGACACCGTCCGCATCAGCCCCGGCCTCGTCCGCATGCCGCACCCGGTGCTCCTCGACGACCTCGCGGAACTGCGGGAGTTCGCCGTCGAACTCGGCGTCGAGCAGCGCGCCCAGCAGCTCTTCCGCGAGGTGTGGCACCGGCCGGCCGCGCTCGACACCGAGGCCACCGAGGTCGAGGAGTACGCGGGCGGGGCGTTCAAGGAGCTGCGCTTCCTGCACGGCCGGGCCGCCCAGCTCGGCTACCGCGTGCGCGGCGGGAACGCGGTCTGCGCCGTCCTGGAGGACGGCCGTCCGGTCGAGGCACGCGTGTGGATCGGCGACTACGACGGCTACGAGGAGACCGAGACCGGCCCCCTGGTGTTCACCGACGCCGCCGGCCGGACGCTGAGGCTCGGTCAGGTCGGGCCGGTGGCGTGGTCGGAGGGCATGCGCATGGCGGCCGCGCTGTACGCCGGGCGGGAGATCGAGGACGAGGAGCAGGCGGCATGACGGCCGACACGACGTACGACGAGACCACCGCGGCCGCGCTGCTCGACGCCGGCGCGATCCTGCCCCCGGGCAGCACCACGCGCGAGGACGCCGACGCCCTCACCGTGCGCACGTACACCCACCCCGCGCTGGACGGCCGCCGGGTCGTGCGGCTGGTGCCGGGCACCCTGGGTGAGGCCGAGGACCTCGCCCTGGAGTTCCTCGGGCTGGCCCGTGAGCCGGAGGCTCCGGAGGTGGGCCAGATCCGCCGCGAGACCCTGGGCTTCCCCGCCTGGGCGCTGGTCAACGACCCCGCCAACGGGCACCACGCGCTGGCCCTGGTCAAGGACGTGGAACGGCTCGCGCGGCAGGCCAAGTCCCGCCCGGGCACGGCGAAGGACGGCTTCGAGGAACTCGGCGCGCGCCTCGGCCGGGCCGTGCCGCACTTCCTGCCGACGTTCTACGAGCAGGCGGCGCGCGTCTTCCTCCAGCACGAGAACACGACGTACGCCTCCGCCTTCTTCGGCAAGGCCCGCGAGGCCGAGCGGGTGCACGCGCTGGCCGTCGACGAGGAGCGGCAGCGGGCGGTGTTCCTGGAGTTCGCCTTCGCCGGGGCGCTGACGGTCAAGGCCCTCAAGGAGCATGTGAAGGATCTCGCGCGGCGGCTGGATCCCGCCGAGGCGTGGGCGCAGTTCCGTCAGTTGACGGTGGAGCGCTGCGCGGCCGGCATGCCGCCGTACGCGTCGCTGCCGCAGGACTCCCGTGGGCTGATCAAGGCCGCGGGCCTGGACCGGGTGACGGAGGAGTGCGCCTTCGTCGCCGATCTGATCGCCTCGCCCGCCGCCGTGCGCGCCCCGGCGTCCTTCTGGAACGCCTACCGGGCCACCCTGACGGTCCTCGCCGAACAGCGGCCCGAGGTGCGCCTGCGACTGCTGGAGATCATGCCGGCGGGCCTGGGCGGCACGGTGGAGGACGACGAGTTCTGGCTGACGCTGCTCGCGGAGTGCGGCGCGGACCGCCTGCTGACCGAGAGCGGTGAGACGGGCGGCACGGCGAGCGGGAGCGGGGCCGGGCCGGTGGACGCCGGGGACTGGCTCGCGCGGTGGTCCGGATACCGCAAGCACGGCGGCACGGTCTCGGGGCGCTCGCCCGCCACCCTCGCGCTGGTCGCGCGGATGGCGCCCCGGCTGCGCGAACGGGGCCGGCCCGTGGACATCTTCAGCGGCCGCTGGCATGCCGGCGTCGAGCTCGACCTGCTGGACCTGTGCGCGGCGGAGGGCATCCCGCTGGCCGTACCGGGCGAGGACCAGCAGGTCCACGTCTCCCTCGACCGCTGGCTCCAGGACGAGCGGCCCGGGCGGCGCGACCTCACCGCCGTCGCGGCCGACCCGCGCCTGCGGCGGCTGCTGTACGACGGCATCGGCACGGCGGTCGAGTACCGGGCGGTCAACGCGGTGGTGGAGGCGATCGCCGACCACCCCGTGCTCACGGACGTGCTGCGCGGATGGCTGGACGACGCGGCCGACGAGCTGGCCCGCGCGGCCGGGCTGCCCGCCGCGCGCGCCGCACTGGCCCGGCTGCGCCCCTTCCGCCCGGTCGCCGCCCGGGTCAGCCCCGAGGCCGTCGCCCGGGTCGCCGCGTACGAGATCGCGCCGCTGCTCGGCCGCACCCTGCGGGCCGGCGTCCTGGACGAGCTGGGCTGGCCGGCCCTCGAAGAGGCGCTGACGCTGCTCGACGCCGAGAAGAGCGCCGACCGCGACGACACACTGACCGTCCACGAGGCGTGGCCCGCGCTGATCCTGGCGCGCCGGCACAAGGCGCTCGTCGTCGGGCCGGAGGGCATCCTGCTGGCGCACGACCTGCGGCTGCCCGTCGAGCTGGACCGCTGGCAGCGCCCGCAGTTCCGGTTCACGGACGGCGAACTGCTGGTGATGTGGCGGCACGAGGGCAAACAGCACGGGTACTGGTCCGGCCGCCCGTCCGAGGTGTTCATCCTGGGCGGGGAGAGCCTGCCGCACTGGTACGGCGACGCCGACACCGCCTCGATCCCGCTCAGCGGCGGCGGCCGTGCCACCGGCGGCCGCGCGCTGCACGCCGGCGACACCGTCCTGCCGCCGACCCGCCCCGTGCTGGGCGACGGCACCACGCTGTGGCGGCAGGGCCGGCAGGGACGGCAGCAGGTGTGGCTGGAGTACGACCCGGCCACGGGCACGCACGGGCGTGCCTCGCTGCCCGCCTTCCTGCGTTCCGGCATTCGCGAGGACGCCTCCCTGCGGCAGGAGCAGTGCGAGGTGCTGCCGCTCCGGCCCGGCCTGGAACACAGCCCGTTCGGCACCGACGGCGCGGTCCTGGGCCGCTGGGTGCGCACCGAGGGCGACGGCCCGGAGCAGCGTACGACCGTGGGCACACCGGACGGCCGTACCGCGACCCTGCCGACGCCGCACGGCCGGACGGCGGGCGTTCCGCTGGGCGTGCTGCGGCTGCCGGGCGGCGCCGGACCCGTCGCCGTGCAGTCGCACCGGCAGATCGTCCTGTTCGCCGCCGACGACACCTCCGGCGCCGGGGAGCTCGGCCGGGTGAGCGTGCGCGAGCGCGGGGGCGAGTGCGCCGCCGGGACCCGCTTCGTGCCGCCGCCCGCCTTCTGGCACGCCCTGCGCCCGCGCGACGAACAGGGCTCGGCGGTGCTGCGCTCCCTCACCGACGAGCGGACGGCCGACGTGCTGCGCGCCGCCGCGCGGGCCCTGGCGGAGCGCCAGGAGCGGCTGGCGGCCGCGCGCGCGTCCACCGGCGACAGCGCCGAGGCCGCCAAGGCCCAGCAGGCGGTGCCGGACGCCGACACCTTCGTCCGGGAGGCCGTCGCCCGCGAACTGCCCGGCATCGCCGACGGCCGGCTGCTCACCGGTGTCGCCGCCCTGGTCCGCGGGGCCATGCTGGTGGCCGAGTCGGGCGCCGCGTTCGTGGCGCCGCCGAAGGAACGGACACCGACGGACCGCCGACGGGTCGACGGCATGTTCGCCGACCTGGCGCCCGAGCACGGGGACGACCGGACGCTGCGCGAGGCGACCGCCGGCCTCGCCCAGCTGCACGGCTGGTGGGGCGGCGGCACCGGCTGGACCGCGCTGCGGCAGATCCACGCCGTGAACCACGTGCTGTCCGGCCGCCCCGCCGACGGCAAGCCGCTGCCCGAGCACACGCGGCACGCCGCGCTGCCCGACGGCTGGATCGGCGAGGAGTTCACCGTCCCCGGGATCGGGATGGTGTGGACGCCGGTGCTGTCGGTCCTGCGGCCGCTCGCCTACCGTGCCGCCTCCCCCACCCTGCCGGACGCGTACCGGCAGGGGCTGGTCCTGCTGTTCGAGGCGCTCGCCCAGGGACCGCTCACCACGCACGACGGCACGCTGCGCGAGATCGTGCTGGGCGAGGCGAACGACCGGCGCGAGCGGGTCGGCCAGGTCCTGCGCCACGGGGAGCGGACCGTGGTGATCCTCGGCTGCCAGAACATCGACACCGCGCGCGGTCGGACCAACTGGCTGGCCCTGGACCACGATCCGTCGGGCGCGTTCGGCGCGATCGCCCACTTCACGCTGACGCGGGAGACGCGTTTCGCCCGGGAGTTCCCCGCCGAGAGCCTCACGGCCGTCGCCCGGCTGGTCCGGGACAAGGGTGCCGCCGACTGGGTGCCCGAGGCCCCGCGGGCGCTCGCCGACACGACCGGCGGCGCGCTGGGCCCCGTACAGGCGGCGCTGCTGGTGGCCGCGCTGCCGGGGGACGCGACCGGGGAGGTGCTCGCCGGGATCGGGCTGAAGCCGCGTCAGCGGGACCTGGGCAACGGCCTGCTGGGCTCCCTCGACGCGGCGGACCGGGCGGCGCTGGTCGGCGCCCTGCTGCCGACGGATCCGGCCGAGCTGTGGACGTCCGGCCCGGACACCCGGGCGGCGGGCGAGGTGTGGCGGGCCCGCCTCGGCGGGCTGCTGCGGCTGCCCGAGGAACTCGCCGCCGACCTCGACCTCGGGGGTGTGCGGGCCGGCGCCGCCGAGGCGGTGCTCAATCCGTCGCGCACGCCCTGGCTCAGCCGCACCACCGTCCAGCGGCCCGACAAGGACGGCGAGCTGGTCCCCGAGGACCCCGAGGCGCTGCCCGGGCGGTACGACCTCACGGGCGCCGTGGCCACCCTGGCCGCGCTCGCCTACGGCCTTCCCCTGGGGCACCCGCTGCGCGCCGTCCTCCCCGAGGGGCTGGCCGCGCTGCGCCGCCGGCTCGCCGACCCGGGGCTGCTCCTCGACGTCGACATCTCCTGGTCGGAGAAGGGCGGCACGACCTGCGTGGCGCTGCGCAAGGCGTACGGGCTGCCGGCGTCCGGGGGCGCCGGCGCCGACGGGCTGACCCGCCTCGGCGAGGCCCTGGTGCTGCGGCCCTGGTACGGCGACGAGGAGGCGGTGCTGGTCCGCCCGGCCGGGCTGACCGGGCCCGACGACTCCGTGTTCGGGCTGGTCGAGGGGCTGGTCGGCGCCTGGCGCGGCGACGGCATGCGGACCCTGCGCACGATCATGGGCGAGGACCTCGCGCGGGCGCTCGCCGTGGGGGCCGATGGTGGTGCGGGCGGCGGCGGTGCTGCCGGTGCTGGTGCCGATGCTGCCGGTGCCGGTGCCGGGCAGGTCACCGGATACGCGCAGGATCCGACGGTCGCGGTGCCCGCGCTGGTCACCGAGGTCGCCGGGACGCACGGCCTGAGTGAGGACGCGGCGGCGCTGTATCTCCAGTTGCTGGCGCTGCCCGACCCGACGGACCGCAACTGCGCGCGCTGGACCGGCTGGAAGCCCGCCCGGCTGAAGAAGGCGCGCGCCGAACTCGCCGCCACCGACCTCGTGGTGGAGGCCAAGCGTCCGCGCGCGGGCCGCTCCCTCTTCCTGCCGTGCGGCTGGCTCGACCTCAAGGCGCCCCTGTTGCCGGTGGAGCTCTGGAAGGAGGGCCTCTACCCGGTCTCCCGGGGTGTGCCGCTGGTTCCGGTGGCGGAGCTGTTCACCCGGGCCTGGGAGCGTGTGCGCGCGGGCGACGCCCCGGCGTACGAGGAGCTCACCACGCGCGCGACGCGGAAGGGGCGGCGCCGATGAGGACCGACGGCACCGTCCCGCCCGTTCCCCTGTCCGTGACCCGTCCCTGCCGAAAGAGCGCCGCCCGATGACCACCACCCTCTCCGCCGACGCCACGCGCCAGATCGTCCCGCCGGAGGAGCGGTTCGCCGCCGAACTGGCCTTCCTCGCCGCGTACGACGCCGGGCCCCGGCCGCCCGCCTGGCGGCTCACGCCGCGTGCCGTCGTCACGTTCGTGATGGGCAGCGACGGGCAGGCCCTGAGGCTGCCCGACGACGCGGCGGTGCCCGACAGGGTGCCGCGCCGCATGGTCGTGGAGGGCAAGTTCGTCGGCGACCGGGCGCTGGTCGAGCGGTGTGTGGTCACCCTCGCGGGCGAGCGCGGTCTGCTGCTCGTCGGCGAGCCGGGCACCGCCAAGTCGATGCTCTCCGAGCTGCTGTCGGCGGCGGTGTGCGGCACCAGCGGGCTCGTCGTGCAGGGCACGGCCGGTACGACCGAGGACCAGCTCAAGTACGGCTGGAACTACGCCCTGTTGCTGGCGCAGGGGCCCAGCCGGCAGGCCCTCGTACCCTCCCCCGTGCTGACCGCCATGGCCCGGGGCGCGGTGGCCCGGGTCGAGGAGGTCACCCGCTGTCTGCCCGAAGTGCAGGACGCGCTGGTGTCGTTGCTCTCCGAGCGGCGCATCGCCGTGCCCGAACTGGCCGGCACCGAGGACGGCCTGGCGCACGCCGCGCCCGGTTTCACCCTCATCGCCACCGCCAACCTGCGCGACAAGGGCGTCTCGGAGATGTCCGCCGCCCTCAAGCGGCGCTTCAACTTCGAGACGGTCGGGCCGATCGGGGACCTCGACGCCGAGACCGCGCTGGTGCGCCGCCAGGCGCGGGCCTCCGTCGAGCGGGCCGGGGCGCCCTTCCAGGTCGACGACGCGGTGCTGGAGGCGCTGGTCACCGCGTTCCGGGATCTGCGGGAGGGGCGGTCGGCCGAGGGCTGGGAGGTGGAGCGGCCCTCGACCGTGATGAGCACGGCGGAGGCCGTGTCCGTCGCGGGCGCGCTGGGGCTGGCCGCCGCGTACTTCCCCGGCGACCGCGATGTGCTCGGGCTCCTGCCGGGCCATCTCCTCGGCGTCGTACGCAAGGACGATCCCGCCGACGCGGCCCGGCTGCGGGGCTACTGGGACGGCCCGGTCCGCCGGCGCGCGGAGCAGGGGTCGGCGACTTGGCGCACGCTGTGGGATCTGCGCACGGTGCTGGAGGGCTGACATCGTGACGCGCTCCTCCGACTCCCCTCGCCCGGTGGGCGGTTCGGCCGCTGTTTCGCCGGACGCGGCGCTCGCCGCCCTCACCGATCCCGACGGTCCCTGTCTCATCGGGGTGCGGCATCACGCGCCATCGCTGGCCGCCGTCGTGCCCGCGCTGTTGGACGAGGCGAAGCCGGACGTGGTGCTCGTCGAGTTGCCCGGCGAGATGCAGGAGTGGCTGCCGTGGCTCGGACACGAGCAGACGCGGGCACCGGTCGCCCTCGCCGCCGCGCCCGGCGACGGCCGCGGCGGGGGGCCGGCATTCTATCCCTTCGCCGACTTCTCGCCCGAACTGGCCGCCGTGCGCTGGGCCGTGGCGCACGGCGTGCCGGTGGTCGCCTGTGATCTGCCGCTCGCCGACCGGGCGTGGAGCGAGGGACGGGACAGCGATGCGGGGGCCACGCCCGACACCCCCGGTCTCGCGACCGCGTTGCGCGCGCGGTTGACCGGCCGGCCGGGCGACGACCTGTGGGACCGGCTGGTCGAGGCCACCGCTCCGGGTTCCCCGCCGGAGGCGCTGCGCCGGGCAGCGCTGCTGACGGGATGGGCGCTGCGCGAGGACGCGGTGGCCACGGGTGGGGTGCCGGAGCTGGACCTGCGGCGGGAGCGGTGGATGCGGTCCTGCCTGGCCTCCGCCACGGCCGGCGGGGAGCGGGCCGCGGTGATCGTCGGGGCGTTTCACGCTCCGGCGCTGATCGGGAAGGTCGCCGGGGAGGGGGAGTTGACCGAGATCCACGAGCAGCCGACCGCCGCTCCCGGAACGCCCACCGAGACGCCCGTGGTCCCGCCGGCGCCGTCCTCCAGCGGGCGGCCCCTCTGGACCACCTCCCTCATCCCGTACGCCTATCCGCTGCTCGACGCCCGGTCCGGTTACCCGGCGGGGATCCGGGATCCCGAGTGGCAGCACATGGTGCTGCGGGCGGCCGGTGATCCGGTCGCGCTCGACGAGGCGCTGACGCGGGCGGCCGTACGGGTGTGCGCGGAGCTGCGCGCGCTCGGGCACCCCTCGGGGCCCGCCGACGCGCGGGAGATCGTCCGGCTCGCCTCGGACCTGGCGCGGCTGCGGGGGCTGCCCGCGGCGGGCCGGGGCGAGCTGGTCGAGGCGGTGCAGGCGGTGCTCGCGCAGGGCGAGCCGTACGGCCGGGGCCGGGCGGTGGCCCGGGCGATGGAGCAGGTCCTGGTCGGCACGCGCACCGGCCGTCCGGCGCCCGGTGCGCCGCGCAGCGGTCTGGCCCCGGCCGTGGAGGACGAGGTGGCCGCGCTGGGCCTGCCCGGACCGGAGTCGGCCGGACCGGGTGCGGCGCCCCGCGATGTGCGGCTGGATCCGCTGCGTTCGGACCTCGACCGCCGCCGGGAGCTGCTGCTGCGCCGGCTGACGGTGTGCGGGGTGCCGTACGGGGAGGCCAAGGAGGTCGTCGGCGCGGGCGGCGCGGATGCCCTCACCGCACGCTGGGAGGTGCGCTGGACGCCCGCGACGTCGGCGATGCTGACGGCGGCCGGAGTGCGCGGGGTCACGCCCGCGCAGGCCGCCGAGGGCCTGCTGCGCGAGCGGCGGCGCGCCGAGGCGGACGAGGGCGGTCCGACGGCCGCGCAGGCCCTGCGGGGGCTGGCGGAGGCGGCGGAGTGCGGTCTGCCCGCCCTGGCCGACGAGCGGCTCGACGACATCGCCGAGGTGCTGCCGGACTCCGCCACGCTGCCCGAACTCCTCGCCGGACTGGCCCTGTTGGACCGGCTGCGGGCGGGCCACATCGCCGGGCTCGGTGCCGACGAGGAGCGTACGGCGCGGGCGTCGGCCGTGGCCGAGCTGCTCACCGCCGCGGCGGTGCGGCAGGTGGACGGACTGACCGGTTCCGAGGACCCGGCCGACGCCCACGCACTGCTCGAACTCGCCCATCGAGCGGACGCGTTGGGCGGTATCCGGCTCACCGACGCACTCGCCCGGCTGGCCGCCGACGGCTCGCCGTTGATGCGCGGTGCGGCCGGGGCCGTCCGGGTGCTGCTGGACCAGGAGGAGGCCGGGGAGTTCGGGGCGCGGGTCGCCTCGTGGGTGGACGCGGCGGGCGACACCGCGTCCCGGTCCGCTCTCACCGCCCGGCTCACCGGCCTGCTGACGGCCGCGGGGCCGCTCCTGGAGGCGGCGCCGCCCGCCCTGGAGCCCTTGCTCGACCGCGTCTGCGAGCTGCCCGACCGGGAGTTCCTGGACCGGCTGCCCGCGCTGCGGGGTGGTTTCGACACGCTGAGTCCGGCGGCCCGCGAGCGATTGCTGACGGCCATCGAGGAACGGGTCGGGACGGGGTTCCGGCCGGACGACACGGGTGGCGTGGACCCCGCCGCGCTCGCCGCCTGGACGCGCGCCGACTTCAAGGCCCGTATGGCTCTGGACGCGCTGGGGCTGCTGCCGGTGGGGATCGCCGTCGAGAAGGAGACCCTCGACGGCGAGAAGAGGACCTTCGAGGGTGAGGTGGAGACCTTCGAGAGCGAGGCGGAGACGTTCGAGGGCGAGAGGGAGACCTTCGAGGGCGAGACGGAGACCGTCCGCTCCGAGCAGCACACGCGGCACACCGCCGAGGTCGACCGCTTCCTCGCTCCCGTCGACCGCTGGCGGCTCGTGCTCGGTCGACGCGGGGACCAACTGCCCTCTTCCACAGCCCCGTTGGCCACGGCGCTCGACGAGCTGTACGGCAGGGGGCGGGGCGAGGGCAGCCGGGGAGACCTGGCCGGACCCGGGTCCGGGGGCGGCCGGGAGGTGCCGTATCCCGGCGTACGGGAGTGGTCGGAGGAGCTGGCGGCACTGTTCGGCCCCGGTATCCGGGAGGAGGTACTCGCCGCGGCGGCGGCCTCCGGCCGGGACGACGTCCTGGCGGAGCTGGACCCGGACGCCGTACGCCCCTCGGTCGATCTGCTGCGCACCGTGCTGCGGCACGCGGGCGGGCTGCCGGAGGCACGGCTGGCCGCGCTGCGCCCGCTGGTACGGCGGCTGGTCGAGGCGCTGACCCGGGAGCTGGCCACACGGTTGCGGCCCGCGCTGCACGGCACGGCCCTGCCGCGCCCCAGTCGGCGGCCCGGCGGCGGGCTCGACCTCCCGCGTACGCTGCGCGCCAACCTGGCGACGGCACGGCGCGGACCGGACGGCGCGATCCGGGTGATCCCGGAGCGCCCGGTGTTCCGTACCCGCGCGCGGCGGGCCGCGGACTGGCGGTTGATCCTGGTCACCGACGTGTCGGGGTCCATGGAGGCGTCCACGGTCTGGGCGGCGCTGACCGCGTCGGTGCTGGCCGGGGTGCCGACCCTGTCGACGCACTTCCTGGCGTTCTCCACGGAGGTCATCGATCTCACCGGGCACGTCGAGGACCCCCTGTCGCTGCTGCTGGAGGTCAGCGTGGGCGGCGGTACGCACATCGCGGCGGGGCTGCGGCACGCGCGCGAGCTGGTCACCGTGCCGTCACGCACGCTGGTCGTGGTCGTCAGCGACTTCGAGGAGGGCTATCCGCTGGGCGGGCTGCTCGCCGAGGTGCGCGCCCTGCTCGGGGCCGGCTGCCATGTGCTGGGGTGCGCGAGCCTCGACGACGCGGGCCGTCCCCGCTACTCGACCGGTGTCGCCGGGCAGCTGGTCGCCGCGGGCATGCCGGTCGCCGCCCTCAGTCCACTCGAACTCGCCCGCTGGGTAGGGGAGAAGATCGCATGAGCCCGCACCTGCCGCCGGTCGCACCGGCCGTGACCGCGGAGCTGGTCGCGGCACTGTCGCCGCGCCTGCGCAAACGGCTGGACGCGGGCGTCGCCAAGCTGGCGGCCCGTCCGGTCGTACGCGACGGCGACACCGTACGGATCGCCGTGGACGACGACACCGACCTGGTCCTCGATGCCCCCGGCGGCACCGTGACCAGCGCGGACGCGATCCGCTGCGGGTGCCTGCTCGCACCCGACTGCCTGCATCGCGCGGCGGCGGCCTCGGCGGCGCCGGTCGCGGAGGACACGCCCGATCCGCCGAGCGACGCGTCGGCTCCGGCGCCGGATGCGGCTTCGCGCGCCGACGCGTCCGGACCCGCGCGGCCCCGGCCGACCGAGTCGCCGAGGCCGGCCGTCGAGGCGGAGGCCGCCACGCCCGAGCAGCGTGCCGCCGCCCTGGCGGTGTGGGATGCGGCGGCGGCCGTCCTGGAAGCCGGTACCGACGGCGCCGGCGCCGTGCTCCAGGCGGAGGTGCTGCGCGCGGCACACACGGCCCGGCTCGCGGGGCTGCCCCGGGCCGCGTCGGCGGCGGTCTCCGTGGTCACGGCCGTGCGCGCGGCCCGCTCGGGCGATCCCGCGTACCGGCTGGGCGACTTGGTGGCCGCGCTCCGGGAGGTGCTGTCCGTGGCGCACCGGGTCCCGGACGCCACCGGGCCCGAGTTCGCGGAGCTGCGCGGAACGGCACGGCAGCCGTACGTGCCGGACGGCTCGCTGCGGCTCTACGGCCTGTTCTGCGAACCGGTCCTCACGGCGACCGGGTACGCGGGCGCGGTCACCTGGACCGCCGACGCCGACGGCCGGCTCCTCACGGTCTCCGACGTGGCACCGGGCGGCGCCGGCCGGGCCACGGGCGCCGCCGACCGCGCCGTACGCCTGGGTGATACGGCCCTGACGCACCGCGAGTTGTCACGCGCCGGGCTCGCCGTGTCCGGGGCGACGGTCTCCCCCACGGGCCGGCTGGGAGCGGGCGCGGGAGTGCGGGCGGTGCGCGCGACGGGCGCGGCCTGGACCGAGCCGCCACTGGACGGGCTGTGGGCGGCGCCGGTCGCCGAGCAGGTCCGACGGGCCCTGACCGCAGCCGACGGGCAGGATCTGCTGTTCCTCGACGTGACGCTGCTGGGCGCGGCCCGCGAGGCGGCGGGGGACTGTCTTCTCGCCGAGTGCGCCGGGCTGACGCTGCGTCTCACCGTCGCGCACGACCATCCGGCACTCCCCCATCGCGACAATCTCCGGCTGCTGGCGGCCGCGCGGGGCGCCCGGCTGCGGATCGTGGCACGCCTGGCGGCGCCGGGGGACCTGCCGCGCGCCCGGCTGCTGGCCGTCGAGCATCCGACGGTCGCGGGCACCCGGGTCGACCTGGGTCTGGACCGCCTCCAGCGGGCGGATCTGCCGGAAGGCGGGCCGGCGTCCGGTGCGGCGGTCCCCGTACCACCGGCTCCGGACGAGGCGCCGCTGTACATCCTGCGGCGGCGGGTGCGGCAGGCGGTGTCCGGCGGGCGGCGGGTGCTGACGCTGTCCGGGAGCGGGGCGGGTGACGGCCGGCGGCTGCGCGCCCTCGGTCTGGCGACGGCGGGCGATCTGCTCGACGGCCTTCACGCGACGGCGGCCGACCGCTCACGGGACGTCTTCGGCCGCCTCCTGCCCACCGACCCGGCCCGCTTCGCCCGCGCCTGGCTCGCGGCGGCGCTGTACACCACCGAGGTCGAACGGGCGCTGTGCGCGGCGGCGTGGGCGGCGCCGGGCTCCGCTGCGGCCGCGGTGGGGTGAGCCGGGGCGTCGGTCACAGCGGTGCGCGCCAGTGGTCCGTGTTCTCGACGAGTCGGGCCAGGTCGCCAGGGCCACGCGCGTGCCGGTCTTTCACCGATGCGGGCTAGCCGAGGAACGAGAGGCGCACCTGACGGTCGGGGTTGTCCTTGTTGGTGTCGACCAGGCAGACCGACTGCCAGGTGCCCAGCTCCAGGCGGCCGTTGAGGACGGGCAGGGTGGCGTGGGGCGGGACGATGGCCGGGAGGACGTGGTCGCGGCCGTGACCGGGGCTGCCGTGGCGGTGCTGCCAGCGGTCGTCGGCGGGCAGCAGGGTGTGCAGCGCGGCGAGGAGGTCGTCGTCGCTGCCCGCTCCCGTCTCGATGACCGCGACGCCCGCGGTGGCGTGCGGTACGAAGACGTTCAGCAGACCGTCGCGGCCGCCCGCCACCTCGCGCAGGAAGGTCTCACAGTCCCGGGTGAGGTCGACCACCGCCTCGCGGGAGCCGGAGGCGATGTGCAGAACACGAGTGGTGAAGGCATCTGACATGCCCCTCATCCTGACCCATTCCCACGCCCTCCGCCGCGCTGGACGGCCCGCCGGGCCGGGTTTCCCCCGCACTCGGCGGCCCTACAGGCCGCGGTTCTCGCGCACCCTGCGGTCCGGCCGGCCACGGGTCCGACCCGGTCGACGGCGCGGTTCCTGAGACCGGTGGTCCATTCCGCGAGACGGCCGTTGACCTGCGGCCCCGCAACTGGCTAGCTTCCTCCGCATGTTGCGTTCAGCCCTGCTCACCACGCGCGGTCACATCGACCTGCTGCGGGTGGCCTCCGCCGCGTGTCGCCGCGGCCGCTGACGCCCTTCTCTCGCGCCTTTCCCCGCGCCTTCCTCTCCGCCTGAGCTCCGCCTTCCGTCACGCGCCCGACCGCACGCGCGCGTGATCCGGCGCCGCACCCAGGCGCACCCTGCCCCCGAGTGGAGCACGCCCCCCAAGGGGAGCACCCCTCCCCTCCCTGAGTGGAGCACCCATGAGCATCAGCCATGCCCCGCCCGGCTCCCCCGAGCCCGACATATCCGTCATCTCCGCAGAGTCTCCGCCGAGCGCCGCCCCCGCTCTCGAACCCCTGGTCCCCCGCTCCACCCGCCGTACCCGCGTCCCGCGCTGGGCGCGCCGCACGAGCGGCCCGATCCTGCTGCTCGCGCTGTGGCAACTCCTCAGCTCCACGGGCGTGCTGGCGCCGGACGTCCTCGCCTCGCCGGGACGGATCGCGCAGGTCGCCCGGGATCTCATCGCCGACGGCTCGCTTCCGTCGGCCATGGGGACGTCGCTGCGCCGCGTCGCCGCCGGGCTGCTGCTGGGCATCGTCATCGGCACCGGGCTCGCGCTGGTGTCCGGCCTGTTCCGGATCGGCGAGGACCTCGTGGACGCGCCGGTGCAGATGCTGCGGACCGTGCCCTTCGTCGGACTGATCCCGCTGTTCATCATCTGGTTCGGCATCGGCGAGACCCCGAAGATCGCCATCATCACCCTCGGCGTCACGTTCCCGCTCTACCTCAACGTCTACGCCGGGATCCGGGGCGTGGACGCCCAGTTGATCGAGGCCGGGGAGTCGCTGGGACTCACCCGGTGGGGGCTGGTACGGCATGTCGTGCTGCCGGGTGCGCTGCCCGGCGCGCTGACCGGGCTGCGCTACTCGCTCGGCATCGCCTGGCTCGCGCTGGTCTTCGCCGAGCAGGTCAACGCCGACGCCGGCATCGGGTTCCTCATGGTGCAGGCGCGGGACTTCCTGCGGACCGACGTGATCGTGGTTTGCCTGATCGTCTACGCCTTCCTCGGCCTGTTCGCCGACTTCGTGGTCCGTACTCTCGAAAGGCTGCTGCTGCAATGGCGACCGACGTTCACCGGCCGGTGACCACCGCTCCGGCGGTGCGCGTCGAGGGGCTGACCCGCTCCTTCGACGGGCGTGCCGTCATCGAGGACCTCCGACTCGACGTGCGGAGAGGCGAGTTCGTCGCCCTGCTGGGCCGCAGCGGCTGCGGCAAGTCCACCCTGCTGCGCATCCTGGCCGGGCTCGACCGGGACATCGAGGGCACCGTGCTGGTGCCGCGCCGCAAGGCCGTCGCGTTCCAGTCGCCGCGGCTCATGCCGTGGAAGAAGGTGTGGCGCAACATCGTGCTCGGCCTGCCGGGCCGACCCGAACGCGCCGTCGCTGAACGGGCGTTGGCCGAGGTCGGCCTCGACCACCGCTCCGACGCCTGGCCGAAGACGCTCTCCGGCGGCGAGGCCCAGCGCGCCTCGCTGGCCCGTGCCCTCGTCCGCGAGCCCGATCTGCTGCTCCTCGACGAGCCGTTCGGCGCGCTCGACGCGCTCACCCGGATCAAGGCCCAGCGCCTCGTGGGCGAGTTGTGGCAGCGGCGCGGCTGCGCGGTGCTGCTGGTGACGCACGACGTCGAGGAGGCGGTCCTGCTCGCCGACCGCGTCCTCGTGATGGACGGCGGGGTCATCGCCCACGAGCAGATCGTCGACCTCGACCGGCCACGCGACATCACCGACCCCCGCTTCGCCGAACTGCGTGCGGGCCTCCTACGGCGCCTCGGCGTCGACCCCACCGCCGAAGCCGCCTGAACCTCCCCCGACCTCAAGCACCATCAACGAACGGATCCGTCATGCGACGACGCCTCGTCCCCGCCGCTCTCCTCCTCCCCTTCGCCCTGCTGCTCACCGCCTGCGGGGGCACCTCGGTCGCCGAGACCTCCACGAACAGTGACGGCAAGGGTGCCCTCACGCTCAATGTCGGTGACCAGAAGGGAGGTTCGGAGGCCGTCCTGCGCGCCGCCGGTGAACTCGACGACCTCGACTACAAGATCAAGTGGTCGACGTTCACCTCGGGCCCGCCCCTGCTGGAGGCCGTCAACGCCAAGGCCGTCGATGTCGGCGGCGTCGGCAACACCCCGCCGGTCTTCGCCGCCGGGGCGGGCTCCAAGATCACCGTGGTGGCCGCCTTCCACGGCGCGTCGAAGGGCGACGCCATCCTCGTCCCGAGCGACTCGAAGCTGACCTCGCCCCAGCAGCTCAAGGGCCGGTCCATCGCCGTGGCGCAGGGTTCCTCCGCCAACTACCAGCTGGTCGCCTCCCTCAAGGCCGCCGGGCTGAGCCTGAGCGACGTCGACGTCAAGTACCTCCAGCCCGCCGACGCACTGGCCGCCTTCACCTCCGGCAAGGTCGACGCCTGGGCCGTATGGGATCCGTACACGTCGCAGGTGCTCCAGGCGAAGCAGGGCAGGATCCTGACCACCGGCGACGGGATCACCAACGGTCTCACCTTCCAGGTGGCGGCGCCGTCCGCGCTCAAGGACGCGAAGAAGGCCGCCGCGATCCGGGACTATCTGGAGCGGCTGCGGCGCGCCACGACCTGGGTGCACGATCACCAGGAGGAGTGGGCCAAGGTCTGGGCGAAGGACACCGGGCTGCCCTACGAGGTCGCGCTGGCCTCGGTGCGGCGGACCAACGCCACCCGCGTCCCGGTCGCCGTCGACCAGCCGCTGATCGCCTCCGAGCAGCAGATCGCCGACACCTTCACCCAGCTGAAGCTCATCCCGCGGAAGGTGGACTTCGCCGGCTTCGTCGACACCCGGTTCAACGCGGGCCTTCCGCCGTCGACCACGCCGGGCCACCCCGCGGAGTCCTGACCGGGCGGGAAGCGGGCGGGAAGATCCACGACCCCGCCCCTGTTGGTAGAAGCGTGAACAACACACGCGAGGTCGAGGTCGTCGTCATAGGCGCTGGTCAGGCGGGTTTGTCCAGCGCCTATCACCTGCGCCGGACCGGTTTCGTACCGGACCGCGACTTCGTGGTGCTGGACCACTCGCCCGGGCCGGGCGGCGCCTGGCAGTTCCGGTGGCCGTCGCTGACGTACGGCAAGGTGCACGGGATGCACTCCCTGCCGGGCAGGGAGCTGACGGACGCCGACCCGGCGCGCCCCTCGTCCGAGGTCATCGCCGAGTACTTCGCCGCGTATGAGCGCGCCTTCGACCTGCGGGTACGGCGGCCGGTCGACGTCCGGGCCGTGCGCGAGGGCACGGACGGACGGCTGCTCGTCGAGACGTCGGACGGGACCTGGTCGACCCGTGCGCTGATCAACGCGACCGGCACCTGGGACCGGCCGTTCTGGCCGCGCTACCCCGGCCAGGAGACCTTCCGCGGCCGCCAGCTGCACACCGCCCAGTACCCGGGTCCGGAGGCGTTCGCCGGGCAGCGGGTCGTCGTGGTGGGCGGCGGGGCCTCCGGCACCCAGCACCTCCTGGAGATCGCCCCGTACGCGTCCGCCACCACCTGGGTGACGCGCCGCCCGCCCGTGTTCCGTGAGGGCCCCTTCACCGAGGAGGCCGGGCGGGCCGCCGTGGCCCTGGTGGAGGAACGGGTGCGGCAGGGGCTGCCGCCGAGGAGCGTGGTCTCCGTGACCGGTCTGCCGCTGAACGACGCGATCCGGCGGGGGCTGGCCGACGGGACCCTCGACCGGCTGCCGATGTTCGACCGGATCACCCCGGAGGGAGTCGAGTGGAACGACGGGCGGCGGGTGTCCGCCGACGTCATCCTGTGGGCCACCGGCTTCCGGGCGTCCATCGACCACCTGGCCCCGCTGCGGCTGCGCGAGGCGGGCGGCGGCATCCGTGTCGAGGGCACCCGCGCGGTCGCCGATCCCCGGGTCCATCTGGTGGGCTACGGCCCCTCGGCCAGCACGATCGGCGCCAACCGGGCCGGCCGCGCGGCCGTTCGGGACATCAGGAAGCTGCTCGCGGAATCCCCGTCGCGTCCCGCCGAGCCGGGCGCGTCCCTCGCCGCCTGACCTCCGGGGAGGCGCCTCCCCCGGCGCGGGAGGAGGCGATGCCCGTGGCCGCGCGGGCCGCCCACCTCACTTCGCGGCGGGCTTGGCCGCGCGCCGATTGCGGTTGAACTCGGCCACATTGCGCAGGTGCTGCTGGTAGTCGGCCGTGAAGCGGGTGTCGCCCGGCTTGACGGTGACGAAGTACAGCCAGTCGCCCGGAGGCGGACTGACCGCGGCACGCATGGCCTCCTCACCGGGGTTGTCGATCGGTGTGGGCGGCAGGCCCATGCGCTGATACGAGTTGTAGGGGCTGTCGATCCGGGTGTCGCTCACGCTCGTCCGCACCGTGGAGCGGCCGAGCGCGTAGTTGATGGTGGAGTCCATCTGCAGCGGCATACCGCGCTCCAGCCGGTTGAAGACGACCCGGGCGACCTTGCCCATGTCGGCCTTCGTGGCGGCCTCGGCCTGGACGATGCTGGCCACGGTGACGGCCTGATAGACGTTCATCGCGTTGCGCTGGGCGCCGGCGGCGAGCGGTGCGGCGTTGAACTTCTTGTTGGCCGTGTCGACCATGTACGACAGCAGCGACGTGGGTGTCGCCTTCTTGTCCAGGGGATACGTCGCCGGGAACAGATAACCCTCCGGGTTGCCGTCGGCGTCGTTCGGCAGCTTCAGATCGATCTTCGGAAGCGTCCTGCCGGTGGTGCCGGGCGGCAGGGCGAGGGCCTTGTCGATGGCTTGGTAGACCTGGCTCGCGCGCCAGCCCTCCGGGATCACCAGAGTGACCGGCTTGGTCTCCTTCGGTCCGCTCTCCAGGCTCAGCAGCGGCACCGCCACGGCGGTGCCGGCCACGACGGCTCCGGTCGCGATGAGGACGATACGGCCCCGGCGCGTCAGTCGAATCGTGCGCCGTGGCGGAGTGTTCATCTGCATGCGGGCACGTTAACCCGCATACCGCCGCAAACCCGACATATTTTCATCTTGTCGACCCCGACCACCCCCCTTCGGCCCGCGTCCACTCCCCGCCCTCCACCAACACCCTTGACCCGACCGCCCACCACCCTCGACCGACCCCTTCGGCCCGCCTCGCGCCGCCGCAACCGCAGCGGCCGCCCCCGACGAACGCCACCGGTTCAGGATCCCGTCGGCTCCAGCCGAGCGTCCTTCCTCACCAGCGCCGCGTACCGCCCGTCCCGCTCCATCAGCTCCTCGTGCGAGCCCCGTTCGGCCACGCGGCCCGCGTCGAGGACCGCGATCTGGTCGGCGCCCCGGATCGTGGACAGCCGGTGAGCGATCGTCAGGGTGGTGCGGTTGGCCGAGAGCGCGTCGATGGCCTCCTGCACGGCCTGTTCCGTACGGGTGTCCAGGGCGCTGGTCGCCTCGTCGAGGATGAGCACCGGCGGATCGCGCAGGATCGTGCGGGCGATGGCCAGACGCTGCTTCTCGCCGCCGGAGAAGCGGTGGCCGCGCTCGCCGACGACCGTGTCGTAGCCGTCCGGCAGCGATACCAGGTGGTCGTGGATCTGGGCGGCCCGCGCGGCCGCGTACAGCTCCTCGTCGGTGGCGTCCGGCTTGGCGAAGCGCAGGTTGTCGGCGACCGAGGCGTGGAAGAGATACGTCTCCTGCGAGACGACGCCGACCGCGCGCGCGAGGGTGTCGAAGTCGAGGTCGCGCACATCGACCCCGTCGAGGGTCACGCGGCCGCCCGTCACGTCGTAGAGCCGGGGCACCAGATAGCCGAGCGTGGACTTGCCGGCGCCGGTCGGGCCGACGAGGGCGAGGCTGCCGCCGGCGGGGACCGTGATGTCGATGCGGTCGAGGGTCGGGCCGGCCTTGTCGTCGTAGCGGAAGCTGACGTCCTCGAAGCGGACCTCGCCCTTGATGCGGTCGAGGTGGACCGGGTCGCGGCGCTCGGTGATGTCGATGGGCAGGTCGAGATATTCGAAGATGCGCTGGAAGAGCGCGAGCGAGGTCTGGATCTGCACGCCGGTCGCCAGCAGGCTGACGGTCGGGCGGAACAGGCCCTGCTGGAGGGAGACGAAGGCGACGATCGTGCCGAGCGAGACGTCCGGGCCGCCGAACTGGAGGGCGAGACCGGCGGTCCAGTAGATGACGGCCGGCATCGCGGCCATGACGATCGTGATCACGGCCATCCGCCAGCGGCCGGCCATGTTGGACTTCACCTCCAGGCCGACCAGGCGCTCGGACTCCTCGGCGAAGGAGGCGGTGAGGGAGTCGGCGCGGCCCATGGTGCGGCCGAGCAGGATGCCGCTGACCGACAGCGACTCGGTGACGGTGGCGGCCATGGCGGCCATCTGCTTCTGGCGCTCGGTGGTGATCTTCTTGCGTTCCCTGCCCACGCGGCGGCTGATCCAGACGAACAGCGGCAGCAGGAGCAGGGAGACGACGGTCAGGCGCCAGTCGAGGACGACCATCGCGACGACGGTGGCGACGACGCTGGTGAAGTTGGAGACCAGCGAGGTGGCGGTGGAGGTGACAGTGGCCTGCATGCCGCCGATGTCGTTGGCGATACGGGACTGCACCTCACCGGTACGCGTGCGCGTGAAGAACGCGAGCGACATGCGCTGGAGGCGACCGTAGACAGCGGTGCGCAGATCGTGCATCACACGCTGGCCGACCGTCGTGGAGATCAGGGTCTGCAGCACCCCGAAGACGCTGGTCAGGACGGCGCTGAGAATCATGCCGAGGGCGAGCAGGCTCAGCAGGCCGGTGCGCCCCTCGGGGATCGCGACGTCCAGCGTCTCCTTCAGCAGGAAGGGCGTGGCGACCGAGACGAGCGAGGAGGCCCCGACCAGCAGGCCGACGACGGCGAGGCGTCCTCGATAGGGATGGAAGAGCCGCACGATGCGGCGCACCTGCCGGGGCTGGTCCTTGGCGTCGGCAGGCGGGGTCCAGGACTGATCCTTGTCGGGATGCATGGGCTCCTACGGAGGTGGGTGGGCGCCGGCCGAGGGGTCGGCCGACGATGCCGAAACGGATCGTAGCTCATTGTTACCTATACTCACAATGAACTAGGTCCTGATATTGTTCCCGCATGACCACCCCAGATCCCGACGGCGTGCTCGCCGAGCAGTTGCTGCGGTTCACCCGCCGGGTGCACCGGATCCAGAAGCGCCATCTGCTCCAGGCCGACCTGGGCGTCACCCCGGCCCAGTCCCGCCTTCTGCGCACCCTCGCCCATTTCGGCGGGCCGCCCCGGATGGCCGATCTCGCGGAGCGGCTGGAGGTGGTGCCCCGCGCGGTGACCACACTCGTCGACGGGCTGGAGGCGAGCGGCAAGGTGCGTCGAGTGCCCGATCCGACGAACCGCCGGGTGATCCGGATCGAACTCACGGAGGACGGCCGCGAGGCGCTGCGCTCGCTGCGGGGGGCTCGGCGGTCGGCCGCCGAGGAGATCCTGGCCCCCCTGACGGGGGATCAGCGCGAGGCGTTCGGCGAACTCCTGAACACACTGATCGACGGGGCGCCGGAGATGCGCTGCGGATAGGGGGTACGACGGTTTCGTGGGCGGCCGCGGGTGCGTTGGGGGCGTTCGCGCAGTTCCCCGCGCCCCTTTTCGGTCGGACCAGTGGACCGACCCCCAAGGGGCGCGGGGAACTGCGCGATCGGCCACGAACCACCCGCAGCCGCCCGCGAACCAGCACACTCCGAGCTACTGGGCGACAGCCACTCCCGCCCCCTCGCCGGCGGAGACGTCCTCACCGTCGGAGACGTCCTCACCGTCCAGCACCCTCTTCGCCCGCTCCACATCCAGCGCCCCCTCCCAGCGGGAGACGGCGAAGACGGCCACGCAGTTGCCCAGCAGGTTCGTCACGACGCGCATCGAGTCCATGATCCGGTCAACGCCCAGCAGCAGCGCGACGGCGCCGGCGGGCAGCGCCCCGAGCGAAGAGGCGGTCGCGGACAGGGCCAGGAAGGCCGAACCGGGAATGCCGGCCATGCCCTTGCTGGTCAGCATCAGCACCAGGACCACGGTGATCTGCTGGCCGAGGTCGAGGTCCACGCCCACCGCCTGGGCGATGAACAAGGTGCCGATGGAGAGGTACAGGGAGGCGCCGTCGAGGTTGAAGGAGTAGCCGGTGGGCAGCACCAGCCCGACGGCGTCCTCGCGGGCACCCGCCCTGCGCAGCTTCTGCATCACACGCGGCAGCACCGACTCGGTGGACGCGGTGCCGAGCGCCAGCAGCATCTCCTCCCGGATGTAGCGGAGGAATTTCCAGAGGCTGAGCCCGGTCACCGCCTTGAGGGCGATGGCGAGCAGCCCGATGAACAGGGCCGCCGCCGCGTAGCACAGGACGATCAGCTGAGCATAGGTCTCGATCACGCCGAGCCCGTAGTTGCCGATCAGCACGGCCGTCGCGCCGAACACGGCGAGGGGCGCCAGGCGCATGACGAAGCCGACGATCGCGAAGACGATCTCCTGGGCCTGTTCGAGGGCGGGCAGCACCTGCGGCACCTTGGTGTGACCGAGATGCAGCAGGGCGGCGCCCACCAGGCAGGCGAGGACCAGCACTTGGAGCAGGGAGTTCTCCGCGAAGGCACCGATGAAGCTGGTCGGCAGCGCGTTCAGGACGAACTCGGTGGTGGTCGGCAGCGAGCCGCCGTGCGTCTTGGCGTCGACCGCCGAGGCATCGAGGGTGGACGGGTCGACGTGCATGCCCGAGCCGGGCTGGACGACGTTGGCCGCGAGCAGCCCGATGAGCAGCGCGAGGGTGCTCGCGACCTCGAACCAGATCAGGGCCTTGAGCCCGATCCGGCCGAACGCCCTGAGATCGCCGGCCTTGGCGATGCCGACGACGACCACACAGAACACGAGCGGCGAGATGATCGTCTTGATGAGCCGGGTGAAACCGTCGCCGAGCGGCTGGAGGTCGGCGGCGAAGCCGGGCCACAGCTTCCCGACGACTATGCCGAGGACGAGCGCGCAGGCGACCTGCGCGAAGAGAGACGTGCACAGCACGCGTGCGACGCGACGCGGCAGGGAGGGGACGGACGGCGGCACGGGCACTCCTGGAGGAACGTGGACTCACGGAAGCCGAACGGGACTTCTGCGATACGGAAAGCGGTTTCCGTGCCGAACACTCTGGAGTGCCCGCCGCTCAGGGAGAAGACCGGCGTGTTGCGGGCAGGTAAATCACCTCGCGCGTGGCGCACCGCGCATCCGGCGCCTCAGCAGCGCACTCGGTCCTCCGTCAGGACTCCCTGAACGGTCGTCACAGCCCGGTCGTAGCAGCCCGCCGAGCCGTACAGCCGATAGCGCTCGCTCGTCGTCGCGACCGCGTGTCGCTGGTCGCGCGGGACATTGATGGTGAACGTGGCGTCCCCCGTGTACGTGTCGTCGAGCCGGGACCATGCCACGAGCCGGCCACCGCGCGTCCGCGTGACCGACGCGCGGTCGCCGAGGGTGAGCACGGTGCGCAACCGGTCGTCGGCGCCGATCGTGGTGGTTCCGTTCATCGTGTACGTCCGGTCGATGCGCGTGGTGCGCCCGCCGACGGTGACGGACGCGTCGTCCGTCCAGGTCGCGTCGAGGCCGTCGACCGTCTCGCCGTCGTTCCAGCGATGCGTGGAGGTGTCCGTCAGAGTGCGGGTGACCGTGGTCGCCACGCGCCCGTGCGAGGTGTCGACATACCCGGAGACGACGAGCCGATGGCCACCCTCGGTGTCCAGCCGGTGCTCCGAACCCGGTGTGTACGTGGTGGAGTCGACCGGGGTGCCCTCCTCGTGCCGGGTCAGCGCGCCGGTGACCCGGTCCTTCTTGGCGTCCTGCCAGACCAGGACGTTGACCGGCGCGCTCCAGCCGCTCTGCCCCTCGGGCACACCGGCGACCGACACCTCGACGCGGTGGGATCGCCCGTCGTCGAGGATCCCCGCGTAGGGCGTCAGGTCGTACTCGATGGGCTGGATGTCGAAGGCGCGGGGGCCCGGAACGACGTACCAGAGGAAGGGGTTGGACCAGCCGCCGGTCCACACGTGCGGGAACGGCGCGGCGATTCCGGCGAGTTGCCCGTCGACGCTGATCCGCACCTCGCGGTAGGGGCCGTGGTCCGCCTTGCAGGAGTACGGCGCGGAGTCGGGCACCGTCAGATACCAGTACTCCTCGCAGCCGCCGCCCGATCCGGTGGCGTACACCTCGGCGACGATGCGCTCGCTGTTGCGCGGGGTGGTCAGGGCGGCGCCGGCGGAGAGGGCGAGGACGCGGTCGGGCGTCGCGGCGGGCCGTCCGCCGTAGAAGGTGAGGGTGACCTTGACGTCGATCACGCCGGTGTAGGTGTCGTCGACGACGTTCCCGATGAGCATCTCGACGTCCCGTCCCGTGCGCAGGGTGTCGCTGTAACGGGTGACGTCCTTCTCGACCGACCACGCGATGCCGTCGGGCGAGGGCTCGGGTGTGGAGGTGCGGAGGATCTCGACGCCGCCGACGCGCAGATAGCCGAGCCGGTCGAACTGCCGTCCCTTGACCTTGCCGTCGAGCCGCAGGACGACCTTGCTCCAGCGGTCGCCGCAACCGTCCGGCGGGGTGTACGTGCCCCGGTACGGCGTGAAGTCACGGAACCGCGCCTCGGCGACCGTCACCTGGCAGGACGGGGCGTGCGGCTTGGCGACGGGCGGCGCGGCGGTGACCGGGTCGTGCCAGTCGGTGCCGAACTCGGCGGGGACGTCGGCCGCTTGGGCGGGTCCCGCCCCGAGGAGGGCGCCCACGAGGAGGGTCACTCCGGTGAGCATGGACATGATGATCCGTCTCATGGCCGGTGTTCTACGGCGAGTCGGGCACCCCGCGCAATGAGGCGTCCCCCATCGGCGTCAGCGCATCAGCGCGGCTCTGTCCCCCATGACCACCACGGGATGCCGGTCCGGGTCGAGCGTGCGCAGCAGATGTTCCATGGCCGCCCTGGACAGGCCGACGCAGGCCGAGGTACCGCTGCCGTGGTCCAGATGCAGCCAGATGCCACCGCCCCTGCCCTCCCCCTCGGGGCGGGCCGGGTCGTTGGGCGGGGTCCCCTTGACGCGGTTGTAGTCGATGGCGATGACGTAGTCGAAGTCGTGCCAGTGGGACTTGGCCCACCAGCGCGGCGCGGCGAAGGACGCGGAGCGCGTGTACGGCAGTCGCGCGCCGGGATCGGGAAGCACCCCGCCGGCGTCGCTGAGCGTGAACACCCCTACGGGGCTGCGGTTGTCGCCCGCGTGATGGTCGTCGGTCCAGCCCTTCTTGCCGTTGTGCGCCGGCCAGCCGCGCGTGCGCTCCCACACCCGACCGTGCCTCGTGTAGAGCACGACCGTGGCGTCGGCGGAGTCCGCGCCCTCGCCGTACACCACCACGGCCTGACGGGACGCGGCGGGGATACGGCCCTGGAGGCGGGCGCCGACCTCCGGGAGGCCGGTCGGGACGGCACGATGGGTCCCGGCCAGTGATCCGACGTCACCACGCTCGCCTCTCCGGCCCGAACCGGCGCATGCGCACAGGGATGTGAGGAGCAGTCCGCACGCCGCCGCCACGGCCGCCGCACGCCAGGGGCCGCTCACCGGCCTGTCTCGATGGCTCCGTCGCACCTCCCCATGATCCCACCGGGCACCGGAATTCCGTGCCGGGTTCCGGACCGGTCGGCCGTCACGGACCGCAGCCGGATCCAAGCGCCGTCACAGAAAACCGGTTGATTCCGACCACCCTGCGGCGCGAACCTGTCACGGTTTGCAGCCGCGCCCGCGGCATGTCCGCTGTTCGTTCCCCGCCCCTCCTTCCTTCCGCCCCTTGCGCCGCTTCCACTCCCCGTCCGCTCTCTTCCACTCCCTTCCATCCCTGACACGAGCCACTGGGACGTCATGCAGATCCAAGACCTTCCGTATCCCGACCCGGGCGTGCCCGACGCGCGCTCCGGGCCCCGATTCCTGTGGTGGCTCGGCCGGAACCAGCTGGGCGGCCAGCTGAAGTCCCTGGCCTGGGGCCTGCTGCACTTCGTCGCCGTCTCGGCGCAGCCGTTCTGCGTCGGGTTCGCCGTGCAGGCCGTCGTCGACCGCTCGGGGACCCGGCTCGCCCTGGCGGGCGGGCTGATGGCACTGCTCGGCGCCGCCACCGCGATCGGGGACACCTTCCTGCACCGCACCGCCGTCACCAACTGGATCACCGCCGCCGCGCGCGTCCAGCAACTCCTCGCCCGCAAGGCCGCGCAGCTCGGCTCCGCGCTGACCCGGCGCGTCGCGGCCGGCGAGGTCGTCGCCGTCTCCACGGGTGACGTCGAGAAGATCGGCTGGTTCGTCGAGGCCGTGTCCCGGTTCACCGCCGCCGCCGTCACCGTGCTGCTGGTCGTCGTCGGTCTGGTCGTCTACCAGCCGGCGCTCGGCGTCGTGGTGGCCGTCGGCCTGCCCGTGCTGGCGCTGGCGGTGCTGCCGCTGCTGCCCCACGCGACCCGGCGCGCCGACCATCAGCGCGAGAAGGCCGGCCGCGCCACCGAACTGGCCTCGGACACCGTCGCCGGACTGCGCGTGCTGCGCGGCATCGGCGGCGAGGAACTCTTCCTCGACCGCTACCGCGGCGCCTCCCAGGAGGTCCGCCGCGCCGCCGTGCGCAGCGCCCGCATGTGGTCGCTGATCAGCGCGATCCAGGTGCTGCTGCCCGGTCTGCTGCTGATCGCGGTCGTCTGGTACGGCGTCCACCTGGCCCGCGAGGGCCGCATCTCGGTCGGCGAACTGGTCACCGTCTACAGCTCGGTGATGGTGCTCACCTACCCGCTGCGGCACTTCGAGGAAATCGCGATGGCGTACTCCTTCTCCCGCCCGTCCGCGAAACGGGCCGCGCGGGTGCTGTCCCTGGAACGGGCCACGAACGCCGAGGGTTCCCGGGCGGCCGAGGCACCGACGGGCGATCTGTACGACCCCGCGACCGGGTTGCTCGCCCCGGCGGGCCGGCTCACCGCCGTCGTCTGCGGCGACCCGGACGCGGCCGGGCGGCTCGCCGAGCGCCTCGGTGGACATCCCGCCGAGGACGGGCCGTCCGTCCTGCTGGGCGGGGTACCGCTGGACGAACTCCCGCTGGACTGCGCGCGGAGCGCCGTCCTCGTGCAGGACAAGGACCCGGTGCTGCTGTCGGGTTCGCTGCGCGAGCTGCTCGACGTGCCGGCCTCGGGCTCGGTCGCGGCCGAGGCCGCGCTGACCGCCGCGCAGTGCGGGGACGTCCTGGAGGCGCTTGTGCAGGGCTCGTTGGACGCCGGAGACCCGATGGACGCGCGGATCACCGAGCGCGGGCGGTCCCTCTCCGGCGGCCAGCGCCAACGTCTCGCGCTGGCACGGTCGTTGCTGACCGACCCTGAGGTGCTGGTGCTGGACGAGCCGACCTCGGCCGTCGACGCGCACACCGAGGCACGGATCGCGGAGGGCCTGCGGAAGCTGCGCTCCGGCCGTACGACGGTGGTGTTCACCTCCTCGCCCCTGCTGCTGGACCGGGCCGACCAGGTCGTGCTGGTGCACGAGGGCGAGGTCGCGGCGGCCGGTACGCACCGCGACCTGCTGCACGAGGAGCCTCGGTACCGGGCCGTGGTGACCCGTGAGACCGACGAAGAGGCCGCGTCCGGCGGCGTGTTGCGGAACCTGCGCGACGACGAGCGGGAACTGCACGAGGTTCTGGAAGAAATCGAGGAGACGGCATGATCGGCGTGGCGCCCCCGGCGTACGACCCGGCGGCCCCGACGACGGCGAACACCCTGCCCGTCGGCGCCCCCGCGACCGTACGCGCCTACGTGGGCGAACTGATCCGCAGGCACCGTCGTGCCTTCCTGCTGCTCGTCGTGGTCAACACGGTCGCCACCGTGTCCTCCATGGTGGGCCCCTGGCTGCTGGGCGGCCTCGTCGAGCGGGTGTCGGACGAGGCACGCGAGCTCCATCTGGGGCTCACCGTCACGCTGTTCGTGCTCGCGCTGCTCGTCCAGGCCGCCTTCGTGCGCCAGGTGCGGCTGCGCGGGGCCATGCTGGGCGAGCGGATGCTGGCCGATCTGCGCGAGGACTTCCTCGTGCGGTCGGTGCGGCTCCCCCCGGGCGTGCTGGAGCGGGCCGGAACCGGTGATCTGCTCTCGCGGATCACCACCGACATCGACCGGCTCGCCAACGCGATGCGCGAGGCCGTGCCGCAGCTGACGATCGGCGTGATGTGGGCGGCGCTGCTGCTCGGCGGGCTCGTGGTGACGGCGCCGCCACTGGCGCCGGCCGTGCTGGTCGCCGTGCCCCTGCTGGTGGCCGTCTGCCGCTGGTACTTCCGGCGGGCCCCCGCCGGCTACCGCTCCGAGGCCGCCGGGTACGCCGCCGTGGCCGCGGCCCTCGCCGAGACCGTGGACGCCGGGCACACCGTCGAGGCCCATCGCCTCGGCGCGCGCCGGGTCGCCCTGTCGGAGCTGCGGATCCGGCAGTGGACGTCCTGGGAGCGGTACACCCTGTGGCTGCGCTCCGTGCTCTTCCCGGTGATCAACATCGTGCATGTCACCGTGCTGGGCTCGGTGCTCATGATCGGCGGTGTGTTCGTCCTGCACGGGTGGATCGGGGTCGGGCAGCTGACCACGGGTGCGCTGATCGCTCAGATGCTCGTCGACCCGGTCAACCTGATCCTGCGCTGGTACGACGAGCTGCAGGTCGCCCAGGTGTCGCTGGCCCGGCTGGTCGGCGTCCGGGAAATCGAGCCGGACGCCGGCGACACCTCCCTGGCCCCCGAGGGACGCGAGGTGCTCGCCGACGGGGTGCGCTTCGGCTACCGCGAGGGCGTCGACGTCCTGCGCGAGGTGTCGCTGGCGGTCGCACCCGGCACCCGGCTCGCCCTGGTCGGCCCCTCCGGCGCGGGCAAGTCCACGCTGGGCCGGCTCCTCGCGGGGATCTACGCGCCCCGGGACGGCCGAGTCACCCTCGGCGGCACCGAACTCTCCCGGATGTCCGCCGAGCGGGTCCGCTCCCATGTGGCCCTCGTCAACCAGGAGCACCACGTCTTCGTCGGCTCCCTGCGCGACAACCTGCGGCTCGCGCGGACCGACGCCGAGGACGCCGAGCTGTGGGCGGCCCTGGGGGCGGTCGACGCGGACGGCTGGGCACGGACACTGGACGACGGCCTGGACACCGAGGTCGGCTCCGGCGGCACGGCGCTCACCCCGGCGCAGGCCCAGCAGATCGCGCTGGCCCGACTGGTCCTCGCCGACCCGCACACGCTGGTCCTGGACGAGGCGACCTCGCTCCTCGACCCGCGCGCCGCCCGTCACCTGGAGCGCAGCCTGGCCCGCGTCCTCGACGGCCGCACGGTCGTCGCCATCGCCCACCGGCTGCACACCGCCCATGACGCGGATGTCATCGCCGTGGTCGAGAACGGCCGGATCACCGAACTGGGCAGCCACACGGAACTGGTCGAGGCGAAGGGCGCGTACGCGGCCCTGTGGAGGTCGTGGCACGGCTGAGCACGGCCGGACCGAGTCCGGGTGGGCGGCGCGCCGAAGGGTGACGCGGGTCTGGGGGCCGCCGCCGCTCCGGAGGGCGCCGCCCCCTGCCGGGCGGTGATCGTCGGACCTTCCGTGAGGGGCCCGTGACGTGCTGTTCCTCCGGTGGCGCGGAGGCATCACGGCGTCTGGCGTTGCGCGGTCCCGAAGCGGGGTGGAACGCTGGGAAGCGGCACCCGCGCGGGAGGCGTCCGGGATCCCCCGGGCGCATGCCGTGCGCGGCCGGTGCCGTGTGCGGTGGCGGCCCGCCGCCGACCGTGGTGAGAACGGGCTCGTCCCCACCCCCTGGAGGTACCCGTGAACAGCGCCGACGGATGGGGAGACGACGTCTACCAGCCCGACGGATCCGAGGTTCAGGACGACGCGGGACTGCTCGACGCTGAGGACACTCTCGAGAACGACGGCGTCGGCGACCCTCTCGACCGTGGCTGGTCCCCTCCGGAACGGCCGTGGGCCGTGGAGCACCAGGGTGTGACGGCCGCCGAGCGGCACCAGGGCGAGAGCCTCGACCAGCGGCTCGCCGAGGAACTGCCGGACCCGCCGATCCCGGACGGCGACGACATCGGCGACCACGACACCGACGGCGAGCTGCTCGACAACGAGGTCGGTGCCGCACGCTCCGGCCGCCTGGTGGCGCCGGACGAGGGCGTCCACGAGGACGACGAGAGCGGCCTGATCGCCACGGACGTGGGCATCGACGGAGCCGCCGCCTCCGCCGAGGAGGCCGCGATGCACATCGTCGACGAGGACGCCCTGTCCGGCTGACCCGAACACCTCCGCGTCACCGCCCCTGCCCGCACCGTCCCTGCCCGCACAGCCCGAGGAGCACGTATGCAGGCCCAGCACCCGGACTACCACCCGGTCGTCTTCCGCGACCGGGCCGCCGGCTACGCCTTCCTGACCCGGTCCACCGCGACCAGCGACCAGACCATCGAGTGGGACGACGGCGAGACCTACCCGGTCGTCGAAGTGGAGATCTCCTCGGAGAGCCACCCGTTCTACACCGGCAAGGCCCGCACCCTGGACACGGAAGGCCGTATCGCCCGCTTCGAGCGCCGCTACGGCGAGGGCTCGGCGACCTGAGCCGGGGCGGGAGCGGCGGCGCCCGGGCCTCAGACGAAGTTGCCCGAGCCTCAGATGAAGTTGAGCGCGGCCGCGCCGCCCACTCCCCCGAGCAGCATGAACACCGGCATCAGCACCTTCAGCTCCACCCAGCTGCCGGCCCGGAACCGCAACCCCTTGGGCGGCCCCACCGGGTACCACCGCTTGCGCCCGATCGGGATGGGCCACAGGATCGGGCAGCCCGAGACGGTCAGGGAGTCCCCGATGTCGTGCACCAGCGCGCCGAGGACGATCGGCAGCCCCAGCCACAGGTACTCCTGACCGGGATCCGTGAACAGCCAGTCCGAGCCGTTGCCCGGCTTGTCCAGCACGCCGGCCAGGATCCAGGCGCTCGTCGCCGCCAGCAACCACACCAGCACATCGCTGCTGGAGCCCCGGGCCGCCCGCCACAGCAGCCCCTCGATGGCCAGCACCATGTGCACGAAGAGGATCGCCAGCACCGCCCAGCGGCCGCCGGTGATCGCCAGCGCCGAGGTGCCGGCACCGATCAGGACCGCCCACAGCCAGGTGTGCGTCAGGGTGCGGTGGCCGCCGGAGCGGCGCGGGTCGCCCTGCTTCCGGGTCGCCTTGTAGACGGCGTAGGAGAGCTTGTCGACGATCTCGCACAGCCAGCGCGAGAGAGGGCCGAAGGACCGGGAGATCGTGGCGGCCTTGTGGTCGAGGTCCGGGGCGAGCGCGGCGCCGGCGCAGATCAGCGCGCCGCACAGCAGGACGGGCCAGGGCATCGTGTGTCCGGCGGCCGCCGCTGCCGCGCCTACGCCGAGCCAGGCGGCGGCGCCCGACAGTGAGTGTGCTGGTCCCATCATGGCGCTTGCCCGCCCTATTCCTCGTGTGCCGCTGTCCAGTTGACCGGGTGCGTTGACGCTCCGTCGGCGACACAGCGTAGCGGCCGTGATCTTCGGGTCGGCATCCGATTCCCTCATTGGGCCCCCGGGCAGGCAAGATGGGGGCGTGACCCTCATCGATCAGCTCCCGCCGACCGCCGATCCCGACGCCCTGTACGAAGCCTTCGAGTCCTGGGCCCAGGAGCGCGGTCTCACGCTCTACCCCCACCAGGAGGAGGCGCTGATCGAGGTGGTCTCCGGTGCGAACGTGATCGTGTCGACGCCCACCGGCTCCGGCAAGAGCATGATCGCGGCGGCCGCCCACTTCGCGGCCCTGGCCCGCGACGAGGTCACCTTCTACACGGCCCCGATCAAGGCGCTGGTGTCGGAGAAGTTCTTCGAGCTGTGCAAGATCTTCGGCACGGAGAACGTGGGCATGCTCACCGGCGACGCGTCCGTCAACGCCGACGCCCCCGTCATCTGCTGCACCGCCGAAGTGCTCGCGTCGATCGCGCTGCGCGACGGCAAGGACGCGGACGTCGGCCAGGTCGTCATGGACGAGTTCCACTTCTACGCGGAGGGCGACCGCGGCTGGGCCTGGCAGATCCCCATCCTGGAGCTGCCCCAGGCGCAGTTCGTGCTGATGTCGGCCACGCTCGGCGACGTGTCCTTCTTCGAGAAGGACCTCACCCGCCGCACCGGCCGCCCGACCGCCGTGGTCCGCTCCGCCACCCGGCCGGTACCGCTGTCGTACGAGTACCGGTACACCCCTATGACCGAGACGCTGACCGACCTGCTGGAGACCAAGCAGGCGCCGGTCTACATCGTGCACTTCACGCAGGCCCAGGCCGTGGAGCGGGCGCAGGCGCTGATGAGCATCAACATGTGCTCGCGCGAGGAGAAGGAGCAGATCGCCGAGCTGATCGGCAACTTCCGCTTCACCACCAAGTTCGGCCGCAATCTCTCCCGGTACGTCCGCCACGGCATCGGCGTGCACCACGCCGGCATGCTCCCCAAGTACCGGCGCCTGGTGGAGAAGCTCGCCCAGGCGGGCCTGCTGAAGGTGATCTGCGGTACGGACACGCTGGGCGTCGGCGTCAACGTGCCCATCCGCACGGTGCTGTTCACCGCGCTCACCAAGTACGACGGCAGCCGTGTCCGTACGCTGCGCGCGCGGGAGTTCCACCAGATCGCGGGCCGCGCCGGGCGGGCCGGCTTCGACACGGCCGGCTTCGTCGTCGCGCAGGCGCCGGAGCACGTCATCGAGAACGAGAAGGCGCTCGCCAAGGCCGGCGACGACCCGAAGAAGCGCCGCAAGGTGGTCCGCAAGAAGGCGCCGGAAGGCTTCGTGGGCTGGACGGAGAACACCTTCGAGAAGCTGATCGACTCGGAGCCGGAGCCGCTGACGTCGCGTTTCCGCGTGACGCACACCATGCTGCTGTCGGTGATCGCCCGGCCGGGCAACGCCTTCGAGGCGATGCGCCGGCTGCTGGAGGACAACCACGAGCCGCGCAAGCAGCAGCTGCGGCACATCCGCCGCGCGATCGCGATCTACCGCTCGCTGCTCGACGGCGGCATCGTCGAGAAGCTGGACACCCCCGACGCCGAGGGCCGCATCGTACGGCTCACCGTGGACCTGCAGCAGGACTTCGCGCTGAACCAGCCTCTGTCCACCTTCGCGCTCGCCGCGTTCGAACTGCTGGACCCGGACTCGCCGTCGTACGCCCTCGACATGGTCTCCGTGGTGGAGTCCACGCTGGACGACCCGCGGCAGATCCTCGCCGCCCAGCAGAACAAGGCGCGCGGCGAGGCCGTCGCCGCCATGAAGGCGGACGGGGTCGAGTACGAGGAGCGCATGGAGCGCCTCCAGGACATCACCTACCCCAAGCCCCTGGAGGAGGTGCTGTTCCACGCGTACAACACGTACCGCAAGAGCCACCCGTGGGTCGGTGACCACCCGCTGTCGCCGAAGTCGGTCATCCGCGACATGTACGAACGGGCGCTGACCTTCACGGAGTTGGTGTCCCACTACGAGCTGGCCCGCACCGAGGGCATCGTGCTGCGCTACCTGGCCAGCGCCTACAAGGCCCTCGACCACACCGTGCCCGACGATCTGAAGTCCGAGGACCTTCAGGATCTGATCGAGTGGCTCGGTGAGATGGTCCGCCAGGTCGACTCCAGTCTGCTGGACGAGTGGGAGCAGCTGGCCAACCCGGAGGAGATGACCGCCGAGGAGGCCCAGGAGAAGGCCGACGAGGTCAAGCCGGTCACCGCCAACGCGCGTGCCTTCCGTGTCCTGGTCCGCAACGCCATGTTCCGGCGGGTGGAGCTCGCGGCGCTGGACCAGATGGAGGAGCTGGGCGAGATGGACGCCGAGTCCGGCTGGGACGCCGACGCGTGGGGCGAGGCGATGGACAAGTACTGGGACGAGTACGAGGACCTGGGCACCGGCCCGGACGCCCGCGGTCCCAAGCTGCTCGTCATCGAGGAGGAGCCGCAGAACGCCCTGTGGCGGGTCCGGCAGATTTTCGACGACCCGAACAAGGACCACGACTGGGGCATCAGCGCGGAGATCGACCTCACGGCCTCCGACGCGGAGGGCCGGGCGGTCGTCCGCGTCACCGACGTCGGCCAGCTGTGAGAGCAGCACGAGGCACAGGAGAAGCACACCGATGACGAACCCTGCCGAGAGGCTCGTCGACCTGCTCGACCTGGAGCAGATCGAGGTCAACATCTTCCGCGGCCGCAGTCCGCACGAGTCGTTGCAGCGGGTCTTCGGCGGGCAGGTGGCCGGCCAGGCGCTGGTCGCCGCCGGCCGGACCACCGACGGCGAGCGGCCCGTGCACTCGCTGCACGCGTACTTCCTGCGCCCGGGCCGGCCGGGGGTGCCGATCGTGTACCAGGTGGAGCGGGTCCGGGACGGGCGGTCGTTCACGACGCGCCGGGTCACGGCCGTGCAGCAGGGCCGGACGATCTTCAATCTCACCGCCTCCTTTCACAAGCCTGAGGAAGGTTCCTTCGAGCACCAGCTGCCGCCGGCCCGCGAGGTCCCGGATCCCGAGTCGCTGCCGACCGTCGTGGACGAGGTCAAGGCGCATCTGGGCACGCTGCCCGAGCAGTTGGAGCGGATGGCGCGCCGACAGCCCTTCGACATCCGGTACGTGGACCGGCTGCGCTGGAGCCCCGAGGAGCTCAAGGACGCCGAGCCGCGCAGCGCGGTGTGGATGCGCGCGGTCGGTCCGCTCGGCGACGATCCGCTGGTGCACACCTGCGCGCTGACCTATGCGAGCGACATGACCCTCCTGGACGCCGTCCGTATCCCGGTGGAACCGCTGTGGGGTCCGCGGAACTTCGACATGGCGTCGCTGGACCACGCGATGTGGTTCCACCGCCCCTTCCGCGCGGACGAGTGGTTCCTCTACGACCAGGAGTCGCCGATCGCGACGGGCGGGCGCGGTCTGGCCCGCGGCCGGATCTACGACGAGCAGGGACAGCTGCTGGTGTCGGTCGTCCAGGAGGGCCTGTTCCGGGCCCTGTGACGCCCGGGCCGAGCCCCGCGAGACCCGGCCGGAGCCCTGTGGCGCCCGGTCGGCCGCCTCGTCAACCGCTTCTGCGGCGCAGCCAGGCCAGCAGACCGCCGCGTGGGGGCTCGGGAGTGTCGGCGGGTCGGGGAATCGGACGGGCGGCGGGTCGGGGTGCCGGCCGCTGTTCCCGGGCCGACTCCAGGACGCGTGCCAGATCGGAGCGCAGCCAGGCGATCTCGTCCGGGTCGTCCGCCGTCATGATCTTCTCGGCGAGAAGAGCGGCCGGGGAGCCGGGGGCGCCGTGGGACGGCGGTCCCGGCCGGAACCGGTTGAGGTGGGAGCGCTCGTAGGGATCGCCGACGATCTCCGCGATCTGCACGGGGTCGAGGAAGGCGGCGAGGGCTCCCGCCCGCTCCCAGGGGTCATGGGCCTGTCGCAGCAGGAAGCCGAGGTGGCGGCCCCGCCAGTTCCGGGGCCGCAGGTCGGTGCCCGCCGCCGGTTGACCGCGCAGGCTCTTGGGTGCGGGGCCCCGCAGCAGTTCCCGGTTCTCGTCCGCCGCGGCGAACCGCTCCAGTTCGTCGGCGAGATACAGCCAGACCACGGCGCGGTAGCGGTTGAGGTAGAAGGTCACCGGCACCACCAGTCCGAGGCGGGCGAAGCGCGTGAAACGGGAGGCGGGCACGTCCATGAGCTCGGCGCCCTCCGTGGTGCCCACGGTCCGGACGCTCGCGCGCAGTTCCTCGGGAAAGCCCTCGGCCGCGCGGAGCCGGTCGAGCTCGGCGCGGGGCACCACCCTGCGGCCCCCTCCCCCTTCGTCGGGCACGGTCCTCACCCGCCCGAGGTGGACCGCGAGGTCGAACTCGCTGCGTTTCAGCCCCAGTTCCCGGGCGGCCCGGCTGGGCGTGACGGACAGGGCGTGCGGTGGTGCGACGGTGGTCTTGGACATGGTCTCCCCCGTGGAGTGACAGGGCCCGCGTCGTCCGCGGGGCCTCGGAAAAAACCGTAGCCGGATCCGCGGATCTCGTGGCGAGCCTGTGGATAACTTCGCCGGGGAGGGCAAAAACGCAGGTCAGAGTTCTGTCTGCGGGGCGCGCTCGGGTTGCCGGGCGTCCACGGTGAGATGCTCGCCGACCCGGTTCACGAGCAGGGTCATCTCGTAGGCGATCTGGCCGATGTCGGCCTCGGAGCCGCTGAGCACGCACAGGCAGCTGCCGGTGCCCGCCGCGGTGACGAACAGGACCGCGTCATCGAACTCGATCATCGTCTGGCGGACCTGGCCCGCGCCGAAGTGGCGTCCGGAGCCCTTGGCGAGGCTGTGCAGTCCGGACGAGACGGCGGCGAGGTGTTCGGCGTCCTCGCGGCGCAGCCCGGTGCTCGCGCCGGCCACCAGCCCGTCGTTGGACAGCACCAGTGCGTGCCGTACGTGCTGGACGCGTTCGGTCAGATCGTCCAGGAGCCAGCCGAGTCCCTGCTTCCGTGCCATGAGCCGATCTCCCCCTGTGCCGTTCCCCGTCGCTCTCTTTCCTCCGGTCGGAGGGCGTGCCCGCCAGCCTTCCCCACGACCGGACGGCGAGCAAGGAGGACGTCGGCATGGCACGGAAGTTGACCGACAGGGAACGGTGGGAGTCTGTCGGGCCCCTGGGTGTCGGTCAGCTCACGGAGTCGAGCAGCCGGGCGGTGTGCATGCGCCCGGCGTACTCGACGAGGCGGATCAGCACCTCCTTGCCCGAGTCGCGGTCGCGGGCGTCGCACAGCACCACGGGGGTGCCCTGGTCGAGGTCGAGGGCGCGCAGGACGTCCTGGGCGCCGTAGGTCCGGGCGCCGGTGAAGCAGTTGACGGCCACGACGAACGGGATGTGACGGTGCTCGAAGTAGTCGACCGCGGGGAAGCAGTCCTCCAGACGGCGGGTGTCGGCCAGGACGACGGCGCCCAGGGCGCCCTGGGACAGCTCGTCCCACAGGAACCAGAAGCGGTCCTGCCCCGGGGTGCCGAAGAGGTAGAGGGAGAGGCCGGAGCGGATGGTGATCCGGCCGAAGTCCATGGCGACGGTCGTCGTCACCTTCTGGTCGACGCCGTCGGTGTCGTCCACCAACTGCCCGGCCTCGCTGAGCAGTTCCTCGGTGCGCAGCGGTTTGATCTCGCTGACCGCGCCCACCAGGGTGGTCTTGCCCACGCCGAATCCGCCGGCGACCAGTATTTTCAACGCCAAGGGGGCCGTGTCGCCACCCGTGGCGTCGGCGTGCTCGGAGACCATGGATCACTTCCCTCGAAAGAGCGGACGACGGTCGTGCGGGGGTCCGGGTGAAGGCAGCATCATGACAACCACCGCCCCTTTCCACGTGGTCCGACCGATATCCACCTGATGTGACCGGCTCGGGACCATTCGGTACCCGAAGCCCTGCGCTTGTCGATCCGTGAGAGGCCGGCGGCCGCACGGGTTTGTCCATCTGGTCATCTACAGCGCCCGCAAGCCCTCGATCACCTCGCGCAGAATCCGTTCGTCGGGAAGCTGCGCGGGCGGTACGGGACGGCTGACGGTGACGCAGCCGAGTTCCAGCAGATCGCCGAGGAGCACCCGCACGACCCCCACGGGAAGGTCCGCCCCGGCGGCGAGTTCGGCGACCGACTGCGTCTCCGTGCGGCACAGGTCGATCAGGGCCCGGTGTTCCGGACCGAGCGCCGGGTCACCGGCCAGGCCGGGCGCGTGCGGGTCCAGAGTGACGAGGGCGATCAGGTCGAACCGCACCCCGGTGGGGCCGGATCTGGTACGTCCGCCGGTCATGGCGTACGGGCGCACCAGGGGCCCGGCGTCGCTGTCGTACCACTGGCTGCCCGGCTCGATCGGGGCGCCCGTCGTGTCCTCGGTCATGCGCGTGTGCCGCCCTCGCGTCTCAGCCCGCGGTGGGCGGCCGGGCGGCGATGCGCGGCGGCGTGTAGAGGTGTTCGCCGACGCGCTTGACCAGCCGTGCCATCTCGTACGCGACGAGGCCGATGTCGGCCGTGACCGCGGTGAGGACCGCGAGGCACGAGCCGTCGCCCGCGGCGGCGACGAACAGGAAGGCGTCGTCCATCTCCACCATGGTCTGCCGGACGCCGCCCACCCCGAAGTGCCGGCCGGTGCCCTTGGCCAGACTGTGGAAGCCGGAGGCCACGGCGGCGAGGTGTTCGGCGTCCTCGCGGCCGAGGTCGCTGGAGGCGCCCACGGCGAGTCCGTCGTTGGACAGAACCACGGCGTGCCGCACCTCGCTCACGCGCATCACCAGGTCGTCCAGCAGCCAGTCGAGTTCACCTGACCGCTGGGACGGCCTCGTGCTCGGATCCTGGATCATGCGGGGTCTCCTTCGCTGCTGTCACGGCCCTGGGCGGGCTCCGGGGTGGCACCGCGGCCGGGGTGCCTGCCGCCGCCGCGCGCCCAGCCGGCCCGGTAGGCGGCCATGCGGTCCCGTACGAGTTCGGGGGTGCGCCGCTCGTCGGCGCGCGGGTCGGACGGCTGGGCCGGTTCCTCGGCGCGCGGGTGGCGCAGCTGCGGCGCGAGGCTCGCCTGCCGTACCCGGCGGGGGAGGTCGTCGGACGCGTCGGCATCGTCCGGGGGGCGGTGCAGGCGCAGGGCGGTGACTCCGGGGGGCGGGGGGTCGCCGCCGGCCTGGACGTCCGGGGCGGCGCGGACGGGGGCGACCAGGGCGGGCCGGTCCGCGGACGCCGGTACGGCCTCCCGATCGCGGTCGTCGGCCGGCACACGCGCGTAGGCGCGTTCGGCGGGCTGCTCGGCCGGTTCCCGTTCCGGGAGGGAACGTTCCGGCTTGCCGGTGTGCAGCAGCGCGATGGGCAGCAGGACGACGGCCGTGGTGCCGCCGTAGGGCGAGGTCCGCAGGTGCACCTTGACGCCGTGGCGGGCGGCGAGTCGGCTGACCACGAACAGGCCGAGCTGGTCGCTGTCGAACAGATCGAGCGCCTCGGACTGGGCGATGCGCCGGTTGGCCTCGGCGAGGGTCTCCTTGCCCATGCCCAGGCCGCGGTCCTCGACCTCGATGGCGTAGCCGTTGCCGACGGGCTCGCCGGTGACGCGCACGCGCGTGTGCGGGGGCGAGAACTGGGCGGCGTTCTCGACGAGTTCGGCCAGCAGGTGGGTGAGGTCGGCGACGGCGGCGCCGATGACGGCCGCCTCCGGGAGCTGGCGCACCTCCACGCGCGCGTAGTCCTCGACCTCGGAGACGGCCGCCCGGACGACGTTGGTGAGGGAGACCGGCATGCGCCAGGCCCGGCCGGGAGCGGCGCCGGAGAGGATGATCAGGCTCTCGGCGTGGCGCCGCATCCGGGTGGTGAGGTGATCGAGCCGGAAGAGGTCACCGAGTTCGTTCGGGTCGTCGGAGCGGCGCTCCATGCTGTCCAGGAGGCTCAGTTGGCGGTGCACCAGGACCTGGCTGCGGCGGGCGAGGTTGACGAACACCCCGGAGATGCCGCTGGCGAGTTCAGCGCGCTCCACGGCGGCCCGCAGCGCGGCCCGGTGCACGATGCCGAGGGCCTCGGCGACCTGCCCGGTCTCGTCCTCGGCGGGCGGCCCGGGCGGTGCCTCGGCACTGATGTCGATCTCCTCGCCGACCCGCAGTCGCCGCATGGCCTCGGGAAGGTCGCGCCGGGCGATCTCCAGGGCGCTGTTGCGCAGGCTGACCAGTTCGACGACCAGGCCGCGGCCGATGCGGACGGAGATGACGAGCGACGCGGCGACGGCGGCCAGGCCGAGCAGGACGGCGGCGCCGGCCGGGGTGAGCAGCCCCCGGGTGAACGGGTCGGCGCGGTCGGCGACACCGCGCCCGGCGTCCGCCTCGATGGTGCGCATACCGCCCTGCACACGCGCGCGGGCGGCGTCCCAGGTGCCGGCGGGCGCCCCGGCGAGCGCGCGGGGGCCGGGACCGGACGCGAGCGTCCTGTCCTCGGCGGCGCTCAGTGTGGCGTAGGCGGCGCTGCCGGAGAGGGTGTGCCAGGCGGCGCGTTCGGGGCCGCGCAGGTCGGCGACCGCGGACTCGGTCAGGGCGCGTCGGGTCTCGACGGCGCCGGTGAACAGCCGCAGCCGCTCGCCGTCGAGACGGCCGGCCAGGCGGGCGCCGCCGAGGACGGCGTCCTCCTGGGCGAGCGCCTCGCCCGCGCGGGAGAACTCGAGCAGCACGCGCGCGTCGGAGCCGAGGTCGGCGTCCTGGATGCCGCTGAGAGCGCCGCCCACCGTGAAGGCGGTGGAGATCGTCTCGGAGTAGCGGTCGTACGTGTGGCGCCAGTCGGCGCGGCCGGCGAGGACGTCGGTGCGCAGGGTGCGCAGTTGCTCGGCCTGGGAGACGAAGGCCTCCAGGCGCCGGGCGACTCCGGCGGGCAGCTCCTGGGAGTCGGCCACGGTGCTGTCGTCGCCGAGCCGCAGCGCGGCCACCGCGCGGTCGGTGCCCCGGGCGAGCTTCCTCAGGTCGCCGTCCTGGCCGGCGCCGGGTTCGGTCGCGTAGCGGACGGCGGCCTCGCGCTCGGTCTGCAGGGCGGCGACGGCGGTCGCGACGGGCGAGCGGACCTCGGCGTCGACCCGTTGCAGCTGGCGCAGCCGGGAGACGTCCTGGGCGGTGGTGACGGTGGCGTACGCCCACAGGGCCAGCAGGGAGACGACGGGCACCATCAGCAGGCAGACGATCTTGGCGCGGACGGTGCGCGGGCGGATCCGCCAGCCTCCCGCGCGCGTGGCCGCCGGCTCCGGTGCCGCGGCGTCCCGGTCGTCCGGGATCTCGTCGGCGGGTGGCCCGGCGTGCGCGCGGCGCCCACGGGGCGGTGGCGGGCTCTCGGCGCCGGCCTTGGGGGTCCTCCGGGGTGTGCGCATGGACTCCTCGCTCGGGAGTGGGTCGGGGCGTGCCGTCCGGTCCGTCAGGCGGTCCGGGCCGGCTGCCGGCCGGTGGCGTGCTCGGCCGGTCGCTGGGCCGAGGCGGATGCCTCGCGTTCCCCGGTGGTGGGCGACAGTGCGACGAAGGCCGAGGTCAGGAAGAGGTAGGACCCGAGGCCGACGGCGAGGGGGAAGATGAACTGCATCGCCGTGGCCCCGGGCAGGGTCTCGCCCGAGGGCGTCACGCGCACGCTCACGGCGAACATGCCGGTGTAGTGCATGCTGCTGACGGCCGCTCCCATGACGAGGGAGGCGACGGTGACGGCGACGGGCGATTTGATGTTGAGCGCGGCCCACAGGGCTGCGGTGGCCGCCACGACGGCGATCAGGACGGACAGCCCGACGGTCATCGGGTCGTAGCTGATGTCGCCGTGCAGCCGGACCGCGGCCATGCCGAGGTAGTGCATGCTCGCGACGCCCAGTCCGGTGGTGAGCCCGCCGACGAGCAACGCGCGCGTGCGGTCGCGGCCGTAGCCGACGGCGAAGACGCCGGCGCAGACGACCAGCATGGCGACGAGGAGGCTGAGGACGGTGAGCGGAACGTCGTAGCGGATGTCGGTGCCGCTGACGCCGAAGCCGAGCATGGCCACGAAGTGCATGGTCCAGATGCCGGTGCCAATGGCCGAGGCCGCGGTGACGAGCCAGTTGCGCCGTGAGCGGCCGGTGGCGCCCAGGGCGCGCCTGGTGCAGCGCAGCCCGAGGGCGGCGCCTATGCAGGCCATCACGTACGACAGTACGGGGGTCAGCCAGCCGAAGGTGGCGTGGTCCAGGTGTCCCATGGCCAGGGGACGTTAGTGGGGGCACGGGTGCACGCAGGGGGCGCATTTCGAAAGCTGTTGGAATATGACGTGGAAATGCGCCGGAACGATCGCATCCCGCTCGAACATGCGCACAGCGACGTCATCCGTGTCGGTGAGGTGCGGGCGGGAGATCAGGCCCTCGGGTGAGGAATCATGCGAACCATGAGCGACGACCACACACACGTCCAGGAGTTCTTCGGCGCGCGTGCCGCGGAATGGGACACGCGTTTCCCCGATGACGGTCCGGCCTACGCGGCGGCGGTCGCCGAGCTCGGTCTGCGCGCGGGCGACCGGGTGCTCGACGCGGGCTGCGGCACCGGCCGGGCCCTGCCGCCGCTGCGTGCCGCCGTGGGGCCCTCGGGGGTGGTCGTGGGGGCCGATCTGACGCCGGCCATGCTGGAGGCCGCCGTGGCGGCGGGGAGGGACCGGGACGGGCGGCTGCTGCTCACCGACGTGGCCGCGCTGCCGCTGCGCCCGGAGTCGCTCGACGCGGTGTTCGCGGCGGGTCTCATCGCGCATCTGCCCCATCCGGCCGACGATCTGCGGGAGTTGGCGCGGGTGGTGCGTCCGGGCGGCACGCTGGCGCTGTTCCATCCGATCGGCCGGGCGGCGCTGGCGGCGCGCCAGGGGCGGCGGATCACCCCGGACGACCTGCGTGCGGAGCCCAACTTGCGCCCCTTGCTGGCGCGTTCGGGCTGGCGCATGACGTCGTACGTGGACGAGGACGCCCGGTTCCTGGCGCTGGCCGTCCGGGAGGGCTGAGGCTCAGGCCTCGCCCAGCACCGCCTCGGCGAAGGCGTCGGGGCGGTCGAACATGACGTTGTGCCCGGCGCCCGGCACCGTCACCACGCGGACGCCCGCCGCCTCCAGATCGCGGGCTCCGTCGAGTTCGCCGCTGAGCGCACCCTGCAGATAGACGCGCTCGACCGGCAGCCCGGTGAGGATCTCGCGCATGATCGGGTCCGAGCCCCGCCGCAGTCCGACGGCGCTGCGGTGCAGCGCGCGCGGGTCGGCCAGGCGCATGGTGGCCGCCCAGGAGGGCCCGACCTTCTCCAGCACGCGCGCGTGGCCGTGTGCCACGAAGTCCTCCTCCTCATAGGCGGCGATTCCGCTGCTGCCCGCGCCGGGCGGCGGAAAGGCGTCGAGGTTGGCCTCGGTGAGGACGAGCCGCGCGACCAGATCGGGGCGCCGGTGGGCCAGGACCACGGCGACCGAGCCGCCCATGCTGTGCGCGATCAGCTCGGCACCGCTCACTCCGGCGGCGTCGAGCGCGGCCGCCAGGGCGTCGGCGTGCTCCTCCAGGGTGTAACCGAACTCCTGGGGGCGGTCGCTCAGGCCGTGTCCGGGCAGATCGACGAACAGGCTGCGGCGACCGGCGAGCTCGGGCCGGGCCGCGATGTGCGCGTGGTAGACGACCGAGGACGCGCCCAGTCCGTGCACGTACACGCGCGCGGGTTCCGCGCCGGGCGCCTCGGTCCAACGGATCCGGCTTCCCACGGCGTCGAACACGGTGTCCTTCATCATCTTCCTCCTCCTGGATCGCCCTCGGGGCACTCCAGGACGATACATCGATCCGAGGTACTACGTCAACGATGTATTGCGTGATGGATGTACACCGCCGATGCGCGAGAATGCGGGCATGCTGGAGCTCGCCATCCTCGGATTCCTCTACGACGCCCCGCTGCACGGCTACGAGCTGCGCAAACGCATCACGGCGCTGACGGGTCACGTCCGCCCGGTCGCGGAGAGCACCCTGTACCCCGCGATCAAACGTCTGGAGAAGGCGGGGCTGCTGGCGCGCGCCACGGAACCGGGCGCGGGGGCGGCACCCCGGCATGTGCTGACGCTCACCGAGGAGGGCCGGCGGGAGCTGCGGCGCCGCCTCGCCGAGCCCGAGCAGGGTGACATCACCGACGAGAACCGCTGGTTCACGCTGCTCGCGTTCCTCCGCCACCTGGACGACCCCACCGCCCAGGCGGCCGTCCTACGCCGCCGACTGGCGTTCCTGGAGGAGCCGGCGAGCTTCTTCTACGACGGCGACCGGCCCGTGCGCGCCGAGGAACTGGACGATCCCTTCCGGCGGGGCGTCCTCACCATCGCGCGGGCCACCTCGCGCGCCGAACTCACCTGGCTGCGCGAGACCTTGGCGTCACTGGGCGGCTGACCCCCTCGGGTGCCGCACGGGGCAGCCCCGCACCCCGGACACCGGGCGGGTGCCCAGCTCGTCGAGGCGGTAGCCGTCGGGGTAACCCTTGATCTCCCAGTTCTGCCGTGCGAAGTGGGGCGCCTCGCGGGGCGGCAGCAGGCGGACGACGCGGCCACGCGCGCGTACCGCGCGGCGCACCAGGGCGCGTGTGACGGGTCCGGGCGGCGTGTAGCGGAAGGCCGCCAGCAGCGGATCGTCGAGGAGGGCCAGCGTGGTCGTGCGCAGCAGCGGGGCGAGCGGGCGCGGATACCAGGAGGCCATGAGGGCGAGCGTGGCGTCGGAGACCCGGCGGGCGCCTTCGTCCCAGGCGAAGTGGGCGGCCTCGTAGGTGTCGAGGCAGTCCTCGAACTCCTCGTACGTCTCGGGGATGTCCTTGATGCCCATGTGCCGGCCCAGGGTGCCGTAGTGGACGGTGGAGGCGATCGTCTCGTGCCGGGACAGTCTGCGCCATCCGTAGGCGTCGATCCACCGTTTGGGCACGACGACGAACGTGCACAGGACGTACCGCATGTCGTCGTCGGGGATGTCGTAGCTGCGGTGCATCTGGTTGATGCGGCGGATGGCGGTCCGCCCCTGGTCGCTGGCGAAGCCGTGCTCGACGACGGCGTCGAGGAGCAGGGAGGTGTCGTCGTAGCGCTTCTGGGTGCGGTCGGTGAGCTCCGCCGTCTCGGCCAGCAGCCGGCCGATGCTCGGCACGGCGTACGTGCGGTACAGGGCCAGCTCCAGGGCGCGGGTGACGTCCCAGGGGAACTCGTAGGCCACCATGAGCCGATAGATCTCCGAGGCGTCCTCGTACGGATCCATCCGCCGAATCCGTGCGAGCCGTTCGAAGCGCTTCACCGCGCCGTCCCCCTTCTGCCGTCGAAGCTCCAACTCTACGTTGAGTGACAGGAGATGGACGATCTGTGGGAGCGGTCGGGAACTTCACCACCCGCTCGAACACACCGGCCACCTTCCCCGCCCCCCTGGGCCCCGAGCCGAGCCCCGGGGCGTGGCCGTTTCGCCCCGTCACAGGCGGAAAACTGCAGCTCCGAGTGGGTTGAGGAGTCGTGACAAGGGCCTTCCACGGGCACTAGGGTGCGCGCCGATGGACGAACCGATGGGGAGGCTGGGATGGCCGGGACGGACGAGGACGCCGTCGCCGCCGAGGAGGACGCGCTCTATGTGCTCACGGCGGTGCTGCTGACGCCTGCGCAGTTCCCGAGTGTGCTGGGCGACGACTACCCCGAGGCGTGCGCGGCGCTCGGCCTCGCGCCGCTCGCCGACGGTTACGGCCTGGTGCTGGGCCAGGACGGCGGCGGCGCGCGGTGGACGGTCGTCGTGGACGACGTGTCGCTGGTGGCCGTCGCCATCGCGTCCTGGGACTGCGGCATGGAGTACGACCTGTCGCCCGACGACCGCACGGTCGTCGCCGCGCTGCCCGGCTGGCCCCTCGCGGTCGCCGTGGCCGCCCCGGGCGTGCCCGCGCCCCACGACCCCGCGCCCGATGTCGCGGCGGGGCCCATCCTGTCCCCTCCGGACACCACGACGTGGGGTCCCGCCCAGCGACGCCTGGGCGCCGACGAGATCGCGCTCCAGTGGACGCTGTGGCGGGAGCAGATCGACGACTCCAGATTCGCCCCGCGGCAGGCGCAGGAGGCCACCGAAAAGGCCGCCGAGGTGTCGTCGGCGGGCACGGACGTCGACAGCGACGAGAACGCCGAGAACGCCGCCGAGGGGGCGGAGGCGACCACCGGCGTCGAGGGCGTCGCGGACGCCGACAGGACCCGCCAGGAGGCCGCGACGGCCGGGCAGGACGCCGAGCCGGCCGAGACGGAATCGGCGAGGTCCGGGCAGGGCGCCGGGGCGGCCGGGAAGGAGTCCGGGTCGGCCGAGTCCGTGCGGCACAGGGGGATCCGGCGCGTCCTGGCCGAGGCCCGCGCCTACGTGGACACACCGCCGCCGCTGGGCCGTGTGCGGTCGTCGTTCGCGCCCGGCGACGCCCGCACGCTGCGTGCCGACGGTCCCGGCTGGTCGCTGGTGGCGCGGACCGACGACATCGCGTTCGTGCTGCTCGACGACGAACCCGGCGAGGTGCTGCCGGTCGGGCGGGGACCGGAGTTGCCGAAGCTGCTCCAAGCGCTCGACAGGATGGCCGTACGCCCGAGTTGAGTCCGCGGGCACGCGCGATCCCCGTGGGGCACACGCGTGCGGCGCGTGCGCGGGTATGGCTCGTGGCCAATGTGGCCGATGGCGTCCGGCGGATGCGGTGAACCCACGTCACCGGTGCCTGCACCCCATACGGCTGGGGCGTTCGCTGTGACTCCGCCACATGGTTGCCCGGACAGTGGCCGCCGATCATGGCAGCCCGCGGCGCGGCTCGTCGCCGTCGCGCCGCGGATATCCGTCCCGCGCTGCCCTGGAGGCCGTCATGCGTCCGACCCGAGGTGTTCCGCTCATCGCCGCGCTGCTACTGGCGGCGGTGGTCACCGGGCCCGCTCCCGCCGCCGAGGCCGGCGAAGACGCCGACGGTCACTGCGCGCGTCAGCCGCACGTGCGCGTGCCGGGCGCCGCCTTCCAGCAGAGCGCCTGCCTGGCCGACCTCACGACGACCGGGCTCGCCGGTACCCCGTACACCGACCCGGCCGACCAGGCGGGGCTGACCGCGCGTGACACCAAGGTCCCGTCGGGGGTGCCCGGGGTGCAGGTGGACGGCTATTTCCCGGACTCCTCGCACTTCAACGCCACCCATGGGTGGAGGCACGACGCCCAGTTCGTGATCCGGCTGCCCGACCACTGGAACGGCGGTCTCGTCGTCACCGGGGCGCCGGGCACCCGTCGGCAGTACGCGACCGACAAGGCGATCTCCGATCGGGTGCTCGCCCAGGGCTACGCCTACGCCGCGACGGACAAGGGCAACAACGGGGCCGACTTCTACCGCGACGGCGTACGGCCCGGCGACGCGGTCGCGGAGTGGAACACCCGGACCACGCAGCTGGCCCGCGCGGCCCGGCAGGCGGTGGCCCGGCGCTACGGCCACGCCCCGCGCCGGACCTATATGACCGGCCTCTCCAACGGCGGCTATCTCACGCGCTGGCAGCTGGAGAACCATCCGGAGCTGTACGACGGCGGCGTGGACTGGGAGGGCGCCCTGTGGACCGCCGACGGCCCCAGTCTGCTCACCTCGCTGCCCACGGCGGTGGCGCGGATGTACGGCGCGGCCCGGGACGAGGACCTGTACGCGGTCGGCTTCGCACGGGGCTCGGAGTTCCTGTGGCCGTACCACGAGAAGGCCTACTGGGGGATCACGCAGAAGATCTACCGCGCCGAGTTCGACCCCGGTTACGCCCCCGACTGCCCCGGTGCGACCGCCGGGACCACGCCGGAGGAGATCCTGGCGCCGTGTGCGGCCGACGCGGAGTACGACTACGCGTCCCGGCCGGCCTCCGTCCATCGGGCGGTGGACCGGGTGGCGCTGACCGGGAGAATCGGCAGGCCGCTGATCACGCTGCACGGCGACCTGGACACGCTGCTGCCCCGGAGCGCGGACTCGGACGTGTACGCGCACATGATCGACCGGGCCGGGCGGGGCGCTCTGCATCGCTACTACACCGTCGAGGACGGTACGCACGTCGACGGGTTGTACGACACCTATCCCGACCGGCTGCGCCCGATCCTGCCCTGCTACCGCTCGGCGTTCGACGCGCTGGTGGCCTGGGTGGAGCGGGGCACTCCGCCGCCCGCGGACCACAGGCTCGCCAGGCCCGCGAACGGCGACGTGATCGACTCGTGCGCGCTGGACGGCAGGTCCTAGCCCGTCAGCGGCCGAGCTCCTTGCGGGAGACACGGCGCAGTCGGCGCCGCTGGGAGGGGTCGAGCGCCAGATACGCGGCCGCCGGAACCCCCAGGACGATGAGCAGCGCCGCCCACCACGGCAGCCAGATCAGCAACAGGATCCCGACCGCCACACCGCCCGCGGCGATCTTCGCGTTCTTCGACATCTGCGTCGCCTCCTTCGCGGCCACTGCCGCTCTCTGTTCTGAAAACGGCCTCGCGCCGCGCGCGGTTCCAGGCCGCGACCCTGAGACATCCCTGATGCGCGTCCCCGACTCGCCCCCGAGAGGCGCTCGTCGGGGAGTCTCCCCGCTTCAGGAGTCTCGCTCGCCCGTCACGTGATGTACCCTCGACGATCCACCGCACTAGTCAAGTTTGAGGAGTGCTCTCATCGTCGCGCCGAGGGTTTCCCCGGAAACACCGTCCCAGCCCGTCGAACTCGCCCACTGCTGTGCCCTGTTCGTGCCCGGTGATCCGGCCCGGACCGGTCGTGTCGCCTTCTGGCGGCCGGACGGCGGGGCTCCTCCCGCCGTCGCGTCGGCGACCGTGGAGGAGCTCACCGTGGTCCGACCCCACGGCGGGGGCGTCACGTCCGTGAGCGTGCCGGCCGCCCTGTTGCCCGTGCACGCGGCCCTGCCGCTCCTCACGCGTGCGCGGGCCGTCCCCGGAGCGCACCGGGCCAGTGCCTTCTGGGGCACGGCCGCCCTGCTGGCGCTGCGGTTCCTGGCCCGCGGTCTGCTGCTGCCGGGGCTGTCCGCGGGCGACCACGACGCCTGGCGCATCGGCCCGTTGGGCCCCGACGACCTGGAGGAGGTCCGTCGGCTCGCCGCGGCGATGCCGCCCGAGGCACGCGCCGTGCCCGTGGGTGGCGGGCCGCCGCTGCGCCTGCCGACCGGGGAGGAGCTGCTGCGTGCCTTCCTCGACGCCGTCGCCGACACCCTGCCCCGCTCCCCCGCCGCGCCGCTCGTGACGGGCGGCCCCGCCTACGCGGCACCGCAGCCCCAGCGGCTGCCGGAGCAGCGCGCGTGGGCGGCCGAGGTCGCCGCGGGTCATGACGCGGGCGTGCGGGTCTCGCTGCGCGTCGAGGTGTCGGGCCTCGACCCGGCGACGGGCGGCGGCACAGCGGCACCGGTGTTCCGGGCCGTGCCGCAAGTGCACAGCGTGAGCGATCCCGCGCTGGTCGCGGACGCCGCCGAGGTGTGGTCCGGATCCGCCGGAGCGGGCGGCGCGTTCGGTCCGCGCGCGCGGATGGACACCCTGCTCGCGCTCCGCCGGGCCGCCCGTGCCTGGCCCGCGCTCGCGCCGCTGCTCTCGGCGGCCGTCCCGGACGCCCTCGACCTCCTCGACGACGAGGTCGCCGAACTCCTCGGCGAGGGCACGCGGGCGCTGTCGGCCGCGGGAGTCGAGGTGCACTGGCCGAGGGAACTGGTCCGCACGCTCACCACGCACGCGGTGGTGGGTCCCGCACAGCAGGACGGCGCCGGGCCGGAGCGGGCGCCCGCGGACACGCCGTCGTTCCTGTCCGCAGACGCGCTGCTGACGTTCAGCTGGTCGTTCGCGCTCGGCGAGCAGCACCTCTCGCGCGAGGAGCTGGACCGTCTCGCCGAGGCGAGCCGTCCGATCGTGCGGCTGCGCGACCAGTGGGTGCTGGTCGACCCCGGGGAGGTGCGGCGCGCCCACGCCCGGCAGGACCGCAAGGTGACCCCGATCGAGGCGCTGGGCGCCGCGCTGACGGGCACCGCGGAGGTCGACGGACTGCTCGTCGACGTGCGGCCCACCGGGTGGCTGGAGGGACTGCGGGAGCGCCTGGCGGGATCCGGGGAACGGGAGCCGGTGCCGCAGCCCGCGGCGCTCGCCGCCACGCTGCGGGACTATCAGCGCAAGGGCCTGGACTGGCTGGCCCGCACGACGTCCCTCGGGCTCGGGTGCTGTCTGGCCGACGACATGGGGCTGGGCAAGACGATCACACTGATCGCGCTGCACCTGCACCGCCAGGAGGACCCGGCCTCGGCGGGACCCACCCTCGTGGTGTGTCCGACGTCCCTGATGGGCAACTGGCAGCGCGAGATCGAGCGGTTCGCGCCCGGCACGCGCGTGCGCCGCTTCCACGGTCCGCGCCGCGACCTGGAGGCGCTGTCCGCCGGGGAGTTCGTGCTCACGACGTACGGCACGCTCCGCCTGGACGCGGCGCGGCTCGCCGAGGTGCCCTGGGGGCTGGTCGTCGCCGACGAGGCGCAGCACGTCAAGAACCCGTACGCGGCGACCGCCCGCGCCCTGCGCACCCTCGGCACACGCGCACGCGTGGCGCTCACGGGCACCCCGGTGGAGAACAACCTGTCCGAGCTGTGGGCCATCCTGGACTGGACGACTCCGGGGCTGCTGGGCCGGCTCGGCACCTTCCGCGGGCGTTACGCGCGTGCCGTCGAAAGCGGCGGTGACCCGGCGGCGGCCGAGCGGCTCGCCCGTCTCGTGAGCCCCTTCCTGCTGCGCCGCCGCAAGTCGGATCCGGGCATCGCCCCCGAGCTGCCGCCGAAGACCGAGACCGACCACCCGGTCGCGCTCAGCACGGAACAGGCCGGCCTGTACGAGGCCGTGGTCCGCGAGACACTCGCGGCGATCTCCGCCGCCGACGACATGGCGCGGCGCGGGCTGATCGTCAAGCTGCTCACCGGGCTCAAGCAGATCTGCAACCACCCCGCGCAATTCCTCAAGGAGGAACGGCCGACCGTCAGCGGGCGTTCCGGAAAGCTGGAGCTGCTCGACGAGCTGCTGGACACCATCCTCGCGGAGGAGGCGAGCGTGCTGGTCTTCACCCAGTACGTGCGCATGGGGCGTCTCCTGGAGCGGCACCTGGCGGCGCGCGGCGTGCCCTCGCAGTTCCTCCACGGGGGAACGCCGGTGCGGGAACGCGAGGCCATGGTGCGGCGTTTCCAGGAGGGCCAGGTCCCGGTGTTCCTGCTGTCGTTGAAGGCCGCCGGTACGGGGCTGAACCTGACGCGGGCCGAGCACGTCGTGCACTACGACCGCTGGTGGAACCCCGCCGTGGAGGCACAGGCCACCGACCGCGCGTACCGCATCGGGCAGACGCGGCCGGTGCAGGTGCACCGGCTGATCGCCGAGGGCACGATCGAGGACCGCATCGCGGACATGCTCGACCGCAAGCGGGCACTCGCCGACGCGGTGCTCGGGGCGGGCGAGGCGGCGTTCACGGAGCTGACGGACGCCGAACTGGCCGAACTGGTGGAGCTGCGAGGGGGCACGCGATGACCGGATACGACGAGGACACACAGCGCACGTTCGCCGCGTTGCCGCCCGCGCACGGGCGCGGCTTCGCCCAGACCTGGTGGGGGCGCGCCTGGCTCGCCGCCCTGGAGGACGGCGCGCTGGACGCGCAGCAGGTGCGCACGGGCCGTCGGCTCGCGCGCGCGGGTGCCGTGGGCGCGGTGTCCGTGCGGCCGGGCCGCATCACGGCGGTTGTCCGGGACCGCGACGGCACGGGGCGCCGGGCCGACGTCCTGCTGGAGCGGCTGACGGCGGCGCAGTGGGACCGCGTCCTCGACCTGGCCGTCGAGAGGGCCGGTCATGTGGCCGCGCTCCTGGACCGGGAGATGCCGCCGGATCTGGTCGAGGACGCGGCGAGCGCCGGCATCGACCTGCTGCCGGGGCTGGGCGAGCTGGAGGCGGAGTGCGACTGCGGCGCGTGGGACCACTGCGGGCACACGGCGGCTCTCTGCTACCAGGTGGCGCGGCTGCTGGACCAGGACCCGTTCGTGCTGCTGTTGCTGCGGGGCCGCTCCGAACACGCCGTCGTGGCCGAGCTCCAGGCCCGCGGCAGCGCCCCCGCCGTGGCCGAGCCACCGCAGCGGGGCGAGAGGGAGGGCGTGGACGCGGCGCGGGCGTACGCGGCCGCGGCGGCGCTGCCCGGCCTGCCCGCGCCGCCGGAGCTTCCCGACGGCCCCGGCGTACCGCCCTCGCTGGACGCCGAGGCCAGGCCGGCGGCGGGGATCGACCCGGCCGCGCTGGAGTTCCTGGCCGCGCGGACGGCGGCCGAGGCGCACCGACTCCTGGCGGAGGCCCTCGCCGCCGACGCGGAACAGGTCAACCCCTCAGCGGAATTGACGGTCCGGCAGGATGCCGTGCGGCTGGCTGCCGGATGCCTGGACGACGCGCGGGTGCCCGATGCCGGCCGGAAGGCGATGGCCGACCGCCTCGCCGAGGGCTCCGGGCGCGGCCGGGAGGCGCTGGCGCTCGCCGTCCGGGCGTGGCGGTACGGCGGCGCGGAGGCGGTGTCGGTACTGGAGGAGGAGTGGGCCGCGGAGGGTGAGGCGCTCGCCCGCGCGCGTACGGCCCTGGAGTCGGCCTGGGAGGAGGACGAGCGGCCGGTGCTGCGGGCGCGCGGCAACCGCTGGACCGTGGCCGACGCGCCCTGCCAGCTGCGGCTGGGCGGGACGGCCGCTGGTGGCCCTACCGCGAGGAGCGTGGCCGCTGGGTTCCGGCGGGCGAGGCGACCCGGGATCCGGCAACGGCCCTGACCGCGACACGGCCTGCCGACGAGGAGGACGTCAACATCCAGGAGCGGTAGGCGCGTTGAGGGTGTGGAGCGGACACCGACGCGTGCGCTGCCCTCCGCAAACCCTGCGCGCGCGTGGAGGGTGGAAGCCGCCACGCGCGCGGAGGGCTGGGAACGCGGCTCCTCAGGGGAGCAGGTCGGAGGGCAGCAGGGACACCAGGTCGCTGGGCAGTTCCGTGGGCAGCTCGGTCGGCAGCGACGACGGCAGTTCGCTCGGCAGGATGCTGGGCAGTTGCGTCGGGAGGCTGAAGGACGGGGCGCGGGAGGCGCTGCTGCTGCTTCCGGACGGCTTCTTGTCCGAGCCGTCGTCCCCGCCGGAGACCAGCATCACGATCGCCACGACGACCGCGACACCGACCAGTGCGGCGAGGGCGATGAACAGGGGGTTCCTGCCCCCGCGCGGCCCGCCCCCACCGGGTCCGGGCACGGGGTCGTACGAGGGCGGAGGGGGCGGTCCGAAGCCGCCGCCCGGAGGGGGCGGCGGCGCGTCACTCGGCGGGCCGGGCGGTCGTGGTGGCAAGGGCGGCGTGGCCATGCCGTCCAGCGTGCCAAGGAGTCGCCCTGGGCGCGACCCCCCACGCCACGTCGGTACGGACTCATGTCACGGACGGCATGATTCCGGCGCATGTGCGCGTGGGGGCCTGACCTCACACCCAGGGCGACGTTCGATGGCACACGCGTGTGCTCAGCCGCGCGCCCCCAGCAGGTGGTCCATGGCGAGCTGGTCGAGGCGCTCGAAGGCCATGCCGCGCGCGGCGGCCGCGTCCGCGTCGAAGCCCTCGAAGGCCGAGCTGTCGGCGAGCAGCGCCTGCAGGCCGTCCGCGGCGGTCGGCTGGGCCAGCTGGTCCAGGCGGGAGGCGCGCAGCGCCTCCTGGACCTCCGGGTCGGCACGGAAGGCCGCCGCACGCTCCTTGAGGATGAGGTAGTTGCGCATGCAGCCCGCGGCCGACGCCCACACGCCGTCGAGGTCCTCGGTGCGCGGCGGCTTGAAGTCGAAGTGGCGCGGGCCGGTGTAGCCGGCGCTCTCCAGCAGGTCGACCAGCCAGAAGGCGGAGCGCAGGTCGCCCGCGCCGAAGCGCAGGTCCTGGTCGTACTTGATGCCGGACTGGCCGTTGAGGTCGATGTGGAAGAGCTTGCCCGCCCACAGGGCCTGCGCGATGCCGTGCGGGAAGTTCAGGCCGGCCATCTGCTCGTGGCCCACCTCGGGGTTGACGCCGTACAGCTCGGGGCGCTCCAGGCGCTCGATGAACGCGAGCGCGTGGCCGACGGTGGGCAGCAGGATGTCGCCGCGCGGCTCGTTCGGCTTGGGCTCGATGGCGAAGCGCAGGTCGTAGCCCTGCGAGGTGACGTACTCGCCGAGGAGGTCGAACGCCTCCTTCATGCGGTCGAGGGCCGCGCGCACGTCCTTGGCGGCACCGGACTCGGCGCCCTCACGGCCGCCCCAGGCCACGTAGATCTTGGCGCCCAGCTCCACGGCCAGGTCGATGTTGCGGATGGTCTTGCGCAGGGCGTAGCGGCGCACGTCGCGGTCGTTCGCGGTGAACGCGCCGTCCTTGAAGACGGGGTGGGTGAAGAGGTTGGTGGTGGCCATCGGCACGGTCAGGCCGGTGGTGTCCAGGGCCTGGCGGAAGCGCTTGATGTGTTCCTCGCGCTCGCTGTCGGAGGACCCGAAGGGGATCAGGTCGTCGTCGTGGAACGTCACGCCGTAGGCGCCCAGCTCGGCCAGGCGCTGCACCGTCTCGACCGGGTCCAGGGCACGCCGCGTGGCGTCGCCGAACGGGTCCCTTCCCTGCCAGCCGACGGTCCACAGGCCGAAGGTGAACCTGTCCTCGGGGGTGGGCTGGTAGTTCATGCCGCGGCTCCTTGCTGTGAAGACTGTCTCGCCGACTATTTCGTCATGGCCGTTTACAAATTAGTATGCCAGCGCATCTCTGGGAAGACAGATCCCGCAGAGCCGCGGAAAAACTTGAGGGAGCGCGCCATGTCAGCAGCCGAGGGTCCGCTTGTCGTCGGCGTGGACTCGTCCACCCAGTCCACCAAGGCGCTGGTCGTCGACGCGGCCACCGGCCAGGTCGTCGCCAGCGGCCAGGCCCCGCACACCGTGTCCTCCGGAGCGGGCCGTGAGAGCGATCCGCGCCAGTGGTGGGACGCCCTGGGCGAGGCGCTGCGCCAGTGCGGTGACGCGGCCCACGAGGCCGCCGCGGTGTCGATCGGCGGACAGCAGCACGGGCTCGTCACGCTGGACGAGCGCGGCGAACCGGTGCGCCCGGCGCTGCTGTGGAACGACGTGCGCTCGGCCCCGCAGGCCCGCCGGCTGACCGAGGAGCTGGGCGGGGCGAAGTTCTGGGCGGAGCGCACCGGGTCGGTCCCGGCCGCCTCCTTCACGGTCACGAAGTGGGCCTGGCTGGCCGAGAACGAGCCCGAGGCGGTCCGCGCGACCAAGGCGGTGCGCCTCCCGCACGACTACCTCACCGAGCGCCTCACCGGCGAGGGCACCACGGACCGCGGCGACGCGTCCGGCACCGGCTGGTGGGCGTCGGGGACGGAGGGCTACGACGCGGAGATCCTCGCCCATGTGGGCCTCGACCCGGCGCTGCTGCCCCGAGTAGTGCGGCCCGGGGAGGTGGCGGGCACCGTGCACAGCCACGACCTGCCGTTCTCCAAGGGCACCCTGGTCGCCGCGGGCACCGGCGACAACGCGGCCGCCGCGCTGGGTCTCGGGCTGCGGCCCGGCCAGCCGGTGCTGAGCCTCGGCACGTCGGGCACGGTGTACGCCGTGTCGAAGCACCGCCCCGCCGACCCGACCGGCACGGTGGCGGGCTTCGCCGACGCCCACGGCGACTGGCTGCCGCTGGCCTGCACCCTGAACTGCACACTCGCCGTCGACCGGCTCGCCGCCCTGCTGGGCCTCGACCGCGAGGACGTGGAACCGGCGGCGGGCGTCACCCTGCTGCCGTACCTGGACGGCGAGCGCACCCCGAACCTGCCGAACGCCGCGGGCCTGCTGCACGGCCTGCGGCACGACACGACCGCCGGGCAGATCCTCCAGGCCGCCTACGACGGTGCCGTGCACGCCCTGCTCGGCGCGCTCGACCTCGTCCTCGACGCGGACGCCGACCGCTCCGCGCCCCTGCTGCTGATCGGCGGCGGCGCCCGGGGAACGGCCTGGCAGCAGACCGTACGACGGCTGTCCGGGCGTCCGGTCCAGGTGCCCGAGGCGAAGGAACTGGTCGCGCTCGGCGCGGCGGCCCAGGCGGCAGGCCTGCTGACCGGTGAGGACCCGGCCGCCGTGGCCCGGCGGTGGAACACCGCGCGGGGCCCGGTCCTGGACGCCGTGGAGCGGGACGAGGCGTCGCTGGCCAGGATCTCCGGGGTACTCTCCGACGCGGCCCCGCTGCTGGAGCGGACCACGGACGCACGCTGAGGACTGAGGGAGGCATGACCGCACCGCTGCACGAGGCCCGGCCGAATGGTCCCGGGCGAGCGCTGCCCGACACCCAGCAGGGCATGCGCCGGCGCAACCTCGCCCGGGTGATGCACGCCGTCAGCGCCGAGGGGCCGCTGTCGCGTGCCGCGGTCGCCTCCCGGATCGGACTGACCCGGGCAGCGGTGTCGACCCTCGTCGACGAGCTCATACGCACCGGTTTGCTGGAGGAGCTGGGCCCCGAGCGCCCCGGCCGGGTGGGCCGGCCCGGCTCCGCGCTCGCCGTCAGCGGCCACGGCCCCGCCGGGATCGGCGCGGAGGTCGGCGTCGACCACCTGGCGGTCTGCGCGGTCGACCTGCGCGGCGAGGTACGGGCGCGCGTGGTGCGGCACGGCACGAACCGGGGCCGCTCCCCCGAGCCGGTCCTCGCCGAACTGGCCGACCTGATCCGCGAGGTGGTCGCCGTGGCGGACGGCGAGGGGCTGTGGCCGGCCGGGCTCGCCGTCGCCGTCCCCGGCCTCGTGGCCCGTGACGCCCGCACGGTCGTGCGCGCCCCCAATCTCGGCTGGCGCAACACCGACCTCGGCGCCCTGCTGCACCCGGACGGCCCGCGCGCCGAAGCACGCCCCCTGGCGGCGGACTGCCCGCTGGTCGTGGACAACGAGGCCAACTTCGGCGCGCTCGCCGAGCTCTGGCTCGGCCGGGAGACCCCGCACAACTTCCTGCATGTGTCGGCCGAGATCGGTATCGGTGGCGCGGTCGTCGTGGACGGCCGACTGCTGCGCGGAACACGCGGTTTCGCGGGCGAGCTGGGGCATGTGCCGGTCCGTCCGGACGGCCCGGAGTGCGGCTGCGGCGGGCGCGGCTGCCTGGAGCAGTACGCCGGTGAGGAGGCGGTGCTGCGCGCGGCCGGTCTTGAGCTGGGCGAGGATCGCGTGGGACTGCTCGCGGGGCGTGCGGGCGGCGGTGACGAGAACGTACGGCGGGCCCTGCGCGAGGCGGGAACGGCGCTCGGCATCGCCCTGACCGGAGCGGTCAATCTGCTGGACCCCGAGGCCGTCGTCCTGGGCGGCGCCCTGGCCGGTCTCGCGCCGTGGCTGCTGCCGTCGCTGGAGGGTGAGCTGGCCCGGCGCACGACCGGTGCGCCGTGCCCGGTCTCGGTGTCCCGGCTGGGGCCGGAAGGGCCGTTGCTGGGGGCGGCGCACTCGGTGGTGCGCGGTGTGCTGGACGACCCGGCGGCCGTGGCCCAGCGCGGCTGAGAGCCCGGATCCGCCCATCCGGAAGGGGGAACTCCCCATTCGAGTGAGGGAGTTGTCCACAAGCCGGGAGTTGTCCCCCGTCGTCCGCGGCACCCTGCTAAACGACTGCACGATGGTGGCTCCCCTCCCGACCACGAAAGGCGATCCCGTGGAACAAGCCAGGCCCGCCCCGAGCAGGCGGCGCTTCCTGAAGGGCGCGGCCCTCACGGCCGTCCCCTACGCGTTACTCCCCGCCGCCCGCGCCGACGCGCGCACCGACGAGGTCGACTATCCGCTCGCCGAGTGGCAGCCGGCCAGTCCCTCCAACCGCACCGCCTCGCACCGCCCCGCCACATACCCGGTCGACCTGGTGGTCGTGCACGTCACCCAGACCACCTACGCCGATGCCCTGGCCATCTTCCAGAACCCGCAGAAAAAGGTGTCCGCGCACTACGTGGTGCGCTCGGCCGACGGGCACGTCGCGCAGTGCGTGCGGGAGTACGACATCGCCTGGCACGCGGGGAACTGGGACTACAACACGCGCAGCGTCGGCATCGAGCACGAGGGCTGGGTGGACCGGCCCGCCTATTTCACCGACGCCCTCTACGAGCGGTCCGCCCGGCTCACCGCGTCGGTGTGCGACCGGTACGGCATCCCCAAGGACCGCGCCCACATCATCGGCCACTACGAGGTGCCCGGCACCGACCACACCGACCCCGGTCCCGACTGGGACTGGGTCCGCTACATAAGACTGGTCAACTTCGCCTGAGCGAGGCCCCGGCGCCCGGTCCGTACTCCTCACGTCGAGTGACACCTGTCGAAACGGTTGTCGACGCGCACCCCCGGGATGACGATGTCCACGACCGCATCCTGCCCGGGAGGCCGAGTTGACCGATCCCTGGGTGGCCCTGGAGCCGGGGGCCGACCCTGCCGAGCGCGTACGGATCCTGCGGCGCGCGCACGAGACGTTCACCGCGGCGGGCACGGTGCCGCGGCCGGTGCGGGCCGTGGTGGCCGACTCGTGGCGCCGCTCCGCGCGGGCCGGCGTGGAGCCGGACGCCGGCGCGAGCGTGGAGCTGACGGACGGCGACCTGGGCGCCTACCGGGCGGAGCATCCGCTGGCGCGGGTGATGCCGCTGTTCCGGGAGCTGATGGGCACCTTCGCCGCCGACGGGGAGCATCTGCTCGCGGTGTGCGACGCGCACGGCAGACTCCTGTGGGTCGAGGGTCACGCGGCGACGAGGCGCCAGGCCGGGCGGATGAACTTCGTGCCGGGTGCGCGGTGGGCGGAGAGCGCCGTCGGCACGAACGCGCCGGGGACGGCCGTGGCCGTGGACCGTCCGGTGCAGGTGTTCGCGGCGGAGCACTTCGTGCGGCGGGTCCAGCCGTGGACGTGTGCGGCGGCGCCGGTGCACGATCCGCGCACCGGACGGGTGCTCGGCGCGGTCGACGTCACCGGCGGGGACGAGCTGGCGCATCCGCACAGCCTCGGCTTCGTACAGGCGGTGGCCCGGGCCGCCGAGTCGCAGCTGGCGCTGCTCGCACCGGAGCGGCCGGCGATCGACACGGCCGAGCTGACCGTGCTGGGCCGGGACGAGGCGCAGCTGCTCACCGGCGGCCGCAGGATCAGGCTGAGCCGCCGGCACAGCGAGATCCTGGTGCTGCTGGCCCGGCACCCGGAGGGGCTCAGCGGGGACGAGCTGATGTGCGCGCTGTACGAGGACGAGTCGGTGACGCCGGTGACGCTGCGCGCCGAACTCGCCCGGCTGCGCGGGGTGTTGGGACCAACGCTGCTGGCCTCGCGGCCGTACCGGCTCACCGTGCCGGTCGCGTCGGACGTCGCGGTGGTGGAGCGGCGGCTGGCGGCGGGCGCGGTGACGGCGGCGGTGACGGCGTACGCGGGCCCGCTGCTGCCGGCCTCGCAGGCGCCCGCGGTCGTACGGCTGCGGGAGCGGCTCGCCGACGGTCTGCGCGCGGCCCTGATCGCCCGCGGCGACCCCGATCTGCTGGCGGACTGGGCCCACGCGCCGTGGGGCGAGGACGACCTGGCCGTCTGGCACGCCCTCGCGGCCGCCCGGCCGACGGCGGCGATTCGGGCCAGGCTCGCGGCGCTGGAATCGGAACTGACGGCACCGACGGGCTGGGCCCGAGCGTAAGGCCCGCCCGACGGACCACGTCTGGCCGCCTGGCGGTCACCTCGGGCCCTCCCACGGACCACGTCTCGCCCGCCCAGCGGTCACCTCGGCCCCTCCGGCGACGTGACCGTCGGCCCGCCCGGCGGCCACGACGTCGGCGAGTGAGCGGCGGTGCCCGGTCTCGGCCGCACGCAACGTCGCTGCAACCTCCCGCTTCCTAGCCTCCCGTCAAGAGCTGTCCAAGGGCGGGCAGCGCTGCTGAGGGAGGCCCCGCATGACCCGTTACGCCGCACCCGGTTCCGAGGGTGCGATCGTCTCCTACCAGGCGCGCTACGACCACTTCATCGGCGGCGAGTACGTGCCCCCGGCCCGCGGGCAGTACTTCGAGAACCCGAGCCCGGTGAACGGGCAGCCGTTCACCGAGGTGGCGCGGGGCACGGCGGAGGACGTGGAGAAGGCTCTCGACGCGGCGCACGCCGCGGCGCCCGGCTGGGCCCGCAGGTCGGCCACCGAGCGCTCCGACATCCTGCTGAAGATCGCCGACCGGATGGAGGCGTATCTGGAGCCCCTGGCGGTCGCGGAGAGCTGGGAGAACGGCAAGCCGGTCCGTGAGACGCTGGCCGCGGACATCCCGCTGGCCATCGACCACTTCCGCTACTTCGCGGGCGCGGTGCGGGCACAGGAGGGTTCGATCAGCGAGGTGGACCACGACACGGTGGCGTACCACTTCCACGAGCCGCTGGGCGTCGTCGCGCAGATCATCCCGTGGAACTTCCCGATCCTGATGGCCGCGTGGAAGCTGGCTCCGGCGCTCGCGGCGGGCAACGCGGTGGTGCTGAAGCCGGCCGAGCAGACTCCGGTGTCGATCCACTACTGGATGAGCCTGGTCGCGGATCTGCTGCCGCCGGGCGTGCTGAACATCGTCAACGGCTTCGGCCCGGAGGCCGGCAAGCCGCTCGCGATGAGCCCCCGGGTCGCGAAGGTGGCGTTCACCGGTGAGACGTCGACGGGCCGGCTGATCATGCAGTACGCGGCGGAGAACCTGAAGCCGGTCACCCTGGAGCTGGGCGGCAAGTCGCCGAACATCTTCTTCGACGACGTGTGGGAGAAGGACGACGACCTGCGCGACAAGGCCCTGGAGGGCTTCACCATGTTCGCGCTCAACCAGGGCGAGGTGTGCACCTGCCCCTCGCGCGGGCTGATCCAGCGCGGCAACTACCCCGACTTCCTGGCGGCGGCCGTCGCCCGCACCGAGCAGATCAAGCCGGGGCACCCCCTCGACACCGACACGATGATCGGCGCCCAGGCGTCGAGCGAGCAGCTCGCGAAGATCCTCTCCTACATCGACATCGGCCGGGACGAGGGCGCGAAGGTCCTCACCGGCGGTGAACGCGCCGAGCTGGACGGCGAGTTGAAGGGCGGCTACTACGTCCGGCCGACCATCTTCGAGGGCGACAACCGCATGCGGGTCTTCCAGGAGGAGATCTTCGGCCCGGTGGTCTCGGTCGCGTCGTTCGACGACTTCGACGACGCCATCAAGATCGCGAACGACACGTCGTACGGGCTGGGCGCGGGCGTGTGGACCCGGGACATCAACACGGCGTACCGCGCGGGCCGGGCCATCCAGGCGGGGCGCGTGTGGACGAACTGCTACCACGCGTACCCGGCGCACGCGGCGTTCGGCGGCTACAAGCAGTCCGGGATCGGCCGGGAGACGCACAAGATGATGCTGGAGCACTACCAGCAGACGAAGAACCTCCTCGTCTCGTACTCCCCGCAGAAGCTCGGCTTCTTCTAGTGCCTGAAATCGGGTTGCCTGGAGGCACCGTTGCGCTCCAGGCAACCCACCCGCCGGACCCTTCGCGGACCAAGCGCACGAGGCCAGCGATCCGTCGACACGCGTAAGCAGCGCCGAACCGTCGGCAGCAGAGGCGAGCACGGTCACGCGACGGTGAGATCTCTGGTGACCGTTTCGGAGCGGAGCGACGCGTAGGAACGTGCATCGAGGGCACGGAGTGCGCCCCGGCGGCGCCACCCGTGGCGGCCGTCGGACGCGTCCTGGCAGGTGCGGCGAGCAACTGCCGGAAACGCAAGTCAAAACGTTCATTCGCGCATGCGTACACCCAGGTCACACAACAATGCAGCGCCGACGACAGGCGGAAGGGGAGCGGGGGCACAACCCAGGGGGCTAGGGATTTTGCACATCATCCGAACTTTGCAAGGGCTCTTGCCCTGATCGCGTGCTCCGCAGCTAGCTATTGCTGCGCCCGCTTCCCGGCCCGGGTTCCCGATGAACCCTGGGCCGACCGACGGCACATCGGCCAGTCTCTTGGGCCGTCGGTCAAGGATGTGGTCGCGAAGCCTGCACGTGAGGAGTAGTCATGAAGAAGGCATACGAGGCACCGACGCTCGTCCGGCTCGGTTCCTTCCGGAAGGAGACGGGGCTCCTTCAGCGCTCCGGCAACGACCGGCTGATCCTGAGCAAGAACTGACGACCGACGGTCCTTGACCCGACGTCATGACTGAAACGCACGAAAGTGCGGGGACGGGCCCCGGCGACGCGCACTTCGCGGTCTTCACGGACCGTGCGGACGCGGCCGCCGCGGCCCGCTCCTTCGCCCGCCCCGGAAGCCGGACCCTCGCACACGCGTCGGGCCGGCCCTGGCTGGTCGGCCACTGGCACGACGACGAGATCGTCACGGCGAGCGCCGGCGGCGCCTCCCTCGCCGTCGTCGGCTGCTGCCCGATCGACGCCGACGAACTGCGGCGCCGGGCCGCCCGGTTGCGTGATCTCGCGGAGCTCGACGCGCTGGCCCGATCCCTCCCCGGCAGTTTCCATCTCGTCGGCGCCCTCGACGGACAGATCAGGGTCCAGGGCACCGCCTCCGGACTGCGACTCGTCTTCCACGCGGAGATCGACGGCGTGCGCGTGGCCGCGACCCGCGCCGACACGCTGGCCGCCGTCCTGGGCCTGGAACCCGACGTGGAGGAACTGGCCGTAAGGCTGCTGTGGCCCGCCCCGTACCCGCTGTTCGAGACGTCGATGTGGCGTGCGGTCACCGCCGTTCCGCCGCAGGACGCCGTGATCGTCGCCGCGGACGGGCGCACCGTACGGCACACCCGGTGGTGGACACCGCCGGAACCGGTCCGGCCGCTCGCCGAAGCGGCGCCGCTGATCCGGACGGCACTTCAGGAGGCCGTCGGCGCGCGTACCCGTCAGGGCGGCGTGGTGAGCTGCGACCTGTCGGGCGGCCTGGACTCGACCTCCGTCTGCTTCCTGGCCGACCGCTCCCCCGCCCGCGTGGTGGCCAGTACATGGCCGGGTCGGGATCCGGCGGACACCGACCTGTCCTGGGCCGAGCGGGCGATGGGGTACCTACCGGACGTCGCGCACGTGGTCTGGGACGCCGACGCCTCGCCGCTGGTCTACGAGGATCTACTCGGCATCGACGACCTCCTCGACGAGCCCACCATCGGCGTCATGGACCGCTCGCGCGTCCTGCACCACCTGCCCGGCCTCGCCGCACGAGGCAGCCGGTTGCACCTGACCGGCATCGGCGGCGACCACGTGGCATGGTGCTCCGAGGCGTACTACCACCGGCTGCTGCGCACCCGTCCGCTGTTCGCCCTGCGCCAGTTGCGCGGCTTCCGGGCGCTGTGGCAATGGCCGCTCGGCGGCACGCTCCGCGCTCTCGCCGACTCTCGGCCGTATGGGAAGTGGCTCGCCGACGCCGCCGGTGGCCTACGTGGCCCGCTGCCCCCGTCCGTGGCGACGGGACTCGGCTGGGGCATGGCCCCTCGCCTGTTCGACTGGGTGACCCCGGAGGCCGAGCGGATGGCCCGCCGGGCACTGCTCGATGCCGCGGCGGCGGCCTCTCCGCTGCATCCGGACCGTGGGGTCCACACCGACCTGGAGCAGATCCGCTCGTGCACCCGCGTCATCCGGCAGTGGGACCGGATGGCGGCCCGTGCCGGCCTGCCGATGGCCTCTCCCTTCCTCGATGACCGGGTCATCGAGGCGTGCCTCGCCGTACGTCCGAGCGAGCGCGTCACACCCTGGCGGTACAAGCCCGTCCTGAGCGCCGCGATGCGCGGGATCGTGCCCGAGGAGTGCCTGCAGCGCAGCAACAAGGCCACGGCCTCCATGGACGCCTCCAATGGGCTACGTGAACACCGCGCCGACCTGCTGGCCCTGTGGGAGGACTCACGGCTGGCGGAGCTGGGGCTGGTGGACGGCGCGGAGCTGCGCCGCCTCGCCCGGCGGCCCGCCTCCCCGGGGCTCTCCGACGCCATCCTCTACTCCACGATCGCCGCGGAGGTGTGGCTGCGCGGACTCACCCGCGGCCGCGCCCATGTCCCACAACCCTGACCGCATCCCCTGTCCAACACGTCAGAAAGGCCCTCACATGCCCCTGCGGTTCGGCGACAACGTCTCCACGGCCGAGACCGACTATGGCACGGTACTGCTGGACGAACAGGCCGGTGCCTATTGGGAGTTGAACCCGACGGCCACCGTGGTGGTGCGGACGCTGCTGGACGGCGGCAAGGAGGCGGACGCGGCCGCCGCCCTGGTCCAGGAGTTCGACATCGACCAGGCGCAGGCCCTGCAGGACGTCGAGACGCTCGTACGGGAGCTGCGCGACTCGGGGCTCGCCTCATGACGACGCCCAGCGCGCTCGAGCGGCCCACCGGGGTGCCCCTGGCCCGACGCCTCACCGCCCGCCTCGTCCTGCTCCCCGCCGTCGCCTTCGCCCTGCTGCCGCCCCGCCACATCCGAACCGTGCTCGGCATCCTGCGGCGCGGCGCCGCGCCCGCGACCACCGCGCAGGCCCAGCTCGCGCGCGACGCCATGTGCGCCGCCAGCCTGCGCTGCGCCGGACCGAAGGGGTGCCTGCCGCGCTCCCTGGGAGCGGCACTGCTGTGCCGGCTCGGCGGAACGTGGCCGACCTGGTGCACCGGCGTACGCGTCACCCCGCCCTTCACCGCGCACGCCTGGATCGAGACTGAAGGCCGTCCCGTCGGCGAGGGAGTCCCGCAGGGCTACTTCGCCCGGCTGGTGGCCGTCGAACCGTTGACACGGCCCAGTGAACGATGACCGGCGCGAGGGATCCGCACGGCGGACGGGCCGCTGTCACCGAAGCAGACAAGTCCACCCTGGCGGCGGTGGCCACGATGTATCGGCTCACCGCCGGGCATCGGAGCTCGATCGCCGTCGCCAGCGGACTGACGCTCGTGGGCTCCGCCCTGGGACTGGCCCAGCCACTCGTCGCCAAGCAGGTCATCGACGCGAGCGGCCGCGGACAGGTCATCTGGCCGCTGCTGGCACTCCTGGGCACGCTCTTCGTCGTCGAGGCGGCGACGGGGGCCGCAGGACGCTTCCTTCTGGAACGGATGGGCGAAGGCGTCGTACGGCAACTCCGGCACGGGCTGGTGGATCGGTTGCTGCGGCTGGAGATGAGGGAGTACGACCGCCACCGGGGCGGCGACCTCATCTCCCGGGTGACGGCCGACACCACCTTGCTGCGGGAGGTCGTCTCGCAAGCCCTGGTCGATCTCGTGACGGGAAGCCTGGTCGCCGCCGGCGCGATCGCCCTCATGGCCTGGCTGGACCTTCTGCTGCTGCTCCTGGTCGCCGTGACCGTGGCGGCGGCGGCCGTGGTGGTCGCCTCACTGCTCAGGGGCATCAGGAACGCGTCCGAACACATGCAGGGCTCGGTCGGTGCCGTCGCCGCCGATATGGAACGCGCCCTGGGCGCCCTGCCGATGGTCCGCGTGCATGGCGCCGAGGCGCGCGAGGCGGCCGGCATCGGCACCCGGGTTGAGGCGGCCTACGGCGCGGGGGTGCGCACCGCGAAGCTCGCCTCCGTGATGAGCGCCGCCGTCGAACTCGCCGTCCAGGGCTCCTTCCTCTTCGTCCTGGTCGTCGGCGGCTTGCGCGTAGGTGGTCATGCCGGATCCCTCGGTGACCTCGTGGCGTTCCTGCTGTACGCCTCGTACCTCGTTCTGCCGCTGTCCTCCGTCTTCCGCGCCGTGGGCCTCGTCCAACGCGGGATGGGTGCCTACCAGCGCATCGACGAGGCACTCCGCCTTCCTGTGGAGCCCACCGCACCCCAGATCCCGAAAGACCGCGCACCCACACTGCGGCCGACCCGGCCGTCCGGCTCCGGCGAGCAGCCCGTCCTCGCCCTGCGCGACGTCCACTTCGGCTACGACCCGGAGCGGCCGGTCCTGCGCGGTGTTTCGTTCACTGTCCCGAAGCGCCGGCACGTGGCCCTGGTAGGCCGGTCCGGCGCCGGCAAGAGCACGGTGTTCGCCCTGGTGGCGCGGTTCTACGAGCCGGATGCGGGCATCTTGCTCTTCGATGGGCGGCCCGCGACCGAACTCACCCGTGGCGCCTGCCGCCGGGGTATCGCCGTGGTCGACCAGAACACCCATGTCGTCCACGGCACCTTGCGCGACAACATCACCTACGCGGTGCCCGACGCCACGGAGGCGGAGATCCGGCGTGTCGTCGAACTGGCCAGGCTCGACGAGGTCGTCGACCGGCTGCCCGGGGGCCTGGCCGCTGTCATCGGTGAACGCGGCAGCAACCTCTCTGGCGGTGAACGTCAACGCGTCGCACTCGCGCGGGCGTTGCTGGCGCGCCCTTCGCTGCTTCTGCTGGACGAGCCCACCTCCCACCTCGACGCGATCAACGAATCGGCGCTCACCAGCGTCATGAAGGACGTCGCCCAGGAGTGCGCCCTGCTGGTCATCGCCCATCGCCTGTCCACAGTGCAGCACGCCGACCACATCGTGGTGCTCCAGGACGGCCGCACGGCCACAGGCGGACGCCACGAGGAATTGCTGGTCAGCAGCGTCCTCTATCGCGAGCTGGCCGCGAGCCAGATGCTCCGGGCCGGCGGGTAGCCCGGGATCGGCACGCGAGGGCGGACGTCCCGGGACCACTCCAGCCGCCCCGGCAGGATCTGAACCTCCCGCCTGTGGGAATGACGATGCCCCCCATGGAGGCGGATCGCCCAGCGCTCTGTCGCCGCACGCACTCGGTGCTCGGCCGCCAAGGCGCCTCACCACACCACTGCGGCCGGCCGGCTGACGAGTAGCCACGCCAAGCATCCGCCCCACCTACCGTTTCCCCTGGTCAGCACGGGGCAACTGCTGTACCACCAGCAGGCGGGGCCGTCGCGTCACTGTTCGTCGCGCAGCCGGGCCGCCAGGGCGATAAGGGGCTCGGTCTCCTCCGTGCGCCCCAGGGCGGTCAGGTGGGAGATGGCGGCGTCGAGGCGGCCGAGGGCGGGCACGGGGCGCTCCAGGTAGGTGCCCTCCATGACACCCGCGAGGCGGACGCACTCGGCCCACTCACCGGCGCGCTCGTCCTCCGGTCCCGGCTCGCCGAGCAGGGCGAGGGCCTTCTCCAGTGCGGCCAGCGCGTCCTCGTACTCGCCGGCGTAGGCGTTGACCCGCCCGTGTTCGTACGCCAGAGCGGTGTCCAGGGAACGGCCGCGGGACTCGTACTGTGCGGCGCGGGCCTCGTCGGCGATCCGGCCGGCGTCGGAGAGGTAGCCGAGGGCGTCCGGCAGCCCGTCGGGGCCTTGCCGCTGGGCCTGGAGGCGGGCGAGTTCGCGCAGGCAGCTGCTGAGCTGCTCGAAGCGCGGGTCCCGGGCGTGGGCGGCGAGCGCCTGGTCCGCGGCCTCCCGGGCCCGGCCGAACTCACCGGACTCGCCGAGGAGTACGGCCGTCTCCGAGGCGATCATGGCGTGGCTGCCCGGGTCGTCGTCCCAGCCGGCCGACTCCGCCGCGAGGGCGACGAACTCGGCCGTGGCGGCCTTGAGGTCCTCCCCCTCGTGCAGCGCGCGGGCGCGGATCAGGCGCAGTTGGGCGACGAGCCGGTCGTCCACCTCCCCGGCGGCGACGTCCGGCTCGGCCAGCACGGAGTCGAGCAGGGCGATGCAGTCCTCGACGCGGCCCAGGTCGAGGCTGAGCTGGGCGGCGTTGCTGTAGGTGCAGAAGGCGTCCGTGCGGCTGCCGCGGCGCAGGTCCAGTTCCGCCGAGCGCGTCAGGTGGCGCAGCGCCTCCTCGGGGCGGCCAAGGTGCATGCACGCCTGGGCCAGGTCACCGTGCAGGCGGGTGGTGTCGACCGTGTCGGCCGGCCAGTCGGCGGCCCGTCGCAGGCCCTCGGTGAGGTCCGTGTACGCGGCCTGTGCGTCGCGCAGGCCGAGCTGGAGCCGGCCGCGCAGGGCGAGCGTGCGGGGCTGGTGCCAGGCCGGGCCGTGTTCCTTCAGCCGGTCGAGGAGCGCGTCGATCTCGGTGACCGCGGCGGGCAGATCGCCGGAGATGGCGTACGTACTGGCCCGCAGCAGCAGCGCCCCGGATATCTGCCCGGAGAGGCCGTGCCGGCCGGCGAACTCGTGCAGCAGGTCCACCTCGGCGAAGACCGGAGCCACGTGCTCCTCGCTGCCCGTGGTCTGCAGGCGCAGGGCGAGCGCGGTCGCCCGCAGCCGCAGCACGCGGGCCTCCTGGTACGGGGCGAGGCCGGACGTGGCCTCGTGCAGGCGGACCATGGCGGCGTGGGCGTCGGTCAGCACGGCGGCCTTGGCCTCGGCCCCGTCGGCGTCCTGCGCGGAGATCTCGGCGGCGGCGAGCACGGCGCAGGCGCGGGCGAGCCCCGCGTGGCCCGGCAGACCGGCCTCGTCGTACAGGGCCGCGGCCTCCTCGTGGAGGGCGACCGCGTCGGTGAACGCGTCCCGCTCGCCCGCGCGGCCTCCCTCGTCGGCCAGCAGGTCGGCGCGCAGCCGCACGAGCGGGCCGACGGCCGGGTCGTCGGGGTGGGTGTAGTCGCCGGCGTCGACGAGCGTGCGCAGCCGCGCCCACAGGACCCGGGCGTCCGGGTGCCCTTCCTCCTCCGACGCCCGTGCCCGACGGATGAGTTCGGGCAGCGCGTCGGGGACGGTGGTGGTCGTACGGGCCGGGGGTGCGGCGACCGGGGCGGCCGGGGCCACGTCGTCGAGGCTGCGGGTGCGCAGGGTGAGTTCCAGCTCGTCCTGGAGCGGGGCGCGGTCGAGTCGGGCCCGGCGGCGGTCGGTGTGGGCCGGGGTCCCGTTGCGGGCGTCGAAGCGGGCGGCGAGGTCGTCGGCGCGGCCCCGCACCTCGGCGCGCAGGCCGGCCACCGTCCAGGTGCGGCCCGCGTATCCGGCGGCGGGCAGTTCGCCGTGGCCGAGGTGCTCGACGCGCTGGAGGAGGACCTCCACCCCGGTGAGGAAGTCGAGCTGGTCCAGCGGCGAGTCGACCTCGTCGAACAGGCTCCGGTTCTCGGCGAGCAGTTCCAGGCCGCGGGCCTCGTTGCCGGTCAGCGCGCAGAACTCCAGGTGCCGGCCGACCTCCCCGGACATCGCGGGGTTGCGGCGGCAGCCTCGGTAACCGGCGAGGTGCAGTTCGCGGGCCCGGTCGGCGCGGCCGGTGCGCAGCAGGGGCAGCAGCGCGTACGAGAAGGAGCGGGCCGGCTCCTCCTGGCAGGACTCCTTCCCCGCCAGGACGGGCTCCCAAGCGCTCAGCGCCCGCTCGTCGTCGCCCTCGGCGAGGTGATAGCGGGCGCGCTCGCAGATCTCGCAGGCCTCGCAGTCGCTGAGCCGGGTGCGGGTGCGGCCCGCCCACAGCTCGTAGGCGAGCGCGGTGTCCTCGCCGACGTGGGCGGCGAGCTGGTAGGCCTGGCCGTAGTAGGGCTGGAGGCCGTGGCCGGCCTTCTCGTAGCGGTCGCGCATCTCCGTGAGCCACTGGCGCAGGCTGGCCAGCGGGATCTCGGGGAGCTGGCGCAGGGCGTGCCCCACCCACTTGAACCGCCAGTGGAGCATGTGGCGCAGGCGGTCGTCGAAGATGTCGGGCTGCTCGTCGAAGAGGGTGAGCAGGCGGGCGAAGACGACGGGCGACTTCCGGGGTTCGGAGCCGTAGGTGTACGCCTCCTGGAGTTCGAGGAGCGCGTGGACGAGCGGGACGGGCTCCTCGAACTGCTCGGCGGCGTCGACGAGTTCCTCGGCGGTGACGGTGCGCGTACGGCCGTAGGGGCGCCGGTCGTTCTCCTGGAGCGCCTGGTACAGCTCGTCGGTGTTCTGAGGACGGGGTGCGGTGGGCATCGTCAGCTGTCCTTGCGGAGGGCGTGGGCGAGGAGGTCGAGGAAGGAGCGGTTGATGAGGCTCGACTCGGCGGGCCTGAGCGGGCGCCGGGACAGCATCGCGGCCTGCCCGTAGAGGGCTTCGGCGCTGGTGCGGGCCAGTTCGGGCTCGTCGATGGTGACGGCGGTGCGGACCAGCGGGTTGAGCTGGTTGAGGATCAGCTGGGCGCGCGGTGCCTCCTGGCGCAGGGCGCCGAGGATGTCGCCCCACAGGCCGCCGTCCTGCTCCCTTGCGAGCTGGGAGCGGGTGCGCTCGTGCCGGGCCTCGCGGCTGTCGACGAGGAGGGCGGGGGCGGAGGCGGGCTGGAAGGTGCGCAGCGCGACGTCGCAGTCGAAGACGGCGAGGGCGTCGCGGGCCTGGGCGAGGTAGGCCGCGGCGGCCAGCTCCGTGTCCCGGTCGACCGGGTCGAGGTGCGCGGTGAGGGTCGCCGGGTCGAGGTCGGCGACGTTGGCCTCGGGCCTGATCTCGGGCAGCCGGTGGACGAGTTCGCGGTCATAGGTGTAGCCGCCGTTGACGACGCCGAGCCCGGCGGCCGAGGCGATCGCGGCGACCTGCCGGAACTCCTCCACGCTCGCCGTCACCAGCACGGTGCGGTGGGTGCGCGCGAACTCGTCGAGGGTGGTGTGCCCGTCGGTGGTCTCGAACGGCAGCCAGGGCAGCAGCATCCGCAGGATCTCGTCGTCGTGCACCGCGAGCGACTTCACGGCCAGGTGGTGGGCCTGGAGGAAGCGGTTCAGCAGGTCCGGGTCGCTGGCGGCGGCCCGGGCGATCCAGGCGCGCAGCCTCTCGGCGAGGGCGTCGCGGACGGCGGCGAGCGTGTCGTCCTCGTACAGGGCCTCGCGGGACGCCGTGGGGCGCAGGCTCTCGGCGTCGACGACGCAGCGGACGAAGAACGCCCAGTCGGGCAGGATCTCCTCGGCCTGCTCCGACAGCAGCATGCCCTTGACGTGCACGCGGTGTCCGTGGCGCCGCCCGGCCGGCACCGCCTCGGGCAGCACGCAGGCGATGCCCTTCAGGCCGACGGCGGGCAGGTCCAGCTCGATGGTGTCCAGCGGCGTGAACCCGAAGACCTCCTCGCCGTAGGCGGCGAGGGCGCGGGAACGGGCGCCCGGCGTGGGGTGCGTGCGGGACCAGGGCGCCGGCTCGGGATTGACGGAAACGGCGGGGCCGCCCTTGCCGTCGTCGAAGGTCACCGGGTGGCGCAGCAGGGAGCCGAAGTGGCGGGCCAGCGTGTGCACCTGCCCGGGGCGGGTCCACTCGCCCGCGTCGGCCCGCGGCGTCAGGGTGACGGTGGTGCCGGGCCGGGGGCGGGCGGAGGCGGGCAGGGTGCGGACGGTGTAGCTGCCGTCGCCGCGTCCCCGCCATTCCACGGCGGGCGCGTCGGGGGTACGGGCGGAGCGGCTGAGGACGTGGATCTCGTCCGCGACCAGGAAGCAGGAGAGCAGGCCGATGCCGAACTGGCCGATGAAGTCGCCGCGTTGCTCGACGATCCCGCCCAGGCCCGGGATGGGGTCGGAGACGTTCGCGGCCCGCTTGCTGCTGCGGCCGATCGTGGCGAGGAAGCTGTGGACGTCGGCCTCGGTGAGGCCGACGCCGTCGTCCTCGACGCGTACGGTGGCGCCGTCCGCGTACAGGCGGATGCCGAAGCTCCCCCCGGGCTCGACGGCGTACCGCGCGGTGAGGGCGTCGACCGCGTTCTGCAGGAGTTCGCGCAGGTAGACGCGGGGGCTGGAGTAGAGGTGGTGGGAGAGGAGGTCCACCAGGCCGCGCAGGTCGACCTGGAAGGTGCGGTCGGTGGTGGCGTGGTCGTCGGCGTGGTGACGCAGGGGCGGCATGGGCAGTCCGGGGTGAGGGGAACGGCTGGGTGGTCGGTGGGCCGCGCAGGGTCGGGCCGGGGAAACGGCGGACGGGGCGGCCGGTGGGCCGCGCGAGGTCGGCCGGGGGCCGGCGGACGGGGCGGCCGGTGGCTCAGAAGGCCTTGCGGAAGCGCGCGTAAGTCTTCTGCGGCTCGGCCATGAAGGTCCACGGCCACCGCGTGAACGCGCCTTCCAGCTCACGGAAGACATTGGAGGCCGCGCTGCTGCCGGCCAGGGAGAGGGCCATGGCGAAGATGTTGTAGTCGCCCTGCCAGCCCAGACGGCGTTCATACGCGTGGTGCAGGATGCTGCGCTCCGCCGCTTCCCTCAACTCGGTGCGGATCCGCGGGTCCTGGAGGCAGTCGCCGTCGTCGGACTCCACCCAGTCCTCGATATGGGCCATGGCGACGACGCAGCCGAGCCGATGCCCGTCGGGCGCACCGGCGAAGGCCTTCCGGGCGAACTCCAGGGCCTGGCCCGGCTCTCCGCCCCAGCGGGGCTGGACCTGCGACACCCACTCCAGGTGGATGTCCAGGTTGAGCGGATCACGACGCAGACCGGCGGCGAGCCGGGCCTCCTTGACGCTGTCGTCCACGGACATGCCACGTCCGGAGGTGAGCAGATGGCGCCACGGCGTGACCCAGTCGGGCCGCAGCTCGGCGGCCTCCAGCAGGTGCTCCTCGGCGATGCGCAGCCGCTCGTAGAAGGTCTGCCACTGTTCGCGGCTGACGTCCGCGGCACGGGCGGACGTGCGCGCCTCCCAGCCCCAGGTGACATGGCGAGCACCGGAGATGAGCAGGGCGGTCGCCCGGAGCTCCTTGTCGTCCTTGTCCTCCTCGGCGGCCCGGACGATCCACTCCTGCACCCCGTCCACCTCGGTCAGCTGTCCCAGGACCGCCTGCTCGTGGCCGAGGTCGAAGGGGGCCAGTGCCGCCTTGACCGCCGCCCAGTCACCGGCGCCGGCCGCTTCCACGAGGGTGAGCACCCGGGCGTCCCCGAGCGCACGCAGGGCGTACACCCCGTTCTTCTGTCTGCGCGGCACGGGAAGGGCGTCTGGTTCCCCCGGTCTCCCCGTCCCCCTGCCGAACAGCTTGCCGAACATGCCGCGCCTCCCCTGGTCCCGCGTGATGGTCCGGTGCAGCATAAGCGGCCCCACTGACACCGCTACCACTGGGTTTTCACGGGCGCGGCCCAGCAAGACGCGGGGCGGGGCGTCGTACGGGCGGCAGGGGGTGGGGCGTCGTACGCTCGGCGCCCGACGCGACTTTCCTCCATCGCGGCATGGCGGATTCGGCCACCCGCCCTCGCGTACGCGTGCGCGCCCCGTAATCGCGCGGCCTTTTCCGGGCCCGCCGCAACCGTGAGAAACACTTCCCGGGTGGTGAGTTCCACATATTGCGGCGCCGCGATCCGCCCCCATAGCCTGGCCCGGAATTCCGTGGCCCGAAAAGGCACATGAGCTTTTCCGGGGTCGTACGGGTCGTACGGGTCGCGTGGACGGAAGCCGTACGGGAGTCCGGCGGCCGACGACCGGGTCCGTGTCCGCGCCGCTCCCGCCGAGGAGGCCCCCGATGACCGACCCCACCCGCACTTCCGCCGAAGCGGCCGGGCAGACCCCGATCCGCCTGGGCTACCCCAGTTCGCCGCAGACGGCCCTGGACATCCTCACCGGCGCCGGGTTCAGCGAGGACCAGGCGGTGCTCGTCCCCTACGACCTCACCGACCCTTTCTCCGCTCTACGCGCCGGTGAACTCGACGTCCTCGTCGTCAAGTTCGGCCCGAAGGAGGCCGACCTGGCCACGAGCGACGTCCTGCACTTCGAGTCACGCGCCGTCATCGTGAGCGCGGACCACCCCCTCGCCGGCCGGGACTCCGTCTCCATCGAGGAGATCGCCGAGTACGACGCCTTCGACCGCCCCGGCGCCTTCCCCGCCTACCTGTGGGACGAGATCGTGCCGCCGCGCACCCCGCTGGGCCGGGAGATCCGCCGACGGCACCGGGTGAACACCATCCCGGAGATGATGGCGCTGGTGATCGGTTCGGGCGCGGTGCACCTGTCGGTGGTGTCGCTGGCCGACATGGCGCCGCCGGCTGTCCGCGTCGTCCCGGTGCACGACCTACCGCCCACCCCGGTCTGTCTGGCCTGGCGCCGCGGCGCGGACCTGCCGGCGGCCGTGACCCGGTTCATCGCCGCGGCGGAGGCCGCGAGTGCGGTGGCATCCGGGCGACGGTGACGCCGCACTCACGGCCCCCTGGAGCTGTGGTCAGCCGTGCAGAATCCGGCGGATCGCGTCGATCTGGTCGCGCACCATCCGCTCCGCCACCGCGGCCCCGGGGATCCCGGTGCAGGCGTGGAAGGTGCCGGGGTAGTGGTGCGCCTCGGTGGGCACGCCCGCCTGGATGAGCCGGCGGGCGAAGTCGAGGTCCTCGTCGCGGAACGGGTCGAACTCGCAGGCCGAGATGAAGGTGGCGGGGAGCCCCGTCAGATCCTCGGCGCGGCCGGGAGCGGCGTACGGGGAGACGTCGGCGCGCTCCGAGGCGTCCTTGCCGCCGAGGTAGTGGTGCCAGCTGAGCAGCGCGGCGGCGCGGTCCAGGACGGGTGTGTCCACGAAGGCGAGGGCGGACGGGGTCTCCAGACGGTCGTCCAGCCCGGGGAAGCCCAGGCACAGCATCCGCAGCGGGAGACCCGTGTCGCGGGCGAGCAGGGCCAGCCCGGCGGCCAGCGCACCACCCGCGCTGTCCCCGGCGACGCCGAGCCGCTCGGTGTCGACGCCCAGGTCGGAGCCGTGCGCGAGGACCCATTCGAGGACGGCACGGCAGTCGTACAGACCGGCCGGGAACGGGTGTTCGGGGGCCAGTCGGTAGTCCACCGAGAACACCGTCACCCGGGCCTGCTCAGCGATCCGCAGCACCGCCGAGTGGTTGGTGTCCAGATCGCCGGTGATCAGTCCGCCGAAGTGCAGGTAGAGCAGGCCGGGCAGCGGTCCGGCGGCCCCCTGCGGCTGGTAGAGGCGCACGGCGACCTCGGGGGCTCCGGGCGGCCCGGGGACCGTACGGTCCGCCACCTCCACCGGCTCGGCCGGCTCATACACGGGCAGCTGCGCGATCGACGCCGTCAGCGCGGCCCGCGCCCCGGCGACATCGCCGAAGTCCAAGGGCGGTAACTGTGCGGCCCAGGGTATGAGTTCGGGATCGTACGCGTAGGTCATCGGGCCCCTCCCCGGAAGCACGGCCAGGCGTTGTCGTTCCGTCCATCGTCGCATTCCGTGTATCGGCCAGGAGGATTTCCCGGAATTCCTTGCCAGGAATCGGCCGGGCGAATTCCCGGCCCGGGCAGGCAATGCGCCCATCACCCGAACGACGCAGCACAGGACCGCACAGAGTGCCGAATCCCGAAACATCTGGATACGGTGATCACGGATAGTGAGCAGCGTCGGAAGGGGCCGGCATGCCGGTGAACGTCACCTACCCGGGCGTCTACATCGACGAGGTCAAGAGTTCCGTCAGGACCATCACGGGCGTGCCCACCTCGGTGGCCGCCTTCGTCGGCTACGCGCCACGCGGGCCGGTCGACCGGCCCGTGCACATCACCGGCTGGGCCGACTACGAGGCCGTCTTCGGCGGCCTGCGGGCCAACTGCCCGATGAGTTATGCCGTGTACCAGTTCTATCTGAACGGGGGCAGCGAGGCCGAGATCGTCAGGGTGGTGAAGGAGGAGGAGAAGACCGTCCAGCTCCCCCTCGTCATGGGCGCGAGCCCACCGCCGGACAGCCCGTCCCATTCCCAGCCGTCCGGGCCAGGTGGTGCTTCCGCGGCGGGTGGTGAGGGTGACGACGCCTCCACGGGCTCCGGGGAGGGCGAGTCAGGCGGCGAGGACAAGAGGAAGGGTCGTTCCGGGTCGGCCGGCGGCGCCGGCAGGAGCGCCTCGGCCGCCGGCGCGTCGGGAACGGCGGCCGTCCCCCGGCTGCTCGCCGCATCCCCGGGACAGTGGGCGCGCAATCTCCGCGCCCGCGTCGACTGGGAGACCTCCGAGGACAAGGACACCCCGGAGGCCAAGCGAAAGCTGTTCAATCTGACGGTCCATGACGTGGAGACGGGCGCGGAGGAGCGCTACCTCAATGTCAGCGTCGAGCCGGACAGTCCGCGCAACCTCGCCCATGTGCTGGAGTCGTCACAGCTCGTGCGCTCCGACCCGGCCGCTCCCCTCAAGAAGGTGCCGGGACAGAGCGAGGTCCCGGCGGAGGCGTCGGATCTCTGGAAGCCGGCGTACTCCTACGCCCCCGCCGAAGCCGAGAGCAGCGGAGCGGCCCCGGACGAACGGCCCGTGGAGCACAAGCGGTACGTGGGCGACCAGGCGCAGAAGACCGGTCTCTACCAACTCCTGAAGACCGACATCTTCAACATCCTGTGCCTGCCCGACCTCCCCTGGCTGGACGAGCAGGGGCTGACCGTGGCGGACCTGCGCAACGAGGCGCTGAAACTGTGCCTCGACCGCCGGGCCGTTCTGCTGGTCGACCCGCCCTCGTCATGGACCAACGTCCCCACGGGCGGCACGTCCAACACCGGTGCGCTGAGCGCCGTGATCGACAACATCAAGGAAGTCGAGCTGGGCGACCCCGGCAAGAACGCCGCGGTGTACTACCCCCGTATCCTCGCGCCCGACCCACTCCTCGGCGGCGCCCTGAAACCCTTCCCACCCTGCGGTGTCATGGCCGGTGTGCTCGCGCGGACCGACGTGCAGCGCGGGGTCTGGAAGGCGCCGGCCGGTACGGACGCCTCACTGAGCGGTGTCAGCGATCCCGAAGTGCCGCTGACGGACCTGGAGATCGGGCGGCTCAACCCGCTCGGCGTCAACTGTCTGCGCCGGCTGCCCGCCGCAGGCCCCGTGGCCTGGGGCGCGCGCACGCTTCAGGGCGCCGACCGCCTCGCCAGCGAATGGAAGTACCTCCCCGTCCGCCGCCTCGCGCTCTTCATCGAGGAGAGCCTGTTCCGGGGCACCCAGTGGGTGGTGTTCGAGCCGAACGACGAGCCGCTGTGGGCCTCCATCCGGCTGAACGTCGGCGCCTTCATGAACTCCCTCTTCCGAGCGGGCGCGTTCCAGGGCCGTACGCCTCAGGACGCCTACCTCGTGAAGTGCGACAAGGACACCAACCCGCAGAACGACATCGATCGCGGCGTCGTCAACATCCAGGTGGGCTTCGCCCCGCTCAAGCCCGCCGAGTTCGTGATCGTGCACATCCAACAACTCGCCGGCCAGATCCAGGTCTAGGTCCAGGAGGACGACCGATGCCCGAAGTCAAACGCCGGGACCCGTTCAAGAACTTCCGGTTCCGGGTGAAGTTCAGCGGGGAGACGGATTACATCGCCGGAATCAGCAAGGTCAGCGGCCTCAGACGCACCACCGAGGTCATCCGGCACCGCGACGGCGGCGACCCCGGCACCAGCCGCAAGCTCCCCGGCCGCACCGAGTACGAGGCCATCACGCTGGAGCGCGGCATCACGGTCGACACCGCCTTCGAGGAGTGGGCCAACCGCGTCTGGAGTCTCAAGAACTCCGCGGGCGGGCTGGAGACCTCGCTGAAGGATTTCCGGCGCGACCTCATCATCGACGTCTTCGACGAGGGCGGCCAGCAGGTGCTGTCCTACTCCGTCCACGAAGCCTGGGTCTCGGAGTACCAGGGGCTGCCCGAACTCGACGCCGGGACCAATGGCGTGGCCTTCGAGCACATCAAGGTGGAGCACCACGGCTGGGTGCGCGAGCACACCAACGCGCCTCAGGAACCGCAGTTCTCCGACACCGCCGGGTGAGCGGCGTGCCGCGGCAACTGACCGAGGCGAACGTCCTCGATGTGTGGGAGAGCGGGCTCACCGGATCACCGGCGGCTCGCTCGCTCCTGCTCGCCTCGATGGCGGCGCCGGCCGGACAGGACGTCGCGGACCTGCCCCTGAGCGCGCTCAACTCCCTGTTGCTGGAGCTGCGTCGCGGTGCGTTCGGCGACGCGCTGCCGTGCACGGCGGACTGCCCGGAGTGCGGCGAGAGCCTCGATGTCACCGTGACGGCAGGCGAGTTGACGCCTGCTGGAGGTGGCGCCTCGGGGGCCGCCACGGCGACGGTGACGTCGTACGGCAGGACGGTCACCTATCGCGCGCTGACCGGCCGGGACGTCCGCGCGGTCGATCCTGCGGCGCCCCGCGCCCGTCAGGCCCTGCTGCGCCGGGCCGTGCTGCGGGTCGAACCGCCGACCGACGATCTCTCCGACGAGGTCCTGGAGGACATCGCCCGACGGCTCGCCGACCTCGACCCCGGCGCCGACGCCGTCCTGTCGCTGAACTGCCCGCAATGCGACCACAGTTGGGACGCGGCCCTCGATCTCGCCGACCATCTGTGGACCGACGTGTCCGGCTACGCCCACCGCCTCCTGCACGAGGTCCACGCCCTCGCCCGGGCCTACGGCTGGACGGAGGCCGACGTCCTCGCGATCAGTCCGACGCGGCGGCGCTTCTATCTGGAGGCGAGCACCGGATGAACGACTTCGTGGACCGACTCCTACGAGCACCGGGCCCGCGCCTGCGACCGCTGGCCCCGAACGTCTTCGACCCGACGGCACGGCGACTGCCCGGCGGTGATGTGGGGTTGACGGAGTACGAGGCCGACTTCGAGGTCGAAGGTGAAGCGGCGGAGATTGGGGCGGGGGCGCCTGTGCTGCTGCCCGGGGCGGGCGCGTACGACGAGGTCGCTCCGGTCGAGGAGCCGGCGGAGGACGTGGCTACGGACGGGGGGAGGGCCGGGGCCGGGAGCGCGGCCGAGGTTGTGAGGACGATCAGTGGGACGGTGCGGACTGACGGGCTCGCGGGCGAGGCGAGGAGCGAGGGTCTGGCCGACAACACGGCCGGACGAGACACCATCGCGCCGAACAGTCGGCGGACCGAAGGGGCCGAAGAGCGCCGGGCCACCCAGCGGGGCGAAGAGGCCGGGGAGCGTCCGGTCGATCGGGGGGCCGAGAGGGCCGGAGGACGTCGGAGCACTCGGGGGGCCGAAGGTACCGGAGACCATCGGGCCACCCAGCGGGCCGAAGAGGCCGGAGAGCGGCGGACCACTCGGGGGGCCGAGGAGGCCAGAGAGCGTCCAGTCACTCGGGGGGCCGAGAGGGCCGGAGGACGTCGGACCACTCGGGGGGCCGAAGGTACCGGAGAGCATCGGGCCACCCGGCGGGCCGAAGAGGCCGGAGAGCGTCGGACCACTCGGGGGGCCGAAGGTACCCGAGAGCATCGGGCCACTCCCCGGACCGAAGAGACCGGAGAGCAGCGGGTGACTCGCGGCACCGAGAGGGCCGAAGGACGTAGGGCCAATCCGCGGGCCGAAGGAGCCCAAGGAGCCGGAGGGCGTGGGGACGTCACCGTGAGGGGATCCACGGGCGCCGGCACGGCGCCGGTGCGCCCTGTCGACGGCGAGCGCATCGCCCCGGCCGACATGGACGAGGTGCGGGCTGCGGACGGCTCGGGGGCGCCTGCCGTTGGCGGCGAGCAGACCCGTCCGGGCGACCGGGAGGACGCGGCGCCGTTCGACGTAGAGCCGACGCGACGTGACGTAGCAGCGGCGCGTCCGGGCGACAGTGCGGCCGCACAGCCCAGGAACGGCGGCGAGGGCACCCGTCCGGCCGACGGCAAGAAGGCACAGCCCACACCGACGCGGGCGGTACACCCCACAGCCCACCGGGCCGCACCCGAAGTCAACCGCCCCGCCGGCCACCGGACCGGCGCCGAAGCCAGGCGCCCTACGGACCACCAGCCCGGCACTGCGACCAACCGCCGTACGGACCACCAGCCCGGCGCCGAGGCCGACCCCCGCCCCACAGACCACCAGGCCGCACCCGAAGCCACAAGTCCCACACGCCACCGGCCCGGCAGCGCGACCAACCGCCCTACGGACCACCGGGCCGCCACCGATGCCAACCCCCGCCCCACAGGCCGGCGACCCGCAACCGAGGCCACACGCCACCTGCCCGGCACCGAAGCCAAGCACCCCACGGACCACCAGCCCGGCACCGAGGCCAACCGCCCCGCCACCCCGAAGGCAGCCCAGCCCGCAACGCCCCTCTCCCCCGACGCAGAGCCCGCCGCGCGCCCCGCCGACGCGACCGGCAATCGGGAAGCCCCCGCTGCCCCCGCACGCCGTCGGCCAAGTGACTCGCCCTCACGGTCCGAGCGCACCCGAGTCAGCCGTGCTGAACGGGGCGACGGCCCACGGCCACGTGCGGGACAGCCGTCTCCTACGACCGATGCGCCGCCCCTACGACGGTCAGGTCACCCCGAGCGCCCCACAGCCCCTCCCCCGTCACCGCACGCACCGCACGTCCCCGGCTCCGATCCGGCACCACAAGGTCGTTCGGCGCGGTACCTCGGCCCGAGCACAACACCCCGCCAGGACAACGGCGTACCCTCCCGAGGCTCCGTCCCGGCTGTGGCTCCGCCGCTCGCCGATGCCGCCCGCGCCGTAGCGAGACCGGCCGAGCCGCCCGCGCGAACGTCGGCGCCCCCACGCCGAACCGCCTCACCGACGCCGTCACACCCCCTGTCACCGACGGAGGCACGCGCAGCGGAACCCGCACCCGCGCCGACCAGCCCCTCCACCCTCCCCACCACCACGCGGCAACGGACCGCGGCCGCCCCCACCCCACCCGCGCCCCAACCAACCACCCCCACCCCTCCCCCCATGCCAGACCCCCCCACCCCCCCACCCGTCATCCGCGTAACCATCGACCACCTCGTCGTCCGCACCGGCCCACCCCCCACCCCCCGCCCCCTCGACGACGAACCCCGCTCCACACACCGCGCACCCCAGTTGAGTCTTGAGGAGTACCTCGGGAGGCGGGCGTGAGTGACGCGTTGGCTGTTGCGGCCGTTACCGAGACGCTGCGGGTCGTGCTGGAGGAGGCCGTCCGGCGGGCCGTGCCCGGTGCCGAAGTGACCGTGCGGCACCCGAGTGACCTCGCGGCGTTCGCCGCCGAGGGCGACGACGGCGATGTTCCGCCGCCGGTGCTCAACCTCTTCCTCCACCGCACCGGCATCGACCCCGCCTGGCGCAACGCCGACCCCGAGGGCGCGCGTCCCGGCGAAAGCCGTCACCCCGCGCTGCCGCTCGTCCTGCACTACCTGTTCACCCCGCATGTGCCCCCCGGCGAGAACTCCACCGTGCCCGAGCGGCTGCTCGGCGCCGCGATGGCCGCCCTGCACGAGCGGCCCGAGCTGCGGGCCGACGCCCTGAAGGCCGCCGCCGGTTTCAGCGATCTGCACCTCCAGCGGGAACCGGTGAAGGTCACCCCCGAGGCGATGACGGCCGAGGAGATGTGCCGGCTGTGGGCCGCTCTGGGCCACGACTACCGGCTGTCGGTCGCCTACGAGGCACGGGTCGTCCTCATCGACGGCACCGTACCCGGCCGGGCCCCCCTGCCGGTCGTGCGGCGCGGCACGGCCGGGAGCGGGCCCGAGGCGCTGCCGACGACGGCCGCGCGCTGGCCGGTGCTGCGGGCCGTGCTGCCCTCCGTCGCGACCCCGGGCTCCGACATCGTCCTCAGCGGCAGCGGGTTCCGGACGGGGACGCCCAGCGTGCGCCTCACCCATCCCCTGCTGGGCGGGCCGGTGGTGCTGCCGGCCCGCGCGGACGGGGCCGCCTCGGTGCGGGCCACGCTCGACAAGGATCTCGGCGCGGGATCCTGGACGGCCGTCGTCGTGCTCACCGCTCCCGACGGCGGTGAACGCACCTCCGGGCCCCGGCAGTTCGCCGTCGCGCCGCGCATCACCAGCGCCCTGCCGGTGACCGCCGCGCGGGACAAGAAGGGGGCGGTGGCGCTGGAGGTGAAGTGCGCGCCCGCCGTACAGCCCGGTCAGCGGGCCGAGTTGCTGGTGGCGGACCGGCCCGTGCCCGCCGAGCCGTTCACGCGGGCCACCCGCACGCTGCGGTTCCGGCTGGCCGCGGGTGCGCCGGGGCGTTATCCGCTGCGGTTGCGGGTGGACGGGGTGGACAGTCCGCTGGTCGATGTGGAGGCCGGGCGGTTCGACGCCGACGCGGCGCTGGTGATCACATGACGGCGGCCCCGCGGGTCGAACTGCGCATCCGGCGGCTGGTGTGGGACGCGGCCGGCCCCCCGTCCCGTACGGCGCTGTGCGCGGCCGTCGAGGCCGAACTCGCCCTGCTGCTCGACGACTCCCCCACGTCCACCGACTCCACCCCTACCGACGCCGCCCGCACCGACTCCGCGCTCGCCGCCCCCGCCCGGCGGATCGCGCGGGCCGTCCACGACGCGCTCCGGGCGGCGGCCGCACCGCGCTCCGAAGGAAGGAGCCCCACCCCATGACCACTCCCGCCCCCCGCCGCGGCGGATTCGTCTTCCTGGACCCCGAGCAGGGCCAGGTGCTGCGGGTCATGCCCTTCCAGTACAACCCCGACAGCATCACCCGCAGCCTCCAGCCGTACGGCGTCGGCGCCGACGCGGGCGACCGGCTGGAGGCGTTGCGGTTGCGGGGGCCGGCCCGGGAGACCTTCCGGATCGAGGCGGATTTCGACGCCGTGGACCAGGTGGCCTCGAAGACCACCCCGGCGCCGCCTCCCGGGACGGGTCTGTTCGCCACGCTGTCCGCGCTGGAGAGCGCCGTCACCCCGACGAGCGCCCAGCTGACCCGGCAGAACGACCTCGCGGGTCAGGGGATCCTGGAGATCGCCCCGGCGCAGGCCCCGCTGTCCGTCCTGGTGCTGGGGCCGCGGCGGGTCCTGCCGGTGCGGATGCTGGACATCGACGTGACGGAGGAGGCGTACGACGGGGAGCTGACGCCGATCCGGGCGCGGGTGGCGCTGACGGTACGGATCCTCACCGTCGACGACGTCGGGTTCAGCCACAAGGCGGGCGGTCTCTATCTCCAGTACCAGCAGGGCCGCGAGCGCCTGGCGGCGGCCGTCGCCTACGGCCCGGCGACCGTCGGATACCCGAGCGGCTAGGCCCCCCGCCGCGACACCGCACACCCGCACTCGCCCCAACTCCCGGAGGAGGTCGGCATGTTCGAGCCCAGCAGCAGATACCACGGTGTCCCCACCACCACCCACACCTTCCCGGACGGCCGTACCGTCGCGCATCTGCGCCGCCGGTTCCTGCCCCGGCCGGAGGAGCTGACGGTCGTCGGCGAGCACGTCGTCGCGGCCGGCGAACGGCTCGACCTCATCGCCGCCCGGCGGTACGGCGACCCGGAGCAGTCGTGGCGGATCGCCGACGCCAACCGGGCGGTGCGGCCGGACGCGTTGACGGCCGTGCCCGGCCGGAGGCTGCGGATCACGCTGCCCGCCGAGGCGGCCGTCGGCGGCGAACGGGCGCTGTGATGACGCAGAGCCCGCAGGTGATGCTGCTCCTCGGCGACACGGTGCCCGCGCCGGCCCCGGCGGCGTTCGTCGACGCCCTGCACGGGGCGCGGATCACCGTGGCCAGCGGGGCGACGAGCGGCTTCCAGCTGACGTTCACGCTGGCCCCGGGTTCGCCGCTGGCCCGGGCGGTCGGACCGGACGGGGCTCTCTACGCGAAGAAGCGGGTCGTGGTCGCCGTAGTGCTCGCGGGCCGATGTCATGTGCTCGTGGACGGCGTGATCACGCATCAGGAGGTGCACGCGGCGCGGGCTCCCGGGGCGTCGTTCCTCGTGGTCACCGGCGAGGACCTGTCGCTGCTGATGGATCTGAGGCATGTGCGGCGGACGTACCCGGGGCTCGCGCCGCATCTGCGGGCGACAGCGGTGTGCGCCCCGTACGCGCAGTACGGCATCGCGCCGAAGGCGGTGGCGCCGGTGCTCGCGGACCAGCCGAATCCGCTGATCGACATTCCGGTGCAGGTGTCCACGGATCTCGCGTATCTGCGGTCGATGGCGGCGGACGTCGGCCATGTCTTCCACCTCGAACCGGGGCCCGCCCCGGGTGTCAGCACCGCCTACTGGGGGCCGCAGCGCCGCGAGGGGGCCCTCCAGCCGGCCCTGACGACCGGGTGCGGTGCCGCCGACAACGTGGAGGAGCTGACGTTCTCCCTCGACGGGCTGGCCGCGTCCGGCTACGGCACGTACCGGCTCGAACCGCCCTCCACGACCGCCTCCGAGGCCTCCGCGCCGGAGCCGCTCGCGCTGCGCGGACCCCTCGCGGCACGCCCGGCGGAGGCTCTGCGCGCGGGGGCGCTCACCGGGCAGACGGGCCGCTCCCTGACCCGGACCCTGCTGGCCGGGCTCGGCCGCGTGGTCGCCGCCGACGCCGTCACCGGGCGCGGGACGGTCGACGTCCTGCGCTACGGCCATGTCCTGTCCGCCCACGGTCTGGTGGGCGTACGCGGGGCGGGAGCGGCGTACGACGGGCGCTATCTGGTGGCCCGGGTGACCCACGACCTGACCCGGGACACGTTCAAGCAGCACTTCACGCTGGTCCGCGACGGGCTCGGCGCCGACACCCAGGTGGTGACCGTATGACCACGGAGCAGACGCATCACACGCACCGCACGCACGCCTGGCTCGGCCTGTACGAGGGGGTCGTGGTGTCCGCCGTGGACCCGACGGGGGTCGGCAGGCTCCTGGTGCGGGTTCCGGAGGTGCTGGGCGACGAGGCGCCCGTGTGGGCCGCCCCACTGACCCCGCTGGCCGGTTCGGACTGCGGCATGTACGTGGTGCCGCCGCCGGACTCCGGGGTGTGGGTGCGCTTCCTCGACGGGGACCCGGAGCGGGCCGTGTGGGTGGGGTTCCGGCGGGGCGGGTCGGGGGACGTGCCGTCGGCGGCGAAGTCGACGCCGCCGGGTGTCCCGCAGATCGTGCTGGCCACGCCCACCGGAAACGCCCTGGTGATCAGCGACATGCCCGGCCCCTCGGGCGGGATCAAGCTTCAACTGCACGGCGAGAACGGTCCGTTCATCAAGATCAACGAGGTGTCGATCGAGATCTCCTGCGGGCCCGGGCTCGCCACACTCCAGCTCGTCGGCCCCCAGGTCACCGTCAACGGCGGTGCCCTGACGGTGTTGTGAGGACGTCATGCCCGGACTGCTGCTCCACTTCGGCGCGTTGATGATGTGCGCCCATCCGCCCGGCATGGTGACCATTCCCGCGCCGGCGCAGCAACGCGTTCTGGTCGGCCCCAACCCGGTGGCCACCAGCGCCGACACCTTCCTGGTGGCGGGCTGCGGCTTCCCGGCCATGACGCTCGGGGCGCCGCCGTGCACGAGCATCGTGTGGCTGAACATCTCCACACGGGTGTTCGTCAACGGGCTGCCGGTCCTGCTCCAGCCGACTCCTCCCGTCAGCCCCGGCCCGGCGATGGGGGTGGGCACGCCGCCGCCCAATCCCCCGCTGGTGCTGGCGGTCCAGCCACGGGTCCAGGGGATGTGAGCGCCGTGGACATCGCCTTCCCCTATCACGTGGACGCCCGGGGCCGCACCGCGGCGGCAGCCCACGCCGACCACGTCCGGGACATGGTCGAGCTCGTCCTGTTCACCAGCCCGGGCGAGCGAGTCAACCGGCCCGACTTCGGCTGCGGCCTGCTCGACCTGGTCTTCGCCGGGAACAGCCCCGAACTCGCCGCCACCCTGGAGATGACCGCCCGCGCCGCCCTCCAGCGCTGGCTCGGCGACCTCCTCACCGTGGATCACCTCACCGTGACCGCGGACGAGGCGACCCTGCACGTGCGGGTCGCCTACGTCCTGACGGCCACCGGGGAGAACCGCACCCTGACCGTGAGCGGGGGCAGCGGCCCATGACCGTGGCGGATCCGCGCCGGAGCGGCCCGGCCCGTATCGAGGAGGTACGGGCGCATCCGGACCGGCGCACGCTGACCGTGACCTTCACCGGGGTGCTCCCGGGGTTCGTGGACCGCACCCGGTTCGTCATCGAGGGCGGACAGCGGGTCGTCGGCATCCGTGTGCTGCGGGTCGTACGCGAGAGCGCGGAGGAACCGGAGGGCCCCGGGGAGGACTCGGAGGAGTTCCCGGCGTCCGAGGGGGCCGGGGCACCGCACCGGTTCCGGCTGGTCCTGGACCGGCCCGTGGACGACTCCACCTATCGGCTGCGCGTGCTCGGACACGGCTTCCACGGCGCCCACGACCGGGCCGACTTCTCCTTGCGCCCCACCGCCCGCCGCCCCGAGGACGCCCCCGGCGCGACCCCGCCGCCGGGCCCGCCCGGGCCGGCCATCGACTACCTGGCCAAGGACTACGCCAGTTTCCGCCGGCTCCTGCTGGAGCGGCTGTCGCTGACGGTGCCGCGCTGGACGGAACGCCACGTCCCCGACCTCTGGGTCACCCTGGTGGAGCTGCTCGCCCACGTCGGGGACCGGCTGAGCTATCAGCAGGACGCCGTCGCCACCGAGGCGTATCTGGACACCGCGCGGCTGCGCACCTCGGTGCGGCGGCACGCGCGCCTCGTCGGCTACCCGATGCACGACGGCTGCGCGGCCCGCACCGTGGTGTGCGTGGAGACGGCCGGACCGCTGCGGGTGCGCACGGACCAGCTGGCGTTCGCCGCCCTGCCGGAGGACCCGCCGGGTCCGGCGGGCGGACCGGAGATGTCCGTGGCGGAACTCGCCTCGGGGGCGTATCCGGTCTACCGGCCGCTGGAGCGCCGCGAGACGCAGCTGCGGCCCCAGCACAACGCCATCCCGCTGTGGGGCTGGGGGCGGGACGGGTTCGCGCTGCCCGCCGGCACGACCCGGGCCGCCCTCCTCGACGAGGACCGCGAGCTGGATCTCCATCCCGGTGACCTGCTCGTCCTGGAGGAGCTGCGCGCCCCCGACGGCGGCGCGCCCGACCCCGGCCACCGTCAGGCCGTCCGGCTCACCCGTGTCGTTGCGGACGAGGACGCCACCACCGGAACGGCGGTGGTGAAGATCGCCTGGGCCGAGGAGGACGCGCTCACCTTCCCGCTGTGGGTGCGCAACCCGCCCGGGCCCGACGGCCGGTACGGCGCGACCGTGGTGGCGCGCGGCAACGCCCTCCTCGTCGAGCACGGCCTGGAGAACACCTGGCTGCCGGACGGCGACACGGACGAGATCGTCGAGGTGCCGGACACGGTGGACCGCACCCGCCGCTTCAGGGCGGCGGTGCGCGGCGCCCCCGTCACCTTCTCCCCGCCGCACCCCCGCCCCGCCGATCTGGCCGCCGCCCAGGCCCGGCATCTCGCCGGCCTGGCCACCCGGGCCCAGGACCTGCTGCGCGACCTGCACCACGGGATCGACCGGCTCGAACCGAGTGACGTGGAACTCCTGGAAGCGCTCTTCGGCAGCTCCGGCCTCGACGACCGGCGCCGGGCCGCCCGGCTCCTGTCCCGCTTCGACGACGTCCTCGCCCCGCGCCTGCGCCGCCTGGAGACGCTCGCCCGCCGTGCCCGGTCCGGATACGTGCTCGACCCCGCCGAGGGCTGGGAGATCCGGCAGACCTGGGGTGCCCGGGCCGCCGGCGGGCTGCACCCCGCCAACCCCGCCCTGCACGGCCCGGCGAGCACCGCCCTGCGCCCCGACCCCCGCGAGGCGCTCCCCGCGCTCCAGCTGGTCGAGGCGGAGGGTGCCGACGCCCGCTGGGTTCCACGCCGGGACCTGCTGGACAGCGGCCCCCGGGACCGGCACGTGGTCGGGGAGGCCGACGACGAGGGCGTGCTCACCCTGCGCTTCGGCGACGACCGCTGCGGACGGGCACCGGCCCCCGGCACCCGGCTGCGCGCCGTCTACCGCGTCGGCAACGGCCGTTCGGGCAACGCGGGCAGCGAGGCGGTCAACCGGATCGCCCACCGCGACGGAGGCCTCGCGGGCCTGGTCACCCGGGTGCGCAACCCCGTGCCGGCGACCGGCGGCACCGAACCCGAACCCGTCGCGGACGTCCGGGTGGCCGCCCCGCGCGCCCCCTTCCGCACGCTGCTGCGCGCCGTCACCGCCGAGGACTACGCCACGCTCGCCGCGGACCACCCCGGCGTGCAGCGCGCCGCCGCCACACTGCGCTGGACCGGCAGTTGGTACGAGGCCGACGTGGCCGTGGATCCCCAGGGCGCCGCCGTGCCGTCGCCGGCGCTGCTGAACGACGTACGCGCCGCACTGCACCGCTACCGGCGCATCGGCCACGAGGTCGTCACCCGCCCCGCCCATCTGGTGCCGCTCGACGTGGAAATGTACGTCCTGGTCGACCCGCACCACGTCACCGCCGATGTGCGGGAGGCGCTCCAACGCCGCTTCCTGCCGGAGTACGGCGGCTTCTTCGCCCCTTCGGCGCTCACCTTCGGCACCCCGGTGCGGGCCAGCGTCCTGGTGGCCGTCTGCATGGCCGTGCCCGGTGTGCGGCACGCCGAGGTCACCCGGCTGCGCAGGCTCCACCTGTCCGGGGCGGACAAGGCGGGCCCGGACGTGCCGCCCTCCGGTGAACTGCGTCTGCGGCCGCTGGAGATCCCGCGGCTCGACGGCGATGTCACCCGCCCGGAGAACGGACAGCTGGTGCTGCGGCTGAGAGGAGGACGATGACCGAGCCGGAGCCGCCCCCGACGCCGGTGTGGAACCGCCCCGGCCTGCCCGCGCTGTCGTATCGCGTGGGCACGCACCGGGAGTTCGTGGACGCGATGTCGGCGCGGCTGTCCCGGACGGACCGGGGGCCGCTGGCCGCGCTCACCACCAGGGAGCCCGACGATCCGTCGATCGCCCTGCTGGACGCCTGGGCGGTGGTCGCCGACGTGCTGACCTTCTATCAGGAGCGGATCGCCAACGAGGGGTTCCTGCGCACCGCGACCGAACACGAGTCCCTGGTGCGGCTGGGGCGGCTGGTCGGTCACCGGCCGCGCCCCGCGCTGGCCGCCGCCGCCCACCTCGCCTACACGCTGGACCCCGGCACGGCCTGCGTCGTGCCGGCCGGTTCGCAGGTGCGCGCCGAGCCGGAGCCCGGCGGGCTGCCGTTGGTCTTCGAGACCGCCAAGGACCTCTCCGCGCGCGCCGAGTGGAACCGGCTGCCCGTGCGCACCACCCGCCCGGCCGCCCTCCCGGCCGCGCTCGCCGTGTCCACGGCGTCCGTCGACGTGGAGGGGATCCAGCAGGCCCTGCGCCCCGGTGACCGCCTGCTGTTCCTGTATCCCGACGCCCGGTTGAACATGACCCGGGTGGTGGGGGAGGTGGCACCGGACCCCACGCTGGGGCGGACCGCGGTACGGCTGCGGGTGCCGGACCCGACCCGGCAGCTGGACGGCGCCGTGGAGGCGCTGCGGGAGGACATGGAGGACGCCGCCCGCCGGGCGCCCTCGCGCGGCCCCTTCGAGGAGCTGCTGGCGCTGCTGCGGGACGTGCGGGACCGGGCCGGGGAGCTGCGCGACCCGGACACGTTCGCGGCCCGGCTCGACCGCAGGCTGCGCAAGCTGCGGGAGCGGCTCGCCGACGTCGGCGGGGACGTCGACGCGGAGGCGCTGGCCGCGCGGGCCGCCGTCCGGCTCGCGACCGTGCGGCACGCCGTGCGGCGCCTGGTCGAGGAACCCGAGGCGGCGCCCGCCCCCGGCGGTTCCGGCCGCCCGGTGCCGCCGGCCGTGGATCCGCTGCGGCGCGACCTCGACGCCCCCGGCCGCCCCGTGCTGCACGCCGTGGATCCGCTGCTGCGGGCGCTCGGCCCGGGCGAGCCGCCGCCGCGCACGCCGCCCGCCGTCGCCGACGCGCTGGGCGCCGGCTCCGACGGTCTGCCCCGGGTGCTGGCGGGCAACCGGCCCGGTCTCACGGCGTCCCTGTACGAGGCGCTGTCCGCCGTCTCGGTGCCGGCCGCCGACCGGCCGCGGGTGCGGCGCTTCCGGATCACGACGACCCCGCTGGGCGCCTCTATGCCGGGCGACGACCGGGTCAGAGCGCTGCTGCGCGCCGCCGCCCGGCCGCGACCGGACGGCAGCGCCCCGCTCTCGCCCGATGTGCTGCTGCTGGACGCGGTGCACGAGGAGATCGAGGCGGGCAGCTGGATCGCGGTCCGGGTGACGGGCCGCTCCCGCACCCGTCTGCTGCGGGTCACCGAGGTCGGACAGCTGTCGGTGGCCAACGACCAGGACGCCGTACGGGTGACGCGGCTCGGGCTGGCCGGGCCGTGGACCGACGACTGCGACGACATCGCCGCCCGGCGCGCCACCACCGTGTGGGCCGCGGGCGAACCCCTCGTCCTGGCCGCCGGGCCCGACCCGGACGACGTGGCGGGCGACTCGCTGACGCTGGACGGCGTCTTCGAGGGCCTCACCCCCGGGCGGCCGCTCATCGTCTCCGGGGAGCGCACGGACGTCGTTCCCGGGGCCGGCCCGGGCGTGCCGGGCAGCGAGCTCGCCGTCCTCGGCTCGGTGCGGCACACCTTCACCGACCGGGTGTGCACGACGCTGCTGCTCACCGCGCCGCTCGCGCACCGCTACCGGCGCGACACCGTCGTCGTGCACGGCAATGTCGTCCCGGCGACCGCGGGCGAGACGGTGACCGAGATCCTCGGCAGCGGCGACGCGGGCCGGGCCGGCCAGGTGCTGCCGCTGCGGCAGGGCCCCCTGGTGTGGCTGCCGTCGGCGACCGCCGAGGGCGGCGAGGAGGCGCTGACCGTCCGCGTCGACGGCGTGGCGTGGCAGCGCACCGCCGATCTCGGCGAGGCGGGTCCGGTCGACCGGGTGTTCCAGCTGCGCGCGGGCCCGGACGGCAGGGCGGCTGTGGAGTTCGGGGACGGTCTGCGCGGCGCCCGGCTGCCCTCGGGCACGGAGAACGTCACCGCCCGCTACCGCGTCGGCGGCGGGCGCGCCGGCAATGTCGCGGCCGGGCGGATCAGCCAGGTGGTGAGCCGGCCGCTCGGCGTCAGTGCGGTCACCAACCCGCTGCCCGCGACCGGCGGGGCCGACGCCGACGGGCCGGCGCAGCTGCGGCAGGCGATCCCGTTGCGGCTGGCGGCCTTCGACCGGCTGGTGTCGGTGCGCGACTACGAGTCCTTCGCGCGGGCCTTCGCGGGCATCGCCAAGGCGATCGCGCGGCGCTGCCAGGACGGCGGCCGCCCGGTGCTGCACGTCACCGTCGCCGCCGCGGACGACGCCCCGCTGGATTCCTCCTCGGCGCTGCTCGCCGGTCTGCGCACGGCCCTGCGGCGGTACGGCGACCCCACGCTGCCGGTGCGGGTGGAGCCGTGCGAGCGGGTCCGGCTGGTGCTGATGCTCGGCGTCCGCACGACCCCGGGGCATCTGCCGGAGAAGGTCGAAGCGGCGGTCCGTGCGGCGCTGGCCGCCCGGCTCGGGTTCGCGGAGGCGCGGCTGACCCGCCCGGTGTATCTGAGCGCCGTCGTCGCCGCCGCGCACACGGTCCCGGGCGTCGACTTCGTGCGGGTGGACGCCTTCGGCGGCATCCCGGAGGGCGCCGACCCGGCCGACGTGGTGCGGTTCGCGGAGCATCCCTCGGTCGCGTCCGTCGTGCCCGCCCTGGCCGCGGGGCAGCGCCCGGTGCGCGATCTGCCCCCGGCGGACGGCACGGACGGTCCGGCGGCCGCGGTCGACACCGCGCAGTCCCCCACGGTCCGCCTCGACCGCCGCGCCCCGTCCGACCCGGCCGAGCGGCGGCCCCCGCGGCTGGTACTGCGGCCCGCCCAACTCGTCCTGCTGGACCCGGCGGTGCCCGGGACCCTGATCCTGCGGAGGATTCCATGACCCCGGACGAGCTGTACGCGCTGCTGCCCGCCGTGCACCGCCGACGCGACGAGGAACGGGGCGGCCCGCTGCGGGCGCTGCTGACGGTCGTCGCCGAGCAGGTGGCGGTGGTCCAGGAGGACATCGAGCGGCTCTACGACAACTGGTTCATCGAGACCTGCGACGACTGGGTGGTGCCGTATCTCGGGGATCTCGTCGGCTACGAGATCCTGCCCCGGATCGCCGCCGCCCTGTCCGACGACGCCTCCCGGGCCACCGGGCTGCCGGCCGCCGCCGTGCCGCGCCGCGACGTTGCCGACACGGTCACGCACCGGCGCCGCAAGGGCACACTGGCCCTGCTGGAGGACCTGGCGTCCGGCGTCGCCGGGTGGCCGGCCCGGGTCGTCGAGTACCAGCGGCTGCTCAGCGTCACCCAGCCGGTGCGCCGCTACGGCACCGACGCCGCCGACGCGCGCCGCAGGGCGGCGCGGGGCGCGCTGGTGGACGTGCGCCGCGCGGGGGCGCTGGAGCGGCTGGACGGCCCGTTCGACGGGTGCGCCCACACCGTGGAGGTGCCGCGCGCCGGGTCCACCCGCCGCCGCGGCCGCTACGGCGTGCGGTCCGTCGGCCTGCACCTGTGGCGGCTGCGCACGTACTCCGTGACACGGGCCCCGGCGTACTGTCTGGACCGGGACCGGGCCTGCTACACCTTCAACGTGCTCGCCATCGACACACCCCTGTACACGGCCCCGGTGCCCGAGCCGTCGAGCGCCCATGTCGCCGACGAGACGAACGTGCCGGAGCCCATCGGTCGCAGGGCCCTGGCCGAACGGCTCTACGACTTCTACGGGCCCGGCAGGAGCCTGTGCGTGTGGACCGGCCCGGACGCCGGCGATGTGGTGCCGCTGGACCGGATCGTCGCCGCCGACCTGACGGACTGGAGCTATCGCCCCGAGTACGGGCAGGTCGCCGTCGACCCGGTGCTCGGCCGGCTCGCGCTGGCGCCGGGCACGGCTCCCGCGCACGGCGTGCGGGTGACGTACCATCACGCGTTCTCCGGTGACCTCGGCGGCGGCGAGTACCCGCGCCCCGAACCCGTGTCGTTGCGGGGCGCCGAGCGCTACCGGGTGGGTCCCGGCGAGGACCACGCGAGCATCGCCGACGCGCTCGACCGCTGGCGCGCGGGGAAGCGGGCGCACGGCGGCAAGACGCTGGTGATCGTGGAGATCACCGCCAACGAGATCGAGGAGGACCTGACCGACATCCGCCTCGACCCCGGCGACCATCTCGTCCTGCGCGCCGCGGACGGGGTGCGGCCCGTCGTCCGGCTGGGCGGGCGGCGCGGCGGCGACCGGCGGCGGGCCCTGACCATCACGGGCAGCGGCAGGCCGACCGCGCGGCTCGACCTGGACGGGCTGCTGGTGACCGGCGGCGTCGTGCGGGTGCGGGGCGCGGTGGCGCGTCTGGTCGTCCGGCACTGCACGTTCGTACCGGGCTGGGTGCTGGAGGAGCACGGCGCGCCGCTGGCGCCGGGGTCGCCCGGCCTGGAGATCGTCGACAGTCCGGTGCGCGTCCAGATCCACCACAGCGTGATCGGCGCCCTGTCCGTCGAGGGAGGCCGCGACAACCATGTCGAGATCCACGACAGTGTCGTGGACGCCAACGATCCCGAGGCGACGGCGATCGGCGCGCCGGAGGGCGGCCCCGCCGGCATCGTGCTCACGGCCCGCCGCACCACCGTCCTCGGAGGTCTGCGCGTCCGCGCGATCGACGTGGTGGAGAACTGCCTGCTGAACGGCGCGGTCCTCGTGGAGCGACGCGACGAGGGCTCGCTGCGCTTCTGCTGGCTGCCGAGCGCCCTCTCCGCGACCCCGCCCCGGTACCACTGCGAGCCCGACCACTCCGGCGATCCGCGCCGGGTGCGGCCGCGTTTCGCCGCCACCCGGTACGGCTCGCCCGACTACGTACGGCTCGCCGACGACTGCCCCGACGAGATCCGCCGCGGCGGCGCCGAATGGTCCGAGCCCGGCGCCCTGCACCACCTCTTCCAGCCGCAGCGCGAGGACAACCTGCGCACCCGGCTGGAGGAGTACACCCCCGCCGGATGCGACGCGGGGCTCTTCTTCGTCACCTGAGCCCCCGCGACCGCCCCCGGCTCTTCCCCCTCCCCCCCACCCCTCGGCCCAGGCAGGAAGCACCCCATGCACGGCGACTTCTCCCGCGTCCTCTTCGATCCCGCCCGGCGTTTCTCCTCGGTCCTCTCCCAGCAGGGCCGGGTCCAGCTCGATTCCGAGATCAACGAGCAGACGGCGATCCTGCTGCACTACATGCGCACCCTCGCCGCCGACCTGCTGGGGCCCGCCGCGTATCCACCGGACCCGGACGAGGACGCGCTCGGCGGGTTCGGGGTCGACGGGTTCGACGGGGACACCTTCAGCCTCGCGCCGGGCCGTATGTACGTCGACGGCATCCTCTGCGAGTGCGACGGCACCGACTACTGGGACCAGCCCGACGGCCATCTGGAACCCGAGCGGGAGGAGGACCGGCTGCCGTCGGGGCCGTTCCTGGTGTATCTGCGGGTGTGGGAGCGGCTGATCACGGCGGTGGAGGCGCCCTGGATCCGCGAGGTGGCGCTCGGCCCGGGCGGCCCGGACACCACCGCGCGCACCCGGGTGGTCTGGCAGGTGTGCCGGCTCCCCCTGGAGCACGACTCCTACGACCTCGACCCGCGCGGCGCCGCACGTCTCCTGCGGGAGCACATCCGGGGCGAGTTCGAGCCGCGCGGCCTGCTCGCCGCCCGCACCCGGCCCCCCGAGGAGGACCAGGCCCCGAGCGAACTGCCCCCGGCCTCCGGCTACCGCGGCCCGGAGAACCAGCTGTACCGGGTCGAGGTGCACCAGGGCGGCGGGGAGGGGACGGCGACCTTCAAGTGGTCGCGGGAGAACGGCTCGGTCGTGCTGCCCGTGCGCGCGGTGGACGGTGTGACGGTCGAACTGGAGACGCTGGGCCGGGACGACAAGCTCGGCGTGGACGTCGGCGACGTGGTGGAGCTCGTCGACGACGCGGTGGTGTGCCGCGGGGCGTCGGACCGGCCCGAGGCCGGCAGCGGACAGCTGTACACCGTCGTCTCGGTCGACTACGCGGGGTACAGCGTGGAGCTCGACGCCGACCCGGCCGACGACCCGTACCTGCCGACCGCCGGACAGGTCCGGTCACTGCATCCCTTCCTGCGCCGCTGGGACCACGGCCGGGGCGGGTGGGACGGCGACCGCTGGGGCGACGCGCGGGGCATTCCCGTGCGGGAGGGCGAGTGGCTGCCGCTGGAGGACGGCATCGAGATCCGCTTCGCGCCCGGCGAGGACTGGTCCCGCTCCTACCGCAAGGGCGACTACTGGCTCATCCCGGCCCGGGTGCTCACCGGAGACGTCGAATGGCCGCGCAGCCGCGACGGCGAGCCGCTGCGGCGCCGCCCGCACGGGCGGCACTACCACTACGCCCCGCTCGCCTACATCGACCCGCGCGGCGGCGACTACGAACTGGTCGATCTGCGGGTGCCGTTCCCGCACCGGCGGTAGGACGGCGGACGGGGGCGCGGGGCGGGCGTCAGCCCACGGCGATGACGAAGACGAAGATCACCCACGCGGCGAAGATCAGCAGGACGAGGAGGATCACGGCCCAGTGGGTGCCGCGGGCCGAGACCTCCGCGCCGGTGGTCAGGTTGTACAGCCGCTTGACCCGCAGGGTGCCGCGTCTGGCCCTGCCCTCGGCCCGCACCTGGTCCCCGTCGGTGACGGCGCCGTGGAAGGTGTCGCCGCGCATCTCGACGGGGACCAGGCGCACGGGGCGGCCGTAGTGGTCGTACACCTCGACGCGGAAGGTGCAGACGACGGTCGTGCCGGTGTTGCCCCCGCTGCCGCGGACCTCGGTGCGCAGCTGCACATGGCGTGCCACGCCCTCGACGGTGCCGATGCCCTCGATGGCGCCGACGGGCAGCGCGCGGCGCGGCGGCGGGTCGGGCTCGGGCTCCGGCTCGAACGGCGGGTTCCACGGGGGCGGCGGGGCGACGTACGGCCGGGACGGCGGGGGCGGCTGCGGGCTGTGCCGGGTGAAGACGTTCCTGGGCCAGGGCCGCCACCCTCGCGTCCCCGTGTCCTCGCCCTCCTGGTACGCCGGGAGCCAGGCACCGCAGTTCCGGCAGCGCTGGGCGTCGGCCGGCGCCTCGGCTCCGCACCGCTCGCACGTCCAGGAACCGTCCATGGTCGTGGCCTCCTGTCCCGCCTCAGACCCGCACGAGCCGACGCCATGTGGCGTTGCCGACGATGCCGTCCGCCGTGAGCGCGTTGTTGGCCTGGAACCACTGCACGGCTTCCTGGGTGCGCGGGCCGAAGGCTCCGTCGACCACGAGGGGAGGGTTCCAGCCGAGGTCGTTCAGGCGCTGCTGGATGTTCTTGACGCCCTCCGCGATGGTGCCCTTGCGGGCGAAGGGCTGGTCCGCCGCCGCTCGTTCGGGGCGGCCGGGATGGTCGTCGAGCCATCGCACGACGTCGTCCGGCAGGTCGTCGGGGCCGTGCGTCTCGCCCGGCCGCCAGCCCTCCACGCGCCGGATCGCGTCGGCGAACGTGGTCAGCTGGATGTCGTCCAGGGCCGCCAGGGAGGTGTCGGTGCCGACCCCCATGGCGTCGGCGACCTGCTGGGCGTAGCGCTCGGGGTCGTTGGAGCCGTGGCCGGCCGGGGCGTACGCCCGCATCACCTCGACGACGGTCCTGTCCCTGCGGTGCGCGAGATAATTGCGGACGGCCTGGAATCCCGTTTCCTCGTCGGGGAAGACGGCGAAGATGTCATTGTGTTTGCCGGGATACGCGCCGTAACTCACGGCCTCGTTCGAGCTGATGATGTTTCCGGGATTCTGGTCGTTCCAGGCGATGCTGCCGCCGCTGCGCATCACGTCGTCGAAGAAGACGTGATCGACACCGAGAATGCTGACGACGTCGCCTGGTTCCATGTCGACTGCGCTGGCCCAGGTCATAGCGGCCTCCGGTGGACGAAGAGCACGGGTGACGGGACGTCAAGTCGAAATGGTTCCAGTATATCGGCGCCGTTGTCGGCCAGCCACCGGAGTGTGATTGCAGGCGCCATCGATCCGGTGGACCGGAAGACTGGGAGACGGTTGGGCCGGTGGCTCGAAAAAGGAGCGACAGGTGTCCGCATTCACCATCGACATGTCGAACCCGTTCCCGTTCCCCGGCAATTTCACGGGTGATCTGGGCGGACCGGGCGTGGGGACGCACGCTTCGGGCGACTGGTACATCCGGTTCGGCATGGATCTCGGCGCCGGCGAAGGCACCGAGGTGCACGCCGCCTTCGAGGGCCATGTCACCGTCTACCATCCGCACAACCCCGCCGCCGACACCGCGAAGGAGTACGGCGCACAGATCTTCATGCGCGCCCTCAACGACCGGATGGGCGGCTTCTACACCCACATCACCGGCGTCCCCGGCGGGCTGACCGACGGCACGAAGGTCTCCCGCGGGGATCTGCTGGGCCGGGTTTACCGGTTCCCGGGCATCGGCCCCCATCTGCACATGGCGCTGGTCGAGATCATCGGCGGCCTGCCCGGAGGGACCTATCAGGGCGTGGACCTGCATCGGATGTTCGTGGCCACGGCGAACACCGGCACGGTCACGCCGGTCACCTTCAACCAGGACGGCTCGCCTCCCGTCCCCGGCGGTGGGGGCGGCGGTGGGGGTGGTGGCGGGGGACCGAGGCTCTTCCAGCTCGGGTCGATCCTCGGCATCCAGGAGGCGCTGGCCGCCCTCGGCTTCGACCCCGGCGTCCTCGACGGAATCGACGGCCCCGTCACCCAGGGCGCCGTCATGGCGTTCCAGGCGAGCCAGGGACTGCCCCCGGACGGCGTGTGCGCGGGCGAGACCCTCGACGTGCTGACGGCGGCCCTGGAGGCCCAGGGATTCGCGACCGACAGCGGCTGACCGGGACGCCCTGGCGACGCGTACAGCCGGTGCTCCTGCGGACCGGCTTAGATGAAACTTGTACTTTTTTGTCGGTACGGCCGTCCCCGACGATCTCCCGGTGCTAGAAAGTGCCCACGACCGCACTTCCCCGCACAGCTCCCGGCCTCCCCCGGCCGCCGATGGGACGACCTTGCCGACCACCCCACCCCCCACGTCCGACGGACCGTCGGACAGACGCCCCCGCAGATCCCTGACCCACGACTGGCGTGTGGGCAGGAAGCTCCGGGCCGTCCTGCTCATCCCCGTGATCGTCGCCCTCGTCCTGGGCGGCATCCGCGTGAAACGCTCCGTCGACACCTGGCGGGCCGCCGACGACGCCGTGCGCGTCGCCGAACTCGTACAGGCCGCCAACAAGTACGCGAGCGACGCCGTCAACGAGCGCGACGTGTCGGTCATCCCGCTGCTGGCGGGCGACCGGAGCGCCGCCGCGATCGTCCAGGCCCGCGCGGTCACCGACGCCGACGCGAAGGCGTTCGACGCGGCGGTGCGGCGCATGCCGTCGACTCCCGGTCTGCTCCGGCGGATCCAGCTGGTACGCGCCGGCGAGCAGCAGCTCCCGGCGGTCCGCGCGAACGCCTTCACGCCCCGGCTGACGGGCGTGCAGACCGAGGAGAGCTACCACTCCGTCCAGCACCCCCTGATGGAGATCTCCAACGAACTCGGCTTCGGCAGCGACAACCAGGCCAGCTTCGGCCGCTCCCTCTACGCCATCTCGCTGACCCAGGCGGCGGAGTCCCTGCTCCGCGCCATCGGCACCCACCTCCTGGTCGAGGACCGCGACCGGCTCACCGCCGGCGAACTGGAGGTCCAGCTCGCGTCGTTCCGCTCGTACGCCTATCTCGAACAGGTCGGGCTCCAGGAGTACGCGGGCGCCGGCACCGCCGAGGACATGACGCGACTGCGCACCGCCCTGACGGCCGCGCAGCAGCGGGGTCGTGAACAGGCGACGCGGGCCGCCGCACAGGCCAGAGCGGCCGGGACGGCGTACGTCGCCCCGCCGGGCCTGGCGGAGATGATCACCGCGATCTCCGCCGGCCGGTCGACCGCCGAACTCGCCGCGGCCGGCATCACCCCCGAGTCGTTCTTCGCCGCCTCCACGCTCTCCTTCGACGCCTACCGCGGCGTCCAGGTCGACCTGACCGACTCGGCGCTCGCGGACGCCCGCGACATCTCCGACAGCGCGCGCCAAGCGGCCCTCACCAATGCCGCACTGGTGCTGGCGGCCGTGCTCACCGCGTTCCTGCTGGCCTCCTGGGTGGCGCGGTCGATGAGCCGGGGCATGCGGCGCCTGAGCGCCTCGGCCATCGAGATCGCCGAACAGCGGCTGCCCGTCGCGATCTCCCGGCTCGCGCAGACGGGACCCGGGACGCCCGACCCGAGGACAGGCCAGGTGGACCCCATCCCGATCACCACGACCGACGAGATCGGCGAGGTCGCCCGCGCCTTCGACCAGGTCCACCGCGAGGCCGTCCGGCTCGCCGCCGAACAGGCCCTGCTGCGCGGCAACATCAACGCGATCTTCACCAACCTCTCGCGCCGCAACCAGTCCCTGATCGAGCGCCAGCTGGCCCTGATCGGCGACCTGGAGGACCACGAGACCGACCCCGACCAGCTGGCGAACCTGTTCAAGCTGGACCACCTCGCGACCCGGGTGCGGCGCAACGGCGAGAACCTCCTGGTGCTCGGCGGCGAGCAGCCCGCCGACCAGTGGAACCGCCCGCTGCCCCTCATCGACGTCGTCCGGGCGGCCTCCTCCGAGGTGGAGCAGTACGAGCGCATCGAGTACTCCGGCGTCCCCGAGGTGGAGATCCACGGCCGGGCGGTGACCGACCTGGTGCACCTGCTGGCCGAACTCCTGGAGAACGCCACGGTGTTCTCCTCGCCGCGCTCCACGGTCCGGGTGACGGCGGCCCGGCTGCCCGACGGACGGATCATGATCGAGATCCATGACGAGGGCATCGGACTGCTGCCCGAGGACTTCGCGATGATCAACCACAAGCTGGCCAATCCGCCGACCGCGGACGCCGATGTCTCTCAGCACATGGGACTGTTCGTGGTCGGCCGGCTCGCCGACCGGCACGGCATCCGGGTCCAGCTGCGCCCGGCCGGCGCCCGGTCGGGCACGACGTCGCTGGTGATGCTGCCCGACACCGTCACGCACCGCTCGCCGCAGTCGGCCGACGTCGACACCCTGACGTTGGCGGCCGTGGGCGCCGCCCTGCCGGAACCGGCGGTGGACGAGGATCCGTTCAGCGCCTACGAGGCGTGGTCGGACCAGGCCTCGACCCCGCCGGCGTGATGCCGGGCCGGCCGGTTCGCGGACCAGGTGCGGCCGGCCCCGGGCCCGGGTGCTTGGATGGTGCACCGTGACGCGACGCATCTTCATCGACAAGCAGAGCCCGAAGGCGTACCACGCCTTGGTCCAGACGTCGGAGGCGGTGCGCGCGACCGCGGCCGACGCGGGCCTGGACCGCATCCTCGTGGAGCTGGTGAACCTGCGGGTGTCGCAGCTCAACGGCTGCGCCTACTGCCTCGACGTGCACACCAAGGCGGCCCTGCGCGGCGGCGAGACGCCCCGGCGGCTGGGCGTGCTGGCCGCTTGGCGGGACACCGACCTGTTCACCCCGCGGGAGCGGGCGGCGCTGGCCCTGGCCGAGGCGACCACGCATCCGGCCGACCACGCCGCCCAGGACACCGCGTACGCCGAGGCCCGCGAGGTCCTCACCGAGGAGCAGATCTCGGCGGTGATCTGGGTGGCCGTCACCATCAACGCCTTCAACCGGGTCTCCGTACTGAGCGGACACCCGGTGCGCTGACCTTCCGTCGGAGATCCACCCGAAGACGTCCTTTTCCTCACCCGTTCTCGTGATGTTCGCGCCGGGCCCCCTGGCAGCCCTCCCCTGAGGTCGTGAGAGAGTTTGCCGACTTCATGAGGGGGGTCAGTGACACACCATCAGAACAGGTGGCCCACCAGGGGCAGAAGGCCCTTTACCGTTCTCACGGCACTCGGCACGCTCGCCGGTGCCGCTCTCGTCGGGGCGGCGCCCGCCGGTGCCGCCGCGACCTGGACCACCGTGGCGTCGGGCGTGGCCTACCGCCAGTACGACCTCCAGGGCGCCGCGGGCGTGACGCACGTCCATGTCCTCAGCGTCGACCTGACGAACAGCCACGTCCGGCTGGGCCTGCTGTATCCGGGCGTGGTGGCCGGCCGGGCACCCGTCTCGCAGCTGGCGAACAGCCAGAAGGCCGTCGGCGGCATCAACGGCGACTTCTTCAACATCAGCGAGGACCAGCACCCCGGCGTCACGGCGACCGGCGCGAGCGTCGGTCCGGCCATCGCCGACGGACTGGTCCTCAAGGGCGCGGTGCCGGACGCCCAGCGCTTCGGGCCGAAGCTGCCGCCCGACACGACCACGAAGGACGTGGTGGGCGTCGGCACCGACGGCAAGGCACGGCTGGACCGTCTGACGCTGGGCGGCTCGGTCATCACACACCACCGGCGGCTGCCCCTGGGCGGGCTCAACCAGTACGCGCTGGCGCAGAACTCCATCGGCGCCTACACCGCGAAGTGGGGCGCCGTCTCCCGTCGGCGGGCGACGTGCGGCACCGACACCGACCGGGCCGCGCCGTGCAGCACGGACACCTACGAGGTGACGATCCGGCGCGGCCGGGTGGTGTCGGCCTCGGCCCCGCCCGGCAGTGGCACCATCACCGCCGACACCACGGTCCTCGTCGGCCGCGAGGCGGGCGCCCAGCGGCTGCGCAAACTGGCCAAGGGTGAGCGGGTGTCGGTGCGGTACGGGCTGTCGTCGGCGAAGCAGGTCGCGTACCGCTTCGCGCTCGGCGGGTACCCGGTGCTGTCCGGGGGGCAGCCGCTCACGGGGCTGGACGGCTCCGTGTCGGCGGTGCGCACGGCCGTGGGCATCACCGGGGGCGGTTCGCGGGTGCTGCTGTTCGCGCTGGACGGCGGGCCGTCCTTCCGCACCGGTCTGACGATCGCCGAGGTCGCCAAGGCCCTGAAGAGCCTGGGCGCGACCGAGGGCTTCAGCCTCGACGGCGGCGGCTCGACCACCCTGGTCGCGCGGCCCTCCGGGGCGACCTCGGTGACGGTGCGCAACCACCCGTCCGGCGGGGTGGAGCGCCCGGTGCCGAACGGCATCGGGGTGTTCACGCGCTAGCGGGGCTCCGACGCCCCGACCGCGCTACGGCCTCACGGCCGAAGACTGCCGACGAGGTCGGCGGTGGCCGTGAGGCCGCTGTGGATGGTGGGGGCCATGCTGGTGCCGGCCAGGAAGAAGCCGAGCAGCAGGCAGACCAGCGCGTGGGAGACCTTCAGTCCGCCGTTGCGCAGGAAGATCACCGCCAGGATCAGCAGCAACAGCACCGCTGAGATGGAAATGGCCATCGCCAACCTCCTCCGCTACGTCCGCTTTCGCGGCGTTCGGCCGCAAGTGTGGCGTAGCGGAGGGTTGGTCCGTGCGGCTGAGCCGTCCGCCGAACGGGTGGTGTCCCCCGGCGGGTCACCCCGACGGGTGGGCGTCCAGGAAGGCCTCCAGACCCGCGAGGTCGTCGGTGTTGAGGTAGTCGACACCGGCGGCGAGGAGTTCGCCCCACAGGGCGTCCCGGGCGGGGCCGGCGAGGTCCGGAGTGGCCCAGAACCGCACCCGCTGTCCGCGGGCGTGCGCGGTGCCGACGATGGTGCGCAGCTTCTGCCGTTCCGCCTCGGGGAAGGGGCCGACGCCGAGCCAGGTGAAGTTCAGCGTCCAGTTGTCGCTGATGAGCGAGATGAACGAGGACGGCGCCGGGGTCGCGGCCACGAGGTCGGCGAGGCGGCCGTCGTAGAAGGCGCGGCGGACGGTCTGGGCCTCCATCGGGACGCGGGCGGCGCGGTCGCCGGAGATGACGGCGGTGACCGGCCCGGGGTGCACTCGGCCGTGGGCGTAGGTGGTGAACAGGTGCTGGTGGCGCCGCAGTTGGCGGTCGAGTTCGAGGTAGGTCGAGGAGCCCTCGGTCTTGATGTCGATGAGCAGCTGCAGGGGCTTGTGGTGACCGCGGTACACGGAGCCGTGGTTGGCCTCGACGCGGGCGGCGAGGGGGGCGAGGTAGAGGGACTCCAGGGTGCGGGTCGGGTCGAGCTCGGATGCCTCGTGGGCGACGAGGAGTTGTCCGTCGACGAGGAAGATGTCGGCCTCGACGCTGCCGAAGCGGTGGTCGAGGGCGTCGAGGAGCGGGCGGGGGTGCAGATAGTCGTTGTGGGCGTGGGCGCGCCACAACGGGCGGGGGCCGCGCTTCTGTCCGTCGGCGAAGGCACTGCCGGCGGGCGGGGCGAGCACTGCCGCGACCGTGGCGCCGAGGGTGGTGAGCGCTCTGCGACGGGTGACGAGGGCCATGGTCTGCCTCCCTGTGGGCGGTTCGGAACCACAGGGAGTATGGGGCGGCGCGACCCCCAACGAACCTGTACATGCCAGGAGTTGGCCGATCCGCCGTCGGGTGTTCACTCCGTCGGCGCGGGAGCACGAGAAAGCCCGCCCCGGGTGGGGCGGGCTTCACCGGATGGCCGTCAGGAGGCGTCAGGGGGCCTGGAGGTCCACCAGGCGGGCCACCGCCGAGCGGTGGGCGCCCGCGGTGCCGTAGGCGAGGGAGTCCGCCTTGGCCCGCTTGAGGTACAGGTGGATCGGGTGCTCCCAGGTCATGCCGATGCCGGCGTGCAACTGGAGCGCCTCCTCGGCGGCGCGCACGGCCACGGGAGCCGCGTAGGCCTGGGCGACGGCGACCGCCACGTCGACGTCCGTGTCGGTGGCCAGCGCGTCGGCCGCGTTGCGGGCGGCGGCGCGGAGGTTGACGACCTCCAGCCACAGCTGGGCGAGCCGGTGCTTGAGCGCCTGGAAGCCGCCGACGGGCCGGTTGAACTGCTTGCGCTCCTTGAGGTAGCGCACGGTCTCGGTCAACGCCCAGTCGGCGAGCCCGAGTTGCTCAGAGGCGAGCAGCCCGGCGGCGGCGCGCAGGGCACGGTCCACGGCGGGGCCGACGTCGCCGACGCGGCGGCCCTCGGCGCCGGTCAGCGTGACGGTGGCCAGGGGGCGGGTCAGATCGAAGGAGGTCTGCGCGGTGACGGTCGCCGCGTCGGCGTCGACCGCGTACAGTCCGCCGTCCTCCGCGGGCACGAGCAGCACATCGGCCGCCGCGGCGTTCGCCACACCGGTCAGCTCCCCGTGCAGACGCCCGCCTTCGCGTCGTACGGCGGGGTAGGCGGAGCCCGGGGCGAGGTGCAGCCCGACCGCCAGGACGCCGATCGTGCGGCCGGAGGCCAGCCGGCCGAGCAGCTCTTCGTCACCGCAGGCCAGCAGCGCCTCCGTGGCCACCACGGCGCTGGTCAGATAGGGCACCGGGGCGACGGCCCGGCCCAGCTCCTCCAGGACGACTGCGGCTTCGCGGTGCGTGGCGCCCTGGCCGCCCAGCTCCTCGGGCACCAGCAGTCCGGCCAGGCCCATGCCGTCGGTGAGGGACTTCCACAGGGCGAGGTCGTGGGGCGCGTCCGACTCGGTGCGCGCGATCACGCCGGGCGCGTCGCAGTGGTCGGTGAGCAGGTCGCGGACGGCGGCCCGCAGCGCCTCTTCCTCCTCGGAGTAGAGAAGATCGGTCATCGGGCCAGGTCCTTCCAGGCGACGTCCTTGTCGGTGCGCGGCTCTGCGGGCAGGCCCAGGACGCGCTCGGCGACGATGTTCAGCAGGACCTCGCTGGTCCCGCCCTCGATGCTGTTGCCCTTGGAGCGCAGATAGCGGTAGCCGGCCTCGCGGCCGGTGAAGTCCACGAGTTCGGGGCGGCGCATGGTCCAGTCGTCGTACAGCAGGCCCTCCTCGCCGAGGAGTTCGACCTCCAGGCCGCTGATCTCCTGGTTGAGGCGGGCGAAGGCGAGCTTCATGCCGGCGCCCTCGGGGCCCGGCTGGCCCAGGGCGAGCTGCTGGCGCAGGCGTTCGCCGGTGAGGCGGGCGACCTCGGCCTCGACCCAGAGCTTGAGGAGGCGCTGGTGGAGGTCGTGGGTGCGCAGTTCGGGGCGTTCGCGCCAGGTCTTCGAGACCGGGCCGATCATGCCGCCCTCGCGGGGCAGCCGCATGCCGCCGATGGCGACGCGCTCGTTGTTCAGCGTGGTCTGGGCGACCCGCCAGCCGTCGCCGACGTCGCCGAGGCGCCGGGTGTCGGGGATGCGGACGCCGGTGAGGAAGACCTCGTTGAACTCGGCCTCGCCGGTGATCTGGCGCAGCGGGCGCACCTCGACACCGGGGTCGGTCATGTCGCAGATGAAGTAGGTGATGCCCTGGTGCTTGGGGACGTCCGGGTCGGTGCGGGCGATGAGGATGGCCCAGCGGGCGACATGGGCGCTGGAGGTCCACACCTTCTGCCCGTTGACGACCCAGTCCTCGCCCTCCCGGACGGCCCGGGTGCCGAGGGCGGCCAGGTCGGATCCGGCGCCCGGCTCGCTGAAGAGCTGGCACCAGACCTCCTCGCCGGTCCACAGCGGCCGCAGATAGCGCCGCTTCTGCTCCTCGGTTCCGTACTTCAGGATGGTCGGGGCGGCCATGCCGAGGCCGATGCCGATGCGGCGCGGGTCGTTGTCGGGCGCGCCCGCGGCCTCCAGTTCGGCGTCCACGACGGCCTGGAGGGAGCGGGGGGCGCCGAGGCCGCCGAGGCCCTCGGGGTAGTGCACCCAGGCGAGTCCGGCGTCGAAGCGGGCGCGCAGGAAGTCCAGGCGGTCGGTCCGCGCGGGCGGGTGGGCGGCCAGCAACTCGGCCGTACGGCGCTGCAGTTCGGCTGCGTCGCTCATGCCGCGCCCTCCAGTCCCGGGACGACGGCGATACGGCCGGTGGTGACGCCATCGGCCACCCGCCGCACGGCGTCCGCGGCGCCGGCGAGCGGCACCCGCTCGCTCACCAGCGGCTTGATGGCGCCGCGCGCGGCGAGTTCGGTGAGCTGCTCGTGGCAGTGCTGGATCAGCTTCGGGTTCTTGGTGTTGTACAGGCCCCAGTGCAGGCCGAGGATCGAGTAGTTCTTCACCAGGGCGTGGTTGAGCGCCGGGCTGGGGATGGTGCCGCTGGCGAAGCCGACGACGAGGATCCGGCCCTCGAAGGCGACGAGCTTGGCGGACTGCGCGTACGCCTGGCCGCCGACCGGGTCGTAGATCACGTCGACGCCGCGGCCGCCGGTGATCTCCTTGACGGTCGCGACGACGTCCTGCGCGCGCCGGTCGACGACGATGTCGCAGCCGAGGTCGCGGGCCACGGCGGCCTTGTCGGCGCCGCCGACGACGCCGATCACGGTGGCTCCGGCGGCCTTGCCGAGCTGGACGGCGGCGCTGCCGACGCCTCCCGAGGCGGCGTGCACGAGCAGCGTCTCGCCGGCCTCCAGCCGGGCCCGGCGGTGCAGCCCGAACCAGCCCGTCTGGTAGCCGATGTGCAGCGCGGCGGCCTCGGCGTCGTCGAGGGCGTCGGGCGCGGGCAGCAGGGCGGCGGTGTCCGCGAGGGCGTATTCGGCGAAGCCGCCGTACGGCAGCGCCGGGTTGCCGATGACCCGGCGGCCGTCCGGGGTCTCGCCGCAGATCTCCAGGCCCGGGGTGAAGGGCAGGGGCGGGGTGATCTGGTACTCGCCCCGGCACAGCATCGCGTCGGGGAAGTTGACGTTGGCGGCGCGCACCTTCAGCAGGACCTGGCCCTCGCCGGGCGTGGGCGGCTCCACCTCCTCGAGCCGCATCACCTCGCTCGGCTCGCCGTTCTCGTGCACCTGCCATGCCTGCATGCGGAGCCTCCAGGAAACTGCGTCGTCCGACCGGGGTCGACCGCATACTAAGCGGTCGCTTGCCGATCAGGGAAGGTCAGCCCCGGGACGGCTTCGCGCGCACATGCATCTTCTCCCCCTGCGGCCCGAACAGACTCAGAAATTCGGCAGGTCCCTCCCCCGTCGACCCGAACCAGTGCGGCACCCGGGTGTCGAACTCGGCCGCCTCCCCCGCCCGCAGCACCACATCGTGCTCGCCCAGCACCACCCGCAGCCGCCCGGCCAGCACATACAGCCACTCATAGCCCTCATGGGTGCGCGGCTCGGGCTCCTCCTGGCGCTGCGGAACCAGCACCTTGAAGGCCTGAAGCCCGCCGGGCTGCCGGGTGAGCGGCCAGTACGTGCGCCCGTGCCTGACGAGAGGCTTGGTGCGCACCCGCGGATCGCCCACCGGCGGCGTCCCGACCAGCTCGTCCAGCGGCACCTGGTGGGCCTGGGCGATCGGCAGCAGCAGTTCCAGGCTGGGCTTGCGCAGGCCGGACTCCAACCGGGACAGGGTGCTGACGGAGATCCCGGTCACCTCGGACAGCGCGGCGAGCGTCACCTCCCGCTCCTTCCGGATCCGGCGCAGCCGGGCGCCCACCTCGGCGAGAACGTCTTCGGTCGTCATGCGGCCATTGCAGGATCGGCAAGTCGGTTTGTCAATCGCGTAGTGCTGGCACGACCGTGTCGGCCTGACCGGGACCGAACGCCGTCCGGGTGTCGTCCCGCCGCGCCCGGTGCACCATGGCTAGATGCTGCTGACCCGGCTCGCCGAGGTGTCCCGGGAGGTCGCCGCCACCTCGGCGCGCTCCCGCAAGATCGCGCTGCTCGCCGAACTGTTCCGGGACGCCGAGGCCGACGACGTGCCGATCGTGATCCCGTATCTGGCGGGCCGGCTCCCCCAGGGCCGGCTGGGCGTCGGCTGGAAGGTCCTCTCCCGGCCGGTCGAACCGGCGGCCGGGCCGACGCTGACCGTGCGCGAGGTGGACGCCCGGCTCACCGCGCTGGGCAAGGTGTCCGGCACCGGCTCGCAGGCCGAACGGGCCCGGATCGTGGGCGAGTTGATGGCCGCCGCCACCGCCGACGAGCAGCGCTTCCTGCTCGGGCTGATCACCGGCGAGGTGCGGCAGGGCGCGCTGGACGCGGTCGCGGTGGAGGGGCTGGCGCAGGCGACCGGGGCGCCGGCCGGGGACGCGCGGCGGGCGGTGATGCTGGCGGGGTCGCTGCAGACGGTGGCACGGGCGCTGCTCGTGGACGGGCCCGGAGCCCTGGAGCGGTTCCGGCTCACCGTCGGCCGACCGGTCCTGCCGATGCTCGCGCACACCGCGTCCTCGGTGGCCGAGGCGGTCGGCAAGCTGGGCGCCTGCGCGGTGGAGGAGAAGCTGGACGGCATCCGCGTCCAGGTGCACCGCGACGGCGACGACGTCCGCCTGTACACCCGCACCCTCGACGACATCACCGACCGGCTGCCCGAACTGACCGCTGCCGCCCTGGAGTTGACGGGCCGTCGGTTCATCCTGGACGGCGAGGTGATCGCCTTCGACGCCGCCGGGCGGCCGCGCTCCTTCCAGGAGACCGCCGGGCGCGTCGGCTCCCGGGTGGATGTGGCGGCGGCCGCCGAGGCGGTCCCCGTCTCCCCCGTCTTCTTCGACGCGCTGTCCGTCGAAGGCGAGGACCTGCTCGACCTGCCGTTCACCGAGCGGCACGCGGCGCTCGCCCGGCTGGTGCCCGAGCCGATGCGGGTGCGCCGGACCGTCGTGGCCGGGCCGCGGGACCTCAACGCGGCGGAGGACTTCCTCGCCGAGACGCTCGGGCGCGGCCACGAGGGAGTCGTCGTCAAGGCCCTCGACGCCCCCTACAGCGCGGGCCGGCGCGGCGCCTCCTGGCTGAAGGTGAAACCCGTGCACACCCTCGACCTGGTGGTCCTGGCCGCCGAGCGGGGCCACGGCCGGCGCACCGGCAAGCTCTCCAACCTGCACCTAGGCGCCCGGCGGGCGGACGGCTCGTACGCCATGCTCGGCAAGACCTTCAAGGGCATGACGGACGCGATGCTGACCTGGCAGACCGAGCGCCTCCAGGAGCTGGCCGTCGAGGACGACGGCTGGGTGGTGACGGTACGCCCGGAACTCGTCGTCGAGATCGCCTACGACGGCCTGCAGCGTTCCTCGCGCTACCCGGCCGGCGTCACCCTGCGCTTCGCCCGTGTCGTGCGCTACCGCGAGGACAAACGCCCGGAGGAGGCCGACACCGTGGAGACCCTGCTGGCCGCGCACCCCGAGGTGACGCCGTGACGACCGGTCGGCGCAGCGCCGGCCTGCTGTTGTTCCGGCACACACAAGACGGGCTGGAGGTGTTGCTGGGCCATATGGGTGGACCGTTCTTCGCGAAGAAGGACGCCGGGGCCTGGACCCTCCCCAAGGGCGAGTACGAGCCCGACGAGCCCGCCTGGGACGCGGCCCGCCGCGAGTTCCGCGAGGAGCTGGGTCTGGAACCCCCGGACGGCGACCCGATCGCGCTCGGGGAGGTCCGGCAGACCGGCGGCAAGACGGTCACCGCCTGGGCGGTGGAGGCGGACCTCGACCCGGCGGCCGTCGTCCCCGGCACCTTCACCCTGGAGTGGCCGCCCCGCTCGGGCCGCCTGCGGGAGTTCCCCGAGGTCGACCGGGTGGCCTGGTTCTCGCTGGAGCGCGCCCGGGCGGTGATCGTCACCGCGCAGAGCGCGTTTCTCGACCGGCTGGCGGAGCACTCGGGCTGAGCGGACGCGCACGCGTTGCGGTCCCCGGCCCCGCGCGGGAAGGTCGAAGCACACGGAGCACTCCAGGAGGTCGGTCATGCCCATCGCGACGGTGAACCCGGCGAACGGCGAGACGCTCAAGACGTACGAGCCCATGGGCGGGGAGGAGCTGGAGCGCCGGCTCCAGCTGGCGGAGGCCACCTTCCGGACGTACCGGACGATGTCCTTCGTGGACCGCGCCCGGCTGCTGATCCAGGCCGCCGGGCTGCTCGACGAGGACCAGGCGGACATCGCCCGGGTGATGACCACGGAGATGGGCAAGCCGATCAAGCAGGCCCGGGCCGAGGCCGCCAAGTGCGCCAAGGCGATGCGCTGGTACGCCGAGCACGCCGAGGCCCTGCTCGCCGACGAGGAGCCGGACGCGGCCGACGTGAAGGACTCCGGCGCCTCCCGGGTGCTGGTGCGCTACCGGCCGCTGGGCCCGGTGCTCGCGGTGATGCCGTGGAACTTCCCGCTGTGGCAGGTGGTGCGCTTCGCCGCGCCCGCGCTCATGGCCGGCAACGTGGGCCTGCTCAAGCACGCCTCGAACGTCCCGCAGACCGCCCTCTACCTGGAGGACCTGTTCCACCGCGCGGGCTACACCGAGGGCTGCTTCCAGACGCTGCTGATCGGCGCGGGCGCGGTCGACGAGATCCTGCGCGACGAACGCGTGAAGGCGGCGACGCTGACGGGCAGCGAGCCCGCCGGCCGGGCCGTCGCCTCCACCGCCGGCGCGATGGTCAAGAAGACGGTGCTGGAGCTGGGCGGCAGCGACCCGTTCGTCGTCATGCCGTCCGCCGACCTCGACAAGGCCGCGCAGGTCGCGGTGAACGCGCGGGTGCAGAACAACGGGCAGTCGTGCATCGCCGCGAAGCGGTTCATCGTTCACTCGGACGTGTACGACGCGTTCGCCGAGCGGTTCGTGGACGGGATGAAGGCGCTGAAGGTCGGCGATCCGCTGGAGGAGGACACCGAGGTCGGGCCGCTCGCCACCGAGCAGGGGCGGGCCGATCTGGAGGAGCTGGTCGACGACGCGACGCGCGGCGGGGCGGCGCTGCTGTGCGGCGGCCACCGGCTGCGCCGGCCCGAGCTGCCCGGCTGGTACTACCCGCCGACGGTGCTCGGCGGGATCACGCGCGGGATGCGGATCCACCGCGAGGAGGCGTTCGGCCCCGTGGCCACGCTCTACCGGGCGCACGACCTCGACGAGGCGGTGCTCATCGCCAACGACTCGCCGTTCGGGCTGAGTTCCAACGTGTGGACGCGCGACGACGCGGAGAAGGACCGGTTCGTCCGGGACATGGAGGCCGGGGGCGTGTACTTCAACGGGATGACGGCGTCCCATCCGGCGTTCCCCTTCGGCGGGGTGAAGGCCTCCGGATACGGGCGTGAGCTGTCCGGGCACGGAATCCGCGAGTTCTGCAACATCACTACCGTTTGGCACGGTGTGTGACGCGTGCGCGGCTACGATCTGCCGTTGTGAACCGCGAAGTGACTCTGCCTCTGATCGTCGATGACCGGGGGGCCTTGCAGGTGGCTGCGGCCGATGTGAGCAGACTGCTCCGCATGGTGGGGGCGCGGTGGGTGCACCTTGTCGAGGCCGGGGAAGAGGGGCTGGACGAGGACACGGTGGCCGCGCTGACCATCGAACTGGCGAAGCTGGCCGACCGCATCGACGTGGCCTGCATCGCCCACAGCAGCGGCGGTACGTCGTAGCGGCACGGCCGGCCCCCCGACCGCGTCCTAACGGATCGGCATCCCAGAGAGCGTCCTGGCGATCACCAGTCGCTGGATCTCACTCGTCCCCTCGAAGATCGTGTAGATCGCCGCGTCCCTGTGCATCCGCTCGACGGGGTACTCCCGCGTGTACCCGTTCCCGCCGAGGATCTGGATCGCCTGTGCCGTCACCTTCTTCGCCGTCTCGCTGGCGAACAGCTTCGACATCGACCCCTCGGCCGCGGTGAACGGCTTGCCGTTGATCGCCATCCAGGAGGCGCGCCAGACCAGCAGCCGGGCCGCGTCGATGGACGTACGCATGTCGGCGAGCTGGAAGGCGACACCCTGGTTGTCGATGATCGGCCGGCCGAACTGCTCACGCGTCGTCGCGTAGTCGAGGGCGACCTCGTACGCGGCCCGGGCGGTGCCCACCGCCATCGCGCCGACCGCCGGACGGCTCGCCTCGAAGGTGGCCATCGCCGCGTTCTTCACGCGCTCCCCGCCCGACTTCGCCCGCTCCCGCGCCCGGGCCAGCCGCTCGTCCAGCTTCTCCTTGCCGCCGAGGAGGCAGGAGCCGGGGACGCGGACGTTGTCGAGGATCACCTCGGCGGTGTGCGAGGCGCGGATGCCGTGCTTCTTGAACTTCTGGCCCTGGGCCAGGCCCGGCGTGCCCGGCGGGACGATGAAGGAGGCGTGGCCCTTGGAGCCCAGCTCCGGGTCGACGACGGCCACCACCACATGGACGTTGGCGATGCCGCCGTTGGTCGCCCAGGTCTTGGTGCCGTTGATCACCCACTCGTCCTTGGCCTCGTCGTACACCGCGCGCGTCCGCATGGAGGCCACGTCGGAGCCGGCGTCGGGCTCGGAGGAGCAGAAGGCCGCCACCTTGACGTCGTTCGCGTCGCCGTACATCTGGGGGATCCAGGTGCCGATCTGCTCCTCGGTGCCGTTGGCGAGGACGCCCACCGCGGCGAGGCCGGTGCCGACGATCGACAGGGCGATGCCCGCGTCGCCCCAGAACAGCTCCTCCATCGCCATCGGGATGCCGAGGCCGGTCGGGTCGAAGTACTGCTGGGCGTAGAAGTCGAGGGAGTAGATGCCGACCTTGGCGGCCTCCTGGATGACCGGCCAGGGAGTCTCCTCACGCTCGTCCCATTCGGCGGCCGCGGGCCGGATGACATCGGCGGCGAAGCCGTGCAGCCAGTCCCGGACCTCCTTCTGTTCGTCGTTGAGCTCCATGGTGAACTCGGCCATGTCCCCTCCAGCGGCGGCGCACATACGTGTTACTAGCGGTAACCCGAGTCTGTTACCCGCGGGTAGGAAAAGTCAACTCCTGATGACAGCTCGGCAGCCCGTTCGATGTCAGGGTGTTGTCAGGTGTTAGTTTGCGCAGGCGTCACCGAATCAGCACGGGTGGGGAGAGCAGATGGACACCACACAGCGGACCGAGCAGCAGCGGTCCGCCGACCGCCGACGGCGCGAGCTGCTGGAGGCCGCGGACCGAGTGGTGCTCCGGGACGGGCCCCAGGCCTCGATGAACGCCATCGCCGCGGAGGCGGGCATCACGAAGCCGATCCTCTACCGCCACTTCGGCGACAAGGGCGGTCTGTACGCCGCCCTCGCCAAGCGGCACACGGACGCGCTCCTCGACTCCCTGCGGGCGGCGCTGGACGCGCCCGCCGAGCGGCGCGAGCGGGTCGAGGCCACCCTCGACACCTACCTCGCCGCCATCGAGGCCCGTCCCCAGGTCTACCGGTTCCTCATGCATCCGGCGGAGGGGTCCCAGAGCGGGGACCAGGGCTTCGACACCGGCAAGCACTCCGCTCCCCTGCTGCGGCGGATGGGTGAGGAGCTGGCCACAGTCATCGAGGAGCGGCTGGATCTCGGGCCGGGGTCCCAGCAGCTCGCCCGGGTGTGGGGGCACGGGATCGTCGGGATGATGCACGCGGCCGGGGACTGGTGGCTCGGGGAGCGGCCCTGCACGCGGGCCGAGCTGGTGCGGAGCCTGGCGGATCTGTTGTGGGGGCGTCTCGCGGCGGCCGGGGACAGGATCGGCGGCCCCGGATTCTGAGGCCCGTCCCGGCCGGGTCAGGGCCGGACAGGCCCTAGTCCGCCCGGTGCCACGAGGCGCGCGTCACCTGACGCATCAGCCTGCCGTGGCGCCAGCCCGTCACCCGGTCCGCGTAGACCGTTCCCCCCAGGTGGTCCGTCTCGTGCTGCAGACATCTGGCGAAGAAGCCCGTGCCGTGCACGGTGATCGGGGTGCCCGTCGCCGTGAAGCCCTCGACCACGGCATGGTCGTAGCGTTCCGTGCCCGCTTCCAGGCCCGGCAGGGACAGACAGCCCTCCGGGCCGCGGATCACCACGCCGTCCGTTTCGACCAGTTTCGGGTTCACGACGTGGCCCACATGGCGGACGTCCTCGTCGTCGGGGCAGTCGTAGACGAACACGCGCAGGGACTCCCCCACCTGGTTCGCGGCGAGGCCGACCCCCTGGGCCGCGTACATCGTCGCGAACAAATCCTCCACAAGTGCGGCCAGTTCCGGGCCGAAGTCCGTGACATCCTGGCAGGGCTCGTGCAGCACCGGGTTGCCGAGCAGGGTGAGGGGCCGGACGCGCCCGCGGGCGCCCGGGATCGAGCCGTGTCGCATGGCCGCAAGGGTACGGCGATTCGGGAGTGTGAATGGATCTCGATAGGCTGACCACCAACCACGTTGCCGTCAGGCAGAGGCGCGGCGCGTACGCAAGGAGGATCGAGAACTGATGGCAGGCAACTCGGACCCGCTCACGCCGCGGGCCAAGCTGGCCGTGACCGCGGGCAAGGCGGTCGCTGCGGCATCCCGCGCCGCCGGACGCGGCAGCGGGTCGGTGATCGGTGGCCGGGTGGCGCTCAAGCTCGACCCCGACCTTCTCGCCCGGCTCGCCCAGAACCTGGATGTGGTCCTGGTCTCGGCGACCAACGGCAAGACCACCACCACCCGGCTCATCGCGGAGGCGCTGCGCGCCGCCGGGCCTGTCGTCTCCAACGCGCTCGGCGCCAACATGCCGGCCGGCATCACCTCGGCCCTCGCGGGCGGCTCGGAGGCCCGGTACGGCGTCATCGAGGTCGACGAGAAGTACCTCGCCGGCGTGGCCCGGGACACCGACCCGAAGTGCATCGCGCTGCTCAACCTCTCCCGCGACCAGCTCGACCGCGCCGCCGAGACCCGGATGCTCGCCGAGAACTGGCGCGAGGGACTGGCCGGCTCCAAGGCCGTCGTCGTCGCCAACGCCGACGACCCGCTGGTCGTCTGGGCCGCCTCCTCGTCGCCGAACGTGATCTGGGTCGCCGCCGGCCAGATGTGGAAGGACGACGCCTGGTCCTGCCCGTCCTGCGGCGGTGTGATGCAGCGGCCCGGCGACGACTGGTTCTGCGGCGACTGCGGCTTCCGCCGTCCCACGCCGAGCTGGGCGCTCTCCGGCGACCACGTCCTCGACCCGCACGGCTCCGCCTGGCCGATCCATCTGCAGCTGCCCGGCCGCGCCAACAAGGCCAACGCGGCCTCCTCGGCCGCCGTCGCCGCCGTCTTCGGCGTGCCCCCGCAGGTCGCCCTGGAGCGCATGTACCAGGTGCAGGCCGTCGCCGGCCGCTACGACGTCGTCCAGTTCCAGCAGCGCGACCTGCGGCTGCTGCTCGCGAAGAACCCCGCGGGCTGGCTCGAAACGTTCAGCCTGATCGATCCGCCGCCCACCCCGGTGATCCTCTCCGTCAACGCCCGCGGCGCCGACGGCACCGACACCTCCTGGCTGTGGGACGTCGACTACACGCGCCTGACCGGCCACCCGATCTTCGTCATCGGCGACCGGAAGCTGGACCTCGCGGTGCGTCTGGAGGTCGCGAACCAGCACTTCCAGGTGTGCGAGAACGTCGACCAGGCCGTGCAGCTGGCCCCGCCCGGCCGGATCGAGGTCATCGCGAACTACACCGCCTTCCAGGACCTGCGCCGCCGCGTCGGCAACTGAGACACAGGGGACTTTTGTGAGCGACAACAGCCTGCGGGTCGTCTGGGTCTACCCGGACCTGCTCAGCACCTACGGCGACCAGGGCAACGTGCTGGTCGTGGAACGCCGGGCGCGGCAGCGCGGCCTCGACGTGGCCCGCCTCGACGTGCGCAGCGACCAGCCCATCCCGACCTCCGGCGACATCTACCTCATCGGCGGCGGCGAGGACCGGCCGCAGCGGCTCGCCGCCGAGCGGCTGCGCCGCGACGGGCACCTCTACCAGGCGGTCAACAACGGCGCGATCGTCTTCGCGGTGTGCGCCGGCTACCAGATCCTGGGCCATGAGTTCGTCAACGACCTCGGCCAGCGCGAGCCGGGCCTCGGTCTGCTCGACGTCACCACCGTGCGCGGCGAGGGCGAGCGGTGCGTCGGCGACGTCCTCGCCGACATCGACCCGCGCCTGGGCCTGCCCCAGCTGACCGGCTTCGAGAACCACCAGGGCGTCACCCACCTCGGCCCCACCGCCCGCCCCCTCGCCCGGACCCGCATGGGCAAGGGCAACGGCACGGGCGACGGCACCGAGGGCGCGTACAACGACACGGTCTTCGGTACGTACATGCACGGGCCGGTGCTCGCCCGCAACCCGCAGATCGCCGACCTGCTGCTGAAGCTGGCGCTCGACGTGAACGCCCTGCCGCCCACCGACGACCGCTGGTACGAGGCGCTGCGCGCCGAGCGGATCTCGGCCGCCCAGCAGCCCGCCTGACCGCTGCGCCCGACCCGGACCGACCTGCGCGTTCACCTGATTTTCAGGGCACCGTCAGCAGCCCGTCTGACGGTGCGTCCGCACAGGTGAGCAGGTCCGTCCAGCAGGCGGACGCACAGTGCTCACCGGGCCACTCCTGCCGCTAGGGTGGCGGGGATTCATGCCGGACAGCGCGGTCCGGTCCCCGTGCCCACGTTGAGAAGGTTGTTTCGGGCTATGCGCATTGGTGTCCTCACGTCCGGCGGCGACTGCCCCGGCCTGAACGCCGTCATCCGGTCCGTCGTGCACCGTGCCGTCGTCGACCACGGCGACGAGGTCATCGGCTTCCGGGACGGTTGGAAGGGCCTCCTGGAGTGCGACTACCTCAAACTCGACCTCGACGCGGTGGGCGGCATCCTCGCCCGCGGCGGCACCATCCTCGGCTCCTCCCGGGTCCAGCCCTCCCATCTCGTCGACGGGGTGGAGCGGGCCCGCGGCCATGTCGAGGAGCTCGGCCTCGACGCGATCATCCCGATCGGCGGTGAGGGCACGCTGAAGGCCGCCCGACTGCTGTCGGACGCCGGTCTACCCATCGTGGGCGTGCCGAAGACCATCGACAACGACATCGCGGTCACCGACGTCACCTTCGGCTTCGACACGGCCGTGGGCGTCGCCACCGAGGCGCTCGACCGGCTGAAGACCACCGCCGAGTCCCATCAGCGGGTGCTGGTCGTGGAGGTCATGGGGCGTCACACGGGCTGGATAGCGCTGCACTCCGGGATGGCGGCCGGCGCCCACGCCGTCGTGGTCCCCGAGCGGCCCTTCGACATCGACGAGCTGACCCGGCGGGTCGGCGAGCGGTTCGAGGCGGGCAAGCGGTTCGCGATCGTCGTCGCCGCGGAGGGAGCCAAGCCGAAGGCCGGCACCATGGCGTTCGACGAGGGCGGCAAGGACATCTACGGCCACGAGCGGTTCGCCGGGATCGCCCGTCAGCTGTCCGTCGAGCTGGAGAACCGGCTCGGGAAGGAAGCGCGGCCGGTGATCCTCGGGCATGTGCAGCGGGGCGGTACTCCGACCGCCTACGACCGGGTGCTGGCCACGCGGTTCGGCTGGCACGCGGTGGAGGCCGTGCACCGGGGCGAGTTCGGGATGATGACGGCGCTGCGGGGCACGGACATCGTGATGGTGTCGCTGGCCGAGGCCGTGGAGACGCTGAAGACCGTGCCGGCCGAGCGGTACGCCGAGGCGGAGTGCGTGCTCTAGTCGTCCGGCGAGAACGCGACTGCCCCCAGTGACGAGTGTCGCCGGGGGCAGTTCTAGTCTTGTGCGGACAGACCTTGCCCAACCGCACGAAACAGGAGCCGTCCGATGGATCACAGCGGGCACGGCATGACCATGGATCTGCCGCCGTTCACGCTGGGGCGGGGGCTTCAGTGGTCGGCGGATCCCTTCTTTCTCGTCGCCTGCCTGCTGGGGCTCGGGCTGTACGCGTGGGGGGTCGTGCGGCTGCGGCGGCGCGGGGACTCCTGGCCCGTGGGGCGGACCCTCGCCTTCGTCGCCGGGGTGCTGAGCGTCGGCCTCGTGATGTGCACCGGGCTGAACGACTACGGCATGGTCATGTTCAGCGTGCACATGGTGCAGCACATGATCATCAGCATGCTGTCGCCCATCCTCGTCCTGCTCGGCGCCCCGGTCACCCTGGCGCTGCGCGCGCTGCCCGTCGCCGGCCAGGGCCGCAAGGGGCCGCGTGAGCTGCTGCTGATGCTGCTGCACAGCTGGTACATGCGGATCGTCACGCATCCGGCCTTCACGATCCCGCTGTTCATCGCCAGCCTGTACGCGCTGTACTTCACGCCGCTGTTCGACTTCCTGATGGGGTCGAAGACCGGCCACATCGTGATGATGGTGCACTTCTTCGCCGTCGGCATGGTGTTCTTCTGGCCGATCATGGGCGTGGACCCCGGACCGCACCGGCCCGGCTATCTGATGCGGATGCTGGAGCTGTTCGCCGGCATGCCGTTCCACGCGTTCTTCGGCATCGCGCTGATGATGGCGTCCGCCCCGATGGTGGAGACCTTCGAGCATCCGCCCGCGTCACTGGGCATCGACGCGCTGTCCGACCAGAGCGCGGCCGGCGGTATCGCCTGGGCGTTCAGCGAGGTTCCGTCCGTGCTGGTGCTGCTCGCCCTGCTGTTCCAGTGGTACGGCTCCGAGCAGCGGCAGGCCCGCCGCAAGGACCGGGCCGCCGACCGCGACGGCGACAAGGAGCTGGAGGCCTACAACGCATATCTGGCCTCCTTGAACGCACGCGGGCGCTGATCGGCTCGCGCCGGGGCACCATGGAGGGGGACGCACCCTGAGGAGGGTGTCCTGAGGAGGGTGCCGCGATGCCCGGTTCGACGGACAGTTCCACACGGACGATGGGGGCGCTCACCGTAGGCGGTCTCGTCGTGGTGACCGCCTACACGGTGGCGCTCGGCAGCAACGGCTGGCTGTGGTTCGGCTGGGTCGTGCTGGGGCTGATCACCCTCGCGATGATCGTGCTGCGCGGCACCTGAGCCTCAGCCCGGCGCGAGCCGGCCCGCCGAGTGCACCCCCGGCTGGTACTTCGGCAGCCGGGCGGTGATCTTCATGCCCGCCCCGGGGGCGGTCTCGATGACGAGCCCGTGGTCGTCGCCGTACACCTGGCGGAGCCGGTCGTCGACGTTGGACAGCCCGATGCCGCCGGAGGGGCCGACGTCCCCGGCGAGGATGCGGCGCAGCAGGGCGGGATCCATGCCGACGCCGTCGTCCTCGATGGTGACGACCGCCTCGGCGCCGGCGTCCCGCGCGGTGATCTCGATGTGGCACATGTCGGCCTTGCCCTCCAGGCCGTGCTTGACGGCGTTCTCGACGAGGGGCTGCAGACACAGGAACGGCAGGGCCACCGGCAGGACCTCCGGGGCTATCTGGAGGGTGACGGCGAGGCGGTCGCCGAAGCGGGCCCGCACCAGCGCCAGGTAGTGGTCGATGGCGTGGAGCTCGTCGGCCAGGGTGGTGAAGTCGCCGTGCCGGCGGAACGAGTAGCGGGTGAAGTCGGCGAATTCCAGGAGGAGTTCTCGGGCGCGCTCGGGGTCGGTGCGGACGAACGAGGCGATCACCGCGAGCGAGTTGAAGATGAAGTGCGGGGAGATCTGGGCCCGCAGCGCCTTGATCTCGGCCTCGATGAGCCGGGTGCGGGAGTCGTCGAGGTCGGCGAGCTCCAGCTGGACCGACACCCAGCGGGCGACCTCGCCGGCGGCCCGGACGAGGACGGCGGACTCGCGGGGCGCGCAGGCGACCAGGGCGCCGTGGACCCGGTCGTCCACGGTGAGCGGGGCGACCACGGCCCAGCGGACCGGGCAGTCGGGTGAGGCGCAGCTCAGCGGGAACGCCTCGCCGCGGCCGCTGTCCAGGGCGCCCGCCAGCTTCGCCATGGTCTCCGCGCGATGGTGGGCGCCCACCCCGTCCCAGGCCAGGACGCCCTGGTCGTCGGTGAGACAGAGGGCGTCGGTGCCGAGCAGGGAGCGCAGCGGGCGGGCCGACTTGCGGGCGGTCTCCTCCGTCAGTCCCGCGCGGAGCGGGGGTGCGGCGAGGGAGGCGGTGTGCAGGGTCTGGAAGGTGGCGTGCTCGACCGGTGTGCCGAGTCCGCCGAGGCTCCGGGGGCGCGCGGTGCGGCGGCCGAGCCAGAATCCGGCCGCGAGGAGGGGCAGGACGGCGACCAGGAGCCCCGCGAGGAAGCCGCTCACGCCTTCACCTCCGTCGCCCGCAGCTGCTCCGGCAGGTGGAAGAGGGCGAGGATCGCCGCCGTGCCCGGGGGGACGCGGCCCGGCGTGGCGAGGGACACCAGGATCATGGTGAGGAAGCCCAGCGGGACCGACCACAGCGCGGGCCAGGCCAGCAGGGCGTGCAGGGAGCCGGTGCCGGGCAGGCCCGCCATGGTCGCGGTGACGGCCACGAAGGCCGCGCCGCCGCCCACCACCATGCCGGCCGCCGCGCCGGGCGGGGTGAGCCGGCGCCACCAGATGCCGAGGACCAGCAGCGGGCAGAAGGAGGACGCCGACACCGCGAAGGCGAGACCGACCGCGTCGGCCACGGGCAGCCCGCCGACCAGCACGCTCGCCGCGAGGGGCACCGCCATGGCGATCCCGGTGCCCAGCCGGAAGTGTCGGACGCCGCGGGTGGGCAGCACGTCCTGGGCGAGGACGCCCGCGACGGCCATGGTCAGGCCGGACGCCGTGGACAGGAAGGCCGCGAAGGCGCCGCCCGCCACGAGCGCGCCGAGCAGGTCGCCGCCGAGGCCGCCGATCATCCGGTCGGGCAGCAGCAGGACGGCCGCGTCGGCGTCGCCGGTGAGGGCGAGCTCGGGGGCGTAGAGGCGGCCGAGGGCGCCGTAGAGGGGCGGCAGGAGGTAGAAGGCGCCGATGAGGGCGAGCACGGCGACGGTCGTGCGGCGAGCGGCGACGCCGTGCGGGCTGGTGTAGAAGCGGACGACGACGTGCGGCAGGCCCATGGTGCCGAGGAAGGTGGCGAGGATCAGCCCGTACGTGGCGTACAGCGGGCGCTCCTCGCGGCCGGCCGTGAGGGAGGTGGACATGCCGCCGTTGCTGCCGCGCTCGGCGACGGGGACGGCGGTGCCCGGGGCGAAGGTGAGGCGGGCGCCGCGCTCGATGTGATGGGTGCCGGCGGGCAGTTCGAGTTCGGCGTCGTCGTGCCGGCGGCCGTCGACCGTGCCGGTGACGGTCGCTGTCAGGGGCCGGTCGAGCCGGAGGTCGAGGGTGTCGTCGACGCGGACGATCCGCTGCTCGCGGAAGGCGGCCGGCTCCTCGAAGGCGTGCCGGGGTGCCCCGTCGCCCTGCCAGGCGAGGGCGAGGAAGAGGGCGGGCACGAGGAGGGCGGTGAGCTTCAGCCAGTACTGGAAAGCCTGGACGAAGGTGATGCTGCGCATGCCGCCGGCCGCCACGGTCGCGGTGACGACGAGGGCCACGATGACGCCGCCGAGGGAGTCGGGCGCTCCGGTGAGGACGGTGAGCGTCAGTCCCGCGCCCTGGAGCTGGGGCAGCAGGTAGAGCCAGCCGACGCCGACGACGAAGGCCCCGGCGAGCCGTCGTACGGGCCGGGAGCCGAGCCGGGCCTCGGCGAAGTCGGGGAGGGTGTAGGCGCCGGAGCGGCGCAGGGGCGCGGCGACGAAGAGGAGCAGGACGAGGTATCCGGCGGTGTAGCCGACGGGGTACCAGAGCATGTCGGCGCCCTGGACGAGGACGAGGCCGGCGATGCCGAGGAAGGAGGCGGCGGAGAGGTACTCGCCGCTGATGGCGGCCGCGTTCAGCCGGGGGCCGACGGTGCGGGAGGCGACGTAGAAGTCGGAGGTGGTGCGGGAGACGCGCAGGCCGAACGCGCCGACGAGGACGGTGGCGACCACCACGAGCGCGACGGCCAAGACCGCGTAACCGGAGTTCATCGGTCCTCGACGAGGCGCACGAAGTCCCTCTCGTTGCGTTCCGCGCGGCGGACGTACCAGCGGGCGAGCAGGACGAGGGGCGCGTAGAGGCCGAAGCCGAGGATCGCCCATTCCAGGCGGCGGGCGGCCGGCATCGCGGCGAACAGGAGCGGCAGGGGTCCGATGAGCAGGGCGAGGACGGCGAAGCCGGTGAGTCCGGCGCGCAGTTGGGAGCGCATGAGGGAGCGGACGTAGGTGTGGCCGAGGGTGGTCTGTTCGTCGATCTCGGTGCGGGGGCGGTAGTAGCCGAGGGCGCGGCGGCCGCGCCGGGGCGGGCCGGTGACGACGACACGGCGTTCGGCAGGGTCCTGAGGCACCGTCAGGTCCTCCTCATCAGCAGGTCCCGCAGTTCGCGGGCGTGGCGCCGGCTGACCTGGAGTTCCTCGCCGCCCACGACGACGCCGACGGTGCCGGCGCCGAGGCGGAGTTCGCCCACGTGGCGCAGGGCGACGAGGTGGCGGCGGTGGATGCGGACGAAGCCGCGGGCGCGCCAGCGCTCCTCCAGGGCGGACAGGGGGATCCGGACGAGATGGCTGCCCTTGTCGGTGTGGAGTCGGGCGTAGTCGCCCTGGGCCTCGACGTGGGTGATGTCGTCGACGGGGACGAAGCGGGTCACGCCGCCGAGTTCGACGGGTATGTGGTCGGGGTCGGGTTCGTGCACGGGGATGCGCGGGGCGGTGTCGCGCAGGGCCGCGGCGCGGCGTACGGCCTCGGCGAGGCGCTCCTTGCGGACCGGTTTCAGGACGTAGTCGACGGCCTTGAGGTCGAAGGCCTGGACGGCGAAGTCCTCGTGGGCGGTGACGAACACGACGAGCGGCGGCCGGGCGAAGCCGGTGAGCAGCCGGGCGAGATCCAGCCCGTCGAGGCCGGGCATCTGGATGTCGAGGAAGACCACGTCGAGGGCGTCGGGGCCGTCCGGGCCGGACGCCAGGGCGCGGTTGATGCGGCGCAGCGCCTCGGTCGCGTCCCCGGCGCCCTCGACGCCGGCGATCCGCGGGTCCGCGTTCAGCAGATAGAGGAGTTCCTCCAGCGAGGGCCGTTCGTCGTCGACGGCGAGGGCGCGCAACATGAAGCTGGAGTGTAGGAGCATTCCGTACCGGTGCACATGTGCCCTGCGTGGACATTGCCGCTGGATACAGTGCCTGCATGAGCAGTACTCCGGGTCCGTTCGACGAGCTCGACCGGAAGATCATCACCGCGCTGATGGCGAACGCCAGGACGAGTTTCGCCGAGATCGGCACGGCGATCGGGCTGTCGTCGACGGCCGTGAAGCGGCGGGTGGACCGACTGCGGGACAGCGGTGTGATCACCGGGTTCACGGCGACGGTGAAGCCGTCGGCGCTGGGCTGGCGCACCGAGGCCTATGTCGAGGTGTACTGCGAGGGCGCGGCCCCGCCGCGGCGGCTGGCGGAGGTGGTGCGCAACCATCCGGAGATCACCGCGGCGATGACGGTGACCGGCGGCGCGGACGCTCTGCTGCATGTGCGGGCGCGGGACGTGGAGCATTTCGAGGAGGTGCTGGAGCGGATCCGCGCCGAGCCGTTCATCCGGAAGACGATCAGTGTGATGGTGCTGTCCCATCTGCTGCCGGAGAGCCCGGAGGCCGGCGCCAGTCAGCCCGCACCAGACGTGCGTTGAGGACGATCAAGACGCAGCATCACTGCGTGAACACGCAGCTTTCGTTCCTTGTCGACCGGATCGGTCACTTCCTACCGTGGTGTCAACCCCCGTCGACACCGTAGGAAATACGGAGGGACCCCTCTGTGTCCGACAGCCGTGTGCCGCGCCCCCGGCGCTTTCTCGTCTGTGAACCCAGACACTTCGCCGTGCAGTACGCGATCAATCCCTGGATGCACCCCGACACCCAGGTCGACGTCGACCTGGCCCAGGAGCAGTGGCAGGCGCTCATCAGCGCCTATCGCGCCCACGGTCACACCGTGGACGCCGTGGAGCCGGTCCCCGGACTCCCCGACATGGTCTTCGCCGCGAACTCGGCGGTCGTCGTCGACGGCCGGGTCCTCGGCTCCCTCTTCCACGCGCCGGAGCGGCGCCCCGAGTCCACGCACTACGACACCTGGTTCAAGACCGCCGGATACGCCGTGCACCGCCCGGAGTCGGTGTGCGAGGGCGAGGGCGACCTGGTCTGGACGGGGCGGTACGTACTGGCCGGCACCGGGTTCCGCACCAGCCGCGAGGCGCACCGGGAGGCCCAGGAGTTCTTCGGGCACCCGGTGATCAGCCTGACGCTGGTGGATCCGTACTTCTACCACCTCGACACGGCCCTGTTCGTCCTCGACGAGCACAATGTCGTGTACTACCCGGAGGCGTTCTCGCCGGGCAGCCGCGAGGTGCTGGCCCGGCTCTACCCGGACGCGATCCTGGCCACCCGCGAGGACGCGATGGCCTTCGGCCTGAACTCCGTCTCCGACGGCCGCCATGTCTTCATCGCCCCGCAGGCCGAGGCGCTCGCCGCCCGTGTCGCCGACCACGGCTATGTCCCCGTCCCCGTCGACCTGTCGGAGTTCCACAAGGCCGGCGGGGGCATCAAGTGCTGCACCCAGGAGATCCGCTGATGACCGCTCCCGCCGCCGCGCGCACCTCCGACGAGCTGATCCGTGCCGAGGAGCCGGTCCTCGCGCACAACTACCACCCGCTGCCGGTCGTCGTCGCCCGCGCGGAGGGCGCCTGGGTGGAGGACGTCGAGGGCCGCCGCTACCTCGACATGCTGGCCGGCTACTCGGCCCTGAACTTCGGCCACCGCCATCCGGCGCTGATCGAGGCGGCCCACCACCAGCTGGACCGGCTCACGCTCACCTCACGGGCTTTCCACAACGACCGGCTCGCCGTGTTCGCCGAGCGGCTGACCGGGCTGACCGGCACGGACATGATGCTGCCGATGAACACCGGCGCGGAGGCGGTGGAGAGCGGCATCAAGGTGGCCCGCAAGTGGGCGTACGACGTGAAGGGCGTCCCCACCGACCGGGCCACGATCGTGGTCGCCGCGGACAACTTCCACGGCCGTACGACGACCATCGTCAGCTTCTCCACGGACGAGACGGCGCGGGCGGGCTTCGGCCCCTTCACGCCGGGCTTCAGGGTCGTGCCGTACAACGACCTGGCCGCGCTGGAGGCGGCGATCGACGAGACCACGGCGGCGGTGCTCATCGAGCCGATCCAGGGCGAGGCCGGGGTCATGATCCCGGACGACGGGTATCTCGCCGGGGTTCGTGAGGTGACCCGGCGGAAGAACTGCCTCTTCATCGCCGACGAGATCCAGTCGGGCCTCGGCCGCACCGGGCGCACGCTGGCGGTCGAGCACGAGGGGGTCGTCCCGGACGTGGTGCTGCTCGGCAAGGCGCTGGGCGGGGGCATCGTGCCGGTGTCGGCGGTGGTCGGCCGCCGGGACGTGCTGGGCGTCCTGCACCCGGGCGAGCACGGGTCGACGTTCGGCGGGAACCCGCTGGCGGCGGCGGTCGGGCTGGCGGTGGTGGAGCTGCTGGAGACCGGCGAGTTCCAGCGGCGGGCGGCCGAGCTGGGCGTGCTGCTGCGGGAGGGGCTGGCCGGGCTGGTCGGCAAGGGCGTCGTCGGTTTCCGCGCGCGCGGGCTGTGGGCGGGCGTGGACGTCGACCCGGCGATCGGCACGGGCCGTGAGATCAGCGAGCGGCTGATGCGGGAGGGGATCCTGGTGAAGGACACCCATGGCTCGACGATCCGGCTGGCGCCCCCGCTGACGATCACGGCGGACGAACTGACGTCCGCGCTGGGGTCGTTGGAGAAGGTGCTGGGCCAGGGGGCCTGAGCGGTCCCCTCGTCACCCCGGGCGCTCCCCGTGCGCCGGAACCCGTTCGGCGCAACGGGTCGCGGCTCACGGGGAGCGTTCGCTTCCCCGCTCTTCGCTCCGTCGTCTCCCCCGGGTAGCCGACCCGCTTCCGTGCGTGCAGGGTGAGGGGGGAAGGAAGAGGTGGTGGACCCCTCTCAGCGACCCGCTCTCAGCGACAGAGAGGTCGGCCGTGGGTGCTGCACATGAGGAGCACGACGCCGGCCGCCGCTGGTTCGACGTGGCCGATGCCGCGCCCCTGCTGCTCGACGCGGACGGCGTGGTCACGAGCTGGACCGGCAGCGCGCGGCGCCTGCTGGCGTATCCGGCCGCCGAGGTGATCGGCACCGGGATGGACCGGCTGCTGGGCGACGAGGACGCCGCCCGGCTCCCGGAGCTGCTCGCGCGCTGCCGGGCCGACGGCGGCTGGGCGGGGCTGCTCATGGCGCGGCGCCGGGGCGGCGAGCCGGTGCGGGTCATGGTGCGCATCACCTCGGCCGTGGAGGTCCAGGGGCCCTCGCGCTGGCTCGTGCTCATGAACGAGATGGCCGAGGCTCCCGGCTGGGACATGGGCCGCGGGGTGCTCGAACAGATGGTCGCCCGCTCCCCGATCGGCATAGCGATCGTCGACACCGATCTGCGCTTCGCGTGGTCCAACGCCGCCCTCGCCCGGTTCGGCGGCGGCCCGCCCGCCGAACGGCTCGGGCGGCGGCTGGCGGACATCCAGCCCGGCATCGACGCCGAGGCCGTCGAGGCGCGCATGCGGCAGGTGCTGGCGACCGGGGAGCCGATCGTCGGCTACGAGCACGTGGGCCGCGTCCGCTCGGCGCCGCACCGCGAGACCGCGCACATGTTGTCCTTCACCCGTCTGGACGACGAGCACGGCCGTCCCATGGGCGTGTACTACACGGTGGTCGACGTCACCGAGCGGCACCGGGCACGGCAGCGCCTCGCCCTGCTCGACCGGGCCGGGCGGTGCATCGGGCGCAGCCTGGACTGTGTGCGCACCGCGCAGGAGCTGGCCGACGTGGCCGTGCCGGACTTCGCCGACTTCGTCGCGGTGGACCTGCTGGAATCGGTGCTGCGCGGCGCGGAGCCCGCTCGGGTGCCGGAAGGGGGCGCGGACGCCGTGCCGCTGCGCCGGGCGGGCCAGCGGTCGGTGACCGCGGGCATGCCCGAGGCCGTCGTCCAGGTGGGGGAGCGGACCCTGTATGTACCCGGCTCGCCGCCGCTGCGCGCGCTCTCCGCCGGGCGCGCCTGGCGTGCGGAGCGGCTGGATCCGCCGGCGCAGGAGTGGTCGACCGGGATCGCCGGCGACCGGGCGGCCACCTTCAGGGAGCTGGGGCCGCACAGCGTGCTGCTCGTGCCGCTGCGCGCCCGGGGCGTGACGCTGGGCCTGACCACGTTCCTCCGGCGGCACGGCCGGGAGCCCTTCGACGCGGAGGACCTGGCCCTGGCCGAGGATCTCGTCTCGCGGGCCGCGGTGTGCCTGGACAACGCCCGCCGCTACACCCGTGAGCGGGAGGCGGCCCTGGTGCTCCAGCGCAGTCTGCTCCCCCGCCGGCTGCCGGAGCAGGACGCGGTCGCGGTGGCCGCCTGCTACCGCCCGGCCGACGAGCTGACCGGGCTGGGCGGCGACTGGTACGACCTGATCCCGCTGTCGGGGGCGCGGGTGGCGCTCGTGGTGGGCGAGGTGCCCGGGCACGGCATCGCGGCCGCGGCGGCGATGGGGCGGCTGCGCACCGCCGTACGCACGCTGGCGGCGCTGGACCTTCCGCCGCACGAGGTCCTCGCCCATCTCGACGACCTGGTGGCCCGCTCGGCCCGCGAGGACGCCCCGGAGGGTGTTGAGGGGATCCACGGTTCTGCCGCCGAGGAGCCGGACTCGGAGCCGGGCGAGGGCAGTCAGTCCGTGGGCTCGGGGTGTGTGTACGTCGTCTACGACCCCGTGGACGGGCGGTGCGCGATGGCGGCGGCGGGACATCCCGCGCCGGCCGTGGTGCTGCCCGACGGCGCGGTGTCCTTCGTCGACCTGCCGCAGGGCCCGCCCCTGGGCACCGGCGGCCCGCCCTTCGAGTCCGCCGAGCTGGTCCTGCCGGAGGGCAGCACGCTCGCGCTGCACACGGACGGGCTGCTGGCGCGGGGCGGGCGGTGGGCGCCGGACGCGGGGCGGGACCGGCTGCGGCAGGCCCTGGCGCACGCTGCGGACGCCCTCGACGTGCGCTGCCGTGCGGTCGTGGACGCGCTGGCGCCCGATCGTCCGCACGACGACGTGGCGCTGCTGATGGCCCGCACGCGACGACTGGGGGCCGGGCGGGTCGCGGAGTGGGAGGTGCCGGCCGATCCGGCGGCGGTGGCCGACGCGCGCCGCGCCGCGACCCGTCGGCTGGCGGACTGGGGACTGGACGAGCTGGCCTTCACGACGGAACTCGTCGTGAGCGAGCTGGTCACCAACGCCATCCGGCACGCCGGCGGCCCCATCCGGGTCCGGCTGATCCGGGGCCGCGCGCTGGTCTGCGAGGTCTACGACGGCGGCGCCACCGCACCCCATCTGCGTCACCCGCGCACCACGGACGAGGGCGGACGCGGACTGCTGCTGGTCTCCCAGTTCACCCAGCGCTGGGGCACCCGCTTCGCGGCCGAGGGAAAGATCATCTGGGCGGAGCAGGCGCTGAACGATCCGGAGGCGGAGCCTAAAATAGCGCAATCCGGACAGATAGGGCGTGAGTCATGAAGGACACGGCGATCGACTACGCAGCCGTCTTCCAGGCCCTGCCCGGCATGGTGGCCCTGCTGACCCCCGACCTGGTCTACGCCGACGCCAACGAGGACTTCCAGCGCCTGACCGGACGCACCCGCGACCAGCTGGTGGGCCGCTACATCTTCGACGTCTTCCCCGACAACCCCAACGACCCGGCCGCGACCGGCATGCGCGACGTCCAGGCGTCGATGCTGCGCGTCGTGGCCACGGGCGAGCGCGACACCATGGCCCTGCAACGCTACGACGTCGAGGACCCCGAGCAGCCCGGCCACTGGCGCGAGCGCTACTGGAGCCCCGTCAACGCGCCGGTGCTCGGACCGGACGGCACGGTGGTGCTGCTGGTGCACCGTGTGGAGGAGGTCACCGAGCTGATCCGGGCCCGCCGCAACCGCGCCGGCGGCAACGTCGGGACCCATACGCAGGTGCTGGAGGCCGAGCTGTACACCCGCGCCCGGGAACTGCAGGACCTCAACGAGCGGCTGCGCCAGGCGCACGCCCGTGAACGCGAGGTCGCGCTCGCCCTGCAGGAGGCGATGCTGCCGGCGGGCCGGCAGGTCAAGTACCGCCGGGCGGCGGTGCGTTACCGGCCGGCGGTGGGCGCGCTGAACGTGTGCGGCGACTGGTACGACATCGTCGACCTGGTCGGCGGCAATCGCATCGGCGTCTCGGTGGGCGACGTGGTCGGCCACGGCCTGGCGGCCGCCGGGGTGATGGGCCAGCTGCGCAGCGCGCTCAGCGCCGCCTCACGGGTCGCCGCGGGCCCGGCACAGGCCCTGAACGTGCTCGGCCGGTACGCCCATGTCGTGGATGGCGCCGAGTCGGCGACGGCGGTCACGACCTTCATCGACTTCGACGAGCACACCATCACCTACAGCAGCGCCGGCCATCTCCCGCCGGCCCTGGTCCACGCCGACGGCCGCGTGGAGTTCCTCGACCTGGCCACTGACCCGCCATTGGACGCGCGCCCCGACCCCGTGCCCAGACCCGAGGCGAGCACCACCTACGAGAGCGGCGCCACGCTCGCCCTGTACACGGACGGGCTGGTGGAGCGGCGCCGCGAGGACATCGGCACCGGCCTGTCCCGGCTCGCCGACTCCCTGACCCGGCACCGCACATCGGACCCGGAGACCCTGGCGGACGCCGTCCTGCTGGAGCTGCTGCCGCCGGGCGGCGCCACGGACGACGCGGCCCTGGTGATCGTGCGGCTGTGAAAGTCCGTACGGGCGCGGGCCGTTGGGCCCGTTCCGGCCACTGACGGGCGCGCCTACACTGTCACCTCACGACATACCGGTTGACCTGCTAGAACGTGGCGGCCCCGCCGCTTTGGCGAAGGGAGCGCGATCCCCTTGTTCTATTACGTGCTGAAATACGTGCTGTTGGGGCCGCTGCTGCGGCTGCTGTTCCGGCCCCGCATCGAAGGCCTGGAGCATGTGCCGGACTCGGGTGCCGCCATCGTCGCGGGCAACCATCTGTCGTTCTCCGACCACTTCCTGATGCCCGCGGTGCTCAAACGGCGCATCACCTTCCTCGCCAAGGCCGAGTACTTCACCGGCCCCGGGATCAAGGGGCGGCTCACCGCGGCCTTCTTCCGCAGCGCCGGGCAGATCCCGGTCGACCGCTCCGGCAAGGAGGCGGGCCAGGCGGCCATCCGGGAGGGGCTCAAGGTGCTGAGCCGGGGTGAGCTGCTCGGCATCTACCCGGAGGGCACGCGCTCGCACGACGGCCGGCTGTACAAGGGCAAGGTGGGCGTGGCGGTGATGGCGCTCAGAGCCGGGGTGCCGGTGGTGCCCTGCGCGATGATCGGCACCTTCGAGGCGCAGCCGCCCGGCAAGGTCGTCCCCCGCTTCAGCCCCGTCGTCATCCGCTTCGGCGAGCCCCTCGACTTCTCCCGCTACGCCGGCATGGAGCACGAGAAGGCGGTGCTGCGCGCGATCACCGACGAGATCATGTACGCCATCCTGACGCTGTCCGAGCAGGAGTACGTCGACCGGTACGCGGCCGTGGTGAAGGCCGAGGAGGCCGCCGCGGCCGCCAAGGAACGCAAGTTCCCGCGCATGCCGCTCAGTTGAGGATGCGTCAGCAACGCCACAGGGGCGGCCGGTGAATACCGGCCGCCCCTGCTGTCACGTCGTGCCGGCTACGGCTTCGGCGTGGCGTGCGGCGTGCAGGTCACGTCCGCGGAGTCCAGCTTGCCGGTGAGGAGGTAGGTGTCCACCCGGGTGTTGATGCAGGGGTTGACCAGGCTCGTGACGCCGTGCGAACCGGCGTCCTTCTCCGTGATCAGGCGCGAGCCCTTGAAGCGCTGGTGCAGCTCGACGGCGCCGTCGTAGGGGGTGGCGGCGTCCCGCTCGGACTGCACGATCAGCACCGGCGGCAGGTCCTTGTGGGACTTGACGTTCACCGGGGACTGCTGCTTGACCGGCCAGAACGCGCACGGCAGGTTCAGCCAGGCGTTCGCCCAGGTCATGAACGGGTAGTCCTTGTTGAGCCGCGTGTTGTCGCGGTTCCACTTGCTCCAGCTCGTCGGCCACTTGGCGTCGGTGCACTCGACGGCCGTGTAGACGGCGTTGCTGTTCTCCGAGGTGATGTTGCCCTTGGTGTCGGACAGGTCCGGAGCGGCCGCGTCGATCAGGGCCTGGGTGTCACCGGCGACGTACTTGCTGAAGACGGTGGCGACCGGGATCCACGAGGAGTCGTAGTACGGGGCGCTCTGGAAGAAGGAGATCAGCTCGGCCGGGCCGACGACCCCGCCGATGGGGCTCTTCTTGGCGGTGGCGCGCAGCTTGAGCCACTGCGCCTGGACCGCGTCCCGGGTGGTGCCGAGGTGGAACGTGGCGTCGTTGGCGGCGACCCAGTCCTGCCAGTCCTTCCAGCGGCCCTCGAACGCGACGTCCTGGTCGAGGTTGGCCTCGTACCAGATCTTCTCGCGGGAGGGGTTGACCACGCTGTCCACGATCATGCGGCGCAGGTGGCCCGGGAAGAGGGTGCCGTACACGGCGCCGATGTACGTGCCGTACGAGACGCCCAGGTAGTTGAGCTTCTTCTCGCCGAGGGCGGCGCGGATGACGTCCAGGTCGCGCACAGTGTTCGGCGTGGTCATGTACGGCAGCATCTCGCCGCTGCGCTCGTAGCAGCCGTCGGCGTACTCACGCGCGAGCTTGATCTGGGCCAGCTTGTCGGTCTCCTTGTCCGGGACCGGGTCGGCCTTGGGCGCCTTGACGAACTCCTGCGGGTCGATGCAGGAGATGGGCGCGGAGTGGCCGACACCGCGCGGGTCGAAGCCCACGAAGTCGTAGGCCTTGGCCGTGTTGGCCCACACCGGCGCCTTGGTCGTGACGCGGCGCGGGAAGCGCATGCCGGAGCCGCCGGGGCCGCCCGGGTTGTAGACGAGCGCGCCCTGGCGCTCCTCCTTGGTCCCCGTGTTGCCGATGTGGTCGACGGCGAGCTTGATCTGCTTGCCGTCGGGGTGGGCGTAGTCGAGCGGCACGGTCACCCAGCCGCACTGGATGGGCTTCTCCAGGCCCCAGTCGGCCGGGCAGTCCGCCCAGGCGATCCCGGCCTTCGCGGCGCGCTCCGCGGCGATCGCGGCGCCGCGCTGCTCACGGTCCTGGCTCGCACCGCCGGTGCTGGCGGTGGCCGTGGGCGCGGCCATGGTGGTGGCCATCAGGGTGGCGGCGACGAGTGCGCCGGCCGAACCGAACGCCGCGGTACGTCTGTTCGGTCGTATCTTCCTCAAGTGAGGCTCTCCCCCTACCTAGTGGTCAACAGACAGTTACGGGGGATCCTGTCTGCTGTGGGGCACCTGAGAACAGATCTGGCGTGCCTTCTTTGCCAATCCGATAAGCGGAGAGAGGTGTACCGCTCACCGGATGTGCTGGTCGACCTCGGCGAGAGCGGCGTCGAGCACCCGGCGCAGCGCCAGCGCGTCCCCGGCCACGGCGGTGATCAGGGCGGCGGGCCCGGCCAGTGGCATGAGGGCGGCCGCCGGGCCCAGGACGCGCGGTTCGACCGGTCGGGTCGTGAACTCCGGCCGGGCGACCAGCACTTGGCCGACGGCCCGCTGTCCGGCGAGCACGGCGGGGCCGTCCCATCCGCCCGGGGCGCCCGGCCCGCAGGCCAGCTCCTGGTCGAGGACGAGCCGTCCGCCGACCCGCAGGACCAGACGGCTGGTGAGCCGCCCGGGTTCCTCGCGGACGCGCCCCAGCACCTGTTCCTCGCGCAGCACGAGGGTGGCGGTGGGGTCGAGGTCGGCGCGGGTGGTGACGTACAGGTCGCTGCCCCGGGCGGAGATCAACGGCTCGGGGAGCCAGTGCAGTCGGCCCCGCTCGCCGACCCGGACGCGGACGTCGTAGCGTGCGTGGCCCTTGAGTTGTCCGGGCAGGGCGATGGTCGCGGCGGCGGAGGACAGCCGCACCCGGGCCCCCTCCTCCACGTCGGCCTCGACGGCGAAGCGGTCCCCGCCGAGGGGGCCGCTCATGGCCCCGACGAGCATGACATGGGCCTCGCCGGACGCGCCGCGGGTGCGGCGCAGGGCGAGGGGACCGTCGCTGTCGAGGACGGGCAGGCAGGTGCCGCCCCGCCCGTCGCTGCGGGCGCGCAGCCGAGCGGTGGCACGGACCCCGGAGGCGGTCGCGGCGCCGCTCACGCGGTCCACGCGGCGAGCTGCCCGCGCACCCAGGCGGCGACCTCGGCCACGCCCGTCTCGGAGCGCAACGACTGGAAGACGACGGGCAGTTCGGCGCGCTGGGCCTTGGCGTCGACAGCCATCCGGCCCAGGTCGGAGCCGACGTACGGCGCCAGGTCGGTCTTGTTGACGACGAGCAGATCGGCGGTGGTGACACCCGGCCCGCCCTTGCGCGGGATGTCGTCGCCGCCGGCCACGTCGATCACGAAGATCTGCGCGTCGACGAGCCCCTTGGAGAAGGTGGCGGTGAGGTTGTCGCCGCCGGACTCGACGAGGATGAGATCGAGCGGGCCGACCTCGTCCTCCAGGTCCTCGACGGCTTCGAGGTTGGCGGAGATGTCGTCCCGGATGGCGGTGTGCGGGCAGGCCCCCGTCTCGACGGCGCTGATCCGCTCGGGCGGCAACACCGCTTCCCGCAGCAGGAACGCGGCGTCCTCGCGGGTGTAGATGTCATTGGTGACGACGGCGAGGGACAGCTCGTCGCGCAGGGCCCGGCAGAGCGCGGCGACGGTCGCGGTCTTGCCGGACCCGACGGGCCCCCCGAGCCCGATCCGCAGGGCCCGGCGGCAGCCGTCGGGACGGTGGGCGTCGGCGCTCACGGCCAAGGGTCCGTCGTGGGTGTGGTCGAGGTGCATCTACGGCTCCTGGTGAGGTGCTTCCTGAGGGCTGGGGCTGGAGGCCCGGCCGCCGGGGTCGGCGGGCTACGACGCGAAGAGGCGTACCGGCCAGGCGGCATGCGCTTCCGCGCCGATCTCCAGCAGCGGAGCGGAAGCCGCGGGCAGGGCATCGACGCCCTGCTCCACGACTCCGTGTGCGGCGTCGGTCGCCCGATCCACCACCCGGTCCACCTCCGGCGCCAGCCTGGCCAGCACCGCCGTGGCGTCGAAGGGGTCGAGGCTCAGCAGCCGTACGACCGCGGTCGCCGGACCGCTGACGCTCTCGTACGCCGCGCAGTGAGCCGCGTCGGCCGGCCCCAGTCCGGCCGCCCGGGCGGCGACCCCCAGGACCACCGGCTGATGGGCTCCCTTGGGGAACTCCCCTGCCACGGCGTCCAGTTCGGCGGACGGCCAGGCGGCCCGGGCCGCCCGCATCAACTGCCGCCCCAGCTTGCGTGCCGCGAGCCGCAGCGCGGGCGAGGGCGTGCGGGCGTCCGCCGCGGCGTCCAGCTGCGCGGGGTCGGCCCCCAGCGCCGCCGCCGCGGCCAGCGAGGCCGCGACCAGCCCCGCCGTGTGCAGCCTCCCCCGGCAGAACGCCTCCAGACTCGCCGCCCCGGTGATCCGCCCGGCCTTGACCGCCTCCTCCGCCCCGCCGGAGTGCGCGTGCCCACCGGCGGGGAAGCGGCCGTCGGCCAGGACGAGCAGTGCCGCCCTGGACATCAGAAGAGGAAGTAGCGCTGGGCCATGGGCAGTTCGGCCGCGGGCGTCGCCTCGACCAGCTCACCGTCGATGTGCACGGCGAAGCTGTCCGGGTCGACGCGCACGTCCGGCCGGGCGTCGTTCTCGCGCATGTCGGCCTTGGTGACCGCCCGCGTCGACTCGATCGCCACGAACCGCTTGCCCAGTCCCAGCCGCTCCGGCAGCCCGTCCTCGATGGCCAGCGGTGCCACGAAGTTGAACGAGTTCGCGGCGGGCGCCCGCCCGATCGCCCCGTACATCGGCCGCGGCAGGATCGGCTGCGGCGTCGGGATGGAGGCGTTGGCGTCGCCCATCTGCGCCCAGGCGATCTGGCCGCCCTTGATGACGAGGTGCGGCTTGACGCCGAAGAACGCCGGTTCCCACAGCACGAGGTCGGCGAGCTTGCCGCTCTCGACCGAGCCGATCTCCCGGGCCAGGCCCTGCGCGAGCGCCGGGTTGATCGTGTACTTCGCGACGTACCGCCGTACCCGGTGGTTGTCCGCCCGGCCGTCGCCGGGCAGCGCGCCCCGCCGTCGCTTCATCACATGCGCGGTCTGCCAGGTCCGCAGGATCACCTCGCCGACGCGGCCCATGGCCTGCGCGTCGGAGGAGATGATCGAGATCGCGCCGAGGTCGTGCAGGACGTCCTCCGCCCCGATGGTCGAGGGCCGGATCCTGGACTCGGCGAAGGCGAGGTCCTCCGGCACCGCCGGGTTCAGGTGGTGGCACACCATCAGCATGTCGAGGTGTTCCTCGGCGGTGTTCACCGTGAACGGCCGCGTCGGATTCGTCGAACTGGGCAGCACGTGGGGCTCGGAGACCACGGTCATGATGTCGGGCGCGTGCCCGCCGCCCGCGCCCTCGGTGTGGTACGCGTGGATGCCCCGGCCGGCGATCGCGGCGAGCGTGTCCCCCACGAACCCGGCCTCGTTGAGGGTGTCCGTGTGGATGGCGACCTGGATGCCGGTCCGGTCGGCGACGGTGAGGGAGGCGTCGATGACGGCCGGCGTCGAGCCCCAGTCCTCGTGCAGCTTCAGGCCCAGTGCGCCGCCCCGGATCTGCGAGAGCATCGCCTCGTGGGAGACGGTGTTGCCCTTGCCGAGGAAGCCGATGTTGAGCGGGTACGCCTCCATCGCCTCCAGCATCCGGGCCAGGTGCCAGGGGCCGGGCGTCACGGTCGTCGCCTTGGAGCCCTCGGCCGGCCCGGTGCCGCCGCCGACCAGCGTGGTCACGCCCGACGACAGCGCCTCGTCGGCGATCTGCGGGCAGATGAAGTGGACGTGCGCGTCGATCGCCCCGGCGGTCAGGATCCGTCCGTTGCCCGCGATGACCTCGGTCTCCGGGCCGATGACCAGGTCGGGGTGGACCCCGTCCATGGTGTCGGGGTTGCCCGCCTTGCCGATCCCGGTGATCCGCCCGTCGCGTATGCCGACGTCGGCCTTGATCACGCCCCAGTGGTCGACGATGACGGCGCCGGTGATGACGGTGTCCGGGGTGCCGTCCGCACGCGTGGCCCGCGCCTGGCCCATGGACTCCCGGATGACCTTGCCGCCGCCGAACACCGCCTCGTCACCGGCGAGCGCGGGCCCGCCGGAACGGTCCTCCTCGATCTCGATCAGCAGATCGGTGTCGGCGAGCCGGATGCGGTCGCCGGTGGTCGGGCCGAACAGGTCGGCGTACGCGGCACGCGAGATCTCAGGCATCGAGGGCACCTCCGGTCTCCCCGCGCAGCCCGGGCACCACACGGCGCCCGGCGAGCGGGACGAGTTCGACGTCGACGAGGATGCCCGGCTCGAAACGCACGGCGGTGCCGGCGGCGACGTTCAGCCGCTTGCCGCGCGCGGCGGCACGGTCGAACTCCAGGCCCGGGTTGGCCTCGGCGAAGTGGTAGTGGGAGCCGACCTGGACGGGCCGGTCGGCGGCGTTGAGGACGGTCAGCCGGGTGACGTCGCGGCCCTCGTTGTAGACGATCGGGCCATCCGCGAACAGGATCTCGCCGGGAATCATGCCGGGCCCCCTCAGACGATCGGGTCGTGGACGGTGACGAGCTTGGTGCCGTCCGGGAAAGTGGCCTCGACCTGGACGTCGTGGATCATCTCGGGCACGCCGTCCATGACGTCGTCCCTGGTGAGCAGCTTGCGCCCGGAGGACATGAGCTCGGCGACCGTACGGCCGTCCCGCGCGCCTTCGAGGATGTGCGACGTGATGAGGGCGACCGCCTCGGGGTGGTTCAGCCTGAGCCCGCGGGCCCGGCGCTTCTCGGCCACGTCGGCCGCCACGTGGATCAGCAGCCTCTCCTGCTCGTGCGGGGTCAGTTGCACGTCCCACCTCACTCCTCGCTCCGGGCCGTGCGGGGCCCGCCTGCCGGGGCCACCCGGCAAAAGTCCCTGGTGGCGTGATCGGAGGCTAGTTGGGGCGAGTTTCAAGCGCGTTAACCGAGCGGTGATCCCTCAGGCGCCGGAGCGCGGGTCCCGCATGCTCATCAGCGCCCGCAGACCGTTCTCCAGCCATCCGTCCGGCAGCGAGCCCATCACGGCCCGCTGGGCCACGAATCCCTGGGCCAGCGCGATCATCACCCTGGCCATGGCGTCGGCGTCCGCGTCCTCGGCGATGAGCCCGGCGGACTTGTAGCTCTCCACCACCCGGGCCCAGGCCGACCGCACCGCCTCGTACCCCGCGCTCACCTGGGCCGCCAGCTCGTCGTTGCGTACGACCTCGGTCCACACCTGGATCAGCAGCCGGGGGAAGACCCAGGAGCCGTCCTCCAGGACGCCGGGCCTGGCCTCCCGCATCGCGTGCATCGCACGGGAGATCAGCACGTCGGGCAACGGCGGCGGTGTCTCGACCGCGGCGCCCTCGTACGTCTCGCGCAGCACCGCGAGAACCTCGCCGACGATGGCGCCGATCAGCTCGTCCTTGCCCCGGAAGTAGCGGTAGACGGCGCCCGCCGAGAGGTCGGCCTCCTTCAGCACGTCCTGCATGGAGGTGGCGTGGAAGCCGTTGCGGGCGAAGCAGAGCGCGGCGGCGTCGAGGATCTGCCGACGGCGGGCGTCGAGGTGTGCCTGGGATACGCGGGCCATGCCCCCAACATAAAACGAACGTTCCTTCTTGACAAGCGCGGTCGATGGCGCGCACCGTGGAGGCAGTCATAAAACGAACGATCATTCTTTTTAGGGGGCTCCCCATGTCATCCACCACCTCCACCGCCACGGAGGTCACGGAGGCCATGAACGCGACACATGCCACCGACCCCTCCCCGGCCTCCGGCAGCACCCGCCCCACGGGCACCCCATCCCCGCACTCCCCCCGCCGCCGCCTGCTGGCGGCCACCCTCGTCGCCCCGCTCATGGCGCTGCTGGCCCTGTGGGCCTTCGCCTGGCCCGCCGCCCGCACCGCGCCCCATGACCTCCCGCTGGGCGTGGCCGGTCCGGCCGCCGCCACGGCGCCGCTGGAGCAGAGCCTGCGCCAGGGACACAAGGGCGCCTTCGAGATCCACCGCTACGCCGACGAGGCCGCCGCCCGCGCCGCGATCGAGGACCGGACGGTGTACGGCGCGGTGGTCGTCACCCCCGCGGGCCCGAAGCTGCTGACCGCCTCCGCCGCGAGTCCGCTCGTCGCGCAGTCGCTCCAGCAGGCGGTGGGCGCCCAGGCGGCCGCGAACGGGGCGCGGTTGACGACGGAGGACGTGGTGGCCGCCCCGGCCGCCGACCCGCGGGGCGCGGCCCTGACCGCGAGCGTGCTGCCGCTGGTCATGGCGGGGCTCGCGGCGGGCTCGGTGACGACACTGCTCGGGCTGCGCGGCGGCCGGGCCGCGCTGGCGGTGACCGGCGCGTCCGCCCTGGTCGGCCTGGCCGCCGCCACGATCGCCGATTCCTGGCTCGGCGTGCTGAGCGGCAACTGGTGGGCCGAGGCGGGGGTGCTCGGCCTGTCGACCCTGGCCGTGGCGGCCGCCGTCGCCGGGACCGCCGCGCTGGTCGGCCGGGCCGGCATCGCCGTCGCCGCCTCCTTGATGATGCTCATCGGCAACCCGTTCTCGGGGGCGTCCTCGGCGCCGTACATGCTGCCCGAGCCGGCCGGCGCGATCGGCCAGTGGCTGCCGCCGGGGGCGGGGGCGACGCTGCTGCGTTCGGTGGCGTTCTTCGACGGCGCGGGCGCGACGGACGCCGCCCTGACGCTGACCTGGTGGGCCGCGCTGGGCCTGGGGGCCGTCCTCCTCGGTCAGAGCATGAGGGCCCGCACCCGGAAACCGGCGCCGGCTCCCGTGGGCTGACCGACGCCACCCCCTCAACGGACCGTGCTCCCCCGCCGTAGCGGACGGGCGAGCACGGTCTTCGCGTTTCCTACGAGGGGCTCGGGCCGTGGTGGTGTGCCGTGATGCCGAAGCGCTGCTGTTCGCGGGGGGCGGACGCGACCTCGCGCACGGCGGTCAGGGAGGGGATCGCCCGCTCCTCGGCCGGGGCGTCGAGCTCGTCGAGTCGTTCCAGGTCAGCGGCGGAGACAAGGGCGACGAGGGGCTTGCCGTGGCGGGTCACGACGACCCGCTCACCGCCGTAGACCACCCGGTTGATCAGGTCGGCGAGCTCAGCCCTGGCTTGCGTCACCGGAATCTCGTAGGCCATGCTCCCCACATTACGTCATGTACGTCCTGTACATTTTTTACAGACGGAGAAGGAGGGCATCATGATCCGACCGTCCGCCCGCCATGTCCTGCCCGAGTTCACCGAGCGCACGAGCTTCGGCCACAAGACCATGGATCCCTACGCGAAGCTGCTGGAGGAGCGGATCGTCTTCCTCGGTACGCCGGTCGACGACATCTCGGCGAACGACGTGATGGCGCAGTTCATGCACCTCGAGTACCAGGACCCGGACCGGGCCATCTCGCTGTACATCAATTCGCCGGGCGGCTCGTTCAGCGCCATGTCGGCGATCTACGACACGATGCAATACGTCGGTTGTGACGTGGAGACGATCTGCCTGGGCCAGGCCGGCTCGTCCGCGGCCGTACTGCTGGCGGCGGGCACCCCGGGCAGGCGCTGGATGCTGCCCGGCGCGCGCGTGGTGATCCACCAGCCGGAGCTGTCCGGGCCGGTGGAGGGGCAGGCCAGCGATCTCGCCATCCAGGCCGAGGAGTTGACGAGGGTTCGGGACCGGATGGAGGAGATGCTCGTACGGCACACCGGGCGCGACCGGGAGCAGGTGAGTGCCGACATCGAGCGGGACAAGATCCTCACCGCCCAGGAGGCCGTGGAGTACGGACTGGCCGACGGGATCATCCCCAGCCGCAAGGGCGCACGCCCCGCGTCCGGCGGGAGGTGAGACGGCCGATGCTGCCGGACCTGCCGCCGCTGCCCGCGCTGACCCGCGCCGAGGCCGAGTTGATCGACCGTTACCTGGAGGTGGTCGATCTGCTCGGCCGGATCAACCCGGCGCACCACGGGGACACATATCGAGGACTGCGCGCCGCGCAGGCGCTGGTCGCCAAGGCAACGGCGCTGCGTGACGCCCTGACGCTCATGCATCAGCGCGGCGAGAGCGAGCTGCACGCCCCCACGCTGGCGCGCGCGCTGCGTGTCCTGGACGGGGAGCGCCGCACGGCGCGTGTCACCGTTCCGCCTGTCACCGACAGTTGATCCGCCGCGCGCCCGGTTCCGGGCCGTCGGCGGGCGCGGCGCGAGCGTCCGGAGCGGGACTCAAACGGACCGAACGGGTTACCCCCGTTCGGAGTACTCTCCGCTCGTTTTTTCGGCCCCCAGCAGTTGCGCAACGCGCGTAGTATCAGGGCAGATCGGGGCATTTCTTCCCTGGTCCGAGGGTGCTTGGGTGTCTTGACACCTGACCGACGATCAGGGTGTCCACCCGAACGGGTGAGTGGTGAGTAACCCCACAAATCGCCGATTCCATTGGGATTTTCGGACATCCGTGAGTCAAGATCCCTGTCTGACGACAAGCCCCCGCCACAAGCGGCGGGGCGGTCCGGGCGGACGCCGAGTCCTGCCGCCGCCCGGATGACCGGTCGACAGGATGGTTCGGCAGGAGTGGAGGACCCAAGCACGACGGGTCGCCGGCACGGTCGGCTCCGCGAGGAGACGCCGGGTCGAGCAGCCCTTGGGGTGAAGCCGCGTCAGCGGCCGGGCAACTTCGCCAGCCCGAATCCGACAGGTCATCCTTCACAGGCGGCTGACGAAGGGTTGCGCATGACTGCGCTCAATCGTGTCCCGTCGCTCATGGCCCGGGCCGGCACGGCCTCGGCGTTCGCCATCGCCGCGGTGGGCGGCTCGATCGTGGTTCCGGGTGTCGCCACCGACGCCGCGGCCGCCACGCCGGCGACGAAGGCACTCCAGGTCGCGGCCTCGAAGAAGGGCTCGCCGTACAAGTACGGCGCCGCCGGTCCGCACCGGTTCGACTGCTCCGGGCTCACGCTCTACTCGTACAAGAAGGCGGGCAAGACGCTGCCCCGCACCGCGGCCCAGCAGTACAACAAGACGAAGCACATTTCCTCGAAGAACCGCAAGGCCGGTGACCTGGTGTTCTTCCACTCCGGTTCGAGCGTCTACCACGTGGGCATCTACGCCGGGAACAACAAGATCTGGCACTCGCCGAAGACGGGGGACGTCGTGAAGCTCCAGAAGATCTGGACGAAGAGCGTCTGGTACGGCCGGGTCAGCTGACGCTCCCGGAGCGGCCGGTGGCGCCCCTGACACGCCGTCGGCCGCTCCGGGGCTCCCGGGCCCCTGAAACAGCTCCCGCGGGCCGCGTACGGCCGCTACGGCTCCTGCTGGCCCGCCGTCGCCACCGGCTCGGCCGGAACGGCCGGTGCCGTCCACGGGACCTCGATGAAGACCGTCTTGCCGCCCTCCCGGGTCGGCCGCACCCGCACTCTGCCGCCGCACTCGGCGGTCAGCCAGCGAATGATCACCATGCCACGGCCGTTGTCCTGCTGGACGGCGGCCGGCAGTCGTTTGGGGAAGCGCGGGTGACTGTCGGTGACGCCGATCCGCAGGTTCTCGTCCCGGTCGAGGACGAGGTCCACCGTGAAGGTGGGTGACTGGCCGAAGGTGTGCTGTACGGCGTTGGTGGCCAGTTCGGAGACGATCAGACGGACGGTGTCGGCCAGCTCGGCGTCCGCCGGCAGACCCCACTCCCCCAGGGTGCCGAGGGTGAATGTGCGGGCCGCGGAGACCGAGGCGGGATCGCTCGGCAGAGTGACGGATGCTTCCAGGTGGTCTGCCATGGCGACGTCGTCCCTTTCCCATGGGACCGGGGTCCGACACGGTGCGGATGGTTCGAGTACGGTCCCGGACTGGTGCTACTTCGCCAGCGTGCCATTTCAGCGCCGGTCACGGGTGGCGATCCACCAAGATATGCATATATCTGTCGCTCGAAGCGGTGAACTCTGCTACGACAGAGCGTTTTTGGGCGGCTCGGAAGGAGTAAGGAGGGGGCCATGCAACACGGTCCCGTGGTCCGCCGCCGGAAACTGGGCGCCGAACTGCGCGCGCTGCGTGCCCGCGCCGGACTCACCAGTGGCGAGGCGGCCCGGCTCGTGGGGTGGCACCAGTCGAAGGTGAGCCGGATCGAGACGGGCACGAGCGGTGCGAAACCGGCAGATGTGCGGTTACTCCTCGACGCCTACGGGGTGGTCGACCCGCAACTGCGGGAGCTGATGCTGGTGTTGTCCGGCTCCGACGACGGCCTCGGGCGTGACCACTGGTGGCACGCCTACCGCGGGGTGCTGCCGCCGACCTACCGGGACTTCATCAGCCTGGAGTCGCAGGCGAGCGGGATGCGGACCCTGGAGACGACCGTCATCCCGGGGCTGCTCCAGACGCCGGAGTACGCCCGGGCGGTGACCAGGGCCGCCGTGGAGGGACTGGACGAGGACCGCCTCGACACCCTGGTCGAGGTGCGGCTGGCCCGGCAGGACGTGCTGCGGTCGGAGCGGCCGCTGGAGTTGAGCGCGGTGCTGGACGAGGCGGTGCTGCGGCGGGAGGTGGGCGGACCGGAGGTGATGGCCCGCCAGCTGCACCGGCTGACGGAGGCCGCCCGGCTTCCCCAAGTGAGGCTCCAGGTCCTTCCGTTCGCCGCGGGGGCACACATCGGCGTGACCGGGCCTTTCGTTATCTTCTCATTTTCGAGCACTTCTGATCTGGATGTGGTTGTTCTCGACCACTTGACGAGTAGCCTCTATCTCGAACGGAAAGAAGACCTCCAGGCCTACACCGAGGCCTTCAACGCCCTTCAGATGCACGCCCTTTCGCCCGAGGATTCGCTGGATTACATCGCCGCAATAGGTGACGGCGCGTAAGGAGGCACCATGACCGCACTGCCTCGTGACGTACCTCGCAACGTACCCTCCACATCCTGGCTGCCCGAGATGCGCTGGCTGCGCAGCAGCTACAGCACGGGAGCCAACAACTGTGTCGAGACGGCCCGCCCGGACTCCGGTCCCTGGGCCGGACTGCTCGCCGTTCGCGACTCGAAGAACCCGGCCGGACCCGCGCTGCTCTTCTCCCCCGAGAGCTGGGCGGGCTTCACGGCCGCGTTGGCCTGAGCGCACGGCCCGCGGTGAGCACGGCCGTGTCACGCCGACTCATGGTCGTGTCGCCCCGATCACACGTACAGCGCGATCCAGTTGGGCCTCGGTGAGGTCCGCTCGGGCGGTCAGCCGCAGCCGCGAGACGCCGTCGGGTACGGAAGGAGGTCGGAAGCAGCCCACGGCCAGCCCCGCGGTACGGCAGTCGGCCGCCCACTGCACGGCCTCCTCCGGGGAGGGCGCGCGCACCGAGACGACCGCGGCGTCCGGACGGACCGCCGTCAGACCCTCGGCCGTCAGCCGGTCGTGCAGTTCGCCGGCCACCGCGCGCGCCCGCGCCGCCCGCTCCGGCTCGCGGCGCAGCAGTCGGAGGGCGGCCAGGGCCGCGCCCGCCGCCGCGGGGGCGAGGCCGGTGTCGAAGATGAACGTTCGTGCGGCGTTGACGAGGTGGTCGATCACCCGGGCCGGGCCGAGGACGGCCCCGCCCTGGCTGCCCAGCGACTTGGACAGCGTGACGGTGACGACCACGTCGTCGGCGCCCGCGAGCCCCGCCGCGTACGGCGCGCCCCGGCCCCGGGCGCCGAGGACGCCGAGCCCATGGGCGTCGTCCACGACGAGGCCGGCGCCGTACTCCCGGCAGGCCGCCGCGAGCCCGACGAGCGGGGCCGCGTCGCCGTCGACCGAGAACACCGTGTCGGACACCGCGACGGCGGGCCCGTCGTGCGTGCCGAGCGCCTTGCGGACCGCGTCCGGGTCGGCGTGCGCCACGACCTGGGTGGTGGCGCGGGCCAGTCGGCAGCCGTCGATGAGCGAGGCGTGGTTGCCGGCGTCCGAGACGATCAGGGAGCCGTGCGGGGCCAGCGCGGTGACCGCGGCGAGGTTGGCCGCGTAGCCGGAGGAGAAGACGAGCGCCGCCTCGGTACCGCAGAAATCGGCCAGCTCGCGCTCCAGCTCGGTGTGCAGCTCGGTCGTGCCGGTGACGAGGCGGGACCCGGTCGCCCCACCGCCCCAGGTGCGGGCCGCCGCCGCGGCGCCCGCCACGACCTCGGGGTGGTGGGCGAGGCCCAGGTAGTCGTTGCTCGCCAGGTCCAGCAGCGGCGAGTCGGCGGGACGGGGGCGCAGGGTGCGGACCAGTCCGGCGCGGCGGCGCGCCTCAGCCTGCTCGTCGATCCAGCCGAACGCCATGGGTCCTCCGGTGCTTTGTAGGTAGCGGACAGACCCTAGCGGGCCGGTCGGTCACCCAGGGTGTGGCAATACCCACACGTCAAAGCGGGTGTGTTGTGCGATCCCTACCTTGGCCCGAGGCGGGTCCGCAAGGCAGGATCGGCTTCCATGGACCTGCTGAACACGCTGGTGGACAAGGGGCTTCGGCGCGAGCTGCCGACCCGCCAGGAGGCGCTGGCCGTACTGGCCACGTCCGACGACGACCTGCTCGACGTGGTGGCCGCGGCCGGAAAGGTGCGCCGCCACTGGTTCGGGCGGCGGGTGAAACTGAACTATCTCGTCAACCTGAAGTCGGGCCTGTGCCCGGAGGACTGCTCCTACTGCTCCCAGCGGCTCGGCTCCAAGGCCGACATCCTGAAGTACACCTGGCTCAAGCCCGACGAGGCCTCCCAGGCCGCGGCGGCCGGGCTCGCGGGCGGCGCCAAGCGGGTGTGCCTGGTGGCGAGCGGGCGCGGTCCGACGGACCGGGACGTGGACCGGGTCTCGGAGACCATCAAGGCCATCAAGGACCAGAACGAGGGCGTCGAGGTGTGCGCCTGTCTCGGTCTGCTCTCCGACGGCCAGGCCGAGCGGCTGCGCGAGGCGGGCGCCGACGCGTACAACCACAACCTCAACACGTCCGAGGGGACGTACGGGGACATCACGACCACGCACACCTACGCCGACCGTGTCGACACCGTGCAGAAGGCGCACGCGGCGGGTCTGTCGGCGTGCTCGGGTCTGATCGCGGGCATGGGCGAGACGGACGAGGACCTGGTCGACGTGGTCTTCTCGCTGCGCGAGCTGGACCCGGACTCGGTGCCGGTCAACTTCCTCATCCCGTTCGAGGGCACCCCGCTGGCCAAGGAGTGGAACCTCACCCCGCAGCGCTGTCTGCGCATCCTGGCGATGGTCCGCTTCGTCTGCCCGGACGCGGAGGTGCGCATCGCGGGCGGCCGCGAGGTCCATCTGCGCACGATGCAGCCCCTCGCGCTGCACCTGGCCAACTCGATCTTCCTGGGTGACTACCTCACCAGTGAGGGCCAGGCGGGCAAGGCGGACCTGGAGATGATCGCGGACGCCGGGTTCGAGGTGGAGGGCACCGACCAGGTGACGCTGCCGGAGCACCGGGCGGGCGCTGGCTGCGGCTCGCACGAGAGCGCCGGCTGCGGCTCGCACGAGAGCGCCGGGTGCGGCTCCCACGAGGACGCGGGCTGCGGGTCGCACGCGGGCGGCGGCATCTGCGGTACGGCGGCCGCGGCGCCGGCGAACGAGGCACGCCCGGACCTGGTCGCCGTACGCCGGCGGGGTGCCGGAACGGACCTCGCGCCCAATGCCTGACCTGAGCGTGCCCGAGCTGCTGGACCTCGACCGGCGGCATGTGTGGCATCCCTACGGTCCGATGCCCGGCCGGGCCGAACCGCTCGTCGTGGAGGCGGCGAGCGGGGTCCGGCTGCGGCTGGCGGACGGCTCGGGCGAGCTGGTCGACGGCATGTCGTCCTGGTGGTCGGCGATCCACGGCTACAACCACCCGGTGCTCAACGAGGCCGCGCGCGAGCAGCTGGGCCGGATGAGCCATGTCATGTTCGGCGGGCTCACCCACGAGCCCGCCGTACGGCTCGCGAAGCTCCTTGTCGACTTGTCGCCCGAGGGTCTGGAGCATGTCTTCCTCGCCGACTCCGGTTCGGTGTCGGTCGAGGTCGCCGTGAAGATGTGCCTGCAGTACTGGCGCTCGCTCGGCCGTCCGGAGAAGCGGCGGCTGCTGACCTGGCGGGGCGGCTACCACGGCGACACCTGGCAGCCGATGGCCGTGTGCGACCCCGACGGCGGCATGCACGAACTGTGGACCGGCATCCTGCCGCGCCAGGTGTTCGCGGACGCGCCGCGCACGGAGTACGACGAGGTGTACGCCGATCATCTGCGGACCCACATCGAACGCCACGCCGGTGAGCTGGCCGCGGTCATCGTCGAACCCGTGGTGCAGGGCGCGGGCGGGATGCGGTTCCACTCCCCCGCCTATCTGCGGGTGCTGCGCGAGGCGTGCGACGCGCACGACGTGCTACTGGTGTTCGACGAGATCGCGACCGGGTTCGGCCGCACCGGCGCGCTGTTCGCGGCGGACCACGCGGCGGTGGCACCGGACGTGATGTGTGTCGGCAAGGCGCTGACCGGCGGCTATCTGACGATGGCGGCGACGCTGTGCTCGTCGCGGGTGGCCGACGGCATCTCGCGGGGCGAGGTGCCGGTGCTGGCCCACGGGCCGACGTTCATGGGCAATCCGCTGGCGGCGGCCGTGGCCTGCGCGTCGATCGAACTGCTGCTCGGGCAGGACTGGCGCTCCGAGGTGAAGCGGATCGAGGCGGGGCTCCTGGAGGGCCTGGCGCCGGCCCGGGAGATCCCCGGCGTACGGGACGTCCGGGTCCTCGGCGCCATCGGGGTCGTCCAGCTCGACCACGCCGTCGACATGGCGGCGGCGACGCGGGCGGCGGTGCGGGAGGGCGTGTGGCTGCGGCCGTTCCGCGATCTGGTGTACACGATGCCGCCGTACGTCACGGGTGACGCGGACGTGGCGCGGATCGCGCGCGCGGTGTGCGCGGCGGCGGGCGAGTCCACGACGGGAGGTGCCTGAGCATGCCGATCCTGGTGATCACGGGAACCGGTACGGAGGTCGGCAAGACGGTCACGACGGCCGCCGTCGCCGCGGCGGCGCTCGCCGCGGGCCGGTCGGTGGCCGTGCTCAAGGCCGCGCAGACGGGCGTGCGGCCGGACGAGCGCGGCGACGCCGACGAGGTCGCGCGGCTGGCGGGGCCGGTGACGACGGCCGAACTCGCCCGATACCCCGACCCGTTGGCGCCCGGTACGGCCGCGCGGCGGGCCGGGCGGGCCTGTGTACGCCCCGCCGACGTGGCGGAGGCGGCGCAGAAGCTGGCCGGGGAGCACGACCTGGTCCTCGTGGAGGGCGCGGGCGGGCTGCTCGTACGGTTCGACGAGACGGGCGGCACGCTGGCCGACGCGGCGCAGTCGCTGCGGGCGCCGGTGCTGGTGGTGGCGTCGGCGGGCCTGGGCACGCTGAACACCACGGAACTGACGGCGCGTGAACTGCGTTCGCGGGGGCTGGAGTTGCTGGGCGTGGTGATCGGCAGCTGGCCGGACTCCCCGGATCTGGCGATGCGGTGCAACGTCACCGATCTGCCCGAGGTCGCGGGCGCCCCGCTGCTGGGGGCGCTCCCGCAGGGCGCGGGCTCGCTGCCACCCACCGACTTCCGCGCGGCGGCACCGGGTTGGCTGGCACCGCGCTTGGAGGGCACGTGGCGGGCGGACGAGTTCCGGGCGCTGGCCGCGCCCTGAAAGGGGGCGGGGGGCCGGGCGAGCGGCCCCGAGGCCCCGGCGGATGACGTCCAACGGGCGCGAGGAACCGCGCAGACGGCCCCGGCGCCTCGCGCGGATGACATCCAACGGGCGCGAGGAACCGCGCAGACGGCCCCAGCGCCTCGCGCGGATGACATCCAACGGGCGCGAGGAACCGCGCGGACGGCCCCGGCGCCTCGGCGGATGACATCCACCGTCGGGGCCCGAGCCTCACGCGTCCTCCAACTCGCCCAGCAGTCTTACCAGTTCGATGCGTGAGCGGATGCCCAGGCGCGTGAAGACGCCCCGCAGATGGTGATCGATCGTGCGCGGACTGAGCGCGAGCCGGACGGCGATCTCGCGGTTGGTCGCCCCGTCGGCCGCCATCCGGGCCACGCGCATCTGCTGAGCGGTCAGACCGGCCGCGGGTCGCTCCGCGTCGCGGGCCGGTGCCCCCAGCGCCCGCAGCTCGGCGCGGGCCCGGTCCGCGAGGTGCGGCGCGCCGAAGGACCCGAACGCCTCCCACGCGCTGTGCAGCCGCTCGCGGGCCTCGCCCCGGTGCCGCAGCCGGCGCAGCGCGCCGCCGAACAGCAGCTCCGTGCGGGCGCGTTCGAAGTCGCGGGTGCCGTGCTCGTGCAGGCCGAGGGCCGTCCGGTAGTGCTCGACGGCGTCGGCGCCGGGGGTGAGCAGGGCGCGGCAGCGGGCGCTGAGCGCGAGGTCGTCGGGGTTGCGCACGGCGCGGGCCCAGCGGTCGTAGTCGGCGTGGGCGGCGCGCGCGATGCGGGTGTCGTCGCCGCGGGCGGCCGCCTCGACGTAGTGCGGGGTCGCCAGGTGGCGGATGGCGCGGTGGCCGTGGCCGGGTCCGAAGCCGGCGAGGGCGCGCAGCCGGGCCGCCGCGGCGTCGTGCCGTCCGGCGTCGAGGTCCAGCACGGCGAGGGCCCACTGGGCGAGGGCGGCGGCCAGGCCCAGGCCGTGGGCGAGGGAGTACGAGCGGGCGGTCGCGGCGCGTTCACGGCACAGCTCGGCGTCGCCGGTGAGCGCGGCGAACAGGGCGAGGGCGGCCTGGAGATGACACGCCCCGTTGTCCTGTCCGGTGGCGTGCGCCTGGTGCAGGGCGTCCAGGGCGGCGGTCTCGGCGGCGCGCGGGCGGCCGGTCCCGAAGTCGGCGTACGCGCGGAACTCCATGGCCTGCACGACACCGGCCGGCTCGCCGCGCGCCCGGAAAGCGGCGGCGGCGCGGACGGTGGCCGTGGCGGCGCGGGTGTGGTCGCCGAGCAGCAGCGCCGCGATCCCGGCGTGCAGGAGGAGAGCGGGATCCTCCCCCGGCCCGCAGCGTTCGGCGGCGGCCTCCAGCAGCACCCTCGCGTCCTCGTACCGCCCGTCGACAGCGGCCGCGATCCCGCCGAGCGAACCGGGCGGCGCCACCCCGAGCCACCGCGCGGCGGCGACGGCTTCCCGGCAGCGGCGTAAGTGGCCGGTGTAGATGGCGGCCTCGGTGGCGCGGGCGAGAAGTGGGCTGGCGACGGCCTCACCGACACGTCCAGCCCCGCCCACTGGGCCGGCGGCGGGCTCACGGACACGTCCGGCCCCGCCCGCTGGGCCGGCATGTCCCGCCCCGCCCCCAAAGCCGGCGCCGGGCTCACCGACACGTCCAGCCCCGGCCGCTGGGCCGGCGGCAGGCTCACCGACACGTCCCGCCCCGCCCCAAGGGCCGACGCCGGCCTGGCCGACAAGACCCGACCCGCCCCCAGAGCCAGCGCCGGGCTCACCGACACCTCCCGCGCCGCCCCCGCCGGCACCCGTGTCGCATCCCTCCCGCAACGCGCACGCCAGGAGCGCGTCGAAGGCGTCGGTGGCGTTGCCCGTGCGCAGGGCGAGGATCCCGGACAAGGCATCCGTGTCCGTGCGGGCCGCCAGGTGTCGGGCGCGGTCGCCGTCGCCCGCGTGCCAGGCGTCGGAGGCGGCCAGGGCCAGGAGGTGGGTCCGCCGGTCCGGCTCCGGTGACAGCGCCGCCGCGCGTTCCGTGAGGGCGCGGGCCAGTGACCGGTCGCCCGCCGCGCGGGCCTGGTCCGCGGCGGTCGTCAGCTCGGCCGCGAGCCGGGAGCTCGGGCCCAGCGCGCCCGCCGCCCGGTGCCAGGCGCGGCCCGGTGCCTCGGCGGGGCCGTGCAGGACGCGGGCCAGCAGGCGGTGCGCGTCGCGGCGGTCGGCGGGGGCGGCCGTGTCGTAGACGGCGACACGGGTCCAGGCATCGCGGAAGGCGACGCCGCCGGCGGTGGCGCAGGCGACGCCGGCCGTCTCCGCCGCTTCGAGGGGCCGCGTGTCGAGCCCGGCGGCGGCGACCGCGCGCAGGAAGGCGTGGGTGGCCACGGGGTATTGGTCGGCCGCCGCGAGCAGGAGCAGCAGCCGTGTGTCGTCCGGCAGCGCCCGCACCTCGCGGCGCCGGGCGCCCAGCAACCTCGGGGCCACCTCGCAGGGTTCGGTCGGCAGCGGGTCCAGGCCGGCCGCCTGACGGGAGGTGAGCCGCGCCGCCAGTTCGTCGGCGGCCCGCTGATCGCCGTATACGAGACGCAGCGTCCGTACGCGGACGCCCTCGGGGAGTTCACAGACGGGCCGCGGCGGTGGCGAAGTTCGTTCCAGAGGTGGGGGGTTCACCGGAGTCACCACGCTTTTCACGTTACTGGCGGGTTACTTGAACCGTAAAGACCCCGGCGATTTCACCGATGCGGCGCGCGGAGCCCGCGCCGGACACTCCTGGCGACCCCACCCGTTCCAGGAGGCCCCATGCAGCGCCACCGGCGTCGTATCGCCACGGCACTCTCCGCCGTACTGGCATCACTCCTTCTGTCCCTCTCGCTCTCCGCCCCCGCGGCGCACGCCGCCACCCACAACCCGATCGTGTTCGTGCACGGCATCAGCAGCGACTCCAGCAGCTGGGACGACTGGATCGCGGACTTCAAGGCGGACGGCTACAGCGCGTCCGAGCTGGACGCCTGGACGTACAGCTGGTCGCAGTCGAACGCGACCACCGCCCAGCAGCTGGCCACCGAGATCAAGAAGGTCCTCGCGCGCACCGGCGCGTCCAAGGTCGACATCGTCACTCACTCCATGGGTGCGCTCAGCTCGCGTTACTACCTGAAGAACCTCGGCGGAACGGCGTACGTCGACGACTTCGTCTCGACGGCCGGCGTCAACCACGGCACGACGGTCGCCGGCTGGTGCGCGTGGCTGTACACCTCCTGCGCGGAGATGTACACCGGCAGCTCGTTCCTGACCTCGCTGAACTCCGGTGACGAGACGCCGGGCGCCGTGTCGTACGCCAGCTACTGGTCCAACTGCGACGAGGCGCTCAACCCGGACACCACGGCGGTCCTCAGCGGCGCCACCAACGTCGGGGTCGGCTGCATCTCGCACGACAACATGAACAACGACCACGGCGCCTACCAGCAGGTCCGCGACTTCGTGTCCTGACGGCCCGACGCGCGGGGGTGCGGACGGCGCCCACGGGGGACAATCCCGGTAAGGCACATCACGGACAGGAGGTCCGCCATGTCCTCGCCGGCCGCCACCAAGGACGCCGTCCATCACCCCCTCTTCGCCCGTTTCTACGCGCGTTTCAGCGTGACGGCCGAGCGCGCCGTCGGCCCGCTGCGCGACGAGCTGCTCGCCGGGCTGTCGGGGCGCGTCATCGAGATCGGCGCGGGCAACGGGCTGAACTTCGCGCACTATCCGCGCGCCGTCTCCGAGGTCGTGGCGATCGAACCGGAGCGCACCCTGCGGGAGTTGGCCCTGACCGCCGCGAGCCACGCCGATGTGCCGGTGGATGTGGCGCCGGGCGCGGCCGAGGCGCTGCCGGTCAAGAGCGAGGCGTTCGACGCCGCCGTGGTGTCACTGGTGCTGTGCAGTGTGCGGGACGCCCAGCGGGCGCTGCGGGAGATCCGGCGGGTCCTGCGGCCGGGCGCCGAACTGCGGTTCCTCGAACACGGGCGGGGCGGCGGCAGCGCCATGCGACTGACCCAGCGGACCCTGGACCGCACGGTCTGGCCACGGCTGTTCGGCGGCTGTCACGTGGACCGCGATCCCTTGGCCGAGATCGTCCGCGCGGGTTTCGAACTCGGCCCGTACCGGCGGCTGCTGGTGCCGGAGAAGGGGCCGCGGACGCCCAGCTCGTACTGCGTGCTCGGCATGGCACGACGCCCCGCGGAACCTGCCGCTGAGCGTGCGCCGGGGGCGGTGGAGGCCGAGGCGGAGGAGACGACCGAGGCGGCGGCGAAGGACAGGGAGGGCACGTAGGGTCCCCTGCCGCGGTGCCTCACAGGCTCCACTGGCGCAGTTCCCGCGCGATGTCGTCCACCGACGCCTCCCCGTCCTTCACCAGCCGCGCCAGATCCCGTACCCGCTCGGGAGAGGTGACGACCTTCAGGCCGCTGGCGACCAGGTAGGCGTAGGCGACCGCGGAGGCGAACAGCGCGTTGGAGCGCTCCAACGCCGGGACGTGGATGAGGAGTTGCAGCAGGGAGGCGGCCCGGGCCTGCGGGGTGTCGTAGACGGGGAGGTCGAGCACCTCCGCCTGGTGCCGGGCGACGGCGGCGACCAGTGCGCCCCAGTCGGTGACCCGGGGGTCTCCCGGCATCCTCTGCTCGGCGAGCAGGAGCAGCCAGGCGAGGTCGATCTTCAGGTTCTCCAAGGTCTCAGCGGCGACCTTCGCGCGAGCCTTCGCGGTCCGCGCCGAATTCCTCGGCGAAGACGGCCTCGTACTGCTTCATGAAGTCGGCGGCGGCCTCGACGAAGGTGTGGCCGGCTTCTCCCGTGTCCTGTCTGACCAGCTCCTCGATGTAGCGGTTGACGCTCATGCCGCGCGCGAGGGCCCGTTCGCGGGCCGCGCGGGCGGTGCCCTCGTCGACGCGAACGTTCAGCTGGGTCTTGGCCATGCTTCGACGCTAGCGCCGCGGTGCTAGCACCGGCAAGGCCGGACGCGGGCGAAAAGAGATACCGGGTGTGCGCCGGGTCACATTAGGCTCGACCGGAAACCGAGCGATCCATCGGTCCACGCGCGCGAGGAGGCAGTCTTGTCCACACCTGCTGCGGGGCACGCCCCCGGCCCGGCCCCGGCCGACGGCACCGCGGCCCGCGCCCGCGGCCTGACCAAGGCGTACGGGACGGGCGAGACCGCCGTCCTCGCCCTGGACTCGGTGGACGTGGACATCGCGCGCGGGCGCTTCACCGCCGTCATGGGCCCCTCCGGCTCGGGCAAGTCCACCCTGATGCACTGCCTGGCCGGCCTGGACACCGTCTCGGCGGGTCAGGTGTGGCTCGGCGACACGGAGATCACGGGCCTGAAGGAGCGCCAGCTGACGCGGCTGCGGCGGGACCGGATCGGCTTCATGTTCCAGTCGTTCAATCTGATCCCGACGCTCAACGCGGTCGAGAACATCACCCTGCCCATGGATATCGCGGGCCAGAAGCCGGACGAGAAGTGGCTGGCGGAGGTCATCGACGCGCTCGGGCTGCGCGACCGTCTCAAGCACCGGCCCACCCAGCTCTCCGGCGGCCAGCAGCAGCGCGTCGCGTGCGCGCGGGCGCTGCTGTCCCGGCCCGAGCTGATCTTCGCGGACGAGCCGACCGGCAACCTGGACTCTCGGGCCGGTCTGGAGGTCCTCGGCTTCCTGCGGAAGGCGGTGGACGATCTCGCGCAGACGGTCGTGATGGTCACCCACGACCCGGGCGCCGCCGCCCACGCCGACCTGGTGCTCTTCCTCGCGGACGGGCGGATCGTGGACCGGATGGAGCATCCGACGGCGGAGGCGGTGCTCGAACGGATGAAACGGTTCGACGTGATCCGCAGCCAGTTCGACGCGGCGGTCGAGCCGACACGGAACGGGGACGGACCGGAGCGGACCACAGACGAACCGCCGCAGCCATCGGCTGAACCGGCGCAGGGCGACGCCGACGCGGCGCGGGAGGGCTGAGTCCGTGCTGAAGGCGACGCTGAGAAGCTTTCTCGCGCACAAGGGGCGCCTGCTGCTGTCCGCCCTGGCCGTCGTGCTGTCGGTGGCGTTCGTCGCGGGCAGCCTGATCTTCTCCGACACGGTGTCCCGGACGTTCGACCGGCTCTTCGCGTCCACCTCCGCCGATGTGACGGTGGAGCCGAAGGACGACCTGAACTCCTCGGTGCCGACCGGCGCGGTCCAGACGGTGCCCGCCTCGCTCGTCGGCCCGGTGCGCGGCGTCGAGGGCGTCGCCTCGGCGCACGCCGACGTGGCCGTGCAGAACATCACCGTCGTCGACGCCGACAACAAGTCCGTCGGCCCGACCACCGGCGCCCCCACGATCGCGCTGGACTGGTACGTCACCGACCGCAGCCCCGTGAAGCTGACCAGCGGCCACGCCCCGCACGGCGCCGGTGAGGCCCTGCTGGACGCGGACACCGCCGACAAGAAGCACGTGCGGATCGGCGACACGCTCACCGTGATGGCCCAGCCGGGCTCCTTCAAGGTCGAGATCGTCGGCATCGCCACCTTCACCACCACCAACCCGGGCGCCGCCCTGGTCTTCCTCGACCCCGAGGTCGCCGCGACCGAGCTGCTGGGCTCGGCGGACCGCGCCACCGGCATCTCCGTGGACGCCGCGCCGGGCGTGTCGGACGCCGTGCTGAAGCAGCGCGTCACGGCCGCGCTCGGCACGAACGCCTACGACGTGAAGACGGCCGACGAGCAGGCCAAGTCGGCGGCCGAGGAACTCGGCGGATTCCTCGACGTCATCAAGTACGTGATGCTGGGCTTCGCCGGGATCGCCGTCCTGGTCGGGATGTTCCTCATCGTCAACACCTTCTCGATGCTGATCGCCCAGCGCACCCGGGAACTCGGCCTGCTGCGCGCCCTGGGCGCCGATCGCCGCCAGGTGCGCCGCTCGGTGCTCGCCGAGGCGCTGCTGCTCGGCCTCGTCGGCTCCACCCTGGGCCTCGCCACAGGTATCGCGCTCGCGGCCGGCCTGATCAAGCTGATGAGCGCGTTCGGCATGAACCTCAAGACCACCGAGATGGTCATCGGCTGGGGGACGCCCGTCGCGGCCTACGTCGTCGGCGTCGGCGTCACCTTCGTGGCCGCCTATCTGCCGGCCCGCCGCGCCGCCGGCGTCTCCCCGATGGCGGCCCTCGCGGACGCCGAGATCGCCGGTGTGGGGCGGCCGCTCAGGGTGCGCGCGGTGGCCGGCTCCGTCGTCGGGGCGCTCGGCGTCGCCGCGCTCGCGGGCTGCGCGGCCTCGTCGCGGACCGCTTCGGCGGCCTCGCTGCTGGGCCTCGGCGTGGTGCTCACGCTGATCGCCACGGTGATCGCCGGCCCGCTGCTGGTGCGTCCGGTGATCCGGGTGCTGGGCGGGGCCTTCCCGGCCCTGTTCGGACCGGTCGGCAAGATGAGCCAGCGCAACGCCCTGCGCAATCCCCGCCGTACGGGGGCCACGGCGGCCGCGCTCATGGTGGGGCTGGCGCTGGTGGGCGGCATGTCGGTGGCGAGCGCGTCCATGACGAAGTCCTTCGACGAACAGATCGACTCGACGCTGGGCGCCGACTTCGTGATCCAGAACGCCAATTTCACCCCGTTCTCGCAGGAGGTCACCGACGCGGTGCGCGGCACCGAGGGCGTCGGTCTCGTCGTACGGCAGCGGTTCGCGCCGCTGGCGGTTCGGCTGCCGGACGGCAAGCGGGTCAAGACGACCGCCGCGGGCTACGACCCCCGGGTCGACGACATCGCGCACATCACGTATGTGCGGGGCGACTCGGCCGCCGCCCTCGCGGACGGCAGCGTCGGCATGGACGTGGACTTCGCCCATGACCACGACGTGCGGATCGGCAGCGTGCTCCCGGTCGAGTTCCCCGGCGGGCAGCACACCGAGCTGCGGGTCGGCGCGCTCACCGACCAGGACTCCGCCGAGGGCTTCGGCATGCAGGGCGGGCTGTTCCTCGGCATCAAGGGGGTCGAGAAGTACGTCCCCGGCGGCCAGGACTCCGTGCTCTACGTCAACGCGGCCGGCGGCACCGACGCCGACGCGCTGCGCACCCGCCTGGAGCGGACGTTGAAGCCGTATCCGCAGGTGCAGGTGCGCGACCAGGCCGACTACAAGCAGCTGGTGCACGACCAGATCGCGGTCCTGCTGTACCTGGTGTACGCGCTGCTCGGGCTGGCGATCGTCATCGCGGTGCTCGGCGTGGTCAACACCCTGGCGCTGTCGGTGGTGGAGCGGACCCGGGAGATCGGCCTGTTGCGGGCCATCGGGCTGGCCCGGCGGCAGCTGCGGCGCATGATCCGGCTGGAGTCCGTGGTGATCGCGGTGTTCGGCGCGGTCCTGGGACTGGCGCTGGGGCTGGTGTGGGGCGTGTGCATCCAGCAGGTGCTGGCGTTGCAGGGCATGAAGGCGCTGGCGATCCCCTGGGGCACGATGGTCGCGGTGGTGATCGGCTCGGCGGTCGTCGGTGTGGTCGCCGCGCTGCTCCCGGCGTTGCGTGCATCACGCATGAATGTGCTGGCGGCGATCGCGCACGAGTGATGGGATCGTGACGCACGCTCAAGTCGTCGGCAGCCGGGGAGAGTTCATGTCGCGTCCGTTCCGCTTCGGGATCAACCTGTTGGAGTCGGCCCCCGGGGAGGAGTGGCGTGCCAAGTGCCGCCGGGCCGAGGAGCTCGGCTACGACGTGATCCTGGTCCCCGATCACCTGGGGATGCCGGCGCCGTTCCCGGCCCTGGTCGCTGCGGCCGGGGCCACCGAGCGGCCCCGGGTGGGCACCTTCGTGCTCAACGCCGGTTTCTGGAACCCGGCGCTGCTGGCCCGTGAGGTGGCGACGACGGACGCGCTGACCGGCGGTCGCCTCGAACTCGGCCTCGGCACCGGGTACGTACGGGCGGAGCACGAGGCGGCGGGGCTGCCGTGGGGGTCGCCCGGTGAGCGGGTGGCCCGTCTGCGGCACACGGTCGAGGAGCTGGAGCGGCTGCGGGACGACCGGGACGCGCGCGTCCCCCTGCTGATCGGCGCCAACGGCGACCGCATGCTGCGGCTGGCCGCCGAGCACGCCGACATCGCCGCGTTCACGGGCGCGCGTACGGTGGACGGCGGGCGGCTCGCGCCCCTCTCCGCCGAGGAGCTGGACGAGCGCGTGGCCGCGTACCGGAAGCGGGCGGCGGAGCGCGAGGCGGACGCGGAGCTGAATCTGCTCATCCAGTGGGTGATCGTCACGGACGACCCGGAGGCGGCGCTGCGGCCGATGATGGAGCGGGTGCCGCAGTTCACCGTCGAGCAGGTCGTGGAGCTGCCCGTCATGCTGGTCGGCACGCACGAGGAGATCGTCGCGAGGGTGCTCGGGCTGCGCGAGCGGTACGGCTTCTCGTATCTGACCGTGCTGGAGCCGTACATGGAGGCCTTCGGGCCGGTGATGGCGGAGCTGCGCGGGCGGTGAGTGTCCGGATGATGGAATTCCGGGCCGCCGGCATCACCCCGTGATGTGATCACCGCATGTCTGATCTGCGGATACGGGCGGCCGCGCCCGACGACCTCGACACCGTGCTGGACTTCTGGAAGACCGCCGCGGAAGGGACGAGCATCAGCGACGACCGGGAGGGCGTGGAGCGGCTGGTCGCCCGGGACGCCGAGGCGCTGATCCTGGCGGAGCTGGACGGCGAGCTGGTCGGCACGGTGATCGCCGGGTTCGACGGCTGGCGGTGCCATCTGTACCGGCTGGCCGTACACCCGGAGCGCCGCCGGCAGGGCATCGCCTCGGCGCTGCTCGCCGCGGCGGAGGAACGGTTCGTCCGGCTGGGCGGGCGGCGCGGCGACGCCATGGTGCTCACCCGCAACGAGACGGCGCACCACGCCTGGCGCGCCGCCGGATACGGGCCGCAGGAGCAGTGGCGCCGCTGGACGAAGCCGCTCACCTGACATGCCCGGATGACACGACCGACGCCGCCCGCGGCGACCTGGCGACGCCACTCACCCATCCTGACTCCTTTGCCGATCCTTTACCATTGGGGGGACACTCGTTCCTGACCCTCCGATGAAAGGTTGTGAGCGTCCGCCCATGGGCGAGCCTCCCAGTCCGCGACACCGCGCGATCCTCCCCGCCCTGCCCGATCATGGGACGGGGGTGACCCGATGACGGAAGTGCTTCTGCTGCTGGTGGCGATCCTGCTGTCGCTCGCCTGCGGCGCCTTCGTGGCCGCCGAGTTCTCGCTGACCACGGTCGAGCGCTCGGAGCTGGAACGGGCCGTGGAGCGCGGCGAGCGCGGCGCGGCCGGAGCGCTGAAGGCCACCCGCAATCTGACCTTCCAGCTCTCCGGCGCCCAGCTCGGCATCACCGTCACCAACCTGGTGGTCGGCATGCTCGCCGAGCCGTCCATCGCCAAGCTGATCGCCGGCCCGCTGGAGTCCGCCGGGCTGTCGGCCTCCACGGCGAGCTCCCTCGCGCTGGTGCTGGGCACCGCCCTGTCGACGGTGTTCCTGATGGTCGTCGGCGAGCTGGTGCCCAAGAACTGGGCGATCTCCGCGCCGCTGGCGGTGGCCAAGCGGGTGGGCACCCCGCAGCGCTGGTTCAGCGCCGCGTTCCGCCCCTTCATCGCCCACCTCAACAACACCGCGAACCACGTGGTGCGCCGCTTCGGCGTGGAGCCCGCCGAGGAACTGGCCTCCGCGCGCGGGCCCCAGGAACTGGCCGCGCTCGCCCGGCACTCCGCCAAGGAGGGCGCCCTGGAGCCGGACACCGCCGAGCTGTTCGTACGCACGCTGAACCTGGCCGACCTGACCGCGGAGAACGTGATGACGCCGCGCGTCCAGGTCATCGCCCTCGACGCCCAGGCGACCTGCGAGGACGTGGCGAACGCCACCCGGGCGACGGGCCTGTCCCGCTTCCCCGTGCACCGCGGCGGCCTCGACGCGGTCGTCGGCACCGCGCACATCAAGGACGCGCTGGCCGTCCCCGCCGACCGCCGCACGCGCGTACGGGTCTCCGAGATCATGCGTGAGCCCCTGCTGGTGCCCGAGTCGCTGACCGTGGACCGGCTCCTGGACCGGCTGGGCGGCAAGCGCACGATGGCCGTCGTCATCGACGAGTACGGCGGCACGGCCGGTGTGGCGACGCTGGAGGACATCGTCGAGGAGGTCGTCGGCGAGGTCCGCGACGAGCACGACCCGCACGAGACGCCCGACCTCGCCCCGGCGGGCGCCGACGACGACGGTCACGCCCTGTTCTCCGCCGACGGAGCCGCCCGCACGGACCAGCTCGCCCGCGTGGGCCTGCGCGCGCCCGAGGGGCCGTACGAGACGCTCGCGGGCCTCGTGGCCACCGAGCTGGGCCGCATACCGGCCGTCGGGGACAGCCTGGAGGTCGCCGGATGGCGCCTGGACGTGGTCGACGCGTCCGGCCACCGCGCCGCCCGCGTGCTGCTGCGCGCCCCGCTCGACGACGAAACCGGCCAGGAGGCCCCGAAGTGACCGCGATCCAGCTGCTGATCGGCCTGGCGACCCTCGTCGTCAACGCCTTCTTCGTCGGCGCCGAGTTCGCGCTGATCTCCGTCCGCCGCTCCCAGATCGAGCCCTACGCCGAGCAGGGCGACCGGCGCGCCAAGAGCGTGCTGTGGGGTCTGGAGCACGTGTCCGCGCTGATGGCGGCCGCGCAGCTCGGCATCACCCTGTGCACCCTGGTCCTCGGTGTCGTCGCCGAGCCGGCCATCGAGCATCTGCTGGAGCCGGTGTTCCACGCGCTGGGCGTGCCCGAGAGCGCCGGGCACGTCGTGTCCTTCGCGATCGCGCTGGTGCTGGCCACGTATCTGCACATGCTGCTCGGCGAGATGGTCCCGAAGAACATCGCCCTCGCGGAGCCCGCGCGCAGCGCGCTGCTGCTCGGGCCGCCCCTGGTCACGCTGTCCCGGGCGCTGCGCCCGGTGATCTTCGCGATCAACGCCTTCGCGAACGCCCTGCTGAAGCTGATGCGGATCGAGACCAAGAACGAGGTCACGGCGACCTTCTCGGACGCCGAGCTGGCCCAGATCGTCAAGGACGCCGGGGAGGCCGGACTGATCGACGACCGCGCGCGGGAGCGGCTGCACGACGCCCTGGAGCTGGGCCGCCGCCCCGTCCGGGACGTCGTCGTCCCGCTGGAACGCGTCGTCTACGCGCGCGTGGGCGTCACCCCCGAGGAGCTGGAGCGGCTGTCCGCCGAGTCCGGGTTCTCCCGCTTCCCCGTCGTCGACGAACAGCGCCGCATCGTGGGCTACCTGCATGTCAAGGACGCGCTCGACGCCTCGCCCCGGGACGCCGGGTTCCGCCTGCGGGACATGCGGCCCATCGCGCGCGTACGGGAGACGACGCCGCTGGACGACGTGCTGACCGCGATGCGGGGCAGCCGGACGCACCTGGCGGCCGTGCTCGGCGCGGACGGGCGGCTGGCGGGCCTGGTGACGATGGAGGACGTGCTGCGGGAGCTGTTCGGACAGCCGGCCTGAGCGGGCGCGGCCCGCGGGACGGGCGGTGAGGCTGGGCGGCTGTGGCCGCGGGGGGTGAGGTGAGGTCGGGGTCGGGTTCAGGGTCGGGGAGGCCGACCGACCGATGGGTATGGGCACCGGTTACCATCGCTGACGCGATGACGACGAACCCCCCTTACAGCAGCCTGGTCGCGGTCGGCGACTCCTTCACCGAGGGCATGTCGGACGCCCTGCCCGACGGCTCGTACCGGGGCTGGGCCGATCTCCTGGCGGGCCGGATGGCGGCCCAGACGCCCGGTTTCCGCTACGCGAACCTCGCCGTGCGCGGCAAGCTCATCGCGCAGATCGTCGAGGAGCAGGTGGACGTGGCGGCCGCGATGGGCGCCGACGTGATCACCCTGGTCGGCGGGCTGAACGACACCCTGCGCCCCAAGTGCGACATGGGCCGTGTCCGGGGCCTGCTGACCGAGGCCGTCGAGCGGCTGGCCCCGTCCTGCAAGCAGCTGGTGCTGATGCGCAGCCCCGGCCGCCAGGGTCCGGTCCTCGACCGGTTCCGGCCTCGCATGGAGGAGCTCTTCGCCCACATCGACGATCTCGCCACCCGGCACGGCGCGCTCGTCGTCGACCTCTACGGCGCCCCCTCACTGGGCGATCCGCGACTCTGGGACGTCGACCGGCTGCACCTGACCGCCGAGGGGCACCGCAGGGTCGCGGAGGCGGTCTGGCAGCGCCTCGGCTACGACCCCGAGGACACCGAGTGGCACACGCCGCTCCCGGCCACCCTGCCGCCCGGCTGGCTGGCCCGCCGCGTGGCCGACGCCCGCTTCACCAAGCAGCACCTGCTGCCGTGGATAGGCCGCCGCCTGACGGGCCGCTCCTCGGGCGACGGCCGCCCACCGAAGCGTCCCGACCTGCTGCCTTACGAGGATCCGGCGTAGTCGCGCGGGTGCCGGGCTTGGGCGCACTGGGCTGCGGGCTGCCAGGCTTGGGCGTACCGGGCCGCGCGGCTGCCGGGCTCGGGCCTAGCGGGCCGCGCGTTGCCGGACTTAGGCGTACTGGGCCACGCCGGGCCGTGTCTCGCTGCGCCTCCCCCGGCCCCCGTCACCCCGTGACGCAGGTCTCGTACGTTCCGCCAAGCCCGGTCATGGCGCTGGCCTGCACGAATCGCCAGTAGAATCCGGTCACGTGACTTCTGCGCCCGCCAAGCCCCGCATCCCGAACGTCCTCGCCGGACGGTACGCCTCCGCCGAGCTCGCCACGCTCTGGTCGCCCGAGCACAAGGTCAAGCTGGAGCGTCAGCTCTGGCTCGCCGTGCTGCGCGCCCAGAAGGACCTCGGGATCGAGGTGCCGGACGCGGCGATCGCCGACTACGAGCGCGTCCTCGACACCGTCGACCTGGCCTCCATCGCCGAGCGCGAGAAGGTCACGCGGCACGACGTGAAGGCCCGCATCGAGGAGTTCAACGACCTCGCCGGGCACGAGCAGGTCCACAAGGGCATGACCTCCCGCGACCTGACGGAGAACGTCGAGCAGCTGCAGATCCGCCTCTCCCTGGAGCTGATGCGCGACCGCACGGTGGCCGTACTGGCCCGCCTGGCCAAGCTGGCCGCCGAGTACGGCGAGCTGGTCATGGCCGGCCGCTCCCACAACGTGGCCGCGCAGGCCACCACCCTCGGCAAGCGTTTCGCGACCGCCGCCGACGAGCTGCTCGTGGCGTACGGCCGGGTCGAGGAACTCCTCGGCCGCTACCCGCTGCGCGGCATCAAGGGCCCGGTCGGCACGGCCCAGGACATGCTGGACCTGCTCGGCGGGGACGCGGCCAAGCTGGCCGAGCTGGAGGACCGGATCGCCGGGCACCTGGGCTTCTCGCAGGCGTTCACCTCCGTCGGCCAGGTCTACCCGCGCTCGCTGGACTACGAGGTCGTCACCACGCTGGTGCAGCTGGCGGCGGCGCCGTCCTCGATGGCCAAGACGATCCGGCTGATGGCCGGGCACGAGCTGGTCACCGAGGGCTTCAAGCCGGGCCAGGTCGGCTCCTCGGCGATGCCGCACAAGATGAACACCCGCTCCTGCGAGCGCGTCAACGGCCTGATGGTCATCCTGCGCGGCTACGCCTCGATGACCGGGGAGCTGGCCGGCGACCAGTGGAACGAGGGCGACGTGTCCTGCTCGGTGGTGCGCCGCGTCGCGCTGCCGGACGCGTTCTTCGCGCTCGACGGCCTGCTGGAGACCTTCCTGACCGTCCTCGACGAGTTCGGCGCCTTCCCCGCGGTGGTCGCGCGCGAGCTGGACCGCTACCTGCCGTTCCTCGCCACCACCAAGGTGCTGATGGGCGCGGTGCGCGCGGGCGTGGGCCGTGAGGTCGCGCACGAGGCGATCAAGGAGAACGCGGTCGCCTCCGCGCTGGCGATGCGCGAGCAGGGCGCCGAGCGCAACGAGCTGCTGGACAAGCTGGCCGCCGACGAGCGGCTCCCGCTCGACCGCGCCCAGCTGGACGCCCTGATGGCCGACAAGCTCTCCTTCACGGGCGCCGCCGCCGACCAGGTGGCCACGGTCGTCGGCCGCGTCGAGGAGATCGTGAAGCAGCGTCCGGAGGCCGCGGGCTACACGCCCGGGGCGATCCTCTAGGGCTCGGCGGCAGGAGCACCGCGCGATGGCCCGTTTCACCCCGGCGGAGCTGGAGGCCGCCCGCGACCGACTCGTCCCGGACGTGGTCGCGGACGGCCTGCGGGTGTTGTTCTGCGGGATCAATCCGGGACTGATGACGGCGGCGACGGGCCATCACTTCGCCCGCCCCGGCAACCGGTTCTGGCCGGTGCTGCACCTGTCCGGGTTCACCCCGAGGCTCATGAAGCCCGCGGAACAGAGCGAGTTGACCGCGTACGGGCTCGGGATCACCAATGTCGTGGCCCGCGCGACGGCGCGGGCGGACGAGCTGAGCGCCGAGGAGTACCGGGAGGGCGGCCGGCTGCTCACGGCGAAGGTGACACGGCTGCGGCCGCGCTGGCTGGCGGTGGTCGGGGTGACCGCCTACCGGGCCGCCTTCGGGGAACGGAACGCCCAGGTCGGCCCGCAGGAGCGGGTGATCGGGGAGACGCGCGTGTGGGTGCTGCCCAACCCCAGCGGACTCAACGCCCATTGGACGGCGGCGACGATGGCGGAGGAGTTCGCCCGGCTGCGGGTGGCCGCGGACGGCTGACGCCTCAGGGCGGGTCGACGTCGGTGACGACCGCGAGCAGTTGGAACGGCAGCTCCTTGTCCCACTGGGACACGCCGAGGGCGACCCAGCGCTCCGTCCCGGGCGGCTGCCACAGGTGCAGATCGGGCACGTGGTTGCTGAGCGAGTCCCAGGGCTCGGGTATGTCCTCGCCCTCCGCGGACCGCATCAGGACACCGGCGAGACTGATGCGAGCCGGAGGCCCCCAGCGCTGGGTCAGCCGCTCCGTCAGACCGTCCCGGTCCGCCTCGTACTGCTCCTCCGTCTGCTCCCATGCCGTCCCGTCGTCCTCCCAGAAGTCGTCGCTGGTCGCCAGCTCGGCCGTGAGATAGCCGGGCCCCGCCTCGCCCACGTCCGTCCTGCCGTGCGCCTCGGGGAAGTCCCGGGCGCACAGCAGGGCTATGGTCTCCAGGCACCGTGCGATGTCCATGGATCCAGTAAAGCCGTCGCCACTGACAATTGGCGGGGCGTCAGTCGCCGTGGGGGATGCGGACCTCCTGGTACCGCGCCCACCGCCCCCGCTCACGCATCCCTGCACCCCGCCCGCCGCCCCCGGCTCACGCATCCCTGCGCCGCACCCGCCACGCCCCCGCCGCGAGGGCCGTCGCCGTCCACAGCGCGGTCACCGCGAGGCCCGTCCACGGCCCGGGGCCGGCGTCCGTGGACGAGTGCAGGACCGCCTGCCCCGCCCGGTCGGGCAGGTAGTCGGCCACGGTGCCGGACATGTCGCCGACGACGAAGGACACGATCAGCAGGAACGGGATGAGGATGCTGAGCGAGGCGGTCCCGCTGCGCAGCACGGTGGTCAGCCCGGCGGCCAGCAGAGCCATCAGCGTCAGATAGATCCCGCACCCGACCGCGCCGCGCAGCCCCTCGGACCATGTCATCCCGTCGGCCCCGTCCCCGAGGACGGCCCGGCCCACGAGGAGCGTCAGCAGGCCCGTGACCAGGCCGACGGCGAGGACGGGCAGCGCGATGGCCGTCGCCTTCGCGGCGAACCAGCGTCCCCGGTCGGGCACCGCCGACAGGGACAGCCGCAGCGCGCCCCCGTGGAACTCGGCGGAGACGGCGGTGGTGCCGAAGGCGATCGCCGCGATCTGGCCGAAGCTGACGCCGAAGAACACGGAGAACAGCGGGTCGGCGTCGTCGCCGGAGGCATCGGCCCCGGCGAGCGCGGAGAAGGCCGCGGTGACGAGCACGACCGCGCCCAGGGCGCCGGTCAGCGACCGCAGCGTACGGATCTTGATCCACTCGGCGTGCAGAGCGGGTGCGAATCCCATGGTCAGGCCTCCTGGGGCTGGGCGGCGAACTCGGCTTCGGCGACGGTCAGATCGAGGTAGGCCTGCTCCAGCGTGCCTTCCTCGGCGGTCAGTTCGAGGAGCGGGACGCCGGCCTCGGCGGCGAGCCGGCCGATGTCGTCCACGCGCGCGTGGTCCACGGTCCAGTGGCCCCCGGTCTGCTCCTCGGCCTCGTGACCGTGGCGGGCGAGCGCCGCGCGCAGGGCGGCGGGGTCGGTGGTGCGCAGCCGCACCCGGGGCCGTACGCGCGCGTCGATGAAGTCCCGCAGGGGCGTGTCGGCCAGCAGCCGGCCGCGGCCCAGGACCACCAGGTGGTCGGCGAAGGACGCGGTCTCGTTCATCAGATGGCTGGAGACCAGCACCGTCCGGCCCTCCCCGGCGAGCCCGCGCAGCAGTCCGCGGATCCAGACGATGCCCTCCGGGTCGAGCCCGTTGGACGGCTCGTCCAGGAGGACCACCTCGGGGTCGCCGAGCAGCGCGGCGGCGATGCCGAGGCGCTGCCGCATGCCGAGCGAGTACGTCTTCGCCCGGCGCCGGGCCGCGGGCGCGAGCCCGGTCTGCTCCAGCACCTCGTCGACCCGGCGGGCCGGGATGCGGTTGGCGGCCGCGAGGGCGAGCAGGTGGTCGCGGCCGGTGCGGGAGCCGTGGGCGGCGTGGGCGTCGAGCAACGCGCCGACGTGGCGCAGGGGTTCGTGGAGCGAGGCGTAGGGGCGGCCGCCGATCGTCGCGGTGCCCGAGGTGGGGCGGTCGAGGCCGAGGACGAGGCGCATCGTGGTGGACTTCCCGGCGCCGTTGGGCCCGAGGAAGCCGGTGACGCGGCCGGGCAGGACGCGGAAGGTGAGGTGGTCCACGGCCCGGCGGGTGCCGTACTCCTTGGTCAGGTCTTGGACGTCGATGCTGGTCATGGGCACTACCCTCGCCGCGCGCGCGGGGTGGGGGCCTCCCCCGCCGGTGGAGATCGTCTCCCCCGCCCGGGGGAGGCCGGTTGTCGGTGGCGGCTGGCACGATGACCCGATGGCGCGACTTCTGCGCCCTCTGGTCCGGGGGGCGACGTACACCCGATTGCTGCACCTGTGGGTCCCGATGCTGTTCGAGAGCCTCTGGCTGTACATCGGCCCGGCCTGGCCCTGGGTGCCGGCCCTGGTGCTGATCCCGGTCGGGCTGATCCCCGCGGTGCGCACGGGCGAGGGTGTCCAGGCGCAGTGGCTGCTCACCCCCGGCGAGCGGGACGCGGGCTTCTCGCTCGCGCCCTCGGCCACCTGGGGCGACCGGGCGCGCACCGTGGTGTGGCTCGAAGTGCGCATGCTGCTGGGCGCGTCGGCGCTGTTCGCCTGTGTGTGGCTGCCCGTCACGGTCTACGACCTCATCGCCGCCGCGCTGGGACACCCGGGCGGCGTGCCGTTCGTGCGGAACGCGCCCGGCCATTGGGCGTGGGCTCTGCTCACGCCCCTGCCCCTCCTCGCGCTCTACGGCGTGGTCGTGGCCCTCGGCACACTGGTCACCGCGGCTGCCCGCGCCCTCCTCGGCCCGTCCGCCACGGAGCGGATGCGCGCCCTGGAGGAGCGCACCGACCAGCTGCTGGAGCGCACCCGCATCGCGCGCGAGCTGCACGACTCCATCGGGCACGCGCTGACGGTGGCCGTGGTGCAGGCGGGCGCGGCGCGGGCGGCGGGCGACCCGCGGTTCACCGACCGCGCCCTGGAGGCCATCGAGGAGACCGGGCGTGCCGCGCTGGAGGACCTGGAGCGCGTCCTCGGTGTGCTGCGGGAGCACGACCGCCCGGTGAGCAGCCGGCCCACGCTGGCCGACGCCGACCGGCTGCTGGAGTCGGCGCGCGCGTCGGGCGCGACGGTGGACGTCGAGCTGACGGGCGCGCTGGAGACGGTGCCGGGGCCGGTGTCGCGCGAGGGCTACCGCATCCTCCAGGAGGCGCTGACGAACGTGCTGCGGCACGCGGGGGCCGTGCCGGTACGCGTACGCGTGGGCGTCACCGCCGACCTGCTGAACCTGGAGGTGCGCAATCCGCTGACGGACGCGATACCGGGCCCCGGGCGGGGCAGCGGGCTGCGCGGCATCCGCGAGCGGGCGGCGCTGCTCGGCGGGCGGGCCGCCACCGGCCCCGACGCGGGCGACTGGCAGGTGCGCGCGGAGCTGCCGCTGCGCTGATCTACGCTGGCCGGATGCCGGTCACCGTACTCCTCGTCGACGACGAACCCCTGGTCCGCGCGGGACTGCGCGCCGTGCTGGAGGCGCAGCCCGACATCGAGGTGGTCGGCGAGGCGGCCGACGGGGCGGCGGTCATCCCGCTCGTCCGGCAGCTGCGGCCCGACGTCGTCGCCATGGACGTGCGCATGCCGCTGCTCGACGGCATCGAGGCCACGCGCGTGGTGCTGCGCACGGTGGCCGACCCGCCGAAGATCCTCGTGGTCACCACCTTCGAGAACGACGAGTACGTGTACGACGCGCTGCGCGCCGGGGCGGACGGCTTTCTGCTGAAGCGGGCGCGGCCGGCCGAGATCGTGCACGCGGTGCGGCTGGTCGCCGAGGGCGAGTCGCTGCTGTTCCCGGCGTCGGTGCGGCGGCTGGCCGCGGAGTACGGCGACGCGGGCGGCAACCGCGCGGCCCGGGACCTGCTGGAGCGGGCCCGGCTGACGGACCGTGAGGCGGAGGTGCTGCGGCTGATGGCCCGGGGCCTGTCCAACGCGGAGATCGCGGCCCGGCTCGTCGTCGGCACGGAGACGGTCAAGTCGCATGTGAGCGGGGTGCTGGCGAAGCTGGGCGCCCGGGACCGGACGCAGGCCGTGATCGCGGCGTACGAGTCGGGCTTCGTGGCACCGGGGTAAGCGGTTGCCGGTCGGGGCGGCGCGGTGCCCGCGCTCGCCGGTGCCCGCCGCGCCTTGTACGATCCGGCCAACACGCGCACGAGCTGGGAGGACGTTACGTTGGGGCGGCTGACCGGCGGGGACCCCTCGCTGCTGCGAAGGATCAACTCCGCGGTGGTGCTGCACGCGCTGCGCTCCACGGACTGCGCGACACTGACCGAGATCACCCGGGTGACGGGACTGTCCCGGCCGACCGTCGAGGGCGTCGTCGAGGACCTCATCGCGGCCGGGCTCGTCGTCGAGACGGCCGCCGAGGAGGGCGCCGCGCGACGGCAGGGGCGGCCGGCGCGGCGGTTCAGGTTCCGCGCGGAGGCCGGTCATCTGCTGGGCCTGGAGATCGGTCCGCATCGGGTGGCCGCGCTCCTCGCCGATCTGGACGGGCGCGTGCTGGGCGCACAGGCCAAGGACGTCGCCGAGACCGCGTCGGCCGACGAGCGGCTGGAGCGGCTGCGCGGCGCGGTGGCCGAACTGCTGCGCCGGGCGGGCGTTCCGCGCAGTTCGCTGCGGGCGGTGGGAGCGGCCACGCCGGGGATCGTCGAGGCCGACGGCACCGTACGGCTCGGCACCGCGCTGCCCGAGTGGACGGGGCTGCGGCTGGGCGAGCGGCTGAGCCGCTCCTTCAAGTGCCCGGTGCTGGTGGAGAACGACGCGAACGCGGCGGCCGTCGCCGAGCACTGGAAGGGCTCGGCGACCGAGTCCGACGACGTGGTGTTCGTGCTGGCCGGGCTGAGCCCGGGCGCCGGTTCGCTGATCGGCGGTCGGCTGCACCGGGGCTACGGCGGGGCGGCCGGGGAGATCGGGGCGCTGCATCTGCTGGGCCGCGAGGTCACGCCGGAGACGTTGTTGTCGACCACGGACGAGCCGCTGCACCCGCTGGACGAGCAGGCCGTGGCCGAGGTGTTCGCCAAGGCGCGTGAGGGCGACCAGCGGGCCCGGGCGGCCGTGGAGCGGTTCATCCAGCGGCTGGTGCACGATGTGGCGGCGCTGGTGCTGGCCCTCGACCCGGAGCTGGTGGTGATCGGCGGCTGGGCGGCCGGCCTGGACGGCGTGCTGGAGCCGCTGCGGCGCGAGTTGGCGCGCTACTGTCTGCGCCCGCCGAAGGTCGCGCTGTCCCTGCTGGGCGAGGCGGCGGTGGCCACGGGCGCGTTGCGGCTCGCGCTGGACCACGTGGAGGAGCAGCTCTTCGCCGTGGAGGGCACGGTGACGGCACGGCGCTGACGCCGGGCACCGGATCGTCGTAGGGGAAACGGCTCGCGCCCCGGAGGAGTTCCGAGGCGCGAGACCGCGGGCGGCTGGCCCGGTTCAGGAAGCGTGGCGCTCCGGGCCGTGGTGGATCTCCACGCCTCCCGTGTCGCCGAACGTCAGCCGGCAGGTGTCCGCGCGGTAGGTGGCGACGGAGAGCGCGGCGGTGCGGGCGGCGGCGAAGAAGCGCGTGGTGACGACGAGGACGGGGGCGCCGGGCAGCCGGTCCAGTTCCTTGGCGTCGTCGGCGCGGGCGGAGCCCAGCTCCACGGAGCGGTCCTGCCCCTCCAGTTCCAGCCGCTGGAGTTCGCGCAGCAGTACGCGCGCGCGTGCGCTGCCGGACGGGGCGTCGATGGCGGTGAGGTCGGGCACCGAGGAGTGCGGGATGTACAGCAGTTCGGCGGCGACCGGCTGGCCGTGCGACATCCGGGAGCGGCGCACGGTGTGCACGGCCTCGTCGCGCCCGGTCTCCAGGGCGTCCGCGACGGCCGCGGGCGGGACGGCGAGGGTGCAGTCGGCGGGCTGCCAGGCGTCGTCGGCCGCGCCCGGCCAGACCTGTCCGGCGGCGCCGACGGCGACGCCCACGCGCGGGGGCGCGACGGTGGTGCCGACGCCGCGCCGGCGCTGGAGGCGGCCTTCGAGTTCGAGCTGTTCCAGGGCCTGGCGCAGGGTGGCCCGGGCGACGCCGAAGCGGGCCGCCAGCTCCCGCTCGTTCGGCAGGATCTCGCCCACCGAGAACTCGGAGTCGAGTGCTTCACTGAGCACGGTCTTGAGATGCCAGTACTTCGGTTCCGGCACCGATTCCAGTTGCGTGGTCCCCACCCTGTCCTCCGCAATCGCCGTGGCCCATCGGCGTTTTCGCGCCCTTGTTTATTAAAGGTTGTTGCACTTCTTTGCGACCATAGGGCGGCCCCCACCCTTGGTCAAGACCAATCCTCGATCCCTGATCGCCGCTTCGCGCGTCCCGCAGCACAGCGTTCATGAGGGGTTCGTACGCGGGCGTTTTCGTGACGCGACGGCAAAGCCCCCGTCGTGAAACGGGGGCCGGGCCGGAGCGGAAACGCCTCTAGACGGCGAGCGAGCGCAGCTTGTCCGGGTTGCGGATGACGTAGACGGACTGGATGCGGCCGTCCGCGGTGTCCACGGCGATGACGCAGTCCGGCCTGTCCCCGGACAGGAGCAGGACGGCCGGGCCGCCGTTGACCTCCAGGGCGCGGAAGGACAGATCGGGGATGTTCTTGCGGGCGGCCACGCCGACGAGGAAGCGGCCGATGTGGTCCGCGGTCTCCAGGATCCGCAGCGGCGCCTTGGTCCTGCCGCCGCTGTCGCCGACGAGGCGGGCGTCCGGCGCGAGCAGGGACATCAGCCCCTCCAGGTCGCCGTTGCCCGCCGCGTCCAGGAACCGCCGGGTGAGCTCGCGGCGCTGGGCCGGGTCGACGTCGTAGCGCGGGCGCCGTTCCTCCACGTGCCGGCGGGCCCGGCCGGCCAGCTGGCGTACGGCGGGCTCGGCTCGGTCGAGCATGGCGGCGATGTCGGCGTAGGGGTAGCCGAAGGCCTCCCGCAGCACGAACACCGCCCGTTCCAGGGGGGAGAGCGACTCCAGGACGACGAGCACGGCGAGGGAGACCGTGTCGGCGAGCACGGCGCGCTCGGCGGTGTCGGCCACGGTGTCCCCGAAGTCGGTGACGTACGGCTCGGGCAGCCACGGGCCGACGTACGCCTCGTTGCGTGTCTTCAGGCGGCTGAGGCGGTCGAGGGCGAGGCGGGTGGTGACGCGGACGAGGTACGCGCGCGGCTCGCGCACGTCGTCGCGGTCGGCGCCGGACCAGCGCAGCCAGGCGTCCTGGACCACGTCCTCCGCGTCGGCCACCCGGCCGAGCATGCGGTAGGCGACCCCCATCAGAAGGGAGCGGTGTTCTTCGAAGACGTCGGTCGCGGTGTCTGTGATCACGTCGCCATCCCATCCGACGCGCTCGCGGGTGTCCAGGCGATTGTCGGTGGGGCAGGACAGAATGGCTGCGTCACAAGTGGTCCGGAAATGGGGAGTTCGCCATGCGGTACGCGGTACTGGGCACGGGCGTGGTCGGGCGCACGCTCGGCTCGAAGCTGATCGAGCTGGGGCACGAGGTGGGAATGGGCTCGCGGACGAAGGACAATCCGGCGGGGCTCGCGTGGGCGCGGGAGGCGGGCGAGCGGGCGACGGCGGGTACGTTCGCGGAGGTCGCCGCGGCCGCCGAGGTGGTCGTCAACGCGGTGGGCGGCCGGGTGGCGCTCGCCGCGCTGGAGGCGGCCGGGGCGGAGAACCTCGACGGGAAGGTGATCGTCGACGTCTCCAATCCGCTGGCCTTCGAGGAGGGGGCGGCACGGCTGTCGCCCGTCGACTCCGACAGCGTGGGCGAGCAGATCCAGCGGGCGTTCCCCCACGCGCGCGTGGTGAAGACGCTGAACACCGTCAACTGTGAGGTGATGGTGGATCCGGGGCGGGTGCCGGGCGAGCACCAGCTGTTCGTGTGCGGCGAGGACGCGGAGGCCAAGGCCCAGGTGACGGCGCTGCTCGGGGAGTTCGGCTGGCCGGCCGGGCGAGTGCTCGATCTGGGGGGCATCGAGGGGTCACGCGGCATGGAGATGTGGCTGCCGCTGTGGGTGAACCTCATGCGGCACTTCGGGCACGCGGACTTCAACCTGGAGCTGCGCAGGGCGCGTTGAGACCCGATTGGGGGCTACCAGTGGGTAGCTACAGCTGACAAGCTGTCTCACAGTGTCCGTCCGCCCGTCCGTCCACCCGGCCCGGCCGTCCCAGACCAGGAGCACCCCATGTCCGCCACCGTGTCCTTCAAGGTCCCCTCCCCCCACGGCCCGCAGCCGGTGACCGTGTCGTACGCGCGCGTGGGCAGAGGTGCGCCCCTGCTCCTGCTGCACGGCATCGGGCACCACCGCCAGGCGTGGGACCCGGTGGTGGACATCCTGGCCGCCGAGCGCGAGGTCGTCGCCGTGGACCTGCCCGGGTTCGGCGAGTCCCCGTCGCTGCCGGACGGGCTGCCGTACGACCTGCCCACGACCAACGCCGTCCTGGGCGCGCTGTGCGAGGCGCTGGAGCTGGACCGGCCGGACGCGGCCGGCAACTCGCTGGGCGGCCTGCTGGCCCTGGAGCTGGGCCGCACGAAGCTCGTACGATCCGTCACCGCGCTGTCCCCCGCCGGATTCTGGTCGGAGGCCGAGCGCCGCTACGCCTTCGGGGTGCTCACCGCGATGCGACACATCTCCCGCCGGCTGCCGGTCCCGCTGGTCGAGAGCCTGTCGCGCACGGCGGCCGGGCGCACCGCCCTGACGAGCACGATCTACGCCCGCCCCGCCCGCCGCGCCCCCGAGGCCGTGGTCGCCGAGACGCTCGCCCTCGCGCGGGCGACCGGCTTCGACGCGACCCTGCGGGCGGGCACCACGGTCCGGTTCACCGACCCGCTTCCGGAGATCCCGGTCACCGTGGCCTGGGGCACCCGCGACATGCTGCTGGTGCGCCGGCAGGGCATCCGGGCCAAGCAGATCATGCCGCACGCCCGGCTCGTCCGGCTCCCGGGCTGCGGCCACTGCCCGATGAACGACGACCCGGCGCTGGTGGCGCGGGTGATTCTGGACGGCTGCCGCTGAGCGGGGCGCCCGTCCGGGGGCAAGTCCTGGGCCGTATGGGGTGAGTTGTTCACCCGTGGTTTCCGTGCGCGCTGCGGGGCGCCAGTAGTTGTGGCCTTGCACACCGGCCGGAAACCGTCCCTGGAGGCCCCCTCATGTCCGACCGTCCGTTCCCGGGGCGCCGCGGCGTCCTGCGCGGCTCGCTCGCCGCGTCCGCGGCCCTGACCCTGCCCACCGCGATCGGCGCGGCGCCCGCCCTCGCCCTGTCCGGACGGCCGGGGGCGCGCTGGGGCGTCCAGACCGGCGATGTGACCGCGCACTCGGGGCTCGTCTGGGCGCGTTCCGACCGCCCGGCCCGGATGGTCGTGGAGACCGCGGCGACGGAGTCGTTCAGAAACGCGCACCGCTGGTACGGCCCGCTGCTCGGCGCCGACACCGACTTCACCGGGACGACCCGGCTGTCGGGGCTCCCGGCGGGCGAGCAGATCCACTACCGCGTGCTGCTCGCCGACCCGGACGACCCGCGCCGTACCGGCGAGCCGGTCACGGGAACGTTCCGTACGGCCTCCGAGCGGCGGCGCGACGGGGTGCGCTTCGTCTGGTCGGGCGACCTGGCCGGGCAGGGCTGGGGCATCAACCCCGACTTCGGCGGCTACACCATCTACAACGCGATGGCCGCGCTGGACCCGGACTTCTTCCTGTGCAGCGGTGACAACATCTACGCCGACGGTCCCGTGGCGCCCTCCGTCGCGCTGCCCGACGGCAGCACGTGGCGGAACATCACCACCGAGGAGAAGTCCAAGGTGGCCGAGACCCTGGCGGAGTTCCGCGGCAACTTCCGCTACAACCTGCTCGACGAGAACCTCCGGCGGTTCAACGCCCAGGTCCCCTCGATCATCCAGTGGGACGACCACGAGGTGACCAACAACTGGTTCCCCGGGGAGATCTTCGCCGACACCCGCTACACGGAGAAGAACGTGGACGTCCTGGCCGCCCGCGCCCGGCAGGCGTTCTCCGAGTACTTCCCCCTCGCCACCCTGCGCCGCCCCGACGGCCGGGTGTACCGGGTCGTCCACCACGGGCCGCTGCTCGACGTGTTCGTGCTCGACATGCGCACCTACCGCGACGCCAACTCCCCCGACGACCAGACCACCGACCCGCAGGGCATCCTCGGCGCCGAGCAACTGTGCTGGCTGCAGCGCGAGTTGCTCCGCTCGCGGGCGGTGTGGAAGGTGATCGCCGCGGACATGCCGCTCGGCCTGGTGGTCCCGGACGGCACCGACGGCAAGCCGAACTTCGAGGCCGTCGCACAGGGCGACCCGGGCGCCGCGCTGGGCCGCGAGCTGCAGATCGCCGAGCTGCTGCGGTTCATCAAGCACCGCCGGATCACCGGCACGGTGTGGCTGACGGCGGATGTGCATCACACCTCGGCGCAGCACTACCAGCCGTCGCGGGCCTCGTTCACCGACTTCGAGCCGTTCTGGGAGTTCGTCTCCGGTCCGCTCAACGCGGGCGCCTTCCCGGCGAACGCGCTGGACGGCACCTTCGGCCCGGAGCGGGTGTTCGTGAAGGCCCCGACCACGGCGAACGTCTCACCGGCGGGCGGCTACCAGTTCTTCGGCGAGGTCGAGATCGACGGCGACAGCGCGGAGTTGACGGTCCGCCTGCGCGAACAGGACGGCACGGTGCTGTTCACCCAGGTGCTCCAGCCGGGGCGGGTGGGACAGTAGTCCCGGGTCCCGTAGGCTCGGACGCCTGCCGCGCACCGGCGTCATCCCCCGGTGCGCGGTACCCCGGCCACGCGGTCCCATGTATTCCAAAGTGGACAAAATATCCATTTACCCATCAGTCACATATCGTTCGTGATCACGCAACACCCTTCCTGCACAGTGGACGCATGAATCGGAAGATGACTGATGTGAGGCGCGCCAAGGACGGGCGTCCCGTGCACCACTGGCGCCGTGACGTGGTCGAACTCGCCGCCCTCTTCACGGCGGTCGCGGTCGCCGACGTGGTGGCGAACCTGGTCGGGCACGGCCCCGACGGGCCCGCCCTGCTGGGGGCCTCGGCCGCCGCCCTGGCCGCCACCGCCGGCTTCCACACCTGGTGGTCACGCCGCCACGGCCACGCACCGCCCACGAGCGATACCGATGCCCGGCCGCGCTCCACCGAGGAGCGGACCGGGCCCTCCGCCCTGCCGGAGAGCGTGACCGGGCCGAGTTGCCTGTGGCGGATGCGGACGACGGTCAGGGACGAACCGGGCGCCCTCGCCGCCCTGTGCACGGCGCTCGCCGGGCACCGCGTCGACATCCTCAGCCTGCAGACGCATCCGCTGGGCGACGACACCGTCGACGAGTTCCTGCTGCGCGCCCCCGGCGACCTGGCCTGCGCCGACATCACCCGCGCCGTGGCCGCGGCGGGCGGCTCCGGCACCTGGATCGAGCGCGCCGACGCCCACGACCTGGTCGACGCGCCCACCCGGGTCCTCGGCCTCGCCACCCGTACCGCCCTCGACGCCGCCGAACTCCCCCTGGCGCTGCGGCAGTTGCTGGGCCGCTGCACGATCCGCTCGCTGCCCGCCCCGAGCGCCGCCGGCGGACGGGGCACGGACGGCGTACCCGTGGAAGGGGTGCTGGAGGAGACCGTGATGCGCCTGCGGGCACCGGAAGGCGGAGTGATCACCGTGGAGCGGGCGTATCTGCCCTTCACCCCCACCGAGTTCGCCCGGGCCCGGGCCCTGGTCGAGCTGGACGCCCGGCTCGGACCGCGTGTTCCGCGCGGCCACGACGTGCTGACGCTGCCCGAGGGCAACGACATCACCGTGCGCCGGGCCGAGCCGGGCGACCTGGAGGCCGCGAAGGCCATGCACGAGCGGTGCTCGACGCGCACGCTGAGCATGCGCTACCACGGCCCCGTCGGGGACGCGGACCGCTACCTCAACCACCTGCTCAGCCCCCGCTTCGGCCGCACCCTCGCCGTCCAGACCCCCTCCGGCCGGGTCGTCGGCCTCGGGCATCTGCTGTGGGACGGCGACGAGACGGAGGTGGCGCTGCTCGTCGAGGACCAGTGGCAGCGGCGGGGCATCGGGGCGGAGTTGCTGCGCAGGCTGGTCGCCATGGCCCGGGAGGCCGGATGCGAGAGCGTGTACGCCGTGACGCAGTCGTCCAACACCGGGATGGTCGCCGCGATGCGGGGGCTGGGGCTGCCGCTCGACTATCAGATCGAGGAGGGCACCTTGGTGATCACCGCTCGGCTGAACGCGACGGTCGTCACCGGGCAGCCGGTGCTGGGGCGGGCCGAGGCACCGTAGCGCCCGAGGACTGTGCGGCGGGTGCGGAGGCGCTGTGGCCCGCCGCGCTCACGCGGCGGAGCCGCATATCACTACAGCCCGGGCCCGTTGCGGCCAGCGCCGCGTCCAGGTCCGCCCACAGGTCCTCCACGTCCTCCAAGCCCACCGACATGCGCAGCAATCGGTCGCTCACCCCCGCGCCCCGGCGGTCCTCCGCGTCCACGATGCGGTGGCTGATCGAGGCCGGGTGCTGGATCAGGGTGTCGACGCTGCCCAGGCTGACCGCCGGGGTGATCAGGCGGACCGAGCCGATCACCTCGTGCGGGTCGCCGTGCACCTCGAAGGCGATCATCGCGCCGCCGATGCGCGGATAGTGGACGCGTTCCACCCGGGGGTCGGCGGCCAGGCGGCGAACCAGTTCGGCGGCCGTCTCCGACGCGGCGCGCACCCGTACCGGCAGGGTCGACAGGCCGCGCAGCAGCAGATATCCGGCCAGCGGGTGCAGCACCCCGCCGGTGGCGAACCGGACCTGCCGCAGCCGTCCGGCGAACTCCTCGTCGCACGCCACCACGCCCGCCAGCACGTCCCCGTGGCCGCCGAGGTACTTGGTGGCGCTGTGCAGCACCAGCCGCGCGCCCGACGCGGCGGGGCGCTGGAGCACGGGCGTGGCGAAGGTGTTGTCGACCAGCAGCGGAACGTTTCCGCAGGAGTGGGCGACGGCCCGCAGGTCGACCTCGGCGAGGGTCGGGTTGGCCGGTGACTCGACCAGGACCAGTCCCGTGTCGGGCCGCAGCGCGTCGGCGATCCCCGCCGGGTCGGTCCAGGTCACCTCGGTGCCGAGCAGCCCGGCGGTCAGCAGATGGTCGCTGCATCCGTACAGGGGCCGTACGGCGACGACGTGGCGCAGCCCCATCGAGGCGCGGACCAGGAGCACCGCGCTGAGCGCCGCCATGCCGCTGGCGAACGCGACCGCGCTCTCGGTGCCCTCCAGCCGGGCCAACGCGGTCTCGAAGCGGGCGACGGTGGGGTTGCCGAGCCGGCCGTAGACCGGCGGTCCGTCCGGGTCGGCGCCGGTGGTGGCGAACGCGTCGATACGGGCGGCCTCGGCGCGGCTGTCGTAGGAGGGGTAGGTGGTGGACAGGTCGATCGGCGGGGCGTGCAGGCCCTGGCGGGCCAGATCGTCCCGGCCGGCGTGCACGGCTTCGGTGGCCAGTGCGCGGGGTGCTCTCACTGCGGGGCGGCGTACGCCGTCGTACGCGTGCGTGCTCGCTGAGTCCATGGGCGGAAGGGTGAACATCGACCGGGTTCAGGAGAAGAAACTCCGTGTTACGTTCGGCGCATGGCCGAATCTGTCGTACTGGACCCGGTGGATCTTCATCTGCTGCGGCTGTTGCAGAACGACGCCCGGACGACGTACCGCGATCTCGCCGCACAGGTGGGCATCGCGCCGTCGACGTGTCTGGACCGGGTGACGCGGCTGCGGCGGTCGGGGGTGATCCTCGGGCATCAGCTGCGACTGGATCCGGCCAAACTGGGGCGCGGCCTGCAGGCGCTGCTGTCGGTGCAGGTCCGGCCGCACCGGCGGGAACTGGTGGGGCCCTTCGTGGAGCGGGTGCGGGCGCTGCCGGAGGCGCTGACCGTGTTCCATCTGACCGGGCCGGACGACTACCTCGTGCATGTCGCGGTCGCGGACATGGCGGATCTGCAGCGGCTGGTGCTCGACGAGTTCACGGCGCACCGGGAGGTGGCACGCGTCGAGACACGGCTGATCTTCCAGCGCTGGGACTGCGGACCGCTGCTGCCGCCCACCGGACAAACACAGTCACCCGCCGCGCAAACGCCGTGACGTGCGGCGCGTCCTCGTACCAGGATGGTGCGCATGTCACAGACCAACAGCCCGCTGCCCCGTCAGGTCGCCGACGCCTACGTCGACGAACTCGTCGCCCTCGACCCGGTCACCGGTACCTTCCTCGGCGTGCGGGAGAGTTCCAGCCGCCTGCCCGACCTCTCGCCCGAAGGACAGGAGGCGATCGCGCGACTGGCGCGCGACACGCTGGCCCGGCTCGACGAGGCGGAGCGGCGGCCCGGCGCGGACAGTGACATCGAGCGCCGGTGCGCGCGCCTGCTGCGCGAGCGCCTCACCGCCGAACTCGCGGTGCACGAGGCCGACGAGGGCCTGCGCGCGGTCGGCAACATGGGTACGGCCGCCCACCATGTGCGCGAGGTGTTCACCGTGACGCCGAACGAGACCGAGGAGGACTGGGCGGCGATCGCCGAGCGGCTGCGCGCCGTGCCGGCGGCCCTCGCGGGATACCGCGCGTCCCTGTCGCTCGGCCTGGAGCGCAAGCTGTACGCGGCACCCCGCCCCACCGCGACCTTCGTCGAGCAGCTCACCGAGTGGTCGGACACGGACGGCAGGGGGCGCGGCTGGTTCGAGGACTTCGCCGCCGCGGGGCCGGACGCCCTGCGCGCCGAGCTCGACGAGGCGGCCCGCGCGGCGACGGCGGCGGTCGTCGAGCTGCGCGACTGGATGCGGGACGTGTACGCGCCGACGATCCAGGGCGCGCCGAACACGGTGGGCCGCGAGCGGTACGCCCGGTCCTCGCGCTACTTCAACGGCACCGATCTCGACCTGGACGAGGCGTACGCCTACGGCTGGGCCGAGTACCACCGGCTGCTCGGCGAGATGAGGAAGGAGGCCGAGAAGATCCTGCCCGGCGCGGAGACGCCGTGGGTGGCGCTCGCGCACCTCGCCGAGCACGGCCGGCACATCGAGGGCGTCGACGAGGTCCGGGCGTGGCTGCAGGGCCTGATGGACGAGGCGATCGACAAGCTCGACGGCACGCACTTCGAACTCGCCGAGCGGGTACGGAAGGTGGAGTCCTGCATCGCGCCGCCCGGCAGCGCGGCCGCCCCCTACTACACGCCGCCGTCGGAGGACTTCTCCCGGCCGGGCCGCACCTGGCTGCCGACGATGGGGGCCACCCGCTTCCCGCTCTACGAGCTCGTCTCGACCTGGTACCACGAGGGAGTCCCGGGTCACCACCTCCAGCTCGCGCAGTGGGCGCACGTCGCCGGGAACCTCTCCCGCTACCAGGCGTCGATCGGCATGGTCAGCGCCAACGCGGAGGGCTGGGCGCTGTACGCGGAACGGCTGATGGACGAGCTGGGCTTCCTCACCGATCCCGAGCAGCGGCTGGGGTATCTGGACGCGCAGATGATGCGGGCGGTCCGCGTGATCATCGACATCGGTATGCACCTGGAGCTGGAGATCCCGGGGGACTCGCCGTTCCATCCGGGTGAGCGCTGGACGCCGGAGCTCGCCCAGGAGTTCTTCGGCTCCCACAGCAGCCGCCCGGCCGACTTCGTCGTCAGCGAGCTGACCCGCTATCTGACCATCCCGGGCCAGGCGATCGGCTACAAGCTCGGCGAACGGGCGTGGCTGCTGGGACGGGAGAAGGCTCGTGCGCGGCACGGCGATGCCTTTGACCTGAAGGCGTGGCACATGGCGGCTCTGTCGCAGGGGTCCCTGGGGCTGGATGATTTGGTGGACGAGTTGGCGCAGCTCTGACGAGGGGCCGGGGGGACGGCCACTCTGTGCTGTCCCCTCGGCCGGGTCGGGCCGGCCCGCCCAGCGTTCAGCAGCCGCAGTCCTCCGCGTCCACCGGTGCCGTCAGCGGATCGGCCTGCTTCTGCGCGCCGCCCTCCCACGTCTCGTACGCGAAGCCCTCCCGGGCCCAGTACTCGAAGCCACCGAGCATCTCCTTGACCTGGTAGCCGAGTTCGGCGAGGGCGAGCGCCGCGCGCGTGGCGCCGTTGCAGCCCGGACCCCAGCAGTAGGTGACGACGGGCACCGACTTGTCGAGCAGTTGCTCGGCCTGCTCGGGGATGAGGGCGGTCGGCAGGTGGACCGCGCCGGGAATGTGGCCCTGGTCCCAGGACGCGGTGGAGCGGGAGTCGAGGACGACGAAGCCCGGGTCCCCGTCGGCGGCGAGCGCGGCGGCGACATCGGACACGTCGGCGTGGAAGACGAGGCTAGCGCGGAAGTAGGCGGCGGCGTCGGCGGGTGAGGCGGGGGCGACGCGCAGGACGGGGTTGGCGGCGGCCGTGGTGGCGGTGGCGGTCATCGCGGGGCCTTTCGTTTCGATGCTGATCGTCGCTGCTTCCGAACGACGCGCTTGCTGACGTCGAGAAATCTACGGCCGTTGATCATCTTCCAGAAGGGCCGTTCCACGGTCTGGACCTTGATGCGCCGGGGATTCCCCTGCTATCCCTGCCCCATGACCACGTTTTCCCCGGACGCCACCGACTGGCGCATTCTCGATGTCCTCCAGCGGGAGGGACGCGCCAGTTTCGCGGAGCTCGCGCGGGCCGTGTCGATGTCGCCGAGCGCGGTCACCGAGCGGGTGCGCCGGCTGGAGGAGGCGGGGGTGATCCAGGGCTACGCGGCGGTCGTGGACCCCGAGCGCCTCGGCATGCCGATCCTCGCGTTCGTCCGGCTGCGCTACCCGACCGGCAACTACAAGCCGTTCCACGACCTGGTCGCCGTCACGCCCGAGATCCTGGAGGCCCATCACGTCACCGGCGACGACTGCTTCGTCATCAAGGTCGCCGCCCGTTCGATGCGCCACCTGGAGGAGGTGTCGGGGAAGATCGGCGCCCTGGGCTCGGTGACGACCAGCGTCGTCTACTCCTCGCCCCTCCCCCGGCGCCCGCTCGGTCAGTGACCGCGCTGCCGCACGACCGACCCCGTTCTGTCCTTCACCACCTCCAGCTGGGCGTGGATGCGGCGGCGCAGATCGGCGACATGGCTGACGATGCCGACGCTGCGGTCGCGTTCGCGCAGTGAGTCGAGGACGTCGAGGACCTCGTCCAGGGTCTGGTCGTCGAGGCTGCCGAACCCCTCGTCGATGAAGAGGGTGTCCAGCCGCACCCCGCCCGCCTCGTCGGTGACGACGTCGGCGAGGCCCAACGCGAGGGCGAGCGACGCGAAGAAGGTCTCGCCGCCCGACAGGGTCGCCGTGTCGCGCTCCCGGCCGGTCCAGGCGTCGACGACATGCAGGCCGAGGCCGCTGCGGCCGCGTCCGGTGCGGTCGTCGGAGTGGACGAGGGTGTAGCGGCCGGAGGACATGCGCCGGAGCCGGACGGTCGCGGCGGCGGCCACCTGTTCCAGGCGGGCGGCCAGCACATAGGACTCCAGCCGCATCTTGCGCTCGTTGTCGGCCGAGGTGCCCGCGGTGAGGGCGGCCAGGCGGGCCACCCGGTCGTACTCCTCGCGCAGCGGCGCCAGCCGTCGTACGCCGCTCTCCGCGCGCGCGGACAGCCGGTCGAGTTCGGAGCAACGGCGGGCGGCGGCGTCCTGGGCGGAGGCGGCCCGGCGCAGCCGGTCGGCCGCCGCCCGCGCTACCTCCTCGGCGCCGGTGACGTCGGCGGCCGGTCGCTGCGCGGCGGCCGCGGTGTCCGCCTCGGCGAGGACGGCCCGCACGGCGGCCTCCTCCGTCTGCCAGGCGTCCAGGCGCCGTTGCAGCTCGCGGTGGGCGGCGTCGTCGAGGAGGGCCTCGGCGGCTGCCTCCGGGGTGTCGAAGCCGGCCCGGAAGGCCGCTTCGTGGAGGCGGCCGTCGGCGGCCTTGAGGCGCTCGGCGCTCTCCTCGGCCAGACGCGCGGCCTCGGCGGCCTCGGTGAGCAGCGCGGCCTGCCGCTCCAGCTGGACGGCTCGCGCGGCCACGCTGTCCAGCTCGCCCCGGGCCTGCGACAACTCCTCCTCCAGCGCGGCCCGTTCGCGGTCGAGCCGCTCTCGGTGGCCGACCCTGGAGGCAACCCGGACGGCCGCCTCGCGCTGGACGGCGGTGCGCCGCTCGTGCTCCTGCTCGGCGCGCCGCAGCTCCTCGTGCGCCGGGTGCAGCGCGGAGGCGTCCCGCCGGGCGCGCGCGTACCGCTGCTCCAGCTCCTCGGCCTCGGCGGCGAGCCGGTCCGTGGGGGTGTCGCCGGCCTCGGCGGTGGCGGCGGCCAGCTGCTCCCGTACGAGGCCCAGGCGCCGTTCGTCCTCGGCGCGCCGCTCGTCCGCCCTCTGGTGAGCGGCCAGGGCGTGTTCCTCGGCCTCGCGGTCGACGTGTCCGGCGACCTTGCGGGCGGGCGCCGGATGCTCGGTGGCGCCGCAGACCGCGCAGGGCTCGCCGGCGACGAGGTGCGCGGCGAGTTCGGCGGCGATGCCGTTCAGCCGCTGTTCCTTGAGGTCGAGCCAGTGCGCGCGGGCGGCGAGGGCCTGTTCGCCGGAGGCGAGGGCCCGGCGCTGGGCCGCGTCGAGGTCGACGGCGAGCCGGTCGCGCAGTTCGGCCGCCTTCAGGCGCTGCTGGGCGGGCTCGCGCCGCACGGCGAGCTGCTCGGCCCGGGTGGCGGCCTCCTGGGCGGTCTCGATGCGGGCCTGGAGGCCGGCGCGGGTCGCGTCCCACTCGGCGAGCCAGCTCTCCGTCTCGGTCAGGATCTCCTCGTCGGCGCGCTCCTGGCGGTCCAGGTCGGCGCGCTCGGCGACGAGCCCGGCCAGTCGCTGCTCGGCGCGCCGTGCCGCCTCCAGTCCGCCCAGTTCCTCGGCGGCCCGGCGGGCGGCGGCGGCGAGCCCCGGGGCCCCGGCGTTGGCGAACCGCTCGGGCAGCCGGGCACGCGCGTCTGCCTCGGCGGCCGCGGCCCGGCGCTGTTCGGCGTCGGCGGCCTCACGCAGCTCCAGTGCGGGTGCCACCGCCTCGGCCTTGCGGGCCCGGTCCATCCGCGCCTGCTCCTCCTGGTGGGCCCCGGCCCGCTCCTGGAGCAGCGCGGCCCGCTCCCGCGCCTCGGCGAACCGGCGTTGCAGCCGCGCCAGTTCACGGGTCTCGGCCAGGGCGCGCTCGGCGGCGCTCTGGGCGGACTCGGCGGCGAGGCGGCGGCAGTGGGCGATCGTGGCCTGTTCGCGCGCGGTGGCCCGGGCGACGGCGGCCGCGGTGAGGACCGCCTCGGCGAGGCCGGGCTCACCCGGGGTCAGCTCGGGCAGCTCCATGGCGTCGCCGGCGGCCTGCTGCATGCGGTGGGCGTCGGCCAGCAGTGCGGCGTCGCCCTCCTTGACCCGCGACTCGGTGGTACGGCGGCGCTCGGCGAGGCGCTTCTCGACCTCGGCGAAGCGCTGGGTGTCGAAGAGGCGGCCCAGCAGCCGGCCGCGCGCCTCGGCGTCGGAGCGCAGGAAGCGGGCGAAGTCGCCCTGGGGCAGCAGGACCACCTGGCAGAACTGCTCGCGGCTCATGCCGAGCAGCTGGGTGATCTCCTCGCCGATCTCCTGGTGGGAGCGGCTGAGGTCCTTCCAGGCGCCGCGCGCGGGGTCGTACTCGCGCAGCCAGGACTGGGCCTTGTCCAGGGTGGTGCCCGCGCCGCGCTTCTTGGGCCGCTCCCAGGGCGGCTGCCGGGTGATCTCCAGGCGGCGGCCCGCCACGGTGAGGTGGAGGGTGACCTCGGTGCGGGTGCCGGGCGCGGCGTGGTCGCTGCGCAGGGTGAGGCCCTGGCCGCTCTGGCGGGCGCCGGGGACGGCGCCGTAGAGCGCGTAGCACACGGCGTCGAGCACCGATGTCTTGCCCGCGCCCGTCGGCCCGTGCAGCAGGAACAGCCCGGCGGCGGACAGTTCGTCGAAGTCGACGGACTGGGCGCCGCCGAAGGGTCCGAAGGCGGTGATGTCGAGCCGGTGCAGCCTCACCGCGCCACCTCCCGGACCGTCTCGTCGGCGCGCACCGCGTCGAAGGCGTCCCGCAGGACGTCCCGCTCGTGCGGGTCGGGTCCGGCGCCGCGCACATGCGCGACGAAGTCCTCGGCGATCTGCTGCTCGCTGCGCCCGGCCAGACGGCTCGCATAGGTCGCCTCGGGGTCGTCGGAGCCGCGCTCGGGCGCGAACACGAGGCTGAGGGTGTGCGGGAAGCGCTCGGCGAGGCGGGCCATGGGCTCGGCCGGGCGGACGGCGTCGGTGAGAGTGGCCTCGACCCACGCGTCCGTGTGCCGCTCCAGGTCCGGGTCGTCGAGGAGGTCCTGGAGGGTGCCGCGCAGCCGGGCCAGCGGGCGGAGCACGGGAGTGTCGATCCGCTCGGCGGCGACCGAGCCGTCGGCGTCGAGGTCGATGAGCCACATGCTCTTGCGGTGGTCGGCCTCCGAGAAGGAGTACGGCAGCGGGGAGCCGGAGTAGCGCACGCGCTCGCTGATGGTCTGGCAGCCGTGGAGGTGGCCGAGCGCCACATAGTCGACGCCGTGGAAGACGCCGGCGGGCACGGCGGCCACCCCGCCCACCGTGATGTCCCGTTCGCTGTCGCTGGGCTCGCCGCCGGTGACGAAGGCGTGGGCGAGGACGACGGAGCGCGTGCCCCGCGCGCGCGTGGCGAGGTCGGCGCGGACGCGCTCCATGGCGGCGCCGAGCACGGCCTCGTGGCTCGGCCGGTCGACGCCGAACTCGTCCTTGACCAGGGCGGGTTCGAGATAGGGCAGGCCGTAGAAGGCGACGTCGCCGTGCTCGTCCGCCAGGACGACGGGGGTGCCCGCGGCGGCCGGCTCGGTGCGCAGATGGATGCCCGCGCGGTCGATGAGTCCGGCACCGACGCCGAGGCGGCGGGCCGAGTCGTGGTTGCCGGAGATCATCACCGTAGGCACGCCGAGGGCGGCGAGGCGGTGCAGGGCGTCGTCGAACAGCTCGACCGCGGCGAGCGGCGGCACCGCCCGGTCGTACACGTCTCCCGACACGAGCACCGCGTCGACCTCGCGCTCACGCGCGGTGGTGACGAGGTGCCCGATGAACTCGGCCTGGGCGCCGAGCATGTTCACCCGGTGGAACGCCCGGCCCAGATGCCAGTCGGAAGTGTGCAGCAGCCTCATGATCCCCGAGACTAACGGCCGGGTCTGACAGCACGGGCGGTTACTCCCGTATCGCCCCGTCACGAACCATACGGAAAGCGTGAATTACGGACATTTCATCCGGCCTATCGGGCGTCGCCGTACGCCTCCCCGCCCAGCTCGAAGCCGGCCGTGCCCGCCGTGGCGTCGGCGAGCCACGCGCGGAAGGCGTCGACGTCGGCGTCCGGCAGGCCGATCTCGATGGTGACCTCGTCGCCGTAGCGCACGTCCCGCACCTCGCGGCCGGTGGCGCGCAGGTCGTTCTGCACCTTGCCCGCGCGCTGGTGGTCGACGGTCACCGTGGCCAGGCGGAAGCGGCGCCGGGTGATGGTGCCGAGGGTGTCGATGGCCTCGCCCACGGCGCCGCCGTAGGCCCGGATGAGGCCGCCCGCGCCGAGCTTGACCCCGCCGAAGTAGCGGGTGACGACGGCGACGACGTACCGCATGTCGCGGCGCGTCAGCATCTGGAGCATGGGCAGGCCGGCGGTGCCGCCCGGCTCCCCGTCGTCACTGGCCTTCTGCACGGACGCGTCGGCGCCGATGACGTAGGCCCAGCAGTTGTGGGTGGCGTCGGCGTGCTCCTTGCGCACCGAGGCGATGAAGTCCTGGGCCTCCTGCTCGGTGGCGGCCGGGGCGAGCGCGCACAGGAAGCGCGAGCGATTGACCTCGGTCTCGTGCACACCCGCGCGGGCCACGGTGCGGTACTCGTCCTGCATCCGGCCAGCCTATGCGGTGCGCCGCCGGGCTCTCACCCCGCCGTCTTCCCGCCGCGCGGCACCGTCAGGGACGTCAGCAGGGCCGTGCCCGGGGACAGCTCCGGCCAGGTCCGGGCGTGCCCGGCGAGGACGGCGATCGCGCAGGTCGGGAACTTGGCGCGGACCGCCTCCAGTGCGTCGCCGACGCCGTCCCCGGCGAGGGCCAGAACCAGCTCCTCCAGCCCCGGGTTGTGCCCGACGAGCAGCAGCGTCCCGACCTCGGGCGGCGTCTCGCGGATCACCCGCAGCAGCTGGGGTACGCCGGCCGCGTAGAGCCGCTCGTCGTGCCGTACCGGAGGCGGGCTGTCCCACTCGGCGGAGGCCAGCTCCCAGGTCTGGCGGGCGCGGACGGCGGTGGAGCACAGGGCGAGGTCGGGCAGAGCGCCGGCCGCGGCGAGGGCTCGCCCGGCGGCGGGGGCGTCCCGGCGGCCGCGGGCCGCGAGGGGCCGCTCGTGGTCGGCGACGCCCTCCGGCCAGGCCGACTTGGCGTGCCGCAGCACCACGAGCCGCCGCGACGACCCGGCCCCCTCACGCACGCGTACCGACAGCCCGGCCTCCCCACGCGCGCGTACCGATCGCCCGGCCTCCCCACGCGCGCGTACCGATCGCCCGGCCTCCCCACGCGCGCGTACCGATCGCCCGGCCTCCCCACGCGTGCGTGCGGTCACGTGGTCCTCCCCGGAACCCGCCGCACCGGCCACGTCGACCCCCTCCGGCCGACTCCCGGCGGCCTCATCGCGGCATCCCCAGATCCCTGGTCAGGTCGAGGCCGAGCAGCCGGTCGGCGTAGGCGTACGTCTCGAAGCGGGCGCCGGGCGGCACATCCGCCTCCCCCACCCAACGCAGCACGCTCAGCACCTCCGGCACGTTCAGATCGTCCTCCCAGGCGGCGCGCAGCCGCCCGCGCACCTCGTCGGGCACCGGCCGCGACGGCTCGCGCGCCCATCCGGCCACGGCCTCCCGCCAGCGTAGAAGGGTGTCGTGCGCCTCGCCCAGGGCGCCGGCGTCCAGGACGACGGGCACGTCCCGCCGCCGAGCCAGCAGCGCGAGCCGCAGAACGGAGGGATCGGAGTCGGGCACCACCACCAGCGACCCGGGGCGGCCGCCACGCCCGACGTCATCCGGGCCGACGCCGGCGGCCGCCGAGCCACCGTCGTGCCTCGCCTCACCCGACGCCTCACCCGACGCCGAGCCGTCGCCGCCCCTCACATCGCCCTCGGCCGAGCCCGCCGCCGAGCCCTCGCCCGGCAGCACCGGCGCCACGGCGAGCAGGGTCCCTCCGGGGATCTCCGTACCCTCCGCCGCCACATGGACGAACTGGGCCTCGCCCAGGCCGCTCCCGACGTCCCGGCCGTCCTCGAAGGGGCGGATGCCCAGGGCGGCGGCCGCCGCGCGCAGCTCCGTCTGATGGTGTTTCGCGGTCAGCAGGGCCCAGACGGGCGTGCCGCCGAGTTCCAGGGCGCGGACGAGGACGTCGGCGACGAGCAGGACACGCAGGGCACCCGTGTCGTACGCCGGGGCGTGGGCCTCGACCCGGGTGAGGCCCCGGCGGACGGGTGCGGCGGCGACGGTCTCGCCGGTTCGGGCATCGGTGATGCGGAGCACGGCCCGAGCGTAGGCGCGCGGCGGCCCGGGCGCAGGCGGGCGGCGAGTTTTCCGGACACGTCCGGGCGTGTCGCCCCTTCCGGCCCCGGCGCGCCGGGAGGCGGCGGCGCCGGAAGAAGGGCCCCCCGTCCGCTGTTGTGCCTGAGGACAGCGCACGCTTCACGAAGGCCCCCAGGAGGCACCCGGTGCACGGCGACGACGCGACGGTCCGCAGGATCCTCACCGACCTCGGCGACACATGGGCCGTGGTGGGCCTGTCGTCGAACCGCGCCCGGGCGGCGTACGGCGTCGCCCAGGTGCTCCAGCGCTACGGCAAGCGGATCGTCCCGGTCCACCCCAAGGCGGAGTCGGTGCACGGCGAGAAGGGCTACGCCTCCCTCGCGGACATCCCCTTCGACGTGGACGTCGTCGACGTGTTCGTGAACAGCCGCCTCGCCGGGGCCGTGGCCGACGAGGCGGTCGCCCAGGGCGCGAAGGCGGTGTGGTTCCAGCTCGGCGTGATCGACGAGGAGGCCTACGACCGCACGCGTGCCGCCGGCCTGGAGATGGTGATGAACCGCTGCCCGGCGATCGAGATCCCCCTGCTGCCCTGACCGCGGCGCCCTCGACCCGGCTCAGTCGTGGACCGGGCGGTCGGCGAGGCGGTGGTCGGCCACGTTCAGCGCCTCGTCGACCAGGCGGCGCAGATGCCCGTCGCGCAGGGCGTAGATCACCCGGCGTCCCTCCTTGCGGGTGCTCACCAGTCCGGCCAGCCGCAGCCGCGCCAGGTGCTGGCTGACCGCCGGGCGTGCCGCCCCGCACGCCTCGGTCAGGGTGCCCACGTCGGCCTCGTCCGTCATCAGCGCGTGCAGCAGGGCGAGCCGGGTGCGGTCGCCGAGGAGGGCGAGGATCTCGGCCGCGAGGGCGAGCTGCTCCTCGCCGGGGGTGCGCGGGTGCGCATCGTGCGCAGGTGATAGGTGCATGCGTGCGCTCATACGCACATAATGGCGCCGCGGACGGGAACACGTCCACCGGGGCCCACCGGAAGGGGAGCGCAGTGAGCGAGCACCACCACGGTCGTCACGATCACCCGTACCGACACGGACCCGCCGACCAACGCCTCGGCCGCCGACACCCCGACGAACCCGCCGACCCGCACGACGATCACCGGCACCCCCACCAGCCCGCCGACCCGCACCACGACCACTCACACCCCCACCCGCACCACCGCCACCCCCACGAACCCCTCAGCCCGCGTCGCCGGCTCGCGCACCTCCTCACCCCGCATTCCCACGAGAGCGCCGACAAGCTCGACTCCGCGCTGGAGTCCTCGGCGCGGGGCATGCGGGCGCTCTGGGTGTCGCTGGCCGTGCTGGGCGGGACCGCGCTCGCGCAGGCGGCGGTCGTGGTCCTGTCCGGGTCGGTGGCGCTGCTCGGCGACACGGTGCACAACGCGGCGGACGCGCTGACCGCCGTCCCCCTGGGGATCGCCTTCGTGCTGGGCCGGCGGGCGGCCACGCGCCGCTTCACCTACGGCTACGGGCGGGCGGAGGACCTGGCGGGGATCGCGATCGTGCTGACGATCGCCGCGTCCGCGGCCTTCGCGGGCTGGACGGCGGCGGTACGGCTGCTGGACCCGCGCCCGGTCGAACACGTTCCGGTGGTCGCGGTGGCCGCCGTGGTCGGGTTCGCCGGCAACGAGTGGGTGGCCCGCCACCGTATCCGCGTCGGCCGGGAGATCGGCTCGGCCGCACTGGTCGCGGACGGACTGCACGCCCGCACCGACGGGTTCACCTCGCTGGCGGTGCTGCTGGGCGCCGCGGGGTCGGCGCTGGGCTTCCACCTCGCCGACCCGCTCGTCGGTCTGGCGATCACGGCGGCGATCGCCCTGGTGCTGCGGGACGCGGCGCGCGAGGTCGTCCGGCGGCTGATGGACGCCGTCGACCCGGAGCTCACCGAGCGCGCCGAGCGGGCGGTGCGCGAGGTCGAAGGGGTGTGCGCGGTGGGCGAGTTGCGGCTGCGCTGGATCGGGCACCGGCTGCGCGCCGAGGTGGCGGTCGTGGTGGACGGCGAGGCGACGGTCCGGCAGGCCCACGCCATCACGGTGGACGCCGAGCACGCCCTGCTGCACGCCGTGCCCCGGCTGACGGCCGCCCTGGTGCACGCGGATCCGGCGCCCGCACCGGGCGAGGCGGACCCGCACCTGGCGCTGGCGCACCACAGCACCCCGTAGAACCGCCGTCCGGGGCTCAGGCCGTGCCGAGCCCCTCCAGCACCACGGCGCCGGGCAGTTCGGCGAACGCCTTGCCCGGCACCAGCAGTTTGCCGCGCCTGCGCCCGCTGCCGATCAGTACCCAGGGCAGGTCGACGACCGCCGAGTCGACCAACAGCGGCCAGGACTCGGGCAGTCCGATCGGGGTGATGCCGCCGTACTCCATGCCGCTCTCCCCGGTCGCCGTGTCCATCGGGGCGAACGACGCCTTGCGCGCTCCGAGTTGGCGCCGTACGACACCGTTGACGTCGACACGCGTGGTGGACAGCACCAGACAGGCGGCGAGCGTGGCCCCGCCGCCCCGCTTGCCGGCCACGACCACGCAGTTCGCGGAGCGCTCCAGCAGGTCCCGGCCGTAGTGCTCCACGAAGACGGCCGTGTCGGCCCACAGCGGGTCGGTGTCGACGTAGAGGATCTGGTCGACGGGGACGCTGCCGCTCCAGCGGCGGACGGCGTCGGCGACCGGGGCGGTCAGCTCGTCGAGGCAGTCGGGGGCGGGGGTGGCGGTGTCGAATGCTCCGATCGGTGCGCGCATGGCCGCACCGTAACAGCCGTGGGGCGGCCCGGGTCGGGGCGTCTCAGCGCACCGGCGGGACCGAGACCGCCATGACCATCGCCATCGGCTCGTCGACCTCATTGCCGTAGACGTGCGGGGTGTTGGCCTCGAAGGAGGCGCTCGCTCCGGCGGGGACGCGGTGGTCCGTCCCGTCGACGGTGAGGGTCAGCTCCCCCGAGAGGACGTGCACGATCTCGACCGTGCCGGCCGGGTGGGGGTCGGAGGGGCTGCGGTCGCCCGGCATCAGCCGCCAGTCCCACATCTCCAGCGGGCTGGGGGCCTCGGCGCCCGCGAGGAGCCTGCTGTAGCTGCCGGCGTCCGTGTGCCACAGCCGGACGGCCTGCTCGTCGGTGACGATCCGGACCCGCGCCTCCTGCTCGTAGTCGAGGAGCGTGGTGATGCTGACGCCGAGGGCGTCGCCGATCTTCACGATCGTGCCGATGCTCGGGTTCGTCCGGGCCTGTTCGATCTGGATGAGCATGCCGCGGCTGACGCCGGCACGGGTGGCGAGCACGTCCAGCGTGAAACCGCGCACCGCCCGCCAGTGCTTGACGTTGCGCGCCAGGGACTGGGTCAGCAGGTCGAGGTCCGACACGATTCGTCCAATTCCGGAGTCCAATATTCTGGATGACAGAGTTCAGCGTCCTGAACTACGGTGGGGTGCACCTGATCGTGCACCGAACTGTACTGCGAGGCGAGCCGTGACAGCATTCTTCGCCCTGGCCACCAGCCTGCTCTGGGGCCTCGCCGACTTCGGCGGCGGCCTGCTGACCCGACGCGTCCCGGCCCTCACCGTGGTGGTGGTCTCCCAGGGCATCGCCGCCGTGGTGCTCGGCGCGATCGTGGTGGCGACCGGCGGCTGGAGCGAGGCGGGACCGCGCCTGTGGTTCGCGGTCGCGGCGGGCCTGGTGGGCCCGGTCGCCCTGCTCTGCTTCTACGAGGCGCTGGCGCTCGGCCCCATGGGCGTGGTCTCCCCGCTGGCCACCCTCAGCGTGGCCGTACCGGTGGGCGTCGGGCTGTTCCTCGGCGAACGGCCGGGGCTGGTCCAGGTCGCCGGGATCGCGGTCGCCGTCGGCGGTGTCGTCCTCGCGGGCGGGCCCCAGCTGCGCGGTGCTCCGGTGCAGCGGCGGGCCATCCTGCTCACCCTGGTCGCGGCGCTCGGCTTCGGCACGGTGTTCGTCCTGGTCACCGAGGCGTCCAGTACGGTCACGGGTCTCTTCCTGGCCCTGTTCGTCCAGCGCGCGGTGAACCTGCTCGCGGGTGGCACCGCCCTGTTGGTCTCCGTGCGGCGGGGCACGGCGGTACTGCCCGAGAGCGGATTCCCGTGGGCCTCGCTGCCCGCGCTGGGCTTCGTGGGGCTGGCCGACGTGGCGGCGAACGGCACCTACGCGGTGGCCGCGCAGCACGGCCCGGTCACCGTGGCCGCGGTGCTCGCCTCGCTGTACCCGGTGGTGACCGCGCTGGCCGCGCGCGGATTCCTGCGGGAGCGGCTGCGGGCGGTGCAGGCGGCGGGGGCGGGCCTGGCGCTGGTCGGGACCGTACTGCTGGCGACGGGCTGAGTCAGCCCAGCTCCGCCAGCCGGGCCACCGCCTCGTCGTCCAACTCCGAGAGCGCGACCAGCTGATCGGAGGTGACGCCGTCCGGTATCGGCACCGGCGCCGGGGTGCGCAGCGGCGGCTGCCAGCCCTCCTCGGGTGTCCAGCGCCGTACGACCTTCGCGGGCGCGCCCGCGACCACCGCATGGTCGGGCACGGTCCCCCGCACCACGGCCCCGGCGGCCACGACCACGTTCCGGCCGATCCGGGCGCCCGGCAGGATCACCGCACCGGTTCCGATCCAGCAGCCCGGCCCGATCTCCACGGGCTCCATGCGCGGCCACTGCTTGCCTATGGGCTGGTGCGGATCGTCGTAGGAGTGGTTGGTGGACGTGACGTAGACGTAGGGCCCGAAGTAGCAGTCGTTGCCGATGGTGACCGTCGTGTCGGCGATGACGTGGCTGCCGCGGCCCAGGACGACGCCGTCGCCGATGCGCAGGATCGGGTCGGGGCCGAGGTCCAGGTCGGGCATGAGGCCGGCGGTCAGGGTGACCTGTTCGGCGATGATGCAGTACGAGCCGAGGTGGATCCACGGCTCGCCGAAGACCGTGCCGAGCGGGAAGGCCAGCCGGGTGGCCTCGCCGATCGAGCCGAAGCGGAGGCGGCCGGGGCGTTCGGCGGTCACGGAACCCGTGCGCTGCACCCAGGCCCAGCCCGCGTGGACGGCACGCTGCGCCAGACGACGGCGCCAGGATGAGAACGTGTTCTTGCGCTTCGGCACCCGCTCACCGTACTCAGCGGGCGCGGCGACCATGACGCCGAAACCCTGTGATCTTCGCCCTACCGGGTGGCGTACGGTGCGGGAGACACCCCCGGACGGACAGGAGACGGTGATGACGCAGCGGGCACTGATCATGGGCATCGGCGGCAAGGAGCCGAGGATCGACGAGGACGCGTTCGTCGCGCCGAACGCCTCCGTGATCGGGGACGTGACCCTGGGGGCCGGGGCGAGCGTCTGGTACGGAGCCGTGGTGCGCGGTGACGTCGAGCGGATCTCGGTGGGGGCGCGGAGCAACATCCAGGACTGCTGCACGCTGCACGCGGACCCGGGCTTTCCCGTGACCATCGGCGAGCGCGTGTCCGTGGGGCACAACGCGGTGGTGCACGGGGCGACCGTCGAGGACGACTGCCTGATCGGAATGGGCGCGACCGTGCTGAACGGGGCCGTGATCGGGGCGGGTTCGCTGGTCGCCGCGCAGGCGCTGGTGCCTCAGGGGATGGTGGTGCCGCCGGGATCGCTGGTCGCCGGGGTTCCCGCCAAGGTGCGTCGGGAGCTGAGCGAGGAGGAGCGGCAGGGGATCACGCTGAACGGGACGATGTACGCGGACCTGGCGAAGGCCCATCGGGACGTTCACGAGTAGGGCCGTCCTCGGCCGGTCGCGCAGTTCCGCGCGCCCCTTTCCGGGGCGCGCTCAGTCCCCGGCTTCAGGGGCGCGCTCAGTCCGCGGCGATCGCGGGCTCGGGGTCCTTCTCGGGCGTCGTCTGCATCTTCTTCGCCCTGCGCTTCACGATCAGCATCGACGCGACGCCGATCAGGACCGCCACGCCCAGGCCGACGTACGAGAACTTCTTCAGCCAGTCCTCGGCGACGACGCCCACGTAGTAGATGACGGCCGTCGTGCCGCCCGCCCAGCAGACGCCGCCGAGGAAGTTGGCGATCAGGAACTTCCAGTACGGCATGTGCAGGACGCCGGCGAGCGGGCCCGCGAAGATGCGCAGCAGGGCGATGAACCGGCCGAAGAAGACCGCCCACATGCCCCACTTCTCGAAGGACCGCTCCGCGGTGGCCACATGGCCCTCGCCGAAGTGCTTCGGGAACTTGTTGCCGAGCCAGGCCAGCAGTGGCCGGCCGCCCTTGCGGCCGATCGCGTAGCCGATGGAGTCGCCGATCACGGCACCGGCCGTGGCGCAGGCGCCGAGGACGATCGGGTTGACGCCGGAGTGCTGCGAGGACATGAGCGCCGCCGAGACCAGGACGATCTCGCCCGGCAGCGGGATACCGAGGCTCTCCAGGCCGATGACCAGCCCCACCACGGCGTAGACGGCGGCCGGAGGCACCGTGTCGAGCCACTCCTGGACGTGCACCGCCGGTTCCTCCCGTGTCGCTCCGCTTGCCCTGCCCGGTGTGCGCCACCGGGGTCGATCGGCGCACCCGGAAAGCCTACCGGGTTGCCGGGGGCCGCCGTCGGGCCCGGGCCGGGGGGCGCCCGGTAGCCCCGGGGCACCCGCTGTAGGGGACGTCCTTTTCGCTCGGTCGGTTCACTGCCGGGCGGTCCGGACAGTGCCCGCGAGCACCGACCCCACCTTCGCGATCACGGGGTCGAGCACCTCGGCGGGTGCGACCGGCGGCGGAGGCTGCTCGCAGCAGTCCACCTGGGCCACCCGCGTGCTGTACCGCGGCTCGGGCCGCGCGGGGGCCAGGGAGGGCGGGACCGCGCCACCGGGCGGCGGAACCGTCGCCTCGGGCAGGCGCGGGGCGCCGCGCGGTACGCGCCCCTCATCGCGCGGTACCAGCCCCCCACCGCCCGGCGCCGCCCCGGCACCGGCCCCGCGCGGCTGCGGCGATCCACCTCCACCGCCCGTCCCGCTTCCCGCACCGCCGCCGGTGCCGTCCCCGGCCCGTGCCGAGTCCAAGGCCCACCGCTGCTGCGCCGAGCCGTCCCGTTCCGTCAGCACGGCATGGGCGCGGGCCGCTCCGGTCCCCGGTGCGATCACCAGCCCGCTGTCGCGCCGCAGCAGCAGTTCGCCGCGCACGGCGAGGTCGTAGAAGACCTCGCCCGAGTGGACCACGCAGCCGTCGAGGGCGACGGTGCGGCGGGCGGGGTCGGCGGCCAGGCACAGGGTCGGCGTGGCGGCGCTGCGCAGCAGTCCGTCGCCCTGGTACGACCACTGCTGCGACCCGGCGTCCGAGCACTGCGCCAGCACGGCGGGCGCACCGGCCTCGGCGCGGCCGCCCTCGGTGTCGAGGCACAGCCCGTCGGCCGTGGCGCGCAGCCTGCCGTGGGCGACGTCGGCGCCCTGCGCGGCGGCGGAGGTGGCGGAACCGACGGGGGTGCCGGTCCCGCCGACGGGGGCGCCCCAGGTGGCGGAGGGTCCCGGGACACCGTTGTCATCGGACCAACCGCGAGCCACGAGGACGGTGGCGAGGAGAGCGAGGGAGGTCAGTCCGACGCCGACGAGCACGGCCGTGCCGCGCCGACCGGACAGCACGGCGAGCGGAGTGCCGGGCAGGCCGCGGTGGCGGCCGGGGGTCGGGCGCGATGCCGTGCGGTCACCGGGGGCCGGTGGCCATGCCCTACGGCCGCCGGGGGTTGGGCGCCATGCCGTGCGACCACCGGGGGCCGGGCGCGGTGTCGGGCGGGCGCCGGGGGCTCCCTCGGCTGCGGTGCGGCCGGGGCGGGAGGCGAGGTAGCGACCGGCGCCCCAGCCGAGCACGGCCTCGGCGAGCAGGATGCCCAACGCGTCGTCGAAATGGCTGAGTTGCTCGGCGGTGTGCCGGCAGTGGCGGCACCGGGCGAGATGGTCGCGGACATCGGGCAACAGGTTCCCGCCGCGGCGCAGGGGAATGTCGAGCAGGCGGTGGTAGAAGCGGCATTCCGGAGTCGGCGCGAGGTCGAGGTGGACGCGCAGACAGCGCGTCCGGAATTGTTCGCGGGCCTGTTCCAGTCCGGCCGTCGCGGTGGGGGTGTCCACGCCCAGCAGACCGGCCGGTACGGATATGGGCTCGGATTCCACCTCCGTGTGCCACAAGAGGCATTGAGAGGCCGCCGGAAGGGATTGGAATGCGCCTTCGGCGACACGTCGCCTTTCCGGGGTGCCGGTACGGGCCGCGCGCAGGCCACGGGCGCCGATGGTTTTGCCGAGCGCGGGGAGTTCGGCGGGAACTCCGGCCGCTCCGGCCCATGCGCGAACCGTGTCGCGGACGGCGACGAGGAGCTGGGGGCGCAGAGCGCCGCCGGTCCTGCCGCTCTCCAGCCGGCCGAGCACCTCGTGGACGGCCGCGGCGGCCACGAGCTGCGCCGCCGGTCCGGAATCGGCGAGGCAGACGGTGGCGTAGTCGTAGGCGGATCGCCAGTGCCGGGAGAGCAGGAGCGCCACGGCGGGGGCGCCGTCGTCCGTGGCGAGCCGCGCGGCGAGATCACGGTCGGACGCGGCCGGCGGGCGGCCGGGCCTCGGGGGATACGGCGGGTGTGGGGGGTTGGGCGAATGCACGGAACCATTTCCTTCCAAGCCGGCGGACCGCGAGCGATAAACGGGTCCGCCGGAAAAGCAGGCGAGTGATTGGTGCCTACCTGTGCGCGTACGTAGGCGCGTCCCGTGGGGGGGGTGGCTCACCTTGGCACACGGGTCTCACAGGAAACAAGGAGTTCGGGTGACCCAAGGTCAACATGAGTCGGCGCCGGTCGAGTTACCGGCGGTATCCCGACTGGAATTCCGGGCGGTTCACCTATTCCGGGCGGTCCACAGGATTCTCCGATCCCGCTCTCGGGTTACTCCCAACCAGGTGCGCCACGCTGTCCCGCATGAACGCCCCCCACTCCACGACCCCGAAGCCGACACCCGTGGTGCGCAAGGCGGTTGTCCCGGCCGCCGGCCTGGGCACGCGTTTCCTCCCCGCCACCAAGGCGACCCCGAAGGAGATGCTGCCGGTGGTCGACAAGCCCGCCATCCAGTACGTCGTGGAGGAGGCGGCCGCGGCCGGTCTCGACGACATCCTGATGGTGACGGGCCGTCACAAACGGGCGATCGAGGACCACTTCGACCACGCCTTCGAACTGGAACAGGCGCTCGCCGCCAAGGGCGACACCGTGCGGCTCGACGCGGTGCGCGACCCCGCACGGCTCGCCGACATCCATCACATCCGCCAGGGCGACCCGCTGGGCCTCGGCCACGCGGTGCTGTGCGCCAAGCACCATGTGGGGAACCAGCCCTTCGCCGTCCTGCTCGGCGACGACCTGATCGACGCGCGCGAGACGCTGCTCAGCCGGATGCTGGACGTGCGCGACCGGTTCGGGGGCAGCGTGGTCGCCCTCATGGAGGTACCGCCGGAGCAGATCCATCTCTACGGCTGCGCGGCCGTCGCACCGTCCGGGGAGGACGGCGTGGTGCGGGTGACCGGACTGGTGGAGAAACCCTCGCGCGAGGACGCGCCGAGCCACTACGCCGTCATCGGCCGGTACGTCCTCGACCCGGCCGTCTTCGGAGTCCTGGAGCGCACCCCGCCGGGGCGGGGCGGCGAGATCCAACTGACCGACGCGCTTCAGGAGTTGGCGGCCGACGGCACGGTGCACGGGGTCGTCTTCGACGGCCTGCGCTACGACACCGGCGACAAGGCGGACTATCTGCGCACGGTGGTGCGGCTGGCCTGCGCCCGGCCCGACCTGGGGCCCGAATTCACGGCGTGGCTCAGGGAGTTCGTGGCCGGCCTGGCGGACGAGGGCGTCGGCGAACGGCTCGCGGCTTGAGGGACCTCCGGTTCGGGACGCCGGGAACACCGAGGAGCCCGGCCGGTCACACGCATTCGGCCGGGCTCCTCGTACGACGTTGGGTGCCGCCAAGCCGTCCGGCAGCCGCACCGCTCAGCCGTCAGGCAGCCGCGCCGCTCAGCCGTTGGGCCGCAGTGTCCACACCACGGTCATCTCACCCGTCACAGCCCCGTCGCCGCGCCGGATCTCGATGGTCACGGGGAACTCGGGCCGCTCCCCCGCGTCCAGCTCCGCGACGACGTCGGCGGCCGGGCGGCCCAGGGTCGCGGTCGCGGTGACGGCACCCATCGCGAGCTTCTTGTAGGCGATCTCGGCGCGCACGGCCAGCGGCACGGCGCGGGCGAGCTGGTCGCCGAAGGCGGCGAGGACGATGGCGCCGCTGGCGGACTCGCCGAGCGTGAACATCGCGCCGGCGTGCGGGCCGCCCACGTGGTTGTGGTATGGGCTCTGGTCCGGCAGAGCCACCACGGCCTTCTCGGGGGTGGTCTCCAGGAACTCCAGGTTGAGGGTCCGGGCCATGGGCACCGTGGCGGCGAGCATCTCGCCGACGGACATCTGGTCTGCGCTCATGACCGCGATGTTACCCACGAGTAGCCTCTGCCCGCCAGAGCGCTCGCATGATCGCCGTATGCTTGCCGCCCATGTGGCCAGGAGAGCAACCGCCGACGGGCGGCGGGACACCGGGGAACCAGCCGCCGAACCCGTACCAGGGGAACCAGCCCCCGAACCCCTACCAGCAGCCCGGCTACCAGCAGCCCAACCCCTACGCGCAGCAGCCGCCCGCCCCCTGGCACACGCCCCCGGCACCGGCGCCCGGCGGCGGCGGACGGCGTACCAAGGTGATCGCGCTCACGGCGGCCGCCGCGGTGGTCGTGGCCTCGGCCGTGACGGGTGCCGTGCTGGTGGGCCGCGGCGACGACGAGGCCGCACCCGGACCGACGGCCACCTCCACCTCCGCGCCGGCCTCCGCCTCCGCGTCCGCCAGTGACGCCCCGCGCGAGGGCGCGAGCCTGAAGCCGACCGTGGCCGGCTGGAAGGTCGTCGTGAACCCGGACCTCGGCGTCGCCTTCGACGTACCGCCGGCCTGGGAGGTGCAGAAGACGTCCTGGGCGTGGTGGGTCTCGGAGGACAGCGACCCCGACGAGAAGGTGCTGGTCGGCATGAAGGCCCCGGCCGTGCTGCAGTACCAGTGGTGCCTGTCCGACGACGACCGCGACGGCCGACAGGACAACACGGCGCTGGCCATCGTCGGCACCCGCGCCAACGACGGCGCGCGGTCCACGGAGGAGATCGCCCGCACCGACTCCGCGAACTGGGTCTACGGCGACTACACCCAGCCCGACCACAAGAAGGTCACGACCGGTCCGGCGACCGCCTTCACCACCGCATCCGGCCTCAGCGGCAGCGTCGCCACCTCGCGGTCCACGGGCGTGGAGAAGAAGCACAAGTGCGACTCCGACGGGAAGTCGACGACCTTCGCGTTCAAGACACCCGACGGCGACCTCGCCTCCTGGTCGTTCGCGGGCGCCAAGGGCGTCAAGGACGAGGTCTCCGACGCGACGATCCGCCAGATCCTGGCGACCGTCCGGCTGTACGAGGCGCCGAAGTCCTGATGCCGCGCTCCGGGAGGCGTCGGCCCGCGGCCGGGATTTTCGGTGCCGGATTCCTGATGGCGAATCCCGATTCGCTACCTCCCCGACGAGGACCGGTGACCGAAACGTGTCCCGGGCGGCACTAGGGTTGCTGCGCATGTGGCCAGGACAGCAGCCGCCCGGGGGAGACCAGAACCCGCAGGCGCAGAACAATCCGTACCAGCAGCCGGGATACCAGCAGCCGAATCCGTATCAGCAGCCCGGCTATCAGCAGCCCAACCCCTATGGGCAGCAACCGCAGCAGCAGGCGCCGCAGTGGGGTGCGCCGACCGTGCCGGGCGCGCCGCAGACGCAGCCGGGCGGCGGCGGGGGCGGCGGCAACCGCACGAAGCTCGTCGCGATCGTGGCGGCCTCCGCCGTCGTGGTGGCCGCCGCTGTCACGGGCGTTGTGGTGCTGGGCGGCGGCGATGACGACCAGAAGGTCGAGGGCAAGGGCAAGAGCCCGTCCCCGGCCGTGTCGTCCGCGAGCGCGCAGCCGAGCGACACGGCGTCGTCGGGCGGCGACAACCCGCGCGGCACCGAGACCGAGAAGCCGACGATCGCCGGCTGGAAGGTCGTGGTGAACCCCAAGTGGGGCATCGCCTTCGACGTGCCGGGGGACTGGGAGGTGCAGAACCCGGGCACCAGCCTCGGCTTCGAGTGGAAGGACGACAAGAAGCCCAGCGGCTACGACCAGATCCTTCAGGGCGGCAACGCCGTCTTCAAGTCCAAGTGGTGCACGGAGGACGACGACAAGGACGGCAAGACCGACGACACCTCGCTCGCCGTGGCCGGTTCCAAGGGCGCGGAGGGCGCGAAGAACACCGACGAGGTCGCCCTCAACACGCCCGCCTGGTGGGTGTTCGGCGGCTATACCCAGCCCGACAAGAAGAGCATCACCTTCGACCAGAAGGCCACGCCGTTCAAGACCGCCTCGGGCATCCAGGGCAGCTACGCCTGGGCGCAGTCGACGAACACGCCGCAGAAGGGCAAGTGCGACAGCGACGGCAAGGCGATCACGTTCGGCTTCAAGAACTCCGCGGGCGACTTCGTCTCCTTCAACCTCTACGGGGCCAAGGGCGTCAAGGACGAGGTGCCCAAGGAGACGATCATGAAGATCCTCAGCACGGTGCGACTGCACGGAGAGCCGACCCACAGCTGAGCGGGGCGTCCGGCGGGGAAACCGTTTGGCTCTTCGGGCACCGGGCGGCGATAGTCACCCGGTGAGCCCAACCGCCGACACCCGCCACCATCTGCGCCGACCCGCCTGGGCGGGCCGCAACTACAGCCTGCTGACGGCCGCCGCGTTCGTGACGAACCTCGGCAGTCAGGGAGCGCTGATCGCCGCCGCCTTCGCCGTGCTGGAGGCGGGCGGCGACGGCGGGGACGTCGGGCTGGTCGCGGCCGCGCGCACGCTGCCGCTGGTGCTGTTCCTGCTCATCGGTGGCGCGCTCGCGGACCGCTTCCCCCGGCACCGCGTGATGGTCGCGGCCAACGCGCTCAACTGTCTGTCGCAGGGCGCCTTCGCGGCGCTGGTGCTGCTGGGCGAGCCCCGGCTGTGGCAGATGATGGCGCTGACCGCGCTCGGCGGCACCGGTCAGGCGTTCTTCAGTCCGGCGGCCGAGGGCATGCTGCTGTCCTCGGTCGAGGGCGAGCAGGCCGGCCGGGCCTTCGCGGTGTTCCGGATGGCGATGCAGGGTGCGGCGCTCGGCGGGGCGGCCCTCGGCGGGGCGCTCGTCGCCGCCGTGGGCCCGGGCTGGGTGCTCGCGGCGGACGCCGCCGCCTTCGCCGTCGCCGCGGCGCTGCGCTCCTTCCTCGACGTCGGCCGCGTCCCGCCGCGCACCGAGGGCGGCGGCATGCTCGCCGATCTCCGGGACGGCTGGCGGGAGTTCAGCGGCCGGCCCTGGCTGTGGGGCATCGTCCTGCAGTTCTCGATCGCCAACGCGGTCGTGGGCGCCGCCGACGCGGTCTACGGCCCGCTCGTCGCCCGGGACCACCTGGGCGGCCCGGGCCCCTGGGGTCTCGCCCTCGGCTTCTTCGGCGGGGGCACGGTCGCCGGCGCGCTGCTGATGACCCGCTGGAAGCCGCGCCGACTGCTGCTCGCGGGCACCCTGTGCGTCTTCCCGCTGGCCTTGCCGTCCGCCGCGCTCGCCGTGCCGGTGCCGGTCGCGGTGCTGTGCGCGGTGATGTTCCTGACCGGGGTGACGGTGGAGGTCTTCGGCGTGTCCTGGATGACGGCCCTGCACCAGGAGATACCCGACGACAAGCTGTCTCGGGTCTCCGCCTACGACTGGTTCGGCTCCGTCGCTCTCGTCCCGCTGGCGACGGCGCTGGCCGGGCCGGCGGAGTCCGCGTTCGGCCGTACGGCGTCGCTGTGGGGCTGTGCCACGCTGGTCGTCGTGGTCACGGCGGCGGTGCTGTGCGTACCGGACGTACGGCATCTGACCCGACGTACGAAGCCGGTGATCCGCTCCTCGCCCGGCCCCGCGTCAGCCGATGCCGAAGGCGCCCTCGGGCGGAACGGGTGAGGGCATGGCGTCCTCGTCCCGCACGGGGCACGCGTCACCGGTGAACCGGCGCAGCCCGGGCCCGTACTCGACCCGCGCGGGGAAGGCGTCGGCGGCGGTACGGCGGGCGAGCGCCGGGATGTCGAGCGGGCGGTGGGAGGCGGCGAGCACGGCGTTGCCGAACCGCCGGCCGCGCAGCACCGCCGGTTCGGCGATGAGCACCAGTTCCTCGAACACCTCGGCGAAGGTGGCGAGCTGGGAGCGCAGGAACGGGAAGGGCGCGCCGTCGGCGAGGTTCGCCAGATAGACGCCGTCGGCGCGCAGCACCCGCCCGGCCTCGCGCGCGTAGGCCAGGGACGTGAGGTGCGCGGGCACCCGGGAGCCCCCGAAGACGTCGGCGACGAGCACGTCGGCCGAGTCGTCCGGGGCACCCTCCAGCCACTGCCGTGCGTCGCCGTGGTGCAGGGCGATCCCGGACCCCTGCGGCAGCGGCAGATGCTCGGCGACCAGATCGAGCAGTCCCCCGTCGGCCTCGACTACGTCCTGCCGTGAGCCGGGCCGGGTCGCCGCCAGATACCGGGGCAGGGTGCAGGCGCCCCCGCCCAGGTGCAGCACGTCCAGCGGCCGCCCGGCCTCGGCGACGACGTCGAGGACGTGCCCGAGCCGCTGGGCGTACTCGAACTCCAGATGGGTCGGCTCGTCGAGGTCGACGTACGACTGCGGCGCCCCGTCGACGGTGAGCAGCCAGGCCCGCTCCCGGTCCACGTCGGGCATCAGCTTGGCGGCGCCGAACTCGACGGCACGGAACACGGGGATCGCTTCGCTCACCCGTCCATTGTGCCCGTGCCGATCCGGCGGCAAGGGGCGCGGGGCCGTGCCGCTCTGCGGCTCCACGCCCGGGCGCGACCAGCCACAACGGCCCGCGGCACCCCGCGCCCCTCGACCTCACTCGACGGAGGTCACGGTCCCCGCCCCCACCGTGCGTCCGCCCTCGCGGACGGCGAAACCGAGGCCCGGCTCCAGCGGAATCTCCCGCCCCAGCTCGACGGTCATGGTCACCGTCTCCCCCGGCCGGGCGGCGCCCGCCTCACCGAGGTCGACTTCCCCGACCACGTCCGCCGTACGGATGTAGAACTGCGGCCGGTACCCGGTGACGACCGGCGTCGTACGCCCGCCCTCACGCGCGGACAGCACATACACCTGCGCGGCGAACCGCCGTCGCGGAGCGACGCTCCCCGGCGCCGCCACGACATGCCCACGTCGTACGGCGTCCCGTGGCACGCCCCTCAGCAGCAGCGCCACATTGTCCCCGGCCTGCGCCTCCTCCATGGGCTTGCCGAACGTCTCCAGACCGGTGACCACGCTCTCCAGCCCGGCGCCGAGCAGCTCGACCCGGTCACCGACCCGGACCGTGCCCCGCTCCACCGCGCCGGTGACGACCGTGCCCCGGCCGGTGATGGTGAGCACGTTCTCCACGGGCAGCAGGAAGGGCGCGTCCAGATACCGCTCCGGCATGGGCACATACGTGTCGACCGCGTCGAGCAGCGCCTCGATCGACGCCGTCCACTGGGGGTCGCCCTGCAGTGCCCTCAGCCCCGAGACCCGTACGACGGGCGCGGAGTCGCCGCCGTAGCCGTGCGCGGTGAGCAGGTCGCGCACCTCCAGTTCGACGAGGTCGGTGAGCTCCTCGTCACCGGCGTCCGCCTTGTTGAGGGCGACGACGATGTGGTCGACGCCCACCTGCCGGGCGAGCAGCACGTGTTCGGCGGTCTGCGGCATGATCCCGTCCAGCGCGGAGACGACGAGGATCGCCCCGTCGAGCTGCGCGGCGCCGGTGACCATGTTCTTGACGTAGTCGGCGTGGCCCGGCATGTCCACGTGGGCGTAGTGCCGGGTGTCGGTCTCGTACTCGACGTGCGCGATGTTGATGGTGATGCCGCGGGCGGCCTCCTCCGGGGCGCGGTCGATGCGGTCGAAGGGCACGAAGGTGCCGGCGCCGCGGTCGGCGAGGACCTTGGTGATGGCGGCGGTCAGGGTGGTCTTGCCGTGGTCGACATGACCCATCGTGCCGATGTTCAGATGCGGTTTGGTGCGGACGTACGCCGTCTTGGGCATGGCTGTACCTCGAAGTCTGCGCGGAGTGGAAGGTGGGGACCCCGGGGGACGGGCCGACCCTCCCCCTGCGGGGTCCGCCGGACGATCCGGGGAGGGTCAGCTTCGGGCGCCGTCGACTGCGGCCGGGAAGGTGAGGACGGCAGCCTTCGGAGCATCCGCGACGGCGGATGCTGCGACGACGAAGGCGTACCGGAACATGGCGTCGATCATCGCCGATGCCCTGTCCGGAGTCGAACGGTTTTTCGTGGTGCGGGAGTTGCGCCCCGATTCGGTCCCCGATGTTCTTCCGGACCCGGGTGAGCCTGTGGCGGTCGTGAGACGGACCATACGGCGATCAGACATGTCCGTCGGTTACTGTCACCGGATGCTCGATGCACCCACCCGCTCTGGGAGCACCGGCACGGCCTCTCCCCGGGCCGCCGCCTTGGAGCTCACCGTCCCCGCGACGGCGGTCGTCGTCCCCACGCCGCCGGTCGGCCTCGCCGCGCGCTGCACGCGCGTGCTGCGCTCGCCCTGGTCCCGCTTCTCACTGCTGGTCGCGCTGCTCGTGGCGGCCGCGTCCGGCGTGCTGCTCTTCGAGCCGCAACGGCTGCTCGCGGACGGCTGGCCGCCTCAACTGGGCGGCGCCGCCGCGGCTTTGGTGTTCGCGGTGGCGTACGGCCTGTGCACGGTGGCGTTCGTGCCGCGTCCGCTGCTGAATCTGGCGGGGGGCGCGTTGTTCGGCTCCCAGCTGGGCCTCGGGACGACGCTGGCGGGCACGGTGCTGGGCGCCGGCGCCGCGTTCGGCCTGGGCCGCCTGCTGGGGCAGGACGCGCTGCGGCCCCTGCTGCGGGGGCGGTGGCTGAAGGCGGCGGACGGCCAGCTCAGCCGGCACGCCTTCCGCTCGATGATGGCGGCGCGGCTGTTCCCGGGGGTGCCGTTCTGGGCGGCGAACTACTGCGCCGCCGTCTCGCGGATGCGCTGGATGCCGTTCCTGGTCGCGACCGCGCTGGGCTCCGTGCCGAACACGGCCGCGTACGTGGTGGCGGGCGCGCGGGCCTCGGCGCCGACGTCCCCGGCCTTCCTGATCGCGCTGGCCGGGATCGCCGTCCCGATGGTCGCGGGCGTCGTGGTGGCCTGGCGCAAGCGCCATCACCTGCGCGCGAAGTGACCGCTCCAGCCGTGCGGCTCAGGCCGTCGCGTTCCGCTCACACCCTTTCCACGATCATCGCGTTGGCGAGGCCGCCCGCCTCGCACATGGTCTGCAGGCCGTAGCGGGCGCCGCGTTCCCGCAGGGCGTGGACCAGGGTCGTGGTCAGCCGGGTGCCGCTGGCGCCCAGCGGGTGACCGAGGGCGATCGCGCCGCCGTGCACATTGACCTTGGCGAGATCGGCGCCGGTCTCCTGCTGCCAGGCGAGGACGACGCTGGAGAACGCCTCGTTGACCTCGAACAGGTCGATGTCGTCGAGGCGCAGGCCGGCCCTGCGCAGCACCTTCTCGGTGGCGGGGACGACGCCGGTCAGCATCAGCAGCGGGTCGGATCCGGTGACGGCGAAGCTGTGCAGCCGGGCGAGGGGGCGCAGGCCGAGGCGGGCCGCGGTCTCGCCGGACGTGATCAGCACCGCCGAGGCACCGTCGTTGACGGGGCTGGCGTTGCCGGCGGTGATGTTCCACTCGATCTGCGGGAAGCGCTCGGCGAAGGCCGGGTCGTGGTAGGCGGGCCTGAGGCCGGCGAGGATCTCGGGGGTGCTGCCGGGGCGGACGCACTCGTCGCGCGTGACGCCGTCCAGGGGTGCGACCTCGGCGTCGAAGAGGCCCTGGTCCCAGGCCGCGGCGGCCTTGCGGTGGGAGGAGACGGCGAAGTCGTCCAGCTGTGCGCGCGTGAGGGACCACTTGGCGGCGATCAGCTCGGCGCTGATGCCCTGCGGGACGAGGCCCTCGGGGTAGCGCTCGGCGATGCCGGGGCCGAAGGGGTCCTTGCCGGGCGGCACGTTGGACCACATCGGCACCCGGCTCATCGACTCGACGCCGCAGGCGACGACGAGGTCGTACGCCCCGGAGATCACGCCTTGGGCGGCGAAGTGCACGGCCTGCTGCGACGAGCCGCACTGGCGGTCCACGGTGGTCGCGGGCACGGACTCCGGGAAGCCTGCGGACAGGGCGGCGTAGCGGGTGGTGTTCATGGCCTGTTCGCCGACCTGGTCGACGGTGCCGCCGATGACGTCGTCGATCAGGGCGGGGTCGACGCCTGAGCGTTCGACGAGGGTGCGCAGGGTGTGCGCGAGGAGTTCGACGGGGTGGACGTGCGCCAGGGACCCGTTCGGCCTGCCCTTGCCGATGGGGGTGCGTACGGCTTCGACGATGACGGCGTCTCGCATGCTGCGGCCTCCACGATTACCAGTGAGTAGGAAATCCGAACTCACCATAGCTCTGTGAGTTGGAAAATCAAACCCTCCCCTAGACTGGGCGCCATGCCCGCCACGAAAGACCCCCGCCCCTGCTCCATCGCCGACACCCTGGCGCTCGTCGGCGAGAAGTACTCCCTGCTGGTCCTGCGAGAGGTGTGTCTGGGCAACGGCCGCTTCGACCAGCTGGTCCGCAACATCGGCGCCCCGCGCGACGTGCTGGCCACCCGGCTGCGGCGCCTGGTCGACGCCGGGATCCTGACCAAGCGGGTCTACAGCGAGCGCCCCCAGCGCTTCGAGTACCGGCCGACGGAGGCCGGGCTGGAGCTGGAGCCGGTCCTGATGACCCTCAAGGAGTGGGGCGACCGCCATCTGCACCCCGACGGCGACCTCCCGATGGTGGTCGAGCACCACTGCGGGAACGAGTTCGTCCCGGTCGTCACCTGCCGGGCCTGTGGCACGGAGGCCCGGCACGAGGACCTCACGGCCCACCCGCAGGCCCCGGGCTGGACGCTCTCCGGGCCTACAGCGGCATGAACCCGTGCAGGAACCGCCGCACCGCCCGGGCGAAGTCCTCCGGTGACTCCAGGGTGCTCATATGCCCCACCCCGGGCAGGACGACCAGCCGCGCGTCCCCGATCGCGCGCCGGAACGCCCGCGCCACGCTCAGCGGCGACCGCGCGTCCAGCTCGCCCCACACCAGCAGGGTCGGCACGGCGATCCGCGGCAACAGGTCCCGCTGGTCGGCCTCGGCCATCAGGAACAGCTCCCGGCCCATCGTCTCCGGGCGCACGTCCCGCGCCATGGCGTCCAGGAGCTCCGCGTACGCCTCCGGGGGACCGCCCGCGTACAGCCCCGGCACGGCCGGGTCGAACTCCTCACGCGGTACGGCGAGCATTCGCCGCGCCCCCTCCACTCGGGCCGCGACCTCCTCCGGCGGCAGCGAGCCCTTCCAGCCCGCGTAGGTGTCCACCAGGAGGAGCGTGCGCACCAGCTCGGGGTGATGCCGGTACAGCTCCAGGACGAGCGTCCCGCCCCAGGACAGCCCGGCGACATGGGCGGGCCCCAGGTCCACGTCCTCGATCACGGCGGCGAGGCAGCGTGCGAAGTCCGCGAGCGTGAAAGCGGGCGGCAAGTCCGACGACCTCCCCGCTCCCGGCTCGTCCCACGCCACGACCGTGAACTCATCGGCCAGATCGGCGAGTTGCGGCTCCCACATCCGCCCGTCCAGCCCGGCCCCGTGCACAAGGACGAGCGGCGGCCCCTCCCCCGCACGCGCATAGGCGACGTCCAGCCCACGCACCCGCACGACTGCCATGTCACCCAGGCTAGAGGCGCACTCCCCCGCTGTCGCGGTGATCGGCCCCGGCTCCGGAGCGGGTACGTGGGGACGCTAGGCTGCCCTCGGCGCACTCGATTCCTTGATCACCGAACGGTGGTCCGGTGCGCCCGTCGCCCGTTCCACGATCGGCACTTGGACTCCGTAACTTCATGTCTTGGTTTGAATCCCTCGTCCTCGGACTCGTCCAGGGGCTGACCGAGTTCCTTCCCGTCTCCTCCAGCGCGCACCTGCGGCTCACCGCGGCGTTCTCCGGCTGGAAGGACCCCGGGGCGGCCTTCACCGCGATCACCCAGATCGGCACGGAGGCCGCGGTGCTGATCTACTTCCGCAAGGACATCGGGCGGATCATCTCGGCGTGGAGCCGCTCCCTCGTCGACAAGACGATGCGCAAGGATCCGGACGCGCGGATGGGCTGGCTGGTCATCGTCGGCTCGATCCCCATCGGCCTGCTCGGCGTCACGCTCAAGGACCAGATCGAGGGGCCGTTCCGCGATCTGCGGGTCACCGCGACCATGCTGATCGTCATCGGCGTGGTGATCGGCGTCGCGGACCGGATGGCCGCGCGCGACGAGAAGGGCGGGCGGCACCGGGCGCCCAAACAGCGCAAAACACTCTCGGACCTCGGCGTGCGGGACGGCCTGATCTACGGACTGTGCCAGGCGTGCGCCCTCATCCCCGGCGTCTCCCGCTCCGGCGCGACGATCAGCGGCGGCCTGTTCATGGGCTACAAGCGGGAGGCGGCGGCCCGCTACTCCTTCCTCCTCGCGATCCCCGCGGTCCTGGCGTCCGGTGTTTTCGAGGTCAAGGACGCGATGGAGAGCGATCACGTCTCCTGGGGCCCGACGCTCTTCGCGACGGCGATCGCGTTCGGGTCGGGGTACGCGGTGATCGCATGGTTCATGAAGTACATCTCGACCAAGAGCTTCATGCCCTTCGTCTGGTACCGCGTGGCCCTCGGCATCATCCTGGTGGCCCTGGTGACGGCGGGCGCCCTGAGCCCTCACGCGGGCGAGTCGGCGGGCTGAGGCCGGCACGGGGGGCCAAGTACGGGGCCGGGCACGGCAGTTGATCGATCATTCGTGACCAAGCCCATAGTGCTTCCGTAGCGACGCGGTAGCGCGCTGTCAGTTCTTGCGCCTAGGCTTGGCGCATGTCCCCCGATTATGCGTTCTCTGGTTCCGTGCGGTCCGCTGCCGAGTTAAACGAGCGGATCCGGGCCCTGTGGCTGCGTGCGGGTGGGTCCCTGTCGGCCCAGGAACGCGCGGAGTACGAGCTGTTGGTGGTCAAGTGGGCCGCGGCGATACGCGGCGAGGTCGTCGAGGCCGCCTGACCCGCCCCTCCCGGATCCGGCACCCCTCGGCGCACCAGATGCGCCCGCGTCTCCTCGGTCACCGGACAAGGCCGCTCCGGCGGCAACAGGGCTCGCGCCGCCGCCAGTTCACCCGCTCGGACATGCGGGTGGATCTCCCTGGCCGACGGGGTCACGTCCTCGATCCCGACGCTCCACTCATCGGCACAGCGCACCGGGGACTGAGTGGCCGTTGCCCGTGCCGCGTGTCCACAGGGAGATGTCGCTGCTCGTCGCTACGGCAATAGTCCGTCCCGAGGGCGAAAAGCCGACTGCTCGGAGTTCGGAGTAGTCGGAATGGAGGATGTGCCACCACCGCTCTCCGTGCGGACCTGCATGGGGCAGCCCACCATCGCTGGACAGCAGGACACGATCGTTCGGCCAGGCCGGGGTGACGACCTCCAGGGTCCAGCCGTCCGCGGTGGTGGTGTGCAGCCCTCCGCCGAAGAGTCCTGCGATGCGCACGCGGCTTCCGGTGATCGGCCCCAGTCCGGGGCAGGACAAGTCGGCAACCGCGTCGGGGGTGCTGTCCTCGGGGTCGGGGTCGCGGTCCCTGGCGATCTTCGCCCCCGTAACGGCGTCGAAGAGTCCGTGACCGTCGCTGGAAACCACCATCACGAGATCGTGGCCATGGTCAGGATGCGTCGCGAAGCCGATCCCGAGCAGCCCGCCGACGGCGACACGGGACTCGAAGACGGACCGCCAGGGCTCAGGAGCGGCCACCACGGGAGCCGCGAGAAGCCGGTTCCGCATCGCCCGCTGGTACGCCGAGAGCTCCGGCTCGTACTCCGACCGCTCGACAGGAGCCGCCTTGTTGGTCCGCTTCATCACGGCTCCATGATCCACGCTTCTTCGGCGAGTGGATGTGCGAGACGGTGATTGCTGGCTAGAGTCATCTGGTTACACCTGGTTGCGGGGACAACCAAAGTGCCTTTCGGCTGCCAATGTCCTGGGGAGGGCCTGCAGCGCATGAGTCGTCGCTCTACTGGTTTTGTCGGCGAAACCGCCCTGGTACTCGGCTCCTTCCGCCGAAGGGCGAACGGAGACTGGGACTTCATTCTGGGCGGCGCGGCAAGGGCTACACGGGCGGCCTGGAGGAACTCGTTCAGGATTTCGGCATCGAGGTGGAGTAGATCCCCCCGGTGCCCATGGCGTGTAAAGGCGCGTGCCTGTCCCCGCGTGCGCTGTTACGGTGCCGCTTCGTGAGTACGGACATCCACGGCGGCATCGAGTTTCGTCACCCCGGCGTCGGCACCGACTACTACGACGGTGAGCCGTGGGTGGCCGCCATGGATCTTTGGCCGCTGTACGACGAGACCGATTACGCGGGCTTCCAACCGCTCGCACCGGACCGCGGCCTTCCCGTCGATCTGTCGAGCGGGTGCGCAGTTGGGGTCCTGGGTTGCAGCGGGTGACTTGTACGGCGCGAGCTGGGTCAGCTGGGCGGAGCTTGCTTCCATGGATCTCGCGACCAGGCCCGACCACTTCATCGGCCGGCTGACCTGGTGCACGACATCGCGGCCACCGGTACTGCATCAACAATTCGTTTCCGATTCCTGGCCGTCGGAAGCTCTGTCCGCGGTAGGCGTGCCGCCCGCGGACTTGCCCAGTGCGACGGAGCGCGTGGAGTGGGCCACCGACGAAGTGACGTGCACATTCGACTGACCGCACAAAAATCGGTGGCCCCCCGAGTCGGCCGACCCCACTCTGTACGCCATGGAAGAACCGCACCGCCGGATCCGTGCACTCCACACGGCATCCACGATCACCGTCTACCAGGCCTACTCCCCTGAAATCGGAGTGCCCGCCGTCCGGGACGGCCGCTTTCCCTCCATGTGGCGGCGGAATCGCATGACATGGATCAAACCCAGCTTCCTGTGGATGATGTACCGCTCCAACTGGGGCACCAGCGCCGGGCAGGAGACCGTTCTCGCCGTCGAGATCACTCGCGCCGGCTTCGACTGGGCGCTGCGCCACGCCTGTCTGTCGAGCTACGTTCGCGGTCTGCATCCCGATCGCGGCACCTGGCAGCGTGAACTCAAGCGCGCACCGGCCCGTGTCCAGTGGGACCCCGAACGCGACCTCAACTTGCGTCCTCTGCCGCACCGCTCGCTGCAACTCGGGCTCTCGGGCGAGGCGTCTTCGCGCTACGCGGACGACTGGATCGTGTCCATCAGCGACGTGACTCCACTCGCCCGAGAAATCCGCACACTCGTCGATCACGGCGATCTGGACTCCGCGACACGACTGCTTCCCCAGGAACAGCGCTACCCCGCAGGCGACGAACTGCTCGCCCACCTGCGGCCCTGACCAGCGACACACCGGCAGCTGTTCACGGTCATGCCGATCGTGCCGTCAGCATGGACGAGGTCTCCACGGCCGGCGAATGTCCGCCGATCGGCGCACGACCCTTGGCTGTGCATCCGTCGTGCTCAACACTCGGCCCATGACGCAGCGTGTGGAGCTTGCCACCGTGATGGATCGGCTGGCCGTCGATGGGCTGATCACCGACTACGCGGTGACCGTCGACGACGGCGACTGGGCGGCGTACCGGAAACTGTTCACCTCCGACGGACGGGCGGACTACCGTTCCGCCGGGGGCATCGAGGGGCGCGCCGGCGATGTCGCCGTGTGGCTCGCCGACACCATGCGGATGTTCCCGATGCGCCAGCACCTCATCGTGAACCGCCGGCTCCGCTTCGGGATCCTGGAGCAGGACACCGGTGACACGGCCCGCGTCCAGGCCGACTACGTCAACCCGATGCGCCTCACCACCGGCGACGGGGACACCGCGCCACCCGATTTCGTGTGCGGCGGACGGTACGCCTTCGCCCTCCTGCGCACCCCCGACGGCTGGCGAGTGCGCGAGGTGGTCGTACGGGAGAAATGGCGGCGACTGCCCTCGTCGTAGAACCCGCGCCCGTGCCCTCTGTCCGAGATCGTCCCCGGCGCGGCACACTGGATCCACCCCTCGGGCAGGAGGCGCCCCCATGAACTGGTCCGGTCAGTGGCTCGCCTCCCCGTGGCGGCGCTCGGCGATCGCCGCGCTGGCGGGCGCCCTGCCCGTGCTCGCGGTCCCCGCTCCCGCCCTGTGGTGGTGGGCGTACGTCGCGCTCGTCCCCTGGATGCTGCTCGCCCGCGCCGCGCCCACCCCGAGGCGCGCGCTCCACGACGGCTGGTGGGGCGGCTTCGGGTTCATGCTGGCCATGCACCACTGGCTGCTGCCGAGCCTGCATGTGTTCACGCTGGTCATCGCGGCCCTCCTGGGCGCGCTGTGGGCGCCCTGGGCCTGGCTGGTGCGCCGGTTCCTGGCCGGTGCGCCCTCCCGTGGCCGGGTCGTGGCGGCCCTGGTGGTGCTGCCCTCGGCGTGGCTGATGGTCGAACTCGTCCGGTCCTGGCAGGGGCTCGGCGGCCCCTGGGGCATGCTCGGGGCGAGCCAGTGGCAGGTGCAGCCCGCGCTGCGGCTGGCGTCGGTCGGCGGGGTGTGGCTGATCAGCTTCCTCGTCGTGGCCGTCAATGTCGCCGCCGCCGTCCTGATCGCCCTGCCGCACTCCCGGACGCCCGCCGTCGCCGGACTCGTCGCCACCGCCGCCGCGGCCTCCACGGCCTGGGTGTGGTCACCGCGCCCGGACACGGACGGCCGGACCCGGATCGCGATCGTCCAGCCCGGGGTGATCGACGGCCCCGACCACCGCTTCGACCGCGAGGAGCAGCTGACCCGCCGGCTCATCGGCCAGGACGTGGACCTGATCGTCTGGGGCGAGAGCAGCGTCGGCTACGACTTGAGCGACCGGCCGGACCTCGCCCACCGCATCGCCGACCTCTCACGCGCCACCGGCGCCGACATCCTCGTCAACGTCGACGCTCGCCGCTCGGACCGGCCGGGCATCTACAAGAGCTCCCTCCTCGTCGGACCGATGGGCCCGACCGGCGACCGGTACGACAAGATGCGGCTCGTGCCCTTCGGCGAGTACATCCCGGCCCGCTCGCTGCTCGGCTGGGCCACCTCGGTCGGCAAGGCGGCCGGCGAGGACCGGCGGCGCGGCACCGAGCAGGTCGTGATGGACGCCTCGCCCGGACTGCGGATCGGCCCCCTGGTGTGCTTCGAGACGGCGTTCCCCGACATGAGCCGCCACCTCACCGACGACGGCGCCGATGTCGTCGTCGCCCAGTCGTCGACGTCGACCTTCCAGCACAGCTGGGCCCCCGAGCAGCACGCGTCGCTCGCCGCGCTGCGCGCCGCCGAGACCGGCCGCCCCTTCGTGCACGCGACGCTGACGGGTGTCTCCGCGGTCTACGACGCGAGCGGACGGCGCCTGGGCGCCTGGCTGGGCATGGACGCGAGCACGACGGCGGTGTACGACGTGCCGCTGGCCGACGGCGTCACGCCGTACGTCCGCTTCGGCGACTGGCCGGTGCACGCCGCCCTGCTCGTGCTGATCGCGCTGGGGCTCGCCGAGGGGACCCGGGCCCTCAGGCCGCGGCGGAGTGCTCCCGCACCGCTCGGACCACCCGCTCGCACAGTTCATGAGTCGCCAGCGCGTCCCGGGCACTGAGCAGCTTTCCCGCGCGCACCGCGTCCAGGAAGGCGAGCACGGCCTGCTCGATACCGCGCTGCCGGGCCACCGGCACCCAGTCCCCGCGACGGCGCACGGTCGGCTGCCCCTTGTGGTCGATGACCTCGGCGAGGTTGACGACCTGCCGCTTGGTGTCCTGCCCGGACACCTCCAGGATCTCCTCGCTGGAGCCACTGAGCCGGTTCATCACACCGAGCGCGGTGAAGCCGTCCCCGGCGAGCTGGAGCACGACGTGGTGCAGCAGCCCGTCCGCCACGCGCGCGCGTACCGTCACGTCGTCCACCGGGCCGGGCACCAGGAAGCGCAGGGTGTCGACGACGTGGATGAAGTCGTCGAGGATCATCGTGCGGGGCTCCTCGGGCAGCCCGACGCGGTTCTTCTGCATGAGGATCAGCTCGCGCGGATGGTCGGCGCACTGGGCGTAGCCGGGCGCGAAGCGCCGGTTGAAGCCGACGGCGAGGCTCGTGCCGCGCTCCTCGGCGAGCTCCACCAGCCGCGTGGAGTCGGCGAGTTCGTAGGCCAGCGGCTTGTCGACGTAGGTCGCGACGCCCGCCTGGAGCAGCCGGGCGACGATCTCGGGGTGGGCGCTGGTGGGCGCGTGCACGAAGGCGGCGTCGAGGCCCTCGGCGAGCAGCGCGTCGAGGTCGCGGTGGCGCTGCGCGGGCGGCAGATGAAGGCTGTCGCCGACCCGGTCGAGGGTGGCCGGGGTGCGGGTCTGCAGATGCAGCTCGACTCCGGGCTGCACGCCGAGGACCGGCAGATACGCCTTCTGCGCGATGTCGCCGAGTCCGATGCAGCCGACCTTCACGGAGGGCTCCTCTCTGCCCGCGGGATGCCTGCACGGCAGCATACGGGGGTCAGCGCGGGGACGCCCGCGCCCTCCTTACGGGGCAGGAGATCACCCGTGCGGGGCAACCTCCGCTTGTCCGCTGTCGCTCGGGGCGGGTGACCCAGCAGAGTTGCGCGGGTGCAGCGAACGACGACTACCGCAACGCTCCTGGTCACCGTGGCCGTGTCGGCCCTCGCCGGCTGTGTGACCGTTCAGCAGCGCCCGCCCGCGCCCGGTCCGCCGCCCGCGGCGCCCTACGTGCCGGTGGCCCCGAGGCCCGACGGACAGGCCGGGACGCAGGTGGTGCAGGCGCCGGTGCGGGAGGCGCTGGAGATGGTGGAGTCGTCGCGGAAGCCGGAGGAGAAGGTGCCGGAGCAGCGGCGGCGGCCGGCGCCGGACAGCGCGGCGCGGGAGCAGCCGGGGCGTGGGGGCTCGCGGCCCCAGCAGCCGCGTTCGAACGGCCGTCCGACGCATCCCCCGGCCCGCCGGCCCGCTCCACCGCACGTCGACCTCCAGGACCTGCCCGAGAAGGTGTCGAAGGACGTCTCCCGGGAGGTCCGCAAGGACACCGATGTGTGCGCGCTGGGGAGGAAGTACGGGGGCTGGCGGGCGGACAGCCCGGAGGCCGTGATCTGCGGGCGGACGCATGGCGGATAGTGCACCCGGGGCCGTCGCCCCAGCCTCAGGTATCCGGGGCGCCGGCCTCAGCCCCCGAGACGCAGGCCTCAGCCCCGAGGCCCGGGCGGCCGGCCCGGAGGCCGTGATCTGCGGGCGGACACACGGCGGATAGAGCGCCCGGGGCCGTCGCTGCAGCCTCAGGTATCCGGGGCGCCGGCCTCCCGGATGCGCAGGCCTCATCCCCGAGGCCCGGGCTCAGTCCCCGAAGCGCAGGCTCAGTCCCCGAGGCGCCGGCCCCAGCCCCGAAGGCGCAGGCTCAGCCCCCGAAGCGCAGGCTCAGTCCCGGAGGCCCGGGCTCAGTCCCCGAAGCGCCCGCCCCAGCCCCGAAGGCGCAGGCTCAGCCCCCGAAGCGCCCGCCCCAGCCCCGAAGGCGCAGGCCCCAGCCCCCGAGGCGCCAGCCCCAGCCCCGAAGGCGCGGGCTCAGCCCCCGAAGCGCCCGCCCCAGCCCGAGGCGCAGGCCTCATTCCCCGAGGCGCTGCTCCAGTCGTCTGATCTCCGCCCGCACCCCGTCGCCGTAGCCGTCGTCGCGCAGGGTGCGGGCCGCTCCCCGGGCGCGGCTCAGATGGGCCCGGGCCGCGTCGGGGCGGCCCAGTTTCGCGTAGTCCGCGGCCAGGTTCAGATGCAGCGAGGGATACAGCGCCGCCGTCTCGCGCGAGTCCCGCAGTTCCTCGGCGGCGGTCAACGCCCTCAAGTCCCAGGCCAGTTCGTACTCGGGGTCGTCCTGGGTGTCGGCCAGATAGTGGGCGAGGGTGCAGCGGTGCAGCGGGTCGCCGTGCTCGCCGAGTTCCGACCAGAGGTCGAGCAGGCGCCGGCGGGCCTCCTCGCGGTCACCGCCGTGGTGCAGCATCACCACCTGCCCGATCCGCGTCGGCAAGGTGTCCGGCGCCGTCTGCCCCTGTCGCTCCGCCACCGCGCCCTCCAAACCGTCCGGGGGACGACGCCTGCGCCCGGGACACACACCTCTTCCCGGAACACTCTGTCCCCGGGACGACGCTAACCGCAGCGACCGGCGATCTTCGTCAGGCGGCACCGGGCCGGTCGCGCGAGGAACCGGCCCGGCGGCGGTCAGCCGAGGTTCGGCACGGTCCAGTCGATCGGGTCGTGGCCCTGCGCGGCCACCGCCTCGTTGATCTGCGTGAACGGACGGGAGCCGAAGAACTTCTTCGCGGACAGCGGGGAGGGGTGCGCGCCCTTGACCACCGCGTGCCGCGTCTCGTCGATCAGCGGGAGCTTCTTCTGCGCGTAATTCCCCCACAGGACGAACACCGCCGGGTCGGGCCGGCCGGCCACCGCGCGGATCACGGCGTCGGTGAACTTCTCCCAGCCCTTGCCCTTGTGCGAGTTGGCCTCGCCGGAGCGGACGGTGAGGACCGCGTTGAGCAGCAGGACGCCCTGCTGGGCCCAGGGCATCAGATAGCCGTTGTCCGGGATCGGGGTGCCGAGCTCCTCGTGCATCTCCTTGTAGATGTTGCGCAGGGAGGGCGGGACGCGCACGCCCGGGCGGACCGAGAAGCACAGACCGTGGCCCTGGCCCTCGCCGTGGTAGGGGTCCTGGCCGAGGATGAGGACCTTCACCTTGTCGTACGGCGTGGCGTCGAGCGCGGCGAAGACCTCCTCGCGCGGCGGGTAGACGGCACCCTTCGCCCGCTCCTCCTCGACGAACTCCGTCAGCTCCTTGAAGTAGGGCTGCTGGAGCTCGTCGCCCAGCACCCCGCGCCAGGACTCGGGCAGCATGGCGGTGTCGGTCACGTCAACGTCCTTCGGTCGTGCGGTGGTTTCCAGGCCTCAGAACCTACAGGCGACCACTGACAACCGGCTCCCGGATCCGTGCTACCAGCTGGTCTTTCGGGACAGCTTCCACATCATCATGATCGTCGACGGGTCCAGGGACTGCTCGCCGCCGGAGATGTCCTCGTTGGCGGCCACGTACTGCTTGCCCTGCCACAGCGGCAGCAGCCGGGCGTCCTCGACGAAGACGCGCTGGGCCGCCTCGAAGTCCTTCACCACCTTGGCGCGGTCCTTCTCCTCCCGCGAGCGCGGCAGCAGGGTGTTGACGATCTCCTTCGACGGGTAGGGCGTGCCGAGCGCGTTCTGCTCGCCGACGAAGGGCGCGATGAAGTTGTCGGCGTCGGGGAAGTCGGGGAACCAGCCGCGGCCGAAGACCGGGTACTCGCCCTTCTGGTAGCCGAAGACGTACGTCTTCCAGGGCCGGCTCTTCAGGGTGACCTTGAACAGGCCCGACGCCTCCAGCTGGCGCTTGAGCTCCTTGAACTCCAGGGCGGTCTCGGAGCCGTAGCGGTCGGAGGTGTACCAGAGGGTGAGCGGGACGGGTCCGGTGATGCCGGCGTCGGTGAGGATCTCGCGCGCCTTGTCCGGGTCGGGGTCACCGAAGTCGTCGAAGAAGGCCGTGGTGTGGCCGGTCAGGCCCTGCGGGACCATGGAGTACAGCGGCTCCACGGTGTCCTTGTAGATGGTGTGCGCGATGGCGGTCCGGTCGACGATCTGCGCGACGGCCTGGCGTACGGCGAGCTTGTTCGCCCACGGGTCCTTCGGGTTGAACACCAGGTAGTTGATGTCGGTGCCGGCGCCCTCGACGAGCTGCAGTCCCTCGTTCTCGGGGGCCTTGTCGTCCAGGGAGACGATGTCGTCGGCGGCGAGACCGCGGTAGGTGACGTCGATCTGCCGGTCGCGCAGGGCCTTGACCATGGTGGCCGAGTCCTGGAAGTAGCGGATGGTGACCGCGTCGTTCTGCCGGTCGGCGAAGCCCTTGTAGTGGTCGTTGCGCGTGAGTTCGGCGCGCTTGCCCTCCTCGTAGTGCTGCAGCCGGTACGGGCCGGAGCCGACGACCGAGGAGTCGGTACGCAGTGAGCCGGCGGGGTAGTCGTCCGGGTCGACGATCGACATGGCCGGGGTGGCGAGCACGAACGGGAAGGTGGCGTCGGGCTTGTTCAGCCGGAAGACGACCTCGCGGTCGCCGAGGACCTGGACGCGGTCGAGGCTGCCGAGCAGCCCGGCGGGGCCGGTCTTGGCGTTGATCTTGCGTATGCGGTCGATGGAGTGCTTCACGGCCTGGGCGTCGAGCGTGTCGCCGTTGGAGAAGGTGAGGCCCTCGCGCAGCTCGCAGCGGTAGACGCGGCTGGCGTTGTCGGTGAACTCGCAGGACTTGGCCGCGTCGGGTTCGGGGGTGGTCGCGCCGCTCGGGTAGGACAGGAGGGTCTGGTACACGTTGCGGAACAGCTCCCAGGAGCCGTCCCAGGAGGCGGCGGGGTCCAGCGTGCTGGGGGCGCTGGTGGTGCCGACGACGATCGGACCCTTGTCTTCGGAACCGCTGTCCGAGAAGTAGCCGCAGCCGGCGACCATCCCGAGGGAGGCGATCGCCGCCACTTGCCGAAGGCTTCGCTTCCGGTTGAACACGCGCTCACTCCTCGATCTGCCGTACCAAGGGTCGGCAGACCATACCGCAGTGCCACGGGGGGAGAACCAGCCTCGTGCGGCGGTCTTGATCGACTCGTTTCTGACTACGTTGTCAGCGCGCCGCGCGGGCCCCGGACGACCTCCTACGACGACAAGGGCGCCGTTTCCGTCAAGGAAACGGCGCCCTTCGTGAGCCCTTCGTGACCGGCCCGGGGAACGGCCCGGTCAACGGTCCGGACGGGGTCAGCCGACGCCGGCGTTGAGGAAGATGCCGCCGTCGACGACGAGGGTCTGCCCGGTGACCCAGGCGGACTGCTCGGAGGTGAGGAAGTCCGCCGCCCCGCCGATGTCGGAGGGCACGCCGAGCCGGGCGAGCGGGTAGGCCGCGGCGGCCTCCTCCTCCCGGCCCTCGTACAGGGCCTGCGCGAACTTGGTCTTCACCACGGCCGGGGCGATCGCGTTGACCCGCACCTTGGGCGCGAACTCGTGGGCGAGCTGCGCGGTGAGGTTGATCAGCGCGGCCTTGCTGACGCCGTAGGCGGCGATGAACGGCGAGGGCGCGATGCCAGCGACGGAGGCGATGTTGACGATCGTGCCGCCGTTGTCCTTCTGCCAGGCGTGCCAGGTCTTCTGGGCGAAGCCGAGCGCGGAGATCACGTTGGTCTCGAAGACCTTGCGCGCCACGTTCAGGTCGAGGTCGGCGATCGGCCCGAACACCGGGTTGGTGCCGGCGTTGTTGACCAGGTGGTCGACGCGCCCGAAGGCCTCCATGGTGCGGGCGACGGCCTCGGCCTGGTGGGCCTCGTCGTGCGCCTTGCCGACGACGTAGATCGCGCGGTCGGTGCCGAGCTGCTCGACGGCCTCCTTGAGGGAGTCCTCGTTGCGGCCGGTGACGCAGACCCGGTCGCCGCGGGCGACCAGCGCCTCCGCGACGCCGTATCCGATGCCGCGGCTGGCGCCGGTGATCAGCGCGACCTTGCCGGAGTGTTCAGTCATGTCCGTGTTCCCTGTTCCCTGGGCTTCAGTTGAGCGGGCCGCCGGCGACGTACAGCACCTGGCCGGAGACGAATCCGGCCGCCTCGCCGGTGAAGAACGCGATGGCGTTGGCGATGTCGCCGGGCTCGCCGACGCGCGCCACGGGGATCTGGGTGGCGGCCGCGGCCTTGAACTCCTCGAAGCCCATGCCGACGCGGTCGGCGGTGGCCTTGGTCATCTCGGTGGCGATGAAGCCGGGCGCGACGGCGTTGGCGGTGATGCCGAACTTGCCGAGCTCGATGGCGAGGGTCTTGGTGAAGCCCTGCAGACCGGCCTTGGCGGCGGAGTAGTTGACCTGGCCGCGGTTGCCGAGCGCGGAGGACGAGGACAGGTTGACGATACGGCCGAAGCCGGCGTCGACCATGTGCTTCTGGACGGCCTTGGTCATCAGGAAGGAGCCGCGCAGGTGCACGTTCATGACGGTGTCCCAGTCGGACACGCTCATCTTGAACAGCAGGTTGTCGCGCAGCACACCCGCGTTGTTGACGAGGATCGTGGGGGCGCCGAGCTCCTCGACGACCCGTGCGACGGCCGCCTCGACCTGGGCCTCGTCGGAGACGTCGGCGCCGACCGCGATCGCCCGGCCACCGGCGGCGGTGATCTTCTCGACCGTGTCCTTGCAGGCGGCCTCGTCGAGGTCGATCACGGCGACGGCGCGGCCCTCGGCGGCCAGCCGTACGGCGGTGGCGGCGCCGATACCGCGCGCGGCACCGGTGACTACTGCGACCCGCTGCTCAGTGGTGGACATTGCTGGATCTCCTCGCCCTTGAGAGAACACGATGTGCGGTGAGCGACCGCTTAGTACCTTCAGCAGACGTGACGCTAGAAGCCCCGGCACCCGGTGTCAACGGCACACCCGCCCGGTGTGATCCATTACCCGATCGGCCCACTGTCGCGCGCCGCTTCGATGCTCGCCCTCCTAGCGTCGAAGGGCGAGTCGTTCTTGCCCGAAGGGAGGGCCCCATGACCCGTCGCAGGGCCGGTGCCGCCGGCGCGCTGTTCGCGATATCCGCGATCGTGCCGATGGCCGCCCCCGCTCACGCCCAGGATCTGGACTGCCGTGACTTCACCTTCCAGGAGGACGCCCAGGCCGTCTTTGACGCGGATCCCAGCGATCCCAACCGCCTCGACGAGGACCAGGGTCCCGACGACGGCATAGCCTGCGAGGCGCTGCCCCGCCGCGGCGTCACCTCGTCCACGTTCCGCCCCCTGACCCCGGCCACCGTCGTCCCGACCCTCGGCGTCCAGGGCGGCCTGGGCGGCGCGACGCTCACCGGCCCGGCCGACTGGGACATCGCCATCGGCCTCGCCCTCGTCACCGGCGCGACCGTCGCGGGCGTCGTGGTGGTCGGACGGCGGCGGACACGGGGAGTGTCCGCACGTCACCGCTAGCAGCCGCCGGCTCGCCAGGCACCGCCCGTCACCTCACCAGGAGGTCCAGTAGGCGTTCCGTCTCGGCGGTCGGGTCGGTGGTCAGGCCCGTGTGCACGGGGCCCGGCTGGACGATCGTGGAACGCGGGGCGACCAGCCAGCGGAAGCGGCGCCCGGCGTCGTCGCCCGCGGCCTGGCCCGCCGTCTCTCCCCCGCCGCACACCCGCTCGACGGCGTCCAGCGCGGCCCGGACACCGGCCAGGTCGACCCCGGGGTCGAGGGCGAGCAGCCGCGCCTCGTCGAGGTGGGTGCGGGCACCGACGTACCCCCGGGCACGGCAGTACACGAGCACGCCGGCGTTGACGCACTCGCCGCGCTCCACGCGGGGGACGACCCGCAGCAGGGCGTACTCGAAGACGTCCCGGCCGCCGCCCTGACCGGGGCGGGTGATGTGCCGCTCGGTCATCCGGCCGGCCACGTTGATACGGCTCTCGCTCACTGGGTCTCCTGGCTGCGGTCGCTGCGGTGGGCTGTGGCGCGGTCCTCGCTCACTTCGCTTCCCCGAGGCCGGTGACGCGCTCGTGGATGGTGGCCGCGCGGGCCAGCAGGGGGCGGGCGTAGGCGCGGCGGAGGTCGTCCGGGGTGGTGAAGCCCGGCTCGCCCGTCAGCCAGGCGTCCGGGATCTCGGCGGTGACCTCGGCGAGGAGTTCCTCGGTGACCAGGGGGGCCAGGTCCGCCGCGGCGGCGGCGAGATCGGGGCCGAAGCGGGCCAGGGCGTGGTCCGAGGCGTCGTAGGGGCGGGCGACGGAGGTCTCGGCGGAGGGCCAGTTGTGGTGCCAGATCATCGTGGCGCCGTGGTCGATGAGCCACAGGTCGCCGCCGTGCATCAGGAGGTTGGGGTTGCGCCAGGAGCGGTCCACGTTGTTGATCAGCGCGTCGAACCAGACGATCCGCCCGGCCTCCTCCGCGCTCACCGGGAAGGCGAGCGGGTCGAAGCCGAGGGCGCCGGAGAGGAAGTCCATGCCGAGGTTGGTGCCGCCGCTGGACTTCAGCAGCTCCTGCACCTGGTCGTCGGGTTCGCCGAGCCCGAGCACCGGGTCCAGCTCCAGGGTGACCAGCCGGGGCATCCGGAAGCCGAGCCGGCGGGCGAGTTCGCCGCAGACGACCTCCGCGACGAGCGTCTTGCGGCCCTGTCCGGCGCCGGTGAACTTCATGACGTAGATCCCGAAGTCGTCGGCCTCGACGAGCCCCGGCAGCGAGCCGCCCTCCCGCAGAGGGGTGATGTAGCGAGTGGCGGTGACGTCCTTGAGCATCGCCCCAGGTTACTGGGGCGCAGGTGGACGCCCGTGCCGCCGGGGTCGACAGCTGCGCGACAGCTCTGGCTTACGCCCTCCTGATCTCGACCGGGTCAGGATCTGGACATTGTCCGGAGTCGACGCCTCCGCTGAACAGGGGGCGCTCACGGCGCGTACCACTCGACAGATCACGCAGTTCTTCCTCGCCGAAGGGAAACGCCAGCATGACCAGCGCATCGCTCAACTCCGCATCGGGTCCGGCCCGTCGTACGGTCGTGGCGGCGGCCGGAGCGGCGGGGCTCGCCGTCGCGCTGACCGCCTGCGGGGACTCGGACGGCGGCTCCTCCTCGGTCGACACGGGTTCCGGCGCCTCGACCGGCGGCAGCGGGGCCGCGAGCACCGGCGGTTCGGCCGGCGGGGCCGGCGCCGCGGCGGGTGCCGCGCTCACCACGACGGCCGACATCCCCGAGGGCGGCGGCAAGGTGTTCGCCGACCAGAAGGTGGTCGTCACCCAGCCGGCGGCCGGCCAGTTCAAGGCGTTCTCGGCCGTGTGCACCCATCAGGGCTGCGCGGTGAAGAGCGTGGAGAACGGTGTCATCCACTGTCCCTGTCACAACAGCAAGTTCTCGATCGAGGACGGCAGCGTGAAGGGCGGTCCGGCGCCCAAGCCGCTGCCGTCGGTGTCGATCACCGTGAAGGGGGACTCGATCACCCTCGCGTGAGGTCGGCGCCGTCCGATCTCGACCCCGTCCATCTCGACCCCGTCCATCTCGACCCCGTCCGATCTCTGCCGTGTACGGGATCAGCCGCGTCCGAAGTGGGCCGCCACCTCTTTCGTGGTCGCGATCGTGGCGACCAGGGCGAGCGTGTGGCGGATCATCGCGGGGGTGTACTCGGCGGGCACCCCCGCGATGGCGTCCGAGGGCACGACGGCGGTGTAGCCCCGGTTCACCGCGTCGAAGACGGCGTTGGGGATCGCCACATTGGCCGAGACGCCGCACACCACCAGGGTGCGGCAGCCCAGGTTGCGCAGCAGCGCGTCGACGTCGGTGCCCTGGACGGGCGAGAGCCCGTGCAGCCGTCGTACGACGAAGTCCTCGTCGGCGACCTCGATCGGGGCGGCGACGCGGACGGCGGTGCTGCCGGTCAGCTGCTGGACGGGCAGCCGTTCGGCGGCGCGGAACAGCCGGGCGTTGCGGCTGGCGCCCCGGCCGTCGGGACGGCGCTCGGCGATCGCGTGGATCACCTGGACCCCGCCGGCGTGGGCCGCTGCCACCAGCCGGGCGACGTTGGCGAGGGCTCCGGACCGGCGTGCCTCATGGGCGAGTTGGGGCAGCGCGGCGTCGGGGCCGACGACACCCTGCTGGCATTCGACGGTGAGCAGCACGGTGTGCGACGGGTCGAGGAGGTCACGGAGTTCTGCGGACGGCGGCACGACTCCTCCTGGACACAGGGGGGTTGGGGCGGGCGAGACTATCCGCCATTGCGTTCGCGGGGAAGACGCCCCATCCTGGGACAACTCTTTTCTGACGTGATGTCAGAGGATCTCTCTGGCACGACGTGGGAGAAAGAGGGGGCCGGATGACCGTCACTCAGCGCCGGGGCCGCAGAATCATGATGACGCCCGGTGAGGTGAACGCGTTCCTCACCACCCAGCGCACCTGCCGGGTCGCCACGGTGTCCACCGACGGCGCCCCGCACGTCAGCGCGCTGTGGTTCCTGTGGGACGGCAGCGCGCTGTGGCTGTACTCGGTGGTGCGCAGCAGGCGGTGGGCGGATCTGCGGCGCGACCCGCGGGTGGCGATCGTCGTCGACACGGGCGAGGAGTACGGCCAGCTGCGCGGCGTCGAGCTGTCGGGAACCGTGGATTTCGTGGGCGAGGCCCCGCGCACCGGGGAGCTGTGCGCCGAACTGGACACCGTGGAGGCGCTGTTCGCCCGCAAGAACTTCGGCCTGGACAGCATGCCGCACGACGGCCGGCACGCGTGGGTGCGGCTGCGCCCGGAGAAGGTCGTGTCGTGGGACTTCCGCAAGCTGGGCGACGCCTGAAGCGAGCACCCCGCGAGTGGGCACGCCCTCGCGTCAGTGATCAACTCACCTTCTCCGCCGCCTCCTTGAGCGCGCGGACGGCCGCGCGGATGGACGGGCGGCGGTCGGCGTCCGCCCGCCACACGACGTAGACATGGCGTCGCACCTGCTGCTTGAGCGGCACCATCACGACGCCTTCGGGCACCGGGTGCCGGCCGAGCAGGGGTGCGATGCACACGCCCAACCCGGCCTGTACAAGCCCGAGTTGGGTGTGCGTCTCGGCGGCGCGGTGGCCGACGATCGGCTCGATGCCGCGCGAGCGGAGCGTGAACATCAGCCACTCGTGGCAGAACTCGCCCTCGCCCCAGGTGATCCACTCGTCCTCGGCGAACTCGCCCAGGTCGACCTCGTCCCGACCGGCGAGCCGATGGCCGGCCGGCATCGCGACCTCGGCGGGGTCGTCGAGGATGGGCGCCTTGGCCAGGCCGTCGGGCAGCGGGATCGGCTTGTTGTACCAGTCCAGGACGACCGCGAGGTCGAGGTCGCCGCGCACGACCCCGGAGATGCCCTTCTCCGGCTCCAGCTCGCACGAGCGCAGGCGCAGCGCGGGATGTTCGCGGCGCAGGGCGGGCAGCGCGACGGGAAACAGCCCGCGCGCGGCCGTCGGAAACGCGGACAGCCTCAACTCCCCTACCACCTGCCCGCGTTGGGCCTCCAGATCGGCCTGGGCGAGCTCCACCTGGGAGAGGATGCGGGCCGCGTGCTCGGCGAGCAGCCGCCCGGCGTCGGTGAGGCGCACACCCCGCCCGTTCTTGGCGAGGAGCTGCTGGCCGACCTCGCGCTCCAGCTTGGCCAGCTGCTGCGACACCGCCGAGGTCGTGACGTGCAGCCCTTCGGCTGCGCCGCTGACCGAGCCGTGCCGGGAGAGGGCGTCGAGGGTGCGCAGGCGCTCCAGATTCAACATGTACGCTCCAGGTTCAACATGTAAGCGATGCTACGAGATATTGGGCGCGAAATCTCGATTGTGCTACGAGAACGGCTCCCGCATCGTTACGACCATGACGACCGCCACCGCCTCGACGACCCGAACCCCCACCCCGCCGACCGCCCCCTCCCGGCCCCGCACGGACTGGCGCCTCCGCTTCGGCGCACTGTCCCTGATCTGGGGTTTCAGCTTCCTGCTCATCAAGGTGGGCACCGACGGGTACGCGCCCTTCCAGGTCACCCTGGGCCGACTGGTCTTCGGTACGGCGGTCCTGGCGATCGCGATGGCGGTCCAGCGGCAGCGGCTGCCGCGCGGGGTGCGCCTGTGGGGTCACCTGGCGGTGGCGGCGTTCCTCCTCAACGCCCTCCCCTTCTCCCTCTTCGCCTACGCGGAGCTGAGCATCCCCTCCACCCTCGCGGGCATCTGCAACGCGACCTCCCCGCTGTGGGGCATGGCCCTCTCCCTCGTCGCCCTCTCCGAGGACCGGCCGACCCGGGTGCGGGTCGTGGGTCTCGGCCTGGGCTTCCTCGGCGTGCTGACGGTCCTGGGCGCCTGGCAGGGCTTCTCCGGACTCGACGCCCGGGGCACCGCCCTCGCCCTGCTGGCGTCGCTCAGCTACCCCGTCGGATGGATCTACCTGCGCCGCAATCTGGCGGGAACCGGGTACTCGAACCTGTCGATGACCGGCGTGCAGCTGTTTCTGGCGACCGTCCAACTGGCCTTGATCACAGCGGTGTCCAGCGGCTTCCCGACCGGTTTCCACGCGGTTCCGCTGCTCGCGATCGCCGCGTTGGGCGCGCTGGGCACCGGGTTGGCCATGCTGGTGCAGTACGGGCTGGTCGCCGAGGTCGGTCCGACGACCGCGCAGATGGTCACGTACTTCATTCCCGTGATCGCCACCGGGGCGGGAGTGGTGATTCTCGGGGAGTCGCTGCGCTGGAGTACGCCCGTCGGGGCGGTGATCATCCTCGCGGGGGCGGCGCTCACGCAGAGAAAGCCGGGCCCTTGAGGGGAAGGGCGCGTCAGCGGTTCACACGTAGCTCCTCGCCGGTGCCGGACCCAGCGCTTGCGCCACCGCGTCCGCCAACGGGGTCACCTCCTCGTCGCGCAGTGTCGAGATCGTGATCCGGATCGCCGGTGGGGACGCCAACCGGAAGAGCGCCCCCGGGGTCACCGCCCAGCCCGCGTGGAGGAGGCGGGAGACCGCTCCCGTCTCGTCGGGGACCGGGATCCAGACGCCCATGCCGCTGCGGCCGTGCGCCGTCACCCCCCGCTCGGCCAGCGCGTCGATCAGGGCGTCCCGGCGATGGCGGTACGCGGCCGCCACCGCGGCTCCGTCCAGCGCCCCGTCGGTCCACAGCCGCACCACCGCCCGCTGGAGCAGCAGGCTCACCCATCCGGGGCCCAGGCGATGGCGGCCCCGCACCCGGTCGACCGTGACCTCGTCGCCGGTCATGACCGCGAGACGCAGGTCCGGGCCGTACGCCTTCGCCACCGAGCGGACGAAGGCCCAGTGCCGGGTGGCGCCCGCCAGGGGATGCAGGGGCTGGTCGACGATGCCGTGCCCGTGGTCGTCCTCGATCAGCACGGTCTCGGGGTACTGGGCGAGGACGTCGCGCAGCGCACGCGCGCGTGCCGCCCCGACGCAGGCTCCGGTGGGGTTCTGGGCACGATCGGTGACCACGACGGCACGCGCCCCGGCCGCCAGGACCCGGCGCAGTTCCTCCGGCAGCGGCCCGTCGTCGTCGACGCGCATCGGGACGGCGCGCAGTCCGAGCGCCGGCACGAGGTCGAGGGTGCGGGCCCAGCCGGGGTCCTCCACGGCCACACCGTCGCCGGGCTTGAGGTGGGCGGCGAGGACTCGTTCCACGGCGTCGAGGGCGCCGGAGACGACCGTGAGCGGCCCGGCGGGCACCCCGTCGGCGGTGAAGTCGGCGTGCGCGAGGCGGGCGAGGTCGGGCTCGACCGGCTCCGCCCCGTACAGCACGGGCTGCCGGTCCTGACGGGCGGCGGCCGCCGCGAACGCCTCCGCCAGCGGGGGCAGCAGCGCGGGGTCCGGATTGCCGTCGGCCAGGTCACGGACCCCGGCCGGCACGTCCAACCGCAGCTTCTCGCGGCCCGTCGTCGCCGGCTTGGGCCGCACCCGGCTGCCCCGGCGTCCGTCGGTCTCGATCACCCCGCGCTCGCGCAGCATGCGATACGCGGCGGCGACCGTGTTGGCGTTCACCCCCAGCGTGCCGGCCAACTCGCGCATGGGTGGCAGGAGTTGGCCGGGCTCCAGCTCACCCGCGCCGACCGCGCGCTCGATGCTCGCGGAAATGTCTGCTGCACGCCGACCTTTGATCGGATACTCTCCTAGCACAAAGCCAATTATGCACTAGTGCAATGGAGAGCGCCATGCAGGGGACCGCGCAGCCCACGACACCGTCCGACGCCTACGCCCCGACCGACCGTACGGTGCCGACGCGAGCCGCGCACAAGGCCTCGTACGACAAGGAGCTGGTGCACTCGATACTCGACGAGGGGTACGTCTGCCACCTCGGCTTCGTGCGCGACGGCGCCCCGGTCGTTCTGCCGACGCTGTACGGGCGGGTGGGCGAGCGGCTCTATGTGCACGGTTCGACGGGCTCGCGCCCGCTGCGGATGACGGGCCAGGCCGACCCGGGCCTGCCGGTGTGCCTGACGGTCACCCATGTCGACGGCCTGGTGCTCGCCCGCTCCGCCTTCCACCACTCGATCAACTACCGCTCGGTGGTGGTGCACGGCACCGCCTACGACGTCACCGACCCCGAGGAGAAGCTCGCCGCCCTCGACGCCCTGGTCGACCACGTCGTACCCGGCCGGGCCGCCGACTCCCGGCCCGCCAACAAGAAGGAGCTGGCCGCGACCGCGGTGATCCGGCTCGACCTGAACGAGGTCTCGGCCAAGCTCCGCACGGGCGGGGTGAGCGAGGAGCCCGAGGACTACGCCCTCCCCCACTGGGCCGGCGTCGTCCCGCTGCGCAAGGGCTACGAGACCCCGGTACCGGACGCCGACCTCGCCCCCGGCACCGGACTCCCCGACTACCTCGCGGGGTTGTGATGCTGATCCACCCCTGGGACGCGGCCCGCGACGACGCCGAGTGGCAGCAGTGGCTGTCCCGGCACGACTTCGGGCAGCTCGCGGTCAACGGCCTCGACGGCGAGCCGCCCTTCGTCCAACCGCTGCACTTCGCCTACGACGCCGAGCGCCGCGAGGCCCTCACCCACCTCGCCCGCCCCAACCCGGTGTGGCGGGCCCTCGAAGCCGGTCCCACGGTGCTGCTCAGCGTCGTCGACGACTACGTCTTCGTACCCGGCCCCTGGCAGGCGCCCCTGGAGGACCCGCCCGAGCACGGCGTGCCGACCAGCTTCTACGCGGCGGTGCAACTGCGGTGCACCGCCCACGTGGTCGACGATCCCGCCGCCAAGGCCGAGCTACTCAACCGCCAGCTGGGCCACTTCCAGCCCGACGGCGGTTCCGCCCGGGCCGCGGTCGGAGAGGCGCCGTACGGGCGGCTGCTGTCGGGGATCCGGGGACTGCGGCTCGAAGTGACCGACGTACGGGCGAAGTTCAAGTACGGCGGCAAACGGTCGCAGGAGGTCAGGGACCGCGTCGCGACGCGCCTCGCCCAGCGCGGCGGGTCACGGGACGACGCCGCACGCGAGCACCTGGCACGACGCCGCGGGGCCTGACGAACGGGAGCCCGACGGACGGGGGCCGCTAAACGGCGGTCGTGCGCTGGGCCGGCTCCCTCTCCGGGGAGCCGCCGGCCACCGGATCCGGGGAACCCTTCACCGGCGTCGACGACTGGGCGATGAACGCGCCGAGGAGCACGACCGCGCCACCGGCGATCTGCGGGGCCGAGAGGTGCTCGCCGAGCAGGACCCAGGCCAGGACGGTCGCGATGACCGCCTCCAGACAGGCGACGACCGTCGCGACCTGCGCGGAGAGATGGCGCACGGAGACCACGCCGGTGACATAGGCGACCACCGTGGCGATCAGCACGATCCACGCCAGCAGCAGCCAGGCGGGGACAGCGGTGCCGTTCATCCGGGTGGTCTCCGTGAGCACGGACCACTCCATGCCCCAGGGCCGGGCCACGGCGGTCAGGACGGCCGCGCCCACGAGAAGGCCGTAGGCGATGACACCGAGCGGGTCCGGGGCGTCGGCGCCGGGGTCCGTGCCCTGATCGGCCAGGACGAAGTAGCCGACCTGACAGCAGGCCGCGCCCAGCGCCAGCAGCAGTCCGGCGACGTCGAAGCCCAGCCCCGACCACACCTCGACGACGCAGGCCAGTCCGCCGACCGCGAGGACCACGCCGATGGCCGCCGCGCGGGTCACCGGCCGCCGCTGCACGAACCGCACCCAGCCCAGCACCAGGGCGGGCGCCAGATACTCGACGAGCAGGGCGACGCCGACGGGGACCCGGGAGATCGCGGCGAAGTAGAAGGCCTGCACACCGGCGACGCCCAGCAGGCCGAAGCCGACCAGTAGCGCGGGGCGGCGGCGCAGCAGGGCGCGATGGCGCACGGCGAGGGGCAGCATCACGAGGGCCGCGCCGGTGACGCGCAGCCAGACGACGTGCAGCGGATCCAGGCCCGCCTCGATCAGCGGCTTGGCGGCGACCCCGGACCCGCCGAAGGCGACGGCCGACCCCACCGCGAGCGAGAGGCCGATGCCCTTGCCGCGACTGCCCTGACTGCTCACAGACGTATGCACCGGCACATGATGACAGGCGATGACATGACCGTCACCCCCGTTGACACCTGTCTCACCGGCTGGACGGGATTCACCAGCCGGCGTCCGCCCCCTCGACGTCCCCGACGACCTCCCGGACGCCTCCCTCGACGCGGTCCAGCAGCTGCCCGGCGTCGACACCGGCGTGGTGCAGCACCTCGACCGCCCGCGCCTCGGGGTCGGCGATGATCGCCGCGAGCAGATCGAGACCACGGGCGGGCACGCCGCCCCGGCGCAGGGCCCGCGCACAGGCGTGCCGCATGGCGACCGCGGCGACAGGCGAGAAACGCGCCGCGTCAGCACCGTCACCAGCGGCGCAGACCGAGGCGTCTGCGGACGCCGCCGCCTCTCGTACCACGGGCAGCGCCCCCGAGTCCTCCACCCCGCCCTGCCAGCGCAGCCCGTAGCCGATGCTGCGCTGGACCAGGTAGCCGAGCAGGCGGGCGAGCTGGGAGGTGCCGTCGAAGGCGGCGCGCACCTCGGGATCGTGTTCCAGGAGCGAGTGCAGCAGATGCGCGGTGTCGATCTGCCGGTCCCCGTCCCTCAGGGCCCGGCGGCGGGCACCGGCGACCACCGCGGCGAGCTCCTCACTGAGCCCGCCGCCGTCGTGCCCGCCGGGATGCGCTGGTTCTCGGTCCGGCTGGCGGGGAATACGGGATTGCACATCGCCCACCCCATCAGCCCCGACCCGGTCCGGTCATCCACGCAGCGAAGCATTTCCGCGTCCCACGCTGAGCGGACCCACGACGGCGGCATCTCCTCCCCAGGGATGAGATCCGGCCTCCTTCACCCCAGGGGCGCGCGCCGCCTTGCCTCACGCCCCTCAGGCAACCACCGGACCACTTCGCACGTCCCACACCGTGCGTACCAAGGGGGTGAGGGACGAGGTGACCGAGTGCTGGCTGGTGGCCCTGCCCGCGGTCGACGGCATGGAGTACGTCTACCGGGTGTACGCCCCCGAGGACGCCCTCCCCGCCGATCTCTTCTGGGACGCGTGGCACTGCCACGACGAGGGACCTTTCCCGAGGGCCTGGGACCTCTTCGACGCGGCGCGGATACGCCGCGTGGGCTGACCGGCGTCCCACGGACCGAGGCGCGGTACGCAAGCCACGGACTCCCCATTTTCTGACGGTCCATCAGTATTGAATGTTCACCGTCCTGCGGCTACGTTCCGCGACACCTGGCCCGAGTCGGAGAGGTGGTCGCATGGCCGAAGTGAGTGCGGAGGCGCACATCGGGGCACCGGCGGAGAAGATCTGGGCGCAACTCACGGACTGGCCGGCGTACGGCGAGTGGAACGCGACCCACACGAACTTCCCCGAGGGCGGCCCCACGACCCTGGAGGTCGGCGCGACCTTCCAGGAGAACATGAAGCTCATGGGCTTCCCGGCCGAGGTGGAGTGGACGGTCGAGGAACTGGAGCCGGCCCGGCTGCTCGCGATCCGCGGCAAGGGCCCGATGGCGGTGACGGTGGCCACGCGCTACACCCTCACGCCGGACGGCGACGAAGCCGCGACGGTCCGGATCGACGGCGAGTTCACGGGCGCGGCCGTGTCCCTGATGGCCGGCAAGCTCAAGGACTCGGCGACGGCCGCGCTGAACGAGTCCCTGCGCAAGCTGGGCGGGCTGGTGACCTGACCGGGACGCGAGAAGGCGCCCCGCACAGCATGCGGGGCGCCCTCCGGGCACCGACGATCAGTCCTCGTCGGCCAGGATCAGATACAGCTTCTTGCGCGCCTCGTTGATCACGGCCAGCGCCTTCTCGCGCTGCTCCTTGCTCCCGGTCTTCCAGACCTGACCGAAGGCCTCCATCAGACCGAAGCCGGCCTGCCGGATCTCACCGAGAGCCTCGAAGTCGACCCCTCGCGAGGCCTCCTCCCAGGGGGCCTCGGGGCCGGCCTCGGCCGCCGTACGACCCTCCTCGGTCAGGGCGAACAGCTTCTTGCCGCCCTCGGTCTCACTGATGATCAGCCCCTCGTCCTCCAGCAGTTGGAGGGTCGGGTAGACCGAACCCGGGCTCGGCTTCCACGCTCCGCCGCTGCGCTCGGCGATCTCCTGGATCATCTCGTAACCGTGCATCGGCCGGTCCTTCAGCAGGGCCAGGATCGAAGCCCGTACATCACCCCGCCGCGCCCTTCCCCTCGGGCCGCCGCGCCCTCGCCCCCAGGGGCCGGGGCCACCGAAGCCGGGCCCGCCGGGACCGAATCCCGGCCCACCCGGACCGAAGGGCCCGAAGGCAGCACGCCGCCCCTCGAAACCACCCCGGCCACGCCGGAAGGGGCCGTCCTGTCCATGTCCACGCTCGTATCCATGGGTACGCATCGCTCTCACTCCATTCCATCGTTGATCGATCGCGATGCCTCAACGATATATCGGAAAGAAGGGAGCGACAAGCCCCTCCTCACGACGGGACGACATCGGAAACTAGAGTGACGGGCGTGACCGAGCCCGCATATCTGGCCGCGATCCGGGAGTCCTACGACACCGTCGCCGCCGACTACCAGGACCTCGTCAAGAGCCCGGCGGAGCTTGATCCGCTCTCGCGCGCGATGCTGGCCGCGTTCGCGGAGACCGCGCGGGCGGCCGGTCTGGGCCCGGTCGCCGACCTGGGCTGCGGGCCGGGTCGCGTCACGGCCCATCTCGCGGACCAGGGACTGCCGGTCCTCGGCATCGATGTCTCCCCGAAGATGATCGAACTCGCCCGCCGGTCCTCACCCGGGCTGGACTTCAGGGTGGGTTCGATGACCGCCCTCGCCCTCGGGGACGGCGAACTCGGCGGCATCCTGGCCTACTACTCCACCCACCACACCCCGCCCGAGGAACTCCCCACGCTCTACGCCGAGTTCCACCGCACCCTGGCCCCCGGAGCCCCGCTGATGCTGGCCGGTCACATCGGAGACGGCGAACGCATCCGGCCGACGCACGGGTACGGCGGGCACCCGGTGACCTACGAGTCCCACCGGCCCCCGCCGCAACGCATCACCGAACTGCTGACCCAGGCCGGCCTCACGGTCACCGCACAACTGGTGCAGGAACTGGCCCCGGGGGACCAGCGCCGCGTCGGCACCTTCCTGGCCCACAAGCCCATGGCGGACTAGCGGAGTGCGTCCGGACGGAAGCCTCCAGAGTCAGGCGGCCGGGCTCAGGCAGCCAGGCTCACGCCGCCACGTCTCAGTCGAACAGCGCGAACAGACCGTAGGCCCAGATCGCCGCCATCGCGACGAGGACCAGCAGGCAGCCCACCCCGGCGGCGATGTCCCGGGCCGTGCTCGTCGGGGTCGCGTCCGGCTCCTCGCCCCAGCCGACGGGCCGCCCCGCGGCCTCGGAGCAGGCCTCTCGCACGGCCGCCAGCTGCTCCCGGGCGAACACCGAGCCGGCCTCGCTCTCCTGGCCGCGCCAGGCCAGGGCCTTCATGCGCTCGCCCGGGGTGCGGTACCTCGCCTCGAAGGCGGCGGTCTCGGCCGGGTCGCGGTCCTCCTCCAGGTACATCCACCGCCCGGCCTGCGCGGGCTCGCCGTACAGCCGGTACACCTCGGCCAGCCTCCGACGCACGGTGAGATCGCCCGGGTACGACGACACCAGTCCGCGCAGGCGCTGACGCGCCACGGGAACGCGACCGGCGAGCAGGTCGGCGTCGGCTCGGGCGAGGGTGTCCAGGAGGGGCATGCGCCCATGATCGGCGCAGCGGCCCGCCGGAGCGACCCGTTTTCCGGGTCCCCTCAGCCCGCCTGCCGCCGATACCACTCCGCCGCCCCCGCCAGCCGCTTCAGCGGCCCGGGCCCCGGCGGGCAGTCCGCCAGCTTCCAGATGTCGTCGGACAGGTACCAGTGGTCCTGGGCGGCCAGCTCCAGCTGCCGCTCCGAGGCCCGGCCCGGTGTCGCCCGCAGCAGTGCCACGCACTCCGCCCACGACAGATCGACGTCCGGCAGGGGCGGTACGACACCGTGTGCCGCCAGTTCCGCCAGCAGGTCCCCGCAGCGCACCGGCGCCGGATGGCCCACGTGGTAGGTGCCGGGCGGCACCGGGCGCGGGCCCGTTGCCAGGGCCGCCAGAAGGCGGCCCAGGTCCTCCACGTCCACCACCGACAGCAGGGCCCGGCCGCCGTTCCACGCCCCGGGGACCCGGGCGACCAGCTCCCGCAGCCCGGGCACCACCCACCGGTCGCCCCGGCCCAGCACGATCCCGGGCCGCAGGACGACCGCCGCGGCCCCGCGCGCGTACCGCTCGCCCGCCAGCCGGGTCCGGCTCACCGCGGAGACCGGCTCGGGGGTCACCTCGTCGACCGCGACGCCCCGGTGCGGTCCGGCGCCGTAGACCGCCGCCGTGGACAGATGCGTCACCCGCCGGACACCGGCCCGCGCGGCCTCCGCCATGAGCGCCCGGGTGCCGCCGACGTTCACCGCCTCGCACAGTTCCTCGTCGGAGCCGATGTACGAGGCCAGGTGGAGCACCGCCGAGGCGTCCTCGCACAGTCCGCTCAGCGTCGCCGGGTCGGTGATGTCACCGCGCACCCAGTCGACGGCCGCCGCCTCGTCGCCGTACTCCCCGGGGGCCGGCACCTGGCGCACCAGTACCCGGAGGCGCGTCCCCGGCGCGTCCCGCAACAGGGCGCGCAGCGCCGCCGATCCGATGAAGCCCGTCGCCCCCGTCAGCACCACCGTGCCACCGGTCCCCGTCGTCGCGTGCGGCATCGACCCTCTCCCCCTCGTCACGACACTCATGAACGCGTCAGCCGACCGTTCCCTGGCGATCATCCCTCAAACTCGCCCACGCCGCCGCCCAGTTGGCGCCCACCCGCCCGCGGCCAGGCCGCCGAGCGCGAATTGGCCTTGGCGCGACGGCGCGCGCGGCCTCTACGGTCCACGCATGCGTATCCGAATCGTCGACGCCTTCACCGACCGCCCGTTCACGGGCAACCCCGCGGGGGTCGTGCTCCTGGACTCGTTCCCGGACGACGCCTGGCTCCAGCAGGTGGCCATGGAGGTCAACCACGCCGAGACCGCCTTCGCCCACCGGCTGCCGGAGGGCGGTGAGGCCGACTGGGCGCTGCGCTGGTTCACCCCCGTCGCCGAGGTCGCGATGTGCGGTCACGCCACCCTCGCCACCGCCCATGTGCTGCACACCACCGGCGCCCACGAGGGCCCGGTGCGGTTCGCGACACTCAGCGGGGTGCTCGGCGCCACGCCGGCCGAGGACGGCTCGATCACCCTGGACTTCCCCACCGCCCCGCTCACACCGGCCGAGGTGCCCGCCGGGATCGCCGAGGCGCTGGGCGCGGAGCCGCTCGCCGTGTTCGACACCGGCCCGAACGTGGGCGACCTGCTGGTGGAACTCGCCGACGAGAAGACCGTCCACGCGCTGCGCCCCGACCACAGGGCCCTGGGCGTCCACTCCGCGCGCGGCATCATCGCCACCGCCCGTGCCGAGCACCCGGACCGGGGCCACGACTTCGTCTCGCGCTGCTTCTTCCCCAACCTCGGCATCGACGAGGACCCGGTCACCGGCAGCGCCCACACCGCGCTGGCGCCCTTCTGGTCCGAGCGGCTCGGCGGCACCGACCTGACCGGCCTTCAGGCCTCGCCGCGGTCCGGCCGGGTGCGCACTCGGCTGCTCGGTGAGCGCACGCTGCTGAGCGGTCACGCGGTCACCGTCATCGAGGGGGAGCTGCTGGCCTGACCGCTCAGGCCGTCGGCAGCCAGTCCACCTTCCCGGCCAGCAGCGCGTAGCCGACGAACGCGCCGATGTCGAGCAGCGAGTGCGCCACCACCAGGGGGCCCACCCGGCCCCAGCGGCGGTACAGGAGGACGAAGACGACGCCCATCACCATGTTGCCGACGAATCCGCCGATGCCCTGGTAGAGGTGGTACGAGCCGCGCAGCACGGAGCTGGCCACCAGGGCGGTGCCCGGGGTCCAGTCCAACTGGCCGAGCCGGCGCAGCAGATAGCCGACCACGATGACCTCTTCGAGGATGGCGTTCTGCAGCGCCGAGAGGATCAGCACCGGGTACTTCCACCACACGTCGGGCAGTGCCTCGGGGACCACGGTGAGGTTGAAGCCGAGGCCGCGGGCGGCGAGGTAGAAGGCGATGCCGGTGCTGCCGATGACCGCCGCGACGGCCGCGCCACGCCCGAGGTCGGGCCAGGGCCGGGTGCGGTCGAAGCCGAGGGTGCGCAGGCTCCGGCCCTCGCGCAGCAGCAGGTGCGCGACCAGGGCGACCGGTACCAGGGCGGAGGCGATGCCGAACAGCTGCCAGGCGAGGTCCAGCCAGGGGCGGCCCGGGGCGGCCGACGCGTTGAGGGTCGCCGCCTGGTCCTTGAGGCCGCCCGGTCTGGTGACCGAGCCGACAAAGCTGATCAGGGCGGACACTCCGCTCGCGCCGAGCGAGAGGCCCAGCACCAGCAGCGTCTCGTCCCGCAGGATCCGGCGCGAGGGCCGCTCCTGCGCCATGGATTCGGCCCTCGACCCCGCGTCCACCCACACACCTGCCTCCGCTCGGCGAACCCCGTCGTGCCCATCTTCCACAGAAGCCCCCCGAACACCACCAACCAGGGTCCCCACCGCCGCACGACACATCGACCCGACCCGCAGATCCACGACCTATGCCGGATCCCCGCGCCCAGCCACCCACGGATTCCCAGCCACCCCTACTCCGGCCTCCCTGTTCGCCCCCAACACCTATTCCCCCCGCCCCGCTCTCACCCCGTAGGGACCGGCTCCGGCAGGCCCACCGGCCACAGATGGACCGGATCGCCCTGGTGCATCAGCTCGCTGTAGCGCCGGGTCGTCGCCGCGAGGGCCGCCTCCCGGGTCAGGCCGGTCTCCAGCGCCCGGTGGAACGTGGCCACCTGCCACGACGCCCCGTTCACCCGCCGCCGGCACCGCTCGTCGATCACCCCGAGGTACAGATCGCGGTCGGCCGGTTCCACCCCCCACGCGTCCAGCCCCGCCTCGGCGAGCGGCAGCAACTCGTCCCGTACGAGACTCACCGCGTCCACCTCGGCCGTACCGCCCAGCCGCCCTCGCCGGGGCCACTGGAGACGGGCGTCGATCCCGTACCGGCAGGCCGCGTCGAAGTTGGCGGCCGCTGTACGGAACGGCATGCGCTGCCACACCGGCCGCGACTCCTCGGCGAGGGCGCGGACGACGCCGTAGTAGAAGGCCGCGTTGGCGAGTACGTCGGTGATGGTGGGGCCGGCGGGCAGCACCCGGTTCTCCACCCTGAGGTGCGGGACGCCGTCGGCGATGCCGTAGACGGGCCGGTTCCACCGGTACACCGTGCCGTTGTGCAGGACGAGTTCGGCGAGCTTGGGCACCCCGCCCCGGGCGAGGACCTCCAGCGGCTCCTCCTCGTCGCAGATCGGCAGCAGCGCGGGAAAGTAGCGCAGGTTCTCCTCGAACAGCTCGTACGCCGAGGAGACCCAGCGTTCCCCGAACCAGGTGCGCGGCCGTACGCCCTGGGCCTGGAGTTCGGGCGGGCGGGTGTCGGTGGACTGCAGGAACAGCGGGATCCGGGACTCGCGCCACAGCTCGCAGCCGAACAGGAAGGGCGCGTTGGCGCCGATGGCGACCTGGGCCGCGGCGACGGCCTGCGCGGCGTTCCACACATCGGCGAAACGGCCCGGGGTGACCTGCAGATGCAGCTGCACGGAGGTGCAGGCCGCCTCGGGGGTGATCGACTTCGCGGTGCAGGAGAGCCGTTCCACCCCCTCGATGTCCAGCGCGAAATCCTCGCCGCGGGCCGCGACGATCTGATCGTTGAGGAGGGTGTAACGATCGACCTCGGAAAGATTGGTGGAGACCAGATCGTCCCGTTCGAGCGTCGGCAGAATGCCGATCATCACGATTCCGGCGTCGACCTCCGCCGCCTTTCTGTCGGCATATGCCAAGGAGGTGCGGAGTTCCTCCGCGAGTCGATCGAATACCCGCCCGCCGAGCCGGTGTGGGGCTATGTTCACTTCCAGATTGAACATGGCGAGTTCTGTTTGGAAATCCCGGCTGGCGATCCTTTCGAGGACCTGCCCATTCAGCATTTTCGGCATGCCGTCGGAGCCCACGAGATTCAATTCGATCTCCAGCCCCATGAGGTTCTTCGGCCGATCGAAGCGCCGCTGGGCCAGCAGCCGCTCCAGCCCCGTCAGACACCGCCGGAGCTTGTCCCGGTAGTGCTGGCGGTCGGCCAGGTCGAACCCCCCTGCCACGACCTTCTCCCCCATCGAAGCATCCCTCCTCGCATGGGCGGGCCGAAGCTCCGGCCGCCGGGTCTCCCGGGTCAGGGGGGATGATGCCCAGCGAAGCCGATCGATAACGTCCCCGCGCGGGCCCGTCGGCCGCTAGGCTGAGCGGCGGTGACCCGCGGCACATTCACGGGGCATGCGGCGGGGCGCTTTTTCACCGATGGACGACTCGTGAAAAACGCCGACAAGAATGGGCCGTCCGCTTGACCCGCATTTCCCGAGGTCAACGCCACGACACCGTCGCTGAATCGGGATGATTCACGCGAATCGCCGACTGAATGGACCCTTGCCGAGTCTCCCGGAATCGGCTAGACGAAACACAGTCACAACACGTGTCGTATAAACTCCGCGTACAAGGCAGAAGGTGGGCGCCCACGCTCGGAACAGCCTGTCGTCGATTCCCGGACGGCAGGCCACGTCTGTACCCCTCTTTCACAGATCCAGGCCCCTGCCTCTCTTGCCTCGACCCCCGAGTGCTGACAGCGCCGTCCGCCCCCGCCCTCGCGCCACTGTGCCTGTCGAATGAGAGGCGACCCACCATGCCGCTGCATGTCCCCCCGGCTCCCGCGCCCGCCCTGCGTTCCGTCCTCACGGCCCTCGGTTCCCCCACCGCGGTCCGTGAGGCGCGGACCCCGTCCCTGCGCTCGGCCCAGGGACCCGTCACGCCCGAACTCCCCCTGCCGGTCCATGTGCTGGACCGGATCACGCCCGAGGGCACGGCGGCCACCCGGCTGGCCGGCTGGCGCTTCCTGATCCGCTGCGGCGACCGCGCGGTGGCGGCGGCGGAGACCCGGCTCACCGCGGACGGCTGGACGTTCTCGCACTTCTTCGAGGGCCCGTACATCCCCTCCACCGAACGCGCCCTGCGGCAGGCGGAGACGGTGGCCCAGCCCTACCAGGCGCGCCTGCTGTCCGTACCCGGCCTGTACATGCTCACGCTGTGGCTGCACGGCGACTGCGCCTCCGACGGCACCACCGGCCACCCGGACCCCGTCGACCTGCTCATCCCGCTCGCCCCGGCACCGCCCGGCATCGCCTCCCACCGCCCCCACCAGGTCGCCGAACTGCTCCTGGCGCTCACCCCCCGGGTGACGCCCGCACCCCTGCTGTCCGCCTGACCCTCACTCCCCGTGCCCTGTCACCGCGGCCCCGGTGACAGGGCACGGCGCTGCCCGGGGTCCGTACGGACTAGCCCTTTACGGCCCCCCGGAACCATCCGAAGTGACCGTGCCCTCGCGATGAACCGCCCGCTTGAGTGATGCGTCATGAACCTGTGAGAAGCGGTGCCGCGAAATCCCTGCGGATCGACGCCCGTAGGGCAACACTGGGTTCCGTACCGACTTATCACAACGGGGGGCGGCCATGAACGACGCTTCACGCCGCGGGACAGACACGACACACACTCCACACATCACGCCAGAGCGAAAGATCCCTTCCATGTGCCAGCACCAGCCACCGTGTCCGACAGCCACCTCCGCCGACCGGGAGTCCGCCCGCCTCGTGGCGCACCACCCGGAGCAGGGCTGGAGCCTGCTGTGCAACGGCGTTCTCGTGTTCGAGGACACCGGTGAGCTCCTGCCGGACGGCCGGATCATCGCTCCGCATCGCCCGCTGGACACCAGCCGGGTCGTGACGGCCGCCTGAGCCTCCGGCCGGCCGGACGAGATCGAGGGGCCGGACCGCAGCCGCCGCTGCGCACCGGCCCCGTGGCATGTCCCGGGGGAAGTCACCGACCGTAGCGCGGGCTTTCTCCTCCGTACGCCTTCCCACGGCCGCCCGCTTTCCGGAAGACTCCTGGAAGTTTCGGACAGCGAGCCGACGAACAGCGACGGAGGCGGGGACGTGGCAGCGCGGAAGGCCGGGGCCGACGAGGCGTCGTCGCGGGACGGCGACACAGCCGACCAGAAGGTCGGCGCAGCCGTCGGCGAGAAGATCACCATCACCGAGATCGCCCGGCGGGCCGGTGTCTCCGTGCCGACCGTCTCGCGGGTCGTCAACGGCCGCTCCGACGTCTCCCCGCAGACCCGCGCCCGGGTCGAGGACCTGCTGCGCCGGCACGGCTACCGCAAGCGGGCCTCCGCCTCGCCCACCCGCGCTGCCACCCTCCTCGACCTGGTCTTCAACGACCTCGACAGCCCCTGGGCGGTGGAGATCATCCGCGGCGTCGAGGAGGCCGCGGGCGCCGCCGGCGTCGGCACCGTCGTCTCGGCGATCCACGGCCGCTCGGGCGCCGCCCGCGAATGGCTGCGCAATCTGCGCGCCCGCGCCTCCGACGGCGTCATCCTCGTCACCTCGGCGCTGGAGCCCACGCTGCACGAGCAGCTGCGCATCCTGGGCGTCCCCCTGGTGGTGGTCGACCCGACCGGCTCCCCCACCGCCGACACCCCCACGATCGGCGCCGCGAACTGGTCGGGCGGACGCGCCGCCACCGAGCACCTCATCTCCCTCGGCCACCGCAGGATCGGCCTGATCGCGGGCCCGCCCCGGCTGCTCTGCTCCCGGGCGCGCTACGACGGCTACCGGGCCGCCCTGGAGAACGCCGGACTGACCGTCGACGCCTCCCTCGTCGTCCCCGGCGACTTCCGTCCGGAGTCCGGCTTCACCGGCTGCAACACCCTCCTGGACCTGCCCGAACCGCCGACCGCGCTGTTCGCGGCCAGCGACCAGATGGCGCTCGGCGCGATCGAGGCGCTGCGCCGACGCGGGCTGCGCGTCCCGGAGGATCTGAGCGTGGTCGGCTTCGACGACCTTCCGGAGGTGCGCTGGTCGGCCCCGCCCCTCACGACGATCCGCCAGCCCCTGGCCGACATGGGCAAACTCGCCGCCCGCACGGTCCTGCGCCTGGCCCGAGGCGAGCACCTCGACTCCCCCCGGGTCGAACTGGGCACGGAGCTGGTGGTCCGGTCGAGCACCGCACCACCAACCCATGGGTAGCCGGCCCTACTTCAGAGCGCGCCTGATCGCGGTGTACGCCGGCTTCCGCTGAAGCTGCTCGTCCCAGGGCAGCGCGGCACCCTGGCCATCGAAGAAGGCCGGGATCCAGGAGTACTTGTCGGTGTAGTCCCAGATGGTGATGCCGACACAGCGCCGCACCGCCAGGCACGCCTTGGTCACGTCCCGGTACCAGTCGGCCTGCTGGGCCAGCTTCTCGTCGGTCGCCGGAAGGATCATCCGGATGTCGACCTCGGTGAGCGCGGTGTCCAGGCCCAGCCGGGAGAAGCGGCGGAGGTTGTCCTCCAGGGTGGTCGGATAGCCGTACTGGAGGGCGAGGTGGGCCTGGAGGCCGATGCCGTCGAGCGGGACGCCCTGCGCCTTGAGCTGCTTCGCGAGGTTGTAGTAGGCGTCGCTCTTCGGGCCGACCGCCTCGATGTTGTAGTCGTTGAGGTACAGCTTGGCGTGCGGGTCGGCCTCGTGGGCCCAGCGCAGCGCGTCCGCGATGTAGCCGGGGCCGAGGGTCTTGTAGAAGACGCTCTCCCGATAGGTGCCGTCCTCGTTGAACGCCTCGTTGACGACGTCCCAGGAGTAGACCTTGCCGCGGTAGTGGCGGGCCTCGGTCTGGATGTGGTTCTTCAGCACGGCCCGCAGTTCCTCGGCCGTCCACTGCTTCGACGTGACCCAGTCCGGCAGCTGGCTGTGCCAGACGAGGGTGTGCGCGCGGACCTTCTGGTGGTGCGACCGGGCGAGGTTGAGGATCTCGTCGCCGTTGGTCCAGTCGAAGACGCCCTGCTGGGGCTCGGTGGCGTACCACTTCATGCCGTTGCCGGGCGTGATCATGTCGAACTCGCTGCCGAGGATCTTCGTGTAGGCGGCGTCGGTGAGTTCGGGGTTGTCGGTGGCGCTGCCGAAGTAGCGGCCGTGGCGGTGGGCCAGGTCCGCGAGGGTCGGCTCCTTGTGGTGCTCCTCGCCGGCCTGCGCGGCGGGTCCGCTCGCGATCCCGGCGGCGACCAGGACGGCGGCGAGCGCTCCGGCGAGTCTGAGCCGGGTGCGGGGCGTGCTGGGCATGGTGCGACTCCTCACGAAAGGAAGGGGTTGTGCGTGAGTCGTACGTCCGCGGGCGCGGGTCATCCCTTGGTCGCGCCGGCGGTGAGGCCGCCGACGAGCTGGCGCTCGGCGACGGAGTACAGGGCCAGGGCGGGAACCATGGCGAGGACGAGATAGGCGAAGACGCGGGCGTACTCGGCGGAGTACTGGCCCTGGAACTGCTGGACGCCGATGGGGATCGTCCACCAGGTGGAGTCGGTGAACACCAGCAGGGGCAGCAGGAAGTTGTTCCAGCTGCCGACCACGGCCAGGACGGCGACCGTGCCGAGGGCCGGGCGGGCCATGGGCAGCAGGATCCGCCAGAAGAATCCGAGCGGGCCGCAGCCGTCGAGCGTGGCCGCCTCCTCCAGTTCGGCCGGGATCTCCCGGAAGAAGCCGCGCAGGATGACGATGGTCATCGGCAGTCCGAAGGCGGCCTGCGGGAGGATCACACCGAGCGGGTTGTCCAGCAGGTCCAGCGAGCGCAGCAGCAGGAAGAGCGGCAGGGCCGCCACCGCGAAGGGGAACATCAGCCCCATCGTGAACAGCGTGAACAGCGCCTCCCGGCCGCGGAAGGCGAACCGGGCGAAGGAGAACGCGGCGAGCGCCGAGACCGCGACCACCACGACCGTCGTACCGACCGCGATGAGGGTGCTGCTGCCGAGGAGCTGCCAGAAGGAGCCGTCCTTCAGGATGTCGGTGTAGTTGGAGGTCACCCAGGAGTCGGGCAGGCCGATGGGGTTGCGGGAGAGCTCGTCGGTGGACTTGAAGCCGGACAGGACGGCGTAGAGCAGCGGCACGGCCATCAGGGTGCCGACGGCGGCCAGGACGATGTGCAGCGGGAGCGTACGGCCGGTCCTCTTGCGGGCGCTCACGAGCCGCCTCCTCTCAGGGTCGTGGTGGCTCCCTCCAGGTCGCGGCGGAGCACGAACCGCTGGTAGGCGAGGGCGAAGACGAGGCAGATGCCGAACATGGCCACGCTGATCGCGCTGGCGTAGCCGACCTGGTAGCGCTTGAAGCCGTACTGGAACATGGTCACGGCCATCGTCTCGGAGTGGTGGTCGGGGCCGCCCGAGGTGGTGACCCAGACCAGGTCGAAGAGCTGGATGGAGCCGATGACGGACAGGAAGATGCTGATGCGCAGGGTGGGCGCGAGCAGCGGCAGGGTGATGTTGCGGAAGCGCTGCCAGGGTCCCGCCCCGTCGATCAGGGCCGCCTCGGTCAGCTCGGCGGGGATGGACTGGAGCCCCGCCAGGTAGAGCATCATGTGGAAGCCGAAGTACTTCCACATCATGACCAGGAAGAGCGTGGCCATGACCGTGGACGGATCGGCGAACCACTCCCCGCCCAGCCCGTCCAGGCCGACCTTCCCGAGGACGTGGTCGGCGAGGCCGTCGTCCGGCGCGAAGATCATGCCGAACAGCACACCGGTGATCGCCTCGGAGAGGATGTACGGGGCGAAGAAGAGCATCCGGTACACGGCCCGGCCGCGGATGCGCTGGTTGAGCGCGACGGCCAGGGCCAGCGCGAACGGCAGCTGGAGCGCGAGGGAGAGCAGCACCAGGAGCAGACAGCGCCACAGGTCCCCGAGGAACACGGGGTCGTCGAAGAGCCGGGAGAAGTTGTCTCCGCCGATGTAGTCCTCGGGCATGCCGAAGCCGCCCCAGCGGAAGAAGGACGCGTAGAGCGCGAACAGCATCGGCAGCAGCACGAGCGTGCCGAACAGCACCAGGGCGGGCACCTGGAGACCGAGGGCGGTCAGATAGTGGAGCCGGCGCCGACGGGCCCGCCCCCGGCCGCTGTCGGCGGCCGGGGACGGGGCTGCGACGTCCGGACCGCTCCGCTTGTCCGGGAGGAAAGTCGAGGTCATCGCGTGCTACTGCTCTTCCTTGGCGACCTTGGTGATCGACTGGGCGACCTGCTCGGGCGACTTGGAGCCGGCGATCAGGGCGGCGACGCTGTCGTTGATCTCCTGTCCCAGAGCGGGCGCGTACGCCTGGTCGAGGTAGAGCTGGAACCCGGTGGCGGCCTTCAACTGGGCCTGTACGGCCTTGAGGTTGACGTCCGTGAGGGCGCTCTCGGCGGCCGGGACGACCGGGATCACGCCGGTCTTCTTGACCAGTTCGGTGTCCGTGGCCGCCGAGGCGAAGAACTTCAGGAAGTCGACGGCCGCCTGCGGGGCGCCCTTGCGCAGGGCGTGGCCGCCGCCTCCGCCGAACACCTCGGTGATGGTGCCCTTGCCGCCCTCGACGGAGGGGAACGGGAAGAAGCCGAGGTCGGCGCCGAGGCCCTTGCCCGCGTCGGCCTCGACGGTGGGGGCCCACTGGCCCATGAGCTCCATGGCGGCCTTGCCGTTGCCGACGGTGGCGGCCTGGCCGGTCGGGGTCGAGTAGGCGGCGCCGAGGAAGCCCTTCTGGAAGGGGCCGAGGTCGACGAGCTCCTTCAGGTGCCGGCCGGCCTGGACGAAGTCCGCGCCGGTGAAGTCCTTGTCCTCGTTGGCCTTCCGCAGCGCGTCGATGCCCGCGGTGCGCATGGCGAGGTAGGCCCAGTAGTACATGCCGGGCCACTTCTCCTTGCCGGCGAGGGCGATCGGGGTGATCCCGGCGGCCTTCAGCTTGCGGACGGCGTCGAGGAAGCCGGTCCAGGTGGTGGGCGTCTCGGCTATGCCGGCCTTCTTGAAGAGGGCCTTGTTGTACCAGAAGCCGATCATGCCGATGTCGAAGGGAATGCCGTAGACCTTCTTGTCGAGGATGTACGCCTCCTTGGCGGCGGGGAGCATGCCGTCCGCCCATTCCTTGGTGCGGTCGGTGAGGTCCTCGACGAGGCCGGCGTCGACCTGCTGCTGGAGAACGCCGCCGCCCCAGGTGTGGAAGATGTCCGGGAGCTTGCCGGAGGCGATGAGCGCGGTCATCTTCGACTTGTAGGCGTCGTTCTCCAGCTGGACGATCTTCACCTTGACCTTGGGGTTCTGGGCCTCGAACCGCTTGGCGAGGGCGGCCCAGACGTCCTTGGCCGGTTGGGTGGTGGAGATGTTCCACCACTCGATGGTGGTCGTCCCCGACGACCCCCCGTCCGAGTCGCCGCCGCAGGCGCTCAGTGCGGTCATGCTCAGACCGGCCGCGGCGGAGGCCGCGAGGAAGCCTCGGCGGGAGAATGCCGGGTCGCCCATCATGCGCTCCTTGGGTAGATAGGGGAGTGCACTGCCGTGTACACACCCCGGGAGATCGAAAGTTTCGCTTGTGATCCAGAAAGCTTCGCTGCTGCCGCACCCTAGAGACAGGGTCCGGAGGGTGGCAACCCCTTGAACAGACTGAATTTGCACCCACAGGCGTGTCACTGACGGATGGATGGGGAACGAAACATTCGCTCGACATGACGAACTTTACGAAAGCCCTCACCCGGCCACCGGAAAGACCGGTAGGGCCTCGACGATCACCACTCCCGGCCGATGACGCTGGGTGTCCGCCTCGACGACAAGCCACCCCGTCCCCCGTACAGCCCAACCACGGGCGAGGCACCCGGTGGCCTCGCTTCTTGAGGGGCGAGCACCCCTCGCGAGCCGGTCTTAACGCAAGCTTGACGCCCCCGGCCCCATGATCCGTAGGCCCACACGTCACGCTCCGCTTACGCTGGTGCCCGCCGTCAGTGTGATGGCCGGAACCGAACGCTGAGCCGCACCTGGAGCCCGCCGATGGCCACGACCGAACACCCCGCGCCCAGCCGCCTGCGCGCCTGGATGCTGGAGGGGCTGTCCGACATGGGCAAGGCACAGGGCCACACGGGCCCGCACGCCCAGCCCGAGCCCCCGCACAAGGGTCAGCCCTGGTACCGCGTCATGTGCCTGACGGGTGTGGACTACTTCTCCACCCTCGGCTACCAGCCCGGCATCGCGGCCCTCGCCGCCGGCCTGCTCTCCCCCATCGCCACCATCGTCCTGGTGATCGTCACCCTGGCCGGCGCCCTGCCGGTGTACCGCCGCGTCGCCGAGGAGAGCCCGCACGGCGAGGGGTCGATCGCGATGCTGGAGCGGCTGCTGACGTTCTGGAAGGGCAAGCTGTTCGTCCTGACCCTGCTGGGCTTCGCCGCCACGGACTTCCTGATCACCATCACCCTCTCGGCGGCGGACGCCTCGACCCACCTCGTCGAGAACCCCCACCTGGAAAGCGCCCTGCACGACCAGCAGCTGGTGATCACCTTGGTGCTCATCGCCCTGCTCGGCGCGGTCTTCCTCAAGGGCTTCCTGGAGGCCATCGGGGTCGCCGTGGCGCTGGTCGTCATCTACCTCTCGCTGAACGCCGTCGTCGTGGCCGTCGGCCTGTGGCACGTGGCGACGGAGGGCCACGTGGTCGCCGACTGGTCCAACGCCCTCACCGCCGAGCACGGCAACGTCGCCGTGATGATCGGCATGTCGCTGATCGTCTTCCCGAAGCTGGCCCTCGGCATGTCCGGCTTCGAAACCGGTGTCGCCGTCATGCCCCACGTCCAGGGAGACCCGGGCGACACCGAGGAACGTCCCACGGGCCGCATCCGGGACACCAAGAAGCTGCTCACCACCGCCGCGGTCATCATGAGCGTCTTCCTGATCGCGACCAGCTTCATCACCACCCTCCTGATCCCCGAGAAGGAGTTCGAGGCGGGCGGCAAGGCCAACGGCCGCGCGCTGGCCTACCTCGCGCACGACTACCTGGGCGGCGCCTTCGGCACGGTCTACGACATCTCGACCATCGCCATCCTGTGGTTCGCCGGCGCCTCCGCGATGGCCGGCCTGCTCAACCTGATGCCGCGCTACCTGCCCCGCTACGGCATGGCCCCGCACTGGGCCCGCGCCGTCCGCCCGATGGTCATCGTCTTCACCCTGGTCGGCTTCCTGGTGACCTGGATCTTCGACGCCGACGTCGACGCCCAGGGCGGCGCCTACGCCACCGGCGTGCTGGTCCTGATGTCGTCGGCCGCCATCGCGGTGACGATCGCCGCCCGGCGCGCCGGCGAACGCACCTGGGTCATCACCTTCGCGACCATCTCCGCGGTCCTGCTCTACGTCACCGTCGTGAACGTCATCGAGCGCCCCGACGGTGTGAAGATCGGCGCCTGCTTCATCGCCGGCATCATCCTGATCTCCCTGCTGTCGCGGCTGCTGCGGGCCTTCGAGCTGCGCGTGACCAGCATGACGCTGGACGACATGGCCGAGCGGTTCGTCCGGGACATGGCCAGCCGAAAGATACGTTTCATCGCCAATGAGCCCGACCGGCGGGACAAGGCGGAGTACCGCGACAAGATCGAGCAGATCCGGGCGGACAACGACCTCCCGGAGCAGGAGGACTTCATCTTCGTCGAGGTGACGGTCACCGACCCGTCCGACTTCGAGGCCGGCCTGACCGTGCGCGGCGAGGTCATGCACAACCGCTACCGCGTGCTGACCCTGGAGTCCTCCTCCATCCCCAACGCCCTGGCGGCCCTGCTCCTCCACGTCCGCGACACGACGAACTGCATCCCGCACATCTACTTCGAGTGGACCGAGGGCAGCCCCTTCGCCAACTTCCTGCGCTTCTTCCTCTTCGGTCAGGGCGAGGTGGCCCCGGTGACCCGGGAGGTCCTCCGCGAGGCGGAACCGGACCGCGCGAGGCGCCCGCGGGTCCACACGGGCTGAGCGGCTTGGACGCGCCGGCCAGTCCACGCTGACGCCCGTGCCCGGCCATGCGAAGGGCCCCCGACTCCACGAGGGAGACGGGGGCCCTTCAGCCGTTCCGGACGCCGACCCGGCGCTCAGGACCGGGCACTCAGTCCTGGTACGCGTCCAGCGGCGGGCAGGAGCACACCAGGTTGCGGTCACCGAACGCCTGGTCGATCCGGCGCACCGGCGGCCAGTACTTGTCGGCGACGGACACACCGGCCGGGAAGACGGCCTCCTCACGCGAGTAGGCGTGCTCCCACGCCCCGCCCAGCGCACCGGCGGTGTGCGGCGCGTTGTGCAGCGGGTTGTCCTCGGCCGGCCACTCGCCCGCGCCGACCTTCTCGATCTCCGCACGGATGGCGATCATCGCATCGCAGAATCGATCCAGCTCGCCCAGGTCCTCGGACTCGGTCGGCTCGATCATCAGCGTGCCGGCCACCGGGAAGGACATCGTCGGCGCGTGGAAGCCGTAGTCGATCAGCCGCTTGGCGACGTCGTCCACGGTCACACCGGTCGCCTTGGTCAGCGGCCGCAGGTCGATGATGCACTCGTGCGCCACCAGCCCGCCCGGGCCCGTGTAGAGCACCGGGTAGTGCGGCTCCAGCCGCTTGGCGATGTAGTTGGCGGACAGCACGGCCACCTGCGTGGCCCGCTTCAGCCCCTCGCCGCCCATGAGCCGCACGTACGCCCAGGAGATCGGCAGGATGCCCGCCGAGCCCCACGGGGCGGCGGAGATCGGGCCCACACCCGTCTCCGGCCCGGCCGCCGGCTGCATCGGGTGGTTCGGCAGGTACGGCGCGAGGTGCGCGCGCACCGCCACCGGACCGACGCCCGGGCCGCCGCCGCCGTGCGGGATGCAGAACGTCTTGTGCAGGTTCAGGTGCGAGACGTCGCCGCCGAAGTGCCCCGGCTTGGCCAGACCCACCAGCGCGTTCAGGTTGGCGCCGTCGACGTACACCTGCCCGCCCGCCTCGTGCACCTGGGCGCAGATGTCGGCGACGTGCTCCTCGAACACGCCGTGCGTCGAGGGGTAGGTGATCATCAGCACCGCGAGCTCGTCCCGGTGCTGCTCGATCTTCGCCCGCAGGTCCTCGACATCGATCTCGCCGTCCTCGGCGGTCTTCACGACGACGACCTTCATCCCCGCCATGACGGCGCTGGCCGCGTTGGTGCCGTGCGCGGACGACGGGATGAGGCACACGGTCCGCTGCTCGTCCCCGTTGGCCCGGTGGTACCCGCGCACGGCGAGCAGACCGGCCAGCTCGCCCTGCGACCCGGCGTTCGGCTGCAGCGACACCTTGTCGTACCCGGTCACCTCGGCGAGCCGCTCCTCCAGCTCACGGATGAGCGTGAGGTAGCCCGCGGCCTGCTCCTCGGGCGCGAAGGGGTGCAGCTGCCCGAACTCCGGCCAGGTCACCGGCTCCATCTCGGTGGTCGCGTTGAGCTTCATGGTGCAGGAGCCCAGCGGGATCATGCCGCGGTCGAGCGCGTAGTCGCGGTCGGCGAGCCGGCGCAGGTAGCGCAGCATCGCGGTCTCGGAGCGGTGCTGGTGGAAGACGGGGTGGGTCAGGAAGTCGTCGGAGCGCAGCAGCGCCTCCGGCAGCGTGTCCTCCGCCTCCGCGTCCAGCGCCGCCACGTCGCCGTCGACCCCGAACGCCGTCCATACGGCGGTCAGCTGGGCCCGCGTGGTGGTCTCGTCCACGGCGAGGGAGACGTGGTCGGCGTCGACCAGGCGCAGGTTGACGCCGTTCGCGCGCGCCGCGGCCACGACCTCGGCGGCCCGCCCCTCGACCCGCGCGGTGAGCGTGTCGAAGTAACCGCCGTGCACCACGTCGACTCCGCCGCGGGTGAGGCCGGCGGCGAGGATCGTGGCGTAGCGGTGGGTCCGCCAGGCGATGCTCCGCAGGCCCTCGGGCCCGTGGTAGACGGCGTACATGCCGGCCATGACGGCGAGCAGCACCTGCGCCGTACAGATGTTGCTGGTCGCCTTCTCCCGCCGGATGTGCTGCTCACGCGTCTGCAGCGCCAGCCGGTACGCCCTGTTGCCGTCCGCGTCCACGGACACGCCCACGAGCCGCCCGGGCAGGCTGCGCGCGAACTTCTCGTGCACCGCCATGTAGCCCGCGTGCGGTCCACCGAAGCCCATCGGAACACCGAAGCGCTGCGTCGTGCCGACCGCGATGTCCGCGCCCAGCTCACCGGGGGACTTCAGCAGGGTCAGCGCGAGCAGGTCGGCGGCGACGGTGACGAGGGCGCCCAGGGCGTGTGCCTGGTCGATGAGCGGCTTGATGTCGCGTACGGCCCCGGAGGCGCCCGGGTACTGGACGAGCACGCCGTTGATCTCACGTGCGGCGATGTCGGCCGGGATCCCCTCGCTGAGGTCGGCGACGACGACCTCGACACCGGTCGGCTCCGCGCGGGTCTCGATCACGGCGATGGTCTGCGGCAGGGCGTCCGCGTCGACCAGGAACAGGCCCTTCTTGTTCTTGCCCATGCGCCGGGAGAGAGCCATGGCCTCGGCCGCGGCCGTGCCCTCGTCGAGCAGCGACGCACCGGACGTCGGCAGTCCGGTGAGGTCGGCGACCATGGTCTGGAAGTTCAGGAGGGCCTCAAGGCGGCCCTGGGAGATCTCGGGCTGGTACGGCGTGTAGGCCGTGTACCAGGCCGGGTTCTCCATCACGTTGCGCAGGATGACGGGCGGGGTGAAGGTGCCGTAGTACCCGAGGCCGATCATCGAGCCCAGCACCTGGTTGCGGTCGGCGAGGGAGCGCAGCTCGGCCAGGACCTCGGCCTCGGTGCGGGCGCCCGGCAGCTTCAGGGCCTCGGCGTTCTTGATCACATCCGGCACCGCGGCGGCGGTCAGCTCGTCGAGCGAGCCGTACCCGATGTGGGCGAGCATCTTGGCCCGCGCCTCCTGGTCGGGCCCGATGTGGCGCTGCTCGAAGGGAATGCCCTGTTCGAGCTCGGAGAGCGGAATGCGGTGGGCGGTCATTGCGGAGGCCTCCTGGTCTGACGCGACCTTCGAGGGGCACCTCGGCACGGGTGCCCCGACGGCCTCCCCCTCTGTCATCTCAACCTGAGAGCTTCACCGGGCCGCCCGAGAGCGCCCGGTTTTCACCGTCGGTGAGAGCGGAAGCCGTCGACACCCGCTCTGCTTTCCAGAGTGACCTCGTCCGTGCGGTACGTGAGCCTGAGAGATTCCGGGGAGGATTTGCTCCTTCGGCGCCTCCGACGATGTCCGGAGGACTCTCCCGCACGGGGTCAGCAGCCAAAAGCCAGCCTACCAGCGAGGTCAACGAGGCAGCCTTCGAGTGGCCGCCCGGCCGAATGTGCTCTTTTGTAGTGCTTACGGATGAGTTGCGACCAAGTGGAGGGACCGTGCAGACCGATATCGATCCGCGCAACCTGATCGGCCGCAAGGCGTTCGACCGCAGCGGCACCAAGATCGGCACCATCGACGAGGTGTACCTCGACGACGCGACCGGTGTGCCGGAGTGGGCGGCCATACGCACCGGCCTGTTCAGCAGGGACGCCTTCGTCCCCCTGGAGCCCAGCGAGCTGATCGAGGGCACCCTCCACGTCCCCTTCGACCGGGCCCTGATCAAGGACGCCCCGGACTTCGGAGTGGGCCGCCACCTCTCCCCGGAACAGGAACTCCAGCTCTACCACCACTACGGCCTCGACACAGCCGCCCCACCCCCGCTCCCGGACCACGACTTCGGCAACTTGGCAGGCACAGAGGACGCCGACGCCTGACTCGCACGCCGACGTAGCTGCGGGTCATCGTGCCGCTGGGGCGGCACGGGTGGGCGCAGCGGCACCCCGCGGCGCCGGGCTGCGCAGCCCCCGCCCACTCCCACCCCGCTCACACCTCAGCCCCCGTCCACCGAAACCCCCGCCCTCCCCACCACCAACGGCAACGGATCAGCCGGCTCCAACGCGGGATCATCGGCCCAGAACGTCCGCACCCGCCCCGGCTCCACATCCTGCGGCGTCTCGAACCGCACCGTCACCCTCCCCAGCCCACTCCCCTGCACCCACCCATGCCCGTACTCGGCATGCCGCACATCGTGCCCCGGCCGCCACAACCGCTCCGCAGCCCCCGACACCCCCGCCTCCTCCACACCTTCCTCCGCGGCCACCTCGCCCCTCGACTCCTCCGCCTCATCCATCTCCGCAGCCTCCGCGGCCCCAGCCGCTTCCGCCACCTGCGCGAACAGGTCCTCCTGGGTGAAGTCGGCGAGCCCCGAGACCCCCACCCCGAGCAACCGCACCCCACCGGTCGTGTCCACGGAGTCCAGCAGCCGCAGGGCCGCCTCCCGCACCACCGCGGGATCGTCCGTGGGCCCCCGCAACGTCTCGGACCGGGTCAGCGTGGAGAAGTCGTACCGCCGCACCTTGAGCACGATCGTCCGCCCCGACAGCCCGGCCCCCCGCAGCCGCCGCACACAGCGGTCGGCCAGCCGCTGCACCTCCAGCCCCACCCGTACCCGGTCGTGGATGTCCACGTCATACGTGTCCTCGACCGACACCGACTTCGTCTCCCGCTCGGCGACCACCGGCCGGTCGTCCCGTGCCAGCGCCATCGCGTACAGCCCGTGCCCGTGCGCCTTGCCCAGCAGCCGTACCAGCTCGTCCTCGCCGGCCTCGACGATCTCGTCGACCGTGGTGATCCCGGCCCGCCGCAGATGATCGCCGGTCGCGGGCCCCACCCCGGGCAGCGTCCGCACCGACATCGGCCCGAGGAGCGCCCGCTCGGTGCCCGGCTCGATCAGCACCAGTCCGTCCGGCTTGGCCTGCTCCGATGCGATCTTCGCGAGCATCTTGGACGCGGCCAGCCCCACCGACCCCGTGAGCCCGGTGACGGCCCTGATGTCGGCACGCAGCTGCACCCCCACCAGCCGCGCGGACTCGCCGTCCCAGGCCACGCCGCCGGCCTCCAGGTCCACGAACGCCTCGTCCAGGCTCAGCGGCTCCACCAGCGGCGACAGCTCCGCCAGCAGCCCCATCACCTGGTGGCTGATGGACCGGTAGAGCGATCCGCGGGGCCACAGATACGCCGCGTTCGGCGCCAGCCGGCGTGCCTGGGCCATGGGCATCGCCGAGTGGACCCCGAAGACGCGTGCCTCGTACGACGCGGTGGCGACCACCCCGCGCGGTCCGATGCCGCCCACGACGACGGCCTTCCCACGCAGGCTCGGCTTGGACGCCTGCTCCACCGAGGCGAAGAAGGCATCCATGTCGAGATGCAGGATCGTGGGCGCGTTTCTCACATCTCCGATGCTGCACCACACCACTGACAATGCGACCGGCCGCAAGGCCGCCGCAGGACCGGCTGCGTCAGACCGCCCGGTTGCGCCGCCGTGCCAGCTCGTCCGCCGGGTTGTGCCCGACGAGGGTCTCACCCGTGTCCACGCGCTCCCCGTGCAGCTGTGACAGCGCGCTCTCCACGTCCCGCCACACGACGCCCACGGCGATCCCGAAGATGCCCTGTCCGCCCTGGAGCAGCGCGTGGACCTCGTCCGGCGAGGTGCACTCGTAGACGGTGGCGCCGTCGCTCATCAGCGTCATGCGTTCGAGGTCGCTGAAGCCCCGCTCCCGCAGATGCTGCACGGCGGTGCGGATGTTCTGCAGCGACACCCCGGTGTCCAGGAACCGCTTGACGATCTTCAGGACGACGACGTCCCGGAAGCTGTACAGCCGCTGCGTCCCGGACCCGTAGGCGGGCCGCACGCTCGGCTCGACGAGCCCGGTGCGGGCCCAGTAGTCCAGTTGCCGGTAGGTGATGCCGGCGGCCGCACAGGCCGTCGGGCCGCGATAGCCGATCTGCTCGGACGCCATGGGCGCCGCCCCTCCGCTGCTCGGCACGGCCGAGGGCCGCTGCGGGGCGGGATCGGCCGCGTCACCGTGCTGGGGGTCGCCCCAACTCGAACGAAGTCGAGAGCTCGTGGGAGGGTACGGACCGCTTCCCCCGAACCCGCGTCCGGGGGCACCCCCAGCCGTACCGTCGCCGCTGCTTCTCACGCCGACCTCCGTCCTTGACCTGCCTTCTCGACGGTAGGCAGTCACCAGGGGCGCGTCAACGATCGCCACACTCGGCACGCCGAGTGATAATCACCCTAGGAGTGGTTTCCCGTACCCCACCGCGGGGAAAGGCTAGCCGAATGCGCTGAGCGTGAGCCGCAGGACGCTCTCACTGGCCGCTGGCAATCGCCGGAAACCCCGTCGTCACACACCGTACGCCCCGACGGGCACTGGGTCGCCCCTGTCCCGCGCGACCCGCCCGGTTACTGGTTGCTGGTGCCGAAGTCCTCGGGCGAGATCTGGTCGAGGAACTCGCGGAACTTCTCCACCTCGTCCTCCTGCTCGTCCGGGATCGCGATGCCCGCGTCGTCGAGCACCGTGTCACTGCCGTAGATCGGCGTCCCGGTGCGCAGGGCCAGCGCTATGGCATCGGACGGCCGGGCGCTCACCTCGACGCCGCTGGCGAAGACCAGCTCCGCGTAGAAGACGCCCTCACGCAGGTCCGTGATGCGCACTTCGGTCAGCTCCTGACCGACGGCCTCCAGCACGTCCTTGAACAGGTCGTGGGTCAGCGGTCGTGCGGGCGCCATGCCCTGCTGGGCGAAGGCGATCGCCGTCGCCTCCCCGGGCCCGATCCAGATGGGGAGGTAGCGGTCGCCTCCCACTTCACGCAGGAGCACGATCGGTTGGTTGGAGGGCATTTCGACCCGAACACCTACGACATCGAGCTCATTCACACAGCAACCCTAGGCCGTGTCCGAGACGTTTGGGTAGTCGGGCCGGGAACGGGTGGCCGATCCGCCCAGGGCGAACGGCCTCAGGGCAGCCGCACACCCAGCGCGGTCTGCACCAGCGCCGCGTGCAGCCGGACCGTGAGCCCGGCCAGCTCCTTCGTACGGGCCTCGGCGTGGGCCCTGGTCTGCGGATTGCGGTGACGCCTGAGCGGGGCGACCACCTGGTCCACGAGCCCGGCCTCCCGGTCGGCCGCGGCCTTCATGACGCGCAGATGCCGGGGTTCGATGCCGAAACGGCCCAGCTCGGCGACGAGAGAGGCCACCGTGGCCGCCTCGGCGTCATAGACGCCGTCCTCCAGCGGCACGATCAGCCCGTACGCCTCCCACTCGGCGAGTTCCGACTCACCGATCCCGGCGGCCGCCAGCAGCTCGGCCCGGCCGATCCGGGCGGCGGTCGGTACCTCGGCCTGATCCACCCCGGCCTCACCGTCCCGCTGCCGACCCACCGTCGGCAGGGGTACGGCCTCACCGCGCTCCATGGCGTCCAGGTGCTCCCGGATCACCTTGAGCGGCAGATAGTGGTCGCGCTGCATCCTCAGGACATGGCCGAGACGCTCGACGTCGCCCGCGCTGAACTTGCGATACCCCGAGGGTGTCCGCTGCGGCTCGATCAGCCCCTCCGACTCCAGAAAACGGATCTTGGAGATGGTGACTTCGGGGAACTCGTCGCGCAGCACGTTGAGCACCGTGCCGATGCTCATCAGCCCACTGTCCGCGGAGGCGGTGCCGTGGCCGACACCGCCCCTCGGTGTTTGAAGCATGGACCTTCCCTGGGGGGTTCCCCCGGACCGGAGTCCGAGGGCGGGTCAGTAGCCCCGCTGGCTCGCGTAGAAGACCAGCCGGTACTTGCCGATCTGGACCTCGTCACCGTTCGACAGGGCGACCTGGTCGATCCGCTCGCGGTTGACGTACGTGCCGTTGAGGCTGCCGACGTCGGCGACCGTGAACGAGCCGTCCGGGCTGCGCCGGAACTCCACGTGGCGGCGCGAGACCGTCACGTCGTCCAGGAAGATGTCGCTCTGCGGGTGACGCCCGGCCGTCGTCAGATCGCCGTCCAGCAGGAAGCGGCTGCCCGAGTTCGGTCCACGGCGCACGACCAGCAGCGCCGAGCCCAACGGCAGCGCGTCGACCGCGGCCTGCGCCTCGGGCGAGAGCGCCGGCAACTGCGTCTGGCCGGTGACCTCGGAGTCGTAGGCTTCGAGACCGGAGATCGAGATCGTGGAGGTGGTCTCCGACGGACGCTCCGCCCCCGCCCTCAGCGGCGCGCCGCAGTTGGAACAGAAGCGGCTGTTCTCCGCGTTGCGGTTACCGCACCTCGTACACACCAGGGCCGACATAGGGGAAAACCCTCCACCCGCACTTGAGGTTGACGGTTGGCCGAAACCTATGCCGCCGGACTGCGCAGGGTCAACTGACGGCGCGCCCTGACCTCCGGAAATGTCACCGCCCGGACCAGCCACCTGGTCCCGGAACAGCGGCCGCTGCCCTTCTGCGTCGGGCTGTGCGCGATGACGGGCGGTCGCGTTGGCGTTGCCCTCTCGCGCGCTCTTGCCGAACAACTTCGCAAACAACTTCACGGGCGATTCCCCTTGACCGAAACAGACCCGCCCGTGGGGCAGGACGAACCCTGACTGATTACACCGGCCGAGCCGGACACCTTCACAACGTCCGTATCCACCAGACAGTTTCCACCACGCACCACCCGATCGATGCGTCGACCCCCCGCAACCTCATGCCCCTGCCGGACGTCCCCCATGCACCCCCGATTCACCGGGCCGACGACCGAGCGTAGTCAGGCTGCTTCGCCGCTCGCAAGGCGTCCACAACGATCTTGCTCGACCGCTCCACGGTAACGGTGGCCTGCTCCTTCTCCAGAGTCTGCACCACCCCTCCAGGGATGTTGAGCGCCGGTTCGAGGTCCTGCGGCTTGCCGATGACCTTGAAAACGTAGGGCGCGGTGATCTTGTTCCCGTCGACGCCCACGCCCTTGCCGGCGTCCGACAGATACGTGTCGGCGACGACCCGTACGCCGTTCACCTGGATCGCCTCCGCGCCCGCGGCGCGCAGCTCCTGGATCGCGTCGAGCAGCATGTCCGCCTTGACCGTCCCCTTCGTGTCCTCGATCGTCAACGTGATGCCGGGACCCTGGGCAGCCACCGTGCCCGCCAGAATGCCGAGTTGCCGTTCCTTCTCGGCCGTCTGACGCTTGGCCTCCTCGGCCTGGTCGGAGCTGTTCTCCAGCTCCCGGCGCTGCTCCTCGAGTCCCTGCTTCTCGTCCTCAAGACGCTGACTGCGGTCATCCAGTTCATCGAGGATGCGCACAAGATCTTCCTGACGCGCCCCGCGCAGCGCGCTGTCACTGTCGCTGTTGGAGGCGACCTGGACGGCCAGACCGAAGCCAAGCCCGAACAGCAGCACCGCCACGATGAGTTGGGCACGGGTGAGGCGCGGCGGCCACAGCCCCTTCGCCAGCCGCTGCCGGCCGGTCAGCTCGGGCCCGTCGGCCTCCACGCGCGCGTGCTCCTCGGCGGGCGCCGCGGGCACCTCCTCGGGCAGCTCCCTGCGCAGCCTGTTCTCAGGCTTCTCGCCCTGATCGCCGTCCTGGTTGCTCATCGGCCTCACGCCCGGAAGACGTGCCGGCGGATCGCCGCGGCGTTGGAGAAGATGCGGATGCCCAGGACGACGACCACGCCCGTGGACAGCTGCGCGCCCACGCCCAACTTGTCGCCCAGGAACACGATCAGCGCGGCGACGACCACGTTCGACAGGAACGACACGACGAAGACCTTGTCGTCGAAGATCCCGTCGAGCATGGCCCGCAGACCGCCGAACACGGCGTCCAGCGCCGCCACGACGGCGATCGGCAGATAAGGCTCGACGACCGCCGGAACCTCAGGCCGGACCAAGAGCCCGGCCACGACTCCTACGACGAGGCCCAGTACGGCGATCACGATGTGCCCTTCTCCGTCTCAGTTCTCGGCTGTGCCGTTCGTACGATCACACTCGGTGCTGCGGGCAGCCGGACGTCGTCCTCCACGGAGATCGCCGTCCGGATGCCGAAGTTCTCCTGCAGGGCGTTCAGATACAGTCCATCGGCACTGTTCTGGAACCGGGTGCTCAGGTTCTGCCCGTCCCCCACCGCCAGCACCGTGTACGGCGGCACCAACGGCTTGTTGTCGACCAGTATGGCGTCGCCCGCGGCCCTGATCGCCGACAGCGCCGTCAGCCGCTGCCCATTGATCGAGATCGCCTCGGCGCCCGACTCCCACAGACCGTTGACCACGCGCTGCATGTCGCGGTCGCGCACCCGCCCGGTGTCGGAGAAACCCGAGGTCTCCCGCGGGTCGCCGTCACCGCCGGTGCCGGCCTCCTCGGCGTCGTCCACGACCAGCTTCACGCCCGGCCCGTGCACGTCGACCGCGCCCGCCAGCAGGCTCACCAGCGACGTCTGGTCACCGCCCCCGCTGCTGCGCAGCGCCTGCCGCTGCCGCGCGCTCACGTCGTCGCGCAGCCCGTCCACGGACTTCTCCAGATCGTCCGCGGCCTCGGTCTCGCGGTCGATCCGGTCGATCAGCTCCTCGCGCTCCTTGGCGACCACCGGGGCCGACACGCGCGCCTGGGCGGCTCCCACGGTCACGACGAGCGCCGCGAGGACGAGGCCGGCCGCGAGCCCGAGCTTCGCCCGCAGGGTCCTGGGCAGCCCGCCCTCGCCCTTCTTCCGGGCGGCGGCCTCGGCATAGCCGTCGTCGAGGCTGTGGTCCATGACGTTGGTGAGCAGCGACATGGACGCGTCCGGGCGCGCTGGGCGCGCGGGTGTGCTCCGAACGGGGGGCTGCTGCGGCATGCCGCACATCGTCGCATGTCGCGACCACTACCTCCGAACGGCCCCACCGACGTGCCGGACAGGCCCCCTGGGGGACACTTGTCCGGCACGCGCGCGTGCTACGGAAATCAGCGCCCGGCGCTGTCCACGACCGCCGCCCACTCGTCGAGAAGCGCCTGCGCGGAGGCGTCGTCCGGGCCCTCGGCCCACAGATGCGTGACCGCCTCGGCCGGGTCGGGCAGCACCATCACCCAGCGCCCGTCCGTCTCCACCACCCGCACGCCGTCGGTGGTGTCCACGAAGCGCTCTCCGGCCGCCTCGACGACCCGCCGCATCACCAGCCCCTTGACGGCCCACGGAGTCGCCAGATCGCGCTTCAGGACGTGTGCGCGGGGAATTCGCGCGTCGATCTGGCTCAGCGTGAGCTGCGTCCGCGCCACGAGCCCGATGAGCCGCACGAAGGCCGCGGTGCCGTCGAACACACTGCTGAACTCCGGGACGATGAAGCCGCCCTTGCCGTCCCCGCCGAAGATGGTCGCCTCGTCCCCGCCGACCCGGGTCAGATCGTCGGGCGAGGTGGTCGTCCACTCCACCTGGGTCCCGTGGTACGCCGCGACCTGCTCCGCGATCCGCGTCGTGGTCACCGGCAGCGCCACCCGCCCGCTGCGCCGCTCGGCGGCCACCAGGTCGAGCATCACCAGCAGCGCCCGGTCGTCCTCGATGATCCGGCCCTTCTCGTCCACCAGGGACAGCCGCTCACCCACGGGGTCGAACCGCACGCCGAACGCGGCCCGCGAGGACGCCACGATCTCCCCGAGCCGCACCAGGCCACGGCGCCGCATCTCGGCCGTCTCCGTCGGCCGCGACTCGTCCAGGCCCGGGTTGATGGTCAGCGAGTCCACCCCGAGCTTGCCGAGCAGACTCGGCAGCACCAGGCCGGCACTGCCGTTCGAGGCGTCGACGACGACCTTCAGCCCCGAGTCCGCGATCCCCGTCGTGTCGACGTTCCGCAGCAACGAACCGGTGTACGAATCGAAGACGCTGGAAGGGAAGTGGAGGTCCCCGATCTCGCCGGGGAACGCCCGCCGGTACTCCTGCCGCGCGAACACCCGGTCCAGCTTCCGCTGGCTGCCCTGCGACAGATCGGCGCCCTGCCCGTCGAAGAACATGATGTCGACGGAGTCCGGCACCCCGGGAGACGTCCGAATCATGATCCCGCCGGCACTCCCCCGCGCGGTCTGCTGCCGCGCCACGGGCAGCGGTACGTTCTCCAGATCGCGTACGTCGATGGCGCTGGCCTGGAGCGCGGAGATCACCGCCCGCTTCAGCGCCCGGGCGCCCCGGGAGTGGTCGCGGGCCGTGGTGACCGTCGACCCCTTCTTCAGTGTCGTCGCATAGGCACCGGCGAGCCGGACGGCGAGCTCGGGCGTGATCTCGACGTTGAGGATGCCGGTCACTCCGCGCGCTCCGAAGAGATGCGCCTGGCCGCGCGACTCCCAGATCACCGAGGTGTTGACGAACGCGCCGGCCTCGATGGTCTTGAACGGATAGACCCGCACATTGCCCTGCACGATCGATTCTTCACCGATGAGGCATTCATCGCCGATGACCGCGCCGTCCTCGATCCGAGCGGCCCGCATGATGTCGGTGTTCTTGCCGACCACACAGCCGCGCAGATTGCTGTGCGGCCCCACGTACACGTTGTCGTGGACGACGGCCTTGTGGAGGAAGGCACCGCTCTTGACGACGACGTTCGAGCCGACGACCGTGTGCTCGCGGATTTCGGCACCGGCCTCGACCTTGGCGTAGTCACCGATGTAGAGCGGCCCGCGCAGCACCGCGTCCGGGTGCACCTCGGCGCCCTCGGCCACCCATACGCCCGGGGAGATCTCGAAGCCGTCGACGTCGACGTCGACCTTGCCCTCCAGGACGTCGGCCTGCGCCTTCACATAGCTCTCGTGGGTACCGACGTCCTCCCAGTAGCCCTCGGCGACATAGCCGTAGATCGGCTTGCCTTCCTTCATCAGTTGCGGAAAGACATCGCCGGACCAGTCCACGGGCACATCGGCCTCGACGTACTGGAAGACCTCGGGCTCCATGACGTAGATGCCGGTGTTCACGGTGTCCGAGAAGACCTGACCCCAGGTCGGCTTCTCCAGAAATCGCTCGACACGGCCTTCTTCATCGACGATGGTGATGCCAAATTCCAGCGGATTGGGCACCCGCGTCAGACACACCGTGACGAGGGCGCCCTTTTCCTTGTGGAAGTTGATCAGCTCGGTGAGATCGAAGTCGGTCAGCGCATCACCGGAAATCACCAGGAAGGCATCGTCCTTCAACGCCTCCTCGGCGTTCTTGACGCTTCCGGCGGTACCGAGTGGCTTCTCCTCATTGGCATAGGAGAGCTCCATTCCGAGCTCTTCACCGTCACCGAAGTAGTTCTTGACGAGCGATGCCAGGAACTGCACGGTGACGACGGTCTCGTTGAGCCCATGCCTTTTGAGCAGCCGCAGAACGTGCTCCATGATCGGCCGGTTGGCGACCGGCAGGAGCGGCTTGGGCATGCTTGAGGTCATGGGACGAAGGCGTGTGCCTTCGCCTCCAGCCATCACGACGGCCTTCATGTCGGAAGCGTCCTCCTAGAAGAGACGACGGTCTAGCCGACTTCACCCGTCCAGATTGTCCCGCACTTTTCGACCGCGGGCCATCGAGCCACTGCTGCTACCAATCGGCAAGTTCAGTCGGCCATGGCGTCCGCACGGACCAAGCGGCGGACCTGTACCACGTAGAGGACTCCTGCCCACCAGTACAGCGTTGTACCCCATCCCGCGAACGCCCATCCGAAAATAGCAGCGAGTGACGCGATCCAACCACTTGCGTCACTGAGCAGGAGCAACGGGAAGGCGTACATCAGGTTGAAGGTGGCGGCCTTCCCGAGGAAGTTCACCTGCGGCGGCGGATAGCCGTGGCGCCTGAGGATGCCCACCATCACCAGCAGAACCAGCTCACGCAACAGAAGTACAGCGGTCAACCACCATGGCAGAATCTCGCGCCACGTCAGGCCGACCAGAGTCGAGAGAATGTAGAGCCGGTCGGCGGCGGGGTCGAGAAGCCGGCCGAGGCTGCTGATCTGGTTCCAGCGCCGCGCAAGCTTGCCGTCCAGGTAGTCGCTGATCCCGCTGAGAGCCAGCACCAGCAGGGCCCAGCCGTCGCTCTTGGGGCCCCCGAACTCGGGCCTGAGGATCAGCCATAGGAACAGGGGCACGCCGACGAGACGCGCCATGCTGAGGATGTTCGGGATGGTGAGGACCCGGTCTGTCTGGACGCGGGTCTCCTGGACCTCCACCCGGGGGCCTCCACTAGAAAATGAACCAACGATGCCCCCTGACCTTACCTCAACGCAAAAAAGCTCCGGCTCTCGGGCGGTATGCCCAAGAGCCGGAGCTTTAAAAGGAGTTCGGCGGTGTCCTACTCTCCCACAGGGTCCCCCCTGCAGTACCATCGGCGCTGTGAGGCTTAGCTTCCGGGTTCGGAATGTAACCGGGCGTTT
>NZ_JBVIMA010000011.1:0-280056 GCF_055580085.1 Streptomyces sp. NPDC032126
CCGCTGGCATCTGGCACAACTGGACCACCGGCGCCAAGATCAAACGATCTCTCATCGCCTACGACCACTGAGAACATCGGACTCATTCATCTAGGCGGGGTGGGGGCCGGGGCGTACGCTCGGTTCCGACGGTTTCTCTGACTGAGTCAGTCATACAGGGGGCGAGCCATGACCGTTCCGGAGATCCGCGCCTTCAACCGCTTCTACACCAACCTCATCGGCGCCCTCGACTACGGCCGCCACCTCTACGCCCCCTACACCCTCACCGAGTCCCGCGTCCTGTACGAACTCGCGCACTCCCCCCGCACCGACGCCGCCGACCTGCGCACCCAGCTCTCCCTGGACTCCGGCTATCTCAGCCGCATCCTCGGCAAGTTCGAGCAGGCGGGACTGGTCGAGCGGGGGCCGTCCGAGGCGGATCCGCGGCGGCGCCGTATCGTCCTCACCCCGCGCGGCCGGAGCGCCGCCGAGCTGCTCGACGAGCGGGCCCGGGAGAGCGTCGAGGCGCTGCTCGGCACCGTCGCCCCCGCCGACCGGCCCCGGCTCACGGAGGCGATGCGCACCATCCGGGGCATCCTCGGCGACGGCCGCGCCCCGCGCCCCGAGGACGTCGTGCTGCGCGAGCCCGGGCCCGGTGACCTCGGCTGGATCGTGCAGCGCAACGCCGCGCTGTACGCCGCCGAGTACGGGTGGAACGCCGACTACGAGGGCCTCGTCGCCCGGATCGTCGCCGACTTCGCCGAGGATCACGATCCGCATCTGGAGCGGGTGTGGATCGCCGAGCTGGACGGGCGGCCGGTGGGGTGCGTGATGTGCGTACGGGACGACGCACCCGGCACCGCCCGGCTGCGGCTGCTCCTCGTGGAGCCCGGCGCGCGCGGGCTCGGCATCGGGGACCGGCTGGTCGAGGCGGTCGTCGACTTCGCGCGCGAGGTCGGCTACCGCGACCTCGTGCTGTGGACCAACGACGTGCTGGCCGCCGCCCGCCGCATCTATCAGCGGCACGGTTTCGTCCTCGTCGCCGAGAAGGCCCACCGCTCCTTCGGCAAGGACCTCGTCGGCCAGGACTGGCGCCGGGACCTGCGTACGCCGACCGAGGAGTGAGACACCGTCGGGACACCGTGAGATCCCGACGGGTGCCGGTACCCGTCCCCGAGTAGGGTCCCCACCATGAAGCTCGCCTTCTCCACCCTCGGTGTCCCCGGTCTGCCCCTTCCCGAGGTGCTGCGGCTCGCGGCCGCGCACGGCTATCACGGTGTGGAACTGCGCGCCCATCCCGAGGAGCCCGTCCATCCCGGTATCGGCCCGGCCGAACGGGCCGACGCCACCGCCCAGTTCAAGGCCGCCGGTGTGGAGGTGCTCTGCCTCGCCGGGTACGCGCGCGTGGCCGCGCCCGGCGCCGACGAGCCCGTCGTGGAGGAGATCCGGGCCCTGCTCGACCTCGCCCACGACCTCGGCGCGCCCTTCGTCCGCGTCTTCCCGGGCGGCGCCGACACCCGGTCCCCCGCCGAGGCCGACGCCATCGCCGCCCGTCGCCTCGGCACGGCCGCCGAGTACGCGGCCGACCTCGGCGTACGGATCCTGCTGGAGACCCACGACTCTCACCGCACCGGCGCCGCCGCGACGCGCGTCCTGGGTCTGGTCGGGCACCGGCAGGTGGGCGCGGTGTGGGACGTGATGCACACCTGGCTGGGTGGCGAACAGCCCCTGGACAGCTACGCCGCGCTCGCCCCGTATCTGGGATATGTACAGGTCAAGGACATCGCCTCGACCGAGGACACCAGCCCGCTGCCGCTCGGCGCCGGGGTGCTGCCGCTCGCCGAGTGCGTCGAGGTCCTCTCCCGGCACGGCTGGGACGGCTGGCTGTGCTGGGAGTACGAGAAGCGGTGGTACGAGGCCGCCGCGCCGCTCCCCGAACTGCTGGACGCGGGCCGGGAACACCTGACCCGGCTGCTCACCGAGTCGGCCTGAGTCCCGCCCCCTCCCCCTCCACGCACCACTCCAGCACCGCCGGCCACGACCCGTACCCCGCGTCCAGGTCCAGGTGGCCGGCGCCCGGCAGCACCTCGGCGGTCAGGCCCAGCGGATCGCCGTACTCGCGCTGGACGCCGTCCGGGCAGTACGGGTCGTCGTCCCCCGCGACCAGCCACGTCCGCCCCGGCAACCGCAGACCCTCGGGTACGGCCAGGGCGAACTGGGCGACTTCGGGCTGCCGTACGAGGAAGGAGGCGGCGGGGGGAGCGACCAGCAGGACCCGGTCGACGTCCGCCGTACCGGGCAGCTCCCGTACGACCGCGTGCAGCCAGAGGACGACGGACAGGCTGTGCGCGACGACGACCCGCTCCCCGTCGGCGCCGAACTCCCCCAGGTGACGCCGGAGTTCGGTCAGCCACACCTCCAGCGTCGGGTCGTCCGGGTCCGGCAGTCCCGGATACGTCACCCGGTGGCCCCGTTCGTCGAGACGGTCGGCGAGCCAGTGCTGCCAGTGGGCCTCGGGGCGGTGGTTCTGCCAGCCGTGGAGGATCAGGTAGGACGTCATGCGTCGATGATTTCCGCCCGCACTCACCAGGTCCAGTTAATCTTTCACGATGGAACCCTTAAGCTCCGCCTTCACCATCGATCTGCGGCGCCTCACGGTCCTGCGCGAGCTCCAGCGCCGGGGCAGCCTCGCCCGTACCGCCGAGGCGCTGCACCTCACCCCGTCGGCCGTCTCCCAGCAGCTCTCCGCTCTGGCCCGCGAGTTGGGGGTTCCGCTCACCGAACGCGACGGCCGGGGCGTCCGGTTGACCGGTCAGGCGCGGGTTCTGCTCGATCACGCCGACGTGATCGCCGCCCAACTGGAGCGGGCGCGCGCCGACTTGGCGGCGTACGAGGAGGGCGGGCGCGGCACGGTGACGATCGGCTGTTTCTCCAGCGCGATCCTGGGCCTGCTGCCGGACGCGCTGCGGGCGCTGGACGAACGGCTGCCGCGGGTGCGGATCGACGTCGTCGAGGCGGAGCCGCCGGATCTGTTCACGGCGCTCGACGCGGGCCAGGTCGACGTGGCCGTGGCGGTGGACTTCGCGGCGGCCCCACCGTCCACCGACCGCCGCTACCAGCGGGTCGACCTGTGCGCGGACATCCTCGATGTGGCCGTCCCGGCCGGGCACCGGCTCGCGGGGCGCGGCCGGATCGCGCTGCGGGAGCTGGCCGCGGAGCCCTGGATCGTGGGCGACGCGCGCAGCTGCTGCGGGGCGGTGGCGCGGTCGGTGAGCGCGGCCGCCGGGTTCACACCGGACATCCGGCACGCGGTGAACGACTGGAGCGCGCTGGCGGCGCTGGTGGAGGCGGGGCGGGGCGTGGCCCTCGTACCTCGCCTGGTCCGGCCCCTGTACGCCCACCGGCGCATCGCCCTGCTGACGACCGAGGGAACACCGCCGTCCCGGAACCTCTTCGCGGCCGTCCGCACGGGCTCGGAAACGGATCCGGTCCTGACGGCAGTCCGAAACCAGCTACGCCTGACGGCGGCGGCCGCAGCGGCTCCGCCCGGGAGAACGGACGGAGGGACGTACGGTGACCGGGGCGGCCTGGCGGCCGGGTGACCGGTCGGCGAGGTGATCGGTCGGCCGGGGTGATCAGGCGGCGAGGAGATTAGGCGGCCGGGTGACCGGTCAGCGGGGCGATCAGGCAACCAGGGCGACCGGTCGGCCGGGCGATCAGGCAACCAGGGCGACCGGTCGGCCGGGCGATCAGGCAACCAGGGCGACCGGTCGGCCGGGCGATCAGGCAGCCGGGGTGACCGGTCGGCGGGGCGATCCGGCGGCCGGGGTGATCAGCCGGCCTGGTGGATCTGGCGGCCGGGCGACCCCCCTGTCAGCGCACCGCCGGCGCCGTCCGCTCTATCGCGCGGGACACCCGGTCCTCCAGGCGGGCGCGGCACTCCGGCCACTCCGTCGCGGTGATCGAGAAGATCGCGGAGTCGCGCAACAGGCCTTCCTCCCCCGGCACCTTGGAGGCGTGGTAGTTGCGCAGGATGCCCTCGAAGCGGGCGCCGACGCTCTGGATGGCGGCGCGGGAGCGGGCGTTGCGGGCGTCGCTCTTCAGGTCGACCCGGCCGACTCCCCACTCCTCGAAGGCGTGGCGGAAGAGCAGGTACTTGGCCTCGGCGTTCACTCCCGTGCCCTGCGCCGAGGCGGCCAGCCAGGTGTAGCCGATCTCGACCGCGTCCAGCCGGTCGTCGCCGCGCCACCTGCGCGGCTCGCAGTACGCCGTCGTCCCGACCGCCCGTCCGGTCGCGCGGGAGATCTGGGCGTAGGGGGCGATCAGTCCGGCCGCGGCGCGCCCGAGCTGTGTGTCGATGTACGCGCCGACGCCCTCGCCCCGGGGCACCCAAGTGAAGTCGAACGTCCCCCGGTCCTCCTCCGCCGCGACCGCCAGATCGGCGGCGTGCCGCCGCTCCAGCGGCTCCAGGCGCACCAGCGCGCCCTCCAGAAGGGGACCCTCCAGCCCGTGACTCACCCCGTGATGTCCTTCCTCAACCGCGCGAACGCCTCGTGGAAACCCGGGAAAGTCTTACGGACACAGCCCGGGTCGTCGAACGAAATACCGGGCGCGCGCAGCCCGGTCACCGCGAAGGACATGACGATGCGGTGATCGCCGTGGGTCCGGATCTCCGTGCCGGACGCGGGGGCCGCCGGTTCGATGCCGATCCAGTCCGGGCCGGTGGTCACCGGGACGCCCAGCCGCCGCAGGTTCTCCGCGCAGGCCTCCAGGCGGTCGCACTCCTTCACGCGGGTGTTCGCCACGTCCTCGATGCGCACCGGGCCGCTCGCGTAGGGGGCGATGGCGGCGAGGGTCGGCATGGTGTCGGAGATGTCGCGCATGTTCACGGTGACGCCGCGCAGTTCGCCGGTGCCCTCGACGGTGGTGCGGTCGGCGCCGACGTCCACCTTCGCGCCCATCCGGCGCAGCACGTCCACGAAGCCGAGGTCGCCCTGGAGCGCGCCCCGCCCGAGGCCCTCGACCGTCACACGGGCGCCCGGGGTGACGGCGGCGGCCGCGAAGACGTAGCTCGCGGTGGAGGCGTCCGGTTCGATGGCGTAGGTCGTGGCGCGGTAGCCGCCCGGCGGGACGACGAAGACCTCTCCGTCCCGCTCCACCTCCACGCCGAAGGCCCGCATCATCGCGGTCGTGATCTCCACGTACGGCGCCGAGACGAGGTCGGTGACGCGGATCCGCAGGCCGGTGCGGGTCAGCGGGCCGAGCAGCAGGAGTGCGGTGAGGTACTGCGAGGACTGGCCGGCGTCCAGGGTGACCTCGCCGCCCTCGACGCCCGCCGCCCGGACCGTCAGCGGATGGTGCCCCTCGCGCTCCTCGTGCCGCAGGTCGACGCCCAGGTCGCGCAGGGCGCGGGTGAGCGGCAGCAGGGGGCGGCGGCGCATCTGCGGCGAGGCGTCGAAGCGGAAGGTGCCGTGGCCGGCGGCGGCGAGCGCGGGCAGGAAGCGGGCGGTGGTCGCGCCGTCCCGGCAGTACACGTCCGCCTCGGTCACCGCGGGACCGGCCGGCCGGCCGTCGATCTGCCAGGAGTCCGGCGTACGGCCGACGCGGTACCCGAGCCGGCCGAGTCCCTCGGCGAAGCCCTCCGTGTCGTCCGAACGCAGGGGCCGTACGAGGGTGGTGACACCGTCGGCCGCCGCCGCGAGGAACAGGGCGCGGGCGGTGATGGACTTGGAACCGGGAATGTCGACTACGGGCATGCCCTCATGATCGGCCGAGCACGGGTTCGGGCGCCCGCTCGTCCACGGGATGGACCCCTTCCCGTCGCCTGCGCGTCACCGAGGTCAGCGCCACGCCGCCGACCAGCAGGGCCGCCGCGCACCAGCGCAGGCCGTCGACCCGCTCGCCGAGGAACAGGGCCGCCGACGACATGCCGAACACGGGGACCAGGAGGGAGAAGGGGGCGACGGTGGAGGCCGGGTAGCGGCGCAGCAGCCGGCCCCAGACGCCGAAGCCGAGGACCGTCGTGACCCAGGCGACGTAGAGGACCGTGCCGGCGCCCCGCGGGTCCAGGGCGCGCAGGGCGTCGTAGTCCCGGCTGGGCCCCTCCAACACGAGGGACAGGCCGAGCAGCGGCAGGACGGGGATCGTGCTGACCCACACCATGAAGTTGAGGGCGTCCGGCGGGGCCGCCCGGCGGGTGAGGACGTTGGCGGCGCCCCAGCAGGCCGCCGCGGCGATCACCAGCGCGAAGGCGCCGAGCGGGCCCGAGGCACCCTCGTCGTAGGCCGCGACGCCGATGCCGGCCAGCGCCACCGCCATGCCCGCCACGCCCGTCGCCGAGGGCCGCTCGCCGAGCACCGCGAAGGCGATGAGCGCCGTGAACACCGACTGGATCTGCAGGACGAGTGAGGACAGTCCGGCGGGCATCCCCGCGTCCATGCCGACGAAGAGCAGCCCGAACTTGGCGACCCCGAGCACGAGGCCCACGGCCACGATCCACTTCCACGCCACCTTCGGACGGCCCACGAAGAACACTGCGGGCAGGGCCGCCACCAGGAAGCGCAGGGCGGAGAAGAGCAGGGGCGGGAAGTGGCCGAGGCCGACCTCGACGACGGTGAAGTTGACGCCCCAGACGGCGGCGACGAGGACGGCGAGCAGGAGATGTGCGGGTCGCATGCGTCGAGGATCGCGGCGGTGGACTGTTCAGCACCAGCGAAGATTGCTGCATGGTTGGATGAAGCAACGCTAACGACGGGAGGGGCGATGCTGGATCTCCAGCGCCTGCGCGCCCTGCACGCGGTCTCCGTCCACGGCACGGTCGGCCGGGCCGCCGCCGCGCTCGGCTACACCCCGTCCGCCGTCTCCCAGCAGATCGCCAAGCTGGAGCGGGAGACGAGGACGGTCCTGCTGGAGCGGGAGGGCAGGGGGGTGCGGCTGACCGACGAGGCGCTGCAACTCGTCGCCACCGCGCAGGAGTTGCTGGCCATCGTGGAGCGGGCCGAGACCGGTCTGGAGGAGCGGCGCGGGCTGCCCGCCGGACGGCTGACGGTGGCCGCGTTCGCCTCGGCGGCGCGCGGACTGCTGCCGCCGGTCCTCGCCGACCTGGCGCTGCGGCACCCCGCCCTGGACGCCCGGCTCACCGAGATCGACCCGCATCTCTCCGTCGACCTGGTCGCCAAGGGGGCGGTCGACGTGGCCGTCGCCCACGACTGGGACATCGCGCCGCTGCCGGCCCCGGCGGGCGTGGAGCAGGCGGTGATCGGGGACGACCTGTGCGATCTGCTGGTCCCCGAGGGGCACCCCTTCGCGGGGCGTACGGCGGTGCGGCGCGCGGAGCTGGGCGGCGAGCGGTGGATCTGCCAGCCGCCCGGCCGGGTCTGCCACGACTGGCTGGTCCGCACCCTGCGCGCGGCCGGCCACGAACCGGACCTCGTCCACCAGGCCGACGAGAACCCGACCCTGGTGGCCCTGGTCGCGGCGGGACTGGGCGTGGCCCTGATCCCCCGCCTGGGGCGGGGGCCGCTTCCGGCGGGGGTGGTGGAGGTCCCGCTGGACCCGATGCCGGTACGGCGCCTGTACGCGCTGTGGCGCGCGGGCGCGGCACGGCGTCCGGCGATCGTGGAGACGGTCCGCGCGCTGCGAGACCACTGGCCGCGCGTGACACACCGTCAGTGACGACGCCGCCGACGCCCCCCGCGCGGGCGCGGCACGGCGTCCGGCGATCGTGGAGACGGTCCGCGCGCTGCGGGACCACTGGCCGCGCGTGACACACCGTCAGTGACGACCCCGCCGGCGCCCCGCCCGCCTGCTCATCGGCCCCGCACACCACCGACACACCGGCAGCGACCGCCCCGCCGGCGCCCCGCGCGCCCGCTCATCGGCCCCGCACGCCACCCCCGTACCGACTTCGGGGAATCCTCGCGAAGCCCGGAACCCGGTTCGTGGCTCGCTCGTCCAACTCCCGAAAACGCCGGACGAGTCCGCGCGGTGCGGTGTCGGCCCTCGCTTCTGGCGGCGATCGCCGACCACCCTCTCCGCCGCACCGCGCACCGGCGACATCCGTCATCGGCGCGCCCCCTCCCTGCGCCGATGACGGCCCCCTCTCCGTGGGGCCGGGAGCACCCCGACCCGTACGCCCGCCCCCCGCTGCGCGGAATACCGCCCCCTGCGCGCTACCTTGACCGGCAGAAACTTTCCGGATACTGGTGTCGCGACGGAAGTTTCCTTCAGTGGATCACCTCCGGAAGGAGCGCACGTGCCCTCCAGACGCACCGTCCTCGCCGCCGGCGCCGGCCTCACCGCCGCCCTCGCCCTCAGCGGTTCCGCCCGCGCCGACGACAGCCGGCTGACCGCCCTGATCTCCGGTATGACGCTCGACGAGAAGGTCGGCCAGCTCTTCGTCTCGCGGGTCTTCGGCCACTCGGCGACCGCCCCCGACCAGGCCGACATCGACGCCAACCTCAAGGAGCTGGGCGTCCGTACGGCCGCCGAGCTGATCGCCAAGTACCACCTCGGCGGGATCATCTACTTCACCTGGGCGCACAACACCCGCGACCCGAGGCAGATCGCCGCCCTGTCCCACGGCATCCAGCGCGCCTCCCTGGCCCAGCCGCGCGGGCTGCCGGTGCTGATCTCCACCGACCAGGAGCACGGCATCGTCTGCCGGATCGGCAAGCCCGCCACCCTCTTCCCGGGCGCGATGGCGGTCGGCGCCGGGGGCTCGCGCGCCGACGCCCGCACCCTCGGGCGCGTCGCGGGCCGCGAACTGCGCGCGATGGGCGTACGGCAGAACTACTCACCCGTGGCCGACGTGAACGTCAACCCGGCCAACCCGGTCATCGGCGTACGCTCCTTCGGCGCCGACCCGAACGCCGTCGCGGAGCTGGTCGCCGCCGAGGTCGAGGGGTACCAGTCCGCCGGTGTGGCCGCCACCGCCAAGCACTTCCCGGGGCACGGCGACACCGCCGTCGACAGCCACTACGGCTTCCCCGTCATCACCCACAGCCGTGAGGTGTGGGAGACGCTCGACGCGGTGCCCTTCCGGGCGGCGATCGCGGCCGGCGTCGGCGCGATCATGACCGCGCACATCCTGGTCCCCGCCCTCGACGACTCCGGCGACCCGGCCACCCTGTCCCACCCGATCGTCACCGGCCTGTTGCGCGAACGCCTCGGCTACGACGGGGTGGTGGTCACCGACGCCCTCGACATGGCGGGGGTGCGCACCAAGTACGGCGACGAGCGGGTGCCCGTGCTCGCGCTCAAGGCCGGCGTCGACCAGCTCCTCAACCCGCCCGACCTGGACCTGGCGTGGAACGCGGTCCGCACCGCCGTGCAGAACGGCGAGCTCACCGAGGCGCGCGTCGAGGAGTCCGTCCTGCGCGTCCTGCGGCTCAAGGAACGCCTCGGGCTGCTCGACGACGTGTACGGCCGGGCGGGCGCGATGCGGACGGTCGGCGGTACGGCCCACCGCACCGAGGCCGACCTGATCGCCGAACGCACCACGACCCTGCTGGTCAACGAGGGGCCGGTGCTGCCGCTGTCCCCGCGCACCCGGCCCCGGCTGCTGGTCGTGGGCGCCGACCCGGCCTCCCCGTCCGGCACCACCGGCCCGCCCACCACCGTCCTGGCGAGCGCCCTCACCGAACTCGGTTTCACGGCGACCGCTCTGTCCACCGGCACGGCCCCCTCCGCCACGACCATCGCCCGCGCGGTGGAGGCGGCGGGTGCGGCGGACGCGGTGGTCGTGGGCACGTACAACGTCGCCGCCGGCAGCGCCCAGCAGAGCCTGGTCCGCCAACTGGTCGCCACGGGACGCCCGGTGGTCGCCGTGTCCCTGCGCAACCCCTACGACGTGGCCCAACTGCCCACCGTCAAGGCGTATGTGGCGGCCTACTCCTGGACCGACGTCGAACTGCGCGCCGCCGCGCGGGTGATCGCGGGCAAGGTGGCGCCGCGCGGAAAGCTGCCGGTGCCGGTGCAGCGGGCGGACGATCCGACGCGGGTGCTGTACCCGATCGGGCACGGGCTGTCGTACTAGAACTCACCCCCGTACGGGAGCCATGTCCCGCAAGCCGCGCAAAACCCCCCATTCCGGTGGCGCGCCCGCACCCGTGGGCGTCACGCTGGTGCGGGGGTCACGCGCGGGCATGGGGGGCACGGCGATGGGACGTTCCTTGCGGGTGCTCGGCGCCGCCCTGCTCGCGCTGCCGCTGCTCACGGCGTGTCAGTCGTCCGCGTCGGACACGGTGACCGGACCCGCCGGCCCCCGGACGCCGGCCCCGTCAGCCCCCGGGTTCGGCGCGGTGTTCCTCGGGGTCGGCGAGTGCAGCTCCTTCGGGACGGACAACTACACCGAGGTGCCGTGCGACGGCGAACGGGCGGCGGCGCGGGTCCTCGCCCGCCACACCGGCAGACCGGCCGACGGCCCCCTCTGCCCGCCGGTCACGGACTTCGTCCTGTACATCAGCGAGCAGGCGTCGTCCTCCGACGAGGACGGCGACGGCACGCTCCCCCGGGCCTACGCCTGCATGCGCAACCTCCAGCCCCCGCACCCCGGCGACCCGGGCGCCGGAGGCGGCCCGCGCACGATCGTCGGCGACTGCGTGTACGGCCTGACCGAAGGCCGGGTACGCGAGACGGCGTGCGACGGCTCCGGCCCCCACCGCCCCCAGTACCAGGTGACGAAGGCCGCGCCCACCCGACACCAGTGCCCGGCGTCCACGGCCCTCTACGTCCACCTGAGCCCCCCGAACCCGGTGGGCTGCGCCCGCCGGGTCTGAGCCCGCGTGGGCGCTACGGCCGCAGCGCGGGTTCCCTTTCCACGTCGCGTACGTCCAGCCTGGCGTCGAACTTCGCCAGGGGCCTGGCCGCGGTGACGGCGGTCGGGGAGACGCCTGCCCAGGCCAGGATGCGGGACGTGGCCAGGGACTTCTCGTCGGCCACCAGGCCCGCCACGTTCGCCCCGTGGTTCAGGCCGGGGGCCGTGAAGACGTACGCGTCCTTCGCGCCCTTGTCGACGCGGAAGCGCTCCGCGCCCCACGGGTCGTTCTGGCCGTAGACGAAGAGCATGTGGCGGGCGTTCTGGCGGACCCAGGTGTCGACGTCCCGCATGGCCCAGGGCTGGAAGGTCATCGGGATGTCACGCGGGACGAAGTTGCGCGGCGGCTGGTAGCCGTAGCGGATGTACTGCTTCTCGATGTGCGGGAAGTGGATGGTGGGGGCGCCGAGTTGGGTGCCCGCCTGGTAGTAGTACGGGGTGTACGTCTCCAGGCCCTGGTCGGCGTAGGCGCTGAAGCCGGAGATCGTGTCGACCGAGTTCCAGATCTCGTCGTCGGTCGCGGTCGCCGCGTTCGCCGGGATCGTGTCGCAGTCGGACAGCAGGCTGTACTGCCAGAAGCCCCACACGTAGTCGAGGACGACCGCCTCGTAGGCGCGGTCCAGGCTGCCGATGGTGGTGAACGTGTAGCCGTTCTCCGCCGCGTAGGCCGCGTACTTCTTCTCCAGCGGCTCGCGGCGCACCAGCGCCTCGCGCTGCACCGCGTTCAGACGGTCGCGGCACTCCTTCGTGCCGACCCCGGCGAAGAAGCGGTCGTAGGCCGAGTCCTCCTTGTTCACCACGTCGTTGGGCGCGACGTAGGCGACGACGCCGTCCATGTCACGCGGGTAGAAACGCTCGTAGTACGTGGCGGTCATGCCGCCCTTCGAACCGCCCGTGGCCAGCCAATTCTTGGAGTAGACGGGCTTGAGGGCCTCGAAGACGCGGTGCTGGTCGCTCGCGGCCTGCCAGATGTCCAGCTTGGACCAGTCGGCGGGGGCGGGGCGGGAGGGGGTGAAGAAGCGGTACTCCAGGGAGACCTGGTTGCCGTCGACGATCTGGGTCGGCTCGCGGCGGCTGGGGCTGGTGGAGACGTTGTAGCCGCTGGTGTAGAAGACCGTCGGGCGGCTGACGTCCTTGTGCAGCACGGTGATCCGCTGCTGGAACGTGCCCGCCGACGGGTTCCGGTGGTCGACCGGCTGGGTGTAGTTCAGGACGAAGTAGCGGTAGCCGGGGTACGGCTTCTCCTGGATCAGGCTCATGCCCGGGATCGCGAGAAGCCGGTCCTTGATGTCCGTCGGCTCCGGCTCGGCGGCTGTGGCCGCACCCGCCGTGCTCAGCGTGCCTATGAGCACGGTGAGCGCCAGCAGCCATCTGAGCGCCTTGCGCATGCGCGTGCACCCTCCCTGTAGACAGATGTGCGCCGGAAGCTATCGGAGCAACTCTGTTCACACCAGGGGAGGTTGAGACCTCGTGCGGGGTGCCTTTCAGGACGTGCGAGGTGCTGTACGGGACATCAGCACAGAATCCAGCCGGAACTGACCGAGCCCGTCCCCACCGAGCCCCTCACCCATACGCACCGGTGTCCCGCGTGCACGGTGACCGGGCCGGCGCGCAGGATGGAGCGCACATCGCGCACCACGGGACGGCTGCCGCGCGCCTGCACGCTGACCGTCATCCGCCGGACCACGCCGGGCCGCTTGGTGACGGTGATGGCGCAGACGGTGCCGTTGCCCTTGAAGACGTACACCGACCCGGTGGGGAAGGTCAGCGTCCGCACCTGGCGGCCGGCGCAGGGCGCGGTCGCCGCGGGGGCACGGTCCGGCACCGCCGCCTGGGCACTGCCCGGGACGGCGAGTTCCAGCAGCCCGGACACGGTCAGTACGGCGAGCCCGAGCCCGAGCCGCCGCCGTATCGCACCAACGCTCACGCCAGCCCCTCCGTCCGCGACAGTTCCCGTACTGGTGTACGGACGCACGAGGCGGGTCGAATGGTTGCGCTACCCGTGACGGTCGGCTCGGGTCAGCTCAGCTCGGCCGCCACCGGCTCCCCGATGAACGTCCGCCACAGTTCGGCGTAGCGGCCGCCGAGGGCGAGGAGTTCGTCGTGGGTGCCGTCCTCCACGACGCGGCCGTGGTCCATGACCACGACGCGGTCGGCGCGGGCCGCCGTGGTGAGGCGGTGGGCGACGACCAGGGTGGTACGGCGGCCGGCGAGACGGTCCGTGGCCTGGTTGACCTGGGCCTCCGTCGCCAGGTCGAGGGCCGCCGTCGCCTCGTCGAGGAGCAGGATGTCGGGGTCGACGAGCTCCGCGCGGGCCAGGGCGATGAGCTGGCGCTGGCCGGCCGACAGGTTGCGGCCGCGCTCGGCGACCTCGTGGAGGTAGCCACCCTCCAGGGTGGCGATCATCTCGTGCGCGCCGACCGCGCGGGCCGCCGCCTCCACCTCGGCGTCGGTGGCGTCCGGGCGGCCGTAGGCGATGGCGTCGCGGACCGTGCCCGCGAACAGGTACGCCTCCTGCGGGACGACGCCCAGGCGGTGGCGGTAGGAGGTGAGGTCCAGGGCGCGCAGGTCGGTGCCGTCGACGGTGACCCGCCCCGCGGTCGGGTCGTAGAAGCGGGCCACCAGCTTGACGAGGGTCGACTTGCCCGCGCCGGTCTCGCCGACGAACGCGACGGTCTGACCGGCGGGGACGCGCAGGTCGATGCCGGTCAGCGCCTCCTCCTCGGCGCCGTACGCGAAGTGCACGTCCTCGAAGGCGATCTCACCGCGCAGCGAGAGGACTTCGAGCGGTTCGTCGGCGGACTTGGTGGACGTCGGTTCCTGGAGCAGCTCCTGGATGCGGCCGAGGGAGACGGTCGCCTGCTGATAGCCGTCGAAGACCTGGGAGAGCTGCTGCACGGGGGCGAAGAACAGGTCGATGTAGAGCAGGTACGCCACCAGCGCGCCGGTGGTCAGGGTGGCGTCGTCGACGCGGCCCGCGCCCGCGATCAGTACGGCCGCGGCGGCCACCGACGACAGCAGCTGGACGAAGGGGAAGTAGAGGGAGATCAGCCACTGGCCCCGGATACGGGCCCTGCGGTAGCTGTCGCTGGCCTCGGCGAACCGCGCCCCGCCGTCGCGTTCGCGCCGGAACGCCTGTACGATCCGCAGCCCGGACACCGACTCCTGGAGGTCCGCGTTGACCGTCGACACGCGCTCGCGGGCGAGTTCGTACGCCTTCACGCTGGCCCGGCGGAAGAAGTACGTGGCGACGATCAGCGGGGGCAGGGTGGTGAAGACGACGAGCGCCAGCTGGAGGTCGATCACCAGCAGGGCGACCATGATGCCGAAGAAGGTGACGACCGAGACGAACGCGGTGACCAGGCCGGTCTGCAGGAACGTCGAGAGGGCGTCGACGTCCGTCGTCATCCGCGTCATGATCCGGCCGGTCAGCTCCCGCTCGTAGTAGTCGAGGCCGAGCCGCTGGAGCTGGGCGAAGATCTTCAGCCGCAGCGAGTAGAGGACCCGCTCCCCGGTGCGCCCGGTCATCCGGGTCTCGCCGATCTGCGCCGCCCACTGCGCGAGGACGGCGAGCAGTCCGAGCAGCGAGGCCGCCCAGACCGCGCCGAGGGCCGCCGCGCTGACGCCCTTGTCGATGCCGTGCCGGATCAGCACCGGCAGGAGCAGCCCCATCCCCGCGTCGACCGCGACCAGCCCGAGGCTGACCAGCAGCGGGGCGCCGAAGCCGCGCAGCAGCGCGCGCAGCCCGTAGTGGTCCTCCGGGCGTACCGCGCGCGCCTCGTCGATGTCCGGGGTGTCGGTGGCCGGGGGCAGCGCCTCGACCTGCGCGAGGAGCTCGGGTGTGGCGGGGGTGCCGCTCAGGGCGGTGTCACGGGGCTCCCGCGCCCCCGCCCACAGCCTCGGCGTGATGCCGCGCTCGGCGTCGAACTCGGCGTCCAGCTCGTCCCGTACGGACGTGTCCTCGGCCTGCGCGACCGGCTGCGCGTGGCCCGGGGAGACGCCGCCGAGTTCGTCGGGGTCGGTGAGCAGGCGGCGGTAGAGGGCCGAGCGTTCCTGGAGCTCCTCGTGGGTGCCGAGGTCGGCGAGGCGGCCGGCGTCCAGGACGGCGATGCGGTCGGCGAGGTTGAGTGTGGAACGGCGGTGCGCGATGAGGAGGGTGGTGCGGCCCTCCATGACCTGCGCGAGGGCCTCGTGGATCTCGTGCTCCACGCGCGCGTCCACGGCGGACGTGGCGTCGTCGAGGACGAGCAGGCGCGGGTCGGCGAGGATCGCGCGGGCGAGCGCGATGCGCTGGCGCTGGCCGCCGGAGAGGGTGAGTCCGTGCTCGCCGACCTTGGTGGCGTAGCCCTCGGGCAGCTCGGCGATGAAACGGTCCGCCTGGGCGGTGCGGGCGGCCTGCTCGATCTGCTCGTCGGTGGCGTCCGGACGGCCGTAGGCGATGTTGTTGCGGACGGTGTCGGAGAAGAGGAAGGAGTCCTCGGGGACCAGGCCGATCGCGGCGCGCAGCGAGTCCAGGGTGAGCTCGCGGACGTCCCGGCCGCCGACCAGGACCGCGCCGTGCGTCACGTCGTAGAAGCGGGGCAGGAGCAGGGAGACCGTGGACTTGCCGGAGCCCGAGGAGCCGACGACGGCGAGGGTCTCGCCGGGGCGGATCTCGAAGCTGAGGCCGTCGAGGACCGGGTGGTCGGGGTCGTAGCCGAAGGAGACGTCGTCGAACTCGACGGTCGCGGGCGCGTCCGCGGGGAGTTCCACCGTGCCGTCCTTCATGGTCGGCTCGGTGTCGATCAGCTCCAGGACGCGTTCGGTGCCGGCGCGGGCCTGCTGGGCGACGGTGAGGACCATCGCCAGCATGCGGACCGGGCCGACCAGCTGGGCGAGATACGTGGAGAAGGCGACGAACGTGCCGAGGGTGATGTGTCCGCGTACCGCCAGCCAGCCGCCGAGGGCCAGCATGGCGACCTGGCCGAGGGCGGGGACGGCCTGGAGGGCGGGGGTGAACTTCGCGTTCAGGCGGATCGTGCGCAGACGGCCGGCGAAGAGGCGGCGGCCGACCTCCCGCAGCTTGCCCGTCTCCTGGTCCTCCTGCCCGAAGCCCTTCACCACGCGGACGCCGCTGACGGCGCCGTCGACCACGCCGGCCACGGCGGCGGCCTGGGCCTGCGCGTACCAGGTGGCGGGGTGCAGCTTGGAGCGGCTGCGCTTGGCGATCCACCACAGGGCGGGCGCGACGGCCAGCGCGACCAGGGTCAGCGGGATCGACAGCCAGGCCATCACGACCAGGGAGATCACGAACAGCGCGACGTTGCCGATGGTCATCGGCAGCATGAAGAGCAGGCCCTGGATCAGCTGGAGGTCGCTGGTGGCGCGGCCGACGACCTGGCCGGTGGACAGCTCGTCCTGACGGCGGCCGTCCAGCCGGGTGATCGTCGTGAACATCTCGGTGCGCAGGTCGTGCTGCACGTCGAGGGCGAGGCGGCCGCCGTAGTAGCGGCGGATGTAGGTGAGGACGTAGACGAGGAGGGCCGCGCCGATCAGGGCGGCCGCCCAGGGGGCCATGTCCCGGCTGTGGTCGCCGACCACATCGTCGATGATCACCTTGGTGACCAGCGGGACGAGGGCCATGACGGCCATGCCGAGGAGGGAGGAGCCGAGGGCGAGGACGACGTCCTTGGGGTAGCGCCAGGCGTAGCCCGCCAGCCGTCGTGCCCATCCCCGTTGCTCGCTCACGCCGGTGCCCTCCGTCAGATCTGATCTTCCGGAAGGCACCAACACGAACAGAAGCGGATTTCATCCCTCCGCAATGATCGGGACCCGGTCGGATGCGAACCCGTCACTCGGGGTGAGGCCTCCCCGAGGTCAGGAGGCGGCGAGGTCGCGGTGGATGACCCTGGCCACGCCCTGGATCGTCGCGATGCCGTAGTCCATGGTGCTGTTGCCCTGGGTGAGGACCGTGATCGTGTAGTCGTGGCCGCCGCCCGTGAACGTGCCGACGCTGTGGACCCGCCAGCCGTAGGTGGCGCGCTGGAGCCAGCCGTTCTTGACGTGCACGGCGACGCCGGAGCCCGCGCCGTACGGGGTGCCCCAGCGCTGCGAGGAGATGACCTGGCCCATCAACTTCAGGATGTACGCGCGGGAGTTGTCGCTGAGGACGGCGTTGTGCGCGGTGATGAGCTTGAGCAGCTTCTGCTCGTCGGTGACCGTGATCTGGGTCAGGCCCCAGTAGCCGTTGGCGCCGGGCTTCGTCTGGGTCATGCCGGCCGCGGTGAGGAAGCCCCTGATCTTCGTCAGACCCAGCTGGCTCCACAGCCTGCTGGTCGCCGCGTTGTCCGACTTGGTGATCATGGCGGTGGCGAGCGAGGTCTCGGTGCTGGTCAGATACCGGTTGTGCTTCCTCGCGTCCCACAGCAGGGTGGCGAGGACGGTGACCTTGACGACGCTGGCCGAGTCGTACGCCGTGGTGGCGCGCAGGGTGCAGGTCGTGTTCGTCGTACGGTCGTAGAGGCCGACCGCGACGGTGCCCGCGCGCCCCGCGAGCGCCGAGGTGATGTCGGTGCGCAGCTTGGTCGCCAGCGCCGCGCTGGACGACGTGCAGCTGACGGCGGGGGCGGTGGCGGAGGCCGGGGCGGCCGCGGCCACGCCGGTTATGCAGGCGGTCAAGGTGCCGATACCTACGGCGAGGGCTCTGGTGCGTCGTGAAGTCCGGGGCGTCATGCCCCGGTTGACGCGTGAGGCGGCCCGAATGGTTGTACGAGTCGGGTCGGTTGTGGATTCGTTACCTGGGCGCTTGGGTCACTCGGCGGCTTCCGTCACCGCTTCCAGCGCCTCGTACTGCCCGCCCGCTTTCTAGTACTCGTCGTGCCGTCGCAGCCAGTGGGTCTCCTCGCCCTCCTCCTGGCGGCCCAGGGGGGCGCGGTCCAGGAGGCCGTAGTACGCCATGGCCGGTTCGAGGCCGCGCGCGGTGGTGACGTAGGTGCGGAAGACGGTGCCCTCGGCGAGCGCGTAGGCGCTCAGGCCGGGGCCCTCGGTGACATAGCTCGGCACGTCCGTGCCGCACGCCTGCGCCATCTGACGCACCGTCGGCGGGATGTCGCCCTCCAGGAACGGCGCGAGCTCGTCCGGCGTGTACACGAAGCCCAGGTCGCGGTGGAAGTCGCTGCCGCCGCTGGAGACCCAGTCGAAGCCCCAGCCCATCCGCCGCCGGTAGTCGAGGAGTCGGTCGAGGGGCGCCCGCGAGGAGCAGATCAGCGTCACGTCACGGGCCTTGAGGTGCACCGCGTTGGGGTCGAGGGTGTCGGCGATGGAGGAGCAGACCGGGCATCCCGCCTCGTAGGGCGGGCCGAACATGAAGTGGTAGACGAGCAGCTGGGAACGGCCGTCGAAGAGGTCCGCGAGCTGCTGGGTCCCGCTCTCGGTCTCGAAGCGGTACTCCTTGTCGACCGGCACCCAGGGCAGCTCCCGCCGCTTGCGGGCGAGCTCGTCGCCGCGGCGGGTGAGCTGCTTCTCCTCCGCGAGCAGTTCCTGGCGGGCGGCGTCGAACTGTTCCCGCGTTCCGACCGTGTGCTCGGGCATGGCCTCGTCCCTCCTGTAAGGCAGCCCCACCTCCACCGTACGCGCGCCGTACCCGGCCTTCCCCTTTTGCTCAGTTTGCCGCTTCCCGTCATCCAATCGACATGTCCACTTCATAGACAGGTCCGCATGTCCATGCCACTCTCCCCGTGCCGCCTCCATTCAACCCGCGTAGATCGGACTCCCCACATGAAGCTGGCGACACGTACCGGCCACTGGAGGGCGGTGGCGCTGGCCACCTCCGCCGTGCTGGTCGGCCTCACCGCTCCCGCCCTGACGGCGACCCCGGCCGCGGCGACGACGACCTCGTACGACTCGACGTACTACAAGAACGCCGTCGGCAAGACGGGCGCGAGCCTGAAGGCCTCCCTCCACACGATCATCAGCAGCCAGACGAAGATCTCGTACTCCGCGGTCTGGAACGCGCTCAAGGTCACCGACCAGGACCCGAACAACAGCAACAACGTGATCCTGCTGTACAGCGGGGTCTCGCGCGCCAAGTCCCTCAGCGGCGGCGACCTCGGCGACTGGAACCGCGAGCACGTCTGGGCCAAGTCCCACGGCGACTTCGGCGAGGTCACCGGCCCCGGCACCGACCTGCACCACCTGCGGCCCGCCGACGTCCAGGTCAACAGCATCCGCGGCAACCTGGACTTCGACAACGGCGGCAGCGCGGTCACGAACGGCGGCGGCAGCCGCGTCGACTCCGACTCCTTCGAGCCGCGCGACGCCGACAAGGGCGACGTGGCCCGCATGATCCTCTACATGGCGGTCCGCTACGAGGGCGACGACGGCTTCGCCGACCTGGAGCCCAACGAGAAGGTGGGCAACGGCAGCAACCCGTACATCGGCAAGCTCTCGGTCCTCAAGGCATGGAACGAGCAGGACCCGCCGAGCGCCTTCGAGGAGAAGCGCAACCAGGTCATCTACGACACCTACCAGCACAACCGCAACCCGTTCATCGACCACCCGGAGTGGGTCGAGGCGATCTGGTAGGGGCCGGCCTACAGGTGCGTGGGCGCGAACATCCGCGGTACCGCCGGGAGTACGACCACCGACGGGCCGGGTGAGCCGAGCGCCTTCGCCAGGTCGGGCTCCAGGGTCTCCGGGGTCGTACGGATCCCGGGGACCCCGAAGGACTCCGCGAGGGCCACATAGTCGGGGCGGGTCAGTTCCGTCCCCGTGGACCGGCCGAAGGCGTCCGTCATGTACTCGCGCAGGATGCCGTAGCCGCCGTCGTCGATGATCAGCCAGGTGACGGGGAGGTCGTACTGCCTCGCCGTCGCCAGCTCCGCGATCGAGTACAGCGCGCCGCCGTCGCCGGACACCGCCAGCACCGGGCGCGTGGGATCCGCCACCGCCGCGCCCAGGGCCGCCGGGAAGCCGTAGCCGAGGCCACCCGCGCCCTGGGCGGAGTGCATCAGGTTCGGGGCGTGCGCGTCGAAGGCCGACCAGGCCCAGTACGACATGATCGTCATGTCCCAGAAGGACGGGGAATCGGTGGGCAGGGCCCGCCGGATGGACCGCAACAGGCCCTGTTCCAGGGTGAGTTCCTGGGCGGCGAGGCGGTCGGCGACCTTCGCCAGCACCTCGCGCACCCGCTCCGGCGCCGTCGGGTCGACGCGCTCGGAAACCGTCTCCAGCAGCGCCTGCAACGCCAGTCGCGCGTCCGCGTGGATGCCCAGCGCCGGATGGTTGGACTCCAGCTTGCCGAGGTCGGCCTCGATCTGGATCACCCGGCCGCGGGGGCGGAACGTGTGGTAGTTCGAGGACAGTTCGCCGAGGCCCGAACCGACCACCAGCAGGACGTCCGCGTCCTCCAGGAAGTCCGTGGTGTGGCGGTCCTCGATCCAGGACTGGAGCGACAGCGGGTGCGTCCAGGGGAACGCCCCCTTGCCGCCGGGGGTCGTCACGACCGGCGCCTGGATCCGCTCCGCGAGCCGCCGCAGCTTGCCCGCCGCGTCCGCGCGGATCACTCCCCCGCCCGCGATGATCGCCGGACGGGCCGCACCGGACAGCAAGTGGGCGGCCACCGCGGTCAGTTCGGGGCGCGGGGGCAGCTCCTCGGGGAAGGCGTCCCCGACCGTCACCACCGGCACACGCGCCTCGGCCAGCAGCACGTCCTGCGGGATCTCCACCCACACCGGGCCGTGGGGCGCGGAGAGCGCCGACTTCCAGGCGGCGGTGATCGCGGACGGGATCTGGGACTGCGTGCGGACGGTGTGCACCGACTTCACCACGCCCCGGAACGAGGCGGCCTGGTCGGGCAGTTCGTGCAGATAGCCGTGCCTGCCGCCGCCCAGCCCGGCCGTCGGGATCTGGCTGCTGATCGCGAGGACGGGGGCGGAGGCCGCCGCGGCCTCCTGGAGCGCCGGGAGGGACGTCAGCGCGCCGGGGCCGGTGGACAGCAGCAGCGGGGCCGCCTCGCCGGTGACGCGGCCGTACGCGTCCGCCGCGAACCCGGCGTTGTTCTCCACCCGCAGGCCCACGTAGCGCAGGTCGGAGCGGCGCAGCGCGTCGAACACACCGAGCGCGTGCTGGCCGGGCAGGCCGAAGACGGTGGTCGCGCCGAGCCCGGCCAGTGTCTCCACGACCAGGTCTCCGCCGTTGCGTCCGGCGGGAGGGTTCAGGGCCGCCGAGATCTGGGCCTGCGTCGGACGGAGCACCAGGTCGTGGTCGTGGGTCACTGCTCGCGAGCCTCCGCAATCTGACGGGACATGATCGTGGTCAGTTCGTACGCCGTGTGGGACGCGGCCACCGAGGTGATCTCCGCGTGGTCGTACGCGGGGGCCACCTCGACGACGTCCGCCGAGACCAGGTTGCAGGATGCCAGGCCGCGCAGGATCTCCAGGAGTTCGCGCGAGGTCATGCCGCCGGCCTCCGGTGTGCCGGTGCCCGGCGCGTGGGCGGGGTCCAGGCAGTCGATGTCGATGGAGATGTACAGCGGGCGGTCGCCGATGCGCTGGCGCAGCTGGTCGGCGACCTCGTCGGCGCCGCGACGGTAGATGTCGGCGGACGTGACGATGCCGAAGCCCATCTTCTCGTCGTCGGTGAGGTCCTGCTTGCCGTAGAGCGGGCCGCGGGTGCCGACGTGGGAGAGGGCGGAGGTGTCGAGGATGCCTTCCTCGACCGCGCGCCGGAACGGCGTGCCGTGGGTGTACTCCGCGCCGAAGTAGGTGTCCCAGGTGTCCAGGTGGGCGTCGAAGTGGAGCAGGGCGACCGGGCCGTGCTTCTTCGCGACCGAGCGCAGCAGCGGCAGCGCGATGGTGTGGTCGCCGCCCAGGGTCATCAGGCGGGCGCCGGTGCCGAGCAGTTCGTCGGCGGCGGCCTCGATCGTCTCCACGGCCTCGTTGATGTTGAACGGGTTCACCGCGATGTCACCGCCGTCGGCGACCTGGGCGAGCGCGAAGGGGGAGGCGTCCTGCGCCGGGTTGTAGGGGCGCAGCAGCCGGGAGGCCTCGCGGATCGCGTTGCCGCCGAAGCGGGCGCCCGGCCGGTACGAGACGCCGGAGTCGAACGGCACGCCCACGACGGCGACGTCGGCGCGGCCGACCTCGTCCAGCCGGGGCAGCCGGGCGAAGGTCGCGGGGCCGGCGTACCGCGGGATCCGGGAGGAGTCGACGGGGCCGCGGGGCGTCTCGTTGCTGCTCATGGTCAAGGCCTTCCTTCGTGTGCGCCGTGCGCCGTGCGCCGTCCTGCGCAGGCGACCAGCTTCGACCCTAGGTGGCCCGGCGGCGACTGCGAAGTGTACGTTTCCTCCATTACACCCGGAGACCATGGAGAAAACATCCACCGTGCCGGACCCCGCCGTTCCCCCCGCTCCCCCCGTCCCCCTCGCCGCACTCCTCGCCCGCGAGGACCTCGCCCTGCGGCAGATCGCCGGACCCTCCGGCCCCGGGACCGTCGTCCACGGCGCCCACACCTCGGAGATGGCCGACCCGTACCCGTATCTGCTGGGCGGTGACCTGCTGCTGACGGCGGGCGTGCACATCCCGGACACGGCGGACGCGTCGTACTTCGACGACTACGTCACCCGGATCGTGGCGGCCGGCGGCGCCGCGCTCGGCTTCGGTCTCGCGCCGGTGCACGACACCGTGCCGCCCGCCCTGGTGGCCGCCTGCGACGCCCACGGGCTGCCCCTGCTGGAGGTGCCGCCGGGGACCACGTTCTCGGGTGTGGCCCGAGCGGTGTGGCAGCTGATGGCGCGGGCCCGGCTCGCCGAGCTGCGCCGGGTGACGGAGGCCCAGCAGAGCCTCGCCTCCGCCGCGTCCCGCCCGGACCCGGTCCCCTCCGTGCTGCGGCAGCTCGCCCAGCGGCTCGGCGGGCGGGCGGTGCTGTACGGGCCGGAGGGCGCCGAGATCGCGTCCGCCGGTCCGGCGCCGGACGACCGGGCGGGCGCCGCGCTGGCCGAGCTCGCAGAGGTCGTCACCGTCCGCCCCTTCACCACCGCCACCGACACCGTCGCCGCGACCCACCTGGCCGCCTACGCCCTCGGCGCCGGCCGGGGTCTCGTGCTGGGCGTCGCCGCCCCGCAGCGCACCCCTGGTGACCACACGATCGCCTCCGTCGCCGCCGTCCTGCTCTCCCTCCTCACCGGCGAGCAGCGCAGCGGCTCGGGCACGGCCCGCTCCTCGGCGCTCGTACGCCTGCTGCTGGGCGCCACGCCGGAGGAGGTGGCCCCACGACTCGGCGCCGCCCGCTGGACGGTGATCCACGCCTGCCCGGACCCGGAGACCGCCGGTGCGCCGGGCACCGCGGGCAGCCAGGAAGAAGCCCACACCCCCGACCCCATCACCGCCTCCGCCCTCGGCGCCGCACTCGGATCGTCGCTCGTCGATGTCGCCGACGGGATCGTGCGGGTTCTCGTGCCGGAGGGGCAGGAGCCCGTGCCGTGTCCCGGTTGGATCCTCGGGGTCAGTCCGGTGGTGGCGGCCGGGGAGCTGGCCCTCGCCGATGCCCAGGCCGGTCGCGCCCTCGCCCGGGCCCGGGCCACCCGCGGCCCGCTGGTCCGGCACGGGGCGCGCACGGGCCTGGCCGGTCTCGTCCCCGCCGGTGAGGCCGAGGCCCATGCCCGGGCCCTGCTCGCCCCGATCGCCGGGACGCCCGCCCTGCCCGAGACGCTGCGCGCCTGGCTCTCCCTGCACGGGAGCTGGGACCGCACCGCCGTCGCGCTGAAGGTGCACCGCAACACCGTCCGCCAGCGCATCGCCCGTTGCGCGGCCCTGCTGGAGGCGGATCTGGACGACCCGGACGTCCGTATGGAGCTGTGGTTCGCGCTGCGGCAGAACTGACCGGGGTGACCCACGTCCCAGCGGCCGAAACCCCGACGACGCGGACAGGCCGCTGCCCCACAATGGACACCATGCCGATACCCGGGACACCCAGCCGCGCGGAGCTCGTCGATCATCTCGTCAGAACGCGTATCGCGGGCGACGTGGCCACGCCCCGCGAGAACAACCTCTCGCACTACCGCCAGCTCGCGAACGGCAACCGCCACTACTGGTTCGGCCTGGAGCTCGGCGACCGCTGGAGCGACGAGCAGGACGTGCTCGCGGTGATGGCCGAGAAGGTCGGCGTGAGCGACGACCCGGAGTACCGGTACGGCCAGGACACCATCGACCCCGAGCTGACCGTCGCCGGTCTGGAGCGGCTGGCGAGCCGGCTGCGCAAGGCGGCCGAGGACCGGCAGCGGGTGCTGTTCGCCACCGGCCACCCGGGCGGCCTGCTGAACGTGCACCACGCCACCGCCGCGGCCCTGCGCGCGGCGGGCTGCGAGATCGTGGTCATCCCGGACGGGCTGCAGACCGACGAGGGGTACGTCATGCAGTTCGCGGACGTGGCGGTGCTGGAGCACGGCGCGACCCTGTGGCACACCCACTCCGGCGAGCCGATGAAGGCCATCCTCACGGCCCTGGAGCGGACCGGCCGGCCGCTGCCCGACCTCGTCGTCGCCGACCACGGCTGGGCCGGCTACGCGGGACAGCACGGCGTCGACTCCGTCGGCTACGCGGACTGCAACGACCCGGCGCTGTTCGTCGCCGAGACGGAGGGCACCGTCCAGGTCGCCGTCCCGCTCGACGACCATGTGCTCAGCCCGCGTTTCTACGAGCCGATGACCGCGTATCTCCTGGCCGAGGCGGGCCTGGCCTGACCGGCGGGGTCAGCGGGGAACCCTGACCACGCCCTCCTGGATCACCGAGATGGCCAGCCGGCCGTCCCGTGTGTAGATACGGGCCTGGCCGAGGCCCCGGCCGCCGTGGGCCGACGGTGACTCCTGGTCGTAGAGCAGCCAGTCGTCGGCGCGGAACGGGCGGTGGAACCACATCGCGTGGTCCAGTGAGGCGCCGACGACGTCCCCCACCGCCCAGCCGCCCCGGCCGTGCGCGAGCAGCACCGAGTCGAGCAGGGTCATGTCGGAGACATAGGTGGCCATGACGACGTGCAGCAGCGGATCGTCGTCGAGCTTGCCGTTGGTGCGGAACCACACCTGGCTGTGCGGCTCGCGCGGCTCGCCGAACTTCCCGTACGGCGGCTCGTCGACGTAGCGCAGGTCGATGGCCTCGCGCGCCTCCAGGAACCGCTCGACCACGTCGGGGTCGAGGTGGTCGTAGCCGCGCAGCCGCTCCTGGGAGGTGGGCAGCGTGGCCGGGTCGGGCGAGGGCGGCATGGGGGTCTGGTGGTCCAGCCCCTCCTCGTACGTCTGGAAGGACGCCGAGAGGGCGAAGATCGGCCTGCCGTGCTGGACGGCGACCACCCGGCGGGTGGTGAAGGAGCGGCCGTCGCGCATCCGCTCGACGGTGTAGACGATGGGCGCGCCCGGGTCGCCCATGCGCAGGAAGTACGCGTGGAGCGAGTGCGCGGGCCGGTCCGCCGGGACCGTGCGCCCGGCGGCGACCAGCGCCTGCGCGGCGACCTGCCCGCCGAAGACGCGCGGGACGACGGCGGAGCGGGACTGGCCGCGGAAGATGTTCTCCTCGATCTGCTCGAGGTCGAGCAGATCGAGGAGATCCTGGAGTGCCTGGCTCATGGCGTGTGGTGGTACCGGCCAGTGATCGTGGTCGTCCTACAGACCCATGTCCTTCGCGATGATCGACTTCATGATCTCGCTGGTGCCGCCGTAGATGCGGTTGACGCGGTTGTCCGCGTACAGGCGGGCGATCGGGTACTCGTTCATGAAGCCGTAGCCGCCGTGCAGCTGGAGGCAGCGGTCGATGACGCGGTGGGCGACCTCGGTGCAGAACAGTTTGGCGCTGGCGGCCTCGGCGGGCGTCAGCTCGCCGGCGTCCAGGGCCTCCAGGGCGCGGTCGGCGACGGCCTCGGCGGCGTCCACCTCGGCCTGGCAGGCGGCCAGTTCGAACTTGGTGTTCTGGAAGGCGGCGACGGGCTGGCCGAAGACGACGCGGTCCTGGACGTACTGCTTGGTGAACCGGATGGCGGCCTTGGCCTGCGCGTAGGCGCCGAAGGCGATGCCCCAGCGCTCGGAGGCGAGGTTGTGGCCGAGGTAGTAGAAGCCCTTGTTCTCCTCGCCGAGGAGGTCCTCGACGGGCACCTTGACGTCGACGAACGCCAGCTCGGCGGTGTCGGAGGTCTTCAGGCCGAGCTTGTCGAGCTTGCGGCCGACGGAGTAGCCCTCGGCCTTGGTGTCCACGACGAAGAGGGAGATGCCGTGGCGGCGGTCCTCGGCGGTGGGCGCGGCGGTGCGGGCGCAGACGATCATGCGGTCGGCGTGGACGCCGCCGGTGATGAAGGTCTTGGCGCCGTTGAGGACGTAGTGCGTGCCGTCCTCGGAGAGCTTGGCGGTGGTCTTCATGCCCGCGAGGTCGGAGCCGGTGCCCGGCTCGGTCATCGCGATGGCCCACATCTCCTCGCCGGAGACGAACTTCGGCAGGTAGCGCTTCTTCTGCTCGTCGGTGGCGAGCAGCTTGATGTAGGGCAGGCCGAGCAGGACGTGGACGCCGGAGCCGCCGAACTGGACGCCCGCGCGGGCGGTCTCCTCGTACAGCACGGCCTCGAACTTGTAGGAGTCGATGCCGGCGCCGCCGTACTCCTCGTCGACGCGTATGCCGAAGACGCCCAGCTCGGCGAGCTTGTAGTAGAACTCGCGCGGCGCCTGGCCGGCCTCGAACCACTCGTCGTAGACGGGGACGACCTCGGCCTCGATGAAGGCCCGGAGGGTCTCCCGGAACGCTTCGTGATCCTCGTTGAACACCGTACGGCGCATGCCGCCACCTCCACGTACATCAGCTGGGCCGGCCGCCCTGTCTAAGCGCTTGCTCACATCACCGTACCGGCGAGTATAGAAGTCGTCCAGAGACGTCTGTCACTCTTCGCTCAGTCTGTACCGCCGGGACTGGACGAGGTCTGGATGCCCCGCGGCGCCGACTCACGCCTGCGCGCGGTCCTCCGCCGCCGCCCCGAAGGCGCCGCGCGCCATCTTGTGCAGCAGTTCCGCCGTCGCCCCCCGGCCGGGCAGGGAGCCGGGGCGGCCCAGGTGCGGGGTGGAGTTCAGCAGGCCGAAGACCGAGTGGACCGCCGAGCGGGCGGTGGGCTCGGTGAGCGCCGGATACACCTCGCGGACCACCTCCACCCACAGCTCGACGTACTGCCGCTGCAACTGGCGCACCAGCTTGCGGTCGCTGTCCCGGAGGCGGTCCAGCTCGCGGTCGTGCAGGGTGATCAGGGGGCGGTCGTCGATCGCGAAGTCGATGTGGCCCTCGATGAGCGAGTCGAGGACGGCCCCGGCGGGCACCCCGTCGGCCTCCGCGAGACGGCGCCGCGCCCCGGTCAGCAGCTGGCCGCTGATGCCGACGAGCAGCTCCGCGAGCATCGCGTCCTTGCCCGGGAAGTGGCGGTAGAGACCGGGACCGCTGATGCCGACGGCGGCTCCTATCTCGTCGACCCCGACGCCGTGGAAACCCCGCTCGGCGAAGAGGCGGGCGGCCTCCTTGAGGATCTGCTCGCGGCGGGTGGGGGCGTCGGTTCTGGTGGCCATGAGGGCAATTCTAGACAGGGAGGTTAGCGGTCGTTAACCTGAAGGAAATGCGTTAACGCTCATTAACAGGGTGAGGGGATCGCAGGATGCACGAGGCACCGGAGCTGACCAGCGCGGCAGACCCCGCGTCGGCGGCCTGGCGCGCCAACGAGGAGGCGCATCGCGCGCTCGCCGAGGAGCTGCGCGAGAAGCTGGCCGCCGCACGCCTGGGGGGCGGTGAGAAGGCGCGGGCGCGGCACACCGCGCGCGGCAAGCTGCTGCCCAGGGACCGGGTGGACACGCTGCTCGACCCGGGCTCGCCCTTCCTGGAGCTCGCCCCGCTCGCCGCCGACGGGATGTACGAGGGACAGGCCCCGGCCGCCGGGGTGATCGCCGGCATCGGCCGGGTCAGCGGCCGCGCGTGCGTGATCGTCGCCAACGACGCCACGGTCAAGGGCGGCACCTACTACCCGATGACCGTGAAGAAGCATCTGCGCGCCCAGGAGGTGGCCCTGGAGAACCGCCTGCCGTGCCTCTACCTGGTCGACTCCGGCGGCGCCTTCCTGCCCATGCAGGACGAGGTCTTCCCGGACCGGGACCACTTCGGGCGGATCTTCTACAACCAGGCCCGGATGTCGGGCGCCGGGATCCCGCAGATCGCCGCGGTCCTCGGCTCGTGCACGGCGGGCGGCGCGTATGTGCCCGCCATGAGCGACGAGGCGGTCATCGTGCGCGGCCAGGGCACGATCTTCCTCGGCGGGCCCCCGCTGGTGAAGGCCGCCACCGGCGAGGTCGTCACGGCCGAGGAGCTGGGCGGCGGCGAGGTCCACTCGCGCGTGTCGGGCGTCACCGACCACCTCGCCGAGGACGACGCGCACGCGCTGCGGATCGTGCGGAACATCGTCGCCACGCTCCCCGCGCGCGGGACGCCGCCCTGGGAGGTCACCCCGGCCGTGGAGCCCAAGGTCGACCCCGCCGGGCTGTACGGCGCGGTGCCTGTCGACCCCCGCACCCCCTACGACGTGCGGGAGATCATCGCGCGCGTGGTCGACGGCTCGCGGTTCGCCGAGTTCAAGGCCGAGTTCGGGCAGACCCTGGTCACCGGCTTCGCCCGGATCCACGGCCACCCGGTGGGCATCGTCGCCAACAACGGCATCCTGTTCTCCGAGTCCGCCCAGAAGGGCGCCCACTTCATCGAGCTGTGCGACCAGCGCGGGATCCCCCTGGTCTTCCTCCAGAACATCTCGGGCTTCATGGTCGGCAAGGACTACGAGGCGGGCGGCATCGCCAAGCACGGCGCGAAGATGGTCACCGCCGTCGCCTGCACGCGCGTGCCGAAGCTGACCGTCGTCGTCGGTGGCTCCTACGGCGCGGGGAACTACTCGATGTGCGGCCGGGCCTACTCCCCCCGCTTCCTGTGGATGTGGCCCAACGCCAAGATCTCGGTGATGGGCGGCGAGCAGGCCGCGTCGGTCCTCGCGACCGTCAAGCGCGACCAGCTGGAGGCGCGCGGCGACGACTGGCCGGCCGAGGACGAGGATGCCTTCAAGGCGCCGATCCGCGCCCAGTACGAGCGCCAGGGCAACGCCTACTACGCCACCGCCCGGCTCTGGGACGACGGCGTCATCGACCCCCTGGAGACCCGCCAGGTGCTGGGTCTGGCCCTGACCGCCTGCGCCAACGCGCCGCTGGGCGACCCCCAGTTCGGCGTCTTCCGGATGTGAGGACCCATGTTTGACACAGTGCTTGTCGCCAACCGGGGCGAGATCGCGGTCCGCGTCATCCGCACCCTGCGCGCCCTGGGTGTGCGTTCGGTGGCCGTCTTCTCCGACGCGGACGCCGACGCGCGGCACGTCCGGGAGGCCGACACGGCGGTACGGATCGGTCCGGCGCCGTCCGCCGAGAGCTATCTCCACATCGAGCGCATCCTGGAGGCCGCCGCCCGCACCGGCGCCCAGGCGGTCCACCCCGGGTACGGCTTCCTCGCGGAGAACGCCGACTTCGCGCGCGCGTGCGCCGACGCGGGCCTGGTGTTCATCGGGCCGCCGGCCTCCGCGATCTCCCTCATGGGCGACAAGATCCGGGCCAAGGGGACGGTGAAGGAGGCCGGCGTCCCGGTCGTCCCCGGGTCGAGCGGCAGCGGCCTGACGGACGCCCAGCTCACCGAGGCGGCCCTGGAGATCGGTCTGCCGGTGCTGCTCAAGCCGTCCGCGGGCGGCGGCGGCAAGGGCATGCGCCGGGTGCGGGACGCCGCGCTGCTCGCCGACGAGATCGCCGCCGCCCGCCGCGAGGCCCGCGTCTCCTTCGGCGACGACACCCTCCTCGTCGAGCGGTGGATCGACCGGCCCCGGCACATCGAGATCCAGGTCCTGGCCGACGGGCACGGCCAGGTCGTGCACCTGGGCGAGCGCGAGTGCTCCCTCCAGCGACGGCACCAGAAGATCATCGAGGAGGCGCCGAGCGTCCTGCTCGACGAGGCCACGCGCGCGTCGATGGGCGAGGCCGCGGTCGAGGCGGCCCGCTCCTGCGGCTACCGGGGCGCGGGCACGGTCGAGTTCATCGTCCCCGGCGACGACCCGTCGTCGTACTACTTCATGGAGATGAACACCCGCCTCCAGGTGGAGCACCCGGTCACCGAACTCGTCACCGGGCTCGACCTGGTGGAGTGGCAGGTGCGGATCGCGGCGGGCGAGCGGCTGGGCTTCGGCCAGGAGGACGTCCGGCTGACCGGGCACGCGGTCGAGGCGCGGATCTGCGCGGAGGACCCCGCGCGCGGATTCCTCCCGTCCGGCGGCACCGTGCTGCTGCTGAACGAGCCGCGGGGCGACGGGGTGCGCACGGACTCCGGGCTCAGCGCGGGCACCGAGGTGGGCAGCCTGTACGACCCGATGCTGTCCAAGGTCATCGCGTACGGCCCCGATCGCGCGACGGCGATCAGAAGGCTCCGGGCGGCCCTCGCGGAGACGGTGACCCTCGGCGTGCAGACCAACGCGGGCTTCCTGCGCCGGCTGCTGGCCCATCCGGACGTCGTGGCGGGCGAGTTGGACACCGGTCTGGTCGAGCGGGTGGTGGACGACCTCGTCACCACGGACGTACCGGAAGAGGTGTACGAGGCGGCGGCCGCCGTGCGGCTGGACGCGCTGAAGCCGCGGGACACGGGCTGGACGGACCCCTTCTCCGTGCCGAGCGGCTGGCGCCTCGGAGGCACCCCCCGGGCCGTCACCTTCCCGCTGCGCGTGCAGGACCCCGTGGAGCACACCCCCCGGGGCACCCACACCGTCACCCCCGACCGGGTCTGCGTCACCCTCGACGGCGTCCGCCACACCTTCCACCGCGCCGCCGACTGGCTGGGCCGCGACGGCGACGCCTGGCACGTCCGCGACCACGACCCCGTCGCCGCCTCCCTCAACCGCGCCGCGCACGCGGGCGCCGACTCGCTCACCGCGCCCATGCCGGGGACCGTGACGGTGGTGAAGGTCGCCGTCGGCGACGAGGTGGCCGCCGGGCAGAGCCTGCTGGTGGTGGAGGCGATGAAGATGGAACACGTCATCTCCGCCCCGCACGCCGGCACGGTCGCCGAACTGGACGTGACCCCCGGCTCGACGGTCGCCATGGACCAGGTGCTGGCCGTCATCGCACCGCACGAGGAGGCCGAGGAATGACGGCACCGGGACTCCCCATGGTCGTACCGGCCCAGGGCCTGCCCCCGCGGGTGCGGATCCACGAGGTCGGCGCCCGTGACGGACTGCAGAACGAGAAGTCGACCGTGCCGACCGAGGTCAAGGCGGAGTTCGTGCGCCGTCTCGCCGGCGCGGGCCTGACGACGATCGAGGCGACCAGCTTCGTCCACCCCGCGTGGGTGCCGCAGCTCGCGGACTCGGCGGAGCTGTTCCCGCTGGTGCGGGATCTGACGGGGGTCCGGCTGCCCGTGCTGGTCCCCAACAACCGCGGTCTGGAGCGGGCGCTGGCGCTCGGCGCGCGCCGGATCGCGGTCTTCGCCAGCGCGACGGAGTCCTTCGCGAAGGCCAACCTCAATCGCACGCTGGACGAGTCGCTGGCGGTGTTCGGCCCGGTCGTCGCCCGCGCCAAGGACGAGGGCCTGCACGTCCGCGGCTATGTCTCCATGTGCTTCGGCGACCCGTGGGAGGGGCCGGTCCCCGTCCACCAGGTCGTGCGCGTGTGCAAGGCGCTGAGGGACATGGGCTGCGACGAGCTGAGCCTCGGCGACACGATCGGCGTCGCCACGCCGGGCCATGTCCTCGAACTGCTGTCGACGCTCAACGAGCAGGGCGTGCCGACGCATGTGATCGGCGTGCACTTCCACGACACCTACGGCCAGGCCCTCGCCAACACCCTGGCCGCCCTCCAGCACGGCGTCACCACCGTCGACGCCTCCGCCGGCGGTCTCGGCGGCTGCCCGTACGCCAAGTCGGCCACCGGGAACCTCGCCACCGAGGACCTCGTGTGGATGCTGCACGGCCTCGGTATCGACACCGGGGTCGATCTGGACCGTCTCGTCGCCACCAGCGCGTGGATGGCCGAACAACTGGGCCGACCCAGCCCGTCCCGCACCGTCCGAGCCCTGTCCCACAAGGACGACGAGGCCGGCCAGGACCACCAGGAGCAGTGATCACAGTCATGGACTTCCGACTCTCCCCCGAACTGGAAGAACTCCGCCGCACGGTCGAGGCGTTCGCGCACGACGTGGTCGCACCGAAGATCGGCGACTTCTACGAGCGGCACGAGTTCCCGTACGAGATCGTGCGCGAGATGGGCCGCATGGGCCTGTTCGGGCTGCCGTTCCCGGAGGAGTACGGCGGGATGGGCGGCGACTATCTCGCGCTGGGCGTGGCGCTGGAGGAGCTGGCCCGGGTGGACTCCTCCGTGGCGATCACCCTGGAGGCCGGGGTGTCGCTGGGCGCGATGCCGATCCATCTCTTCGGCACCGAGGAGCAGAAGCGCACCTGGCTCCCCCGGCTGTGCGCCGGCGAGGTCCTGGGCGCCTTCGGCCTCACGGAGCCGGACGGCGGCTCGGACGCGGGCGCGACCCGGACGACGGCCCGTCTCGACCCGGAGACGGACGAGTGGGTGATCAACGGCACGAAGTGCTTCATCACCAACTCGGGCACGGACGTCACGGGGTTGGTGACGGTCACCGCGGTGACCGGTCGCAAGCCGGACGGCAAGCCGCTCATCTCGGCGATCATCGTCCCGTCGGGCACGCCCGGCTTCACGGTGGCGGCGCCGTACTCCAAGGTCGGGTGGAACGCCTCGGACACCCGCGAGCTGTCCTTCGCCGATGTGCGGGTCCCGGCGGCGAACCTGCTCGGTGAGGAGGGGCGCGGCTACGCCCAGTTCCTGCGGATCCTCGACGAGGGCCGGATCGCCATCGCGGCGCTGGCGACCGGTCTGGCGCAGGGCTGTGTGGACGAGTCGGTGAAGTACGCCAAGGAGCGGCACGCCTTCGGCCGGCCGATCGGCGCCAACCAGGCCATCCAGTTCAAGATCGCCGACATGGAGATGAAGGCGCACACGGCCCGGCTCGCCTGGCGCGACGCTGCGGCCCGGCTGGTCAGTGGCGCTCCCTTCAAGAAGGAGGCGGCCCTGGCCAAGCTGTACTCGTCGACGATCGCCGTGGACAACGCCCGTGACGCCACGCAGATCCACGGCGGCTACGGCTTCATGAACGAGTATCCGGTGGCCCGGATGTGGCGTGACTCCAAGATCCTGGAGATCGGCGAGGGCACGAGCGAGGTGCAACGGATGCTGATCGCCAGGGAATTGGGGCTCGTGGGCTGAGACTCGACGCCCACGCGGCGCGCGCGGCTTGGGAATCGAGGGGCGCCCTCTGGACAACTTCTGAGGTTAGGCTAACCTACCTTCGAATTGTCCGGCGGGCGCCCCGCCCTGTTCGAAAGCAGCGTGTCCATGTCCAACGCCAGAGCCACTCATCCGACCCGTCGCGGCATCCTCGCCGCCGGAGGCGCCCTCGGTCTCGGCGCCGCGCTCGCGGCCTGCGGGGACGACGACGCGAAAAAGGGTGGCTCGGGCACGACGTCGAGCACCTCCGCCAAGTCCGGCCCCTGGACGTTCAAGGACGACCGCGGCACGACCGTGAAGCTCGACAAGGTCCCGTCGAACATCGTCGCGTTCACCGGCGTCGGCGCCGCGCTCTTCGACTACGGCATCCAGGTCAAGGGCGTGTTCGGCCCGACGAAGACCACCGACGGCAAGGCCGATGTCCAGGCCGGCGACATGGACATCAGCAAGGTGGAGATCCTGGGCAACGTCTGGGACGAGTTCAACGTCGAGAAGTACGCCGCCCTCGCGCCCGACTTCCTCATCTCCACCATGTTCGACAACGCCGGCACCCTCTGGTACGTCCCCGAGGCATCCAAGGACAAGATCGCCAAGCTGGCCCCGAGCGTCGCCGTCTCCGTCTACGACCGTCAGCTGACCGCTCCGCTCCAGCGGATGTGGGAACTCGCGGAGTCGCTGGGCGCGGACATGACGGCCGCCGCCGTCACCGAGGGGAAGAAGAAGTTCGAGGCCGCCTCGGCCCGGCTGCGCGCCGCGGCCAAGGCCAAGCCGGACATCAAGGTGATGGCCGGGTCCGCCAGCCAGGAGCTGTTCTACGTCTCCGGCACCAACCTCTCCATCGACCTGGAGTACTTCAAGGCGCTCGGCGTGAACTTCGTCGAGCCGCCGGAGAGCGCCAAGGCGCAGGGCGGCGGCTGGTACGAGTCGCTGAGCTGGGAGAACGTCGACAAGTACGCGGCGGACATCATCATGATGGACGACCGGTCCTCGACGATCCAGCCGGCCCACATCACCGAGGCGACCTGGAAGAAGCTGCCCGCGGTGAAGGCGGGCCAGGTCATCGCCCGGTCGCCGGAGCCGATCCTGTCGTACGCGAAGTGCGTGCCGCTGCTGGAGAACCTGGCGGCGGCTCTGGAGAAGGCCAAGAAGGTCGCCTAGTCGCGGACCGCACCCTGGGTGCGCCGAGGGGTCCCCCATGCTCCTCGGCGCCCTTCGGCATGCCCTCCTGAAGCCTGGCTGGAGTCCGGCTGGAATCTGATCGGAGCCCCAACTCCCTGACTGAATAGGGTTGTTGATGCCGCGACAAACGTGAGTACCGTCACGGAAGGGGTGCGGTTCGGAGTGGGTAGCTTAGGTTAGGCTAACCTAAGCAAGATCGAGGCTCCCCGCCCCCGCGTCCGTCCGCAGCGGACCGTCCCCACCTCCGGAGGACCCCCACCATGCGCTCGCACCTGCTCAATGACACGACCGCGGAGCAGTACCGCCGCTCCGTGACCGAAGGAGTCGAGCGGGTGGCCGCCAAAATCGCCGCCACCAACCGTCCGTTCACCGGCGTCACGGTCGACGCCCTCGCTCCCGCCATCGACGCGATCGACCTCGACCAGCCGCTGCACGACACCCACGCGGTGCTCGACGAGCTGGAGGACGTCTATCTGCGGGACGCGATCTACTTCCACCACCCCCGCTATCTGGCCCACCTCAACTGCCCGGTCGTCATCCCGGCCGTGCTCGGCGAGGCCATCCTCTCCGCCGTCAACTCCTCCCTGGACACCTGGGACCAGTCCGCCGGCGCCACCCTGATCGAGCGCAAGCTCATCGACTGGACGGCCGGCCGTATCGGCCTCGGCCCTGCCGCGGACGGGGTGTTCACCTCCGGCGGCTCCCAGTCCAACCTCCAGGCGCTGCTGCTGGCCCGCGAGGAGAACAAGAGCGGCGACCTCGGCAGGCTGCGCGTCTTCGCCTCCGAGGCAAGCCACTTCAGCGTGCGGAAGTCGGCGAAACTGCTCGGCCTCGGCGAGGACGCCGTGATCTCCGTCCCCGTCGACCACGACAAGCGGATGCAGACCGTCGCGCTCGCCCGTGAGCTGGAGCGCTGCACGAGGGACGGCCTGATCCCCATGGCCGTGGTCGCCACGGCCGGCACCACCGACTTCGGCTCCATCGACCCGCTGCCCGAGATCGCCGAGCTGTGCGCGCAGTACGGCACCTGGATGCACGTCGACGCCGCCTACGGCTGCGGGCTGCTCGCCTCCCTCAAGTACCGGGACCGCGTCGACGGCATCGAACGCGCGGACTCCGTCACCGTCGACTACCACAAGTCCTTCTTCCAGCCGGTGAGTTCATCGGCCCTGCTGGTCCGCGACGCGGCCACCCTGCGCCACGTCACCTACCACGCCGAGTACCTCAACCCCCGCCGCATGGTGCACGAGCGCATCCCCAACCAGGTGGACAAGTCCCTGCAGACCACGCGCCGCTTCGACGCGCTCAAGCTGTGGGTGACCCTGCGCGTGATGGGCGCCGACGGCATCGGCCGGCTCTTCGACGAGGTCTGCGACCTGGCCGTCCAGGGCTTCGACCTGCTCGCCGCCGACCCCCGCTTCGACGTCGTGGTCGAGCCGACGCTGTCCACCCTGGTCTTCCGCTACATCCCCGCCGCCGTCACCGACCCGGCCGAGATCGACCGCGCCAACCTCTACGCCCGCAAGGCCCTGTTCGCCTCCGGTGACGCCATCGTCGCGGGCACCAAGGTCGGCGCCCGCCACTACCTGAAGTTCACCCTGCTCAACCCCGAGACGAAGGCGTCGGACATCGCCGCCGTCCTCGACCTGATCGCCGACCATGCCGAGCAGTACCTGGGAGAGTCCCTTGACCGCGCTTGCTGACACCACGGAAAAGACCTACGACTTCGTGGGCATCGGGCTCGGCCCCTTCAACCTCGGCCTCGCCTGCCTGACCGAGCCGATCACCGAACTCGACGGCGTCTTCCTGGAGTCGAAGCCCGACTTCGAGTGGCACGCCGGCATGTTCCTCGACGGCGCCCACCTCCAGACGCCGTTCATGTCGGACCTGGTCACCCTGGCCGACCCGACCTCCCCGTACTCCTTCCTGAACTACCTGAAGGAGAAGGGCCGGCTGTACTCCTTCTACATCCGTGAGAACTTCTACCCGCTGCGCGTCGAGTACGACGACTACTGCCGCTGGGCCGCCGGGAAGCTGAGCTGCGTCCGCTACGGAACGACGGTGACCGAGGTGACGTACGAGGACGAGCTGTACGTCGTGAGCACCGCGAACGGTGACACCTACCGCGCCCGCCATCTGGTCCTGGGCACCGGCACCGTCCCCTTCGTGCCCGAGCCCTGCCGGGGCCTGGACGGCGGCCTGTTCCACAACGCGCAGTACATGCACCGCAAGGCGGAGCTGCTGACCAAGAAGTCGATCACGATCGTGGGCAGCGGCCAGAGCGCCGCCGAGATCTACTACGAGCTGCTGTCCGAGATCGACGTCCACGGCTACCAGCTGAACTGGGTGACGCGCTCCCCGCGCTTCTTCCCCCTCGAATACACCAAGCTGACGCTGGAGATGACCTCCCCGGACTACATCGACTACTTCCGGGCGCTGCCCGAGGAGACCCGCTACCGGCTGGAGAAGCAGCAGAAGGGCCTGTTCAAGGGCATCAACTCCGACCTCATCGACGCGGTCTTCGACCTGCTGTACCAGAAGAACGTCGAGAGCGGCGACCGCCCGGTCCCCACCCGTCTGCTCACCAACTCCTCGCTGACCAGCGCGCGGTACGCCGACGGCACGTACACGCTGGGCTTCCACCAGGACGAGCAGGACAAGGACTTCGAGCTGGACACCGAGGGCCTGGTCCTCGCCACCGGCTACCACTACGAGCCCCCGGCCTTCCTCGCCCCGGTGCGCGAGCGGCTGCGCCACGACGGCCACGGCCGCTTCGACGTCGCCCGCAACTACGCCATCGACGTGACGGGGCGCGGGATCTTCCTGCAGAACGCCGGCGTCCACACCCACAGCGTCACCAGCCCCGACCTCGGCATGGGCGCCTACCGCAACAGCACCATCATCCGAGAGCTGCTCGGCACCGAGTACTACCCGGTCGAGAAGACCATCGCGTTCCAGGAGTTCGGCGTATGAACCTCACCCTTCGTCCCCTCGACCCGCTGAAGGACGCCGAGCTGCTGCACTCCTGGGTCACCCACCCCAAGGCCGCCTTCTGGATGATGCAGGACGCCCGGCTGGAGGACGTCGAGCGGGCCTACATGGAGATCGCCGCCGACGAGCACCACCACGCGCTGCTCGGACTGCACGACGGCGAACCGGCGTTCCTGATGGAGCACTACGACCCCGCCCACCGCGAGCTGGTCGGGCTCTACGAGCCGCGGCCCGGCGATGTCGGCATGCACTTCCTGGTCGCGCCCACCGACCGGCCCGTCCACGGCTTCACCCGGGCCGTCATCACCGCCGTGATGGCCCATCTGTTCGAGGACCCCGCGACCGCGCGGGTCGTCGTCGAACCGGACGTGGCCAACAAGGCCGTCCACGCCCTGAACGAGGCCGTCGGCTTCGTGCCCGAGCGGGAGATCGACAAGCCGGAGAAGAGGGCGCTGCTGAGCTTCTGCACCCGGGAGCAGTTCGTCGCGGCGACGGGGGTGCGCGCGTGAACCTCACCGACGCCGTGGCCCACCTCTCCCCCGAACGCTGGGAGCAGGCCAACCGCCACCTTCTGCGCAAGGCCCTCGCCGAGTTCGCGCACGAGCGGCTGATCACGCCCGAGGCCGACGGGGACGCGTATGTCGTGCGCAGCGACGACGGGCTGACGTCGTACCGCTTCACGGCCGTGCGCCGCGCCCTCGACCACTGGCAGATCGACGCCGGCTCCATCGTCCGCACCCGTGAGGGCGCCGAACTCCCGCTCGCCGCACTGGACTTCTTCATCGAGCTGAAGCAGTCCCTGGGCCTGAGCGACGAGATCCTGCCGGTCTACCTGGAGGAGATCTCCTCCACCCTCTCCGGCGCCTGCTACAAGCTCACCAAGCCGCAGGTCACGGTCGCCGAGCTCCTCGACGGCGGCTTCCAGGCCATCGAGACCGGCATGACCGAGGGGCACCCCTGCTTCGTCGCCAACAACGGGCGGCTCGGCTTCGGCGTCCACGAGTACCTGGCGTACGCCCCCGAGACCGCGAGCCCGGTCCGGCTGGTGTGGCTGGCCGCGCACCGCTCCCGCGCGGCCTTCACGGCGGGCGTCGGCGTCGACCACGAGTCGTTCCTGCGGGACGAGCTGGGCGAGGCCACCCTGAACCGATTCCGCGCCACGCTCACCGAGCAGGGCCTCGACCCCGCCGACTACCTCCTCATACCCGTCCACCCCTGGCAGTGGTGGAACAAGCTGACGGTCACCTTCGCCGCCGAGGTCGCCCGCCGGCACCTCGTCTGCCTCGGCGAGGGCGACGACGAGTACCTGGCCCAGCAGTCCATCCGGACCTTCTTCAACACCTCCGACCCCCGCAAGCACTATGTGAAGACGGCCCTGTCCGTCCTCAACATGGGCTTCATGCGCGGCCTGTCCGCCGCCTACATGGAGGCCACCCCCGCGATCAACGACTGGCTCGCCCAGCTCATCGAGAGCGACCCGGTGCTGAAGTCGACCCGCCTCACGATCATCCGCGAGCGGGCGGCCGTCGGCTACCGGCACCTGGAGTACGAGCGGGCCACCGACCGCTACTCGCCGTACCGCAAGATGCTGGCCGCCCTGTGGCGGGAGAGCCCGGTGTCCGCCCTCCGGGACGGCGAGTCCCTGGCGACCATGGCCTCGCTGGTCCACGTCGACCACGAGGGCCGCTCCGTGGCCGGCGCGCTGATCGAACGGTCGGGCCTGCCCGCCACCGAATGGCTGCGGCACTACCTGCGCGCCTACTACACCCCGCTGCTGCACTCCTTCTACGCCTACGACCTGGTCTTCATGCCGCACGGCGAGAACACGATCCTGGTCCTGAGGGACGGCGTCGTGACACGGGCGGTGTACAAGGACATCGCCGAGGAGATCGCGGTGATGGACCCGGACGCGGTGCTGCCTCCCGAGGTCGCCCGCATCCGGGTGGAGGTCCCCGAGGACACGAAGCTGCTGTCGATCTTCACGGACGTCTTCGACTGCTTCTTCCGCTTCCTCGCCGCGAACCTCGCCGAGGAGGGCGTCCTGACCGAGGACGGCTTCTGGCGCACGGTCGCCGAGGTCACCCGCGAGTACCAGGAGTCCGTGCCGCATCTGGCCGACCGGTTCCGCCAGTACGACATGTTCGCCCCCGAGTTCGCCCTGTCCTGCCTCAACCGGCTCCAACTGCGCGACAACAAGCAGATGGTGGACCTGGCGGACCCCTCCGGGGCGCTCCAGCTGATCGGCACCCTGAAGAACCCGATCGCCGGGTTCTGACCCGTCGGTGCCGTCCCGATTGGGAGACAATCCCCCCATGGCGGAAATCATCCAGAAGGACGGCACCTGGGTCTTCGACGGCGACGCCCTGCGGCTGACTCCCGGACGGGACAAGAACATCAGCCCGCTGCGTCGGCAGCTGGGTGAACTGGTCGTCCCCCTGGGCGCGTTGAGCGGGATCTCCTTCGAGCAGGGCAAGCGGAACGGGCGGCTCAGGCTGCGGCTGCGCGACGGCGCCGACCCCCTGCTGCACGCCACCCGGGGCCGGCTGCGCGAACCCCACGACCCGTATCAGCTGCTCGTCGAGTCCGACCGGTACGGCGTCGCCGAGTACCTGGTGGACGAGGTCCGCAACGCCCTGCTGCTCGACCGGGTCCCGGCCGACCCGGTGGACGCGTATCTGCTGCCGGGCCCCGCCCTGCCGCTGACCGTGTCCGCCGGGGACGGCACCGCCGGCTTCGACGGCGAGCACGTGCGCCTGGAGTGGAACTGGAAGACGGAGGAGGCCAAGGCCGCCGCCGGCGCCCGCAGCCTGCCCCTCGCCGACATCACGGACGTGGAGTGGCATCCGGCGGTCGGCCTGGAGAACGGCTGTCTGCGCTTCACCGTGCGGGGCGCGGCCACCAAGGCGCCCGCGAAGTACGACCCCAACGCGGTGGAGCTGTGGGGCTTCAAGAAGGACCCGCTGATGGCGCTGGTCGCGGCGGCCGTCCAGGCCCGGCTGCCGCACCCGGCGGCGGCCCGTGACGGCGTACGCGACGGAGTACGGCGGGACGCCGCGCCGCACGACACCCTGGCGGCGGCCGACGGGGCCGGGGCGGCCCTGCCGGCCGCCGGTGACAGCGACCACGACGCCCTGCTGCGGCGCCTGCGGGAACTCGGTGAGCTGCACCGCTCGGGGGTCCTGACGGACGAGGAGTTCACCTTCGCCAAACAGGCGGTCCTCAAGCGGCTGTGAGATCCCCTACTTCGCTCGGCGCGCCACCGTGAAGTGGTCGATGCGGTCGCCCGTCTCGGCGATGCCCGACACCTTCAGGGTGGTCCAGCGGCCCTTCGGCGCGGGCGTGACGTCCACGCGCAGGAAGGAGTAGTTGAGGTAGCGCACCCGGGACCAGGCGACGGTCTCGTTCTGCTTGCCGTCCTTGAGGTTGACGAACGAGGCCACGGAGTCGACCTCGTGCTCGTGTCCCTCGTAGGAGTCGGGGGCGGTGAACGCGTACAGGCTGCGGCCGGCGGCGCCCGCCGTCACGTAGACGACGCCCTCGGTCTCGGGGTAGGCGGTGCCGCCGATCGGCAGCTTCTTGACGACCTCGCCCGCCTTGATGACGTCGGTGCGCTCGTACTGGTGGTTGTGGCCGTTGATGACGAGGTCGACCTGGTACTTGTCGAACAGCGGCACCCACTCCTGGCGGACACCGCCCTCCGAGGCGTGCGCGGTGGAGGTGCAGTAGGCGCAGTGGTGGAAGAAGACGACGATGAAGTCGACGTCCTTCGAGGCCCGGTACTTCTTCAGCTGGGTCTCGAACCAGGTGGTCTGGGTGCCGCCGGAGATGCCGAGGTTGGCCGGGATCTCGAAGGAGACGTCATTGGGGTCGAGGGAGATGACCGCCGTGTTGCCGTGCACGAAGGAGTAGACGCCGGGCAGGTTCTTGGCGTCCGGGCCGTTGTCCGGGAGGGTCCAGCGGGCCTCCTCGCCGCCGTAGCCGTTGGGCGAGTACCAGGCCTCCATGTCGTGGTTGCCGAAGCTCACCATCCACGGCACGGACTTGGCGACCGACTCCGTCTGGTAGAGGAACTGGTCCCAGGTGCGCGAGTCGAAGCCGGTGTCGGTGGTCTTGCCGGCGCCGGCGGGGTCGCCGTAGGCGATGTCGCCGGCGTGCAGGTGGAAGGCCGGGTTCTGGCCGAGGATCAGGCTGTCGTTGGCGAGGGCGTGGTAGCTGACGCCCTGGTCGCCGAAGGCGGTGAAGGTGAAGGGCGCCTTCGCGGCGGGCGCGGTGGTGAAGGTGCCGAGGGTGCCCAGCAGATGCGGCTGGGCGGGGTCGAAGCCTTCGTGGCCGACGCCGTAGTAGTAGGTGCGGCCGGGGCGCAGATGGGTGAGCTTGGCGTGCAGGTAGTACTGCGTGCGGTCGCCGCTCGCGCCGACGCCGGCCGGGGTGTACAGGGTGCGCACCTCGGCCTCGATCTTGCGGGAGAGGTCGCAGGGGTGGGCGCCGATGCGGATGAACGGCTTCTTGACGGCGACCGGCACCTGCCAGGAGACGGTCATCTCGGTACGGGGGTCGTTGCCGTAGGCGAGGTGGCGGCCGAAGGGGGCGACGAGGGCACCGTCGACATGCTCGGTGGCCGGCGCGGCCGACGGGGTGGGGACGGCGGCCCGGGCGGTGGCGCCCGGGACGAACACCCCACCGGCGACGGCGCCCAGGGTGACGGCACCGCCTCTGATCATCGTGCGCCGGGAGAACTTGGAGCGAAGGTACTCGTGCTGCTCGGCCATGCTCATGCGCTCGGCGAGCTCGTCGGGTACGCCCATGCGAGGAAGGTCCATGGCGTCTGAAACTCGTCCTCCCAGGCGACGGGCCGCAAGACGCCGGATGGACGGTTCACGAACAGGCACTCATGAGCGATTCAATGACCGTCCAAGTTTTGCCTGCAGAGGGCTGCCCGATATCGGGCAGGTTTCTTGCGAAACTCGGCTCGGTACCCCAGGATCTACCGGGTGCACGACGAACTCGTTGATCACCTGACGCGCTCCACCCCCCTGAACAGGGGCGAGGCACTGCGGGTGATCCAGGACGTGCTCGCCTACTTCGACGAGACGACCGAGGAGTACGTCCGTCGCCGCCACCGCGAGCTCCAGGCCCAGGGCCTGGTGAACGCGGAGATCTTCGAACGGATCGAGGCGGACCTGAGATACCGGGCGGTCGCACCGCCGGAGCTCACCCTCCGGCAGCTGCGCCGCATCGTCTACGGCTAGGAATACGTATACATGTGCGGAATCGTCGGATACATCGGGAAGCGTGATGTGGCCCCGCTGCTGCTGGAGGGCCTGCAGCGGCTGGAGTACCGCGGCTACGACTCCGCGGGCATCGTCGTCAGCTCCCCGAAGTCGGCGGGCCTGAAGATGGTCAAGGCCAAGGGCCGCGTGCGCGACCTGGAGGCCAAGGTCCCGGCCCGCTTCAAGGGCACCACCGGTATCGCCCACACCCGCTGGGCCACCCACGGCGCCCCGTCCGACCTGAACGCCCACCCGCACATGTCGGCCGACAGCAAGGTCGCCGTCGTCCACAACGGCATCATCGACAACGCCGCCGACCTGCGGAAGAAGCTGGAAGCGGACGGCGTCGAGTTCCTCTCCGAGACCGACACCGAGGTCCTCACCCACCTCATCGCCCGCTCGCAGGCCGAGAAGCTGGAGGACAAGGTCCGCCAGGCGCTGCACGTGGTCGAGGGCACCTACGGCATCGCCGTCATGCACGCCGACTTCCCGGACCGCATCGTCGTCGCCCGCAACGGCTCCCCGGTCGTCCTCGGCATCGGCGAGAAGGAGATGTTCGTCGCCTCGGACATCGCCGCGCTGGTCGCCCACACCCGGCAGATAGTGACCCTCGACGACGGCGAGATGGCCACCCTCAAGGCCGACGACTTCCGCACCTACACGACGGAGGGCACCCGTACGACGGCGGAGCCCACCACCGTCGAGTGGGAGGCCGCCTCCTACGACATGGGCGGCCACGACACGTACATGCACAAGGAGATCCACGAGCAGGCCGACGCCGTGGACCGCGTGCTGCGCGGCCGCATCGACGACCGTTTCTCCACCGTGCACCTCGGCGGCCTCAACCTGGACGCCCGCGAGGCGCGCCAGATCCGCCGCGTCAAGATCCTCGGCTGCGGCACCTCGTACCACGCGGGCATGATCGGCGCCCAGATGATCGAGGAGCTGGCCCGCATCCCCGCCGACGCCGAGCCGGCGTCCGAGTTCCGCTACCGCAACGCGGTCGTCGACCCCGACACCCTGTACATCGCCGTCTCCCAGTCCGGTGAGACGTACGACGTCCTCGCCGCCGTGCAGGAGCTGAAGCGCAAGGGCGCGCGGGTCCTCGGCGTGGTCAACGTGGTGGGCTCCGCGATCGCCCGCGAGGCGGACGGCGGCGTCTACGTGCACGCCGGCCCCGAGGTCTGCGTGGTCTCCACGAAGTGCTTCACCAACACCACCGTCGCCTTCGCGCTGCTCGCCCTGCACCTCGGCCGCACCCGCGACCTCTCCGTACGCGACGGCAAGCGGATCATCGAGGGCCTGCGCAAGCTGCCCGGCCAGATCGCCGAGATCCTCGCCCAGGAGGAGGAGATCAAGAAGCTGGCCGACGAGTTCGCCGAGGCCCGCTCGATGCTCTTCATCGGCCGCGTCCGGGGCTACCCGGTGGCCCGTGAGGCCTCCCTGAAGCTCAAGGAGGTCTCGTACATCCACGCCGAGGCCTACCCGGCCTCCGAGCTCAAGCACGGCCCGCTGGCCCTCATCGAGCCCGCCCTCCCCACGGTCGCGATCGTCCCCGACGACGACCTGCTGGAGAAGAACCGCGCGGCCCTGGAGGAGATCAAGGCCCGCTCGGGCCAGATCCTGGCGGTGGCCCACCAGGAGCAGGAGAAGGCGGACCGCACGATCGTCGTCCCGAAGAACGAGGACGAGCTCGACCCGATCCTGATGGGCATCCCCCTCCAGCTCCTGGCGTACTACACGGCGAAGGCCCTGGGCCGCGACATCGACAAGCCGAGGAACCTCGCGAAGTCGGTCACGGTCGAGTAGTTCAGACAGAGACGGAACGGACCCCCACGTGATGCCACCTTCACGGGGGGTCCGCTCATGTGCGCCGGGGTCGCCCAACTCCCCGGCATCGGCTGCCCACTAGCCGGTGGCCGTCACCCCCCGGCCGGCAGCCCGTCGCGGAAGCGTCGTCGGCCAGTGAGCCAACGCCGCGGTCGCCGCGTACCAGGCGACCGCCCCCGCGGCGACGGCGAACCAACCGCCCACCTTGGCAAGGCCATCCGTGTCGCCGAAGCGCGCGATCGCGAGCAGCACCAGCGCGACGAGGAACAACCCGTAGGTCCCCTGGGTGAGTTGGTCGCCCCCGGAGACGGTCAGGGAGAGCGCCACCAGGGCGAACAGCAGCAGGAACAGTCCGGCGGCGTTGTCGGAGACCTGGTTGCCGGCGGAGACGGCCCAGGTGAACCAGAAGGCGCCGACGGCCGCGAAGGCGGTCCCGTTCACGGTGTCGCGGTCGCGGAGGGCGAGAAGGCCGGCGACGAACAGCGCGACGCCGCCGACGTAGTGGGCGATGGATACGGCGTCCGCAGCCGTCACGCCGTCGATCACGTCCGTGTACCCGAGGCCGAAGGCCAACAGGGTGACGCCGAGGGCGAGTCGGCCGACGATCGTGGTGGTGCTTCCCGCAGAGACGTCGTTGTCCACGGCGGGCTCCCTTCATGCATTGTGCAGTTGTGTGACCGATATATGCCCTTCACAAGGGCACAAACACCTCCGCGGGCCAGGAGATTCATATCGGTCGCACAGGGGGAGCCGCCGTTCCCACGGAGCATCTCACCTGGGAGAACGGGGAGTTACGGAAGGACAACGAGAGGACGGGGTCCGGACGTCAGGGGATGACGACAACCGGCCGCTTGGCGCGCTTGGCGAGCCGACCCGCGACGGAGCCGAACATCCGGCCCACGATGCCGTGCGTGGAGCCGACGACGATCGCGTCCGCCTCGTACTCCCGCCCCACCTCTTCGAGTTCGTGGCAGATGTCGCCGCCGCGCTCGACGAGGATCCAGGGCACCTCCGCCAGATAGTCCGCGCAGGCCAGTTCGAGGCCGAGGACCTCGGTGCGGTGGTCCGGGACGTCCACGAAGACGGGCGGCTCGCAGCCGGCCCACACCGTGGTGGGCAGCCGGTTGGCCACATGCACGATGATCAGCCCCGAGCCGGAGCGGTGGGCCATGCCGATGGCGTACGCGAGGGCGCGCTCACTGGACGTGGAGCCGTCGAAGCCGACCACCACGCCGTGCTTGAACGCGGGATCGCAGGACGGGCGTGCGTCGGGTGTCGCCAGCGGATCGGCCGCCGTGGGATCGGCGACGGGCCGCTTGCGGTCCGCGGGTTCGAAGAATTCGTGACCGGCCATGGCTGTCTCGGCGTTTCGATCCTTGGTGGGTGGGACGACAGTGAGCGGCGGAGCTGTGTCCGGGAATCATCTTCCCAACCCCATACCCCCAAGGGTACGGCGGCACGCCTCCTCTGCCCATATCCCGCGCACAGGGTGTGGGGGCTCCCCGCACGCCGTGTGCGGGGTTCCAGGGAGCATGCACGAGGGGGCGCCCGTAACGCAATGGTTGCTGCCCCGTACAGGCGGTTTGCACGGCATTCGCTCACCCGTCACCGATCCGCGCAGTGACCGAGTGATCGAACAGGCGTTGAACCCGGTGAACCCGCCCTCCCAGGGAGCCCGTCATGTCCGCACCGCGCACGAACACCGAGCCCGCCGCCCGCGACGACAAGGCGAGCGACCTCATCCGCTGGGCGGCGTTCACCTGCGTCCTGGTCCCGGTGGTCCTCCTCTGGTACGGCAGCTCGCTGGCCGGAGCGGCCGGCACCGCGCTCGGCCTCGCCGCGGTGACCGCGGTCTGCCGGCTGCTGCTGCGGCAGTCCGAGCGGGGCGCGGCCCGGCTGCTCACGGAGGAACAGGCACCCCAAGGGCCCCAGCCGAGCCGCCGGCACCGCACCGGGGCGACGGCCCATCGAGGCGGACGTCACACTGGGGGAAACACACCGGTCGGCTGACCGGTTTCCGCGCACGCGGCCGTATCTTTTCAGCCAACTTCCGGCGACCGCGCATCAGGCCGTCCAACACCCCCCTGCACCCCGTTTGACCTGCAAGGAAAGGGTCCACAGGACCCTGCGCACCCTACGCAGATCGGCCACTGCGACGAGGCCCACTTCCCTGCACGACCCGTGGGTGCAACGCTTCGTGATCGAATGCTTCACGCCAAGTTGCCATGTCGACAATGTGCCGGGTGACGCACTGCCTCACCCGGGAACAACGCGACACAGTAGATTCGATCTTGACTGTCTACGGCGGGGGACTCGTGCAGGACCGAGGGGAAACGTGCAGGAGCGACACAACCGAGGAGCCGCGACCACCGAGGGGGGCTTAGCAGGATGAGCCACGACTCCACTGCCGCGCCGGAAGCCGCGGCCCGGAAGCTTTCCGGGCGACGCCGCAAGGAGATCGTCGCGGTGCTGCTGTTCAGCGGCGGCCCCATCTTCGAGAGTTCCATTCCGCTGTCGGTGTTCGGGATAGACCGCCAGGACGCCGGCGTGCCGCGCTACCGCCTTCTGGTGGCAGCCGGCGAGGACGGCCCGCTGCGGACCACAGGGGGCCTGGAACTCACGGCACCACATGGCCTGGAGGCGATCTCCCGGGCGGGCACGGTCGTCGTGCCGGCCTGGCGATCGATAACCTCCCCGCCGCCGGAGGAAGCGCTCGACGCACTGCGTCGGGCGCACGAGGAGGGCGCCCGCATAGTAGGACTGTGCACCGGCGCCTTCGTCCTCGCGGCGGCGGGCCTGCTGGACGGCCGACCGGCGACGACACACTGGATGTACGCACCGACGCTCGCGAAGCGCTATCCGTCGGTGCATGTCGATCCCAGGGAGCTGTTCGTCGACGACGGCGACGTGCTGACGTCGGCGGGTACGGCGGCCGGAATCGATCTCTGTCTTCATATAGTGCGCTCGGATCACGGCAATGAGGCGGCGGGCGCACTGGCCCGGCGACTCGTCGTGCCGCCGCGCCGGTCGGGCGGCCAGGAGCGCTACCTCGACAGGTCTTTACCGGAGGAGATCGGCGCCGACCCGCTGGCCGAGGTCGTCGCCTGGGCGCTGGAACACCTCCACGAGCAGTTCGACGTGGAGACGCTGGCAGCGCGCGCGTACATGAGCCGTCGTACGTTCGACCGCCGCTTCCGCTCACTGACCGGCAGCGCGCCGTTGCAGTGGCTGATCACCCAGCGGGTGCTCCAGGCGCAACGCCTGCTGGAGACGTCGGACTACTCGGTGGACGAGGTGGCGGGCCGCTGCGGCTTCCGCTCGCCCGTCGCGCTGCGCGGCCACTTCCGGCGGCAGCTCGGCTCGTCGCCGGCGGCGTACCGGGCGGCGTACCGGGCGCGCAGGCCGCAGGGCGAACGGACCGACGTCGAACCGCCGTCCCCGCCACCGGCGCCGATGCTGTCCCCGACGACGTCGGCGGTCGGCACGGCACCCGGCCTGCACCCGGAGACCCCGGTCCCGATGCAGACCCGCCGGACGGCCGCGGCGGCCAGCGCGGTGGGCCTGGCGTCGGACCACCACGCCCGCGAGCCCTATGCGGCACGGGTGGGACTGCCGGGGCCGCGCAGCGGGTCCTGAGGATGTCCTGAGGCCGAGGAAAGGTGTGGGGGCCGGGGTGGAAGATTCCACTCCGGCCCCCGCCCTTTCCTTCAGCCGGCTTCCTTCAGCGGCGGCCCTTGCCCCCGCGCAGGTGCACCCAAAACCGAACGTCAGCTTTAGGGTGGTCGCATGAACGATCGCATGGTGTGGATCGACTGCGAGATGACCGGCCTCTCGCTGTCCGACGACGCGCTCATCGAGGTGGCCGCCCTCGTCACCGACTCCGAGCTGAACATCCTCGGCGAGGGCGTGGACATCGTCATCCGCCCGCCGGACTCCGCCCTGGAGACGATGCCGGAGGTGGTACGTCAGATGCACACCGCGTCCGGTCTGCTCAAGGAGCTGCCGAACGGTACGACCCTGGCGGAGGCCGAGGAGCAGGTCCTGACGTATGTGCGCGAGCACGTCAAGGAACCGGGCAAGGCCCCCCTGTGCGGCAACTCCGTCGGCACGGACCGCGGCTTCCTCCTCCGTGACATGCCGAAGGTCGAGGAGTATCTGCACTACCGGATCGTCGACGTCTCCTCGATCAAGGAACTCGCCCGCCGCTGGTACCCCCGGGCCTACTTCAACAGCCCGGAGAAGAACGGCAACCATCGCGCCCTCGCCGACATCCGCGAATCGATCGCGGAGCTGCGCTACTACCGCGAGGCCGTCTTCGTCCCCCAGCCCGGCCCGGACTCCGACACCGCCAAGGCGATCGCCGCCAAGCACGTCCTGCCTGCTCAGCACGGCTGAAGGGGGCTCGCGTACGGCCCCCGCGAAAGCCGTGCGCGAGCACCCCTTCGGACCCTGTACACTTTTTCTCGGCCGGTCGGGGACGACAAAGTCCACTGCCGGTCATGGTGGGTGTAGCTCAGCTGGTAGAGCACCTGGTTGTGGTCCAGGATGTCGCGGGTTCGAGTCCCGTCACTCACCCTGAATGATCAAGGGGCTGACCTGACAAACAGGTCAGCCCCTTGGCGTTCCCAGATGTCTGGGGACGGTGGAGTCGGCGTCGCCTGCGTCTGGTGTGCGAAGCCGTTGGACACCGAATCGGTCATCGACCTCTCGGCAAACGTCTGCGCCGCGTCGCGTACGGCCATCGGCTCATCCACGTGGCGGCGATCGAAGCGGCCGGCAAGCCCGCGCCCGCCCGCACGCACCGCCACCAGGACGTCGGTCGTAGGGGACGGCCAGCTACGACGAGCCGTACGACACGTACATCCCCGAGATCGGCACCGGCACCGCCGCCACGGTGTATCTGCACCGGCGCGCCTGCCCGCGAACCCCACGACAGACCTACCCGTCGACCCCGCCCCCGTCGCCTACCCTGAGGGCCTGTCCCCGGGGAGAGTGAGCCGCCGCCGTGCAGATCGAGCCCATCACCACGTCCCGCCTGGATCTCCTTCCCCTCCGCGTCGAGCACGCCGAGGAGATGGCCACGGTCCTCGCCGACCCCGCCCTCCACACGTTCATCGGCGGCGCGCCCGCCACCCCGGAGGCCCTGCGCGCCCGTTACGTGCGTCTGGTCGCCGGTTCGCCCGATCCGGCCGTCTCCTGGTGCAACTGGGTCCTGCGGCACCGCTCCGAGGGCCACCTGCTCGGCACCGTCCAGGCCACGGTCACCGACGCGGGCCGGGCTGCGGAGATCGCCTGGGTGATCGGCGTCCCCTGGCAGGGGCGGGGCTACGCCAAGGAGGCCGCCGCGGCCCTGGCCGACCGGCTGCGCACCCAGGGCGTCCACACCCTCACCGCCCACATCCACCCGACCCACGGCGCCTCCGCCGCCGTAGCGGAAGCGGCCGGACTGACGCCCACCGACGAGGAACAGGACGGCGAGATCCGCTGGCGGTCCCGCTGACGGCGCAGGACGGCTGACAACCCGCCTCCCACAAGACGCCGACCACCGCCGCCAGGTGCGCCCCGCCTCTCCGAACTCCCCCGCGCCCTCCGGGACTTACGACGACGCCCGCTCCACCAGTTCCGCCGCCAGGACCACCTGTCGGCGTTCCAGGCCCCGTGACACCGCCGGGCGGCGGTCGGCGATCTCGGTGAGGAGGAGGTCCAGCATGCGGCGGCCCATCTCCTCGATGGGCTGGCGGACGCTGGTCAGGGGCGGGTCCATGTGGCGGGCGATCGCCGAGTCGTCGTAGCCGACGAGGGCGACGTCGTCGGGGATCACCCGGCCCGCCTCGCGCAGCGCCTGGCGGGCGCCCGCCGCCATCACGTCGGAGCCCGCGAAGACCGCGTCGAGGGCGGGGTGCCGGGCCAGCAGCTCGGCCATCGCCCGGCGGCCGCCCTCCTCGGTGAAGTCGCCCGGCTCCACCAGGCTGTCGTCCACCGCGTGGCCGGCCTCGCGCAGTGCGGCGCGGTAGCCGTCGACGCGGCGCTGGGCGCCGTACACGTCCAGGCGGCCCGTGATGTGCGCGATGCGGTGCCGGCCACGGGAGAGCAGGTGCTCCACCGCGGCGCGGCCGCCGCCGTAGTTGTCCGAGTCGACCGAGGGGAGCGTCTCCGCGGCCGACCTGGGGCCGCTGATCACCGCCGGGATCTCCAGCTGGGAGATCAGGTCGGGCAGCGGGTCGTCCGCGTGGACCGAGACCAGCAGCACGCCGTCCACCCGGTGCGCCGCGAGGTACTGCGCCAGCCTGCGGCGCTCCCGGTCGCTGCCGGCGAAGATGAGCAGCAGCTGCATCTCGGTGTCCGACAGTTCCGCCCCGACACCGCGCAGCATGTCGGAGAAGTACGGCTCGGCGAAGAAGCGGGTCTCCGGCTCGGGGACGACGAGGGCGATCGCGTCGGTGCGGTTGGCGGCGAGGGCGCGGGCCGCCGTGTTGGGGACGTATCCGAGTTCCGCGACCGCGGCCTCCACCGCCGCGCGCGTGGCGTCGCTGACCCTGGGCGAGCCGTTGATCACCCGGGAGACGGTGCCGCGGCCCACGCCGGCCCGCGCGGCGACCTCTTCGAGGGTGGGCCTGCCGCCGCTGCGGCTGCCGCCGCTCCGGCCCCGCGCTCCGTGGCTTGCCATGGGCTCCGCCTTCCCACCGTCATCCAACCCCGTTGGCCTGGAATCTAACAGTCCTGTGTGTTCGGACGATCGTCACGACGACCGTCGACCGGGTTAGCTAACAGGCCGATAACCGAACGCATCTCTCCGCGCGCTCACCCTTGACACCCCCGCCCGAACCGACGACTCTTCAACACATCACTTGTGGGAGCGCTCCCACGGTACCTGACACATACATATCCCGCACGTTCCCCGCCCGAGCCGCAGCGAGAACAAAACGGGCCCAACCATGCACGTTGGCCGGGGGGTCGGCACGTCAGGGCAACAGGAGGACGCAATGCGAGCATTCACCCGTACCGCCCGTAGGGCGGTGGTCCTCGCGGCCGTAGCGTCGCTGGGCGCCGGGTTGCTGGCCGGCTGTGCCGACGACGGCGGCGACGACGACTCGAGCGGGTCGTCGTCCGGCGGCGGCAAGGGCAAGACCACCATCACGCTGGGCCTTTTCGGCACCTTCGGCTTCAAGGAGGCCGGGCTCTACGCCGAGTACGAGAAGCTCCACCCCGACATCAAGATCGCCGAGAATGTCGTGGAGCGGAACGAGAACTACTACCCGGCGCTGCTCAACCACCTGACCACCAACAGCGGCCTGCAGGACGTCCAGGCCGTCGAGGTCGGCAACATCGCCGAGATCGTCGGCACCCAGGCGGGCAAGCTCACGGACATGTCCAAGGTTTCGGGCGTGAACAAGAGCAACTGGCTGCCCTGGAAGTGGTCGCAGGCCACCACCAAGGACGGCGAGACCGTCGGCCTGGGCACCGACATCGGCCCGATGGCCATCTGCTACCGCAAGGACCTCTTCCAGGCGGCCGGCCTGCCCACCGATCGTGCCAAGGTCGCCCAGCTGTGGGCCGGCGACTGGGGCAAGCTGGTCACCGCCGGCGAGCAGTACAAGGCCAAGGCCCCCGCGGGCACCACCTTCTGGGACTCCCCCGGCGGCCTGATCAACGCGATCCTCAGCAGTGAGAAGGAGAAGTTCTACGACGAGAAGGGCGAGGTCATCTACAAGACCAACCCCGCCGTCAAGGCCGCCTTCAACCTGACCGCGAAGGCCGCCGAGGAGGGCCTGACCGGCGCCCAGACGCAGTTCCAGCCGACGTGGGACCAGACGATCGCCAACAGCAAGTTCGCGGCGATGGCCTGCCCGCCCTGGATGATCGGCTACATCAAGGGCAAGTCGAAGCCCGACGCCGCCGGCAAGTGGGACGTGGCCGTGGCCCCGAAGTCCGGCAACTGGGGCGGCTCCTTCCTGACCGTGCCGAAGAGCGCCAAGCACGTCAAGGAGGCCCAGGAGCTGATCGCCTGGCTGACCGCGCCCGCGCAGCAGGCCAAGCTGTTCAGCGTGCAGGGCTCCTTCCCGAGCGCGCCGAGCACGTACACCATGACCGAGGTGACCAGCGCCAAGAACCCGATGACCGGGGACGCCCCGATCGGCCAGATCTTCGGTGAGGCCGCCAAGGCGATCCCGGTCCAGGTGATCGGCCCGAAGGACCAGATCATCCAGCAGGGTCTGACCGACAACGGCGTGATCCTGGTGACGAAGGGCAAGTCGCCCGAGGAGGCCTGGAACACGGCGACGAAGACCATCGACAACAACCTGGACAAGTGACCGGTATGGCCACCCGCCACGACACCGCCGCGCCCCCCGTCGAGGGGGGCGCGGCCCCGGGCCGCCCGGGCCCGGGAGCACCGCCCGCGGAGGCGGACGCGCGCCGCCGGGCCCGGCTCTCCCGCCGCTGGCAGCGGGACATGCGCTGGAGCCCGTACGCGTTCGTCTCGCCGTTCTTCCTGCTGTTCGTCGCCTTCGGTCTGTTCCCGCTGCTCTACACGGGCTGGGCGTCGCTGCACCAGGTGGAGCTGACCGCGCCGACCGACATGACCTGGGTCGGGATGCGCAACTACACCCGTATCTTCGACGACGACTTCTTCTGGAACGCGGCGAAGAACACCCTGACGATCGGCATCATCTCGACCGTCCCGCAGCTGTTGATGGCGATGGGCGTCGCGCACATCCTCAACTACAAGCTGCGTGCCTCGACCTTCTTCCGGGTCGCGATGCTCGCACCGTACGCGACGTCGATCGCGGCCGCCTCGCTGGTGTTCGTGCTGCTCTTCGGCCGCGACTACGGCATGATCAACTGGGCGCTGGACCAGGTCGGGATCAACCCCGTCGACTGGCAGAACGACAAGTGGCCCTCCCAGATCGCCGTCTCGTCGATCATCATCTGGCGCTGGACCGGCTACAACGCGCTGATCTACCTCGCCGCGATGCAGGCGATCCCACAGGACCTCTACGAATCGGCGGCGCTGGACGGCGCGAGCCGCTGGCAGCAGTTCCTGCATGTCACGCTGCCGTCGCTGCGGCCCACGATCCTGTTCACGGCGGTCGTCTCGACGATCGGCGCGAGTCAGGTGTTCGGCGAGCCGCTGCTGTTCGACGCGAACAAGGGCGCGTCGGGCGGCGCGGAGCACCAGTTCCAGACCCTCGGCCTGTACCTGTACGAGCAGGGCTGGGTGAACCAGCACCTGGGCCGGGCCTCCGCCATCGCCTGGACGATGTTCCTGATCCTCATCGTGATCGGGATCATCAACTACGTCATCTCGCGCCGGCTGCGCGCCAGTAGTTAGGAGTACGGCCGTGACGACGACTTTGACGACACCGGAGGACACCCGGCCGGCCGCGAAGAAGGTGCGCCGGCCCAAGTCGGCGCGGGCCGGCGGGCAGATGCACGGCGGGCCGGTCGCCTACGTGATCCTGGCCGTGTTCACCATCGTCTCGCTGTTCCCGCTGTTCTGGACGGCGGTCGCCGCCTCCCGGGACAACAACCGGCTGGCGCAGACCCCGCCGCCCTTCTGGTTCGGCTCCAACCTCGGGCACAACCTGGACGTGGCCTGGAACGACGCGAACCTGGGCGAGGCATTCGTCAACACCACGTTCGTGGCGGGGGTGTCGGCGGCGACGGTGGTCTTCCTGTCGACGATCGCCGGGTTCGCCTTCGCCAAGCTGCGCTTCCGGGGCCGTAACGCGCTGATGCTGCTCGTGATCGGCACGATGATGGTGCCGCCGCAGCTCAGTGTGATCCCGCTGTACATGATGGTCGCCAAGCTGGACTGGACGGACCAGCTGCAGGCGGTGATCTTCCCGTCGCTGGTGAGCGCGTTCGGTGTGTTCTTCATGCGGCAGTACCTGATCCAGGCGCTGCCGGACGAGATCATCGAGGCCGCCCGGGTCGACGGCGCGAGCAGCTGGCGCGTGGTGTGGCACGTGGTGTTCCCGGCCGCCCGGCCGGCGATGGCCGTGCTCGGCATGCTGATCTTCGTACAGACGTGGAACGACTTCCTGTGGCCCTTCCTGGTGCTGACCCAGACCGGTAACCCGACCGTGCAGGTCGCGGTGGCGGGCCTGGGCCGCGGATACACCCCCGACCAGTCGCTGATCATGGCGGGCGCGCTGCTCGGCACGCTGCCGCTGCTGCTGGTCTTCGCGATCTTCGGCAAGCAGATCGTGGGCGGCATCATGCAGGGCGCGGTGAAGGGGTAACCCCTCTTCCGCCAGCCCTCGTCTCCAGGGGCCGGGTCACCGCCGCCTCGGCCCCCCTCTCTCCTTCCCCTTCCGTTGGTCTACTCGACCCCCTATGGGAGCGCTTCCATGTCTGAGCCCCTTACGCCCGTGACCTTTCCTCCCGCCTTCCTCTGGGGCGCCGCGACGTCCGCGTACCAGATCGAGGGGGCGGTGCGGGAGGACGGCCGCACCCCCTCGATCTGGGACACCTTCAGTCATACGCCGGGCCGCACGGCCGGTGGTGAGACCGGTGACATCGCTGTCGACCACTACCACCGCTACCGCGAGGACGTGGCGATGATGGCGGACCTGGGCCTGACGGCGTACCGCTTCTCCGTCTCCTGGTCGCGGGTCCAGCCGACGGGCCGGGGCCCCGCCGTCCAGGTGGGCCTGGACTTCTACCGGCGGCTGGTGGACGAGCTCCTGGAGCACGGCATCAAGCCGGCCGTCACCCTCTACCACTGGGACCTGCCGCAGGAGCTGGAGGACGCGGGCGGCTGGCCCGAGCGCGACACGGCGTTCCGCTTCGCCGAGTACGCGCAGATCGTCGGCGAAGCGCTCGGCGACCGCGTGGAGAACTGGATCACGCTCAACGAGCCGTGGTGCAGCGCCTTCCTGGGCTACGGCTCCGGCGTGCACGCGCCCGGCCGCACGGACCCGCTGGCGTCCCTGCGCGCCGCGCACCACCTCAACCTGGCCCACGGGCTGGGCGCTTCGGCGCTGCGCGCGGTGATGCCGGCCCGCAACCAGGTCGCGATCAGCCTCAACTCCTCGGTCGTACGCCCGCTTTCGCAGCACCCGGCGGACCTGGCGGCGGCACGGAAGATCGACGACCTGGCGAACGGTGTCTTCCACGGGCCGATCCTGCACGGGGCGTACCCGCAGTCGCTGCTGGACGCGACGCGGTCGATCACCGACTGGTCGTACGTCCTCGACGGCGACCTCCAGAGCATCAACCAGCCGCTGGACGCGCTCGGGCTGAACTACTACACCCCGACCCTGGTGTCGGCGACGAGCAACGCCCCCGACGGGCCGCGCGCGGACGGTCACGGCGCGAGCGAGCACTCCCCGTGGCCGGGCGCGGACGACGTCGCCTTCCACCAGACGCCCGGCGAGCGCACGGAGATGGGCTGGACGATCGACCCGACCGGCCTGCACGACCTGATCATGCGGTACACGCGGGAGGCGCCGGGGCTGCCGCTGTACATCACGGAGAACGGCGCGGCGTACGACGACAAGCCGGAGCCGGACGGGTCGGTGCACGATCCCGAGCGGATCGCCTATCTGCACGGGCATCTCGCGGCCGTCAGGCAAGCGATTACCGACGGGGCGGATGTGCGGGGGTACTTCCTGTGGTCGCTGATGGACAACTTCGAGTGGGCGTACGGGTATGAGAAGCGGTTCGGGGCGGTGTACGTGGACTACGGGACGTTGAAGCGGACGCCGAAGTCGAGTGCGAAGTGGTACGGGAAGGCCGCGAAGTCTGGGGTGCTGCCCGCCGTTTCGGGCTGATCCGCCGTCGTGGCTGGTCGCGCCCGCGCGGCGGTAGCCGCACATTGATACAGCCCCGCGCCCCTTCTTTTCGGGCTTCGCCCGAATCGGGGGCGCGGGTACCCAAGAGACCTGGTCGGCTCAGATCCCCAAGTGGGCGAAGACCACATCCCGGGCGCGGAGTACGGCGGGTGGGTCGATCTCGGCGAGGATCGGGAGCGCCTCGTCCCAGCCCTCGGGGGTGAGGGCCTCGGCGAGGAGGGTGCGGGCGCGGGGGAGGTCGGGGCCGGGGGCGGGGCGCAGCAGGGTGGCGAAGCGGCGGGCGGTCGGGGGGACGGTCAGCGGGCCGCCGACGAAGGACACCGCGGTCATCTCGTCGCGCACCGCCGCGGCTTGGGCGGCGAGATGGGCGCAGGCCTCGGCGCGTTCCCGGTCGCCTGTCAGGCCCAGGGCGATCCTCCGGGCGTCGTCGTGTTCGCCGAGTGCGGCGCAGGCCAGCGCGACGACGGCGGCGCCACGGGTGTGGGTGGGCCAGGTGTCGCGGGCGCGGGCCGCCGCGAGCAGGTCACGGGCGCCGGCGGGATCATCGTCGGCCAAGGCCAGGGCGAGCAGGGCCGGTTCATGGTCGTGCTTGGGTGTGTCCGTGGCCCGGTCCCGCAGGAATCCGCGCAGGGTGAGCGCGTGGTCCGGGGCGTGCCGGGCCACGGCGACGAGGAGTTGGGCGATGCGCAGCACCGGCGCGTCGCGCATGCCGGGCACCACGCGGTCCGCCCAGCGCCGCGCCGCGTCGGGGGCCTGGGGCCACAGCTCCTCGACCAGTTCCACCCGGGCGTCGTCGCGATCGTCCTGACCGAAGGGCATCTTCGGTCTCTCCTCCAGGAGTTCCAGCACTCGTTCGGCCGCTCCGGCGCGGACCAGTGCCTGGAGGACGACGGTGCGCACGGTCAGCATGAGGAGTGAGGAGTCGTGGGCCAGCTCGTACGCCCGCTCGGCGAGGCGCAGTGCCCGGTCCCGGTCGGTACGCGCCACGGAGAGGGACGTCGTGGCGTACCCCCAGGCGCGGACGACGGGGGTGGGGACCGCCTGGAGCAGGCGTTCGGCGTCGTCGTGGAAGCCGGCCGCCGCGAGCGCGCCCGCGAAGGAGCCGAGGGCGACCTCGTGGCCGTAGGAGGCCCGGTCCGACCAGGCGCTGTGTCCGTGTTCCGCCTGGCGCAGCAGGCGCAGGGCCCGCTCGGGGTCGTCGGCGGCGACGTGCGCGGCGAGCGTCGCCAGTGCCTCGGCCACCATCTCCCAGGGGTGGCTGTCGGTGCTGTGCGGCAGCAGGGCCGCGAGTTCCTCGGCACGGCCCGCCTCGGCGAGCAGGCGTACGGTGCGTGCGGTGAGCCCGGGTTCGAGGCCGATGTATCCGCGCAGTTCGCCCTCGCCGAGCGCCTGCCAGGCCTCCGCCGCCCGGCCCTCCCGCGCCCAGGCCGTGACGATCTCCCGCCACAGGCCGCGGCGGACGCCGATCTGGGCCTGGTTGGGCACCAACCGCACGGCCCGTACCAGCTGTTGGGCCTCGCCCGGTCGGCCGCACGCGGCGAGTCCGCGGGCCCGGTCGCGCAGTTCCCACACGTCCTGCGGTGGCCGCCGTTCGTCCGTCGCGGGCGCGGCGAGTGCGGCCAGGGCGTCGGCGTCGTGCGGGCGGGCCCGACGCAGGGCCTGTGCGGCCACGGCGGGCAGGTTGCCGGGTTCGCGGGCACGCCGTCGGGCCATGGCGGCGATGTCGTCGTAGAGGCGGTCCGCCTCGGCGGGGTGGCGAGCGACGGTCCAGGCCTCGGCGACCGCGATGAGCCCCGGTATCCGCTCCGGCCGGGGCCACACGCCCTTGGCGTACAGCTCCGCCAGGCGCAGGATCGCGGCCGCCTCGTCCGGATCCGGGAGCAGGACGGCGGCGGCGGTGAGCGTCTCGACGTAGGGCCCGTAGCCCGACGGATGCACCGGCCGGGGCAGTGCCCGCAGTTCGCGCGCCGCCTCGTCGGTCCGGCCGGCCCGGGCCAGCGTCTCGGCGAACACGCCCCGGGCCCGGACGACGTCGGAGAGGTCGGCGCTGCTGTCGCCGGACGTGGCCGCCGATGCCATGCGGACCGCTTCCTCGGCCACGTCCACGGCCCGCCGGTCGCCCCGTTCCGCCAGCGCGCGGGCCACCTGGCTCATGGCGCGGGCGCGGTGGAGGGGCCGTAGGACGCTGCGGGCCAGGCCGAGGGCCTGGCGGGCGCGGCCGAGCCGGGCGTACACGGCGGGGATGTCCGGGTGCAGTGCCTCGTTGCGCTGGGCCACGAGATCGCCGGCCGCCCCGAGCGCGGCCAGCGCGCCCAGGTCGTCGGGGGTGACCCGGCGTACCGCCTCGCGGGCGGCGGCGATCTCGGCGAGGCAGGCGGCGTCGCTGCCCGTGGCGTCCCTGAGGAGGTCGCGGCGGCGGACGTCCACGGCGAGGTCGGTGAGGCGGGCGGGCTCCCGGAAGTGGGCGAGGAGACGGCCGTAGGGCTGGAGGAGGTAGCGCGGGGTGCTGTCGGGCCAGCCGCGCTCCTCGTAGGTCCGCGCCCAGGTGTGCAGGCGGTCGACGTAGGCGGCCAGGTCGGGGCCGAGTTCGTCCTGGGCGGCGGTGAGGAGGGTGTCGTGGGCGAAGAGGTAGCCGCTGCCCACCAGGTAGAGGGTGACGTCGCCGCCGCTGTCGGCGCCGACGCCCCGCCGGCGCAGCAGCCGTCCGAACGCCCGGCCCAGCCGCCGGTTCAGCTCGTAGGCGGTCTCACCGGTGAGTTCCCGCAGGTCGTCGATGGTGAGCGGGCCGCGGGCGGCGGTGAGGAGGCCGACCAGGTCGCGTTGGAGCCGGTCTCCGGACAGCGCCTGCTGGAGGTCGTACGTGGCCTCGTGCTCGGTGTGCCGGGAGGCGGCCGTGGCCGACAGCTTCGTCACCGGGCAGGCGCGCAGCGGGTGTCCGCCCTTGACGTCGGCGGGGATCCCGGGGCTCGTGCGGCCGGTCACCAGGACGCGGACGTTCGCCGGGAGCCGTTCCGGCAGGAGCGAGGCGATGCTCGTGCCGGTGCGGCCGGGGGTGAGGGACTGGTCCTCGTCGAGGCCGTCGACGACGAGGAGGAGGGTGCCGCCGTCCCGCGCGACCCGGTCCGCCGCCTGGCGCAGCAGCAGTCGGCGTTCGCCGTCGCGGGCGACCGCGGTGGCGGTGGCGGCCGGTTCGCGGCCCGCGATCGTGGCGAGCTGGTCGATGACGGCGGCCGTGTAGGCGTCGCCGTCGGACTGGCCGGCGTGGCGCGCGGTGATGAAGAACCAGACGGGGACGACACCGCGCGGCGGATGCAGCGCGAACCAGGACACGAGGGCCGTCTTGCCGGCCCAAGGCGGTCCTTGGAGCCAGAGATACGGCTCCCGGCCGGCGCAGAAAGCCACGAGCTCTTGAAGCTCGGCCTCCCGGTCCTCCAGTAATTCGGGGGCGATGTCGGCGAGTTGGGCGCGGTAGACCTCCTGGACGAGGTCGAGTCCGGTGGCGGGCAGCGCGGAGGGCAGGGCATCGGAGCGCAGTCCGTGGCCCAACAGCGCTTCGAGCGCGGCCAGTCGGTCCGCGTCCAGCGCGAGCGACCAGCCGTCCACGCGGCTCGCCGCGATCCTGCCGACGCCGTCCGCGCGGTGGTGCCGGCTGACCACGCCGATCAGACGGCCGCCGCTGAAGACGGCCGCGCCGGACATGCCCTCCCAGGGGTCCCGTCCCGGTTCCGGGTCCTCGGCGGGCGGCGGTGAGGTGACGCCCAGGTCGAGGGTCCCCTCGCGCCGGTTGGACAGCACCGCGCAGGTCGCCCGCAGGTGCTCGGCGTCCCGGAAGCGTGAACCGTCCGCGTCCGTACGGAGCTTGAAGCGGGGGAAGCCGAGCGCGGCGCAGCTCAGCACCGCGTCCACGTCGGCGACCCGGCCGTACGACACCGGCGGCACGTCGTGCTCCGGCACCGTCAGCACCGCCACGTCGATGCCCGTGTGCGCCCACGCCACCGCCGCCTCGACGGTCCGCTCCCCCGGCCGGTCGGCCTCGAAGCGCGCCCGGACGCCCGACGCGCCCTCGACGACATGTGCGGCGGTCAGGACGACGCCGGGCCGGACCAGGTATCCCGAGCCCCGACGGCCGCCGTCCGGCGCCGCGACGACGATCTCCGCGGCCCGCTCCGGCCGCAGGCCCCGCTCAGCGTTCGCCGTCAACCTCGCCGCCCGCGATCGACACGGTCCTCGGCGCTCCGCCGTCCGCCGGTACGACCTTCGGGGTGAGGGTGAGGGTGACCCGCTGGGTCTCGGCGTGCCCGTACTTGCCGTTGGCCCCGGCGTCGACGACCCACAGGCGCACCTTGGCGTCCCCGCCGGCCTCCCGGGTGACGGCGACGGACGCCTCGACCTCGACCGGCCCCAGCTCGAACCGCAGGGACTCGCCCTGTCCGTCGGCCAGCGCGGTGGTCAGCTGCGTCCGCAACTCCCGGATCATGTCGGCCAGTTCGATCACGCGTCCCCCTTGTGCAGCGGTGCTCAGATGCTACAAGGGGGACGCCCGTCTCACGGGTGGTGCGGCAGCCTGACCACGGCCACCTCACCCGCCCCGATCCCGACCCGGCCGTCCGGCACCGGCTTCCCGGTGAGGAGTTCCGTGGCCCCGTCGGGCACGCGGATCTCCGCTCCCCGGCCGCCGTGGTCGATCAAGAACAGGTAGTCCGCGTCCGGGCCCCGGCGGCGGGCCGCCTCCAGGCCTTCGGGGAGGTCGTCCAGGACGGGGCGTACGCCCGCGTCCTCGCACATGCGGGCGAGCAGCGCGCCCAGCGCCTCCGGGTCCGGGCGGGTCGCGACGTAGTACGTCACGCCGTCGCCGTACGTATGGCGGGTCACCGCCGGGCCGCCGGCGAGGGGGCCGTCCGTGTAGGACGAAACCGCCCGCGCGCCCTCCAGACGTACGCGCTCCGACCACAGGGTCGCGGTGGCGCCGCCGGTCAGGGAACGCGTCTGCCCCGGCAGCAGCGGGAACAGCTCGTCCGTGCGGACGCCCAGGGCCTCGCGGAACGCGCCCGGGTAACCGCCCAGCCGGACATGGCAGTTCTCGTCGACCATGCCGGTGTGGAAGCCCACCGCCAGGGTGCCGCCGCGCCGGGCGTACGAGGTGAGGTTCTCGGCGCCCGTGTCGTCCACCAGGTACAGCGCGGGGGCGAGGACCAGGCGGTACGCGGACAGGTCGGCGTCCGGGCGGACGAAGTCCACGGCCACGCCGGCCCGCCACAGCGGCTCGTACCAGGAGCGGACCTGGTCCAGGTAGCGGACCTCCTCGCTCGGCTGGGACGGCAGTTCCAGGGCCCAGCGCGCGTTCCAGTCCCAGACGACGGCCACCTCGGCCGTGCCGGTGCTGCCCTTCACCTCCGCCAGCGCCTTCAGATCCGCGCCCAGCCGGACCACGTCCTGCCAGATCCGGCTGTCGGTGCCGGCGTGCGGCAGCATCGCCGAGTGCCACTGTTCGGCGCCCGCCCTGGCCGCCCGCCACTGGAAGTAGGCGATGCCGTCGGCGCCGCGCGCGACATGGGCGAGGGCGTTGCGGCGCAACTCCCCCGGCTCCTTGGCGCGGTTGACGGGCTGCCAGTTCACCGCGCCGGTGGAGTGCTCCATGAGCAGCCACGGCTCGCCGCCCGCCAGGGAGCGGACGAGGTCGCCGCTGAGCGCGATGTCGATCTGCGACTCGGGATCGGTGGAGCGCAGATAGTGGTCGTTGGAGACCACGTCGAGCCGCGGGGCCCAGCGCCAGTAGTCCAGCGCGTCGAAGTTGTACATCACCATGAAGTTGGTGGTGGCGGGGATGCCGGGGGCCGCATCCCGCAGCACCTCGCGCTCCGCCGTGCACAGCGACAGCAGTTCGTCGCTGCAGAAGCGGCGCCAGTCCAGCTGGTGGGTCGGGTTGGGGACGGCGCCGGTCGCGCGGGGCGGGAGGATCTCCTCCCAGTCGTAGTACCACTGGCTCCAGAAGGTGGTGCCCCAGGCGTCGTTCAGCGCCGCCAGATCGTCGCCGTACTTCTCCCGCAGCCAGCCCCGGAACGCCGCCGCGCTGGTGTCGCAGTAGCACTCCGCGTTGTGGCAGCCGTACTCGTTGTGGATGTGCCACATCGCCAGCGCCGGGTGGCCGGCGTAGCGCGTGGCGACGGCGCGGGCGATCCGCAGGGCCGCCTCGCGGTAGGCGGGGCTCGACGGGCAGAACGTCTGGCGGCTGCCGTACGACAGGGTGCGCCCGTCGCGGTCGACGGGCAGCGCCTCCGGGTGCGCGCGGAAGAACCACGCCGGGGGTGCCGCGGTCGGGGTGGCGAGGTCCGCGGCGATGCCGTTCTCGTGCAGCAGGTCGAGGACCTTGTCCAGGCGCGCGAAGTCGTACTCGCCCTCGCGCGGCTCCAGCAGCGCCCACGCGAAGATGCCGACGCTGACCATCGTCACCCCGGCCTCGCGCATCAGGCGCATGTCCTCGGCCCAGACGTCCTCGGGCCACTGCTCGGGGTTGTAGTCGCCGCCGTAGGCGAGGCCGGGCAGGTTCAGGGTGGGCTTCATCGGGCGGCTCCGCTCAGCAGGCGGCGGGTCGTCGCGACGCCCCACTCGTCCAGGGACATCAGTCGGTCGCTGGAGGCCATCAGGCCCCCGGTGGTCTCCACGTGGGCCGCCCAGCGCTCCCGGGTCTCCACGGCGGGGCGGGCCATCAGGCAGTCGGGGTCGTTGATCCAGAGCCGGCCGTGCTGCCATTGGCGGCCGGCGCCGGTGAACTCGGCCGGGTCCTGGCCGGGCTGGCTGTAGTCGTCGGCCTCGGGGCGCCGGTGCGGGGCGGTGTCGGGGCTGACCCGCATCGCGTCGAACAGGCCGATGGAGGGCAGGATCGGGGCGCCGCAGCCCAGCAGGTAGGCGTCCGCGCCGATCGCCTCGCGGATCAGACCGATGCCCGCCCGGTACGCGGTGAGCGCGTCGGCGCCGGAGTGGCGTACGCCGTCCAGGGCGCCCGCGTAGAGGAAGTCGACCTTGAAGTAGTCGTAGCCCTCGGCGCGCAGCGTGGCGTAGACGTCACGGAGGTAGGCGGCCGCGCCGGGGTGGGTGGTGTCCAGGACGTACAGGTCGTGGCCCCAGTTGCGGCCGGCGTGGGTCAGGCCGCCGTCGGGGTCGCGCACCAGCCACTCGGGGTGGTCCGCCGCGAGCTCGCTGCCCGGGTCGACGAGGAAGGGGGCGGTCCAGATGCCGGCGCGGCGGCCCCGGGCGCGGATGGCGTCGGCGATGCCGGCGCGGGAGCGGAAGCGGCCGGAGAGGGTGAGCCAGTCGCCGAGGGCCTTCTGGTAGCCGTCGTCGATCTGGACGACGTCGACGGGCAGGTCGAGGGTGTCCATCGCACGGAGGTTCTCGTGGATGTCGTCCTCGGTGACGGCGGTGAAGTACTCGTACCAGGAGCACCAGACGGTGGGGGCGGGGCGGGGGGCGGGCAGACCGAGGCCGTCGGCCCAGTCGGCCAGCGCGCCCCGGATGCCGCCGGGGCCCGAGTAGGACCAGTGGTCCACGTCGCCGTCGGCGCTGATGTGCGCGTGGCCGTCGCGGATCTCCAGCCGGATGGACGGCACCGACCGCAGGGGGTCCGGTGCCGCCCACACCTCGACGGGCCCGTCCTCGCCCTGGGGGGCCAGGGCGAGCAGTCCCTCCCCCTGGAAGACGCCCGGCGGGACCGTGCGCCCGGGCCGGTAGCAGACCGTGGCCCAGTTGTCGTTCGTCGGGCGGTACGGCGTCGCGTCGAGCCGGTAGGCGCCGCTGGGGCTCCAGGACTGCCAGCCCTCTTCGTGGACCAGCGCCCGGCTCGGGTCCACGGGGACGGTCGGACGGTGGGTCACGGGGGCCATGAGGTTGTGCACGGGGTTCTCTTTCGCGTGGTGCCGGTCAGCCCTTGTTGGAGCCCAGGGTGAGACCGCTGACGAACTGGCGCTGGAGCGCGAAGTACACGACCAGCGTCGGGATCGCGGTGAGCAGCGAGCCCGCGGCGACCAGGTTGGGGTCGGTGAAGTACTGCCCGGAGAGGTTGTTCAGGGCCGAGGTGATCGGCATGTTCTCGCCGGTGGAGATCAGCACGAGGGCCCAGAAGAAGTCGTTGTAGATCCAGATGGACAGCAGGGTCGCCAGGGCGGCCATCGCGGGCTTGCACAGCGGCAGGGTGATCTGCCAGTACAGCCGCCACACGGAGGCGCCGTCGACGAGGGCGGCCTCGGTCAGCTCGTGGGGCAGGGAGCGCATGTAGTTGCTCAGGACGAAGGCGCAGAAGCCGGACTGGAACGCCACATGGATGAGGACCAGGCCGAGCGCGGAGTCGTACAGCTTGCCGCTCATCGTGATGCCGGGCAGGTCGATGAGCAGGTACATGCGGTACAGCGGGGTGATGATGACCTGCTGGGGCAGCAGGTTGCCGGCCGTGAAGACCAACAGCAGGAAGAGGTTGACGCGGAAGTCGAACCGGGCGACGTAGAAGGCCACGCAGGACGACAGGAACAGGGTGAGCAGCACCGCCGGGACCGCGATGACCAGCGTGTTCCCGAAGTAGTGCAGCATGTCCGACTGCTGGAAGGCGTTGGTGAAATTGTCGAGGCTCAGCTTGTCGGGCCAGGAGACATAGCCCTTGTCGCTGGTCTCGGCGTACGGCCGCAGGGCCGCGTAGATCGCCCACAGCAGGGGGGCCAGCCAGGCGAGGGCCATGCTGGCGAGGAAGACGTGCAGCACGATCCGGGCGGGGCGGACGGGCGCGCGCTTCTTCAGTGCGACCGTGGCGGTGCTCATGATCGCCGCTCCTTCCGGAAGGTCGCGATCAGATACGGGATGATCACGACGAGGGAGATCAGCAGCAGGACCACGGCGATCGCCGAGCCGTATCCGATACGGCTGGACTCGCCGATGATGTTGTTGGTGACCAGGATCGACAGCAACTCGGTGCCCTGGGCGCCCTTGTTGAAGACGAAGACCAGGTCGAAGGCGCGCAGGGCCTCGATGATGGTGACGACCAGGACGACGGTGTTGGTGGGGCGCAGCGTCGGGAAGATGACGTTCTTGAAGGTCTGCCACTCGCCGGCGCCGTCGAGCGCGGAGGCCTCCCGCAGGGACGGGTCGACGCTCTTCAGACCGGCCAGGTAGAGGATCATCATGTAACCGGTGTGGCGCCAGGACGCGGCGACCAGCACGGCCCACAGGTTGAGGTCCGGGTCGCCGATCCAGTCGATGTAGTGGCCGGGCTTGTTGGCGCCGATGATGCTGTTGATCAGGCCCGTGTCCGGGTTGTAGACCAGCTGCCAGACGAAGCCGATGCACGCCAGCGAGATGACGACGGGCAGGAAGAACGCCGTCTGGTAGACCCGGCTGAACCTGATCTTCTTGTCCAGCATCACGGCCAGGAGCAGGCCGAGCGGCGTGGGGATCAGGATCAGCACCACGAACCAGATGATGTTGTGCTGGACAGCGGGCCAGAACTGCGGGTTGTCGGTGAACAGCTGCTTGAAGTTGTCCAGCCCGACCCACTGGATCGAGTCGAAGCCGATGCCGTTCCAGGTGGTGAAGGCGAGGGCGATGGAGGCGAAGGCGGTCACCCAGACGAGTGCCACGTGCAGGATCGTCGGGATGCCGGCCATCAGACCGAGCGTGAGCCGGTCGCGGCGGGTCAGCAGGCGCCGGTGCCCCTGCTGGACCCGCTTCTTCTCGGACGCGTGCCCCGGAGGCGGCACGGCGGCCGCCTCCGGGGACTTCGTGGGGGTGTCGGTCGTCATGAAGAGAGTCACTCCGACGCGAAGATGGTCTTCTTCTGGCGCTCGATCGACGAGAGCAGACTGTCGACGTCCTTGGGGTTCTGGAGGAACTTCTGCAGACCCGGCTGCATCACCGTGGAGGTGAAGTCGGGGCGCGAGTCGCGGTCCATGAACTGGGTGAGGCTCTTGGCGCCGCCGATCATCTCGAACGCCTTCTTCTGCAGGGCCGTGTACGAGGCCGTGCTGGCCTTGTTCGAGGCGGCGACCACGCTGGGGTCGGCCTTGAGGTAGATCTCCTCGGCGGCCGGGGTGCCCAGGTACTCCAGGAGCTTGGTCACGCCCTCCTTGTTCTTCGGGGACTTGCTGACCATGAAGCCGTCGGTGGGCGCCTCCACGGTGTCCTGGCCGAACTGGGAGTTGATCTCCGGGAAGGGGAAGAAGTCGAGGTCGTCGACGTCGGCCTGGTTGGTGAACTGCTGGGCCACGAAGGAGCCCAGGAGGTACATGCCGGCCTTCTTCGCCACCAGGGTCTGGGCGGCGTCCTGCCAGGTGCGGCCCATGAAGCCGTCCTGGTGGTAGGGGAGGATCTCGGACCAGTGGTCGAAGACGGCCTTGACCTTGGCGTCGGTCCAGGAGGCCTTGCCCCCCATCAGCTCGACGTGGAAGTCGTAGCCGTTGACGCGGAAGTTGATCTGGTCGAAGGTGCCCATCGCCGGCCAGGCGTCCTTGTCGCCGAAGGCGATCGGGACCAGGCCGTCCTTCTTCATCTGCTTGCACAGGGCGACCAGCTGGTCCCAGGTGGTGGGGACGGTGTAGCCGTGCTGCTGGAAGACGCTCTTGCGGTAGAAGATCGCCCACGGGTACGTGGTCAGCGGCACGAAGTAGTACTTGCCGTCCTCGCCCTTGCTGAGCTTGTGCATCGCCTCGGGGAAGTTGCCCCCGATCTTCTGCCACACCTCGTCGACCGGGGAGGCGAGGCCCTTCTTCGCGAAGAACTGCATGCGGTAGCCGGCGAACCAGTTGAACACGTCGTCCGGCGTGCCCTGCAGATACGAGTTGATCTGCTCCTGGAAGGTGTTGTGGTCCTTGGTGTTGACCTTGACCGTGATCCCGGACTGCTTCGTGAAGCCCTGGTAGATCTCCCCGTAGGCCTTCTTCGGCACGGCGTCGGACTGGTTGGAGCCCAGGGTGACGGTCTTGGGGTCGGACCCGGTGCCGCTGCCGCCGCAGGCGCTGAGCAGGGGTATGCCGGCACCGAGGACGGCTGCGCCGCCTATGCCGCGCAGCAGGGTGCGGCGGCTCGGGGACGGGAGGGAGAGACCGGAGGGCGTGAGGGGCATGTCGGCTCCTGAGGGCTGAGGCTCGGCTCACCATGACCGAGCGAGCGGGATTCCGTCGTAACCGACCAGAAACCAACTCGACCGAACATGGTGGCGCAATAACAGTCGTATGTCCGGTCATGCGTCAAGGGCCTCCGGCCCCATTTGTCGAAACGCAACGAACACGTTTGTTCGGAAAAAAAAAAAGAGGACAAGGAAAAAAAAAAAAAAAAGCCACGCGCCGGGGTCCCCCCCGCCTCGTGGACCTGCGGGTGTGTCAGTTGAAGGCCGCGAACGCCTTCGAGAAGGCGAACGGCTCCTGGACGATCGAGCTGCAGGTGGCGTCGGCGACATTCTTCGCACCGCCCGCGCACGCCTTGTCGCGGGTCGCGGACCACATCGACAGCCAGCCCAGGCCCTTCGACTTCGCAAAGCCCACCAACTGGGAGGCGTCCGCCACCGTGAAGGTCTCGGCGGCGACGTCGTTGACGCCGATCATCGGGGTGACCGCGACCGCCTTCCAGGCCGCGCTGTCGCTCAGCCCGAGCACGCTCTTGATCTGCGCCTGCGTGGCAGTCGCGGCCTGCTCGGCATACGTGCCCATGTCGCCGCTGTACGCCGGCCCGTAGTCCATCGCCATGATGTTGACCGCGCTGATCCTCACGCCGTTGGCCTTCGCGTCCGCGACCAGGTTCACACCGTCCTGGGTCAGGCCCTCCGGCATCACCGGGAGGGTGAAGGAGACGTCCAGACCGGGGTGGGTCGCCTGGAGCTTGGCGATCGCCTGAGCGCGGCGGGTGTTGGCGGCCGCGTTGGGCAGCGCGCCGCCCTCGATGTCGAAGTCGGCCTTGGTGAGCTGGTAGGCGTCCACGACCCTGCCGTACGCCGCCGCCAGCGCGTCCGCCGAGGAGCAGGTGGTGCCGAGCTCGGAGCCGGAGGCGCCGCCGAAGGAGACCCGCACAGCGCCGCCCTTGGCGCGCAGGGCGCCGATCTGGGAGGCCACGCCGTCGCTCGCGAGGTCGGTGACCCCGCCCCACTTCGGCGTGCAGCCGCCGCCGTCGGTGATGAACGCGAGGTTGAAGTTCTTCACCCCGGTCGCGGTGGCGCTCGCGAGGAGGTCGAAGGCCGGGTAGAGCGAGGTGTCGACGTACGGGGCGAAGGCTGCGGTGGCGGGGGTGCCGGTGCTCCCGGAGGGCTTGGGGGTGGGGCTCGGGCTCTGGGTGGGCGTCGCGCTCGCGGTGGCGGTGGCCGTGGGGGTCGCGGTCGGCGTGGCGGGCTGGGTCGGGCGGCCGCTCGGCTCGGGCGTGGCGCCGGTGTCGGCGGAACAGGTCGCGCCGTCGATGCGACAGCCGGTCGGATCCGCCGTGCCGTTCACGACGAAGCCGACGGTGACCGATTCGCCGGCCGCCAGCCCGTCCGTGTCCCACTTCGGCGGGCGCACGGTGATGTGCTGACCGCTCACGCTCGACTCGCCGTTCCACAGCGAGCTGAGCCGGGCGCCGGACGGCAGGTCGAACTCCAGCGTCCAGTCGGCCTTCACGCCCGCGGTGTTGTTGGTGACGACGTACTGCGCGGTGTACCCGGTCGACCAGTCGCTGGTCTTCGTGTACGCCGCGCCGATGCCGGCGGCCTGGGCGGTGCTGGTGAACAGGACGACACCGCCGCCGACGACGGCCGCCGCGACGACACCGCCGATCACTTTGTTCCTGCCGCTGATCTTGCGCCGGTGCGTGCTCATCGCGTGCCTGCCTTCACTGCTCAGGGGGGTGGGGGCGGGGTGGGGTGCGGCAGCACGCTAGCGATCCGGAATCGGGCAAATGGCCTGATCCGGACGGTGGTTGAGGATCTTAGGGTGCGCTTAAGGAAGGGATGGGGGGCGGTTAAAGGTCGAGACCAATTCCGGGCTCGGCGGGGTCGCGGCCGGGCGGAATCCCGGCTCGGCGGGGTCGCCGGGCGGGTGGATTCCCGGTGTGTCGACGGGGGCTCGGCGCGGTCGCCGCCGGGCGGAATCCCGGCTCGGCGCGGTCGCCGCTGGGGCGGATTCCCGGCGCGTCGGCGGCGGCACTGTGCGGTCGCCGCCCGGGCGGGACTCCCGGTGCGTCGGCGGGCGCTCAGCGCGGTCGCCGCCCGGGCGGAATCCCGGCGCGTCAGCGGGGGCTCAGCGCGCGGGTGTCCAGCGTCTGCGCCGCCGTACCGCCCCCCGGTGGCCGCGTCGGCGGCCCGGGATCCGTGCTCTTCCGTCCAGTTGGATCCAGATGCGCACCTCGGTGCCGCCCAACACCGATGAGCCGATCCGGACGTCCCCGCCCGTCGACTCGGCGAGCCGGCGCACGATGTCCAGGCCGAGGCCGGTCGAGCCGTCGCTGCCGGAGCCTCGGCCGCGCGCCATCGCCGCCTCGGGGTCGGCTATGCCGGGCCCGGCGTCCGAGACCAGCACGATCACCGCGTCCTCGCCGTTGTGCACGTCGACCGCGAAGGCGGTGCCCTCCGGGGTGTGCCGGAAGACATTGCCGAGCAGGGCGTCCAGCGCGGCCGCGAGGTCGGCGCGGGCCACCGGTATCCGCACCGGCCGGTCCACTCCGGCCGTACGCACTTTGCGGCCCTCGTCCTCGGCGAGCGCCGACCAGAAGGCCATCCGCTCCCGCACCACCTCGGCCGCGTCGCACCCGGCGCCCGGACCGGCGGTCGCCGTCTGCGGCTTGGCCTCTCGGGCCGTACGGATGATGGTGTCGACCTCTCGCTCCAGCTGCGCGACCGCCGCCCGGGTCTGCTCGGCGGACGGCGAGTCCCCGAGCGAGGCGGCGTTCAGCCGCAGCACGGTCAGCGGGGTGCGCAGCCGGTGCGAGAGATCGGCCGCCAGTTCCCGCTCGTTCGCCAGGAGTTGTACGACCTGGTCGGCCATGGAGTTGAACGCGACCGCCGCCCGCCGCAGTTCGGTCGGCCCTTCCTCGGGCACCCGTGCGCCCAGCTGTCCCTCGCCCAACTCGTGCGCCCCCTCGGCCAGTAGTCGAGCGGGCCGCACCATCCGTACGCCCAGCCGGTCGGCGACCGCGACGGAGCCGACGACGAGCGCCACGCCCACGGCGGCCAGCACCGCCCAGGCCGTGCCGACCCCGTTGCTCACCTCGGACTCGGGGACGAACACCTCGATGACCACGGTCCCGAGGCTGAGGGCGACCGGCTGGAGCAGCGCGGAGCCGCCGGGCACCTCGGCGGTGGACGCGCGGCCCAGCGTGCGTACCGCCGCGATGTCCTCGGCGGTGGCGCGCTGCCGGCCGAGATCCACGGCGGCGCGGCCGGCACCGGCGGGCAGGTGCACGGCCATCCCGTCGTCCGCGCCGGCCGAGGCGACGACCCGTTCCAGCTGGTCGCGGTCGGTGGTGATGGACAGCGCGGGCACGACGACGGCGGCCTCCCGCTCGGCGTTGGAGAACGCGCGGTCGCGGGCCATCTCCTTGACGACCAGCCCGAGCGGCACCGCGAACGCCACCACGACCATGGTGGTGACGGCCAGGCAGACCTTGACCAGCGCCCACCTCATCGCACCGGCTCCGGGCCCGGAAAGTCCTCGGCGGGCGGCTCCAGCTTCACCCCGACGCCGCGCAGGGTGTGCAGATAGCGCGGCCGGGCGGCGGTCTCCCCCAGCTTGCGGCGCAGCCAGGACAGATGGACGTCGATGGTCTGGTCGTCGCCGTAGGACTGCTGCCACACCTCGGCGAGCAGTTCGCGGCGGGGCACGACGACCCCGGGGCGGCCGGCCAGGAAGGCCAGCAGGTCGAACTCGCGGCGGGTGAGGTCGAGTCGGACTCCGTCCAGCTCGGCCTGGCGGCGCAGCGGGTCGACGGTCAGGCCGCCGACGCGCAGCACGCTGGAGGGCGGGGCCTCGGCGGTGCCGGCGCGGGAGCGGCGCAGTACGGCGGCCATCCGGGCCGACAGGTGCTCGACGGAGAACGGCTTGGTGAGATAGTCGTCCGCCCCGGCGTTGAGCAGCCGGACGATCTCCGTCTCGTCGTCGCGCGCGGTGGCGATGATCACCGGAACGTCGGTGATGCCGCGCAGCATCTTCAGGGCCTCGGAGCCGTCGAGGTCCGGCAGTCCGAGGTCGAGGATGACCAGGTCGAAGCGGAAATGGGCGACCTCGCGCAACGCTTCCAGCGCCGTGCCGACGCTGCGCACCGTGTGGGCGGCGTCGGTCAGATGCCGGATCAGCGCCGAGCGTACGAACTGGTCGTCCTCGACGACGAGCACACTTGCCATGCGCCGCACCGTACGCCATGCCGTCGGACCGGACCGGGCCTGTGGACAACTGCCTGTGGATAACTCCGGGCAACTCCGTACGGGCGACACCCGTGTGACGGGTGAGGCAGGATGACCGGCGATGCGCAGAGGACTCGTACTCGTACTGGCCTGGTCGCTCGCCACGGGCGCGGCGGTCACGCTGTCATGGTGGGGTGTGCACACGGTGATGGCGGGCACGGCCTACGACCCGCCGCGCGCCCTGCCGATCGCGGCGGCCGACGCGACGGGGCAGCAGGCGAAGCCGCTGACGCCGGCGACGGGCCGCCCGGCCCCTTCGCCGTCGCCCACACCGTCCGCCGACCCGAAGCCGAGCCGGACGCCGACGCGATCGCCGTCTCCGTCGCCTTCGCGGCAGACCACCGCCTCCGGCCAGGTGAAGAGCTACGACACCGACGGGGGCCGGGTGGTCTTCGACCTCGGCAGGAGCTCGGCGACCCTCGTGTCGGCGACCCCGGGTGCGGGCTGGTCGATGCAGACCTGGACCACGGAGAGCTGGATCCGGGTGGAGTTCGCCTCGGGCGCGGACCGGGTCTCGGTGTTCTGCACCTGGCACGACGGCCCGCCCCGGGTGGAGGTGGGGACGTACTGAGCATTCGGGGCGGGCCGACGCCCGAGGCGACTGGAAAAGTGAAAGCCAACTAAATATTGACAGTCGACTCTCATTTGGGGGTAGCCTCTCAGTAGGTTGCTTTCCCTATGGGAGGTCGTCATGACCGCACGTGCTGTCTCCGCCTCACCCCGCCGCTGGCTCGCCCTCGCCGCGCTCACCCTGAGCGTGCTGCTGGTCGGCCTCGACGGCACCGTCATCAATGTCGCCCTGCCGACGATGGCGGGCGAACTCCCCGCCGACAGCGCTCAGTTGCAGTGGATCGGCGGCGGCTATCTGCTCGCCCTGTCCGTCGCGATGCTCCCGGTCGGCCTGCTCGGCGACCGCTTCGGCCACAAGCGGCTCCTGCTCGGCGGCATCGCCCTGTTCGGCCTCGCCTCCCTGGGCGGGGCGCTGGCCGAGACACCGGCCCAGGTCATCGCGGCACGGGCCGTCCTGGGCCTCGGCGCGGCCGCGATCATGCCGCTGTCGATGGCGATCCTGCCGCGCGTCTTCGCCCGGGAGGAGCTGCCGCGCGCCATCGCCGTCTGGACGGCGGCCACCGCGCTCGGCATGCCGGTCGGCCCGGTGGTCGGCGGCTGGCTCCTCGACCACTTCTGGTGGGGCTCGGTCTTCCTGTTCAACGCGCCCGTCGCCGCCCTCGCCGTACTCGCCGGCCTGTGGCTGCTGCCCGCCGACACCGCCACCCGGACCGCCGCCCCCTTCGACATGCTCGGCACCGTCCTCGGCGGCCTCGGCATCACCGCCCTCGTCTACGGCACGATCCTGATCCCGCGCGACGGCTGGACCGCCCCGGCGGCGCTCGTCCCGCTCACCGCGTCCGTCGCCCTCCTCGCCGCGTTCGTCGTACGCGAGCGCCGGTTCCCGCACCCGATCGTCGATCTGCGCCTCTTCACCGACCGCCGCTTCCTGTGGGGCACCCTGATCGCCGTCTTCGTCAACTTCGCGGTGATGGGCATCCTGTTCGTCGTCCCCCAGTACCTCCAGGCCGTCCTCGGCCACGACGCCCTCGGCACCGGACTGCGCGTGCTGCCCCTGATCGCCGGCCTGATGGTGTCGGCGACGGCGAGCGAGGCGGTCGTTCCGCGCCTCGGCGCCCGTACGGTGATCCCGCTCGGCCTCGCGCTCCTCGCCGCCGGCGCCCTCCTCGGCGCCACCACCCACGTCTCGGACGGCTACGGCTTCACCGCGCTGTGGCTCGCCCTGACCGGCCTGGGCTTCGGCCTCGCGGTCGTCCCGGCCACGAGCCTCGTGATGGGCGCCCTGCCCGGCGACAACACCGGTTCCGGCACCAGCCTCCTGGAGACCGTCCAGCAGCTCGGCTCGGTCCTCGGCGTGGCCGGCCTCGGCAGCCTGCTCGGCTACGGCTACCTCGCCCACCTGCGTACGGATGGCCTCCCCGCGCCGGCGGCGGACGCGGCCCGCGACTCGGTCACCGGCGCGGACGCGGTGGCGGCACAGCTGCACGACACCGCCCTCACGGCCTCCGCCCACGCCGCCTTCGTCCACGGCATGAGCCTGGTCCTGGTGGCGTGCGGGGCGATCGCCCTGCTGGGCGCGGTGCTGGCCGCGCGGTTCCTGCCGGGGCGGACCACCTGCTCGAGGACGGTGGCCCGCGCGCTCCCCGAGCCCGCAGAATCGGTCGTATGACGACGCACGAGACCTCCGCCGCGCCCGCCCTCGGCCTGCGGGAACGCAAGAAGCGCCAGACCCGCGAACGCGTCCGCCGCGAGGCCTACCGCCTCTTCGCCGAGCAGGGCTACGAGGCGACCACGGTCGACCAGATCGCGGACGCGGCGGAGATCTCGCCCAGCACCTTCTTCCGCTACTTCCCGACCAAGGAGGACGTGGTCGTACGGGACGAGTACGACCCCGTCCTCGCCGAGGCCCTGCGCGCCCGCCCCGCCGACGAGCCCGTCGTGGAGGCGATCGTCAACTCCCTGAAGGGACCGATGGGCGCCTTGCTGGACCAGGACCGCGAGGAACTCCTCCTGCGCACCCGCCTCATCTTCACCGACCCGGTGCTCCGCGCCCACAACCTGGCCGAACAGGAACGCAGCGAGCGCGCCCTCGCCGAGATCATCGCCGAACGCGCCGGCCGCGACTCCGCCGACCTGGAGGTCGGGTGCGCGGCGGCGGCCATCATCGCCGTCTTCACCACCCTCGTACGGCACTGGGTGGAGAGCGACGGCCGGGAGGACCTGGCCGGGCTGTACGAGCGGTATCTGCCGCTGTTGTCCCGGGGGTTGGACTTCTGAGCGACGCGGCGGCGTGGCGTTCCTAGCGGAACACCGAGGGCGGCGGCGCCGGTGAGGCGACCGCCGCCTCGTCCGTCACGGGGGTCGCGCCGCCGGTGAAGTCGGTGAGGGTCCGGCCGTGTTCGACACGGGCGGGGTGCGGGTCGGAGGCGGCGCGGCGGGTGAGTTCGGCGACCGGCAGCGGGAGGTCGGCGGCGACCAGCACCGCGTTGCCGAACCGTCGGCCCCGCAGCACGGCCGGGTCGGCGATCAGGGCGAGCTCGGCGAAGCGGGCGGCGGCGGTGGCGATCTGGCCGCGCAGATGGGCGAGGGGCGGCCCGTCGGCGAGATTCGCGACGTAGGTACCGCCGGGGCGCAGGGCCCTGCGGACGTCGTCCAGGAACTCCACCGAGGTCAGATGGGCCGGGGTGCGGGCCCCGCTGAAGACGTCCGCGACGACGAGGTCGGCCCAGCCGTCCGGCACCTTGGCCAGGCCCTCCCGGGCGTCCACCGACCGCACCCGGATCCGCGCGCCGGGGTCCAGCGGCAGCTCCCGCCGCACCAGCTGTACGAGGCTCGCGTCCCGCTCGACGACCTGCTGGGTGGAGCGGGGGCGGGTGGCGGCCACGTACCGGGCGAGGGTGAGGGCGCCGCCGCCGAGGTGCACGGCCTGCACGGGCTTTCCGGGCGGGGCGACGAGGTCGATGACGTGGCCGATGCGGCGCTGGTACTCGAAGGAGAGGAAGGCCGGGTCGTCGAGGTCGACGTGGGACTGCGGGGCTCCGTCGACGAGCAGCGTCCAGGCCCGGGCGCGGTCGGGATCGGGCACGAGCTGCGCGAGCCCGCCGTCGACCTGCTCGACGACGGCCTCGGCCCCGCCTCGCCCCCGCCGCGCACCCCCCGACCGAGGGCCGCCGCCACGCGCCTGCCGACCACTACTGGACCTTCCCATCCACCCATTTTCGCAGGGGCCGAAGGGGGGTGCTCACGCGTGGCGCGGGGGTGCTCACGCCCGGCCGCAGGGGTGCGGGCTCGCGGCGCGGCGGGGGCACAGAGCAGAGGGGGCCGGTGCGGACGGGAGGCTCGCGGCGCAGTTGCGGGGCTCGCGGCGGGGAGGGGGCCCGCGGCGCAGACGGGAGGCTCGCCACGCAAAGGGGCGCAGTTCGGCGCGGGTCAGCTCGCGCAGCTTCGGCACCCGGCGCAGGCCCCGCCCGCGCGCGGGACGGCGGCCCCGTGCCCTCATACCTCCACTTCGGCGCCCTCCCGGCGCGAAGGGGGCCCGCGGCGCGGACGGGAGGCTCGCGGGGCAAAGAAGAAGTCGCAGCGCAGGCAGGGCTGCTCACTCGCGGCTGTCGGCTGCCTCGATCATGCGGGCCGCCTCGCCCAGGGCGCGGCGCAGTACGGCCGGGTCCGTCGCGAGGTCGGCCTCGCCGGGGGGCAGCAGCCAGTCCGAGCCCGCCACGGGCGGCTCGGGGTCCAGGCGCAGTCCGCGGCCGTCGGTCTCCGTGCAGGTGCTGCCGGGCAGGTCCCAGCCGGCGGCCGTCCCGGCCGGGACCACGAAGCCGAGGGTTCCGGTGCCGTCGTCGTGCAGGACGGGCCCCACGGCGTCGCAGGCGCCGCGCCGCATGATGTCGACCGCCTCCAGCCCCTGCCGGGCCGGAACGCTCACCACGTCGCACCCGTGGCCCGGCGGGAGCACACCGCATTCGGCGCTCGGGGCGTGCCCCGCGGTCGTCAGCGGCATACAAGGATCGATGCTCTGGCTGGTCTCCATGCCGGCCTCCACACGACGGAACCCCTCTTGCAGTCCGCAGGGTCCAACGCCCCACCGCGTCAACGGCTACGCCGGAAGTCCGCCGCAAAGGATGGCAGTTCATGGCAGATCGTGGATGAGATATCCGGTTTGTAGCCAAACACCGCATGGCGCCCCGGCGGCAGCAGGTACGTTCTTGCCCGCCGGAAACAGGGCGATCACCTCCTTAAATCGGTCAAGTCACCCCATTTCCGGCATGGTTCGACGGTTCGCACGAGAGGACCCGGCCATGGCGTCGTCAACGGTGCCCTCCCCCCGGCCCCCCCGGCCCAACCTCGCGTTCCGGCGCGTCCGCGGACAGCGTTCCCCCGCGGAGTTCGCCGCGCTGGTCCGGCGGGCCGCCCGCGAGATCGGCGAGCGGGTCAGCTGCGACGCGCGCTACATCGGGCGCGTCGAGGCGGGCGAGATCCGCTGCCCCAATTACGCCTACGAGCGGGTGTTCCTGCACATGTTCCCCGGCCGCACGCTCATGGACCTGGGGTTCGCGCCCCGCTCGGCCGTCCGCGGACGCGGGGCGCGCCCAGCGGACACCGCACCGGACGGAGAGCTCGCGCGCCCGGCGCGGGCCCTCGTCCGCGCGCACGGCGCGATTGAGACGCCCGGGGCGTACGAGCCGTATGACACGCAGGACTTGTATGACACGCAGGACTTGTACGACACGCACCACAACCACGAGGAGAGCGACGTGCTGCGTCGCGCATTCATGACAGGCGGCGGAGCCACCGTGGCCGCCGCCTCCCTGGGCCCCCTCGGGCTCGCCCTGGACGCGTCGACCGCACAACGGCCGGTCCGTCGCGCCGGGTCGAGCGAGGCGAGCGCCCTGGAGGAAGCGGTCCGCAGGATCCGGCTGCTGGACGACCGCCACGGCGCCGACGGCCTCTACCGGCGCGCGGCCGCCCCGCTGCGCGCCGCCTACGCGCTCCTGGACGCCGGTACGACGCGCCAGGCGACCTCCGACCGCATCCACTCGGGCGCCGGTGAACTCGCCATCTCCGTGGGCTGGCTGGCCCACGACTCCGGCCGCTTCGACGACGCCCGCTCGCACTACGCCGAGGCGCTCGCCACCGCGCGCGTGAACGGCGACCAGGCGCTGGAGGCCCACGCCTTCTGCAACACGGCGTTCCTCGCGCGCGACGCGGGGCGGCCCCGGGAGGCCGTGCGGGCGGCGCAGGCGGCCCAGCGGGTCGCGAGACCCCTCGGCTCCGCGCGCCTGATGTCCCTGCTCGCGCTGCGCGAGGCCGGCGGGTGGGCGGGGCTCGCCGACCGCACCGGCTGCGAACAGGCCCTGGTGCGGGCCCAGGCCCTCTTCGAGCGAGGCCCCTCGGACGCCGACCCCGAGTGGATGAGCTTCTACGGAGAGGCCGAGCTGGAGGCGCTGGAGGCGCAGTGCTGGTCCACGCTGGGGGACTGGCCGCGCGCCGCCCGTCACGCGGCCCGCGCCGCCGACCTCCAGGACCCGCACTTCACCCGCAACATCGCGCTGTACACCGCGGAACTCGCCGACGACCTCGCCCGCGGCGGCCGCCCCGACGAGGCGGCGACGGCCGGCCGGCGCGTCCTGGACCTCCTGGAGCAGGTCCAGTCCTCCCGCATCCAGACGATGCTGGCGGGCACCGCCCGGGTGCTGCTCCCGCACCGCAGGGCCACGGGCGTCTCGGCGTTCCTGGAACGGCACGCCGCCCGGCCCCGCGCGGTCTGAGCCCGCCCCGCGCGCGATGCCGGCCCGCCGGGCGTCCCGGCCCGGTCAGCCCGCCAGATGTCCCAGGTCGTTCCAGCTCTCGATCGCCGGCTCGCCGTAGGCCCAGGACAGGACCGAGAGGGACGTCGGGTTCAGGCGTATGCGGGCGGCGAAGTCCATGGGGAGGCCCAGCCAGCGGGCGCCTATGGACCGCAGGATATGACCGTGGGCGAAGATCAGCACGTCGCGGTCGGCCGCGCGCGCCCAGGCGACCACCTCATCGGCGCGGGCCGTCATCTCCGCCAGCGACTCACCCTCGGGGACGCCGTCGCGCCATATGAGCCAACCCGGGCGGACGGCCTGTACCTCGGCGGGCGTCAGGCCCTCGTACGCGCCGTAGTCCCACTCCATGAGCGTGTCCCACGCGGTGGCCCGCTCGCCGAAACCGGCGAGTTCGCACGTCTCCCGCGCGCGTGCCAGCGGACTCGTGCGCACCTCGACCCCGGGCAGGCCGTCGAAGGGCGCCCGGTGCAGGCGCTCCCCGAGCAGCTTCGCGCCCCGGCGGCCCTCTTCGAGCAGCGGTACGTCGGTCCTGCCGGTGTGCTTGCCGGACAGCGACCACTCCGTCTGTCCGTGCCGGGCCAGCAGGATGCGCGGTGCCATGGGAGACCTTCCGGGTGAACAGCTGAAATCGAGCGGCGAACCCCTCCATCATCGCGCACCCTGGACGAGGGCAACCCGGTGGCCGGTCTCAGCGTCTTGTGGGCCGGGGGTGCTCCGGGCGCCCGCATCCACACGCCGTAAAGTGTCACCCTCGTGCCACAGCGTGCCGCAGCGACCACAGAAGGGGGAGGCGATCGGATGCCCCAGACCGAGACACCGGGCACCGAGGCGGCCTCGCGAATCCGGCTGCGCTGGTGGGCGGAGCTGCCCCTGATCCTGCTGGTGTACGCCTGCTACTCGGCGGGGCGCCTCCTCGCGCGCGGCGACGTCGATTCGGCGGTCGACCACGGCCTGGCGATCCTGCGCATCGAGAAGTTCCTCCACATCAACGCCGAGCACCCGCTCAACCGGCTCTTCACGCGCGAGACATGGCTCGGCGTCCCGGCCGACTTCTGGTACGCCTCGCTGCACTACGTGATCACGCCGCTGGTCCTCGTCTGGCTGTTCCGCTTCCGCGCCCCGCAGTACCGCGCGGCCCGCACCTGGCTGATGTCGTCCACCTTCATGGGCCTGATCGGCTTCACCCTGCTGCCGACCTGCCCGCCCCGCCTGCTCTCGGCGGGCCACGGGTTCGTGGACACGATGGCCCAGTACAGCTCGTACGGCTGGTGGGGCGGCGACGCGAGCGCCCCGCGCGGCATGGGCGGCATGACCAACCAGTACGCGGCGATGCCGAGCCTGCACGTGGGCTGGGCCCTGTGGTGCGGCGTCATGCTGTGGCGCTTCGGCGGCAACCGCGCCACGAAGGCGGCCGGTGTCCTCTACCCGCTGATCACCACGATCGTGGTGATGGGCACCGCCAACCACTACTTCCTCGACGCGGTCGCGGGCGCGGCCGTGATGGGCGTCGGCCTGCTCGTGACGCCGCTCGTGCTGCGCGCCCTGGACCGGATCCGGGCCCGGTTCGCCACCCGGGTCCCGGCCCTCGCGCAGGGCGCGGACACCGCTCAGGCCACGCAGAGCACCCCTCAGGACCCGACACGGGCCACGATTGTCAGTGGCGAGTGCCAGACTTCGCCGGGTGAGCGATTTCCACGGCAGCGCGAAACACGGCTCGGCACCGGAGCCGAGCCGAGTGCCTCTCCCACGGACGCGGGGGAAGGCACTCCGGCAGCGGCTCGCTGAGCTGCGCGGACCGGACGTCCCGGCCAAGGCGCTCGACGCGCGCGCCCTCGCGGCGCTCGCCTCGAACCCCGGCTGCCGCCGCCGCGCGATCCTCGACGGCGCCGGGGTGGACAAGACCGCCCTGGCCGACGCGCTCGGCTCCCCCTCGGCCTTCGGCCAGTCCCAGTTCGCCCTGACGCGCGGCAACGCCTTCGAGGCGAAGGTGAAGGCGGACGGCGGCGCCGAACTGCTGCGGCTGGTCCACGAGAAGCTGGACCGCACGGCCGAGCCGCCCGCCGGCGGCGCCGCCACACCCGACCTGACGGCGATCGGCCCCGAGGGGCGCACGGCGCGTACGGCGCTGGCGCTGCGCGAGGCCACCGAGGCACGCGGCACCTGGACCCTGCTCGACCATCCGATGCTCGCCCTCGACGTCGCCGGCTCCCCCGCCTTTCTGGAGCCGGACGCGGTGGTCGTCCACCCCGACGGCAGCTGGACGGTCGTCGAGATCAAGTCCTTCCCCATGCTGGACGGCGCGGCGGACCCGGCGAAGGTCGGCGCGGCCGCCCGCCAGGCCGCGGTGTACGTGCTCGCGCTGGAGGAGATCGCCGCGCGCCTCACCCGGGGCGGCGACCCGGCGCCCCGCGTGCGGGAGCGGATCCTCCTCGTCTGCCCGAAAGACTTCTCCAACGCGCCGACCGCCTCCGCCGTCGACATCCGCAAGCAGCGCGCGGTCACCCGCCGCCAGCTGGTCCGGCTCACCCGCCTCCAGGACATCGCCGACGCCCTCCCCGAGGGCACCTGCTTCGCCCCCGACCTGCCCGCCGAGCAGCTCACGGCCGCCGTCGACGCGGTCCCGGCGGTCTACGCCCCCGAGTGCCTGTCCGCCTGCGAACTGGCCTTCCACTGCCGCGCCCGCTCCCGCGCGTCGGGCGCGGTGACCAGCCTGGGCCGCTCGGTCCGCGCCGACCTCGGCGCCCTGACGACCACCGACGACGTCCTCGCCGCCGCCCACGGCCACCGCGGCGACCCGGACGACCCGGCGGTGGCGGCGCTGCGACGGGCGGCCGCCCTGCGCGCGGAGGCGCTCGCCGCCGCACCGGCGGGAGGTGCGGCCCGGTGAGCACGCCCACCCCGCCCGCGACGGCGCCGGCCGTGGAGGTTCCCGTATGTCGCTGATCGCCACCCTCGCCCGGCTGGAGGCCGTCAGCGCCGGGCGGGCCCAGCCCGCCGCCACCGTGCGGCACCGGCATCTGTCCGCGCGGCCGCTGGTCTTCGTGCCGCTGACCACCGCCGGTGAGGCCGGCGCCCCGCTCGGCGCGCTCGTGGGGACCGACCGGGACGCGCCCCGCCTGCTCGTCGTACCGCAGCCGCGCGACCGGGACCTCCGGTTCGCGTTCCTCGCCGACCTCGCGGACGTCGTCCTGCCGTACATCGACTCCTACGTCGACGTCGTCGAGGCCGCCGAGCGCAGCGAGACCGACCCGGAGACGGGCAAGCGCGTCAAGGTCGAGGTCGACCTGTGCGCGGACGCGCCCCAGCTGATCGTGCCGAGCCGCACCGGCGTCGACTTCGTCCGTCTGCTGGGGCGCTCCATGCGCTTCCGGCGTACGGCGGAACAGGACCCGGAGTCCCCGTACCCCGCGCCCCCGCGCGTACCGCTGCTCGGCCGCTGGCTCACGCACTACGGCGAGCGGGCGCGGGTGCCCGGCTCCTCGCTGCTGCTGGCGCTCACCGACCTGCTGGCCCGGCACTGGGCGACCGGCCAGTCCAGCGTGGAGGACCAGCACCTCGGCTCGCTGCTGGCGTGGATCGACCCGCCGGACGGCGTCTCCGGCGCGGACGCGGCGCGCCACGCGGAGCTGGCCCGCGACGCGGCCGGACAGCTGCTGTGCCCGCCGGCCGGCCCCGCGACCGACCCGGCGTTCGACAACAAGCTGCTCGCCCCGGCGATCGAGCGCTACGACCGCGCGCGGACCGCGCTCGCCGCCGCCGAGGACGGAGTGCAGGCCGACGACCGGCTCGCCGTCCTCACCGCCGCCGAGCGGGACCTGCGCGACCTGGTGCTCAGCCGCACGCTGCCCACCTGGGAGCGGGTGTGGCGGGGACTGGACCTGCTGCGGGAGCTGCCCGAGGGCGCGCACGTCGAGGAGCGGTGGACGCGCGACCGCTGGTCGTTCACCGGCCACCGCGACCGCGTCCTGGCCGGCGAGCCCCCGCAGCCGCGCCGGGACGACGCGGTGACGGCGGCGAACAAGCTGGCCACGCGCGAGCGCGAGCAGGCCCGCCTGGAGGCGCAGGAAGCGCTGGACGACCCGCTGGTGATGGCGGGGCGGCGGCTGGCCGGGGAGGCGTTCGCCGGCGAGGTCACCGATGTCGTCATGGCGTACAGCGAGGGCAAGCGGCCCAGCCCGCGCCCGCTGGTCACCGTCCGCACCGACGACCGGCCGCACCTCGGGGAACGGGTGAGGGTGTACCGGTCGCTGGGCGGGAAGCCGCAGACCGCCGAGTTCGTGGGCGCCGAGGAGGACGGGGCGCTCCTCGTCCTGCGGATCGTCGACAAGATGGGCCGGGGCAAGGAGCCGGAGGAGGGGTCCGTGCCCGAGAAGGGCGAGCGGGTGTGCTTCACGCTCTTCGAGCACGAGCAGCGCGGCGGCGCGAAGCTGCCCGACCCGGAGCAGACGCCGTGGACGCACGGCGGACCCCCTGGGGAGCAGGCGCAGGTCGTCGAGGCCGCCGATCCCGTCACCGAGGAGGACGTGCTGTGACCACCGAGGCCGCCTTCGACCCCGGTACGGCCGCCGCGCGGGCCACCGAGGCGATCCTGCGCGACACGCTGCACGGCGACGCGCGCGGGGTGGTCGTCGACTCCCCGCCCGGCGCCGGGAAGTCCACCCTCGTCGTGCGCGCCGCGCTCGAACTCGCCGACGCGGGGCGCCCGCTGATGGTGGTGGCGCAGACCAACGCGCAGGTCGACGACCTTGTCCTGCGGCTCGCCGAGAAGTCCCCCGAGCTGCCGGTGGGCCGGCTGCACAGCAGCGACACCGACGCGTACGACAAGGCGCTCGACGACCTGGCGAACGTCCGGAAGTCGGCGAAGGCCGCCGACCTCGCCGGTCTGCCCGTCGTGATCTCCACGGCGGCGAAGTGGGCGCATGTGAAGACCGACGAGCCGTGGCGGCACGCGATCGTGGACGAGGCCTACCAGATGCGCTCGGACGGGCTGCTCGCCGTCGCGGGGCTGTTCGAGCGGGCGCTGTTCGTGGGCGATCCCGGGCAGCTCGACCCGTTCGCCATCGTGGGCAGCGAGCAGTGGGCGGGGCTGTCGTACGACCCGTCGGCGTCGGCGGTGACGACGCTGCTGGCGCACAACCCGGAGCTGCCCCAGCATCGGCTGCCGGTGTCGTGGCGGCTGCCCGCGTCGGCGGCCCGGCTCGTCTCCGACGCGTTCTACCCGTACACCCGCTTCCGCAGCGGCACCGATCACGGCGACCGTGCCCTCGCCTTCGCCGTACCGTCCGACGGCTCGGGACCCGACCGGGTGATCGACGAGGCGGCCGAGTCGGGCTGGGGCCTGCTGGAGCTGCCCGCCCGGCACACCCCGAGGACCGACCCGGAGGCGGTCCAGGCGGTCGCCCTCGTCGTACGGCGGCTGCTGGACCGGGGCGGCGCGGCGACGTCGGAGCGCTCACCGCACCCGGCCCCGCTGACCGCCGCCCGTATCGCCGTCGGCACCGCGCACCGCGACCAGGCGGCGGCGGTCCGCGCGGCCCTCGCCGAGCTCGGTGTGGCGGACGTGACCGTCGACACGGCGAACCGGCTCCAGGGCATGGAGTTCGACGTCACGGTTGTCCTCCACCCGCTCTCCGGCCGCCCCGACGCCACCGCCTTCCACCTGGAGACGGGCCGCCTGTGCGTCCTCGCCTCACGCCACCGCCACGCGTGCATCGTGGTGTGCCGCGCGGGCGTGACCGACCTCCTGGACGACTACCCGTCAACAGAACCGGTCCAGCTGGGCACCCTCGTGAAGTTCCCCGACGGCTGGGAGGCGAACCACGCGGTACTCGCCCACCTGGAGGAACACCGGGTGAGCTGGCGGCCCTGAGGGTCGCCCCGGCGGGGGCGGCGTGTGCGGTGGGTGGGGTGGGGGGAGCATCCCGTCGGGCCTCGGGGCTTGGGGCCGTTCGTAGGTCCCCTTGCGGGGCGCGGGACAATGGAAGGTGGTTCGGGTGGACGGCCTGGACCGTGCCGACCTATCAGGAGGAGAAGACATGGCGGAGCCCACGCCGCGTCGCACCGAACCGCGGCTACGCCCCGCGCCCCTGCTCTTCGAGCCCGCGGAGGCCGCCGGCGATCCGGAGCACTTCTTCGACCTGGAGTCCATCGACGACCCCCGGGCCCTGCTGGCCCGCGCGACGGAGCTGACGCTGGCCTTCCGCGCGGCGGCCGACCGGGCGGTGGAGTTCCAGGCCATCGCGGCCGCCCAGCTCGCCGACCCCCGCCGCTTCGACCGGCTGACCCCGGCGGACATCGCCGAGCGGGCGGAGTGGACGGAGGACTACGCCAAGAAGATGGTCGAGTTCGGCCGCGACCTGCTGCGCGGCGGCGACGGACAGAACCCCGTCGAACCGGTCTGACACCGCCGGCACCGCCGCCCCAGCCGTATCTCCCGTCGCCGTCCGGCTCCCCGCACAGCACCTCGGCATATGCCAGGCGGGCACGATAGACCCTCGTCGGCCCGCGCGTCCCGGCTTCTCGCAACTCATAGGATTCGCGCGCTCACTGCCGGTACATCTGTCAGGCATGAGCAGCGTATGGGACGAGACCCTCGACGTCGCGGGCATCACCTCGGACGGCGCCTTCTGGCTGGCCTCCGCCGGAACGTACCCGCGCAGCACCCTGGCCCACTGGCGGGAGCAGCCCGACGCCCCGGTCGTGCTGCCCTGTGGCTCGGTCTTCGACGTCGTCAGCGCACCGGCGCTCTTCGGCCGCCGCATGCTGGACCGGCTGTGGGACGAGGGCGCCGGATCGGGCCCGGTGGCCGTCTTCCGCGGCCGGATGCTGCTGTTCGCCGCGCCGGGCACGGCCCAGCGGCTGCCGTCGCTGCTGGCGTGGGAGGAGTGGGGCGCGACGGACGGCGGCAGCGGTCGTACGGCGGCGGTCCCGCCGCTGCTGTGCCATGGCACCGGGGACGCGGTGACCGTGCCGCCGGTGGCCGGAACCGACCCCTCGGGCTCGCGCTGGCTGGTCGCCCCGGACACGCGTCAGCCCTGGTTGCCGGGGCCGGAGGTGCTGCTGTGGGCGGCCGTGCGGGCGGCCCGGGAGGCGGTGCGGATATCGATTTCACCCACCCCGGACCAGGATGCTAAGGTCTACGACGTCAGCAGGCGCCGCTAGCTCAGTTGGTTAGAGCAGCTGACTCTTAATCAGCGGGTCCGGGGTTCGAGTCCCTGGCGGCGCACCGACGGGAAAGCCCCTCGCGAAAGCGGGGGGCTTTTCGTATGCCGTGGCCGGCCATGGATCGCGGGGGAGGCGTCACACCCCTGGCGTGATCCGTACGGTCCACGCCCCCGACGCCGTCCGCCCCTCCACGTCCACCCGGACGCCCGGGCCGCCGTCCTCCCCCGGCACCGTGAAGCTCTCGCCCGCGGCGACCGGGGCGTCGGCGAGGGGCGGGTAGACCGAGTCCTCCCAGCACGCCTCGGTGTGCGGGTGGGCGTCGATCACCTCGATGGGGCCGCGGCCCGACTCGGCGCCGCTGCGGACGCGGTAGACGAGGACGCCGGCGCGGCACACGGACCGGTCGTTGCCCACCGGGCCGCGCGCCTCGAAGGCGAGGGCGCTGTCGGCCCCGGTGCGCACCACCGCGAGCTTGACGCCGTTGCCGAGGCCGAAGGCGGGTGAGCCGGTGGCGCGGGTGACGGGGATGCCGGGGCCCGCCCCGAGGGGTTCCAGGGTCAGCCGGGTCGGCCGGGCCCCCTGTACGCACACCACCTGGCGCGGTTCCAGCCACCCCAGCTTCCACTTGTGCCAGGCGAACAGATCCGGCGCCAGCCCGAACTGGCTGCCCATCAGATCCCAGTCGCCGACGTAGGTGTCCCAGTCGCCCTTGCCGTCGGCGGGGCGATGGTAGAGGTCGGGCAGGTCGAAGACATGGCCGGTCTCGTGGGCGAGGACCAGCCGGTCGGGCGGATGCTGCTCGAACACCGTGACGACGCGCTGGATGTCGGTGCCGTCGGCGCGCAGCGGGGTGTCGAGGTTGACCACCTTGGTGGCGTCGGAGTCGACGCCGGGCGCGTCCGGGTCGGCGACGAAGTAGACGATGTCGTAGCGGGAGAAGTCGACCTGGCTGTCGGCGGCGGCGAGCGCGTCGTGCAGATAGGCGGCGCGGCGTTCGGCGTTCCAGTCGCGCTGTATGGCGTAGGCGGTGGCCGGTTTCGGCATGCGGATCCAGTGGCGCATCGGATGCGCGCGCAGGGTGAACCGGCCGTAGGACGCCTGGCGGAAGTAGCTGCTGGTGGCCGGAAAGTGGTCGGCCGCCAGTTCGGCGGGGGTGGTCATCGGGGCCCAGTCCGGGAAGGACAGGAAGACCATGACCGCGTCGAGGGTGCGGGTGGGGCGCCGGTAGTCGGCGTTCCAGGTGTCCAGGCCCTCGGAGTGGTGGGCGCCGGTGCGGGGCAGGGCGCAGGGGGTGGTCGAGAAGGGTTCGGCGACGGAGGGGCCGGCGAAGAGGGAGGTGGCGGCGAGGGCGGTGAGAGTGGTGAACACGGCCGCGGTGCTGCGCAGTCGGGGTCGCGGGAGCGGACGCGGCACAGGGACCTCCGGGGCGGTTCAGGGGACTCCGCACCCAGCCTTAGTGATTTCGTCGTACTACGCCCTGTTTGTCTGCCCCAGACGAGTGAGGGGCGCCCGCTTCCGTACCGGTCGACACCCCCGGACCACTCACGGAACGTCACAAGTGGTCGTGCGCCCGCAGAACCCGTCCAGCTACGGGCAGAAACGATCTGTCAGAAGAGTGCTCATGTCGGGGACACTGGGCAGTGGCTGCGCAACTCCGGGGGTAGCACCTATGATCGGCACACTTTGCTGCACGGACACAGATCGAGTGCACTGCGGGAGCGAGCGGTGAGCGGAACGTCCGAAGGGCCGACGCCCGCGGCAGACCTCGACGGGTCAGCCGTCACAGAGAGTGACAGCATGGCGCCTCCTGGTACCGGGGACGCCCTCGACACACGGATCGCCGAACCCGACGACCCCCTGACCTACCGTTCCGTCTTCGCGGCGGCGCCCCTCGGGATGGCCGTCGTCGACCCCGCGGGACTGGTCGTCAGCGTCAACGACGCGCTCGGGGCGCTGCTCGGCGGTGAACCCGCCGACCTGATCGGCCGGGTGGCCGCCGATCTGCTGGACCTCGCCTCCGACGCCCGTACCTGGCACGCCTATCGGGAGGTGCTGCGCGGCCGGCAGGCGCGGGTGCGCTGCTCGCGGCGGCTGAAGCGGCCCGACGGCCGGTCGCTGTGGGCGCAGGTGACCGTCTCGCCGCTGGGCTCCGGCGGGCCCGGGGTACTGCTGTCGGTCGCCGACATCAGCGCCCGGCGCGATCTGCAGGCCCGGCTGCGGCACCTGCAGAACCACGACCCGGTGACCCGGCTGCCCAACCGCACACTGTTCTTCGAACGGCTGACGGCCGCGCTGGAGGCGGACTCCTACGACGGCGGCGGCACCGGGCGGATCGGGCTGTGCTACCTGGACCTCGACGGCTTCAAGGTGGTCAACGACACCCTCGGCCACCGGGTCGGCGACCGGCTGCTGGCCGCCGTGGCGGAGCGGCTCACGGCGTGCGCGCGGGAGGCCGGGGAGGGCCGGCCGAGCGTGCCGCTGGTGGCGAGACTCGGGGGCGACGAGTTCGCGCTGCTGGTGGAGGACTCCACCGGCACCGATCAGCTCTCGGAGCTGGCCGAGGCCGTACTGCGGGCGCTGCAGGCGCCGTTCGACCTCGCGGGGCAGCGGCTCGGGCTGTCCGCCTCGATCGGGGTCGTCGAACGGCACGCGGCGGGGACGACGGCGACCGGGCTGATGCAGGCCGCGGACACCACGCTGTACTGGGCGAAGGTGGACGGCAAGTCCCGCTGGACGCTGTTCGACCCCGAACGCAACGCCCATTTGATGACCCGCCAGGCGCTGGCGTCCACCCTGCGGCCGGCCATCGAGCGCGGGGAGTTCGTGCTGGAGTACCAGCCGCTGGTGGGGATGGCCGACGGGCGGCTGCACGGGGTGGAGGCGCTGGTGCGCTGGGACCACCCGCGGTTCGGACTGCTGCCGCCGAATCGGTTCGTCGCGCTGGCCGAGGAGGACGGCTCGATCGTGCCGCTGGGCCGCTGGGTGCTGGCCACCGCCTGCCGGCAGGCCCGGCGCTGGCAGTTGGACCATCCGGACGAGCCGCCGCTGTTCGTGAGCGTGAACGTGGCGGTGCGTCAGGTGTGGGACTCCGACCTGGTGGCCGACGTGGCGGAGATCCTCGCCGAGACCGGGCTCGCGCCGGGGCTGCTCCAGCTGGAGCTGACCGAGTCGGCGGTGATGGGCTCGGCGGGGCGGCCGCTCCAGGCCCTCCAGGCGCTCAGCGACATGGGCGTGCGGATCGCCATCGACGACTTCGGCACCGGGTACTCGAACCTCGCGTATCTGTCCCGGCTGCCGGTGTCGGTGCTGAAGCTGGACGGGTCCTTCGTCCGGGGCTTCCAGTACGAGGGGCGGGCCGACACGGCGGCGCCGCCGAACCCGGCCGACGAGGTGATCGTCGAGGCGATGATCGACCTCGCGCACCGGCTCGGACTGACGGTCACCGCCGAGTGCGTGGAGACGGCGGCGCAGGCGGACCGGCTGCGGCGCATCGGATGCGACACCGGACAGGGGTGGCTGTACTCCCGGCCGGTGCCGCCGGATCGTATCTCCGAGCTGCGCTACAGCGAGGCGTGCACCTGAGTCACGTGGTGGGCAACCCGTAGGCGTCGGCGACGAGTTCGTAGGAACGCAGGCGCAGTTCGCCGCGGTGGGCGTGGCTGGTGAGCATCAACTCGTCGGCGCCGGTGCGCTTGTGGAGTTCGTCGAGGCCGGTGCGGACCTCGTCGGCGGTCCCGTGGACGATGTTGGCGGTCCAGGAGTCGACGAACTCCCGCTCCAGCTCGCTGAATCGGTGCGCCTCGGCCTCCTCCGGGGAGGGGAAGAGCCCGGGGCGTCCGGTGCGCAGGCGGACCATGTTCAGGCCGGTGGCGAGCACCTGGCGGCGGGCCTCCCGCTCGTCGTCCGCCGCGAGGACGGAGACGCCGATGAGCGCGTACGGCTCGTCCAGCACCTCGGAGGGCCGGAAGGACTCCCGGTAGAGGTCGAGGGCGGGGACGGTGTTCTGCGCGGAGAAGTGGTGCGCGAAGGCGAAGGGAAGGCCGAGCAGGCCGGCGAGGCGGGCGCTGAAGCCGGAGGAGCCGAGGAGCCAGACGGGCGGCCGGTGACGGGACTGGACGCCGCCGGGCGTGGTGGCCTGGACGGGGCCCGGGACGGCGTGGATGCGCCGGTAGGGGTGCCCGTCGGGGAAGTCGTCGTCGAGGAAGCGGGTCAGCTCGGCGAGTTGCTCGGGGAAGTCGTCGGCGCCCTCGTGGAGGGTGTCGGTGCGGCGCAGGGCGGCGGCGGTGGCGCCGTCGGTGCCGGGGGCGCGGCCGAGGCCGAGGTCGATCCGGCCCGGCGCGAGCGCCTCCAGGGTGCCGAACTGCTCGGCGATGACGAGGGGGGCGTGGTTGGGCAGCATGACGCCGCCCGAGCCGAGGCGGATGCGGTCGGTGTGGGCGGCGAGGTGCGCGAGGATCACCGCGGGCGAGGAGGAGGCCACGCCGGGCATCGAGTGGTGCTCGGCGACCCAGTACCGGTGGAATCCCCGGGCCTCGGTGAGCCGGGCCAGGTCCACGCTGGTCCGCAGCGCGTCGGTGGCGGTCCGCCCGGCGCCCACGGTCACCAGGTCCAGCACGGACAGCGGAACCGCCGCGCTCCCCCGCACGACCCCACGGATCTCACCCACCGCATACCTCCCGATCACAGGAATCCTGACACCGGTGCGGTAACAGGGGACTGTCCCCGGTTATTCCCGCTCACACCTGCACGATCGGTTCGCGGGTGAAGAGGGCGCCGAGGTTCGGGGCGTTGACGCGGCGGTCGGTGAGGCGCAGGGCCTCCCAGACGGTGGCCTGAGTGGCGGTCAGGACCGGCTTGGCGAGGGCCGCCTCCAGGGCGGGGACATGGGCCGCCGTGCGCAGGAACGTGCCGGGGATCACCAGCGCCTGGGCATCCGGGTGGTCGGCCGCCCGCGCCAGGGCGAGGAGGGCCGGCTCGCCCTCGGGACGCCCGTCCGTCGCGCGGACGGAGAGCACGTTCGCCCCACCGTCGCGGAGGAAACCGGCGAAGGCGACGGCCCGCTCCTCGTCGTACGGGGCCGCGACCGCCACCCGGCGCACGTCCAGTTCCCGCAGGGCGTGCACGAAGGCGAACGACGTCGACGAGGCCGGCATACCCGAGGCCCGGGCCAGGGTGCCGATCTGCTGCTGGGCACCCTCCCAGCCGTAGGCGAAGCTGCCGCTCGTCGACGCCCAGACGACCGCCTCCGCGCCCGCGAGACGCAGTTGCTCGCCGAGCCCGGCGAGGACCTCCGGCGGGCCCAGTCGGCGGATCGGGTCCTTCTCCCCCGGGTCCGCGTCCGCGTGGACCACGTCGATCCGGACGTCACTGCCCAGGAGCTGCTCGATACGGGGGTAGTCGTCCTCGGCCGAGTGGCCCGGGTGGAGGAGTCCGAGTGCGGTCATGGCCGGCCTTCCTGTACGGGGGCGGTACGGGGGCGCTGGCGTCAACTCCCCCAACGGCCGGGTACCCCGTGCGCGCCGCCGTCCCCACACCGTCCACCCGGTCGGCCGAGTCCTTGCTGTTGACGCCGGGTGCCGCCCGCTGCCAGCGTGAACCCTCCATGACCCTGCCGACGCTTCTCGTCCTCGACGCCGACCCTCCGCCCCGGCTGGGACGGCTCACCGGGCGGGTCCGGGTGGTGCGCACGGACGCCTCCGGGCTGGCCGCGCGGCTGCCCGACGCCGACGTCCTGCTCGTCTGGGACGCCGACGGCGACCGAGCCGGTGCCGCCGTACGGGACGCGTGGGCCGATGACGGGCGGGCCGCCCGGCCCCGGTGGGTGCACAGCGCGGGACCGCGCGCCGACCATCTGCTGTGCCCCGCACTCGTCGCCTCCGACACCGTCGTCACCACCGCGCGCGGCCTCTTCGAACAGCCCGTCGCCGAGTACGTCGCCGCACTCGTCCTCGCCCTCGCCAAGGACCTGCCGCGCACCTGGGAGGCGCAGCGGAGGCGGGAGTGGCGGCCCCGGGAGGCGGGGCGGGTCGCCGGGACGCGCGCGGTCGTCGTCGGGTCGGGGCCGGTCGGACGGGCCGTCACCCGGACCCTGAAGGCCCTCGGGGTGACGGTCGCCCTGGTCGGACGCGTCCCGCGGACCGGCATCCACGGCCCCGGCGACCTCGACCGGCTGCTGGCGCGCGCCGACTGGGTGATCGCCGCAGCCCCGCTCACCGATGTCACCCACGGCATGTTCGACCTCCGCCGCTTCGGCGTGATGCTGCCCTCGGCGCGCTTCCTCAACGTCGGCCGGGCGGAACTCGTCGACGAGGACGCCCTCGCGCGGGCGCTGGCCCGGCGGTGGATCGCCGGAGCGGCCGTGGACGTCGTCGGCCAGGAGCCGCTCGCCGCCGACAGCCCCCTGTGGAACGTCCCCGATCTGCTCATCTCCCCGCACATGGGCGGAAACATCGTGGGACGGCACGACGAACTGTCCACCCAGTTCGTGGACATGTTCGAACGATGGGCGGCCGGGCGGCCCTTGGTGAACGTGGTGGACAAGCGCCGCGGCTACGTCCCCGGTCACTGAAGCCACACCACCCTCGCCCATTTCCCCTCGCATATCCCACGGGGACCCGGGTAGCCGCGCCGCCATGGCCGAACCGAACGCACCGAACCGACCGAGCGGACCCGTCCCCCACACGGGGCGCCAACTCCCGGCGCCCACTCGCCGTTCGCTGCTCGCGGGGGTCGCGGCGGCCGGCGCGCTGGGGGCCGCCGGCTGCTCGCGCGTGGCCACCGCGTCCACGACCGACGGGGGCGACCTGCTCGACCGGCTGCGCGCCCAGGGCGTCGTACGGCTCGGGATCGCCGGTGAGATCCCCTTCGGATACATCGACCGCGACGGCGAGCTGACCGGCGAGGCGCCCGAGCTCGCCCGGGTGATCTTCAATCGGCTCGGGGTGGACCGGGTGCAGCCCGTGCCCACCGAGTTCGGCTCGCTGATACCCGGGCTGAAGTCCCAGCAGTTCGACGTCGTGGCCGCCGGGATGTACGTCAACCCCGAGCGCTGCGAACAGGTGATCTTCGCCGACCCCGATTACCAGATGCTGGACTCCTTCATCGTCCGCAAGGGCAACCCCAAGGGGCTGCGCTCCTACCAGGACGTCGTACGGAAGAAGGCGCGCTTCGCCACCGGCACCGGCTACGCCCAGATGCAGTACGCCGTGGAGGCCGGGTACGCGGAGAGCGACATCCTCGTCGTCCCGGACCAGGTCGCCGGGCTGAACGCCGTCGAGGCCGGGCGCGTCGACGTGTTCGCCGCCACGGCCGTCACCGCCCGCCAGGTCGTCAAGAAGTCCCGCAAGGCCGAGGCCACCCGGCCCTTCGCGCCGCTCGTGAAGGGCCGGCCGCACATCGACGGCGGCGCCTTCGCGTTCCGCCGGACCGAGACCACCCTCCGGGACGCCTTCAACGCCGAGCTGCACCGGCTCAAGCGCAGCGGCGAACTCCCGCGCATCCTGCGGCCGTTCGGCTTCACCCAGGCCGAGATGACCGACCTCACCGCGAAGGAGCTGTGCGCCGGATGACCCCCGGACTGTGGGAACTCGTGCTCAACGGCCTGTGGACCACCCTCCAGCTGCTCTTCCTCAGCTCGCTGCTGGCGGCGGCCGTCGCCTTCGCCGTCGGCGTCGCGCGCACCCACCGCCGCCGGCCGGTCCGCTTCCTCGCGGGCTTCTACACCGAGGTGTTCCGCGGCACCTCCGCGCTGGTGATGATCTTCTGGGTGTTCTTCGTGCTGCCGCCCGCCTTCGGCTGGCAGCTGGTCCCGCTGTGGGCGGGCACGCTCGCGCTCGGCCTGACGTACGGCGCGTACGGCGCGGAGATCGTGCGGGGCGCGCTGAACGCCGTGGACCCGGCCCAGCGCGAGGGCGCGATCGCCCTCGGCTTCACCCCCGCCCAGCGGCTGCGCCGGATCCTGCTGCCGCAGGCGGTGCCGGAGATGGTCCCGCCCTTCTCCAACCTGCTGATCGAGCTGCTCAAGGGCACCGCGCTGGTGTCGGTCATGGGCATGGGCGATCTGGCGTTCAGCGGCAACCTGGTGCGCCTCGCGCTCCAGGAGAGCGCGCACATCTACACGTACGTCCTGCTCATCTACTTCGCGATCGCCTTCGTGCTCACCCGGCTGATGCGGGCCCTGGAGCACCGGCTGAAGGCGGGTGTCCGATGAACTGGGACTGGTCGGCCGTCCGGGACTTCATGCCGTACTTCTGGGACGGGCTCCTCGTCACCCTCCAGGTCCTCGCCCTCGGCTCGCTGATCTCCTTCGGTCTCGGCCTCGTCTGGGCGCTGGCGATGCGCGCGCCCACCCGGTGGGTGCGGTGGCCGGTCGGGATCGCGACGGAGTTCGTCCGCGACACGCCGCTGCTGGTGCAGCTGTTCTTCCTCTTCTACGTGCTGCCCGAGTGGGGGCTGACCCTGTCCGCCCTGGCCACCGGCGTCCTCGCGATCGGGCTGCACTACTCGACGTACACGATGCAGGTCTACCGGGCCGGTATCGAGGCGGTGCCCGCCGGTCAGTGGGAGGCGGCGACGGCGCTGAGCCTGCCCGGGGCCAGGACGTGGCGGGTGGTGATCCTTCCGCAGGCGGTCCGCCGGGTCGTGCCGGCGCTCGGCAACTACGTCATCGCGATGCTCAAGGACACGCCGCTGCTGATGGCGATCACCGTGCTGGAGATGCTCGGCCGGGCGCGGCTCTTCTCGCAGGAGCGCTTCCAGTTCACCGAGCCCGTCACGGTGATCGGCGTGGCCTTCGTCGTCGTGTCGTATCTCGCCTCCCTTCTTCTGCGCACCCTGGAGCGACGCCTTGTCCGTTGAGATCAGCAAGGTCACCAAGCGGTTCGGCGGGCACACCGTGCTCGACCGGCTGGACCTGTCCGTGAAGGCGGGCAGCCACGTCACCCTCATCGGGCCGTCCGGCTCCGGCAAGACGACGATCCTGCGGATGCTGATGACCCTGACCAAGCCCGACTCGGGCACGATCACCGTGGACGGGCAGCGGCTGTTTCCGGCAGCGGAGAAGCAGTGCCGGGAGGTCCGCAGGAACATCGGGATGGTGTTCCAGCAGTTCAACCTCTTCCCCCACATGAACGTCCTCAGGAACCTCACCGAGGCCCCGACCACCGTGCTGGGGCTGTCGAAGGAGGAGGCCGAGGCGCGGGCCCGGGAGCTGCTGGAGCTGGTGGGCCTGTCCGACAAGTGCGAGGTACGGCCCTCGCAGCTGTCCGGCGGTCAGCAGCAGCGGGTGGCGATCGCGCGGGCGCTGGCGATGCGGCCGAAGGTGCTGCTGCTGGACGAGGTGACCTCCGCGCTGGACCCGGAGCTGGTCGCGGGCGTCCTCGACCTGCTCAGGGACATCGCCACCACCACCGACATCACGATGCTCTGCGTGACCCACGAGATGAGTTTCGCCCGGGACATCTCCGACCAGGTGCTGATGTTCGACGCCGGCCGGGTGGTGGAATCCGGCCCGCCGGAGAAGATCTTCGGCGACCCCGAGGAGGAGCGGACCCGGGAATTTCTCGGCGCCGTCCTGTGACGGCGTGCGATGACTACGGGGTGTGTACGGGTGAACACGCAGGTCTCGGGGATGGGTCCTGCCCCGGTCATATGCCAGGGGATCAGGACCGCAGATGAGGGCGCCGAAACCGGACGAGATTCTCGTCAACACCCCCTCCATCCAGCACCCTTGGCCGTTATCGTGGAGGTGATTCGCTGCCCGGATCACGGCCAGAAAGCGACCGCAGGGGGACAACCGTGGCGCTGATGCACGAGCCGACCGCACCGTACCACTCGGCCCAGGACGCCCTGCGCGTGCTGGAAATCGTGGCACGGCACTCCACCGGAATCACCGACGCCGAGCTGGCCCGCCAGACCGGCTTCGGGGCGGAGCGACTGACCGCGCTTCTGCGGATGCTGCGCCGCGAGGGATTCGTCGAACAGGTCATCGACGGCGCCTATGTGACCGGCGCCGCGCTCGCCCGCCTGGGCTCCGCGCACCACCGCGAGGAGGCGCTGCGCGAGCAGCTCCAGCGGACCCTGGCCCGGCTGCGGGACTCCGTCGGCGCCGCCGTGTACATCAGCCGGTACGTCGACGGCGAGGTGCGGATCACCCAGTACGCGGACGGGCCGGACACGCCCCCGGTCAACGAGTGGGTGGACTTCCGCTTCTCGGCCCACGCCCACGCGGTCGGCAAGAGCCTGCTGGGCCAGCTCGACCACAACGGCCGCCGTGACCATCTCTCCCGCCACAAGATGGCCCGCCTCACCTCGCGCACGATCACCAGCGACAAGCTGCTGCTCTCCCGCCTGGAGGCGCAGCCGCCCACGGTGCCGGTGCTGGACCTCCAGGAGTACGCGATCGGCACGGTCTGCGCGGCCGTCCCGATCACCGCGGGCTCCACGGTGGGCTGCCTCGCCCTGTCCATGCCGGTCGAACACGCCCACCGCCTCCGCCAGGCCGCCGACACCCTCAACCGCAACGCGACCCCGGTACTGCTGAGCCTGGCGATCTAGGAACGGATGGGCGGGCCCGGAGGGTGGTCAGGAGCACCCCTTCGGGCCAGGTAGTATTTTCTCTGTCGCCAGCCGCGAGAGAGAAAATCGAGCGGTCGGCGGGAGTCTGCGCCGCTAGCTCAGTTGGTTAGAGCAGCTGACTCTTAATCAGCGGGTCCGGGGTTCGAGTCCCTGGCGGCGCACTTCAGAAGGGCCTCTCGTGGGAGCGAGGGGTCCTTCTATGTTGTGCAGGTCGTCCTGGGTCAGGGGGCGGTACGCCGTCTCGCCCGGGGGACGCCACCACACCGGGTCCGGGCAGCCGAGGCCCTCTCGCCTCAGCCGCGCTCGGTGGATCTTGTTCGTGGCCGTCACCGGCATCCGTTCCACGACCCGCACGAAACGGGGCGCCATCTTCGTGCCGAGGTCGGGCTGGGCCGCCAGGAAGGCCGCGAAGCCCGACGCCTCGAAGGTCCCCGCCAGCGCCGCCATCACCTGGTCCCCGGTCACCGGGTCCGGCACGGCGTAGACGGCGACGGCGTCGGCCCCCGCGTACCGGGCGAGGATGTTCTCGATCATCGCGGCGGCAAGGTTCTCCCCATCGACCCGGATGCGGTCGTCCGCGCGGCCCGCGAAGTACAGGAACCCGTCCGCGTCCCGGCAGAAGAGGTCGCCGGTCCAGTACCAGCCGTTCCGCCGCCGCTCCCGCTCCGCCTCCGGGTTGCGCCAGTAGCCCTCGAAGGGGTTCGGGGCCGTGTTGACCAGCTCCCCTATCGCCTCGTCCCCGTTGAGCAGCCGCCCCGCCGCGTCGAACACCGCCGCCGGGCACTCGGTCCGCGTCTCGGGGTCGAGGACGACGAGACCGGGCCCCGCCCGCCCCACCGCCCCGGCCGGCGTCCCCGGCGACCACTGCACCGCCGCCCCGCCCTCCGAGGACCCGTACCCCTCCACCAGCCGCACCCCGAACCGCCGCTCGAACGCCGCCGCGTCCACCGCCCCCGCCTCGGTGCCGAAGCCCATCCGGAGCGGGTTGTCCCGGTCGTCGTCCCGTTCCTCGGTGGCCAGGACGTACTGGATGGCCCGGCCCACGTACGTGAAGTACGTCGCCCCGTACCGGCGCACGTCCCCCAGGAACCCCGACGCCGAGAACCGCCGCCGCAGCGCGACGCCCGCCCCGGCCGCGAGCGCGGGCGCCCAGTCGGCGATCACCGCGTTGCCGTGGAACATCGGCATGCAGATGTAGTGCACGTCGTCGGCGCCGACAGCGAACTGGTCGGCGAGTGAACGCCCGGCCGCCGCCAGCCGGCCCTGGGAGCAGATCGCGGCCTTCGGGGCGCCGGTCGAGCCGGAGGTGAAGCAGAGGAGGAGGCGATCGCTCGGGGTGGCCCGGGAGGCGTCGGGGCGGGCGTCGGCGTACGGGGCGAGCAAGGCGTCGTACTCCGGGGTGCCGGTGATCAGGAGCCGTACGCCGGGCAGGTCGAGGCCCCGCAGAAGGGGCAGGTGGGCGGGCTCGGTGATCAGGAGCCGGCACTCGGTGTGCAGGATGTCCCGGGCCAGTTCGGGGCCGCGGCGGGTGGGGTTGATGCCGGCGACGGCGGTGCGGGCGAGGGCCGCCGCGCTCAACCACAGCGGATATTCAGGGGTGTTGTCGAGGAGTACGCCGATGTTGGCGCCGCCCGGCGGGAGCAGATCGGTCAGCAGCGCCGCCCGGGCCGCCGCGCCCGCCGCCACCTCGTGATGGGTGAGCGTCCGCTCCTCGAACCACAGGCCGGGCCGATGGTCGCCCCACCGCCCCGCGACGAGCTCCGCGACCGTGCGCGCCCTGGACTCCTTGGACTCCATGGACTCCATGGCAGCGCACGGTAGCTGACGAGCCCTCAGATAGGGAGGGTCGTCACGGGGTCGTCGTCGCGCCGTCCACGACGACCGTATGGGTCGTGTCGTCCACGCCGAAGCCGAACTCGTCCGACATCTGGCTGGACAGGACCATGAAGGCGACGCAGAAGCCCGCGACCGCCCCGAGGAACGCCAGCACACCGATCGTGGACGCGGCGAGCACGGTCCGGCGCGGGGCCTTGGCCGTGGCGACGACGGTGGCGCCCTCGGCGTAGTACACGGTGACGAAGTCGCCCTCCAGGACCGTCCCCGAACCGTCCTCCTCCTCGAAGCGGACGGTACGGCCGTCGCGGGCGGTGAACTCGTAGACGTGGTGCAGCGTGGTGCGCACCGAGGTGTCGCCGCCTCCGCCGTGGGTCGTCGTGTACACCCGCAGACAGCGTGCCTCGGCCGTCAGCCCGCTGTTCCAGGCCCGGCGGATCCGCATCGCCCGGCGCAGCAGGCGGTACGCGGCGAACAGGACCAGGGCCAGGATGAGGCCCGGTACGAGATAGAAGAAGAGTTCCACGGTGCTTCCCCCGAGGTCAGGTACTGCTCCTCAGCGCCGTCATGGTCATGACCGCGTGGAGGGAACCTACCCCGGGGGAGAGTCGGCCCGGCTCAAGCAAGGCTCAGAGAATCAGAAGGTGACGTCGGAGCAGGCGTAGAACGCGTTGCCCGTGTCGGCGATCGTCCAGACCGCGAGGATCACATGGTGACCGCTCAGGCCGGACGGCAGGGTGCCGCTGTGGGAGAGGGTGGACGGGGGGCGCTGGCCGCCGTAGGGGACGGTCAGGAACGGGGTGAGGTTGAGGTCGGAGCGGGCCAGGTTGTGGTTCTGGTTCCAGCCCGGCTTGGTGACGTAGTACTTGAAGTCGGTCGTGGCGTGCATGGCGGTGAACTGCCAGCGGAAGGTGTAGCTCTGACCGCCCGTCACCCGGGTGGTGGGCCAGGCTCCGCCGGACGGGGTGCGGGGCGAGCTGAGCTGGGCGAACCGGCTCAGACCGCCGTTGCAGAGCTGGCCGTCCGCCGGTCCGGCCGCCGGGAAGCCCTTGGGGCCCTCGACGCTCTGCGGCTCCCATTGGATGTCGCCGCAGTTGGTGACCGTGCCGTTCTGGCAGAGCTTCTGCCGGCTGATGGGCAGATCGGTGTAGCCGTGGCCGCTGGCACCACCGGAGGAGAGCGCGAGTGCTCCCGCGGTGGTGAGCCCCAGCACGGCCGCGTACAGCTTGGTCCGTGTGCGCATGCTGCCGCTCCTGGAGAACGTGGGGAGTTCATGGGGAGTTCCATGAGGCGTGCAGGTCTAGACCAAGTCTGAGAGTATGGGCGTTACTTGAACATGTCCATACCAATCCCCGGGGTGATTCCGGGTATCAGGGCGTCTGTTCGCCGCGTCCCGCGCAGAACGCCACCGTCAGGTCCTTCACCAGGGCCTTGCGCTCGTAGTCGTCCAGCTCCACCAGGCCCCGCACGGTCAGCCGGGTCACCGTGTCCTCCACCGAGTCCACCACCGACGTGAGCATGCTCGCCCGCTGCTGGGCGTCCAGCGCGGCGATCCGGCGGCGGTGCATCGCGGCGGCCACCTCCGGGGCGTACTCGCAGCGCACCGGCTGGACCGAGTACACCTCAAGGCCCACCGCGCCCGCCTCCCGCGCCACCAGCCGGGTCAGCGCCTCCCCCGCCGCCTCGGCCGGCCCGCGCCCCGCGCCCGGCATGTCCACCGGCACCCGGGCCAGCGCGGCCTCGACGCACTCGCGCAGATACGTCTCGTGGTCCTCGACGCCGAGCGTGGCCCGCGCGGTGTCCCGCACCCGCCACACCACCAGCACGACCACCCGCAGCGCGACCCCGTTGCCGTCGGCGGCCGGCATCGGCTCGCTGCGCCAGTGCCGCAGCCGCACGTCCACCCGGCGGCGCAGCAGCAGTGGGTTCACCCAGAGCAGGCCGGTGCGCCGGACGGTCCCCCGGTAGCGGCCGAACAGGCCGAGCACCCAGGCCCGCCCGGTGCGCCCGCGCGCCAGACCGCCGAAGCCGAACAGCCCGAGCGCGCCCGCGCCCGCGTACGCCGCCCACTGCGCCGGACCGAGCCCCGCGCCGGCGTACACCGGCAGCCGCAGCGCCTCCTCCGCGAGCGGCGGCAGCACCCCGGCCCACCACGAGGTGGCCGCGCAGCCGGCCGCGCCGCAGACCCCGGCGAGCACGCCCACCGCGCCGGGCAGCACCCGTCCGCGCCGCTCGACGAGCGCGGGGTCGACCTGGGCGAGCGGGCGGGGCCGGGCGGCGGCCGGGCGGCGCAGGCCGGGGGAGGCGGAGGCGCCGGGGGTGCGCGGCTGTTCGCCGGTGCCCTCGCGGCGGGCCACCACGGCGGGCGCGGCCGGCACCGGCTGCGGGTCGGGGTCGTCGCGGAACAGCAGATGGACGGGGATCTCGGTGGTCACCTCGTTCTGGATGAGCCGGGCGGGCCGGGCCTGGCCCTCGTCGGGTTCGGGGGTGCGTGCGGTGGTCGTACTGGTCATGCTGCCTCCAGCCTCCGCGCCAGATGCGTCACAAACGGTTGGTCCCGAGGGGAAGTCGGTCAGGAGTAGAGGCGGCGCCAGGTCTCCGGGCCCGGGTAGCCGTCCGCGGCCGTGCCGCGCCAGCCCTGCGCGCGCTGGAACGCCTCGACGGCACGCCGGTCCGCCGCTCCCCAGCGCGGCCCCGGACCCGAGGTGTAGAACCGGCCGTACCCCTTCTTCACCAGCTGCTCCCCCAGCCGGGTGACGTAGGGGTTGTTCGCGCCGGGCCTGAACATCGCGCGGCCGGGGTACGCCGGGACGCGCGCGGCCGGGGCGGGCGGTCCCGGTGTCCCGGTGACGATGTCCCGGCCCTGCCCGGTGACGAGCAGCGCCCAGGTCTGCGGGCCGGGCAGCCCGTCGGCGTCGGCGCCGCTCCAGCCCTGGGCCTGCTGGAACGCCTGAGTGGCCCGGCGGTCGGCGTCGGTCCAGCGGGGGCCCGGGCCCACGGCGTAGAAGCGTTGCGCGCCGCGCGCCGCGAGCATCCGGCCCAGCTCGGTGACGTACTTGTTGTTCGCGCCGGTCCCGAAGTACGCCCGCCCGGGGTACGGCGTCGGCACCTCCCCGGCGCCCTTGCCGCCCGCGTCGCCGGGGTCCTTGCCGCCCGCGGTCCCGGAGCCCGCCCCGCCCGGCTCGCCACCCGTTGCGCCGCCGGGATCGCCGGAGCCTGCCCCGCCCGGCTCGCCCGAGCCCGACCCGTCCGGCTCCGGACCCGCCGTCCCCGAGGTGACGCCCAGGTAGCGGTAGGGGACGTACTGGTCGGAGTGGCTCCAGTAGGCGTAGGGCGTGGCCTGGCGGCGGGTGGACGGGCGGGTCTGCTCGTAGGCCGTGTAGTAGCTGTGCGTGTAGTCCGTCCAGCCGCCGAAGATCACGACGTGGCTGCCGTCCTGGGGGTCGGCCGGGTTGTGGAAGAGCAGGATGTCGCCGGGCTGGAGGTCCTCCTTGGAGATCCGGGTGCCGTACTGGCCGAGGCTGCCGGTCCACTCGTTCCCGGGCAGGCCCCAGGCCATCGAGACGAAGCCCGAGCAGTCCTGCCGGTAGCCGTCGGACCAGTAGGAGTACATGCTGTACGGCACCTTCGCCGTGACCCAGGTCTTGGCCCGCCGGATGATGTCGGCGCGGGTGGTGGCGGGCGTCCTGGACGGGGCCGGGGTGGCCGCTTGGCCGCCGGGGCCGTGCAGCGGGGCCTTGCCGCCCTGCGGGGTCGCGGGCTCGTCACCTGCGGGAACGCCCGGTCGGCCGGGTGCCTGCGGGGCGGCGAGGGCGGGGACCGCGTGGCCGGCGGCGAGGGCGGCGGAGGCGGCCGCCGCGACGACGACGGTCCGGTGGGCGGCGGTCGGGCGGGCGGCCGCGGGGTTCAGCCGCCGGAGCGCGCATCCGGGGCAGTCGCAGTCACCGGCGGGATCGATCTCCTCGAATACCGGAGTCTCCATGAGATGCCCCTCACACTCCAGGTCGAAATGTCTCGCTTATCCACATCGGGCAGTTTCTCAACTGTCCATCCGGCGCGCATGCTGACGGTCCGAATGATGTACACGGGGCAGCCGCGGCCGAGGGGTGGTCGGGAGCACCGTTCGAGGTCATGTAGAGTTAACGATGTCAGCAGGCGCCGCTAGCTCAGTTGGTTAGAGCAGCTGACTCTTAATCAGCGGGTCCGGGGTTCGAGTCCCTGGCGGCGCACAGACGAGGAAAGCCCTCCGCGAGAGCGGGGGGCTTTTCTGTATGCCCACTTTCTGCGTGTCCGCCCACACAGGGTCCACAAGGTACACATGATCCCCACACGCTCCACAATGACCCCTTATGAGGGGTAAACAGCGCGTTGCGCACCTTGCGATCAAGCTCGGGGGCATAGAACCCTCTTTCTCAAGATGCTGCGGATTCGCGGCAGTTGGGGGGATCACAGACACGCGCGATGTGCGCGTGTGTGGGGGGATGACACATGACGGTGCCTACGCACCAGTCCGTCGCAACGATCATGTTCCGTCGTCTCAGGAGGTCACTGCCGACCTATGACTACGAGCACTACAGCCGGCTCGCGGGCCCGCTGACCGAACCCGACACCGGCCCGCCCGGACAGCCGTACCGGGTGCGCTACCGCTCACTGCTGGCCCAGGAGCCGCACCGGATCCGTGTCGCGCTCATGCTGGGTGCGGCACCGCTGTTCTCCCTGGTGCTGCTGGTGTGGCTGCTGCGGCCGGCCCACTGGACACACCGCGATCACCCGGCCCACGGCTTCCTGCCGGCGCTGGACGTGGTCATGCTCGTCTCGATCGGTCTGATCGAGTTCTTCCGCTGTCTGAACGTCCTGTCGAACGCCCACGCGACCCTCGTCGCCCGTGACCCGGTCCCGGTGGTGCCCGAGACCGGCACCCGGGTCGCCTTCCTCACCACCTACGTCCCCGGCAAGGAACCCCTGGAGATGGTGACGCGCACCCTCCGGGCGGCGGTCCGGGTGCGGCACCGGGGCCTGCTGCACGTGTGGCTGCTCGACGAGGGCGACGACCCGGAGGTGAAGGAGGTCTGCGCGCGCCTCGGCGTGCACCACTTCTCCCGCAAGGGCGTCGAGCGCTGGAACCGGCCCTCGGGCCCGTACCGCGCGAGAACCAAGCACGGCAACTACAACGCCTGGCTGGAGGCGCACGGCGACGCCTACGACTACTTCGCCTCCGTCGACACCGACCATGTGCCGCTGCCCAACTACCTGGAGCGGATGCTGGGCTGGTTCCGCGACCCGGACGTCGGCTTCGTCATCGGGCCCCAGGTCTACGGCAACTACGACACGTTCGTCACCAAGGCCGCCGAGTCGCAGCAGTTCCTCTTCCACGCGCTGATCCAGCGCGCCGGCAACCGCTACGGCGCCCCGATGTTCGTCGGCACCTCCAACGCCGTGCGGATCACCGCGCTGAAGCAGATCGGCGGACTGTACGACTCCATCACCGAGGACATGGCGACCGGCTTCGAGATGCACCGCGCCAAGAACCCGGCGACCGGCCGGAGATGGAAGTCCGTCTACACACCCGACGTCCTCGCCGTCGGCGAGGGCCCGGCCGCCTGGACGGACTTCTTCACCCAGCAGCTGCGCTGGTCGCGCGGGACGTACGAGACGATCCTCAAGCAGTACGGCAAGGGCCTGTTCACGCTCCCGCCCGGACGGCTCCTCAACTACACGCTGATGATGGCGTTCTACCCGCTGTCCGCCCTCAACTGGATCCTCGCCGCACTGAGTTGCGCCCTGTTCCTGGGGCTCGGCGCGTCCGGCGTGAACATCGACCCGGCCGTGTGGCTGATGCTCTACGGCAACGCCTCCGCGCTGCAGATCGGCCTGTATCTGTGGAACCGGCGGCACAACGTCTCCCCGCACGAGCCGGAGGGGTCCGGCGGGATCGCGGGCATGGTGATGTCGGCGCTGTCGGCGCCGGTGTACGCCCGCTCCCTGCTGGACGCCGTGCTGCGCCGCAAGAGCCGGTTCGTGGTGACGCCCAAGGGCGACTCCGCCAGCCCGGACACGCTGTTCGGCACCTTCCGCGTCCATCTGTTCTTCGTGCTGGTCTTCGGGGCGTCCATCGTCGCCGGATTCGTGTGCGGACACGCCCACCCCGCGATGATCGTGTGGGCGTCGCTGGCGCTGGTGATCACCGCCTCGCCGGTGGTCGCCTGGCGGGTGATGGCGCGTGAGGCGCGGCAGACCGCGCACGGCCCCGAGCCCGCCTCCGATCCGCGGGAGCCGGCGCACGCGCGGGCGGGCGCCCAGTGAGGCGGGGCGCCGGACAGCGGCGCGCCCGCAGGTTCGCTCTCGCCACGGTGGTCGTCGTCGCGCTGGCCGGGACGAACGGGCCCTGGCTCTACCGCTTCGGCACCGCGCGCTACCACGCGTACGCGATCGACCGGCCGGAGTACAAGGCCGCCAACGGGCAGTGGCGGACCGTGGAGTTCCCCCGGGGCTACCGGCAGAACACCATCCACGCGGTGCTGCTGCACACCGGGAAGGTGCTGATGGTCGCCGGGTCGGGCAACGACCAGGAGCACTTCGACGCGAAGCAGTTCGACACCCGGCTGTGGGACCCGGTGCGGGGCACGGTCAGCAAGGTGCCCACGCCCAAGGACCTGTTCTGCACCGGGCACACCCAGCTCGCCGACGGGAGCGTGCTCATCGCGGGCGGCACCCAGCGCTACGAGAAGCTCAAGGGGGACGTCACCAAGGCCGGCGGCCTGATGATCGTCCACAACGAGAACCCGGACAAGCCGATCACCCTGCCCGCCGGAACCCGGTTCACCGGACGGGAGAACGGCAGGACCTTCGTCTCCAAGGACCCGGTGCTGGTGCCGCGCGCGACGAAGGTGTTCGACAAGGGCACCGGGAAGTTCCTGCGCAACGACCCGGGCCTCGGCCGGATCTACGTCGAGGCGGAGAAGTCGGGGGCGCGGTACGCGACCGGGACCCAGGACAACTACCGCATCCCCGCGCTGACCGGCGTCGACGCCCGCAACACCTACGGCATCGCGCAGAAGCTCGCCCTCGACAAGAAGGACTTCCAGGGGATCCGGGACGCCTACGAGTTCGATCCGGTCGCCGAGAGGTACGTCCCGGTCGATCCGATGAACGAGGCCCGCTGGTATCCGACCCTGACCACGCTGGGCGACGGCAGGGTGCTGAGCGTCTCCGGGCTCGACGACATCGGGCAGCTGGTGCCGGGCAAGAACGAGGTGTTCGACCCGAGGACCAGGACCTGGGCGTACACCAAGAAGATCCGGCAGTTCCCCACCTATCCCGCGCTGTTCCTCATGCAGAACGGGAAGATCTTCTACTCGGGGTCCAACGCGGGCTACGGACCGGACGACGTGGGACGGGTGCCGGGGGTGTGGGACGTGGACACCAATGTGTTCACGCCCCTGCCCGGGCTCACCGACCCGGACCTGATGGAGACCTCCGGGACCGTGCTGCTGCCGCCCGCGCAGAGCGAGCGGTACATGGTGATCGGGGGCGGCGGGGTCGGGGAGTCGCCGAGGTCGAGCGCGCGGACGCGGATCGTCGATCTCAAGGCCGAGGAGCCGCGCTTCCGGGACGGGCCGAGCCTGGAGGAGGGGACGCGGTATCCGCAGTCGTCCGTGCTGCCCGACGACACCGTGCTGGTGTCCGGTGGCTCGCGGGACTACCGCGGGCGGGGCGACTCCGACATCCTCCAGGCCCGGATCTACCACCCCGACACCGACTCCTTCGACCGGGTCGCCGATCCACGGGTGGGGCGCGACTATCACTCCGGGTCGCTGCTGCTGCCGGACGGGCGGGTGATGTTCTTCGGCTCGAACCCCCTGTTCGGGGACGCGGCGAACACGAAACCCGGGACGTTCGAGCAGCGCGTCGAGGTGTACTCGCCGCCGTATCTCTTCCAGGGGCACCGGCCTGAGCTGTCCGGGGGGCCGGCGGCCATCGCCCGGGGCTTCTCGGGGACGTTCGCCTCCCCGGACGCGGCGGCCATCAGGAAGGTACGGCTGATCCGGCCCAGCGCGTCCACGCATGTCACGGACGTGGATCAGCGGTCGATCGCGCTGGGGTTCACGACCGCCGGGAACAAGGTGACGGTCACCGTGCCGGGGAACCGGAATCTGGTGCCGTCGGGCTGGTACATGCTGTTCGTCGACGACGCGAAGGGGGTGCCGAGCGTGGCGCGGTGGGTGCGGGTGCCGTGACCGCCGGCGGTGGGGGCGGGTGGGGGTGCGTGGGGGGCCGGTCGCGCAGTTCCCCGCGCCCCTAGGGGGTGGTAGCCCGCGCCAGTCGGAGTGCGTACTCCGGCCACCAGGCACCCGCCTTCGGGCCGCCCTTGCACTCGCCGTCCGACTCGCCGGGCCGCTTGATCCACAGGTAGGCGTCCGCCAGGGGATCCCCCGTCCGTGTCGTCGGGGGATCCCCCAGGGCCCGCCCCGGCGGGTTGCACCAGCGTTCCGTGGGGGCGCCCTGCTCGTAGGGGCCGTTGCCGTTGCGGCTGGTGTCGATCACGAAGTGCTTGCCGCCCGTCCGCGCCGAGAGCTGCCGGGCGTACGCCAGGGAGTCCGCGGTCGTATAGAAGTTGGAGACGTTCACCGCGAAGCCGTCGGCCCGGTCGAGGCCCGCGCGGCGCAGCGGCTCCCGGAGCTGCTCCGGGTCGGCCCAGCCCGCGTTGCCCGCGTCGACGTACACCTTGGTGCCCTTCAGGGACGTCAGGGTGGTGACCGCGCCGGAGAGCAGGTCGTAGCGTTCCGCATGGTGCCCGGCGGGGGTGCAGCCGTCGGCCAGGTGGAGGACGGCGTCGGGTTCGAGGACGATCAGGGCCGGGCGGTCGGCGATGCCCCGGGCGACGGCGGCGATCCAGGCACGGTAGGCGTCGCCGTCGGGGGCGCCGCCCCGCGAGTACTGGCCGCAGTCGCGGTGCGGGATGTCGTAGAGGACCAGCACGGCGGTGCGGCCCGCCCGGTCGGCGGCCTCGGTGACGCGCCGGGCCTGCCCCTCCGGGTCGTCGGGGCCGAGCCAGGTGCCGGTCGGCTGCTCGGCGATCCTGCGGATCAGGTCCGCCTCGGCGGTGTCGCCCGCCTTCTCGTACGCGGCGACCTGACGGGCGGCCGTGCCGTCCGGGTCGACCCAGAACGGGTCGGCGTCCTTCGGCCGCTGGGTGATCCCTGGTCGTGGGTCGTCGCTCCCGTTGTCCGTGGCGTCCTCCCCCGAGCATGCCGCGAGCAGCAGTGCCGAACCCGCCAGCGCGGCGACGGCGACCTTCCTGACGTACATCCAACTCCCCCTTGGGTGCACGGTTTTCCCCCGATCGTGGCATACGACCCGCCTCGTCCACGAGGCCGCGCCTCCCCGGCGCTCACGTGGCGTCAACTGGCCGTTACAGCACGGCCGGTGTGGGTAGGTGCGCGCCAGGCCGGTCGGCCGGAACCGGAAGGGGAGGGCGCGTCGATGCATCACACCACCCGGGAGGTCCGGCTGGCGGCGGCCCTGGTGGAGGCCGCGGACAGCCTCACCGACGGCTTCGACCCCGCGCAGTACCTGCAACGCGTCGCCGACCACTGCGTGGAGCTGCTGGCGGCCAGGGCGGCCGGGTTCATGCTGATCGACGGCGGGCAGACCGTGTCGCTGGCCGCGAGCAGCCGGCAGCAGGAGGTCGCCCTGGACCTGCTGCGCGCCCAGTGCGCGGGCGGGCCCTGCCTGGACAGCTACGGCACGGGGCGGCCCGTGGCGCCGGTGTCCGTCCGGGACGCGCACGCCGAGGCCCGCTGGCCGGACTTCACCGAGCGGGCGCTGCGTCACGACGTGACGGCGACGTTCGCGGTGCCGCTGCGGCGCCGGGAGACGCTGCTGGGCGCGCTCAACGTCTTCGGGACGGCTCCGTCCGAGGGCTGCGCGGACGGGCTGCGGCTCGCGCAGTCGCTGGCGGACGCGGCGGCGGTGGGGCTGCAGAATCAGCGGGCGTTCCGTCAGTACCGCGATCTCAGCGGGCAGTTGCAGCGGGCGCTGTCCAGCAGGGTGCGCATCGAACAGGCCAAGGGCATGCTGGCGGAGCGCTGGCACACCGACGTCGACGAGGCGTTCCGGGCCCTGCGGCAGTACGCGCGACGCCGTCGGCTGCCGCTGGACGAGGTGGCCCGGGCGGTGGTCCAACGCAGCCTGGACGATGGGGAGTTGCGTGGCTGAGTGGTGACGGGCCCCGACGCGACGCCCTCTAGGCCGCGACGCACATCCGTTCTAAAGTCATGGGGACGGCCCCAGCCCCCGGCCAGTCCCTCACCCACCGTGGTCTCCGCAGCCTCCCGCGCCGGTCGCCGGGTTACTCCCGCAGCCCGTGCGCGCGCGGTCGAGGACCGGCCCGGTCGGCGGTTTCCGGGGAGCGGGCCGCCGACCGGGCCCGGTATGCCGGCCGCCTCAAGGGCCGCTTCCGCCGTAGGGGCGGCGGCTCAGGGTCCGGTTCCGGTCAGATATGCCGAGACGATCACGTTCGCCGTATAGCTGCGGGTCGCCCGGTCGAAGGTGCCGCCGCAGGTGATCAGACGGAGTTCGGCGCGGCCCGGCTGCCGGGTGCCGTAGGCGCGCCCGGCGTCGAAACGGTCGCGGCGCACGACCTCCACGTCGTCGACGGTGAACTCGGCGATCCTGCCGTCGGCGCGGACCACCCGGACCGTCTCCCCCGCCGTGAGCGTGCTGAGCTTGTAGAAGACGGCGGGCCGGGTCTCGGTGTCGACATGGCCGACCATCAGCGCGGTGCCCCGGGCGCCCGGAGTCGCGCCGGCCGCGTACCAGCCGACGACGCCCGCCTGGTCGTAGGGCGGCGGATCGATGCCGCCCCGCGGGTCGAGGCCGCGGGCCACCACGGGCGCCTGGACGCCTATCTCGGGGATGTCGATGCGCTGGGGCGACGCGGCACCCAACGGCCGGGCGGCGGGCGGGAGTTCCACCCCGGGCGGGCGGCCGACCGCGGCCATGTCGCCGGTGGTGGCGCCGCTCGTCCCGGACGGTACGCCGGTCACCTCGCGGCCCCACAGCCACAGCCCGAGCAGCAGCACCGCCCAGGCCGTCCACGTCAGCAGACGGCCGCCGCCCGAGGAGCGTTCGGACATCGCGGTCAGTCCGTCCCGCGGCTCCGGCGCAGCCCGCGCAGGGCCACGGCGCCGGCGGCCGCGCCCGCCAGGACCAGCCCGACCACCGCGTGGACGGTGCCGGGGCCCTCGACGCGGGCCTCGGCGGCGGCCGGCCGGTGCGCCGTCCCGCCGCCGCCCGCGTGCACGGGCGCGATCGGGGAAGCGGGCGCGACGCTCTGCCCGGACGCCGCCACGACCTTGATCGTGCCCTTGACCTGGAAGTCGGCGCAGGTGATCTTGACGGCGTAGGAGCCGGCCTCGGCCGAGGAGCGGATCCGGGTCTCGCCGGTCAGGGTGCCGTCGGTGCCGACGAGCCGGGCGTCGGAGACGAACGCCTCGGAGGCCGCGACCGCGGATGTCCCGGAGCAGCCGCTGACCCGGAGCGCGATGTCGGCGCCCGCGGCGGGGGTCGACGGGGTCACCGAGACGCTGCCACCGCCTCCGTCGGCCGCGTGAGCGGCGGGGACGACAGCGGGGACGACGGCGAGGGCGGCCAGTACGGCGCCGGTGCGGAGAGTGACTGTGAGTGGACCCATCGTGAAACCTCCCGTTGTAGCGAGGCTCCCTCCCGCACCCCGGCCGCGCATCCGCTGGCGGGACCGGGCTCGTCCGTACGGGTTACTTCTCCGGTGTGACGGGTTGTTTCTCGGGGGCGGCGGGTTTCGGTTCCGTCCGCGCCGACCGCCCTCGGCTCAGATCCGCTCGACCAGGTCCGCGATCGAGTCCACGATCTTCGACGGGCGGTAGGGGAAGTTCTCCACCTGCTCGGGCCGGGTCAGGCCGGTGAGCACCAGGTACGTCTGCATGCCGGCCTCCATGCCGGCCAGCACGTCGGTGTCCATGCGGTCGCCGATCATCGCGCTGGACTCGGAGTGCGCGCCGATCGCGTTGAGCCCGGTGCGCATCATCAGCGGGTTGGGCTTGCCCGCGAAGTACGGCTGCTTGCCGGTCGCCTTGGTGATCAGCGCGGCGACGGCGCCCGTCGCGGGCAGCGGACCCTCGGTGGAGGGGCCCGTCTCGTCGGGGTTGGTGCAGATGAACCGGGCGCCGTCGTTGATCAGCCGGACGGCCTTGGTCATCGCCTCGAACGAGTACGTACGCGTCTCCCCGAGGACCACGTAGTCGGGCTCGTGGTCGGTGAGGATGTAGCCGATGTCGTGCAGCGCGGTGGTGAGTCCGGCCTCGCCGATGACGTACGCGGAGCCGCCGGGCCGCTGGTCGTCGAGGAACTTCGCGGTGGCCAGCGCCGAGGTCCAGATGTTCTCGATCGGCACGTCCAGGCCCATCCGGCTGAGCCGGGCGTGCAGGTCGCGCGGGGTGTAGATCGAGTTGTTGGTCAGCACCAGGAAGGGCTTGCCGGACTCGCGCAGCCTCTTCAGGAACGCGTCGGCGCCGGGGATCGGTACACCCTCGTGGATGAGCACACCGTCCATGTCGGTGAGCCATGACTCGATGGGCCTGCGGTCTGCCATGCGCGGATCTCCTGCCGTACGCCGTGCTGCGTGAGCCCAGCCTAGACACAGGCCCGATCTTGGGGAACGCCCCTCTCACACCGTGGTCAGCGGCGGTTGCGGGTGAGGCGCAGGACGATGCCCGCGGCGAGGAGGGCGGTCGCCGCGAACGCCGCGGCCGGGGAGGCCAGGCCGGTGCGGGCGAGTTCGGCGGCCGTGTCGGTGAGGGAGTGGTCGGACGGGTCGGTGGGCCGGGGGGCGGTGGAGGGGTCCGGGTCGTTCGGGTCGTCCGGGTCGTCCGGGTCCGCTACGGGGACGGGGTCGGTGCCGACGGTGAAGCGGTAGTCGTTGGACTGGCCCACCCACTCGCCGTCGTCGCCGTGCCGCTGGACGACGGCCGCGTTGGCGGTGATGTCGTTGGTGACGGCGTCGGCGGCCAGGGCGAGGCGGACCTTCACGGTGAGGGTCCGGCGGGGTCCGACGGTGAAGCCGGGAAAGCCGGCGGGACCCTCGAAGGCACCCACCAGCTCGTCCTCGTCGGTGGTCTCGAAGCGGACGGGGTACGGGCGGTCACCGGCGTAGAACTCCAGGCGCGGCTGGGCGGGCTTCAGCGCCCGCGCGCCGTCGACGAGGACGACGACCGGGTGGATGCCGGCGCAGGTGCGCGCGGTGGTGTTGGTGAGGTCCAGGTACCAGGTGCCGGGGGCTCCGCCCGGCTCGTAGGTCTGCGGGCCGCCGCGCAGCCTCGTGGTGAGGGGGAAGGCGCGGTCGTCGGCGGTGGCGCAGGGGGAGACGGGGGTGGCGTGCACGGGGGTGGACGCGGGGAGGGCGGCCGTGACTAAGGCGAGGGTGAGGGCAGCAGGCGTACGCAGTCGCATGGTCATGAGAGCTTGGCGGGGGCGGCGGGGGCGGCGGGGATGCCGCTCCGGGCGCGGGGCGAATCCGCCCGTTCAGCTCATACGACTTTCACGCGAACGGCTTCCCGCCCGTTCCGCACGGATTTCCGGCGGCCCGGCTACCCGTCCGCCCGTCCGAACACCGGCCCCAGCAGCAACCGCGCCGCGCCTTCCGCGACCGCCCGCTCCCCGCCCGGCGCGACCCCGACCGGCACGGCCGCCTCCCCGGCCGGCCCGCGCGCCCGCAGTACGGCGGCGACGCCCCGCGTGAACTCCTCCGGTGCCGCCGCCACCGTACGACCGCCGAGCAGGACCCGGTCGATGTCCAGCAGCGCCACGAGGTTGGCGGCGCCGGTTCCCAGGACGCGGGCCGCCTCCCGTACGTCCCCGCGGTCGACGGCGGCGAGGCACAGGACCTCGACACAACCGCGGTTGCCGCAGGGGCAGGGCGGGCCGTCGAGCTGGACGACCTGGTGCCCGAACTCCCCCGCCCCGGTACGGGCTCCCCGGTGCACGCTCCCGCCGAGGACCAGACCGGCGCCGAGCCCCGTACCGAGGTGGAGGTAGGCGAAGGAGCCGCGCTCACCGCCGACGGCGAGACCGAGGGCGGCGGCGTTGGTGTCCTTGTCGACGACGACCGGCGCCCCGAGCCGCGCGACGAGGGCGTCCCGCAGCGGAAACCCGTCCCACTCGGGAAAACCGGTGACCCGGTGCAGGACGCCCCGACGGTGATCGAGCGGACCGGGGAGAGCGACACCGACGCCGAGGAGGGTGCGGGGCGTGGGGACGGCGAGGGACTCGACCTCTCGTACGACCGCCGTGAGCACCGCCTCCGCGCCCGCGCCGAGGTCCACCGGCGCCCGGCGCTCGTCCACCACGGTTCCCCGGAGGTCGACCAGGACGGTGCGCAGTTCGTCGCGGTCCAGGTGGACGCCGGCCGCGTACCCCGCCTCGGGGACCAGCCGCAGCACCGTGCGCGGCTTGCCGCCCGTGGAGGCGCGCCGGCCCGCCTCCGTGGCGAGGCCCTCCTCCCGCAGCCGCGCGGTGATCTTGCTGACCGCCTGGGGGGTGAGGCCGGTGCGCTCGGCGAGTTCGAGCCGGCTGATGCCCTCCGCTCCGGCCGTGCGCAGCAGGTCGAGCACCAGCGCGGAGTTGTGGCTGCGCAGGGCCGGCAGATTGGCGCCGGCGCCCGCCAGCGGAAGCGCGCCGCCGTTCGCCGGGGGGCGCGTGTCGCCGTTCGTCCTGTTCACAACACCCATTCTCCCCTGTACTTGCACTTTGGCAACAGCGTTGCGAAAGTGGGAGGCATGACTGGTACTCCCCTCGGCAGCCGTCCCGCCGGCCGCCCTCTCCGTGTCGGCCTGATCGGCTACGGCCTCGCGGGCTCCGTCTTCCACGCCCCGCTGATCGCCGCCACCGAGGGCCTCGCCCTGGACACCGTGGTCACCTCCCACCCGGAGCGGCAGGCGCAGGCGCGCGCCGAGTTCCCGCAGGTCCGGTCGGCCGCGACCGCCGAGGAGCTGTTCGACCGGGCCGACGAGCTGGACCTGGTGGTCGTGGCCTCGCCGAACCGGACGCACGTACCGCTCGCCACCACCGCGCTGAAGGCCGGCCTGCCGGTGGTCGTCGACAAGCCGGTCGCCGGCACGGCAGCCGAGGCCCGCGCGCTCGCCGCCCTGGCCGACGAGCGCGGACTGCTCCTCTCCGTCTTCCAGAACCGCCGCTGGGACAACGACTTCCTGACCCTGCGCGGCCTGCTGGCCGAGGGCACGCTGGGCGACGTATGGCGATTCGAGTCCCGCTTCGAGCGGTGGCGGCCGCAGCCCAAGGGCGGCTGGCGGGAGTCCGGCGACCCCGCGGAGATCGGAGGTCTGCTCTACGACCTCGGCAGCCACGTCGTCGACCAGGCGCTGGTGCTGTTCGGCCCGGCCGTGTCGGTGTACGCGGAGGCGGACGTCCGCCGCCCGGGCGCGCAGACCGACGACGACACCTTCATCGCGATCACGCACGCGAACGGCGTCCGCTCCCACCTCTATGTCTCCGCCACCACCGCCCAGCTCGGCCCGCGCTTCCGGGTGCTGGGCTCGCGGGCGGGCTATGTGAAGTACGGGCTCGACCCGCAGGAGGCGGCCCTGCGGGAGGGTCTGCGGCCGGCCCGGGGTGGCGCCCCGGACTCCGGCTGGGGCGAGGAGCCCGAGGAGCTGTGGGGTCGCACGGGCTCCGGCGAATCCCCCCTGACCGGCGGCGGAACCCCCGTACGGACCCTCCCCGGCGCCTACCCGGCCTACTACGCTGCGGTGGCCGAGGCACTGATCCACGGCGGCCCCAACCCGGTGACCGCCCTGGAGGCGGCGGCCGCCCTCGACGTCCTGGAGGCGGCCCGCCGTTCGGCACGAGACGGAGTGGCGGTGACGCTGTGATGACGGGACCGGAGATCACCCCCAGGTTCGCCCCGGAGATCACCCCGACCATCGAGGAACTGACAGCCCAGGAACGGCGCCTGGTGTTCCGTCAGTTCACCTACGACGACGCCTGGGCGCTGGGCTCACTGCTGGTCGACCTCGCGCGGGAGCGCCAGGCCCCGGTGGCGATCGACATCCACCGCTCCGGCCAGCAGCTCTTCCACGCGGCGCTGCCCGGCTCCGCCCCGGACAACGACGCCTGGATCGCCCGCAAGCGCCGGGTCGTGGAGCGCTACGGCGAGTCCTCGTACCTGGTCGGCGCCCGCTTCCGCGCCAAGGGCACGACCTTCGAGGAGTCGTCCCGCCTCGACGCCGACACCTACGCGGCGCACGGCGGCTCCTTCCCCCTCACCGTGGAGGGCGTCGGCGTCATCGGCGCGGTGACGGTCTCCGGCCTGCCCCAACTCCAGGACCACCGTTTCGTGGTGGAGGCGCTGGAGCTGTTCCTGGAGAAGGACAGGTAACTCCGGCTCCCCGGAATGAACTGGGGACTCCCTCCGGTTGGCACCGCTGTACAGCGCACCGCACCGACCGGAGGGAACGGAACCCGTGAGCGACACCCCGGCCTTGAAGCAGTCCGTACAAGAATCCGTGCAGAAGTCCCTGCAGCAGTCCGTCGGCCGTTACGGCGTCTGGAGCGTCGGCCTGCGCTCGGAGGACCCGGCCCGCCGCGGCGAACTCGGCGAGGCGGCGGCCGAGTTGGAGGAACTGGGCTTCGGCGCCGTATGGCTGGGCAGCAGCAGCGCCACACGCCACGCGGTCCCCCTGATCGAGGCGACGTCGACGCTCACCGTCGGCACCAGCATCCAGAGCATCTGGCAGTACGAGGCCGCCGACGCCGCTTCCGCGTACGCCGAGTTGGAGGCGGCCCACCCCGGCCGGTTCCTGCTGGGCCTCGGGGTCAGCCACGCCAAGCTCGCCGACCAGTACCGCCGCCCCTACGCGGCCCTGGTCACGTATCTCGACGCCCTGGACACGGCCGGCGTCCCGGCGGGCCGGCGCGTCCTGGCCGCCCTCGGCCCGCGCATCCTGGAGCTGTCCCGCGACCGTGCCGCCGGCGCGATCCCGTACCTGGTCACCGCGGAACACACCGCGCGGGCCCGGGAGATCCTGGGCGACGCCCCGCTGCTGGCACCGGAGCTGAAGGTCGTCCTGGAGACCGACCCGGACCGCGCCCGCACCCTGGCCCGCGACTGCCTGGCCATCTACCTGGGCCTGCCGAACTACACCAACGCGCTGCTCCGCGAGGGCTTCACCGAGGAGGACCTGGCGAACGGCGGCAGCGACCGCCTGGTGGACGCGGTCTTCGCCTGGGGCGACGAGCACCGCGTCCGGGAGCGGATCGACGCCTATCTGACGGCCGGCGCGGACCACGTGGCGTTGCAGATCGTGGACGGCGGAGACAGGGAGACCCTCCCGAGGCAGGCGTGGAGGACCCTGGCGTCCCTGCTCGCGTGACAGCGCGGCCCCCGCTCGTCAGGCGTTCTTGAGCTCCTGCCGCTGTCGCCCCAGCCCCGAGATCTCCAGCTCCACCACGTCCCCGGCCCGAAGGAACGGCTTCGGCTCGGGCCGCCCCAGCGCCACCCCCGCGGGCGTACCGGTGTTGATGACGTCCCCGGGATAGAGCGTCATGAACTGGCTGACGTACCGCACGACCTCCCCCACCGGGAAGATCTGCTCGGCCGTGGTCCCGTCCTGCTTGATCTCCCCGTTGACCCACAGCCTCAGGGAGAGGTCCTGCGGGTCGGGCACCTCGTCGGCGGTCACCAGCCAGGGCCCGAGCGGGTTGAAGGTCTCGCAGTTCTTGCCCTTATCCCAGGTGCCGCCCCGCTCGATCTGGAACTCCCGCTCGGAGACGTCGTGCGCGACGGCGTACCCCGCGACATGCGCGAGCCCCTCCTGGGCCGACCCCAGGTAGCGGGCCGTGCGCCCGATGACGACGGCGAGTTCGACCTCCCAGTCGGTCTTCGTCGAGCCGCGCGGCACGAGCACGGTGTCGTAGGGACCGACGACCGTGTCGGCCGCCTTGAAGAAGATCACCGGCTCGGCGGGCGGCTCTGCCCCCGTCTCGCGCGCGTGGTCGTGGTAGTTCAGCCCGATGCACACGACCTTGCCGATCCGCCCCACCGGCGCCCCGACCCGCAGGCCGGTCGCGTCCAGCGCGGGCAGCTCACCGGCGTCGGCGGCGGCACGGACGCGGGCGAGGGCCGTGTCGTCGGCCAGCACCGTCCCGTCGATGTCGGCGACGACGCCCGACAGGTCGCGCAGCGTCCCGTCGGCGTCCAGCAGCGCGGGCCGCTCCGCTCCGGCCGTACCGACTCGCAGCAGCTTCATGGAACCTCACCGTCTTCCTCGATTGCGGGTGCCCGTGCGACGGTGTGCGGCCGGAGTGCGGCCGAGGCCCGCAGCCATCGGAGGGCTGGTCGATCCTCCAGGGTCGCCGTCCAGTCCGCAATACCCGGTTCACGTACTGGACCGTAGCCGCCGTGGTCAGCGGTACAGCAGCACCCGCTCGACGGCGGTCCACGTCGTGCTGGTGACCACGTACAGCGCGGCGGCCAGCGGCACGATCGCCACGGTGACGAGGGTGAAGAAGGACAGGAACGGCATGACCTTCGCGGCGGCCCCGAGCCCGGGCACCGTCTCCGCGCCGACCGCGTTCGGCGCGGCGCCGGCCATCGTCCGCCTCGCGCGCAGGAAGTTGAACGTGCAGACGGCGGCGACGACCGCGAACAGCGCCAGGTAGACGAGCCCCGCCCCGCCGAACAGCCCGCCCCCGGACAGCGCGTCGGCCCACCGGTCCCCGAGCGGCGCGGCGAACAGTTCGTGGGAGAGCAGCTCGTTCGTCCGCCCGCCGATGGTCGTGCTGGAGAACAGGTGGTAGAGCAGGAAGAACGCCGGCAGCTGGAGCAGCCCCGGCAGGCATCCGGCCAGCGGCGACACCTTCTCCTCGGCGTGCAGCTCCAGCACGGCCCGCTGGAGCTTCTCGGGGTTTTTCGCGTACTTCTCGCGCAGCTCGGCGACCTTCGGCTGGAGTTCGGCCCGGGCCCGCTGTCCGCGCGCGGAGGCTCGGGACAGGGGGAGCACGAGGAGTCGTACGAGCGCGGTGAACAGGACGATCGCGGCCGCCGCGGCCGAGGCGCCGAACAGCGGGTGCAGCAGGTCGGCGAGGCGGCCGACCAGGTCGGCGAAAGCCGAGAAAACAGACATGGGTGAGCCCTCCGAGGGTCATGCCGGGGATGTGATGCATGGCGGCATGACGACCCGCGCGGGGTCACCGGAAGGAAAGGGTGCGCCCTACGCGACGGCCGTCGGGACGGCGTGTCCGGGTGCTCGGGGGCGGGTGCGCCCCTTGGCGTCGGGGTCGCGTTGAGGCAGGAAGGCCGTACGACGGGCGCGGTCGCGGATGGCCGTACGCACCCGGGTGGGCGGCACGGCGGGCACGGCCCGCGCGGCGATCAGGGCGCAGACGGCGAGCGCGGAGCCGACCGCGGCGGTCGCGGCGAGCGCGACGGTGGCGGTGAGGCTGCTGCCGCTGTAGAGCAGGGCGATGTCCAGCAGCAGGAACAGCAGCGCGGCGGGGCGCGAGGACGTCCAGTCGCGGATCGTCACGGTGGCCCTCCCCTCGCCCATCTGCTTCTCTTCGCTGCGCTCGTCGCGCTGTCGTCGATTATGACTGACCGGTCTCGATGGGCTGCAAGAGCCTCTTGGGTTCGAGCAGGGCCCGGCTCACCGGATCCGCCGGGTCGGGGCTGAGCCCGGGTCCCGGCTCCATGACGACGTCCGGGACGGGTACGACGGTTCCGCAGGCGGGGCATTCGCCGTACGACCCGAGTTCGGTACCGCAGTCGGCGTGCCGGAAGCGGCGCAGCTGGACGTCGCCGAAGTGCTCGCGGCCCCACAGGCCGAGGGAGCGCAGGGTGGGCCACAGGGCGATGCCGCGTTCGGTGACGACGTACTCGTCGCGCGGCGGGGAGTCCTGGTACCGCCGCTTCTCCAGGATCCCCTCCGCCGTCAGCATCTGCAGACGGGTGGAGAGGACCGCGCGCGGGATGCCGAGATGCACGAGGAAGTCGTTGTAGCGCCGGACGCCGAAGAGCGCGTCGCGCACGACGAGGAGGGTCCACCGCTCGCCGATGATCTCCAGCGCCCGCGCGATGGAGCACTCCTGCGTCGCGTAGTCCTTGCCCAGTGCCATGGCGTCCACTGTAGCGATTTTCCGGGGCTAGGTTCAATGAGCGAACCTACAGTGTTACGGTGCTGGACATGGATAAGTTCAATGAACGAACCCACTCTTCGCTCGCCGCCCCGGGGGCACCCGGCACCACCGGCCCGGCCACCGCGACGACGGCGGACGCGACGCCGGCGCAGGCGACCACGGCGCAGGCGACCACGGCGCAGGCGACGCCGGTGCACGCGGAAGCGCCCCCGCACCCCCGCGCCACCCTCGCCCTGACCAGCGCGGCCACCGCCGTGACGCTGATGACGTACACCGCGCCGGTGGTCACCCTCCGCGACACGGCGGCCGCCCTGCACACCCCGCTCTCCGCCCAGGCCTGGCTGATCAACGGCACCCCGCTGGGCCTCGCCGCACTGCTCCTGGTCGCCGGCAGCCTCGCCGACGACTACGGCCGCCGCCGGATCTTCGTCGCCGGCACGCTCACCCTCGGCATCACCACGGCCCTGGGCGCGCTGGCCTCCTCCACCTGGCTGTTCACCCTCGCCCGTATCGCCCAGGGCGGGGCGAGCGCGGCGATCCTCGCCAGCAGCCTCGGCCTGCTCGTGCAGGCCTTCCCCACCCCGCGCGGCCGACTGCACGCGACCGGCGTGTGGGGAGCCTTCGTGAGCGGCGGCATCGCGGCGGGACCGCTGGTCGCGGGCGCGATGCCCGACTGGCGGGTGGCGTACGGCGTCCTCGGCGCGGCCGCGCTGATCGTGGCCGCCCTGTCCGCGCGCACGCTGACCGAGTCCCGCTCCCCGCGAGGCGGGCGCCCGGACATCGTCGGCGCGCTGACGTTCGGCCTGGCGCTGGTGGCCCTGGTCGCCGCCCTCACCCTGGGCCGGGACGGCTGGCTGCGGCCCCAGGTGGGCCTGCCGCTGCTGGCGGCCGTCTCGCTGCTGGGCCTGTTCGTGCTCGTGGAGCGCCGGACGGCGACCCCGATGATCGACCTGGGCCTGCTGCGCCGCCGCCCCTTCCTGGCCTCCTCCGTCGGCGGCCTGTTCACCGGCCTCGCGGTGATCGGCCTGTTCAGCTTCCTGCCCGCCCTGTTCCAGCAGGCCCTCGGACTCTCCGCGATGGACACGGCCTGGCTGTTCCTGCTGTGGTCGGGCCTGTCCTTCGCGGTCGCGTTGCAGGCCAAGCGCCTGGCGGGCCGGGTCCCGCCCCGCCACCAGCTGGCCGTGGGGTTCGCGCTCCACGCGGCGGGCGTCCTCACCATGCTCGGCGCGATCGGCTCGGGCTCCTGGCACCGAGTGCTGCCAGGCCTGGTCCTCAGCGGCATCGGCAGCGGACTGCTGAACGCCGCCCTGCCCCTGCTGGCCGTCGAATCGGTGCCGGCCACGCGCGCCGCCATGGGCTCGGGCGCCCAGCAGACCCTCCGCTACATCGGCTCCTGCGCCGGTGTCGCCCTGACCATCGCGATCGTCACGTCGTCGGGCGGTGGCCTGGGCCACGGCGCGGATGTCGCGATGCTGATCTCGGCGGGGCTGTCGGTGGTGGCGGGGGTGGGGGTGCTGGTGCTGCGGGAGACGCGGGCGTGAGGGCGTCGCTGGCTTTGGGTCTGCTTCAGGGCTCTACCGAGGACGCATGGAGACGAGCGTGCCCCACACCACCAGGCGGTACCGGGAGGTGTACTCCGGGGTGCAGGTGGTCAGGGTGAGGTAGTAGCCGGGGGCGGCATAGCCGTAGGCCGGCTTGGTCAGCGAGCGCGGGACGGGTCGTAGGACACCGGAGTCGCCGGGCGAGGTCTGCGGGAGGATCTTGTCGACGGCGTATGTGTAGACGGCCGACCTCGTCTCGACCTGCACGGTGTCGTCGGGCCGTAGCCGGTCGAGGTGCCGGAAGGGTTCGCCGTGGGTGTTGCGGTGCCCGGCGAGGGCGAAGTTCCCGGCCTGGCCCGGCTGTTGGGTGCCGGGGTAGTGGCCGACGTACCCCTTGTTGAGGACGTTCCGCTTGCTGGTCCCCTCGGCCACGGGGACGCGGAGGTGGAGGCGGGGGACGGTGAGGATCGCGTAGGACCGGGAGGGCTCCGGGGTCGCGGCCGGGGAGTCGCGGTGCGCGGAGACCCGGCCGCCGTCGCCGTTCCCCGTGGGCAGACCGCCGCCCGCCGAGGGTTCACCGGCCCCGACGGTCGGCCCGCTCCCGCCGCCCCTCCCCCACTCCCGCTCCAGCGCCTGGACCTTCCGCTCGGCGCCCTCCTTGGCCTCCCGGTTGGTCCACCACAGCTGATGCACGACGAACAACAGGAGCAACACCCCTGCGGTGACCAGGAGTTCGCCGCCGCTCCACAGTACGCGCCGGCGAAGGGCGCGGCGCCGCAGGGTGCGATGCCGCACGACGGGATTCCGCACGCGTACGCCTCCCTTCACGCCGCCCGCACGATAAGGGCAGCGCGACGAGCTCTCCAGCCCCGTGCACGGAAGCGCGCCCCCGCACTTCATCCATAGGTTTGAGAAAGGGCTGCCAGAACTCTCGACAACACCCTGGGCCGCGCCCGATGCTTCGTGTCGCAGGGGACTCGTACGGACCTTCGTACGGACGCCGCACGGTCCGGCGCACGCACCCCCACCTCACGCCCCCACCACGCAGACGACCGGCGGTCGGTCGCACCGAGCGGAGAACCCATGATGCGACGCAGAACACTGCTGGCGGCCACCGGCGGAGCCCTCCTCGGCAGCGCCCTGGCCACCGGCACGGCCCGCGCGGACGCGACCATCGCAGTCAACCCGTCGACCACGTACGGCACATGGGAGGGCTGGGGCACGTCCCTGGCCTGGTGGGCGAACGTGTTCGGCAACCGGGACGACTTCGCCGACCTCTTCTTCACCACCAAGTCCGTGACGTACAACGGCACCACCCTCCCCGGCCTGGGCCTCAACATCGCCCGCTACAACCTGGGCGCGTGCAGCTGGAACACGGTGAACGGCGCGAGCATGGTGGCCTCGCCCAACATCCCCGGCTTCAAGCAGATCGAGGGCTACTGGCAGGACTGGAACAACGAGGACCCGACGTCATCGGCCTGGGACTGGACGGCCGACGCGACACAGCGCGCGATGCTGATGAAGGCCACGTCGAGGGGCGCCACCACCGAACTCTTCGCCAACTCCCCCATGTGGTGGATGTGTCTGAACCACAACCCGTCGGGCGCGGCGGACGGCGGCAACAACCTCCAGTCCTGGAACTACCGCCAGCACGCCTCCCACCTGGCGACGGTGGCCCAGTACGCGAAGAACAACTGGGGTGTGAACTTCGCGACCGTCGACCCCTTCAACGAGCCCTCGTCCTCCTGGTGGACGGCGACGGGCACCCAGGAGGGCTGCCACATCGACGCGACGGTCCAGTCGGCCGTCCTGCCGTATCTGCGCAGTGAGTTGGACAAGCGCGGCCTGACGTCCACGAAGATCTCCGCGTCGGACGAGACGAACTACGACCTCGCCCGCACCACCTGGAACTCCTTCTCGGCCACCACGAAGGGCTACGTCGACCGGGTCAACGTCCACGGCTACCAGGGCTCGGGCGGCCGCCGCGACCTGCTCTACACCGACGTGGTGACCACGTCGCGCAAGGCCCTGTGGAACTCGGAGACGGGCGACAACGACGGCACCGGCCTGTCGATGGCGAGCAACCTGCTCTACGACTTCCGCTGGCTGCACCCCACCGCGTGGGTGTACTGGCAGGTCATGGACCCCTCGACGAACTGGGCGATGATCGCGTACGACGCCAACACGCTCCAGCCGGGCGCGATCACGACGAAGTACTACGTGATGGCCCAGTTCAGCCGCCACATCCGCCCCGGCATGACGATCCTGGACACGGGCGTGAGCTACGCGGCCGCGGCCCTGGACAGAACAGCCCGACGCCTGGTGATCGTGGCGGCGAACACCTCCACCTCCGCCCAGACCCTCACCTTCGACCTCTCCCGCTTCACGACGGTGACGGGCGGCTCGGGCGGACTGGTCCCGCGCTGGAACACGGTGACGACGGGCGGCGACCAGTACAAGTCGTACGCGAACACCTATCTGAGCGGGAAGACGGTGGCGGTCCCGTTCGCCCCGAAGTCGGTGCAGACCCTGCAGATCGACGGCGTCACGATCTGACGTTCCCGGGGCCCCGGCTCACGGCTCAAGCCGGACGGTCATCTCCACCCGCACCTCGTCCCCGACGGCCAGCCCCTGAGGCAAGCGCACCGCCTGCTTCAGGGGCAGCAGATAGCCACCGCCCTTGGGAAAGAGGGACGTCTCGAAAGCCACCTTCCCGATCCGCGCCGCGACCGGAACGACCCCCACCCATAGCTGGCTCCGGCGGCCACCGCCCGGATGTCGGCGCACTCCTCGTCCGGCACGGGCACGAAGTAGTACGGCGCCGGCCCACGCCACTCGATCACCTGACCGCCGAAGACGAACTCCACGAGCCCCCGCTCCCTCCTGGCCTGCGTATATCTCACTTTTGTCAGCGGCGGGCAGTACGGTGTCGTGCATGCGCCCCGACACGCCCGCCGAGAACGTCGACCACAACGCCGAAGCGGCCCGCCTGGAGCGAACCGCCGCCCTGTATCCGGAGGACGCCGAGGCCCTGCTGCTGCAGGCCGCGGCCCACCTGGAACTGTCCGGCGACCGCCCCGCCGCGAGCGCGCTCTACGACCGGCTGCTCGCCTCCCAGGCCGGCCTGGACAACCCCCACCTGGTACGGGCCCTGAAGGCGTCCAACCTATGGGAGTACGGCCACGAGGCGGAAGCCAGGGCGATCATCGACGGCATCCGCGCGGCGGCCCCGAGGGACCCGGCCCCCTGGGTGATCGTGGCGGAGGCACTGGAGGCCCACGACGAGCTGGAGTCGGCCGAGCAGACCTTCACGGAGGGAGCCCGCGCCCTCCTCCCGCCGGACACGAACCCCCCGTACTCCACGCACCCCCTCCTCTTCGGCCGCCACCGCGTACGCCGCATGCTGGGCCTGACCCACGACGACTGGGACACCCTGGCGGACACCCTCCACACGTCCCCCATCTCCCTGGACGAGCTCCACGACCCGAAACGCGTCTGGTCCCTGGGCTCGAACAACCCGGCGGAACTGAAGGCGGAGATCACCCGCCTACGAGCCGAACTGGGCACCTTCCGCGAGGCCCTCTCCCGCCCGTTCCCGGTGGCGATCCTCCACTGGCCGGCGGACGAACTCACGGAACTCCTGACGGCGTACCCGACCCTGGCCTCCGAATACCCGTCCCACGAGGAACACCTCGCGACGATAGAGGCAGCCCTCCGCGAACTGTCCTCCTCCGGCACCCAGAACCTGGGCATCGTCACCGGCACAGTCCCGTCCTACGAGGCCTTCGCAGCCTCAGAATCAGCCTCCCCGACCGACACAGCCCTCCTCCCCCAGTACGCCACAACACTGGCAGCCAGGGGCCGAGCGGTGGCTTGGCCACCCCAGAGAGGCACGGCATGCTGGTGCGGCTCGGGGGCGACCTATGAGGACTGCCACGGCACCCCTACGACCTGACCAGCCACCCATGCACCGCCCACCGGCCACCGAAAGCTCACTCCTGCCCCTTACTGGAGCGGGCCGGGTCAAGGCGGCCGGAAGGGCCATAGCCAAAGGCGCCGTACAGCGCCCTTGAAGCGGCACGCTCAAAATCAGTCGGCTCGACCTTCCAGGGCTCGATGACGATTTCGAGCCACAATCCCCAGTTCCTTCTGCAACTGCTGACGATTCTTGCCGCGCGTCTTCAGTGCGTGACAATTCGGGCAGAGCGCAATCATGACATCGGGGGTGTCCTGCCCGGTGCGTGCCAGACCATTTACGTGGTCGACTTCCAGAATGGGCTGATCTGTGTCGGTGCGCTCATCCGGATGTCCAGCACACGAGGTGTTTTCACATTGTCCCTCACTTCGGATCAATACAGCTTCCCGAGCCGCAGCTGAGCGCAGGTATCGTTCCACTTTTGTCAAGGAGGAGCGACGGTCACGTCGACTGGCCGTCCGACGAGCAGCGGCAGTCAGCCGCCGATATCTCTCCTGAGGTGTCGTCGGATCCGATTCCGACGCCGAATCGACCTCCGCAGGAACAATCTCGGTGGAATCATCGTGGATCTGCCCATCGTCCTCCGCCAGAGCCTCAACGACCTCCGAGGGCCACGTCTCCGGCAACGGCGAAGGAACGGGAGCAAGGACCCACACGAACTCCCGACGCTGCTCGCCATCCCGCCCAAGCCCCCACCGCCGACGGCACTGGACGATCACAGCCCACGACTCAAAGGTCCAGCGCCCCTGAAATGGCTTGTGCCAGTAGCGCAGCGCCTTCCGCTGCTCCTGGTACTTTTTAAGGGACCTGTTTCCTCCGGTGAGTGACTGGTCACCGGATAGGCCATCGCCTGTGTATGCGATCCAACCCGTCTCGGGGATGCGGTGATCGGCGTAGGGACCCTTCTCATCCGAGTAGACAGCGAGGATCCCGTCTGCGAGTGGAGTAATCCCCATTGTGTTGTTGCCACCGTAGTCATCCGCTATCTCACCGCGATGCACGTACTGATCCCCGATGAAAGGACGCAAGTAGGTGTCCACGCGGCCAGGAATGACGTCACGCAACCCGAGAGCCTCAAGCAGCTGAGACGCTTCAGCACTGAAGAACCGTACGAGCAGATTACTGATCGCCTGTATGGCCAGTTCTCGGTCCTCGCGGAGAAGGTCGTAATCCTGCTGCGGCAGGCCGGCTAGCGGGTTTACATCATCCAGAGCCGTCAGCGTCGGGCGGCGCTGCTTACTCGTCAGATGGAGATCGGCCTGCGCAGCCACTTCCCATAGCTTGTCATGCTGAAGAACCCAGAAGGGGTACCGCACATCCTGCTCACCCAAGCCCGATCCCCCGAACCTGGCAAGGAGGACCCCCACTTCCTTCTTCACCACAAACCACGGCTGCTCGCGAGGGCGCCCTTGCATAGCTTGGGCGATGGCCCACAGGAGCAGCAGGGGACGATGCAGCGGTACGCCCGTGGCGCGCTCCGCAGGACGCACCCTTCCGATCCGATCCAGCAAGTCCCGCCCCTCAGCCACTGCACCCCTCCAGCCCTCCGGTACTAGTACGACTATCTGACCAGATGGCACTGACAATGCCTCCACGGATCGCGCCCGTGGTGAGTGTGGGTCCATGGCACCCACGTCGATGCAGCGGCTGTTACAACTGATCGCGGCAGCATGAGCGACCAAGGGGGCCAGCGTGACTCAGTCGGGAGATCTGTCTCAGCCTGTCACTGGGGTGTACGAACAGCTCATCACCGAAGGTATGCAGGCGCAGATCGAGCAGCTGAACACGGCTGGATGGAAGGCCATCGACGGGGAAGTCGGCGCTGAATCGTCACCGCATGTCCTGGCCCGACACATTGGGGAAGAGGTCCGCCGCAGGCTGAGTCAGCTGCCGCACGACAAGCAGGTGGCTGCGGCCAACCACATCATGCAGTCGTTGATCGCCCATGCCCCCGATCCGGATGCTGACGGCAGGGCATCGGCAATCGTCGAAGGGCCGCGGCAACTCTTGGCTCTCGCTGAGCAAGAAGCCGCTGGCGTCTACGCCATCAGACCGTTGACGCCGCTCTCCGAGTCGGCATTGATCACCAATGCTCCCGATGACCCCAGCCTCGGCGCGGAGTTGAGGGCCGAGCTGGCGACCGCAGACAGCGTCGACCTGTTGTGCGCCTTCGTGAAGTGGTACGGCATACGGGTCCTTGAGGACTCACTACGCGCGGCAAAGGAACGGAACGTCCCCATCAGGGTCATCACGACCACCTACATCGGCGCCACCGACCGATACGCATTGGATCGCCTCGTGCGCGAGTTTGGTGCCGAAGTGAAGGTCAACTACGAAACCCGATCAACTCGCCTCCACGCCAAGGCATGGCTCTTCCGCCGTAAGACCGGCTTCGATACGGCCTACGTGGGTAGCTCCAACCTGTCCAAGGCGGCTCTGCTCGACGGCCTGGAGTGGAACGTGCGGCTGTCATCGGTCGCCACACCCAGGGTGCTGGACAAGTTCGAGGCGACCTTCGACACCTATTGGGAAGACATCGCCTTCGAGACGTACAACCCCGACGAGGACGGCGAGCGGCTCTCCAAAGCATTGGCTCGTGCAGGAGGAAGGGGATCGGACGACGATTTCCAGATCAACCTCTCCGGGCTCGAAGTGCAGCCCTTCCCTCACCAGCGGGACATGCTTGACCGGCTTCGAGTCGAGCGTGAGATCCGCGGCCATCACGAGAATCTCCTGGTCGCAGCCACTGGCACCGGTAAGACAGTCATGGCTGCTCTGGATTACCGTGCCCTACGCGACAAGCGGGGCGGAGAGCTTCCCCGGCTGCTCTTCGTCGCCCACCGCAAGGAAATCCTGAGGCAGTCCCTGCGCACCTACCAAGAGGTGCTCGGCGACGCCTCGTTCGGGGAGCTACTCCACAACGGCCAGGAGCCGACGGCCTGGACCCATGTCTTCGCCAGCGTCCAGTCCCTCAACCTGCAGCGGCTGGTACAGCTCGATCCCGGCCATTTCGACATCATCGTCATCGACGAGTTCCACCACGCCACGGCAAACACGTATCGCCGTGTCCTCAAGCACTTCAAACCGGCCGAGCTGCTCGGCCTCACCGCGACTCCGGAGCGTATGGACGGGCTCAACGTCCAGGATGAGTTCTTCGACGGGCGGATCGCCGCCGAGATGCGGCTGTGGGAGGCCCTGGAAGCCGATCTGCTCTGCCCGTTCCACTACTTTGGGGTCCCAGACGGCACAGATCTGACCCAGCTCAACTGGCGTGCGGGCACCTATGACCGCGACGAGCTGGGCGAGGTCTATACGGCCACGAACGGCCCCGCTCTCATCGTTCTCAAGCAGGTGAAGGACAAGATCTCCAACCCGGCTGGCATGCGTGCGCTGGGCTTCTGCGTGAACAAGAGACACGCCCACTTCATGGCCAAGCAGTTCATCGAGGCGGGATTCAAGGCAGCGGCCCTCGACAGTGACTCGTCGGTGGCCGAGCGGGAACGAACGCTGGATGACCTCAAGAAGGGCAAGATCCAGGTCATCTTTTCCGTCGACCTCTTCAACGAGGGCCTAGACATCCCCGACGTCGACACCTTGTTGCTTCTGCGTCCCACGAACAGTGCGACCGTCTTCCTCCAGCAGCTTGGCCGCGGTCTACGGCGCACTCCAAACAAACCGGTGCTGACCGTGCTGGACTTCATCGGCCAGCACCGGGCAGAGTTCCGCTTCGAGGAGCAATTCCGCGCGATGACAAACCTGTCTCGCAATCGTCTTGTCGACGACATCGAACGCGACTTTCCTCAGCTGCCCTCGGGCTGCCAGATCATCCTGGAGGGCAAGGCCAAGGACCTCGTCCTCGACAACATCCGCACCCAGCTCAACGCCACCATCACCACGCTGGCCAAGGAAGTCAGGGACTACAGCGTGCCCAGGCTCGACGCCTATCTGCGGGAGAACCGACGCGACATCAAGGAGCTGTACAAGAGCGACAATTCCTGGACGAAGGTCCTACGGAAGGCGGGGGTCATCAAGGATGCCCCGCTGCCAGGTGAGGAGGACCTGCTCAGGCGGGTCCATGCCTTCCTTCACGTGGACGACCAGGACCGAGCCCAGGCATACCTGCGTCTCGTCGCGGACAACGCTCCGGCCTACGACTCCCTCTCCGCTGCTGATCAGGCATACGCCCGCATGCTCTTCTTCAATCTGTGGGACAGAGCGGGCGGCTTCTCCAGCTACGGGGAGGGTCTGGAATTCCTTCAGGCACAGCACCGCTTTCGGGATGAGCTCCAACAGGTCCTGACGTACGTCCTCGACCGCACCGATCACTACCCCATCCCCCTGGAGGGCCCGCTCAGCCACCTCCCCTTGAAGATCCACAGCGCCTACAACCGTTCCGAGGCCCTCTCCGCACTCGGGGTGGCTCGGTTGGGCGGACAGATGCCGGGTGTCTTCGCCCAGGGAGTGACCTGGGTTGAGGAGTTCAAAACCGACGCCCTGCTGATCACCCTGGAGAAGAACGAGAAGGACTTTTCCCCCAGCGTCCGCTACAAGGACTACGCGATCACCCCAACTCGCTTCCACTGGGAATCACAGAGCACCACCTCGGAGAGCTCCCGAACCGGCCTGCGCTACCAGCATCACGCCAAGCAAGGCAGCCACGTTCTCCTCTTCCTACGCCGCTACAAGACCAACGCCATCGGCAAGTCCGAGCCGTGGATCTTCCTGGGCCCCGCCACGTACGTCAAGCACACCGGCAGCAAGCCCATGGCTATTACCTGGGACCTCCAACATCAGCTCCCTGCCGATGTGTGGACGTACTCGACCATCGCCGCCGGGTAGCCAGGTCCATGCAGGCGGTTACCCGAGATACGGCGTGGCCCGCCGCTCCAAGAAGTGCGTCAACCTCAGTCGCTGCGTATGGTGCATCTCCAGTGCTTCCAGCTCTGTTTGGTCCACCCACCGCAGCTCCGTCGACTCCTCAGAGATGGCCAACATCCCGCCGATCACACGGGCCCTGAAGCACACATTGAACTGCCGTCGCACCTCGCCGTCGTCGTAGGCGATGACGTGCCGAGGATCGGTGTATGTACCGACGAGGCCGGTGATCTCAATGTCGAGGCCGGTCTCCTCCTTGACCTCCCGCACCGCAGTACCAGGCAAGCTATCCGTAAGCTCCATGCCGCCGCCTGGCAGCGCCCACTTGCCCGAGTCCGAGCGGCGTTGCAAAAGGATGCGGCCCTGGTCATCGGTCACAACGGCCGAGGCCGCCACGACCAAGCTATTCGGCTTCGGAGCGTTCGGGTCGTCGTAGTACTCGGTACGCGCCACCTAGTCAGCCTCCACAGGTCGCGCCGTCGACCAGACGGCATCGAAGCTCTCCGCGTATCCATCAAACACGCGGCTGCCCTCCACACGCCGAAGGTGCCACACAGGCGCGCGGTAGGCGTTCATGCCCCAGACGTGAGCGTTGACCAGCATTTGGTCGTCTGCTCGATACAAGCTGTTGTAGAGCGTCGTCTCATGGGTCCTGAGTTCGACGCCGGGCACCCCGAGCAGCGGACCGTAATGCAACAACGCCAGGCGGCACCGCGACTCGATGCCGTGCCCATAGCGCTCTTCGTCCCCTCGTGCCTTCACCATCGGGCTGTCGGCGTCTCCTACGGCGATACGCACCGAGCAGCCTGCCTCTGCGCGGCTTCGCAGAAGGTCATTCAGTCTCGGGTAGGCCTCATGCAAGAAGACTGCCGCGTAGACGAGTACGTCAATGCGGTCGCGCGCCGCAGCGAGAAGGTCGATGAACACCGAAACGGGTAGGTCTGCCCGTTGCTCATAAAGGGCAACAAGCTCAGGGCTGACTGCCCGTGCTGATCGCGCCTGCCGTAAGGCCGGCCACAGGGCATGCACGTCCTCACCTAACGCCTGAGCAGCCTTCATCGCGGTGGCTCTGCGTGGGACTCGACCAAGATTCACCCATCGCTCGACGCTCTTCGGATCCACCTCTGTTGCATCAGCCAAGGTGGCGTGCGTCCATCCTCCGGCGGCCATGGCGACGCGTAGGCGTTCATTCGCTGACATAGGGACGTTCTACACCCCTTGGGACGTCCCGATTTGGGAAATGTACGTGGTTCCTCCGTCCTGGTGATCACACCGAGCATGGTGCTTGAGCAAGTAGTCAGGAGGGAGAAAAAACCCAAGCCATGGATACCCAAGCAGCTTTGGACAGAGCAATCGCGGGTTGGTTGCTGCGGGCTCATCCCATGCCGGAGCGAGCTCAGAGGGAGTGGAACACACAGGGCGTGGCGCTGCTGCCGCTCGGTGAGCGGTTCGCGGCTGTCCGGATGCCGGCGGACATCGTGCACGCAGCCGCAGGAACCGATGATCGACACCAAGTAGCGGTATTTCTTGGTGAGTCATTGGGCGGCTCGATCATTCACGACCACCGCGTCGCCGGTGGGACGTACTACGCCCTCATCCAAGGTCACGCCGGACTCGTCTGGGCGTACGGCGATGTTGCGACGTGTCTGGGGCGCGACACCTATCTGGGCGTGCCGCGGCTCGATCGGCAGCAGCCGCCGGGGAGCCATTGGGTGATCCCGCCTCGGTACGAGGGCGACTTGTGTGCCCCGCGATCCATCATCTCGCTGGTCGAGGAAGGTCGATCACGACTCACTGAGCAGTTCAGTGCCGAACTCCAGTCCGTCGAAAGGCAAGGCTGACCCATGACTACTGCTTCGACTGTGCTCTCTCCGTGGGCCCTGCGCCTGGTCAGCGATCGGCTGCCGGTTCGTCCTGCGCCCTACGTCTCGGTCGTCCTGGAGCCGACCACGCAGACCGCCCGTTACACCGACGCCGCGGGAAAAGTAGTGGAGATGGGCAAGCACGGCACGTCCAGGACGACCGGTACCGCCTCGGTCTCGGGTGGTGGGGACGGGCAGACGCCTCAGCCGCAGACGCAGGACGACAACACCACCGACTACGAATCGGACTGAGCCATGTCCCCCACCGTCCTGGTCCTCACCTCGTTGGAAGACGTCACCGCGGACCTCGTCATCCGCGCTCTCCATGACCGTGAGGTGCCTGTCGTGAGAGTCGACCCGGTCGACATCGGGCCCGGCCTTGTCTTCGGCTTCCGTATCGGGCCGGGGAAGCCGGCCTGGGGCGGGCGGTTACGTACGGCAAGTCGGGAGGTGGGAATGAAGGAGGTGGCAGCGGTCTACTACCGTCGACCCACCCCGTATGCAGCCCGGTTCGAGCATCTTCCCCGACAGCAGCGGGACTTCGCCGCCGCCGAAGCGAGGCATGGGCTCGGTGGCGTGCTGAACAGTCTCCCGAACGCGCTGTACGTGAACCATCCGGCCGCGGTGACCCGAGCCGACTACAAACCCGCTCAACTCCAGAGGTTCGCCGAACTCGGTCTGAACATTCCGCCGACCCTGATCACGAATGATGTCGATCAGGCACGCGCGTTCGCCCTCGGCCACGAGCACGTCGTCTACAAGAGCTTCCGTGGTCTGCCCGCCGGGGAGGACGGCCGCTCCGGTGCGATCTGGACACAGCGCGTCGATGCCGACGCCTTCGACGACAGCCTGACGGTCACGGCGCATCTCTTCCAGGCGGAGATTCCCAAGACGGGTGACGTGCGCGTCACGGTCGTCGGACAACGCCTCTTCGCACAGCGGATCGTGGCGCCGGACGGGGCGCTGGACTGGCGCAGAGGCGACTGGGACCACCTGATCCACTCCCCGATGGTCGTGCCCGCACCCGTCGAAATCGCACTGCGCCGCTATCTGCTCACCTTCGACCTGGTCTTCGGATGCTTCGACTTCGCTGTCACCGACGACGGAGAGCATCCCGACGACTGGTGGGCCCTCGAGTGCAACCCGAACGGGCAATGGGGCTGGCTTCCGGACGCGCCGGCCATCGCCGAGGCGTTCGCCGACATCCTGAGCGGGAAGGAGGCGGTTCATCATGGCGATGCCGACCGATCCTGAGACGCATGCGGCGCGACTGCGTGCGGCACTGGCGAAAGAGCTTGTCGGGAAGGGCGCGCTGGACGATCCCGGCTGGCGGACAGCCGTGGAGTCGGTGCCTCGGCACCGTTTCCTACCCGGCTTCTACCTTCCGTCCGAAGCCCTCGACGATCAGGGGCTGCGGGTCTGGGAACCGATCACCGCAGCTCTGGACCACGGCCGTTGGTTGGCCGCGGCGTACTCCGACACGACGCTCATCACCCAGTTCGACGGCTCCGAGCCGGACTGGAACGCTCCGGCGTCCCTTCACGGCGGCGCGCCCACGTCGTCGTCCACCATGCCGTCGCTCGTCGTCCGTATGTGGGCCGACGCCGATGTCCACGAGGAGCACACGGTGTTGGAGATCGGCACCGGGACCGGCTATTCGACGGCGCTGGCCTGCGAGCGGTTGGGCTCATCGCATGTCACCAGCCTGGAAGTCGACCCACACCGGCTGGAGTCGGCGGCCGATTCCCTCTACGGCTGCGGTTACGCACCTACGCTCGCGGTGTCGGACGGACTGTACGGCTACTGGCCCGAAGCCTGGTTCGACCGGATCGTGGCCGCGTGTTCCTTCCGCACGGTCCCCTCGGCGCTCGTGTCCCAGACCCGACCGGGTGGGAAAATCCTGCTCACTCTCTCCGGCTGGCTGTACGGCTACGCCCGGGTCCTCCTCACCGTCGCGGAGGACGGCACCGCTGCGGGATCACTGTTGCCCGGGACGGTGTCCTTCATGTCCGCGCGGGCCCATGCGGCGCCGTCGTTCGGCAATCCCGCCCATTGGGCTGCGGGTGTGCCCGAGAAGCCCAGACCGGCCATGCACGGGCCGGAGCGGATCACCGCGGCCACCGAGGAGGCGTTCCACCTACGCTTTCTGGCCCAATGCGCCGCGCCGAACGCCCAGTTGGTCACCATCGACGGTGTCCTCCACATCACCGACGTCACGGACGGCTCTGCCGCCACTCTCACTCCCCACGCCGATTCATGGGACGTACGCGAAGGCGGTCCGGTAAGGCTGTGGGAGCGCATCGAGCATGTCCTGACCGCCTTCGATGCGGCCGGTCGGCCGGGGCCCGAGACGTTCACATGGCACGTGTGCGACGGTGGGCAGACCCTCAGCCATCCCCTCCTGCCCGACCTGCCTCTGCCCAGGCTCTGACCCGTCAGATCCTCCCCACCTCCCTCAACCCATAGGCAGACGGCCGCCCGTCCAGCCTCCAGCGTTGGTCGGGGTGGAGGTGGCAGTGCCAGAGGACCAGTGGGGTGCCCTTCGCTGTGCTTCCGCCGTTGGCCAGGCCCACGCATTTGTGGGAGGGGCCGTTGACCCAGGCGTACGCGCCGTTGCCCACGCGTTGGAACTGCCAGCGCTGGTCGGGGTGGAGGTGGCAGTCCCAGAGGATCAGGGCCGTGCCGTTCGCCGTGCTTCCCGCGTCGGACAGGCCCACGCACAGGCCGGTGCTGCGCAGGGAGCGGTCGTTGTTGCCGTACCAGCTCCACGCCGCCGTCGGATCGTCGTCGCAGGCGGCCAGGACCAGCGGTGTGCCGGGGGTCGTTCCTCCGTCCTTCGGTACGACGCACCGGGCACGGGAGGCGGCCGCGCTGCGGAGGGAGGTGAGGTGATCCGCGTGTGCCGGGGCCGCGGAGGCGACCAGCAAGCCGAGTACGGCGACCAGGACCGCGCCGGGGACATGCCGGCCGGTCCGCCCTTTGCGTGACGTGTTCCGCATGGCTCCACTGGACCAGCTCGCCGGCCCCGCCAGGAAGGGCGCGCGGTGGTGCCGAAGGGCGCGCTTCGGGTCTCACCGGCTGGGCGGGATCACCCCCGACCACAGCTCGCCCAACTCCTCGGCCACCCCCGGCGCCATCACCACCAACGGCCCGTCCGGCACCGGCACTTGGGGCAGCGTCACCGCTCCCGCCTCCACCCCGATCAGATACGCCGGCAAGCCGTCCACCGTGTGGAACTCACCGATCGCCGCCGCCGTCGCCCGGCCCGCCGCCACCTGGGCCAGGGACAGGGCCGTCGAGCCCATCACCCTTGTCGTGCAGTGGCGGTCCGCCAGTGCGGACAGGAGGGTGTCCTGGCCCGGCCAGTGGGCGTGGGCCGCCCACTCCGTCAGGACCACGTGGCCCGTGAGGTCCGTGTGGTCCGCCGCCTGGATCGGCGTGCCGTTCAGGGTGGCTCCCCCGCCCCTGATCGCCGTGAAGGTCTCGTTCCGCCAGGGGTCCGCCACCAGGCCCAGCAGGGGCGTGCCGTCCGCGGTGGCCAGGCCCAGGGAGAAGGAGCACCAGCCCAGGCCGTGGGCGTAGTTCGTGGTGCCGTCCACCGGGTCGATCAGCCAGTGCGGGGCGTTCTGCGACGTCGGCGCCTCGACGCCGTACTCCTCGCCGTCGATGCCGTGTCCCGGGAACTCCTCGCGCAATACCTCCCGGACGTGTGCCTCGATCCTCTCGTCCGTTCTCGTGACGATGTCCGCCGGGCCCGCCTTCTCCCGTACGCCGCCCTCGTACGGCACACGGATCGCCTGCGACGCCCACGCCGCCAGTTCCCTCGCCACCGCCAGCGCGTGATCCAGGTCCACGTCCATGTCCACCTTCACAGTCCTTCCTCGAAGGTCCGGATCGTCTCGTGCAGGCTCTCCGGCTGGTCCAGGTGTACGTCGTGGGCCGCGTCCGGGATGACCACCACCCTCGTCTCCGGGCGGCGCTCCCGCATCTCCGTCGCCTCCGTCGGGCGCATCGTGCCCTTCTCGCCGCGGATCACCAGCGTGGGGGCCGTGATACGGGACCAGTCGTGCCAGTAGTCCCGCGTCGCCAGTTCCGTCACCGCCGCGACCATCGTCGGCCCGTCCACGCGCGCGTGGCCGCCGTCCGGTCGCCAGTCCAGGCCCCTCGCCCATGCCTCGTGGCCCAGGAAGTCCACCGCCTCGGCGAAGGTGGGGAACGGGGTCGGCCAGCTCGCCATCCACGCCGAGATCTCCGCCGGCAGGTGCGGGGTGCGGCACGCCGGGCCCGCCTCCACGAGGATCAGGGCCGCCACCATGTCCGGTTCCGCCGCGGCCAGTTGGAGTGCCGTCAGGCCGCCCAGCGACTGGCCCAGCAGGACCGCCGGGGCGATCCCCAGGTGCGACAGCAGCGCCGCCGCGTCCGACACCGCCGCCGCTCTCGTCATGTCCCGTGGCGTGCGCGTGCTGTCGCCGTGGCCTCGCGCGTCGTAGCGCACCACCGTGCGGCCGGCCGCCAGCAGGCGTCCGGTCAGGTCGTCCCACTCGCCCCGGTGCCCCGCCAAGCCGTGCAACAGCACGATCGGCGGCAGGGTCGCCGGGCGGACGTCCGGGCGCTCCACCTCGTACGTGATCCTCGTGCCGTCTGTCGTCGTCAGGGTTCCTACGGGCATGCGGGTCAGCCGTTTCTGTGGTCGGGGGCGGGGTGAGGCCGCTGGAGGTGATCGTGACCGTGCGGGTTAGCCTCAAGGGAAACGTGAGGAGACAGTGATGGCCAAGGTTCCCAGTTCCCTGATCGCCGCGAGCGGGCTCATCGGCGGGTACGGCGTCGCGCGGTGGACCAGGAAGCGGCAGCTCGGCGGGGCCGTGCTCGCCGTCGCGGGTGCCGCCGCCGCGCAGCAGTGGCGGCAGCAGGCCGGCGGGAAGGCCGCGGGGGCGCTCAGCGCCGCGTACGTCGCCGCCTTCGCCGGGTCCCATCCGCTGTCCAAGAAGGTGGGCGCCTGGCCGTCCGTGTTCGGGGTCGCGGGGGCCGTGGCGCTGGCGTCGTGGGCGGTCGCCGACCGGCGGGGCTGAGCGGGCGGGCGCGGCGCCTTCAAGCGAGTGCGGCGCCGTTCAGTCGTACGCACCCTTCACTCGTACGCACGGGTGTTCACGATGACGTCTCCCCCGAGTACGTGTCGTCCCATGGTTCACGCGTTCGCACGTGCCATGGGCCGCCACCCTAACCGATCTTGACCGTCGCGATCACGCTCATATCAGGTCCGGCCGCCCCGACCGGAACGCCCTCCGATACCCCTGCGGGCTCGTCCCCACCACCCGCCGGAACCGCTCCCTGAACGCCGTCGGCGACCCGAACCCCGCCTGCGCCGCGATCCGTTCGACCGGATACGCGGTCGTCTCCAGCAGGTACTGCGCCCGCCGCACCCGCGCCCGATGCAGCCACCGCGACGGCGTCGTCCCCGTCTGCTCCCGGAAACGCCGGTTCAGCGTGCGCGTGCTCATGCCCGCCCGGGCCGCCATCTCCTCCAGCGTCACCTCCCGTTCGCAGTGGGCCTCCAGCCAGGACAGCAGCGGCTCCAGCGCGGTGCCCGCGGGGGTCGGCGGCACCGGTGGCAGGTCGTGGACGATGAACTGGGCCTGGCCGCCCTCCCGTTCGAGCGGCATCACCGACATCCGGGCGGCGTGCGCGGCGACCGCCGAGCCGTGGTCCCGGCGGATCATGTGCAGGCACATGTCCAGGGCCGCCGCCGCGCCCGCCGAGGTCAGGAACTGGCCGTTGTCGACGTACAGCACGTTCGGGTCGACCTCCACCTCCGGATGGCGCGCCGCGAGGTCCGCCGCCGCGACCCAGTGCGTCGTCGCGCGCAGCCCGTCCAGCAGGCCCGTCGCCGCGAGCAGGAACGCGCCCACGCAGATCGACGCGATCCGCGTGCCGTTCGCCGCCGCCGCGCGCAGCGCCTCCGCGACGCCGGGCGGCAGTGTGTCGGGGGGCGCGGCGACGCCCGGCAGGATGATCGTGTCGGCCTCGGCCAGCAGCTCCAGTCCGTACGGCGCCCGGACCGTGAAGGCGCCGGCCCGCACCTCCTCCCCGGCCGTCACCGAGCAGACCTTCACCCGGTACGGCTCCCGGCCGTCCGGCAGCCGCGCCCAGCCGAAGGTGTCGACGGGTACGGAGAGGTCGAAGGGGATGACGCCGTCCAGGGCGAGTACGGCCACGATGTGGGGCATGGCGGGATCGTAGGCGTACGGCGAGATTCTGCCGAGCGGGTCCGTCCATCCCGCGCGGTCCTGCGGGTCGTACGGCCATTCCTGGCGAGAATCCGTTGGAAGCTGGCAGTCCTGCCACTCCTCCCGTGATCCGCGCTCCCCTAGCGTCCCCTCGTGACCAAGTTCCTTCTGGCCGTCCATGTCCTGGCCGCGATCGTCGCGATCGGACCCGTCACGGTCGCCGCCAGCATGTTCCCGCCCGCCGTCCGCCGCGCCCTGGCCGCGCCCGAGGACGCGCGGGCCGCCGAGACCGTACGGCTGCTGTACCGCATCTGCCGGGTGTACGCCGTCGTGGGCGTGGTCGTTCCCGTGTTCGGGCTCGCCACGGCGGGGCAGTTGGGGGTGCTCGGCGACGGCTGGCTGATCACGTCCATCGTGCTCACCGGGCTGGCCGCGGTGGTCCTCGGCGGGCTGGTGCTGCCCCGGCAGGAGGCGCTCGCGGAGAGCGCGGGCGCGGGCGGGGACGCGGGAGGCGGTACGCGGGAGGCGACCGTGCGGCTCGCCATGCTCACCGGGGTGTTCAATCTGCTCTGGGCGGTGGTGACCGTGCTGATGATCGTGCGGCCGGGGTCCACCACGGGGGCGTAGCCCGGCCCTGGCCGCGAGGTCACTGAAAGCGCGCTACGCCCCCACCCCCCGCGACACCGCGTAGATCAGCAGCCCCGCCAGCGACCCCACCACCGTGCCGTTGATCCTGATGAACTGGAGGTCGCGGCCGATGTGGGCCTCGATCTTGCGGGTGGTGTGGTCGGCGTCCCAACTGGCCACCGTGTCGGTGATCAGGGACGTGATCTCCTTGCGGTAGGTCGTCACCACGTGGACCGCCGCGCCCTCCAGCCAGCTGTCGACCTTCTCCTGGACGCCCGGCTCGCGGGCCATGCGGGCGCCGAGCGAGAGCAGGGAGGCCCGCACCCTCAGGCGCAGCTCGCTGCGTTCGTCCTCCGCCGCCGAGACGATCATGGAGCGGACGGCGGTCCAGGCGCTCGCGATGAGGTCCTGGACCTCGCCCCGGCCCAGCACCTCGCCCTTCAGCCGCTCCACACGCGCCCGCGTGTCCGTGTCGGACTGGAGATCCGCGGCGAAGTCGCTGAGGAAGCGGTCCAGGGCGCCGCGGGCCGGGTGGGACGGCATGTCGCGCATCTCGGCGCAGAAGCGCAGCAGTTCCTTGTAGACGCGCTCGCCGACCCGCTTGTCGACGAAGCGGGGCGTCCAGCCGGGCGCCCCGCCCTGCACGGCGTCCATGACGGAGTCGCCGTGCAGCACCAGCCAGTCGTGCGCGCGGGTGACGACGAGGTCGACGGCCCGCTTGTGGCCGCCGTCCGCGACGATCCGCTCCAGCGTCTTGCCGATGCCGGGCGCGATCTCCTGCGCGTCGGCCCGCCGGGTGATCGCCTCGCCGACGACCGCCTGCACGTCGGAGTCCCGCATGACGGTCAGCGCGCCCCGCAAGGCCGTCGCCAGCTCCGCCGTCACACGGTCGGCGTGTTCCGGCTCGGCGAGCCAGGCGCCGAGCCGGCTGCCTATGCCGACGGCGCGCAGGCGTTGCCGTACGACGTCCTCGGAGAGGAAGTTCTCCCCGACGAACTCGCCCAGGGACACCCCGAGCACGTCCTTCTTCGTCGGGATGATCGCCGTGTGCGGGATGGGCAGGCCGAGGGGGTGGCGGAAGAGGGCGGTGACCGCGAACCAGTCGGCCAGCGCGCCGACCATGCCGGCCTCGGCGGCCGCCGCCACGTAGTCCGCCCACGCGCCGGCGCCCTCGTGGGAGGCCCAGGTGGCGAGGACGTAGACCACCGCCACGAACAGCAGCAGGCCCGCCGCGGTCAGCTTCATGCGGCGCACGCCGCGCTGCCGCTCCTCGTCGGCGGGGGTGAAGGCGGTCATCGTGCGGTAGGTCGCAGGGCGCGTGCCGGCCCGGCCGGTCGTCGCTTCCGTAGATTCCATTTGCTCCACCCGTTCGGTGATCCCGCACACATTGTCCCTTCCTGACCTACTCCCGGAACGGATCAGGAGTTCCCGGTACGGATCAGGAGTTCCCGGCGCCTGCCCGAAGAGAGCGCCGAGGAGGCCCGCTCCCCCTGCTTCGCAGGCGTTTGCCCAGCTCATGCCGCATCATGTGGTCATACGACCGGAGGCCCGAGGAGAACGGGGGCGCATGGCCGGACACCGTGGGAGTGCGACCCTGAGCGCGATCGTCGCGCTGATCGTCGGACTGTCCGCCCTCATCTACGTCTCCGTCTCCGCCGGCGACGGTCACCCGGCCGACACCGGCAAGAACGGCCGTACGCGCGCGGGCACCGGCCCGCTCGACCCGGCCGCGCCCGCGTCCTCCGGCATGTGGGTGGGCACCTGGGCGGCCTCCCCGGTCGGCGGGGAGCCCCGCACCGAGGCCGACGGCATGGCGGGGCGGTCCGTGCGCAACGTCGTGCACACCAGCGTCGGCGGTACGAGTGCCCGGATCACCCTGTCCAACCTCTTCGGCACGGCACCCCTCACCGTCACGCACGCGACGATCGCCCTCGCGGCCGCGCAGGACGGCCCGGCGGCGGCCCCCGGCACGATGCGGCGGCTCACCTTCGGCGGGGACCCGCGCGCGGTCGTGCCGGCCGGTAAGGAGGCCGTCAGCGACGCCGTGCGGCTCGCCGTGCCGTCCGCCGCGGACGTGCTGGTCACCACGTACTCCCCCACGTCCTCCGGCCCGGTCACCTACCACCCGCACGCCCGCCAGACGAACTACGTCGCCGACGGCGAGCGGACGGCGGACGTCTCCGGGGCGGCGTTCACCGGGCACAGCGACCGCTGGCGCTATCTGACGGCCGTCGACGTGTTCGGACAGGAGGCCGACGGCACGGTCGTGGCGCTCGGGGACTCGCTCACCGACGGGACCACCTCCACCCCGGACACGAATCGCCGCTGGCCCGACGTGCTGTCCGGCCGGCTGCGGGACGCGGCGCGGGCCGGGGCAGACGTGCCGCGGTACGGCGTCGTCAACGAGGGGATCAGCGCGAACCGGGTGCTCGCCGACGGGGTGGACGTACCGCTGGACAACCCGAGCGCGCCGCACCGCTTCGACCGCGATGTGCTCGGGCGCCCGAACGTCCGGGTGCTCGTCGTCGACCTCGGGATCAACGACATCCTGCGCGCCCCCGGGCAGGCCGACCCCGAGGCGATCCTCGCGGGCCTGCGCACGCTGGTGGACCGGGCCCACGCGCGGGGCATCGAGGTCGTCGGGGCGACGCTGATGCCGTTCCGGGGACACCGGGGGTACAGCGGCCCGCGCGAGGCGGTACGGCAGCGGATCAACGAGGAGATCCGGGAGGGCGGGGTGTACGACGTCGTGGCCGACTTCGACAGGGCGCTGCGGGACCCGTACGACCCGAGACGCTTCCGCGCGGACTACGACTCGGGGGACCATCTGCATCCGAGCGACAAGGGGTACCGCCGGATGGCGAAGGAACTGGACCTGGCCGAGCTGAAGGGCTCGGTACCGGCGACCTTGTGAGCCCCTTCCTGAGCTTCCGCCCGCCTACTCGCCGCCCTTGATCTGCTTCCGTTTCACCCGCTTGCGCTCCACCGCGACGCCGCCCCAGAAGGCGAACCCGGTCACCACCACCCGGGGCGCGCCCGCGTCCCCGCGCACCCCCGACTCCCGCTGGTCGAAGCCGCCCATGATGCCGATGCCCCGGACGGAGACCTCCACCCCCGGCGGCACCACGATCTGCATCCCGCCCATGATCGCCACGCAGTTGATCACGACCTCGCCCGCCGTGAAGTCCGCCTCGCGCAGATCGATCTCGCCGCCGCCCCAGAACGTGAAGCAGTTGAAGCGGCGCGGCACGACCCAGCGGCCCCTGCGCTGGAAGCCGGACATCACGGCGACCGCCCAGGTGGACGTGGGCTCGCCGTCCACGATCCGTCCGGCCCAACTCCCGTCCTCCGCGGCTTCCTTGTTCAGCGACAGCACGGGCGGCGGGGTGACCGCGGCGACCGGCAGATCCCGGGTGATCGGCGCCAACTCCCCGTAGGTACGCGCCTGGTACGTCGCCTCCAGCCGCTCCTCGAACTCCGCCATGTCCAGGCGCCCCTCGGCGAGGGCGTCCCGCAGGGCCTCGGCCACTCGTTCACGATCGGCGTCGGAAGCGCGCAGCTCCGGAACATTGTCGGTCATACACAGCAGCGTACGAGCTAAGAGACCGCTTCCCCAGCCCGGTCGGGCGGGGAAGTGGGGGTTTCCCCCAGGGAATTCAGCATCCTGGCGATGACCGTCTCGATGTCCGGCTCCCGCACCGACAGGTCCACCAGCGGGTACTCCGCGGCGATCCGCGCGACCAGCGGTGCCGCCGACGCGGACGCCGGGAAGGCCAGCCACTGACGGGGTCCCTCCACCCGTACGACCCGTGCGCCCGGGCCCGCGTCGATCGGCGGCACCTCGCGCTCCAGGTCCACCACGAGGGTCCGCTCGCTCTCGCCCGCCTCGTGCAGGCCGGTCAGCGCGCCGTCGTAGACGAGCCTGCCGTGGTCGATGACCATCACGCGGGAGCAGAGCTGCTCGATGTCCTGGAGGTCGTGCGTGGTGAGCAGGACCGTCGTGCCGCGTTCGGTGTTCAACTCCCGCAGGAACTCCCGCACCTTGGACTTCGACATGACGTCGAGGCCGATCGTCGGCTCGTCCAGGTACAGCACCTCGGGGTCGTGCAGCAGGGCCGCCGCGATGTCGCCGCGCATCCGCTGGCCCAGCGACAGCTGCCGCACGGGGACGTCCAACAGGTCGGACAGGCCGAGGAGTTCGACGAGCCGGTCCAGGTTCTCGCGGTAACGGGCGTCCGGGATGCGGTACATGCGGTGCATCAGACGGTAGGAGTCGACGAGCGGGAGGTCCCACCACAGCGTCGTGCGCTGGCCGAACACCACGCCGATGCGGTGGGCGAGGCGCGTCCGCTCCCTCGACGGGTCGATGCCCGCCACCCGCAGCCGGCCGCCGCTCGGGTTCAGGATCCCCGTCAGCATCTTGATCGTCGTCGACTTCCCGGCGCCGTTCGGCCCGATGTACCCGACCATCTCACCGCGCGCCACGCGAAAGGACAGCGAGTCGACCGCCCGCACCTCGCGCCGCTCCCGCCGCATGAATCCGGTCTTCCTGCGCACGTCGAAGACCTTCTCCACACGGTCCACGTCGATGAACGCCTCACGGTCCACATCGTCCACTGCTAGCTCCCCGTGCTCCGATACGACCTCAGTCCCGCCCGCCACGCCGCCATGGCCGGTACCCAGCACACCGCGGCCACCAAGGGTGAGGCGAACGCCGTCCCGTCCGGCAGGCCGAGGGGCAGGGGGCGGTCCAGGGCGTAGCTCGCCGGGAGCCAGTTGACGAAGGACAGCGGCAGGACGAAGGTCACCCCGCGCACCAGGTCCCGGCCGAACACGCCCGGCGGATACTGCAGCAGCGTCGTCCCGCCGTAGGTGAACGCGTTCTGCACCTCGGCCGCGTCCAGCGCCACGAACTGGAAGGACGCGCCCGTCAGGAACAGCGCCCCGAAGATCGCCGCCCCGCTGATCAGCGTCACCGGCAGCAGCAGCACCGTCTGCGGGCTCCAGTGGACGCCGGCCGTGGCCAGCCCCCAGCCCAGCACCAGCGCGCCCTGGCTGATCCGGCCCAGGCGGCGCAGCGCGAAGCGGTCCGCGGCGACCTGGGCGAGCACCGGGGCGGGGCGCACCAGCAGGGTGTCGAAGGAGCCGTCGCGCATCCGGACGCCCAGCGTGTCCATCGAGCCGAGCAACAGGTCGGAGAGGCCGAACGCGGTCGCGGACATCCCGTAGAGGAAGGCGACCTCGGGCAGCGTCCAGCCGGCGAGCGAGTCGACCTGCGAGAACATCAGCAGGATCGCGACGAAGTCCAGCCCGGTCAGCAGCAGGTTGCCGACCACCGTGATCGCGAAGGAGACCCGGTAGGCCGTGGTGGAGCGCACCCACATCCCGGCGATCAGCCAGTAGGCCCGCAGCCCCTCGCCGAGCCTCGACGCCTCAGCCACCCTGCACCACCACCCGTCGCGTCGCCGCCGCCTGCACCGCCCGACCCGCCGCCAGCAGCACCACCGCCCACGCCGCCTGGAACGCGTACGCGCCGAGCGGTCCGGTCTCCCCCATCAGCACGTCCGCCGGCATCTGCAGCTGGGCCGCCCACGGCAGCAGCCGGACGACGTCCCCGAGCCCGTCCGGGAAGGCGTTCAGCGGCAGGGTCATGCCCGAGCAGAAGATCCCGGTGACCATGAGGGCCTGGGTGACGCCGGTGCCGTCCATCAGCCAGAACATGCTCAGCGCCGCCAGATAGCGGATGCCGAAGCTGACGACCATCGCCAGCAGCAGCGCGACCAGGAAGGCCACCCAGGTCGCCGGATCGGTGGGCAGCGCCGTCGGGAACAGCAGTGCGCCGAACAGGAAGGGGAGCACGCCCCGGCCCAGCATCTGGAACAGCGCCCGGCCCAAGTCGCTCGCCAGCCACCACAGTTGAAGATCGACGGGACGGTACAGATCGATGGCGATCTCACCCGTACGGATGCGTCCCATCAGATCCTTCTCGGCGCCGCCGCCCTGGATCGCGAGCGTCGCGTACAGGCACTGCCCGAGCCACACATAGGTGACCGCCTGCGCCTGGTCGTAGCCTCCGAGGTGCGGCTTCTCGTCCCACAGGGCCAGATACGTGTACACGAGGATCACGCCGAAGACGGTGTTCGTGAACACTCCGGCGGCCGTGGCCGCCCGATACGTCGCGTACCGTCGGAATCCCCCCACGGCGACGGCCGCGTACAACCGCGCCGAACCCACGGCACCGCCCTCCCGCCCACCGACACCGGAAGCAAAGGACCCTAGTCCCCGCCGACTGTGACGTGCCACGCATTTTCCCGTGCGCGTCGTCGCGGAACGCGTGCCGATTCTCGGGAACGGATCGCGTGGTGCGAGAGTCTTCACCAGAGGGGGCGTAGCAAGGCGTACGAGGCGTACGGGAACGTACGACGCGAAACAGGAGTCCGTTCAGCACATGAGTGACGAGCCGCAGCAGCCGAACCAGGTCGTGGCACCGAGAGAGCCGCAGGCGGCGGAGGAGGCCGGGGTGGCCGGGGACGGCAAGAAGGCCAAGCGGCCCAAGCGCACCGGGTGGCGGCGGCTGATCCCGACCTGGCGTGTGGTGCTCGGCACGTTCGTCATCGGCGTGCTGCTCCTCGTCGGCCTGTTCTTCATCGGCTACTCGATGGTCAAGATCCCCCCGGCCAACGCGCTCGCCACCAAGCAGTCCAACGTGTACGTGTACGCGGACGGCACCGAGATCGCTCGCGACGGCCAGGTCAACCGGGAGAACGTCACCCTCGCGCAGGTCTCCAAGGAGGCGCAGCACGCCGTGCTCGCCGCCGAGGACCGCGACTTCTACACCGAGTCGGCCGTCGACCCCAAGGCGATGCTCCGGGCCGGCTGGAACACCGCGACCGGCAAGGGCAAGCAGTCCGGCTCGACGATCACCCAGCAGTACGTGAAGAACTACTACCTGGCACAGGAGCAGACCGTCACCCGCAAGGTGAAGGAGTTCTTCATCTCGATCAAGCTGGACCGCGAACAGAGCAAGGACAAGATCCTCGAGGGCTACCTCAACACCAGCTACTTCGGCCGCAACGCCTACGGCATCCAGGCCGCCGCCCAGGCGTACTACGGCGTCGACGCCACCCAACTGACCGCCGCCCAGGGCGCCTACCTCGCCGCGCTGCTCAACGCCCCCAGCGAGTACGACGTGATCGCGCACCCCGAGAACAAGGCGGCCGCGCTGGCCCGCTGGAACTACGTCCTCGACGGCATGGTCAAGAAGGGCTGGCTGGAGGAGTCGAAGCGCAAGGCGACGACGTTCCCGACGCCGCGCGAGGAGAGCGCCGCCGACACCGGCATGTCCGGGCAGCGCGGCTACATCGTCCGGGCCATCCGCGACGAACTCATCCAGAACAAGATCGTCAGCGAGGACGAGCTGGACTCGGGCGGCTACCGCATCACCACCACCCTGCAGAAGAAGAAGCAGGACGCCTTCGTCGACGCGGTGAACGACCGGCTGATGAAGAAGCTGGACAAGAAGAACAACAAGGTCGACACCTACGTCCGCGCGGGCGGTGCCGCCGTCGACCCGAAGACCGGCAAGGTCGTCGCCATGTACGGCGGCATCGACTACATCAAGCAGTACACGAACAACGCCACCCGCCGGGACTTCCAGGTCGGCTCCACCTTCAAGCCGTTCGTGTTCACCTCGGCCGTGCAGAACGGCTCCGAGACCCAGGACGGCCGCACGATCACCCCGAACACGGTCTACGACGGCACCAACAAGCGCCCCGTCCAGGGCTGGAGCAGCGGCTACGAACCGGCGAACGAGGACGACGCCTCCTACGGCGACATCACCGTGCGCACCGCCACCGACAAGTCCGTGAACTCGGTGTACGCGCAGATGGCCGTGGACGTCGGCCCCGAGAAGGTCAAGCAGACCGCGATCGGCCTCGGCCTGCCCGCCGGCACCCCCGACCTCCAGCCGTACCCGTCGATCGCGCTGGGCGTGGCCAACGCCAGCGTGCTGGACATGGCGGAGGCGTACGCGACGCTCGCCAACCACGGCAAGCACGGCACGTACACGATGATCGAGAAGATCACCAAGGACGGGCGGCCGGTGTCCCTGCCGGAGCGGAAGTCCACGCAGGTCGTCAGCCGTGAGGCGGCCGACACCACCACGTCCGTGCTGCAGAGCGTCGTCGAGCAGGGCACCGCGACGGCCGCGCAGGCGGCGGACCGCCCGGCGGCCGGCAAGACCGGCACCGCGGAGAAGGACACGGCGGCCTGGTTCGCCGGCTACACCCCCGACCTCGCGACGGTCGTCTCGGTCATGGGCCAGGACCCGGTGACCGCCGCCCACAAGCCGCTGTACGGCGCGCTGGGCCTCCAGCGGATCAACGGCGGCGGGGCGCCCACGGAGATCTGGGCGCAGTTCACCAAGGAGGCCCTGAAGGGCACGTCGGCCACCGAGTTCGACCTCGAACTCCAGGAGGGCGCCGACGTGATCGAGCAGCCGAGCAGCGAGCCCTCGCAGGACGGCACGACCGGCGACGAGGACGGCACCACCGGGGGCGACGAGCACGGCGCCACCACCGGCGCGCCGAGCACGGGCGCCACGCGGGGCGGCACCACCGGCGGAACGACCGGCGGCGCCACCGGCGGGACCACGACGGGCGGCACCACCGGGGGCACCACGACGGGCGGCACCACGACCGGCGGCACCACCGGGGACACCACCACCGGCGGGACGACCGGGGACACGACGGGCGGCGGGACGACGGGCGACACGTCCGGCGGCACCCCGGGCGGCGACACGGGCGCGGTGTTCCCGCAGATGACGGCCCGCCGCGAGGTGTCGTAGCCGCCGGGGTCCGGTCCCCGGCCGGGGGCTCAGTGCCCGCTGGTCGCCTTCAGGCCCACGACGGCGACCAGCAGCAGGCCCACGAAGAAGATCCGGGCGGCGGTGGCCGGCTCCCCCAGCACCGCCATGCCGAGCACGGCCGCACCGGCCGCCCCGATCCCGACCCACACGCCGTAGGCGGTGCCGATGGGCAGGGAGCGGGCGGCGTACGACAGCAGCAGCATGCTGGCGACGATGCCGGCGCCGGTGAGCAGACTGGGGACGAGCCGGGTGAAGCCGTCGGTGTACTTCATGCCGATGGACCAGCCGACTTCGAGGAGACCGGCGAGAACGAGCAGGACCCAGGCCATGGGGACGCACCTCCGGGAGAACGCTTGACCGCTATGGGTGCGTCGTCTTTGCGGAATCCCGGTACGGCGCGTCTCGTCGGGTGCCTGTCCAACGTAGCAAATCACGCACGAAGGGGCCGGTGACGATGGTCACCGGCCCCTTCGGAGCGTCGCACTACAGGTACAGGCCGGTGGAGTCCTCCGACCCCTCGAAACGGTCCGCGGCCACGGCGTGCAGGTCGCGCTCGCGCATCAGCACGTAGGCGACGCCCCGCACCTCCACCTCGGCGCGGTCCTCCGGGTCGTACAGCACCCGGTCGCCCGGCTCCACCGTCCGCACGTTCTGCCCGACCGCGACGACCTCGGCCCAGGCCAGCCGACGGCCCACGGCCGCGGTGGCCGGGATCAGGATCCCGCCGCCGGAACGCCGCTCGCCCTCGCCGGTCTCCTGCCGTACGAGGACCCGGTCGTGCAGCATCCGGATGGGCAGCTTGTCGTGCTGGGGGTCGCTGTGCTCGTTTCTGTTGGCGCTCACGCTGTGAAACCTACCTGCCTTCGGGACGTCCGTACGCGCCCGGGTCAGTCCTTGCGGCGGCGGCCGCCGAGGACGAGCAGGCCGACGATCCCCACCGCCACCAGGGCGACGGGCACGATCCGCTCCAGGCGGGGCGCGCCCTCCTCGTCGGTGAAACTCGCCTTCACCTCGCTCACGACCCGGTTGGCCTGGACGTAGGCCCGGCCAAGGGTGTGATCGACGTTGGCGACGACCTTGGCCTTGGCGTCGCCGACGATGGTCTTGGGGTGCACCCGCACCCCGATCTCGTCGAGCGTCTCGGCCAGCGTGTCCCGGCGGCGCTTGATGTCCGCCTCGATCTGCGCCGGGGTTCTGGTGTCCGACGTGTCCGCCACCGTACGGCCTCCGTGGTCTGCTGAGGTTGTTCTGGACAGTCTGTCAGCTCCTGCCGCCGCCGCACTGTCAGGACCCCCGGTTACGCTCGATCCATGAGTGAACGACTCGAGCCCGGGGACGTGGCCCCCGACTTCACCCTTCCCGACGCCGACGGCACCGAGGTGTCGCTGGCGGAGCACAAGGGCCGCAAGGTCATCGTGTACTTCTACCCGGCGGCGCTGACGCCCGGCTGCACCAAGCAGGCGTGCGACTTCACGGACAACCTGGAGCTGCTGGCCGGCGCCGGGTACGACGTGATCGGCATCTCCCCGGACCAGCCGGAGAAGCTGGCGAAGTTCCGCGACAAGGAGAACCTGCGGATCACCCTGCTGGCCGACCCGGAGAAGACGGTCACCGAGGCGTACGGCGCGTACGGCGAGAAGAAGAACTACGGCAAGACCTACATGGGCGTCATCCGCTCCACGATCGTGGTGGACGAGGAGGGCAAGGTCGAGCGGGCGCTGTACAACGTCCGGGCGACGGGCCACGTGGCGAAGATCATCAAGGACTTGGGTATCTGACCCCTCCTCCACCGACAGGCCAGGCGTGACTGCCCACTCTTCGGATCGTTGATCCGTACGAGCTGGGAACGCTTGGCCGAATCGGAGGGGAAATGGGCGCCAGATACACCCGCGAGCTGCTTGAAGAGGCAGCCCGCGCGACCCGGCACATCGACGACGCGATCCGGTGGTGCGGGGGCCGTCCGACGCCCGGCACCCGCAGATACCTGCGCCGGAGGATGGCCGCGGCAGGCGTGGACATCACGCATCTGGCGACCAACCAGGTGCGCCACTCGGAAGAACGCCTGCGCGCCGCCGTCGCGGCCTCGTCCAGCATGCGGGACGTCGTACGGCACCTGGGCATCAGCCAGGTCGGCGGCAATCAGGCCCACATAGCCCGGCGGGTCACGGCGCTCGGCATCGACACGGCGCATTTCACGCCGGCTCGGGGGCGCCCGAAGGGCTCGCGTGGCGACTGCCTCCATCTGGGCAGCGCCGACGACGGCAGGATCCCGGGGGCACGCCTGCGTCGCGCACTGCTGAGTATCGGGACGAGCGAGCGCTGCGCCATGTGCGAGACCGGTCCCGAATGGAACGGCAGGCCGCTGGTCCTGGAGGTCGACCATGTCAACGGGGACTGGTGGGACAATCGACCGGAGAACCTCCGCCTGCTGTGCCCCAACTGTCATGCCGTGACGGACACTTACCGAGGCCGCAAGCGGAGGCGGTCATGAGCCGGGCCCGATTTCCCCGGGAGACCCTGGCGGCCACTGCCGCCGTCTCCAGGAGCCTGGTCGACCTGCTACGACGCCTCGACGCGCCGCTGGGCAGCCAGACGCTGCGGTATGTGCGCGCGCGGATCGAGCACTACGGGATTGACATCTCGCACTTCGTCCCCGAACCCCTCCCGCCACGGGAGAGGGGCAGATACACCCGTGACGCTCTCACGGAGGCAGCAGCCCGCTCGACAAGCATCCGAGAGATGCTCGACCACCTGGGTGTTCCGCCGAGCGACAGTCTGTACGGCCATATCCGGAAGAAGCTCGACCGGTGGGAGATCGACACCTCTCACTTCACCGCGGGACGAGGTCACAGCCGATGGTCCGTCCCAGTGGCCCGCCTCACGGAGGCGGTGGCCCTCTCCACCGGTCTTGCCGGAGTCCTGAGCACGCTCGGCCTGCCGGACAACGGCACCACCCGGCAACGGGTGAAGCGCAGTCTGCGGGAACATCGCATCCCCACGGACCATTTCACCGGCCAGGGGCACCGCCGGGGGCTCCCCTCGCCGCAGCGGAGGTCCGCGGAGGAGATCCTTCGGCGACAACCACCGGGATCCCCACGGACGAAGACCGTCCTCCTCCGGCGCGCTCTCGACGACCTCGCTGTGCCTCATGTCTGCGGGGAGTGCGGTCTTGGCGACACCTGGCAGGGCAAACGCCTGGTGCTGGAGATCGACCACATCAACGGCGACCGGTTGGACGACCGGCGGGAGAACCTGCGCTATCTGTGCCCGTCCTGCCACAGCCAGACGGCGAGCCACTCCCGACCAGGTCACACGAGGGCCCCGCGCGACCAGTAAAGTAGCGGCGTTGGGCCCGTACCCCAGCTGGCCTAGAGGGCGCCGGTTTAGGTCCGGTGTGTCGTGGGTTCGAGTCCCACCGGGCCCACAGCAAGCAACGCCCGGCATCTTCGCAGCGATCGAAGGTGCCGGGCGTTTTTGCGAGCGTCAGCCCAGCAACTCCCGTACCACCGGTACCAGCGCCCGGAACGCCTGGCCGCGGTGGCTGATGGTGTTCTTCTCCTGGGGGGTCAGCTCCGCGCAGGTCCGGGTTTCGCCCTCCGGCTGGAGGATGGGGTCGTAGCCGAAGCCGTTCGTGCCGGTGGGGGTGTGGCGGAGGGTGCCGAGGAGGCGGCCTTCGACGACCCGCTCGCGGCCGTCCGGGAGGGCGAGGGCCGCCGCGCAGGCGAAGTGGGCGCCGCGATGGGGATCGTCGATGTCGGCGAGCTGGGCCAGCAGGAGCTCCAGGTTGGCCCGGTCGTCGCCGTGGCGGCCGGACCAGCGGGCGGAGAAGATGCCGGGGGCGCCGTTGAGGACGTCGACGCACAGGCCCGAGTCGTCGGCCACCGCGGGCAGGCCCGTCGCCCGGGCCAGTGCGTGGGCCTTCAGCAGGGCGTTCTCGGCGAAGGTGACGCCGGTTTCCTTGACGTCGGGGACGTCGGGGTAGGCGTCCGCGCCGACGAGGTCGTGGTGCAGTCCTGCGTCGGCGAGGATCGCCCTGAGCTCGGTGATCTTTCCGGCGTTGCGGGTGGCGAGGATCAAGCGGGTCATGGGGTCCAGTATTCCGGCCCCGCCGGCGACGCCGGACACGCCGTTAGGGCGTGCAGACCTTCGTCAGTTCGCCCGCCGCGTCCGTGACCGGGCTGAGGTCGGGGGTGTTGTCGCCGTTCTTCACGGCGGTACGGACGTTGCCGACGGCCTTGGAGAGGTCGTTCACGGCCTTGGTGACGTCGGCGTTGTCGGTCTTGTCGCCGATCTCGCCGAGGTTCTGGTCGATGGAGTCGAGGGACTGCTCGAGCTGGGTGGGGTCGTTGGAGGCGTTCTCCACGGCCTGCTGGAGATCGGTGACGCTGTCGGCGATGGCGTCGGCGGTCTGTACGCAGTCCAGCGCCTTGTCGACGGCGTCGCACCCGGTGGCCGTGAGGCCCACCGTCAAGGCGACGGCCGCCGTGGCGGCGGCGATGGCGGTACGGCGACTTCGGCGTCGTCGGCTCGCGGCCATGGTGCTGTGTCCTCCCCTGTAGCGGACCCTCACGGGCCCCTTCGTGTACTGCGCAAGACGCGGCGGCGGGCGGCGGGGTTGACCGCACCCGCCGCCCTCCTTGGCATGTCCTTTACTTTTCGAGGACGGTATCAAGGGCCGTGCGCTGGATGACAGCCAATTCCGTGCAGCCCGAAACCGCCAGGTCCAGCAGGGAGTTGAGCTCGTCGCGGGCGAAAGGCTCGGCCTCGGCGGTGCCCTGGACCTCGACGAAGCGGCCGTCGCCGGTGCAGACGACGTTCATGTCGGTCTCGGCGCGCACGTCCTCCTCGTAGCAGAGGTCGAGGAGCGGGACGCCGCCGACGATGCCGACGGAGACCGCCGAGACGGTGCCGGTGAGCGGCTGGCGGCCGGCCTTGATGAGCTTCTTGCCCTGGGCCCAGGAGATCGCGTCGGCGAGCGCGACATACGCGCCGGTGATCGCCGCCGTGCGGGTGCCGCCGTCGGCCTGGAGGACGTCGCAGTCGAGGACGATGGTGTTCTCGCCGAGCGCCTTGTAGTCGATGACGGCGCGCAGGGAGCGGCCGATGAGGCGGGAGATCTCGTGGGTGCGGCCGCCGATCTTGCCCTTGACGGACTCCCGGTCGCCGCGGGTGTTGGTGGCGCGGGGCAGCATGGAGTACTCCGCGGTGACCCAGCCCTCGCCGCTGCCCTTGCGCCAGCGGGGGACGCCTTCGGTGACGGAGGCCGTGCAGAAGACCTTGGTGTCGCCGAAGGAGACGAGGACGGAGCCCTCTGCGTGCTTGCTCCAGCCGCGTTCGATGGTGACCGGGCGGAGCTGTTCGGGGGTGCGGCCGTCGATTCGAGACATGGCCACGAGCCTATCCGCAACGACGGAAGGGGCCCCTCCCCCGGTGGGAAGGAGCCCCGGCCGTCGAGCGTGCGCGGTGGGCGCGGCTCACATCATGTCTTCGATCTCCGCCGCGATCGGGTCGGCGTCCGTGCCGATGACGACCTGGACGGCCGTGCCCATCTTCACGACGCCGTGGGCGCCGGCGGCCTTCAGGGCGGCGTCGTCGACCTTGCTGGCGTCGACGACCTCGGTCCGCAGCCGGGTGATGCAGCCCTCGACCTCTTCGATGTTGTCGATGCCACCGAGCCCGGCGACGATCTTCTCAGCCTTGCTGGCCATGTTCCTTCTCCCTGATCAGACCCGATCCAACCGCTTTGTCGCAGTAACCCACAGTTGGCCCATCTTTGCGAGCGATCGTGCCGTCGCTGCCCAAGGATGGCAGCAACGAAATCGTCCGTAGCTGGTCTACACCACCTGACAGGCGGTCGACAAACCATGAGTGCCGAGAACGCCGGTCCCGCGGTCTCCCCCGCGCGCGCACGCTGGAACACTCTGTTCCAGGGCCTGCAGAAGATGGGCCGGAGTCTCCAGCTCCCGATCGCCGTGCTGCCGGCCGCGGGCATCCTCAACCGGCTCGGTCAGCCGGACGTGTTCGGCGCGGACGGCCTCGGCTGGGACAACGTCTCCAAGGTGATGGCGGGGGCGGGCGGCGCGCTGCTCGACGGGTCGCTCGGGCTGCCGATGCTGTTCTGCGTGGGTGTGGCGATCGGCATGGCGAAGAGGGCGGACGGTTCGACGGCGCTGGCGGCGGTGGCGGGCTTCCTCGTCTACTTCAATGTGCTGCGGCAGTTCCCGGAGGACTGCCCGGAGGGCTCGAAGGCGGTGCCGAACGTCGGCTGCCAGGTGACGGACGGGACGGTGACCGCGTTCGTCTTCCTGAATCCGGGGGTCTTCGGCGGCATCGTGATGGGCCTGCTCACCGCGTTCTTCTGGGCGCGCTATCACCGTACGAGGCTGGTGGACTGGCTGGGTTTCTTCAACGGGCGGCGGCTCGTCCCGATCATCATGGCGTTCGTGGCGATCGGCTTCGCCGCGCTGTGTCTGTGGGTGTGGCCGCCGATCGGTGACGGGCTGGAGAACTTCAGCGAGTGGCTGCGGGACGCGGGGTCGTGGGGTGCGGGGGTGTTCGGTGTGGCCAACCGGGCGCTGCTGGTGGTGGGGCTGCATCAGTTCCTGAACGTGCCCATCTGGTTCCAGTTCGGCACGTACACCGCGCCGGACGGCAAGGTGGCGCACGGCGACATCAACATGTTCCTCGCCGGGGATCCGGACGCGGGGCAGTTCACCTCGGGGTTCTTCCCGATCATGATGTTCGCGCTGCCGGCGGCGGCGCTGGCGATCGCGCACTGCGCGCGGCCGAGCCGGCGCAAGGAGGTGGGCGGGCTGATGCTGTCGGTGGCGCTGACGTCGTTCGTGACGGGCATCACCGAGCCGATCGAGTACTCGTTCCTGTTCATCGCGCCGGCGCTGTATGCGGTGCACGCGGTGCTGACGGGGGTGTCGATGGCGGTGACGTGGGGGCTGGGGGTGCACGACGGGTTCAGCTTCTCGGCCGGGCTCATCGACTACGTCATCAACTGGAACCTGGCGACGCGGCCGTGGGCGATCATCCCGATCGGCCTGGGCTTCGGCGCCGTGTACTACGCGGTCTTCCGCTTCGCGATCACGAGGTTCGATCTCAAGACGCCGGGGCGGGAGCCGGAGGAGGAGCACGAGGACGTGGCAAAAGCCTGACGTACCAGGCTTGTTGGGCCCCTGGACCGCCGGTCCGGGGGCCCTTTGGCGTGCCGGTGGCGGGGCCTTCGTCCGGCACTGCGCGTAGCGCTCCGGTTGCAGGTTTGACGGGTTCCTTATATCGGCCCATCGTGCTACAACAGGTCTACACCACTGAGTGGTGTAGACCACCACCCGATGGAGGAAGTCTATGAGCACCGCCACCGCATCGGCGGCCCCCACGAAGAAGTGGGGATCCGGCCTGTTCCAGGGCCTGCAGAAGGTCGGCCGCAGCCTCCAGCTGCCGATCGCCGTGTTGCCGGCAGCGGGCATTCTGCTGCGCTTCGGTCAGCAGGACATCCACGACAAGCTGAACCTGCCCGACAAGGTCACGGCGGTCTTCGCCACGGCCGGTGGCGCGATCTTCGACAACCTGCCGATGCTGTTCTGTATCGGTGTCGCGATCGGTTTCGCCAAGAAGTCGGACGGCTCCACCGCGCTCGCCGCCCTGGTCGGCTTCCTGGTCTACAGCAACGTCCTCAAGGCGTTCCCGGTCACCGAGGCGAAGGTCCAGGCCGGCGCCGACATAGCCGCGACCTACAACAACCCCGGTGTCCTCGGCGGCATCGTCATGGGTCTGCTGTCCGCCGTGCTCTGGCAGCGCTTCCACCGCACCAAGCTGGTGGACTGGCTCGGCTTCTTCAACGGCCGCCGTCTGGTGCCGATCATCATGGCCTTCGTGGGCACGCTCATGGGCGTCTTCTTCGGCCTGGTCTGGGAGCCCATCGGTGACGTCATCTCCGACTTCGGTGAGTGGATGACCGGTCTGGGCGCCTTCGGTGCCGCGCTGTTCGGCCTGATCAACCGCGCGCTGATCCCGGTCGGCATGCACCAGTTCGTGAACACCGTCTCCTGGTTCCAGCTGGGCGACTTCAAGAACGCGGCCGGCGAGGTGGTCCACGGTGACCTCAACCGCTTCTTCGCCGGTGACCCGACCGCCGGTCAGTTCATGTCCGGCTTCTTCCCCATCATGATGTTCGGCCTGCCGGCCGCCGCGCTCGCCATCGCGCACACCGCCCGCCCCGAGCGCCGCAAGGCCGTCCTCGGCATGATGGTCTCGCTCGCCCTGACCTCCTTCGTGACCGGTGTGACCGAGCCGATCGAGTTCTCGTTCATGTTCATCGCCCCGCTGCTCTACGCGATCCACGCGGTGCTCACGGCCCTGTCCATGGCGGTCACCTGGGCGCTCGGCGTCCACGCGGGCTTCACCTTCTCCGCGGGCTTCATCGACTACGCGCTGAACTGGAACCTGGCCACCAAGCCCTGGATGATCATCCCGATCGGGCTGGCGTTCGGAGCGATCTACTACTTCGTCTTCCGCTTCGCCATCACCAAGTTCAACCTCCCCACCCCGGGCCGCGAGCCCGAGGAGGAGATCGAGGACCTCACGAAGGCGTGAGTCCCCGTACGGCGTGACGAAGGCCCCGGTACCGAGGAGGTGCCGGGGCCTTCGTATGCGTATGCGTCAGATCTCGTACGTCGTCCTCGGCGCCGCCAGCTCCACCGGGCCGTCGTACACCGCGCGCGCGTCGGCCAGGTTGACCTGGGGGTCGGTCCACGGCGGGATGTGGGTGAGGACCAGGCGGCGGGCGCCCGCGCGGGCCGCCGTCTCGCCGGCCTGGCGGCCGTTGAGGTGGAGGTCGGGGATGTCCTCCTTGCCGTGGGTGAAGGCCGCCTCGCACAGGAACAGGTCGGTGTCCCGGGCCAGCTGCTCCAGGACCGGGCTCACCCCCGTGTCACCGGAGTACGTCAGCGACTTCCCGCCGTGCTCGATCCGGATGCCGTACGCCTCCACCGGGTGCGCCACGCGCTCGGTGTGCACGGTGAACGGCCCGATGTCGAAGGTGGACGGCTTGACGGTGTGGAAGTCGAAGACCTCGCTCATCGAGGAGGCCGAGGGGGTGTCGGCGTAGGCCGTGGTGAGCCGGTGTTCGGTGCCTTCCGGGCCGTAGACCGGGAGGGGGGCGCACCGGCCGCCGTCGTGGCGGTAGTAGCGCGCGACGAAGTACGCGCACATGTCGATGCAGTGGTCGGCGTGCAGATGGCTCAGGAAGATCGCGTCGAGGTCGTAGAGACCGCAGTGGCGCTGCAGCTCGCCCAGGGCGCCGTTGCCCATGTCGAGGAGCAGCCGGAAGCCGTCGGCCTCTACGAGGTAGCTCGAACAGGCCGATTCCGCGGACGGGAACGACCCCGAGCAGCCGACGACGGTGAGCTTCATGGAACAGAAACCTCCGCTGGCGGGAAACGTCGGAAAGCGGGTGTCGGGGGTCGTGCGGTCCGTCGAGCGTAAGGCGCAAAACCTCCGGTCGCTCCTCCACCAGGGGCCGTTGTGGGCGAACTCACCTGTGGTGTCACCGGTTCGGCTGGACGCGGGGCGTATGAAATCAGCGGGAGCGCGCAAGCGCTCGAATATGTACCGTCGTGCTCATGGACACGTCCTGGTGGCTGGCGCTCGCGGCGGTGGTACTGCTCGCTCTGGTCGCCACGCTCGTCGACGGGTGGGGCCGGCGCCGGCCCCGGCCGGAGGGCCGGCGGAGGCGGGCGGGGGGCGCGGGCGCCGGGGAGCCCCGGCCGGCGGAGATCTGGTGGGCGCAGGACCGGCCGTGTCTGGTGCTGGGGGTGCGGGGGCGGCACGCGAGCGTCGTACGGATCACCAGCAAGTACCACGACGAGCGGCCCGGGGTGATCCCGCTGCCGCCGGGTGCCGTCGGCGAGTCCCAGGGGCGGGCGAGTTTCCTGGAGACCGACGAGGTCAGCGAGGTGCCGGTGTGCGACTTCGGGCGCCGGGTGGGGGTGGTGGACCCGGTCCTGTGGGACCAGGTCCGACACCTGGCCACATGACGCTCCGCTGGGAGGACCGTGAGCTGTCTGCGGGTCCGTCGTGGCTGGTCGCGCAGTTCCCCGCGCCCCTTTGGGCGACCATCACGCCCAGAGTTGACCTTGCAAGGTCTCGATGGCCTCTTCCGTCGTCGCCGCCGTGTAGACGCCGGTCGACAGGTACTTCCAGCCGCCGTCGGCGACGACGAAGACGATGTCCGCGGACTCGCCCGCCTTCAGCGCCTTGCGGCCCACGCCGATCGCCGCGTGCAGGGCCGCGCCCGTGGAGACGCCGGCGAAGATGCCCTCCTGCTGGAGGAGCTCCCGGGTGCGGGTGACCGCGTCGGCCGAGCCGACGGAGAAGCGGGTGGTGAGGACGGAGGCGTCGTACAGCTCGGGTACGAAGCCCTCGTCGAGGTTGCGCAGGCCGTACACCAGGTCGTCGTAGCGCGGCTCGGCGGCGACGATCTTGATGTCCGGCTTGTGCTCGCGCAGATAGCGGCCGACGCCCATGAGGGTGCCGGTGGTGCCGAGTCCGGCGACGAAGTGGGTGATGGAGGGGAGGTCGGTGAGGATCTCGGGGCCGGTCGTGGCGTAGTGGGCGCCGGCGTTGTCCGGGTTGCCGTACTGGTAGAGCATCACCCAGTCGGGGTGCTCGGCGGCGAGTTCCTTGGCGACGCGCACGGCGGTGTTGGAGCCTCCGGCCGCGGGGGACGAGATGATCTCGGCGCCCCACATGCCGAGCAGGTCCCGGCGCTCCTGCGAGGTGTTCTCGGGCATCACGCAGACCATGCGGTAGCCCTTGAGCTTGGCCGCCATGGCGAGGGAGATGCCGGTGTTGCCGGAGGTCGGCTCGAGGATGGTGCAGCCGGAGGTCAGGCGGCCGTCCTTCTCCGCCTGCTCGATCATGTGCAGGGCGGGGCGGTCCTTGACCGAGCCGGTGGGGTTGCGGTCCTCCAGCTTGGCCCAGATACGGACGTCGGCGGACGGCGACAACCGCGGCAGGCGCACCAGGGGGGTGTTGCCCACCGCGGCCAGCGGGGAGTCGTAACGCATGGGAGACCGGCGCGCCTCAGCGCATGCCGCCGGCCACGGCCGGCAGGATCGTGACGTTGTCGCCGTCGGCGACCTTGGTGCTGATGCCGTCGAGGAAGCGGACGTCCTCGTCGTTCAGGTAGACGTTGACGAAGCGGCGCAGTTCGCCGCCGTCCACGATGCGGGCCTGGATGCCCGCGTGGCGGGTTTCGAGGTCGGCGATCAGCTCGGCGAGGGTGTCGCCTTTGCCCTCCACCGCCTTCTGACCGTCGGTGTACTGGCGGAGGATGGTCGGGATGCGGACCTCGATGGCCATGGTTCGGGACTCCTGTCGGAAAGTGTCGTCGGGTCTGTGGGCGCGCGGCGGCGCGCACCGCGGCTCACGGCCGTACGGCGGCAGGGTTACGTCAACAGATGGCGCTGTTCAGCCGGCACAGGTCGACGTGCAGCCGCGCCACCAGCAGGATGCCGGGCGCCTTCTCGCTCACGTCGTACAGAACCATGGGCTCATCGTATCGATTCCCGGTCCGGCCCCAGCAGTGTGATCTCGCATGATGGATGAATTCTGACCGAATGACGAGATCAGTACGCTTCTACGACCCTGACCTCCTCCTCCGTGACCTCGCCCTCCACGATGCGGAACGAGCGGAACTGGAACTCGCCGAGGCCGTCGGTGTCGGCGGTGGAGACGAGGACGTAGTGCGCGCCGGGCTCGTTGGCGTAGGAGATGTCGGTGCGGGAGGGACGGGCCTCGGTCGCCGTGTGGGAGTGGTAGATGACGACGGGTTCCTCGTCGCGGTCGTCCATCTCGCGGTAGAGCTTGAGCAGATCGCCCGAGTCGAACTCGTAGAAGGTGGGCGACATGGCCGCGTTCAGCATGGGGATGAAGCGCTCGGGGCGGTCGGAGCCGGCCGGGCCCGCGATGACGCCGCACGCCTCGTCGGGGTGGTCCTCACGCGCGTGCGCGACGATCTGGTCGACGAGGGCCTGGGTGATGGTCAGCATGTTCGTCAGGATAAGCAGAAGGGCCGTCCCGTACCGAGGTGTGGTACGGGACGGCCCAGATGCCGGACGTCCTGAGCGGCGGACGCAGGGGGTGCCACGAGTACTCCCTGCGGCCGGACGTCCTGGCGGTGGTCAGCCCACCCGGTCGGCCACCTTCTCCTGCACCGGCTCGCGGCGCTCGGTGACCTCGGGGTTGCGCGCCTTCAGCACGGCCCAGCCGATGCCCAGGGCGGCGGCCCAGCCGGCCATCACGTACAGGCAGACGCGGGAGTCGGCGTCGTAGGCGATCAGGCCGGTGACGAAGAGCAGGAACACGATGGCGATCCAGCTGCACACCGCGCCGCCCGGCGCCGGGAAGGACGAGGCGGGCAGCCGGCCCGCGACGACCGCGCGGCGGTAGAGGACATGGCTGATCAGGATCATCAGCCAGGTCCAGATGCCGGCCGCGGTGGCCACCGAGGTGACGTAGCCGAAGGCCTTCTCCGGGACGATGTAGTTGAGGACCACGCCGATGCCCATGAAGGCGACGGAGACCGTGATGCCGAGGGCGGGCGTCTTGGACGCCGACAGCTTGGCGAAGGCGCGCGGGGCCTCGCCGTTGTCCGCCAGGGTGCGCAGCATGCGGCCCGTGGAGTACATGCCCGAGTTGCAGGAGGACAGGGCCGCGGTCAGGACGACGAAGTTGACGATGCCCGCGCCGGCCGGGATGCCGATCAGCGCGAACGCCTTCACGAAGGGGCTGACGCCGTCCGCGAACTCGGTCCACTTCACGACGCAGAGGATGACGGTGAGCGCGCCGACGTAAAACAGCGCGATGCGCCAGGGCAGGGTGTTGATCGCCTTGGGGAGGGTCTTCTCCGGGTCCTCGGACTCACCGGCCGTGACGCCGACCAGCTCGACGGCGAGGTAGGCGAACATGACGCCCTGCAGGGTCATCAGGGACGAGCCGACGCCCTTGGGGAAGAAGCCGTCGAACTGCCAGAGGTTGGCGACGGAGGCGGTGTCACCGGCGGCGCTGAAGCCGAAGGTGAGGACGCCGAGGCCGATCACGATCATGCCGATCAGCGCGGTGACCTTGACCATCGAGAACCAGAACTCCAGCTCGCCGAAGAGCTTCACGGAGATCAGGTTGACCCCGAAGAGGATCACCAGGAAGACCAGGGCCGTCGTCCACTGCGGGATGTGCGGGAACCAGTAGTGGACGTAGATCGCGGCGGCCGTCAGCTCGGCCATGCCGGTCACGACCCACATCAGCCAGTACGTCCAGGCGGTGAAGTAGCCGAAGAACGGGCCGAGGAACTCGCGGGAGTACTCCGCGAACGAGCCCGAGACCGGGCGGTAGAGCAGGAGCTCACCGAGCGCCCGCATGATGAAGAACACGATCGCGCCCGCGAGCGCGTACATCAGGATGAGGCTGGGGCCGGCCTTGGCGATATTGGCCCCGGCTCCCAGGAAGAGGCCGACGCCGATGGCGCCGCCGATCGCGATCATCTGGACCTGACGGCTGCCGAGTCCTCGCTCGTACCCCTCTTCAGGGGTGTCCTTGACCTGCTCTGAGGTCATGTGTTGTGCGCCTTTCTCCATGCCGACCCGGGCCTCTCGTCGGCCTCGGATCGGGTTCGATCCCCCCGGATTGATGGAGCTTTTGCCTGGCCGGCGGTCGCCGGCTCGGTGGCGCACCCGACCGAACATACGGGTGGTGTTCGTCGGGCGGTCGTGAAGATTTATCACGGCCGTAACAGTGATCGGGGGTGCGCGATGTGGCGCACCCCACAGGAAGAAGCAGACAGAGTCGACAGAAAGCGGACAGACCAGGCCGCATCGGTGACGTGATCGTTATCCGGATTTGAGCGTCCTCTGAGCGAACACTCGTCCACCCGGGAAGGCCCGGGGAATCGGGAGGATTACGGCAGAAGGGTCGTCACCAGGGTCTCCTGGAGGCCGCCCAGCCACAGGTACGCCATCACCATCGGCTTGCGCGGGTCCTCGTCGGGGAGCCGGTAGAGCAGATCGGTGTCGTCCTCGTCGGTGATGTCGAGGCGGGAGCCGATCGCCAGGCGCAGGTCGTTGAGCGCGCCGAGCCACTGGCGGGACTCGTCCGGGGAGAGCTTGAGGATCGCGCCGGTGTCGTCGACCGGGGCGAGCGCGTCGAGCGAGCGGACCACCGCGAGGGCGTTCTCCCGCTTGCCGGCCCGCAGGTCGTTCTCGGTGTAGCGGCGGAACTCGGCGGAGTGCGCCTGCCGCTCGGCGGCGTCCTGCGGGGAGGCGGGCGCCTCGACCGGGTCGGTGTAGGCGTCGGGGAAGAGCCGCCGGAGCACCGGGTCGGAGGGCGGCTCGCTCGGGCCCTCGGCGAAGAGTTCGGCGAGGGGGTCGGCGGGGGCGTCCTCGCCGGGTCCCGGGCCGATCAGCTCCAGGAGCTGTACGGCCAGCGACCGGATGATGGAGATCTCGACGTCGTCGAGCGCGACGGCCGCGCCGCCGCCGGGGAGCGGTTCGAAGTGTCCGGGCATCGGTGAGGTGACTACTTCCGGTCCTGCTGGAGGGTGGCCCACAGACCGTAGCCGTGCATCGCCTGCACGTCGCGTTCCATCTCCTCGCGGGTACCGCTGGAGACGATCGCCCGGCCCTTGTGGTGGACGTCGAGCATGAGCTTGGTGGCCTTGTCCTTGGGATAGCCGAAGTACGTCTGGAAGACATACGTCACATAGCTCATGAGGTTGACCGGGTCGTTGTGGACGATCGTGACCCAGGGGACGTCCGGCTCGGGTACGGCGAAGACCTCCTCCGCCGACTGGGTGCGTTCGATCTCTAGGGGAGCGGGTGACGTCACACAGCCCATGCTGCCACGACGGCCACATATCGTCACACTGACGAGATGTGGTGCTAGGATGCTCATCATGAACACAGCAGACCTGGGCCTGCCGGTGGATGTCCCCTCGACGGCGCTCTTCACGGACCAGTACGAGCTCACGATGCTTCAGGCCGCCTTGCGGGCGGGAACCGCCGAGCGGCGCAGCGTGTTCGAGGTCTTCACCCGCCGGCTGCCCGAGGGACGGCGCTACGGCGTCGTCGCCGGCACCGGACGCGTGCTGGACGCGGTGGAGAACTTCCGCTTCGACGCGGGCGTCCTCGGCTTTCTGCGCGAGCGGAAGATCGTCGACGAGGAGACCCTCGAATGGCTCTCCGGATACCGCTTCTCGGGTGACATCTGGGGCTACCCCGAGGGCGAGGTCTACTTCCCCGGCTCCCCGGTCATGCGGGTCGAGGGCAGCTTCGCCGAGTGCGTGCTGCTGGAGACCGTGATCCTGTCCATCCTCAACCACGACTCGGCGATCGCGGCCGCCGCCTCCCGGATGGCGTCCGCCGCCGGGGACCGGCCGCTGGTCGAGATGGGCGCGCGCCGCACCCACGAGCTGTCCGCCGTCGCCGCCGCGCGCGCCGCCTACGTCGGCGGCTTCGCGACCACCTCCGACCTGGCCGCCGGCTTCCGCTACGGCATCCCCACGGTCGGCACGTCCGCGCACGCCTTCACTCTGCTGCACGACAGCGAGCGGGACGCCTTTCGGGCCCAGGTCGACACCCTGGGACAGGGCACGACCCTCCTGGTGGACACCTACGACGTCACCGAGGCCGTGCGCACGGCGGTGGAGGTGGCCGGTCCCGAGCTGGGCGCGGTGCGCATCGACTCCGGCGACCTGCTGCTGGTCGCGCACCGGGTGCGGCAGCAGCTGGACGAGCTGGGCGCCCGCCGGACGCGGATCATCGTCACCTCCGACCTCGACGAGTACGCGATCGCGTCGCTCGCCGCCGCGCCGGTGGACGCCTACGGCGTCGGTACGCAGCTGGTGACCGGCTCGGGCCATCCCACCTGCTCGATGGTGTACAAGCTGGTCGCGCGGGCCGAGTCCGCCGATCCGAAGGCGCCGCTGGTGCCGGTGGCGAAGAAGGCGAGCGGCGGCAAGACGTCCATCGGCGGCCGCAAGTGGGCGGCGCGGCGCAGGGACGCGGACGGGGTCGCCGAGGCCGAGGTGATCGGCACCGGCGCGGTCCCTCCCGAGCTGGCCGACCAGGCGCTGCTCGTGGAGCTGGTCAAGGGCGGCCAGGTCGTCGCCCGCGAGCCGCTGGACGTCGTGCGCGACCGGCACATCGCCGCCCGGGCGAACCTGCCGCTGTCCGCCACCCAGCTCTCGCGCGGGGAACCCGTCATTCCGACGGAGTACGTAGCGGGGCGGTCGGGTAGCTAGGACGCGTGCCCGGTGGCAGCCGGGCATCGGCCCTCTCCCCTACCGCCGCCGAAGTCTCTAGGCTCAATTACTTCACCCTCCCCCGGACTCGAAGGAGCTGGGGGACCCCCATCGAAGGACACCGACCATGCGCCGCGCCTTGATCGTCGTTGATGTGCAGAACGACTTCTGCGAGGGGGGCAGCCTCGCCGTGTCCGGGGGTGCCGATGTGGCCGCCGCGATCACCGAGCTGATCGGGCAGGCCCCCGCCGGATACCGGCATGTGGTGGCCACCCGCGATCACCACATCGCGCCCGGCGGCCACTTCGCCGACAACCCGGACTTCCGCCACTCCTGGCCCGCGCACTGCGTCGCGGGCACCGAGGGTGTCGGCTTCCACCCGAACTTCGCCCCGGCGGTCGCCTCCGGCGCGGTCGACGCCGTCTTCGACAAGGGCGCGTACGCGGCCGCCTACAGCGGCTTCGAGGGCGCCGACGAGAACGGCGTGGGGCTCGCGGAGTGGTTGCGGTCGCGGCATGTCGACGCGGTCGACGTGGTCGGCATCGCCACGGATCACTGCGTGCGGGCCACGGCGCTGGACGCGGCGCGGGAGGGGTTTCGTACGCAGGTGCTGCTCGATCTGACCGCCGGGGTGGCCGCCGAGACCACCGAGCGGGCGATCGAGGAGATGCGGGAGGCGGGAGTGGAGCTCAGCGGGAAGCCGGTGGTGCAGTAGCTCTCCCCGCCCCGGCTGTCAGGCCTGGGCCGCCGGTCTCAGCAAGGCCCTGATCGGGCGCCACAGCTCCATCGGCCCGACAGCGTTGTCCGGGGTGGTGCGCCATATCAGGCCGTCGGGGTGGTGGAGGACCGCGGTGATCTCGTCCGGGGTCGGAGGGGCCGCGTTGCCGCGGAGATAGACCGCGCGCAGGCCCAGATTGCGGAGCCTGGTCAGGGCTCGGGCGCGGTTCTGGGCGAGGACGAGCAGACGGACCGAGGTGCCGCTGTCGGCGGCTGGGCTGGGCAGATTCAACGCCACCACCACGTTGCCGTTCGGCAGCTTGCAGAAACCTCCTGCGGCCATGCGGTCACATCCCCGTTTCGGTCGGCGTCAATAAGCGAGCCATAGGACGCACCTAAACACGATCGGCGGCGACCCGCCAGGGGGTCACCGCCGATACGCTTCTGACCTGCGAGAACGTCGACTACTTCGTCGACGGCCCCACCTTGACCGTGATCGTCGAGCCGTTCAGGGGCTCGCCCACGATCCTGATCGAGGTGTTGGTGTCAGTGATCTTGACACCGGCGTACGGGTTCGACGCGTCGTAGTACGTCGACTTGCCGTCGTCGAAGACCGGGACACCGGCGCGGGCCGGGATCTTGGTGGCGACGTCGGCCTTGTGCAGCGTGAGCGCGTCCGTCGGGTACCAGCTGAACGGGGAGTCGAAGGACTGGATACGGCTGCGCATCAGCGTGCCGTCGGCCCACTTCAGCGGGGTCGGGTGGGAGTCGACCGGAAGGACCAGGCCCTCACCCGGGTGGGCGCTGACGTTGTTGTCCTTCTGGGAGGTGTCCCACTTCCAGATCAGCAGACCGTTCTGGTACGGGTAGTGCTCCACCCAGTCCGGACGGGTCGTCGAGAAGCCGAAGTTGTACGGGCCGACCTTGAGGGTCTTGTCGTACGAGACGTACTGGCGGTTCTCGGCGATGTAGTACTGGTCGTAGTCGTCCGTGATGGACGCGCCGATCCGGGAGAAGCCCTTGGACGTCCAGGCCGCGTCGGCGGTCTCGGCGTTGTCCGCGAAGAGCACGGCACCGTCGGCCGTCACCGTGATCTCGTCGGCCGCGAAGCCCTTGAGGGCCACACCGCCGTCGGAGGCGTAGCGGAAGCGCACCTGGATCTTCTTGCCGGCGTAGGCGTCCAGCGGGAAGGTCAGCTTCTGGTAGGCGTCGACCGAGCCGGTGAGGGCGGGCTGGTTGCTGCCGTCCCGCGGGATGGCGGTGCCGTCGGCCAGCTTGCCGTCGATCGGCGTCCAGTTGGCGCCGTCGGTGGAGACCTCCGTGTACAGGAAGTCGAAGTCCTTCTCGATGTCCCACCAGCCGTCGAGCGTCAGCGCCGCCGACGTCTTGCCGGTCAGGTCGACCGAGCGGGTCAGGGTGTTCTTCAGGTCGTTGCCGCTGCCGCTCCACCACTGCGTGGCGCCCTGTGCCGGGGCGACCACCTGGGTGGTGACCTTCTTCTGGGGCAGCTGGACGACGAGGCCCTGCGGGTTCTTGGTGTTGTACTCGGCGATGCCCAGGGTGTGCTTGGACTTCACGCCGGCCTTGGCGACGTCGTAGTCCAGCCAGCCCAGCTGGAGCTTGTCCCAGGCGTTCATGTCGCCGGGGAGGTCGCCGATGGCCTCCTTGCCGGTGCCGAGCCAGGAGCCGGAGGACATGAGCGTCCAGAACCCGGTGGAGTTCTCCTGGGTGTTGGTGGTGTCGTAGTGGTCCGGCAGGCCGAGGTCGTGGCCGTACTCGTGGGCGTAGACGCCCAGGCCGCCGTTCTCCGGCTGGATGGTGTAGTCGCCGACCCAGATGCCGGTGTCGCCGATCTGCGCGCCGCCCAGCTTGTTGCCCTCGGGGCCGGTGGCGCCGGCGTCGGTGCCGAACGCGTACCAGCGGTGCGCCCAGATGGCGTCCTCGCCCTGCGCGCCGCCGCCCGCGGACTCGTCCTCGCCGGCGTGCACGATCTGGAAGTGGTCGATGTAGCCGTCGGGCTCGTTGAAGTTGCCGTCGCCGTCGTGGTCGTAGCGGTCCCACTGGTCGAACTGGGCGAGCTCCGCCTTGATCTGGGCGTCGGTCGCGCCGGCCGCCTTGCGCTGGGCGACCCAGGCGGTGACGCCGTCCTGGACCGCGTACCAGGCGCCGGTGGAGGCCTTGTTGGAGCCGTAACGGGCCTCGTTGTAGGGCACCTTGACCCAGTCGGCCACTTCGCCGTCGACCGAGTAGCGGCCCGAGGACTGCTTCTCGTAGTAGCTCTTCACCGAGGCGTTGCCGGTGCCGAAGTACAGGTCCTGGTAGTGCGCGCGGTTGTAGTCCGCCTGCCAGGCCGTGCTGTTGTCCTTGGCGCGGTCCGGCTTGGCTATCTGGTTGTGCAGCGGGCCGGGGGTGCCGCCGTAGCGGCTGTCGACCTGGTCGCCGAACTCGACGAGGATCGTGAAGATCTTGTCGGTCTTCTCGCGGCCGAGCTCCACGTACTTGCTGTCGCCCTTGCGGCTGTCGAGCCGCACGACCTTGGAGCCGTCCCGCTCCTTGACCGTCGCCTTGCCCGAGATGACCTGCTTGAGGGCCTCTTCGCGCTGGGCGTCCTGCGTCTTGCTGAGCGGGCCGTCGAAGTCGTGCTCCTTGGCCTTGGCCGGCTGCGGGTCCTGCCGGTCCACCGCCGAGGACTCGGCCGCCGTGTTCTCGGCCGCCGTCGCCACGGCGAACGTCGAGAACGTGGCCGAGGCCGCCGCGAGCGCGACGGCGGTCGCGGCCGTCCTGAACGTCCAGGATCTACTGGTCACTTGATGTCCTCCCCTAACGCGCCCGGAACGCGCGGAAGGGGGGTCCTCTGTCAAGGGATGTCCGCGCGCGGTTATACGCGTGTAGTCAAGTGACGCCATTTGACTACTGGTTTACGAGAAAAGACAGACCTTGACTTGGACAAGTCAATTGCATTATTGGGAGTTGGCCGTTCGCAATGCGGACACGTGACCGTAATATGACGGGCGCACGGGCCCGTCCACGGGGTGGACGCCATGACTCCGTGCGCCCCCTGTGCACCGGCACCGTGGGTTAGGTCACGCTTACCGCCCGTTCCGCTCGGGCATGCAGGCGAATAGAGTCGAGCTCTCCCCCCGCTTCCGAGGACACGATTGCCATGCCTCGTCCGACTGTCGCACAGCTCACGTACGGTTCCTTCACCGTCACCCTCTCGACGCTCGCCATGCTGCTGCTGTCCCGGACGAGTTCGGGCCCGGGCATCGCGGTGATCACCGTCGCCGCGCTCGCGCTCGGCCTGCTCGTGGCGATGACGGTGCCCGTGCCGAAGGTGTCGCCCACCGCGACTCCGGCGACTCCGGCCGCCGCCGAGGAGGCCCAGCCGGAGCCGGTGGCGCGCTGAACCGCTGTCCGTCAACCGGTGCTGACCACCACCGTCTTGGCCGCCTTGTCGTGCAGGCCCTGCTTGTACGGCTTGTCGAAGTAGCTCCAGCCGCCGCAGACGATCGTCCAGAAGAAGAAACAGCAGAAGGCGAACGGCACCCACAGCACGAGCGCCCGGACCAGCGAGTTGGGCAGGGAGGGCGTCACGCCGTTGTCCAGGTCCGCCACGCGCAGGCCGAGCCACCTCTTGCCGAGCGTCTGACCCGACCTGGCGGTCAGGAAGGTGTCGTAGGCGATGTAGAGGACGGCGGTCACGAGGGACTGCGCGAACGTCTTGGCACTCTCGACGTCATCGCCGTTCACGTTGTACTGGGTGACGCCCAGACCCCAGGTGAGCAGGCCGACGACGACCCCGACCAGGATCATGTCGATGATCCTCGCGGCGGTGCGCCGACCGCTGTCGGCGAGCGGCGGCACGCCGGCGAGGGGATCGGCGGGGGCACCGCCGTAAGGACCGCCGCCGTACGGGCCGCCACCGTAGGGGCCGCCGCCGTAGGGCGTGTCGTACGGCGAGCCCGCCCCCTGGCCTTCGCCTCGCGGGGGCGGCTGCTTCCGGAACGGATCGTCCTCCGGCGGCTCGCCGCCGGAACCGGGGGGCGGTTCGGTCGTCATGGCCCGAGTGGACCCCGCCCCTAGCCGTTTCGCATCCGGCGGACGGCCGACCGGAGTACGGCTGGGAGTACGGCTACGCGTCGGCTACGAACGTGTGGGCGGCCTTGTCGTGCCAGCACTGGTGCCAGGGCTTGTCGAACAGGCCCCACACCACGCCGACGAGGCCCACGCCGAGGAGGACGGGGACGCTGTAGACGAACCAGCGGCGCAGGGCCCCGCCGAACGTGGGCGCGTCATGGCCCTCGATGTCCCGCACCTCCAGACCGAGCAGCTTCTTGCCGAGGGTGCGGCCCCACTTCGCGGTGGGGAGGGCCTCGAACAGGACGCCGGCGAGCAGGAGGACGGCCACGATGATCCCCAGGTAGGCCGAGGTCGTGCCGTCGAGGATCCAGACGGTGACGGTACGGCCGGAGAGCTTGGCGGCGTCGATCTTCTCGTCGACGTGGTCCAGGGCCTTGGTTCCGAGGGGCACCGCGGCGGCGGCGGTGACGGCGCCGAGGACCACGCTGTCGACGAGCCGGGCGAGCAGCCGCTTGCCCATCGGGGCCGGACGGGCGGCGGCCTGCCGGCGCGCGGCGGCCTGGAAGATGTCCTCGACGGGCGGCTTCCAGGGAGCGACGGGCTGATCGCCCCCGGGCCCACCGGCCAGCTGATGCACTTGCTGCGCCCAGGAGGACTGGCCCCCGCCGGGGCCACTGGTCATGGGGGTGGGACCGGAGGAGGGGGTGGAGGCGGCGGGGCCGGCCGCTTGCGGAGGTACGCCGGGGGTGCCCTGCTGGGCGCCGGGGAAGGGGGGTTGCGCGGTGTGCGCGCCGGGGTGGGCGGCCGGCGGGATCTGCGGCGCCTGCCCCTGGGCGGCCTGCGGGCCCTGGGCCTGCGCGGCGGCGGCCCGTTCGGCGGCGGCCCTGCCTGCGGCGAAGCCGGGGGCGGCGGGGGCTGCTTGGGGGCCGGAGTCGGGCGTGCCGGGGGCTGCGACGCCCTGCGGGCCGAAGGCCGGGCCCGACTGAGCGGGACCCGGCTGTGCGGGACCCTGCTGAGCGGGACCCTGCTGTGCCGGACCGGAGGGTGCCGGCGCCGCCGCGCCCTGCGCGGGGTTCGCGAAGACCGCGCCTCCCGAGGGGAGGGGGGCGGCGGGTGCGCTCTCGGGGTGTGCTCCGGGGGTGCCGTCGTGGCCGCCCGTCCGCGGGTGCGGGGCGCGGAACGTCACCGTGCCGGGGTCCGGGGCGGCCGTTCCGTCGTGCGGGGCCGGGGTTGCCTGGTTCGCGGGGGCCGTTGGGGCGGCGGGTGCGGTCGACCCCGCCGGGCCCGCCGTAGCCGCGGCCGGACCCGTCGTAGAAGCGGCCGGGCCCGGGGTGGGGCGGCGGAAGATGAAGGTGCCGGACGGGTCCATGCCGTCGGGGGCCTCGCTCGCGCCGGGTGCCTCGGAGTGGCCGCCGTACAGCCGTTGCCGCGGGTCCTCGTCGAAGAAGTGCGGGCCCGTCTCCTCCACCGGGTCGGCGGCCGGAGGGGTGAGCGGCTCGCCGCCGGCCGGCGCCGGGCGGCTGGTGCCCGGTACCCAGGCGGAACCGTTCCAGTACCGGACGTATCCGGGGATGGAAGGGTCCGGGTAATAGCCTTCGCGGGGCCTGTCGTCGCCGGGGGCCGGGGTTGGGGCGCTCATGTCCGTCGTCCCGTATCTGCTCGGAGGTGGGATGGGGGCCTCCACATCTATCAGACCGGCGCAACCCCCACCGCCTCTCCCGCCGTACCGACCCCATTCCGGGCGACCGAAAAAACTTCTCCGAACCCGCGTAATGCTCCGGGACCCGCCCCCTCTCTCCTCGTGCGGGCGCCTCACCGAGGCCCCGCACGGACCCACCGAGTCCCCAGGGAGAGGAAACCGACATGCACCACACCGTGGTGGAACGCGAGCTGGAGCTCAAGCTGATCCTGTCGCCCGAGCGCAGCGTCCCCGTGCCGGCCCGCCTGAGCTACCGCAGCGACGACCCCTTCGCCGTGCACATCACCTTCCACATCAACTCCGAGGTCCCGGTCGACTGGACGTTCGCCCGCGAACTGCTCGTCGAGGGCGTGTTCCGGCCGTGCGGTCATGGGGACGTGCGGGTGTGGCCGACGAAGGTGGAGGGGCGGAACGTGGTCCTGATGGCGCTCAGTTCGCCGGACGGGGACGCTCTGCTGGAGGCGCCGAGCGCGCAGGTCTCGGCCTGGCTGGAGCGCACGCTGCGCGTGGTGCCCCCGGGGACTGAGGGCGAGCAGCTCGGCATCGACGACGCGCTCGATCAACTGCTCGCCCAGTGACGGAAGGCGTTCAGAACATCTTGCCCGGGTTGAGAATGCCCAGCGGATCGAAGACGTCCTTGATCTGCCGTTGCATCGCCACCCCCACCGGGCCGATCTCGCGCGCCAGCCACTCCTTCTTCAGTACGCCCACCCCGTGCTCGCCGGTGATGGTGCCGCCGAGCTCCAGACCGAGCGCCATGATCTCGTCGAAGGACTCGCGGGCCCGCCGGGACTCGTCGGGGTCCGCGGCGTCGAAGCAGACGGTGGGGTGGGTGTTGCCGTCGCCCGCGTGGGCGACGACACCGATGGTCAGCTGGTACTTCTCGGCGATCCGCTCGACGCCCTCCAGCATCGCGCCGAGCCGGGAGCGCGGTACGCACACGTCGTCGATCATCGTCGTGCCGCGCACCGCTTCGAGTGCGTTGAGGGACAACCGGCGTGCCTGGAGGAGGAGTTCGGATTCGGCGGCGTCGTCGGCGGGGACCACCTGGGTGGCGCCCGCCGCCTCGCACAGGGCACCGAGGGCGGCCAGGTCGGCGGCGGGGTCCGCCGTGTCGAACGCGGCGAGCAGAAGGGCTTCCGTGGTGTCGGGGAGTCCCATGTGCGCGAGCGCGTTGACGGCCCGCACCGTCGTACGGTCCATGAGTTCGAGGAGTGAGGGGACGTGGCCGCCCGCCATGATCCGGCACACGGCGTCGCAGGCGGCGGCGCCGGAGGGGAACTCGGCGGCGAGGACGAGCTGCTCGGGCGGCTTCGGTCTGAGCGCGAGGACCGCCTTCACGACGATGCCGAGGGAGCCCTCGGAGCCGACGAAGAGCCGGGTGAGGTCGTATCCGGCGACGCCCTTGGCGGTACGGCGGCCGGTGGACAGCAGGCGGCCGTCCGCGAGCACGACGTCGAGGCCGAGGACGTACTCGGCGGTCACCCCGTACTTCACACAGCACAGGCCGCCGGACGCGGTGCCGATGTTGCCGCCGATCGTGCAGCTCTCCCAGCTGGACGGGTCGGGCGGATAGTGGAGCCCGTGTTCGCCCACGGCACGGGACAGCGTCGCGTTGACGACGCCCGGTTCGACGACGGCGACGCGGTCGACGGGGCTGATCTCCAGGATGCGGTCCATCTTGGTCAGGGACAGCACGATGCAGCCGTCGGAGGCGTTGGCGCCGCCGGACAGGCCGGTGCGGGCGCCCTGCGGGACGACCGGGACGCGCAGCTCGGTGGCGGTGCGCATGACGTGCTGGACCTGCTCGACCGTGCGCGGCAGGACGACGACGGCGGGGGTGCCGGCCGGGCAGAAGCTGGCCATGTCGTTGGCGTAGGAGGCGGTGACGTCCGGGTCGGTCAGGACGGCCTCGGCCGGCAGCCCCGCGAGCAGCCGGTCGGTGAGGTTGCCCTGGGCCTCGTCGGGTGCGGCTTCGATACGGCTCATGATCACAGAGTGTCACCCGGGGCCATCGGTGTGAACCCCATGGACTCCCCCTGGGGACACCGCGATGTGGTCGTCGTACTGACGCACAGTGAACACCATGGAGCAGAACGCCGCCGCCCCCGTCCCCGCGTCCCCCGCCCTCTCCGGAACCCCCTCTCCCCGCCTACGCCGTCGGCTTCTCGTCGGCTCGCTCGTCGGGGGGCTGGTGCTCGGGGGTGTGCTGCTGTGGCTGCCCGGGGAGTCGAGCGCCCCGGCGCGGGGGCCTGGGCCGGCGCCCGGTGCCCAGGCCCGGGCCGCCGTGCTCACCGGGGTCGCGGCCTCGCTGCCGGATCTCGGGGTGTTCATCGGGGAGCAGGAGCGGTTCGTACGGGCGCATCCGCGGGACGCCCGGGGGTGGGCCATGCTCGGGGCCGCCTACGTCGAGCGGGGGCGGCGCACCGGTGACGCCGCCGGTTCCTATCCCAAGGCCGAACGCGCGCTGCGGGACTCCCTCAAGGTGCTGCCGAAGGGCAACGCCGAGGCGCTCGACGGGCTCGCCGCGCTGGCCAACGCCCGCCGGGACTTCCGTACCGCCCGGAAGTGGAGCGAGGCCGCGCTGTCGGCGGCACCCCGGCGCTGGGCGTCGTACGCGCAGCTCATCGACGCCTGCACGGGGCTCGGCGAGTACAAGAAGGCGCGGACGGCGCTGGACCGGCTGGTGGCGCTGCGCAAGGATTCGGCGGTGCTGGGGCGCGCGGCCGGGGTGTACCGCGACCGGGGTTGGCGGGAGGACGCCTCGGCGGCCCTCGCCGACGCGGCGGCCCGTGCCTCCTCCCCCGCCGAGCGGGCCGCCTGGCAGGAGCGGGCCGGGCAGTTGGCCTGGGAGAGCGGGGAGCGCGAGGACGCTCTGCGGCACTTCCGGGAGGCCGTGCGCCTCGACCCCGACCAGCGTGCCGCGCAGGCCGGGCAGGGCAGGGTGCTGGCCGCGCTCGGCCGTAACGCGGAGGCGCTGAGCGCGTACCGGATGGCGCTGGCCAAGCAGCCGCTGCCGGAATACGCCCTGGAACTGGGCGAGTTGTACGAGTCGCTGGGTCTCACCCGGGCCGCGCGCGTGCAGTACGACCTGCTGCGGGAACAAGTGCGGCGGGATGCCGCCGGAGGGGTCGACGGGACCCTCGTCCTGGGCCTGTTCGAGGCCGATCACGGGGACCCGGCGGCCGCCGTACGGATGCTCCGGGAGGAGTGGAGGCGGCAGCCGGGCCTCGCCGTGGCGGACGCGCTGGGCTGGGCGCTGCACCGGGCCGGCGACGACAAGGAGGCGCTGGCGTTCGCCGTGCGGGCCACCGACCGGGAGCACGGCGGCGAGGTGCGCAGCGCGCCGTACGCCTATCACCGGGGCATGATCGAGCGGGAGTTGAAGCTGGACGGGCCGGCCCGTCGGCATCTGGCCGAGGCGCTGCGGATCAACCCCTGGTTCTCACCGGTGCACGCCCGCGCCGCGCACACGGCCCTCAGGGCGCTGGGGGAATCGGCGGCGGACGTACCGCTGCCGGACTGATTCCCCCAGCCTCCCTCGGCCGGTGGCCTACAGGTTGCCGCGCTTGGCCTGCTCGCGCTCGATCGCCTCGAAGAGGGCCTTGAAGTTGCCCTTGCCGAAGCCCATCGAGCCGTGGCGCTCGATGAGTTCGAAGAAGACGGTCGGGCGGTCCTGGACCGGCTTGGTGAAGATCTGCAGCAGATAGCCGTCCTCGTCGCGGTCGGCGAGGATCTTCAGCTCGCGCAGGGTCTCGACGGGGACCCGGGTGTCGCCGACCCACTCGCCGAGGGTGTCGTAGTACGAGTCCGGGGTGTCGAGGAACTGCACACCGGCCGCGCGCATGGTGCGTACGGTCGCGACGATGTCGTTGGTGTTCAGCGCGATGTGCTGGACGCCGGCGCCGCCGTAGAACTCCAGGTACTCGTCGATCTGGGACTTCTTCTTGGCGATGGCGGGCTCGTTGATCGGGAACTTGACCTTGAGCGTGCCGTCGGCCACGACCTTGGACATCAGCGCGCTGTACTCGGTCGCGATGTCGTCGCCCACGAACTCCTTCATGTTCGTGAAGCCCATGACCTTGTTGTAGAAGCCGACCCACTCGTTCATCCGGCCGAGTTCGACGTTGCCGACGCAGTGGTCGATCGCCTGGAAGGTGCGCTGGGCGGGCGGCTCGACGATCGGCGCGGCGGCGACGTAGCCGGGCAGGTACGGGCCGTCGTAGCCGCTGCGCTCGACGAGGGTGTGGCGGGTCTCGCCGTACGTGGCGATCGCGGCGAGGACGACCGTGCCGTGCTCGTCCTTGAGCTCGTACGGCTCGGCGACGGAGCGGGCGCCGTGCTCCAGGGCGTAGGCGTACGCGGCGCGCGCGTCCGGGACCTCGATGGCGAGGTCGATGACGCCGTCGCCGTGCTCGGCCACGTGCTGGGCGAGGAAGTGGCCCCAGGGGGTGGTGGGCTTGATCACCGAGGTGAGCACGAAGCGGGCGGAGCCGTTCTCCAGGACGTAGGCGGCGGTCTCGCGGCTGCCGTTCTCCGGTCCGGAGTAGGCGACCAGCTTCATGCCGAAGGCGGTGGAGTAGTAGTGCGCCGCCTGCTTGGCGTTGCCCACGGCGAAGACGACCGCGTCCATTCCCTTGACCGGGAAGGGGTCGGCCTGCCGGGCGGTGTCGGGAGTGTGGTGTGTGGTCTGCGTCATGGCCGAAGCCTGGCTCCGCTCTGCAAGCTGCGCAATAGTTCGGTTGTTCACTGGGCAATATGACCAGCGCCGTGCGCGTCCGGCCGGGGTCTCTGTACAGGATGACCATCGGGATGCCCATCCACTCGGGAGGCTGCTGTGGCGATCGATCATCTGGACGGCCGGATCATCGTGCTGCTGGCGCGCGAGCCGCGGATCGGGGTGCTGGAGATGTCCCGGCGGCTGGGGGTCGCCCGGGGCACCGTGCAGGCGCGGCTCGACCGGCTTCAGTCGAATGGAGTCATCCGCGGCTTCGGTCCGCAGGTCGATCCGGCGGCCCTCGGCTACCCCGTCACCGCCTTCGCCACCCTCCAGATCCGGCAGGGCCAAGGCGCCGACGTCCGGGCGCACTTGGCGACCGTGCCGGAGGTGCTGGAGCTGCACACCACCACCGGCAACGGCGACATGCTGTGCCGTCTGGTGGCCCGCTCGAACGCCGATCTCCAACGGGTCATCGACCTCGTCGTCGGTTTTGATGGGATCGTCCGGGCCGCCACCGCGATCGTCATGGAGAACCCGGTTCCGCTGCGGATCATCCCGCTCGTGGAACAGGCGGCGGAGGACAGCGGCCGACCGTAGGGAGTGGGCGTGTGAGCTTCTGGGAGTACCTGGGCGACCGGCACCAGCAGCTGCTCACCGACGCCTGGCAGCACGCCTCCGTCGTCCTCCCGTGCGTCGCCCTGGCGGCCCTGCTCGGAGTGCTCGTCGCCGTCGCCACCTATCGCAGCGAGTGGGCCGGCCGGCTCACCACCACCGCCACCTCGACGCTCCTGGCCGTCCCGTCGCTCGCCGTGATCGGCCTGCTGGTGCCGATCGTGGGGCTGGGCGTGGCGCCCACCGTGATCGCGCTGACGCTGTACGGGCTGCTGCCGATCGTGCGCAACGCGATCGTCGGCCTGCGCGGGGTCGATCCCGCGCTGGTCGACGCCGCGCGCGGCGTCGGAATGTCCCGGCCCGCCCGTCTGCTGCGGGTGGAGCTGCCGCCGGCCTGGCCGCCGATCCTCACCGGGATCCGGGTCTCCACCCGGATGCTGATGGGCATCGCCGCCATCGCCGCCTACGTCTCCGGGCCCGGCCTCGGCCATGTGATCTTCCGGGGCCTGGCCTCGCCGGACAGCGGGAACGCGCTCGACCAGGTCCTCGCGGGCACCCTCGGGATCGTCGTCCTCGCCCTGCTGTTCGACGCCGCGTACGTCCTGCTCGGACGGCTGACCATACCGAGGGGGAGCCGTGTCTGAGACGGCCACGTCCGGGACGGCCACGCGGGGCGCCTCGATCGAACTGGAGGGCCTGACCAAGCGCTGTCCCGGCAGCCCGCAGCCCTCCGTGGACGACGTCAGCATGGAGATCGGGGCCGGCGAGACCGTCGTCCTCGTCGGCCCCTCGGGGTGCGGGAAGTCCACCACCCTGAAGATGATCAACCGGCTGATCGAACCGAGCGGCGGCCGCATCCGCATCGGCGGCGAGGACGTCACCGACGTCGACCCGGTGAGACTGCGCCGCACGATCGGGTACGCCACCCGGTCGGCCGGTCTCTTCCCGCACCTGACCGTCGCCCAGAACGTCGCCCTGGTGCCGAGGATGCTCGGCTGGACCGGGCGCCGGATCAGGGACCGGGTGGAGGAGGTGCTGGACCTGGTCGGCCTCGACCCGGGCGAGTTCCACGGCCGCTACCCCCGCCGGCTGTCCGGCGGGCAGCAGCAACGCGTCGGCCTGGCACGGGCGTTGGCGGCCGATCCGCCGGTGCTGCTGATGGACGAGCCGTTCGGCGCGGTGGATCCGATCACCCGCGAACATCTCCAGGACGAATTGATCCGGCTCCAGCACGAGCTGCGCAAGACGATCGTCTTCGTCACCCAGGACGTCGACGAGGCGATCAAGCTGGGCGACCGGATCGCGGTGCTGCGCGAGCGCTCGCGCATCGCCCAGTTCGACACCCCGGAGGCGATCCTCGCCCACTCGGCGGACGCCTTCGTGTCGGGGTTCGTGGGCGGCGCGGGCGCGGCGCTGAAGGGGCTGGACCTGACGCGCGTAGGGGATGCCGTGCTGCTCGACAGGCGGCGCCGCCCCTACAAGTGGCTGCGGCGCGGCGACCTGATACGGATACGGGCCCGGAGCTCGCTGGCACGGGCCGGGACACCGGTGCACGACACGGCGGGGGCCGAAGGGTCCGTTGCGGTCAACGGTCTGGCGGCGGCCGAAGGCTGCGCTGCGGTCCACGGGCCGGCGGCAGCCGGAGGCTCCGTGGCGGTCAACGAACCGGCGGCGGTCCACGGGCCGGTCGCGGTCCACGACCCGGTCGCGGTCGGTGCTCGGGCCTTGCGGGCGCAGCCGCCGGTCCCGCGGCTCACCTGGCGGAAGCTGACCTTCCTGCCCGCCTTCGTCGTCGCGATGCTGCTCGCGACCTGGCTGTGGTTCCAGCAGGCCGACCTGGACACGATCTCCGAGAACGCGCTGTCGGGCGGACAGGTGTCCAAGGCCCTGTGGCAGCACGTGCAGCTGACAGCGATCTCCACCTTCTTCGTACTGATCATCGCGATCCCCCTGGGCGTCCTGCTGACCCGTCGCGCCTTCCGCCGGGCCGCCCCGGTGGTGACGGCCGTCGCCGACATCGGGCAGGCGACCCCGGCGATCGGCCTGCTGGCGCTGCTGGTGATCTGGCTGGGCATCGGCCCCTGGGCCGCGCTGATCGGGATCGTCGCCTACGCCGTCCTGCCCGTGCTGTCGCACACCGTCGCGGGCCTGCGGGCGAACGACCCCACGCTCCTCGAGTCGGCCCGGGGCATCGGCATGTCGCCGCTGGGGGTGCTCGGGCGGGTGGAACTGCCGCTCGCCGTCCCGCTGATCCTGGCGGGCGTGCGGACGGCCCTGGTGCTGAACGTCGGTACGGCGACGCTCGCGGCCTTCGGCGGGGGCGGCGGCCTGGGCGTCCTCATCGCCACCGGCATCACCACCCAGCGCATGCCGGTACTGGTGCTGGGCTCGGTGCTGACCATCGCGCTGGCACTGCTCGTCGACTGGCTGGCGTCCCTCGCCGAGGCACTACTCATGCAAAGAATCCGTTGCAAAGGTCTCTTTGCAACGCTATCTTTGTACGCGTGACCGAGCCCCAGAACCCTCAAGTACGCCAGCTCGACGCCCGCTCGCTGCGCGGACTGGCCCACCCCCTGCGCATGCGGCTGCTGGACTCCCTGCGCTTCGGCGGACCGGCGACCGCCTCCCAACTGGCCGAGAGACTGGGCGAGTCCAGCGGCGCCACCAGCTACCACCTCCGTCAGCTCGCCGAGTACGGCTTCGTCGAGGACGACCCCGAGCGCGGCAAGGGCAGGGAGCGATGGTGGAAGGCCGTCCACCACGGCCTGGCCTTCGACGACGCGCTGCTCACGGACGCCGACCCGGTCGTCCGCGGCGCCGCGGACCTCTACCTCCACGAAATCGCGACCACCCAGACCCGGGACCTGTCGACCTGGCTGGGCAACCGCGCCTCATGGCCCGAGGAGTGGAACACGGTCTGGGACATGAGCAGCGCCACGCTGAGACTCACCCCCGAGCTCACCCGTGAACTCGTCGAGAAGATGCACGCCCTGGTCGAGACGTACCGCGACCGCGCGGCCGACGAGGACGACGCCCGCACCGAGCAGGTGCGCTTCCACACCCACGCCTTCCCGATCACCACGCACTGAGAGGCTCCGCCCGATGCATCCCGAGACCCATCTCGCCCTGCACCACGCCCGCGCCGCGGAACTCCACGCGCAGGCCGAGGCGTACGCCGTCGCCGCCTCGGTCGCCGTCCCGCCAACCGGGCCCGCCCGTGACCTTCGTACGAGGGTCGGCTGGACGCTCGTGGAAGTGGGGCTGCGGCTGGCCACGCCGGGGACGGCGGCCGCGCATTAGCAATGGGGCACGGAGCCCTTCCCCGTCTCCAGGGCCTTGAGGGCGTTCACCGCGCCCTTGAGGGAGGTCACCGGAACCAGGCGCAGACCCTGGGGCAGCTCGCCCTTCGCGTCGGAGCACTCGTCCTTGGGGACCAGGAAGACGGTCGCGCCGTCGCGGTGGGCGGCCTGCGTCTTCAGGGCGACGCCGCCGACCGCGCCGACCGTGCCGTCCGCGTCGATGGTGCCGGTACCGGCGATCGTACGGCCGCCGGTCAGATCGCCTCCGGCGCCGTCGCCGTCGAGCTTGTCGATGATGCCGAGGGAGAAGAGGAGACCGGCGCTGGGGCCGCCGACGTCGGCGAGCTTCAGGGTGACCTTGACGTCGTCGTCGCTGAGCTTCAGATACTTCAGGGCGGCCTCGGTGGCCGCGTCCTGGGACTCCTTCATCTGCTCGGTGTTGTGCTCCTCGATCTCCTTGACGCTCTCCCCGCTGGGGTAGACCGAGTCGCGGGGCATGACGGCGCGGTCCGTACGGAACCAGCCGTCGATCACATCGCCCAGGGAGATCCGGGTGTCCGGGTTCGTGGCCTCGATGGTCGTCATCCGCAACTGCCCACGGGTCTCCCTGACCGGCGCCCCGGAGATGCTGATCACCGCGGCGCCCTTGTTCGCCCCGAGCACATTGGCGGTCATCCCCGGCTGCGCGATGGAGAAGGGCAGCGGAGCGAAGGCCGCGGTGGCGAGCAGCGCGAGGAGGGGGGCGGCGCAGAGGGCGAGGGCCTTGGGGCGAGTGAGGCGTGACAGCACGGGGTCAATGTACGTGGTCGCCGGAGCGGGGGTGACGGCCGACCGCTTTGCGCAGTTCCCCGCGCCCCTATCGCGACAGCGGGCCGCCGGCCCGTGCGGGCGGTCGGTGGCCGCTCGCGCAGTTCCCCGCGCCCCTTTCCTCGCCGCCGAAACGTAGCCGCGGGCAGTCGTGCCGCTGGGGCGGCACGGGTGGGCGCGGCGGCACCCCGTCACGCCGGGTTGCGCGACCCACCCCCGGCTAGCCCACCCCGTCGGCGGCACTCAGCGGAGTGCCTCCGCGACCTCCCTCGCCGCGTCCATCACCCTCGGCCCCACCCGCTCCGGCACCGCGTCCGCCAGCATCACCACGCCCACGCTGCCCTCGACACCGGTCACCCCCAGCAGCGGCGCCGCGGCCCCGCTCGCCCCCGCCTCCAGCTCACCGTGCGTCAAGGTGTACCCCGGCTCCCCCGACGGCTGCTGCCGAGCGGCGAGGATCGCCTTGCCGGCGGCCCCCCGGTCCAGCGGATGCCGGAACCCGGCCCGGTACGCCACGTGATAGTCCGTCCACGTCGGCTCGACCACGGCGACGGCCAACGCGTCCGCCCCGTCCACCAACGTCAGATGCGCGGTCGCCCCGATGTCCTCGGCCAGCGACCGCAGCGCGGGCAGCGCGGCCTCCCGCACCAGCGGATGCACCTGCCGCCCCAGCCTCAGCACCCCCAGCCCGACCCGGGCACGCCCGCCCAGATCACGCCGTACGAGGGCATGCTGTTCCAGCGTGGCGAGCAACCGGTACACCACGGTCCGGTTCACGCCCAGTTTGTGGGAAAGCTCGGTGACGGTCAGTCCGTGGTCCGTGTCGGCCAGCAGCTTGAGGACCCGCAGTCCTCGGTCGAGCGTCTGAGAGGTCTCCGCGGTCACGACGCCCACTCCTCCGGTGGTCAGGCCGGCGGTCCCCCTCTCGGCGGTTGCGTCACAGAGTCCCGTCCCTGACGCGCTTCAGAGGCCGCCGATCGGTGACAGCCCGGGTTCTTCCCGGACAACAGTCGCTATCACGGCTGCGCTCCGCGGCGGCACTGCCACGGGGCGTGTGCGTAGCGGGACAGTAGCGGCACCGGTTCGCTGAGCGGAAGGCTCCGTCCAGAATCCGGTCAGTGGCCGGTATGGACTACCTGCATTTGTCCCGATACGTACAGCGTGCGATCGAACGCCTCACCCCGCGGTGCGCGACCTCACTTCATCCGCGTCGCCCACTCGCGCACCTTGGCGATGCGCTGGCGCAGCTGCCCCGCCGTCGCCTCGGCGCTCGGCGGCCCGCCGCACACCCGGCGCAGTTCGGTGTGGATCACCCCGTGCGGCTTGCCGCTCTGATGGACGTAGGCGCTGACCATCGTGTTGAGCTGCTTGCGCAGCTCCATCAGCTCCTTGTGCGAGACCACCGGCCGCCGCTCGGCGGGCAGCTCCAGCAGGTCGGCCTCCGCGTCCGGCTTCTTGCGGCTGTGCGCGATCTGCTTGGCCTGCCGCTTCTGCAGCAGCAGCTGCACCTGGTCGGGCTCCAGCAGTCCCGGAATCCCGAGGTAGTCCTGCTCCTCCTCGCTCCCCGGGTGCGCCTGCATACCGAACTCGGCGCCGTCGTACAGCACCCGGTCGAAGACGGCCTCGGACTCCAGCGCCTCGAAGGAGAACTGCTCCTGCTCGCCGGTGTCCTCGTCCTGCTCCTTGTTCGCCTCCTCCATCTCCTTCTCGGACTCGGCGTACGGGTCCTCCTCGCCCTCCTTCTTCGGCTTGTCGAGGGCGTGGTCCCGTTCCACCTCCATCTCGTTGGCGAAGGTGAGGAGATCGGGGACGGTGGGCAGGAAGACGGAGGCCGTCTCGCCGCGGCGGCGCGACCGTACGAAACGGCCGACGGCCTGGGCGAAGAAGAGGGGCGTGGAGATGGTGGTGGCGTAGACCCCGACGGCGAGCCGGGGCACGTCGACGCCCTCGGACACCATCCGCACGGCGACCATCCACCGGTCGTTGCTCTGGCTGAACTCGTCGATCCGCTTGGACGCGCCGGCGTCGTCGGACAGGACGAGGGTCGCCTTGGTGCCGGTGATCTCGCGGATCAGCTTGGCGTACGCGCGCGCGGAGTCCTGGTCGGAGGCGATGACCAGCGCACCGGCGTCCGGGATGCCCTTGCGGACCTCGGTGAGGCGCTGGTCGGCGGCGCGCAGCACGCTCGGCATCCACTCGCCGCGCGGATCGAGGGCGGTGCGCCAGGCCTGGCTGATCGCGTCCTTGGTCATCGGCTCGCCGAGCCGTGCGGCGATCTCGTCGCCGGCCTTGGTGCGCCAGCGCATGTTGCCGCTGTAGGAGAGGAAGATGACCGGCCGGACGACGTGGTCGGCGAGGGCGTTGCCGTACCCGTAGGTGTAGTCGGCGGCGGACCGCCGGATGCCGGCGTTGTCCTCCTCGTACGTCACGAAGGGGATGGGGTTGGTGTCGGAGCGGAAGGGCGTACCGGTGAGCGCGAGCCGGCGCGTGGCCGGCTCGAAGGCCTCCAGGCACGCCTCGCCCCAGGACTTGGAGTCACCGGCGTGGTGGATCTCGTCGAGGATGACCAGCGTCTTGCGCTGTTCGCTGCGGTTGCGGTGCAGCATGGGCCGTACGCCGACGCCCGCGTAGGTGACGGCGACGCCGTGGTACTCCTTGCTGAGCGGTCCGGCGCTGTACTCGGGATCGAGCTTGATCCCTATCCGGGCCGCGGCCTCCGCCCACTGCTTCTTCAGATGCTCCGTGGGCGCGACCACGGTCACCTGCTGCACGACATGGTGGTGCAGCAGCCAGGAGGCGAGGGTCAGCGCGAAGGTCGTCTTACCGGCGCCGGGGGTCGCGACGGCGAGGAAGTCGCGCGGCTGCTCCCGGATGTATTTCTCCATCGCCCCCTGCTGCCAGGCACGCAGCTTGCTGGCGGTGCCCCAGGGGGCGCGGCCGGGGAAGGCGGGTGACAGGTGGTGAGAAGCGGCGGTGGTAGTCACGGTCTCCGGAAGGGGTGGTCGGGCGACTCGGAGGGCGAGCTGGAAGTGGGGGACGGTCGGGCGGTTCGGCTACGTATGACAACCGGGCCACCCTACCGGCGGCCCGCCCCTGTCACCGTGCGGACGCGGTCCGGTCGCCCCCGGGTGGGACCCACATCACAGCCCCCGCAGACGCCCGGCGATCACCCCGACGTCCGCCTCCCGCCCCGCCGCCACATCGATGACCAGCGCATACGCCACCTCCTGATCGCACCCGCCCAGATCGACCCCATGGACCCCGAGCAGGGTCGCGGCGAGTGCTTTACGGCTCACCGCTCGCGCAGTCGCGTCGCCACCCAGGATCCGAGGAGGGCCACCCCCGCCATCGGCAGGAACACGGCCGCGAACGCCGCCGGATGCGAGCCGGACGTCCCCGTCGCCGGGTGGCTCACCGCGCCGCCGCCCAGGGCCGCGAAGGCGGCGCCGCCCCCGGCCAGGAGGAGGGCGTTGCACAGCCCGTCGGAGATCTGGAGGGCGGCGGAGTTGGCGCCGGCCTCCTCGGGGGCGGACAGCCGCAGCAGGAGCACGCTGGTGGAGGAGATCACCAGCCCCATCCCGAAGCAGCCGAACGCCCAGGCGACGGCCACCGTCCAGGCCGGCACGGAGTGGATCAGCACACTCGGCGCGGCGGCGATGGCGGCGGCGGTGAGCACCATGCCGAACACCATGAGCCGCTCCCGGTACGGCGCCACGCGCGGCCGGGACTGCACCCAGGACCCGAGCGCCCAGGTCGCCCCGCTCGCGGCCAGCGAGAATCCGGCGAGGGTCGGCGTGAGCCCCCGCTCGGTGACCAGCATGAGCGGTACGAAGGACTCGGCGGCGATGAAGGAACCGGCGGCCAGCCCGCGCAGCAGCACGACGGACGGCAGCCCGCGGGCGGCCCGGCAGGTGCCGCGGGGCAGCAGCCCCAGCACGGCCGGCACGAGCAGCGCGCCGCCGAGGACGCCGGGCAGGAGGGAGAGGGGCCGCGGCTCCTGGGCGGCGTACTGGAGCAGCCCCGCGCCGAGGGAGACGGCGAGGGCGAGCCGTATCCGACGCCGCCCGAAGGAGCCGGAGCCGTCCTCACCGACCCCGGCGTCGTGCCTGCCGCCCACGGCTCCGGCGGCCCGTCGGCGTATCTGCGGCAGGGCGAGGGCCAGCGGGAAGACGACCAGGACGGGTATCCCGATGAACACCCAACGCCAGCCGAGGTGTTCGGTGACGGCGCCGGCGGCCAGCGGCCCGACGACCGACGGCACGACCCAGCACGCGGCGAAGGCCGCCATGATGGACGGCCGCAGCCGCTCCGGATAGGCGCGTCCTACGACGACGTACAGCGCGACGATGACCAGCCCGCCGCCGAGCCCCTGCACGGCGCGCCCGAGGATGAACACCCACATGACCCCGGCGGTCCCGCACAGCAGCAGCCCGGCCGCGAAGGCCCCGATCCCGCTGGTGAGCGCCCCGAGCGGGCCCCGGCGGTCGGCCCACTGCCCGGCGAGCACCATTCCGGACAGGCTGGTGGTGAAGTACCCGGAGAACGCGAACGCGTACACCGACACCCCGTCCAACTCCCGTGCCGCGACCGGCATGGCCGTCCCCACGGCCGTCGCCTCGAAGGCGATCAGCAGCACGACGGAGACGATCCCGACGGTGAGCGCCCGATACCCCCACCCCAACACACCCTCACGGGACTCCCCGACGTCACCCACGACACCGACGCCCTGCGGCTCAACCACGGTCATGGGCCTCAGAGTAAGCCCCGTCCCCCACCTTGACCCCTGTCAAAAGCCCCGCCCCACCTGCGACCTTGGTCGTAGATCCCCGACCTGGTCCCCTTTGTGAACGCGGTATGGCAGTGCCGTTGCAGCGCGCCCGGAAGCATTGAGGCCGGGCTTCGTCGGGCCGTACGGTCGTCTCACCGAGTTCGGAACGGGGCCCCACGGCCCCTCACCGACGCGGCCGTGTGCCCGAGTGGTTCAGGGGCTCGCCTGCAAAGCGAGTTACGTGGGTTCAATTCCCGCCACGGCCTCTTGTCGTCTGGCCCAGTATGGGTCGGATGGAGCCTGAAGTGAGTGCCGCGTTGATCGGTGCGGCGGCGGGTGCGCTCGCCGCGGTCATCACCTCGTTTCTCGCCGTGTTCGTCAGCCGGCGGCAGAGGTCGGTGGATCTCGTCGTGGCCGCCCTGTCCCACATGGAGGGCGGAAGTCAGGCCCGCAGCGCCGGAGTCGCCGCGCTGGCGGCGATGCGGGGGCCCGTCGACGCGCCTCCCGCGCGGTCGGTGAAGCGGGAGTGGGAGCTCTACGGGCAGGCCGTCGGGCAGCAGCTCTTTCGTCAGCTCATGTATGTCCTGAACCACGGCGGGAATCGCTTTGTGACCCACGAGGTGGAGAACATCATGTCGATGATGGAGTGGGTCGTCGGGGATCCGACCCTGCGCTTCACCGACCCGGGACAGCGGAGCCGACTGGCTTCCGCGCTCCGCGGCTACATCGCCGCGGTGCCGTCCGCACGGGACGAATCCCTCGACGTCCTGGTCACCCGCTCACGCCATTGGCTGGACCGGCTGGGCCGGCCCCGTCGGTGAGGGCTACGCGTACAGCCCTCCGCCCGCCTCGTCCGCGAAGACCTCCGGCCAGTAGCGCCAGCCGTCGTCCGTCGGGGTCGCCGGGGTGGGGTCGCAGGCTCTGGGGTCCACCGCGGCCAGGGTGCGGGTCATCGTGTCGGACAGCTGGTCGTAGGCCTCGGTCAGGTCGTGGATCGCGTCCAGCGAGCGCTCCCGGTGGACCAGCCACAGGGTGAACGCCAGCGTGGACACGTCCGCGTTCAGCGGGCGCGGGATCGCGTCCGGTTCGCTCCAGGAGAGGACCGCGCCCGTCGCTCCGTCCACCAGCAGGAGCGTGTCCTCCAGGAGGTGGCCCAGGCGGATCAACGGGCCGACGCTCCCTGCCGGTTCCGCCTCCAGTCTCTCCAGCGGCTCGTCCGTGTCCAGCGTGAACCACACGCACTCCTCCGGCAGGCCCACCTCCCTCAGGAAGCGGCACGTCGGCTCGTGCGTCAGCGCGGTCGGGAAGTCGACCTCCTCGAAGCGGACGATCGCGCGCGTGCCGAACTCCTCGTCCAGGAGGCGCGGCGGGAGGTCCAGGGCCAGTTCGGAGTGGGTGCCGGGGCCCGCCATCAGGGACAGCGGGCGGATCACCGCGGCCAGGCGCCAGAACGGGGGGACCTCGCCGCCCGTCCCCGCCTCGTAGAGCGAGAGCAGCTGCGCCGACGCCTGGGCCACCGCCTCCGGGCCGAAGCGGCCCGCGTACGCCGCGAACTGGCCGCGCAGCGCCGCCAGTTCGTCCGCCGCCGTCGCGAAGCGCACCAGCTTCTCCAGCGAGGGCGCGAGGGGGCGGCGGTCCATCAGGTCCGGGCGGTCGTGGAGGAAGTACGTCGTCGTGACCTCGCCCGTCGCACCGTCCAGCAGCACCGACTCGGTCTCGAGGCCCGCCGCGCCCAGCAGTCCGCCTATCACCAGCTGGTCGCGCAGCTCCGCCGGCAGGCGGTGGTCCGGGGAGTCGCCCGTCGAGTCCGCGACCGTGCGCAGCCCCTCCGCCCGCAGCGCCTCGAAGGTCACCAGGCCGCCCACGCCCGGCAGTCCGGGGCCGGTCAGCCAGCGCCGCGTCGGGCCGTGGGTGACATACGGGTCCAGGGCGTCCTCGGTGAGGGTGATCACCTCGGTACGCGCGGCGTCGATCGCGCTCATCGTCCCCCCGTGTGCGTGAAGTCGCCCCTCAAGGCGGGTGGTTCCCCTTACGGGCAGGGCGTCCCGTCGGCCGCCGCAGCGGCGGCCCGCCCCACACCCAGAACACTACGCCGCACCACTGACAACCCCCCGCCACCTGCGGAAACGCCCCGCGACACCCCTCGCGTCGCGCACACCTCAGGTGAAGTACACGCCCCCGAGCACCACCGCGAGCGCCGCCAGTGCGAACAGGGCGATCCACAGCGCCAGTTTGCCGACGCCGGGCGGTGGTTCGTAGCGCTCGGGGTCGTTCATCGGTCCGTCACCACCGCCGCCTGCGGGCGGATCGGGAGTCGGTTGACCGGGCGTCCCGTCGCGGCCCGTACGGCGGAGGCGATGGCCGCCGGCGAGGTCACCACCGGCACCGCGCTGACCGCCTTCGCGCCGAAGGGCGCCACAACGTCCCGCTCCTCCACCAGCTTCACGATCCGGATGTCCGGCGCGTCCAGGGCCGTCGGCAGGGCGTAACCCGTCAGATCGGGATGGCGGACCACGCCGCGTGCCGTACGCAGGTTCTCGGTGAGCGCGATGCCCAGGCCCTGGGTGACGCCCGCCTCGATCCGGGCCTCCAGCTGCGCGGGGTTGAGCACCCGGCCCACGTCCTGGGCGACCGCCAGCTCCACCACCCGGACCGAGCCCAGCTCGATGTCGACGTCCACCACCGCGCGGATCGCGCAGAAGGCCATGCCCACGAAGGCGTCGCCCTGCCCCGCCTCGTTCAGCGGCTCCGTCGGGTGCGGGCGGCACTGGGCCGTCGCCCACAGCTCCTTGCCGTGCATCTCCTCGGCGACGGTGGTCGACAGGACGCCGTCGTACGAGGTGATCTTGCCGTCGGTGATCTGGAGCAGCTCGGTCGACATGCCGAACTTGTGCGCGAGCGGCTGGAGGAGTTGGGTGCGGACCATCTTCGCCGCGCGTTCCACCGCGCCGCCCGAGACCCAGGTGTGCCGGCCCCGGCAGCCCGCGCCCGCCGGGGGCTGGTCGGTGTCCACCGGGGCCACGTGGACCTCGTCGACGCCGAGGGTCTCCTGGACGATCTGACGGGCCAGCGTCGTGAAGCCCTGACCGGTCTCGACGGCCGCGCAGAGCACGGTCGCGATCCCGTCCTGGACCTTCACCGTGGCGGTGGAGACCTCGTCCGCGCCCTCCGCGCCCAGCATGTGCACCATGCCCAGGCCGTAGCCCACGCCGCGGCGCACCGCGCCCGGTTCGCCCGCGCCCTCGGGGCCACCGGGCAGCAGCCACTCCTCCTCGGGCGTGTCCTTGGGCAGCGGCGGCAGGGGGAAGTCCCGTACGGCCTGGAGCAGTTCCGCGACCGGCGCCGGGCAGGTCACCGTCTGGCCGGTCGGCAGCACGTCACCCGTCGCGAGCGCGTTGCGCAGCCGCAACTCGGCCGGGTCCAGGGCGAGTTTCTTCGCCAGCTTGTCCATCTGCGCCTCGTAGGCGGCGCACACCTGGAGGGCGCCCTCGCCGCGCACATGGCCGGAGGGCGGGTTGTTGGTGCGTACGGCCCAGCCCTCGATGAAGGCGTTCGGCACGACGTAGGGGCCGCAGGCGAAGGAGACCGCGGCGGCCAGCGCCTCCGAGGAGGTGTCGGCGTACGCGCCCGCGTCCAGCAGGACCTGCGCCTCGACCTTCACCAGCTTGCCCTCGGTGTCGGCGTGGTGGCGGTAGCGCAGCAGGGTCGGGTGGCGGTGGGCGTGACCGAGGAAGGACTCCTCGCGGGTCGCCGTCAGCTTCACCGGGCAGCCGGTCTTCAGCGCCAGGAGACCCAGCGGGAGTTGGAAGCCCTGGTCCTCGCGGTCCGCCGTCGCGCCCGGAACGCCGGTGACGACGATCTTCACCCTTTCGGGGGTCAGGCCGTAGACCGCGGCGGCCGTGTCACGGTCGGTGTGCGGGTCGGTGGAGGCCAGGTAGAGCTCGACGCCGCCGTCCGGTCGGGGCACGGCGAGGCCGGCCTCCGCGCCGATGGGGGCGGGGTCCTGGCGGCCGATGCGGTACAGGCCCTCGACGACGATCTCGCCGGACGCGTCCGGGTCGCCGTGGCGCAGCGGGATGTGCCGGATCAGATTGCCGTCGGGGTGCAGCGGCTCGGCCTCGAACGCCTGCTCGGGGTCGGTGACCGGGTCGAGGACCTCGTACTCGACGATCACGGCGGCCGCCGCCATGCGCGCGGTGTCCGGGTGGTCGGCGGCCACGGCGGCGATGGGCTCGCCGTGGTGGCGGACGACGTCGGAGGCGAAGACGGGACGGTCGGCCGTGCCGCGCCCGTGCAGGGGGCTGCCGGGAACGTCCTCGTGCGTGATGACGGCCCGCACACCGGGCATCTCGCGCGCGTGGGTCGTGTCGATCGACACGATGCGCGCGTGCGGGTGCGGCGAGCGCAGCACCGCCGCCCACAGCAGGCCCTCGGCCCACAGGTCCGCCGCGTACGGGAAGGTGCCCTCCGTCTTGGCGCGGGCGTCGGCCGGCGGCAGGGAGGAACCGAGCCCGTGCGGGATCGGCTCGGGGGCCGGCGCGGCCTCCGCGGCGGTCGTCGCGGTGGCGGCTTCGTTGCTCACGCCTGGCCTCCGTCCTGCGGTCCGTACGCCTGGTTGTGCTGGTCGTGCGAATGGTCGCGGGGTGCCATGGCACCCGGGGCCTCGAACGCGGACCGGTGGATTCCGCCGGCCCCGGGGCCCGCCTGGTGGGGGATCCGCGCCTCGTCGTCGTCCGCTCCGGACTCGTCGCCGGCCGCCGCGTGCGCCTCGCGCTCCGCCACGACCTCCTGGACGGCCCGTACGACGCCCCGGTAGCCGGAGCAGCGGCACAGGTTGCCGCACAGCGCCTGGCGGGTCTCCAGCTCGGTCGGCGCCGGGTTGCCCTCCAGCAGGTCGTGCACGGTCATCGCCATGCCCGGCACGCAGAAGCCGCACTGCACGGCGCCGCATCGGGCGAGGGCGCGCTGCACGTCCGACGACTGCCCGTCGACGGCGAGGCCCTCGACGGTACGGACCTCGCTGCCGGCCGTGGTGACGGCCGGGACCAGGCAGGAGGCGACCAGCCTGCCGTCGACCTGGACGTTGCACGCCCCGCACTCGCCCTGCGAGCAGCCGTCCTTGGCGCCGGCGAGTCCGAGCCGCTCCCGCAGGACGTAGAGCAGCGACTCGCCGATCCACGCGTCGGTGACGGGCCGGTCGGACCCGTTGACGCGCAGGACGTAGGAGGCGAGGGGGTGTTCGTCGGGGAGCGGGGCGGGGGGCTCGGCCGGGGCTGCGGCCTCCGGGGAGGCGGCGTCCGCGCCGTCGGTTCCGTCCGGACCGGCGGCGTCGGCGGTCACGGCTGCCGCCTCCGCCTCGACGCCCTCGACGCCCCCGGCGGCCTCACGCGGGCCACGGGAGCCGTCGGGGTGCCCGGGGCCCTCGGGGGCCCCGGAAGCGTGCTGTACGGCCTCCACGGCGCCCGGGGCGGGCTCGTAGGAGGGCTCGGTGGGGACGGCGGACGCCTCTGACGAGGCGGACGCGGCGGAGTGCGGCCCGCCCGCGGCTGAGGCCCCCTCGCCCGAGCCGGCGTCACGCGGGCCCGTGTCACCGGCCGGCTCGTGCGGGGCATCGGTGTGCGCGCCGGTGTCGTGCGGCACGCGCGTGTGCCCGGTCTCCCCCGGGTGCGCCGGCGCCGCGCCGTACCGACCGGCGTGCTCGCCCACGGCCCCGTGGTCCCCGGTGCGGTCGTCCACGCCCCCGCGGTCAACTCCGTCGGCGCCGGGCCGCTCGGCCCTCTCCTGCGCCCACGATCCGCCGGAGGTCTCCGTCGCCCAGGGGGCGGGCGCGCCGCCCGGGAGGGTCGCCGGTGGGGTGCCGCCCCACTGCTCCACCAGGGACGACGTGGTGAACTCGCCCGATTCGTCCGGGAGGTCGCCCCCGGCGACGGGGATCGACCACTGGCCGGTCACGTCATGACCGGGGGCGGGGGCCGCGGCGGGCTCCTCGAAGGTCCACTGGCCGGTCGCGCCGGGGTTGTACGTGAAGCGGTCGTCGGCGGCGGGCGCGGCCGGGTCGGGCCACTGGGTGCCGCCCGCCGGGATCGCCCACTGGCCCGTGCCCGTGGCCGCGGGGTCCGTCTCACCGCTTCCGGCGGGGGCCACCGTTATCTGCGGCGGCACGTACCCGTGGCCGGGCGCGGCGAGCGGGCTGTCGCCGGCGAGGAGGGCGTCGATGCCGCCCTCGGGCAGGGTCACGAAGGCGGTGGCCCCGTCGTCGTAGTCGCCCTGGGGCAGGGGGTCCCAGCGGCCGCCGCCCTGCGGGGCGCCGCCCTGTCCGTGCTGCTGTTCGTCGGTCACGACAGCGCCCTCCCCAGTGCTCGTCGGGCCAGCGCGGCGACGGTGCGCCGCAGGTGCAGTACGGCGGGCGGCAGCTCCGGCACGGAGCCGTCCACGCCCGGCTCGGGGTCGGGGATGCACGCCGCGGCGACGTACTCCCCGAAGGCGTTCAGGGCCTCGGGGACGATCGCGCGGTTGTTGTCCCAGTCGATGAGCCGGGCGACCCACTGCTCGGCCTCCAGGGGCCGCAGCGGCATGGGCGCTATGGCGCCCACGGCGCACCGCACTCCGCGCCGGGCGGGATCGAGGACGAGGGCGACGGAGGCGACGGCACGCCCGGGGCCCGTCCGGCCGGTCGCCTTCAGGAAGACCTGGGGGGCGTGCAGCAGCGGTACGCGCACGTACCCGATGAGTTCGCCGCCGCGCAGCATCTCCATGCCGGCCAGCAGGTGCGAGACGGGGATCTCCCGGCGGGCGCCGCCGGGGCCCGCGATGATCAGGGTCGCTTCGAGGGCGGCCAGGACCGGCAGCGCGTCACCGGTGGGGGCCGCCGAGGCGATGTTGCCGCCCAGGGTGCCCGCGTTGCGGATGTGCGGCGGACCGGCGGCGCGCGCGGACGCGGCGAGCGCCGGGATGAGCGCGGCGAAGTCGGGGCGCCCCATGCGCGCGTGCGTGAGCCCGGCGCCGAGCAGGGCGTGGCCGTCCTGGTACTGCCAGCCGCGGATCTCGCTGATGCGGCCGAGTCCGACGAGTCCGGCGGGCCGGAGCTGGCCGGAGTTGACGGCGGCCATGAGGTCGGTGCCGCCCGCGACGGGCACGGCGGCGGGCATGGCGGCGAGGGCCGCCACCGCTTCGTCGAGTGTCGTGGGCAGCGTGACGGCCTGCCCCGCCTGCGGTGCGTGCGTGGTCAAAACCGGCTGCCCCTTCCCGCTGCCCCACCTGGTCCCACCTGTTGCGCCGTACGGTACGTGCTGACAGGGCGGACGTGGCAACTCTGGCACATCTTCGCAACACCCGAAGACGGGGGTCCGCTAGGAGGCATTCGCCCACCTCACTGGGGAGATGGTCCGTTTTCGTACGGCATCTCCGGTGCGCACGAATTGCCACTCTTCAGCGACCCTGCCGGGGTTTTTCCCACCCGGGTTCCGTCACCTGTGCGGGGGCGGTCCCGCCAGCGGCCGGCCCGCCACGCCCGGCCGTCTCTGCCAGGGCCGCGGCCCCTCGGGCGGGCGATAGGCCACCCCCAGGGCGTCGAGCCGCTCGTAGTGCGCGGCCATGCGCCGCTCGAAGTCCGCGAAGTCCCGTTCCCCCGGCGACGGGAGTTCGCTCCACGCCACCTCCGCGAAGGCGGCCAGCCTGGGGAAGGTCTGGTAGTCCACGCGCGCCTGGTCCTCCATCACCTCGGTCCACACGTTGGCCTGGGTGCCCAGCACATGGCGGGCCTCGTCGGCCGTGAGGTCCGGTGGAACGGGCTCGAAGCGGTAGACGTCCTCCAGGGTGCGCACATAGCCGATGGGCACGGGTTCGCCGTCACCGTCGGCCTGCCGGTGGTCCAAGTAGACCTGCTGCTCGGGGCACATGACGACGTCGTGGCCGGCGCGCGCGGCGGCGATCCCGCCCGCGTAGCCGCGCCAGGACGACACGGCGGCGCCGGGGGCGAGCCCGCCCTCCAGGATCTCGTCCCAGCCGATGAGCCGGCGCCCGCGCGCGGCGAGCCAGGAGTCGAAGTGCCGGATGAACCACGACTGGAGCTCGTCCTCGCCAGCGAGCCCCAGTTCCTCGATGCGGGCCTGTGCGGTGGGCGAGGCCCGCCACTGGTCCTTGGGGCACTCGTCGCCGCCGATGTGCACGAACGGCGAGGGGAACAGTTCCAGGATCTCCTCGAACACCCCCTCGTAGAAGCGCAGGGTGGTGTCAGTGGGGGCCAGTACGTTGGGATTGACCCCCCAGGTGTCCCAGACGGAGAGGGCGGTGGTGTCGATGACGTCGGTGTTGCCGAGTTCCGGGTACGCGGCGATGGCGGCCTGCGAATGTCCCGGTACGTCGATCTCGGGGACGACGGTGATATGCCGGTCGGCGGCGTAGGCGACGATCTCGCGGATGTCGTCCCGGGTGTAGAAGCCGCCGTGGGGCCGCTCGTCCCACAGGGGTGAGGCGCGGTGGCCGAATTTGGTGCGCGACCGCCAGCCGCCCACCTCGGTGAGGCGCGGATACCGCTCGATCTCGACGCGCCAGCCCTGGTCGTCCGTCAGGTGCAGGTGCAGGACGTTGAGTTTGTGCGCCGCCATCAGGTCCAGGTAGCGCAGGACGCCGTCCTTGGGCAGGAAGTGCCGGGCGACGTCCAGGAGGAGGCCGCGCCAGCGGAAGCGGGGGGCGTCCTCGATGACGACCTGCGGGAGGTCCCGGTCCTGGCCGGGCCGCACCGGGGCGCGCCGGAAGGCGTCGGGGCCGAGCAGCTGCCGGAAGGTCTGCGCGCCCCAGAAGACACCGGCCGCGCTGCCGCCCTCGATCAGGCGCGGACCCTCCCCGATGCGGACGCGGTAGCCCTCCGGCGGCAGCTGCGGATCGATGGCCAGCACGATGCGACCGGGGTCCTCGGTGCCCTCCGGCAGGGACAGCCCGGCCGCCGCGCCAAGCGTCGCCCGCAGCCAGCGGGCGACGCCCTCGGTGCCGGGCCGGGCCTCCAGCCGGGTGTCGTCGAAGAGGCACTCGTAGCCGGGGGCGATCCACTCCAGGCGTCGCGGCGCGGGTACGAGCCCGGTCGGTTCCATCACGCTGCCCCCCGGCCCGCGGCTACTTGTTGCCGTCGCCGCCCTTGTCGTCCCCGCCGGAGCCCATGGAGTCGTAGATCTCCTTGCACATCGGGCACACCGGGTACTTCTTGGGGTCGCGGCCGGGCACCCACACCTTGCCGCACAGCGCCACGACGGGCGTGCCGTCGAGGGCGCTCGCCATGATCTTGTCCTTCTGGACGTAGTGGGCGAAGCGCTCGTGGTCACCGTCGCCGTGGGACACCTGCGGCGTCGGCTCGACGAGGGTCCCCGTACCAGTCCCGCGCTCGGGCTCAAGAGTGCTCATACCAGCCAGGGTACTGAAGCTCACAGGCATCAGTTGAGCGAAGGGTCGTCCGGATACGTGGCCACCATCGCGAGCTCGCTGCGCTGGCGGCGCAGCACCTCGCGCCAGAGTCTCTCGGGGGCCGGGGAGGAGACGTCCCCGGGCTCCGACTCGACGACGTACCAGGCGCCCTCCACCAGCTCGTCCTCCAGCTGACCGGGTCCCCAGCCGGCGTACCCGGCGAAGATCCGCAGGGAGCCGACGGCCGCGGCGAGCAGTTCCGGCGGGGTCTCCAGGTCGACCAGTCCGATCGCGCCGTGCACCCGGCGCCAGCCGAGCGGGTCCGCGTCCTCGCCGGCGTCGCCGCCGGGGATCACCGCGACGCCGAGCGCCGAGTCGAGAGACACCGGGCCGCCCTGGAAGACGACCCCGGGTTCGCCGGCCAGGTCCGCCCAGCCCTCCAGGATGTCGCCCACCCCCACCGGCGTCGGACGGTTGAGGACGACGCCGAGGGAGCCCTCCTCGTCGTGGTCGAGAAGGAGCACCACCGCACGGTCGAAGTTCGGGTCCGCCAGGGCGGGGGTTGCCACGAGCAGCCGCCCTGTGAGCGAGGACACCTCGGTCATGCCAGACATGATCCCGCATCTTGCCTTCGTGTGGGGAGGCAATGCGGGCATGGGAGTGAGAGCAGCTCAGGGCTCATGGGTGCGACCCCGGCGCACGCCCCTCGCCGGTGACCCCATGTGCCCGATAGGGAACGGTTCGTGTTGTGACACAGCTATGACCGTGCCGGGTGTCCTCCGGGCTTACTTGAGGGGGGTGGGCGGCGATTACTCTGTCTCCTCTGGCCCCTGCCCCACTCCACGGAACGCGAGATACATGACCGTCAACGACGATGTCCTGCTTGTCCACGGCGGAACCCCGCTGGAGGGCGAGATCCGTGTCCGCGGTGCGAAGAACCTCGTACCGAAGGCCATGGTCGCCGCCCTGCTGGGCAGTGAGCCGAGTCGGCTGCGCAACGTTCCGGACATCCGTGACGTGCGGGTCGTACGCGGGCTGCTGCAACTGCACGGGGTGACGGTCCGTCCGGGCGACGAGCCGGGCGAGCTGGTGCTCGACCCCACCTATGTCGAGAGCGCGAACGTCGCCGACATCGATGCCCACGCCGGTTCGAGCCGCATCCCGATCCTGTTCTGCGGACCGCTGCTGCACCGCCTCGGGCACGCGTTCATCCCCGGCCTCGGCGGCTGCGACATCGGCGGCCGGCCGATCGACTTCCACTTCGAGGTGCTGCGGCAGTTCGGCGCGAAGATCGAGAAGCGGGCGGACGGCCAGTACCTGGAGGCGCCGCGGCGGCTGCGCGGCACGAAGATCCGGCTGCCGTACCCGTCCGTCGGCGCGACCGAGCAGGTGCTGCTGACGGCGGTGCTCGCCGAGGGCGTCACCGAGCTGTCCAACGCGGCCGTCGAGCCGGAGATCGAGGACCTCATCTGCGTTCTGCAGAAGATGGGCGCGATCATCGCGATCGACACCGACCGCACGATCCGCATCACCGGTGTGGACAAGCTCGGCGGCTACAACCACCACGCCCTGTCGGACCGTCTGGAGGCCGCCTCCTGGGCGTCCGCCGCGCTGGCGACCGAGGGCAACATCTACGTCCGCGGGGCGCAGCAGCGCTCGATGATGACGTTCCTGAACACCTACCGGAAGGTGGGCGGCGCCTTCGAGATCGACGACGAGGGCATCCGCTTCTGGCACCCCGGCGGCCAGCTGAAGTCCATCGCGCTGGAGACGGACGTGCACCCCGGCTTCCAGACGGACTGGCAGCAGCCGCTGGTCGTCGCGCTCACGCAGGCCACGGGCCTGTCCATCGTCCACGAGACGGTCTACGAGTCGCGGCTGGGCTTCACCTCGGCGCTGAACCAGATGGGCGCCCACATCCAGCTCTACCGCGAGTGCCTCGGCGGCTCCGACTGCCGCTTCGGGCAGCGCAACTTCCTGCACTCCGCGGTCGTGTCCGGCCCCACCAAGCTCCAGGGCGCCGACCTGGTCATCCCCGACCTGCGGGGCGGGTTCTCGTACCTGATCGCGGCGCTGGCGGCCCAGGGCACGTCCCGGGTCCACGGCATCGACCTGATCAACCGCGGCTACGAGAACTTCATGGAGAAGCTGATCGAGCTCGGCGCGAAGGTGGAGCTGCCGGGCAAGGCGCTCGGCTGAGCGCGCTTGTGCCAACGCCGAAGGGCGGCCACCCCGGATCGGGTGGCCGCCCTTCGGCGTGTGGGAGGGCGCGCCCCTCAAGGGGCGCTGCCCTGGTGGCGCGGGGAAGCGCGCGACCGGTCCCGGCGGACCGGCGGACACCGGCGGCGCTCAGGCGTCCACGGCGTCCGTCCACGGCGTCGGTCCCCGGCGCTCGAAGCGGAGCGCTTACTTGCCCTTGGCCGCTTCCTTGAGCTTGCTGCCCGCGGAGACCTTCACGCTGTAGCCGGCCGGGATCTGGATCGGGTCGCCGGTCTGCGGGTTCCGCGCGGTGCGAGCGGCACGGTGGGTGCGCTCGAAGGTCAGGAAGCCGGGGATGGTGACCTTCTCGTCGCCCTTGGAGACGATGTCGCCGACGACCTCGGCGAACGCGGCCAGCACGGCGTCGGCGTCCTTGCGGGTCACCTCGGCGCGGTCGGCCAGCGCGGCCACCAGCTCACTGCGGTTCATGTTCTTACTCCCGTGTTCTTCTTGCCGTTGAGGCGTGCCACGCGGCGGAGCCGCATGTTGGGCACAGCGAAGCCGATGCTGCCAGGGTCCATCGGTGGTCCCCGGACCGGGTCCCGCCGTCGGACAACGCGCCCAGACACGCATCCTGCCTCTACCTGCGGCGGGAAAGCCAATCCGGCACCCGCAGGAGCCGTGAGAACACCCGTGGGTGTCACACGAAAAGCGCCCTGACCGGCCGCCAACCATAGATGGCCATCAGGTGTACGGGGTTCCACGACGCGCCGGTTCCAAGCCTGCCGTGGCGATCCTCACAGCCCCCGCACAACGACCGACCCCGCGAACAGACCGCCCGCGCCATCGCCACGGGACCGGGTCGGACGCGGCAGCTGCAGCCCGCCGCGCCCGGAGGGTCACCGCCGAAGACGCGCCGACGGCCACGGCAGCCGCGATCACACGGCCACCGCCGTTCCGCCGCCCCGCGCCCCCGCCCGGACCGGCGCCCCCGGACGCGGGCCCCGGTGTTCGGGTGCCCTCGTCGGGGCGGCCGGTAGGTCGGGGCGGTCGGCGTGGGTGGTCGCCGCGGAGCGGCCGATCCGGGCCGGGCCCGCCGCCGACGGGGCCGGACCGAGGCCGCGGGCGGCAGGGTCCGGCCGGGCTCAGGCGTTCGGTCGGCGTGGGTGGTCGCCGCGGAGCGGTCGATCCGGGCCAGGCCCGCCGCGGCGCCCCGACGGGGCCGGACCGGGCGGCGGGGTCAGGCGTTCGGGGATGCCGCCTTCGCGGCCTCGCGGACCGCGCCGGCCACCGCGCCGGCGACCTTGTCGTTGAAGACGCTCGGGATGATGTAGTTCGGGTTCAGCTCGTCCTCGGTCACGACGTCCGCCAGGGCCTTCGCGGCGGCGAGCATCATGTCGGTGTTGACCGTGCGGGACTGCGCGTCCAGCAGGCCGCGGAAGACACCCGGGAAGACCAGCACGTTGTTGATCTGGTTGGGGAAGTCGGAGCGGCCCGTGGCCACCACGGCGGCGGTCTGGCGGGCGACCGCCGGCTCCACCTCGGGGTCGGGGTTCGCGAGCGCGAAGACGATCGCGTCCTCGCTCATCGCGGCCACGTCGGCGCCGTCGAGGACGTTGGGCGCGGAGACGCCGATGAAGACGTCGGCGCCGCGCACGGCCTCCTTGAGGGTGCCGGTGAGGTTCTCCGGGTTGGTGTTGTCGGCGATCCAGCGCAGCGCGGAGCCGGCGGGGGCGCCCACGAGGTCCTCGCGGCCGGCGTGCACGACACCGTGGATGTCGGCGACGACCGCGTTCTTCACGCCCGCGGCGAGCAGCAGCTTGAGGATGGCCGTACCGGCCGCGCCGGCGCCGGACATGACGACCCGCACGTCCCCGATGCCCTTGCCGACCACGCGCAGCGCGTTGGTGAGGGCGGCCAGGACGACGATGGCGGTGCCGTGCTGGTCGTCGTGGAAGACGGGGATGTCGAGGGCCTCACGCAGCCGCGCCTCGATCTCGAAGCAGCGCGGCGCGGAGATGTCCTCCAGGTTGATGCCGGCGAAGCCGGGGGCGATGGCCTTGACGATCTCGACGATCGCGTCGGTGTCCTGGGTGTCCAGGCAGATCGGCCAGGCGTCGATGCCGGCGAAGCGCTTGAAGAGGGCCGCCTTGCCCTCCATGACGGGGAGGGCCGCCTTGGGGCCGATGTTGCCGAGGCCCAGCACGGCGGAGCCGTCCGTCACGACCGCAACGGAGTTGCGCTTGATGGTGAGGCGGCGGGCGTCCTCGGGGTTCTCGGCGATCGCCATGCAGACGCGGGCCACACCCGGCGTGTAGATCATGGACAGGTCGTCACGGTTGCGGATCGGGTGCTTCGACGCCATCTCGATCTTGCCGCCGAGGTGCATCAGGAACGTACGGTCGGAGACCTTGCCCAGCGTGACGCCCTCGATGCCGCGCAGCTGCTCGACGATCTCGTCGGCGTGGGCGGTGGAGGTGGCGGCGATGGTGACGTCGATACGGAGCTTCTCGTGCCCGGAGGCGGTGACGTCGAGGCCGGTGACCGAGCCTCCGTGGGACTCGACGGCCCCGGTGAGCTGGGAGACCGCGGTTCCGCTCGCGGGCACCTCCAGCCGGACCGTCATCGAGTAGGAGACGCTGGGCGCCGTTGCCATGGCCGACTTCCTCTTTCACCGTGTGACGCTGGTATGCCGTCCGATCGTCGCACCTACTGACGGGTAGGCGTTAGCGGCCCAGGACTTGCGAACGTTTTGTTCATGACGAAAGAGGCCCACGTCACACGGACGTGGGCCTCTCGTCAGGTCAATGACACCGACCCGCCATGCTCGCCTCGCGGCAAGTGGTCCCTCTGAGGGACGAAGGTTGGGCCCGGGGGCTTGGATCGAGCCGGTGTCACACCCAGGCTAACAAACAGATCCCGCGAGGCCATTCCCGTCCGCGGAGTTCACGGGAACGGGGCTCACGGAGTTCACGGGAACGGGGCTCACGCGTCAGTCCCTGAGCAGGTCCGGCACGCCCGCCGCGTCCGGGTCGTCGCGCTCGCCGGAGACGACCGTCAGCTGCTGGGTCGCCCGGGTCAGCGCCACGTACAGCACCCGCAGTCCCGCCGGGCTCTCGTCGGCGATCTCCGCGGGCGAGACGACGACCGTCGCGTCGTACTCCAGGCCCTTCGCCTCCAGGCTGCCGAGGGCGACGACCCGGTCGCCGAGCCCGTCGAGCCAGCGCCGGGCCTCCTCGCGCCGGTTCATCGCGACGACCACGCCGACCGTGCCGTCGACCCGCCCCAGCAGCCGCTCGGCCTCCGCCCGCGCAGTGGCGCCCAGGGCGTCCCGGGCGCCCGCGCCGCCGCGCCTGTCCGTCGCCACGAAGCGCGGTACGACGCCGGTGGAGCGCACCGCGGACGGCGACTCGGCGCCGGGCATGGCCAGGGCCAGCACCCGCGCGGCCAGCTCGGCGATCTCGGCCGGGTTGCGGTAGTTCACGGTGAGCTGGAAACGGCGGCGCGGGCGGGTGCCGAGGGCCTCGTCGCGGGCCTCGGCGGCCTCGTCGGGGTCGGACCAGGAGGACTGGGCCGGGTCGCCGACGACCGTCCACGTGGCGTGCCGGCCGCGGCGGCCCACCATCCGCCACTGCATCGGCGTGAGGTCCTGGGCCTCGTCGACGATGACGTGGGCGTACTCGACGCGCTCGGCGGCCAGTCGCTCGGCGCGCTCGCGCTGCGACTCCTCGCGCACCGGCATCAGCTCCTCCAGGCCGGTGAGCTGGTCGAGCGGGTCCAGCTCGCGCTTCCTGCGCGGGCGGGCCGGGGAGCCGAGGATCGCCTGGAGCTCGTCGAGCATCGCGATGTCGTGCACGGAGAGACCGTCGCGCCGGAGCGAGCGGGCGACGCGGCGGACCTCGCCGGGGTTGAGGATCCGGCGCGCCCAGCGGCCCAGCCGCCGTTCGTCGGCCATCGCGGCGAGCACGGCCCGGGGCGTCAGCTCGGGCCACCAGGCGTCGAGGAACGCGGTGAAGGAGTCCTCGCCGGTGATGTCCTCGTCGAAGGAGGAGCGCAGCTCGGCGGCGAGTTCGGGGTCGGTGTGCCGGGTGGCGGCGCCGGACTGCTCCCACAGGGCGTCCAGCAGCAGCTTGCGGGCGCGGGGACGCAGCAGGTTCACGGGCGCCGTACCGCCGAGGGCGGTGCGGCGGATACGTTCCAGCGCGTCCCGCTCCAGCTCCAGCCGCCGCCCGAAGGCGACGACGCGCAGCCGGGTGGGGGTCTCGGCGGGCACGCGCGCGGAGGCGTCGGAGTCCTCGTCGACGGCGGGCCGGCCGGAGGAGGCGGCGGCGCCGGCCCCGGGCCCGAGTTCCAGCGCGCCCCGGGCCGCCTTCCGCAGCACCTTCAGCATCCGGTACGACCCCTTGGCGCGGGCCACGGAGGGGGCGTCGTACAGCGTGGCCTCGGCGCCGTCGACGAGGGAGCCGATGGCGCGGATGGCGACCTGGCCCTCCTCGCCCAGGGACGGCAGCACGCCCTCGGTGTAGGCGACGAGCAGGGGGGTGGGCGAGACGATCAGGATGCCGCCCGCGTACCTCCGCCGGTCCTGGTAGAGGAGGTAGGCGGCGCGGTGCAGCGCGACGGCGGTCTTCCCGGTGCCGGGGCCGCCCTCGACGTAGGTGACGGAGGCGGCGGGGGCGCGGATGACCAGGTCCTGTTCGGCCTGGATGGAGGCGACGATGTCCCGCATGGTGTGGCTGCGGGCCTGGCCGAGCGCGGCCATGAGGGCGCCGTCGCCGACGACGGCCAGCTTCTCGCCGTCGAGGGACGCGGTCAGCTCGGGCCGCATCAGGTCGTCCTCGACGCCGAGGACGCGGCGCCCCTTGGAGCGGATGACCCGGCGGCGTACGACCCGGCCGGGATCCACGGGCGTGGAGCGGTAGAAGGGCGCGGCGGCCGGCGCCCGCCAGTCGATGACCAGCGGGGAGTAGTCCTGGTCCAGGACCCCGATGCGCCCGATGTGCAGGGTCTCGGCGATGTCGGCGGTGTTGTCGCCGCGCACGGCGCCCTCGGCCGGTTCCACGGCGGTGTAGGCGCCGTCGGGGCCCTTCTTGCCGTCCTTGCCGAGCAGGAGGTCGATCCGGCCGAAGAGGAAGTCCTCGAACTCGTTGTTGAGCCGGTTGAGGTGGATGCCCGCCCGGAAGACCTGGGCGTCGCGCTCGGCGAGGGCGCCGGGCGTGCCGACCTGGCCGCGCTGGGCGGCGTCGTTCATGAGGAACTCGGCCTCGTGGATCTTCTCCTCGAGGCGCCGGTAGACCCGGTCGAGGTGTTCCTGTTCGACGCTGATCTCCCGGTCCCGGACCGAGTCATGAGCCGGCTCGTGAGCCGACGCGTGAACCGGGCCGCGAACAGGGTCGAGCGCGGTTTCCTGTTGAGCCTGAGCGGCCACCGGGCCCCCTTCTGACGTGCTGGGCAGCCGTCAACCGTACGCGAAGGGGACCCGTGCGTGGAAGCTACGCGTCGATCTGGACCAGCTTCTTCCCGTCGAACGTCATGACCTCGTAGTGATCGATCTCGTTCGGCTGGAAGGACACGCCGCCCTCGACGTACAGCGGGCTCTTGGACTGCTCGGTCTTGGCGTTCGGGACGCCGTAGCCCCATTCGGGGACGGACCAGGAGGAGCTGGTCTCCCGCTCGCCGTTCTTGCCGACGGCGATGAGGGAGCACTTCTGCGGGCCCTTGACGTTCTTGAGCTCCAGGACCGTCTGGGTGCCCCACGCCTTCTGGGTGGTGCCGACGCTGCCCGTGACCTTGGTGGACGTGTCGGTCCCGGTCACCTTGTCCGCCGCGGGAACGCTCTCGAAGGCGGCCTTGGCGGAGGAGGCGAGCGTCTTCGGCCCGTCGGACGTGCCGCTGTCGCCGCCGGTCGCCGCCATGACCCCGATGGGTCCGCCGACGATCAGGGCGGCCGCCGCCGCGACCAGGTAGAAGGAGCGCCGGCGCTTCTGGGCGCGCCGCTCGGACACCTCGTCGACCAGCCGCTCCACCAGCCGTGGGCTGGGCTTGGCGGAGAGGGAGTCGCCGATCGCGGGAGTGCCGGAGCCCGGCAGGTCCGCGAGGGCGGCCAGCATGGGTTCCATCCCGGCGAGCTCGTCGAGCTGCTGGGCGCACCACTCGCAGCCGGCGAGATGTGCCTCGAAAGCGGTTGCCTCGGCGTCGTCGAGGATCCCGAGGGCGTAGGCGCCGACGGTCTCGTGTTCGCTCGGAGTCGGAGATCCGGGCCTGGGTCCCTGCATGCCGCCAGACATACCCGAACCGCCCGCTCCGAATCCCTGCATACCCCCGTAAATGCTCATCACGCCGTCACCCCCCGCTCCTCCAGAGCCAGCTTCATCGACCGCAGGGCGTAGAACACCCGAGAGCGGACGGTGCCGCTGGGAATGCCCAGCGTCTCGGCCGCCTCGTTGACGGTACGCCCCTTGAAATAGGTCTCGACGAGGACCTCCCGGTGGGCCGGGGTCAGGTCGTCGAGCGCGTCCGACAACGTCATCAGCCACAGCGCCTTGTCGATCTCGTCCTCCGCGGGGATGACCTCCAGCGGCGACGGGTCGACCTCCTGCGGCCGGGCCTGCCGGCTGCGGTGGCCGTCGATGACGATGCGGCGTGCGACCGTCACCAGCCAGGGGCGTACCGATCCGGTCGCTCGATTGAGCTGGCCGGCGTTCTTCCAGGCACGGATGAGCGTTTCCTGCACGACGTCCTCGGCGCGCTGCCGGTCACCGGCGACCAGTCGAAGGACATAAGCAAGGAGGGGTCCGGCGTGCTCGCGATAGAGCGCACGCATCAGCTCCTCATCTGGTTCCGAGGGCTGTGAGGACATGCGATGTCGGGCCCTCGATCCACGTTCATTGGCCACGGCCGCATCCTTGCGCACGCCCACCTCCGGTGTCCGGGGGTTCCCCCAGTCGGTCGCTCCACCATCCGTACGCAGGGAGCCGGTCGCGTGTTCAAAGTGAGTCGACAGTTTTCTTCGAAGTGACGTCACGAGGGGGGACATGAGACCACATACCCCCACCGAATCCTTTACATTTTCGCCACATCAGCGCGATCGCGCCGGATGCCCAGGCCATCGACTCCGGAAACGGGGTGTTATCGAAATCACTTCGCCAAAGCACCGGAAGCAACGGTTCCGGTGCGGGCCGTGCGGCGTCGGTGGCGGGCCACACGCTCACGGTTCCCGCACACCTCGCTGGAACACCAGCGCCTGCGCCGTCCCCTTGATGTATCGACGTACACAATGGGGCAGTTGTCGCCTTCGCACTGCCTGAGACCGGCTCGGGCGGCGGGATCGGTGAGCAGCGTGATCGCGTCCCGCGCGACGACGGCGAGCAGCGCGGGGCAGTCCGGCGGCGCGGCCAACTCGCGCGTCAGACGACCGTCTTGATCCCGTACGGCGCGAGGGGCGGGCGGCGCCGCGCGGGCCAGCTCGTTCACGCGGGCGAGGGCGAGGTCGTACGACGGGACGCCGGTGGGGCGTTCGTACGGCGGACGGTCGGCGGCGGGGCGTTCGTACGACGGACCGTCGGCGGTGAGGAAAGGTCGCACCAACTGCCCCACCTGCCCCCTGAGTTCCCTGAACCCCACGAGCCACGCGCTGTCGGCGCGGTCGAGGGCGGTCGCCTCGGGGACGAGTCCGGAGCCGGTGATCCAGGCGCACAACCGGGGCGTGGAGTCGAGCCGTTCGACGGGATGGGCGGTGGCCAGCAGGTCCAGACAGATCCGCCCCGTGTCGAACCGCGGCTCGTACGGTCCCGTGACCACACCCAGTGCCATGTGCCTGTCACCGCCCCAGGAGGAACAGCCGGTGGGAACACTTCCCTCTCACAGTGCCCGCCCGCCGCCGCGCCCGGAACCCCTCGTACCCGCGCGCGTGGACGACGGCGTATGCGCGTGCGCGTCCGGGCGATGGCCGGGGCAGGGGCGGAAACGGTTGCCTGGACACATGACGACGACAACGACTCCCACGACAACGGCAGGGCTCCGCAGGCCGACGGCCGGAGCGGCGCTCCTGACCGCGGCGACCGTGACGACCGGCCTCGCCGCCGGCACCTTCTACATCTTCGCGTGCGCGGTGATGCCGGCCCTCGCCCGCAGCGACGACCGTACGTATGTGAGGGTCATGCGGGACATCAACGAGGTGATCCAGAACCCGGTGTTCTTCCTGAGCTTCTTCGGGGCGCTGGTGCTGACGGGCGTGTCGGCGTGGCAGCTGAGGGCGACGCGATGCCGGGCGTGGGTGTGGGCGGGGCTGACGGCCTACGTCCTGGCCTTCGCGGTGACGGTGCTCTTCAACATCCCCCTCAACAACCAGCTGGCCGGGGCGGGCGATCCGTCGGCCCTGCGGGAGCGGTTCGAGGACGCGTGGGTGGGATGGAACGTGGTGCGGGCGGTGCTGTCGACGGTGGCGGTGGGCTGCCTGGCACGGGGACTGGTGATGTTCGGGCGGGAGTCGCGGTGACGTGCCCGCGTGCGGTTGCCGCTCCCGGTGATCTCCGCCCGGCGCTCACGTGTCCGCGTACTTCGCGTCCGCCGCTGGGTCCAGGGCCAGGCGGTAGCCGCGTTTGACCACCGTCTGGATCAGCTTCGGGGTGCCCAGGGCCGTGCGGAGGCGGGCCATCGCCGTTTCGACGGCGTGTTCGTCGCGGCCCGCGCCCGGCAGCGCGCGCAGAAGGTCCGCGCGGGGGACCACCCAGCCCGGGCGGCGGGACAGGGCGCGCAGGAGGGACATGCCCGCTGGCGGTATGGGCTTGAGGTCGCCGTCGACCAGGACCGCGTGGCCGCGGATCTCCACCCGGTACCCGGCGATCGGCAGCGACCGGGCGCGACCGGGCAGTTCCTGGCACAGGAGCTGGACGAGGGGGCCCAGGCGGAAGCGGTCCGGCTGGACCGTGTCCACGCCCCTCGCCTGGAGCGGCAGGGCCGTGACCGGGCCGACGCAGGCCGGAAGGACGTCGTGGTGGAGGGCGGCGAGGAACTCCGGCAACAGGCCGCGCTCCTCCGCGCGGGAGAGCAGCGAGGCCGCCGCCGGTGCGCTGGTGAAGGTCACCGCGTCCAGGCCGCGGGAGACGGCCGCGTCCAGGAGGCGGTCCAGCGGCGCTAGGTCCTCCGGCGGCATCCAGCGGTACACCGGCACGCCCACCACCTCCGCCCCGCCCTCCCGCAGCGCCTCCACGAAGCCGGGCACCGGCTCCCCGTGCAGCTGAACGGCGATACGGCGGCCCTCGACGCCCTCCTCAAGGAGCCGGTCGAGGACCTCGGCCATGGACTCGCTCGACGGTGACCACTCCTCCGTCAGCCCGGCGGCCCGGATGGCGCCCTTCACCTTGGGTCCACGCGCGAGCAGTTCCACGCCCCGCAGCCGCGCCAGGAGTTCCTCGCCCAGCCCCCAGCCGTCCGCGGCCTCGATCCAGCCCCGGAACCCGATGGCGGTGGTCGCCACCACCACGTCCGGCACCTGGTCGATGAGGTCCTTGGTCGCCGCGAGCAGCTCCCCGTCGTCGGCGAGCGGCACGATCCGCAGGGCGGGCGCGTGCAGGACGGCGGCACCGCGTCGCTGGAGCAGCGCCCCCAGTTCGTCGGCTCGGCGCGCGGCCGTCACGCCCACGGTGAAGCCCGCCAGGGGCCCGTGGTCCGGTCGCTGCTGTTCCTCGTACATGGCTGTCGTCCCGCATTCGAGTCGTTGCACCTACATGCCGACCGAGCCTGTCAACGGCGCGTGACAGGCTCGGTTCCCCTTCATGTCGACGGTGTTACGTCACACCTCGGCATAGCTGAGCTGCTGCTTCGTCTCTGTGGCAGAAGTGATCTCCGCCGCGCCGACCGGGCGGCGAAGGTATACGGCCCAGGTAACCACGAAGCACACCCCGTAGAAGGCGAGGAAGGCGACGAAAGCGCCGGTTCCGGTGCCGTAGGAGAGGAAGGACTGCCGGAAGGCCAGGTTGATGCCGACGCCGCCGAGCGCGCCAACCGCGCCGATCAGCCCCATGGAGGCGCCGGACAGGCGTCGGCCGTAGGCGGCCGCCTGCTCGCCCTGGAGCCCCTTGGCGAGGGCCTTCGCCTGGAAGATGCCGGGGATCATCTTGTACGTCGACCCGTTGCCGAGGCCGGTCAGGATGAACAGCACCACGAAGACGGCGACGAAGAGCGGCAGCGACTTCCGCATGCTGGCGAAGATCAGGACGCCGGTGGCGGCGGCCATGCCGACGTAGGTGTAGAGGGTGATCTTCGCGCCGCCGTAGCGGTCGGCGAGCCAGCCGCCGAGGGGGCGGATCAGGGAGCCGAGCAGCGGGCCGATGAAGGTGACGTACGCGGCCTGGAGGGGGGTACGGCCGAACTGGTTGGTCAGCACCTGCCCGAAGGCGAAGGAGTAGCCGATGAACGACCCGAACGTGCCGACGTAGAGGAAGGACATGATCCAGGTGTGGGCGTCCTTCGCGGCGTCCTTGGCGGCGCCGGTGTCGTTCTTCACGGACGTCAGGTTGTCCATGTACAGCGCGGCGAGGACGGCGGCGATCACGATCAGCGGGATGTAGATCCCGAGCAGCACGCGGGGTCCGCCATTGGCGCCGATGACGGCGAGGGCGACCAGCTGGAAGACCGGGACGCCGATGTTGCCGCCGCCCGCGTTCAGACCGAGCGCCCAGCCCTTCTTGCGGAGCGGGAAGAAGGCGTTGATGTTGGTCATCGAGGACGCGAAGTTGCCGCCGCCGATGCCCGCCAGCAGGCCGACCAGCAGGAAGGTGTCGAAGGAGGTCCCCGGCTCCATCACCGTGTACGCGGCGATGGTGGGGATGAGCAGCAGCGCGGCGGAGATGATGGTCCAGTTCCGGCCGCCGAAGAGCGCGATGGCGAAGGTGTACGGCACCCGTACGGTCGCGCCGACCAGGGTCACCACCGACGTGAGCAGGAACTTGTCGGCCGGTGTGAGGCCGTACTCCGGGCCCATGAACAGCACCAGCACGGACCACATCGTCCAGATCGAGAAGCCGATGTGCTCGGAGAGGACCGAGAAGGCGAGGTTGCGGCGGGCGATCTTCTCGCCGGTCTGCTGCCAGAAGGTCTCGTTCTCCGGATCCCAGTGCTCGATCCAGCGGCCTCCCTTGTGCGAGGAAGGCGGGGCGGGCGCGGTACTCGGGGCTGTCATGACGCCTCCACGGTGCTCCGGGACTCGGGTGTGACTAGGAGTGGCTGAGTCCTGACGGTAGGGAGAGCGCGTTTCGCCGCTGTGCCTGTGAGTGACCGGAAGGGAACGTTGCTCTCACCTCCGGCGGGGGCGTGATGAGAGGTCCGGCCCTCGCCCGGAGGGTGGCCGCCGTCCTACGCCCCGTCCGCCAGCGTCGTCGTCGACCCCTGTGCCGGTGACGGCGATCTGTTCGGAGGCGGGACGGCGGGGCTGCTCACCGGCGGCGAGACGGGAGGAGGTTCCACCGAGGGACCGCCTGGGGCCGACGGCGACGGGCCGCCGCTCGGCCCGGCACCGGTCGGCGCGACGGACCCGCTCGGCGACGGCCCCGGTACGGCGGCGGAGGCGCTCGGCGAGGCCATGGAACCGGCGGAGGCGCTGGGCGCCGTACTCCTCCTGGACCGGGCCCGGTCGCTTCCCGTGACCCGGGCCCCCGTCCCGCCCGGCAGTACCGCGTCCGCCGGCTGCGGGTCCGCCGACGAGAAGGGCGGTGTGCTGCTGTCGACGTGACCGGCGTGCCGCCCGTCGTCCTGCCCCGGCCCGGGCAGCCAGGGAACGCCGGCGTTGCCGGAGAGCAGCGTGCCGACGACGACGGCGGCGTAGGCCCCGCAGCCGAGGCCGACGGTGATGCCGATCCGGCGGAAGGTACGGCTACGGCGGCCGGACTCGCCGACGACGACGGGCACGCCGGACCCCTCAACGGCGCGCGGCGCGGCACGCGGCGAGTCCCGCTGAACGGTCACCCCATCGGGGTCACGCACCCGGCCACGACCGAGGGGACGGGCCGGATCACCGACGCCCCACCGGGGCGGATCACCCCCACCCGACAGCGCCCCGCCCCTCGCACCGATCGCCTCCCAGGGATCCCGCACCCCACCCCCGTCATCCTCCGAGCACCGCTCGAATTCAGACACCCGCCCACCCCGCTGAACCGGCACCTCGCTCGTCGGTGCCGCAGGCTCGGGCCACTCGGGTTCGGCCGCTCCGGGCCACTCGGGCCGGGTTTCGTCTCGCCCGTCTCGCCAGTTCGTCATGTGCGCACTTCCCCCCAACAGGACAGTTCAGGGTGCGCATACGACCTTGAGCACACATCGGCCGAACCGGTCCCCCACCCGGTCCCGCACGCCCCTTTCAGCCCACCGTGCTCAGGTCGACGAATCTAGCGCAGACATGTCCCCCGTGTACGGGATGTGTCATTTATGGTGAGAGGTCATGCTCATGTCGATGGCCGGAATCCACCCCTCCACGGGCACCCGCAGCCACGATCCTTCCTCCGCGACCTCGGCCGCCGCCCGCCGCAGCGCGTCCAGTGCCGGATGGACCAGCCCCTTTCGCCACACCAGCGACACCGGCGACAGCGGGACGGGATCGACGAGCGGCCGGGACACGGTTCCGGGCATGGCCGGAAAGCCCACCACGGCGAGCACCGGAGTCCGGCTCTTCGCGATGATCCGCCGGAACTCCTCGTCCCCGACGGCGAGCGGGGCGGGCGGCGCGATCTCGATGCCCCGCCCCTCGAACAGCCGCCGCGCGAGGTCCGTCCACTCCGGGGTGCGGGGATTGCCGGCGCCGGCGTAGACCCGCTCCCCCGCCAGTTCGGCGAGCGGGACCTCGGTGAGGGCGGCCAGCGGGTGGTCCTCGGGCAGCACGACCGCCATCGGCTCGTAGCGCACCGGCTGGTGCTCCAGCCCCGCCCGCAGCGCCGGTTCCAGACCGGCGTACCGTCCGAACGACGCGTCCAGCCGCCCCGCGAGCATCTCGGCGGCCGCCCAGGTCAGCCCGCTCTCGTAGCGGGCCATCAGCTCCTGGTCGGGGGCGATGCGCCGGGCCCGTTCCAGCACCCGGCGTCCGGTGACCAGGCCGGGCGAGTTGACGTCCACGAGCAGCGGGCGGGCCTCGCGGAAGGCGGCGAGGAGTTCCTCCTGGGCCGCCAGCACCCGGCGCGCGTGCGGCACCAGCCGCTCCCCGTCGGGCGTCAGCGTCACCTGCCGCGTGGTCCGTACGAACAGTTCGGCGCCCAACTCCCGCTCCAGCCGCCGCACATCACGGCTGAGCGCCTGCTGGGCGACGTAAAGGCGTGCGGCGGCGCGGCTGAAGTGCAGGTCCTCGGCGACGGCGAGGAAGGCGCGCAGCAGCCGGAGGTCGAGGTGGGCGGGCATCCGGCGAATTTACAACAGGGGTGCGTCAATCGATCCCGGGAAGGTGTTGGACGCCTTGATCGTCCCGGCCCGACTGTTGATCCATGCCGCCCTCGGAGATACCGCCCCCGGACCGTACGCCCCTGCTGACCACCACCGCCGACACACTCGTCGCGATCGATCTCACGCCCCGCGTCAAGGAGACCGCACACCACCGCGGTTCGCGACGCGCCGAAGCCGCCCGCACGCCCTACCACCGCCTCTTCGCCCTGCCCGGCGCCCGCGCCTTCACCGGTGCCAATCTCCTCGCGCGTCTGCCGATGGGCATGTTCGGCATCAGCGCGATCCTGATGATCGTCGGGGCCGGCGGCTCGTACGCGCTGGCGGGCGCCCTCTCCGCCACCGGTCTCGCGGCGACCGCGCTGGCCGGGCCGTATGTCGCCCGCCTGGTCGACCGACACGGGCAGGCGCGGGTCGCCGTACCGGCGACGCTCGTCGCGGCCCTCGGCAGCGTCGCCCTCCTCCTGTGCGTCCGCTGCGGCGCCCCGGTGTGGACCTGGTTCCTCGCGTACGCCGCGACCGCGACGATCCCCAACATCGGCGGTCTGTCCCGGGCGCGTTGGGCGCATCTGCTGAGGGACGACCCCGAGGCGCTGCACACGGCGAACTCCTTCGAGCAGGCGGCCGACGAGCTGTGCTTCATGCTGGGTCCGGTCCTGGCGGCCTTCCTGTGCGGGACCGTCGCCCCCGAGGCGGGCGCCGTGACCGCCGTGTCCTTGCTGGTCGCCGGCATGCTGCTGTTCGCCGCCCAGCGCGGGACCGAGCCGCCGCCGCGCCCGGCCGGCCGGGACCGGGGGCCGTCGCCGCTGCGGGTGCGCGGGATCCCGCCGCTGCTGGCCGGGTTCGTCGCCACCGGTGCCGTGTTCGGGTCGATGGAGGTGGTGACCGTCGCGTACGCGGACGCGCTCGGGCACCGCACGGCGGCGGGCGCGGTCCTCACCCTCCAGGCGGTCGGCTCCTGCGCGGCCGGGTTGCTCTACGGGGCGCTGCGGCCGGCCGGTCCGGCCGAGCGGCGGCTGCGGTGGTGTCTGCTGGCGATGGCCGCGCTGATGTGGCTGCCGCTGCTGTCCACCCGCGCCCCCGGCGGCCTCCTGGCGCTCGCGGCGGCGCTGCTGGTGGCGGGCATGGCGACCGCGCCGACGATGGTGACCTCGATGACGGTCGTCCAGCACCGCACCCCCGAGGGCCGGCTGAACGAGGGCATGAGCCTGATGGTCACCGGACTGCTCGCGGGCATCGGCTGCGGCTCGGCGACCGGCGGTTTCGTGGTCGAACACGCCTCCCCGGTGGCCGGGTTCGCCGTACCGGCGGCAGCGGCCGGCACCGCGCTGCTGATCGGGCTCGCCCGTCGAATCGCTTGACCCAATTCCTGCCGGACCCATTGACGGGCTCCCAGCCCCTACATACCTTCCTCCGTCGAAGCGCTTCGACGTCTTTCATCGAATCGATTCGACGGCCGCCTCCCCGTTGCCGTCGTCTCGCTTCCGATGAACGACGCCCTGCCCCGAAGGGCCCCCTGGGCCCGAGACCCATCCGACTCCCCAGGAGGCACTGGATGTTGACGGCACGAAGGCGTGTGATGGCACGAAGGCGTGGGGCGGCGGGCGCGGTGATCCTGGCCGGGTCGCTGCTCCTGACCTCCTGCGGGGGCTCGGACGACGGCGGTTCGTCCGGCTCCAAGACCCTGCGGCTGTGGCACTACGAGGCTCCGAACAGCGCGATGGGCGCGGCCTGGACGGAGGCGATCAAGGAGTTCGAGGCCACGCACCCGGGTGTGAAGGTGGAGTTCGAGTCGAAGGGCTTCGAACAGATCCAGAAGACCGCCCCGATGGTCCTCAACTCCTCCGACGCGCCCGACGTCATGGAGTACCTCAAGGGCAACGCGTCCGCCGGCCTGCTGTCCAAGCAGGGGCTGCTCACCGACCTCACCCAGGAGGCCACGACCCGCGGCTGGGACAAGAAGCTCAGCGCGAGCGTCCGCACCACCAGCGTGTACGACACCAACGGGGTCATGGGCTCCGGCAAGTGGTACGGCGTGCCCAACTACGCCGAGTACACGATGGTGTACTACAACAAGGACCTCTTCAAGAAGTACGGGATCGCCGAGCCGAAGACGTTCGACGAACTGACCGCCGCGATGGACAAGTTCGTCCAGAACAAGGTCACCCCGCTGGCCGACGCCGGCGCCGAGTACCCGGCCCAGCAGTACCTCTACCAGCTCGCCCTGTCGAAGGCCGACCGCGCCTGGGTCGACTCGTACCAGCTCTACAAGGGCAAGACCGACTTCCACGACCCCGCCTGGACCTACGCCGCCGAGACCTTCGCCGACTGGGTGAAGAAGGGCTACATCGCCAAGACCTCCAGCAGCACCAAGGCCGAGGACGCGGGCGTCTCCTTCATCCAGGGCAAGTCGCCGATCTTCTTCTCCGGCAGCTGGTGGTACGGCCGGTTCGTCGACGAGGTGAAGTTCGACTGGGGCACCTTCCTGTGGCCCGGCACGAACCTCAGCCCCGGCTCCGGCGGCAACATCTGGGTCGTCCCCAAGGGCGCCAAGAACAAGGAGCTCGCCTACGACTTCATCGACATCACCATGTCGAAGAAGATCCAGAACCTGCTCGGCAACAAGGGCGGTGTCCCGGTCGCGGCCGACGCGAGCGCCATCACCGAACCGAAGTCGAAGGAGCTCATCGACAACTTCAACACCCTCTCCCAGCGCGACGGCCTGGCCTTCTACCCGGACTGGCCGGTGCCCGGCTACTACGACGTCCTGGTCTCCCAGACCCAGAAGCTGATCACGGACAGCGAGAAGCCGGACGGCTATCTGGACGCCCTCCAGGACGCCTACGACAAGGGCGCGCCGAAGCGATGACGGTCACCGTCGCACGGGACGCGCGGGGGGCCCGCAAGGCCGGTCACCCGGCCGGGCCCCCGCGCCGCCCCCGCTCCTCCTACGCCCTGTTCCTGCTGCCCGGCACCCTCGCCTTCCTGGCGGTCGTGGTGGTGCCGTTCGCGATGAACACCTATGTCGGCTTCACCGACTGGCAGGGCGTGGGCAGCCCCCACTGGACCGGACTCGCCAACTACCGCGAGCTGATGGACGACTCCGAGTTCTGGGCGTCGTTCCGGCACAGCCTGTTCATGGTCGTGGCGATGGCGGTGATCCCGACCGCGCTCGGACTCGTCCTGGCCGCCGCCCTCTTCGACTTCGTCGGCAAGCACTTCGGCAGCAGGGTCGCGGCCGTGCTGCGGGCCTGCTTCTACCTCCCGCAGGTGCTGCCGATCGCGGTCGCCGGCATCGTCTGGAGCTGGATCCTCGCCCCCGACAACGGCTCCCTGAACGAACTCCTGAAGGCGATCGGCCTGGAGTCCTGGCAGCAGGACTGGCTGGGCGACCCCGACCTCGCGCTGTACAGCGTGATGGGCGTGATGGTGTGGGTGCAGATCGGCTTCCCGCTGGTCGTCTTCATGGCGGGCCTGCAGCGGGTGGACCCGCAGCTGTACGAGGCGGCCGAGCTGGACGGGGCGGGCTGGTGGCGCCGCTTCTGGCACATCACGCTGCCGCAGATCCGCCCGGAGATCTACGTCGTCCTGACGTGGTGCTCGATCGCCGCGCTGAAGGTGTTCGGCGCGGTGTACGTGCTGACGAAGGGCGGCCCGGGCGGCGCGACGGACGTGCCGTCGTACTTCTCCTTCACCACCTTCTTCGAGAAGACCCAGGTCGGCTACGGCGCGGCGATCTCCACCGTGCTGACCGTGATCATCCTCGCCCTCGCCCTGGTCGGGCTGAAGCTCCAGACCCGGGCGGAGGACGCGGAGGAAGGGGCCCGCGCATGACGACAGCCCTGCGCCGCTACCCGGTCCTGATCGCTCTGTGCATCGGCGCCCTGTTCATGATCGTCCCGTTTCTGATCGTCGCGATCAACGCCGTCAAGTCCCCGGCGGAGTACTCCCAGAACGGCCCGCTGAGCCTGCCCGACGGCCTCTACCTGGACGGCCTGAAGGACTTCTGGGAGCGCGTCGACTACAGCCAGAAGCTGATCAACTCCACCCTGATCAGCGGCTCGGTGGCGCTCCTCGCGGTGGTCCTGTCCGTGCTGAACGCGTACGCGATCGGCATCGGCCGGATCAAGGGCCGCACCTGGGTGCTGGCCTTCTTCGTGCTGGCCAACATGCTGCCGCAGGAGGCGCTGGTCTACCCGGTGTACTACCTGAGCAAGCAGGCCGGCCTCTACGACACCCGGCTCAGCGTGATCATCGTGTTCACGGTGATCCAGTCGGCCTTCGGCACGTATCTGCTCTCCTCCGTGCTGAGCCAGTTCCCCCGGGAGATCATCGAGGCGGCCCGGATCGACGGCGCGAACAAGTGGCAGATCCTGTGGCGGATCGTCGTCCCCGTCAGCCGCCCCACGCTCGGCGTCCTGCTGGTCTTCTTCTTCATCTGGACGTGGAACGAGTTCCTGCTCCCGCTGGTCATGCTGATCTCCAACGACAACCAGACGGTGTCGGTGGCCCTCGGCGTCCTCCAGGGCCAGCGGCTGATGGACGCCACGATGACCAACGCGGCCGCGCTGCTCGGTGTCCTGCCCGCGCTTGTGTTCTTCCTCGTCTTCCAGCGCACGCTCACCCGCGGCATCGCGGTGGGCGCCGTCAAGTAAGGACCCCCCACGTGAAGTTCACCGATGGTTACTGGCTGCTGCGCGAGGGCGTCACCGCGGCCCACCCGGCCGAGGTCCTCGACGTCACGGCCACGGAGGGCGGCGCGCTGGAGATCCACGCGCCGACCCAGCCGATCCGCCACCGCGGCGACCTGCTGAAGGGACCGGTCGTGACGATCAGCGCGCACGCCCCGATGCCCGACGTCATCGGCGTCACCTTCACCCACTTCGACGGCGACCGGCCGCGCGTCCCCGCGTTCGAGGTGCGGACCGAGGAGTTCACCCCGCAGATCTCCTACGACGACGACACCGCGACCCTCACCTCCGGCGCGCTGTCGGTCCGGGTGGCCCGCACCGGGCCCTGGCGCGTCGACTTCCTGGCGGGGGGACGGACGCTCACCAGCAGCGGCCCCAAGAGCATGGGCATCATGCGGGACGCCACCGGCGCCCACTACTTGCGCGAACAGCTCGGGCTCACGGTGGGCACCTCGGTCTACGGCCTCGGCGAACGCTTCGGCCCGCTGGTCAAGAACGGCCAGGTGGTGGACATCTGGAACGCCGACGGCGGCACCGCGACCGAACAGGCCTACAAGAACGTGCCGTTCTATCTGACCGACGCGGGCTACGGCGTCTTCGTCGACCACCCCGGCAAGGTCAGCTTCGAGGTCGGCTCGGAGACCGTCTCCCGGGTCCAGTTCAGCGCCGAGACACAGCGGTTGACGTACTACGTGATCCACGGCCCCACCCCCAAGGACATCCTGCGCAAGTACACCGCCCTCACCGGCCGCCCGGCCCTGCCGCCCGCCTGGTCGTTCGGGCTGTGGCTGTCGACGTCGTTCACCACCTCGTACGACGAGGAGACGGTGACCTCCTTCATCGAGGGCATGCGCGAGCGGGAACTGCCGCTGTCCGTCTTCCACTTCGACTGCTTCTGGATGCGGGAGTTCAACTGGTGCGACTTCGCGTGGGACCCCCGTGTCTTCCCCGACCCGGAGGGCATGCTGGCCCGGCTGAAGGCGAAGGGCCTGCGGGTCAGCGTGTGGATCAACCCGTACATCGCGCAGCGCTCCCCGCTGTTCGCCGAGGGCAAGGCGCTCGGGCATCTGCTGAGGCGACCCGACGGATCGGTGTGGCAGTGGGACCTGTGGCAGCCCGGCATGGCCCTGGTCGACTTCACCAGCGCCGCCGCCCGTGACTGGTACGCGACGAAGCTGGAGGCGCTGCTCGCGCAGGGCGTCGACTGCTTCAAGACCGACTTCGGCGAGCGCGTGCCGACCGATGTCGCCTGGTCCGACGGCTCCGACCCGGAGCGCATGCACAACTACTACACCTACCTGTACAACCGCACCGTCTTCGAGGTGCTGCGCAAGCACCGGGGCGAGGGCGACGCGGTCGTCTTCGCCCGGTCGGCGACGGCGGGCAGCCAGCAGTTCCCGGTGCACTGGGGCGGCGACTGCGAGGCCACCTACGAGTCCATGGCGGAGTCGCTGCGCGGCGGGCTGTCGCTCGGGCTGTCCGGCTTCGGGTACTGGAGCCACGACATCGGCGGCTTCGAGGGCACCCCGACACCGGCGCTGTTCAAACGCTGGCTGGCCTTCGGGCTGCTCTCCTCGCACAGCAGGCTGCACGGCAGCTCCTCCTATCGGGTGCCGTGGCTGTTCGACGAGGAGTCGGTGGACGTGCTGCGCCACTTCACCCGGCTGAAGCTGCGTCTCATGCCCTACCTGTACGAGGCCGCGCGCGTCGCCCACGAGGAGGGCGTGCCGGTGATGCGGGCCATGGTCCTGGAGTTCCCGGACGACCCCGGCTGCGCGCACCTCGAACGCCAGTACCTGCTCGGCTCCGATCTGCTGGTCGCCCCCGTCTTCAGCGACGAGGGCGAGGTCACGTACTACGTCCCGGAGGGCACCTGGACCCACTTCGTGACCGGGCGGACCGTCACCGGGCCGCGCTGGGTGCGCGAGAGGCACGACTTCCTCAGCGTGCCGCTCCTGGTCCGGCCCGGCGCGGTGATCCCGGTGGGCGCGATCGCCGACCGGCCCGACTACCCGCACGCCGACGGGGTCACCCTGCGCGCCTACGGCCTGCGGCCCGGCGCCCGGGTCACGGTGCGGGTCGGCGACGGCACCTTCACCGTCGTACGCGAAGGGAACACGCTGCGGGCGTCCGCGAGCGATCCCTCCGTCCCCTGGGCGCTGGCGGCCGGAGACCGGGTGGCGCGGGCGGAGGCGGGCACGGGCTTCCTCAGTCTGGAGGTCTGATGGTCAAGATCACCGATGTGGCGCGGCACGCCGGGGTCTCGCCCAGCACGGTGTCGTACGCGCTCAGCGGCAAGCGCCCCATCTCCCAGGAGACCCGGCGGCGCGTCGAGGCGGCCATCCGGGAACTGGGCTACCGCCCGCACGCCGGCGCGCGAGCCCTGGCGAGCAGCCGCTCCAACGTGCTGGCGCTGGTCGTCCCGCTGCGGGCCGGCATCCACGTCCCCGTCGTCATGCAGTTCGTGGTGTCCGTGGTGACGGCGGCCAGGCGGTACGACCACGACGTACTGCTGCTCACGCAGGAGGAGGGCGAGGAGGGGCTGCGCCGGGTCGCGGACACGGCACTCGTGGACGCGCTGATCCTCATGGACGTCCAGCTGCGCGACCCCCGGCTGACGTTGCTGCGCTCGCTGGAGCGGCCGAGCGTGATGATCGGCTTCCCGCAGGACCCCGCCGGACTGACCTGCATCGACCTCGACTTCAAGGCGGCGGGCGAGGTGTGCGTGGAGCATCTGGCGCAACTCGGGCATCGCGTCGTGGCGTTGGTGGGCTCGCCGCCCGAGGTGTACGTGCGCGGGACGGCGTTCGCGCAGCGGGTCGTCCAGGGCTTCACGGCGGCCGCCGACCGGTCCGGGCTGGCCTCGGCGGTCCATCCCTGCGAGGCGTCCCCGGCGGCCGCCCGCCAGGTGGCGGAACGGCTGCTGCGGGACCAGCCGGCGCTGACCGGCGTGGTCGTCCACAACGAGCCCCTCCTGGAACCCCTGATCGACGCCTTCGAGCAGCTCGGCCTCGGCGTGCCCGGCGATCTGTCGGTCACCGCGATCTGCCCCGACGAACTCGCGGAAGGCGTACGGGTGCCGGTCACCTCGGTCGCGCTGCCGTCGGCGGAGGTCGGCGAGCGGGCCGTGGAGCTGCTGATGACGAAGCTGGGCGGCGAGCCCGTGCCGGAGGCGACGCTGCTGCCGCCCCGGCTGACCCGGAGGGAGAGCACCGCACCACGACCCGCGTGACCCCGACCCGCGTGACCCCGATGCGAGAAGGAGCCGTGAGACATGAGAGGCACCAGAGGTACGACTGGCACGAGTGCGCGAGGCGCGAGTACGGGAGGCGTGAGGCGACGTCGCAGAACCACGTTCGCCGTGGCGCTGGCCCTGCTCGCCGGTCTGTGCGCGACCGTACCCGCGCACGCGGACGCGGCGGACCCGGCGTACCCCTTCCGCGATCCGTCGCTCTCCGTGGACGCCCGGGTCGACGACCTGCTCGGCCGGCTGACGCTCGACGAGAAGATCTCCCTGCTGCACCAGTACCAGCCGGCCATCCCCCGCCTGGGCATCGCCGGCTTCCGCACCGGCACCGAGGCCCTGCACGGCGTGGCCTGGCTCGGCAAGACGACGGTGTTCCCCCAGGCCATCGGGCTCGCCTCGGCGTGGGATCCGGCCCTGATGCGGAAGGTCGGCTCGGCGGTCGGCGACGAGGCGCGCGGCTTCCAGCAGGAACGCCCGGACGGCTGGGGCCTGAACCTGTGGGCGCCCGTGGTGAACCCGCTGCGCGACCCGCGCTGGGGCCGCAACGAGGAGGGCTACAGCGAGGACGCCCTGCTCACGGGCGCCCTGTCGACGGCGTACGGGCAGGGCCTGACGGGCGGCGACCCGGACCATCTGAAGACGGCGCCGACCCTGAAGCACTACCTGGCCAACAACAACGAGTGGCACCGCACCACCACCTCCTCCGACCTGCGCCCGCGCGTGGCGAAGGAGTACGACGAGGCGGCCTTCCGGCCGGCGATCGCGGCGGACGCGGCGACGGGCGTGATGTCCTCGTACAACCTGGTCAACGGCCGCCCGAACACGGTGAATCCGGATCTGGACGAGGTCGTGCGGTCCTGGTCCTCGCGCGACCTGATGAACGTCACCGACGCCTTCGCCCCGGGCAACGTCCCCGGCGAGCAGAAGTACTACCCCACCCTCGCCGAGGGCGACGCGGCCGCGCTGAAGGCGGGCGTCGACAGCTTCACCGACAACAACGCGGACGGCACCCCGACCGCGACGGCCGTCAAGTCGGCGCTGGCGCAGGGCCTGTTGAAGGAGTCGGACGTCGACACGGCCGCCTCCCACATCCTCTCCGTGCGGGTCCGCCTCGGCGAGTTCGACCCGGGCGGCGGCCGCTACGGCGCGATCGACAAGTCGGTGATCAACAGCCCCGAACACCGCGCGCTCGCCCGCGAGGCGGCGACGGAGGGGGCGGTGCTGCTGAAGAACTCCGGCGGTGCGCTGCCGCTGAGCAAGTCCGCCAAGGACGTCGCCGTGGTGGGCCCCCTCGCCGACACCCTCTCCACCGACTGGTACTCCGGCACCCTGCCGTACGGCGTCACCCCGGCCGGGGGCATCGCCGCCAAGCTCGGCACCCCGGTCGCGACGAGCGAGGGCGTGGACCGCGTCGCCCTGAAGGACACGGCGACGGGCCGGTACGTCACGGCGGGCACGGGCGAGGCGGGCGCGCTCCTGAAGGAGAGCACGGCCTCCGACGCCACGACCCACTTCGACGTCTTCGACTGGGGCTCGGGCGTGGTGACCCTGCGCTCGGCGGCCAACGGCCGCTACGTCGGCTACAACTGGTCGGGCTTCGTCAACGACCAGGCGCAGCCCGGCGGCTGGTACGTCCAGCAGCAGTTCAAGCTGGAGCAGCAGGACGACGGCACCGTGCTGCTGCGCTACGCCGGGTACGAGACCGAGGAGTCCTGGTGGTCCAACCCGGTCTACCTGGGCGTGACCGGCGCCGACGGCACGCTGGGCCTGGTCGCCAAGGACAAGGCCGCCCACTACACCAAGGACGTGGTGCGCAGCGGCACGGCCGAGGCGGTGAAGGCGGTCCAGGGCAGAAGCGCGGCGGTGGTCGTGATCGGCTCCCACCCCTCGATCAACGGCCGTGAGGGCCACGACCGCACCGACATGTCCCTGCCGCCCTCCCAGGAGGCCCTGGTGAAGGCGGTCCGCGCGGCCAACCCGCACACGGTCGTCGTGGTCGAGAACAGCTACCCCACCACGCTCGGCGACCTCCAGCAGAACACCCCCGCCCTGCTGTGGACCTCCCACGCCGGGCAGGAGACGGGCAACGCCCTCGCCGACCTCCTCTTCGGCGACGCCGACCCGTCCGGGCGGCTCACCCAGACCTGGTACCGCTCGCCGTCGGACCTGCCGTCGATCCTGGACTACGACATCATCAAGTCGGACCGCACCTACCAGTACTTCCGGGGCAGCCCGCTCTACCCCTTCGGCCACGGCCTGTCGTACACCACGTTCCGCTACGACGCCCTGCGGAAGGTGGCGGGCGGCTACCAGGTGAAGGTGACGAACACCGGCGACCGGGCCGGCGACGAGGTCGTCCAGCTCTACGTCCACCAGCGCACCTCGCGCGACAAGCAGCCCCTGCGGCAGCTGAAGTCCTTCACCCGGGTGTCCCTGAAGCCGGGCGAGTCGAAGACGGTCCAGCTGAGGCTGACCCCGTCCGACCTGGCCCACTGGGACGTGACGCGCTCGCGGTGGGTGACGGAGACGGCGACGTACGACGTGCTGGTCGGCGCCTCCTCGGCGGACGTCCGCTCCCGTACGACCTGGCAGGTCAAGGGCGAGACGATCCCGCCGCGGAACCTCGCCGCGCAGACCCGCGCCGAGAACTTCGACGACTACGCGTCCACCCGGCTGGTCGACGAGTCGAAGGAGCGCGGAACGGCGGTGGAGGCCACGGCGGACGGCGCCTGGCTGAAGTTCGCCGACGCCCGACTGGGCTCCGGGCCACGGGAGTTCGAGGCGCGGATCGCCGGGACCGCGGCCGGCACGGTGGAGGTCCGGCTGGGCTCGCCGACCGGGCGACTGCTCGGCACGGCTCGCTTCGCCGGGACCTCCTCGGCGTACGACTACGCGACGGTGACGGCCGGGCTCACGCAAGGGGCGAAGGGCCGCGGCGACGTGTACCTGGTCCTCGGCGGCGGCCTGCGGCTGGCGTCGTTCAGCCTGCGCTGAGCCCCCAGGCCAGCCCGAGCCGGTAGGCGGCGCACAGATTCACGTCCAGGACGTAGGCCCCGGCGGTGCCGCACTGTTCGCCGCCGCTGCCGGGGTCGACGGGCTGGCCGTGCCCCATGCCGGTGACGCTGTACGTCTCGACGACGGCGTTCCCGGCGGGGTCCCGGAAGACCTGGTGCGGATAGCCGGCGACCGTGTCGCTCACATCGGCGCTCTGATCGGCCCCGTGGACATCGGTCCACTGCTTCATCAGGTCGGTCATGTTCACCGGCTTCACGGTGTAGTCGGCGGTGCCCTGGAAGACGGTGAGCGTCGGCCAGGGCCCGCCGTACCCGGGCCGCGCCGCGCGCACCCGGTCGCCCCACTGCTTCGCCGTCTGGGTGGCCCCGACGTACATGCACACATACGGCGACCCTGCGGCCTGCGCGCATCCGTACGGCAGGCCGGCGACGACACCGCCCGCGGCGAACTTCTCCGGGTACGCCGCCATCATCACCGCGGTGAGGCCGCCGCCCGCGGAGAGACCGGTGACGTAGACGCGGGAGGCGTCCGCGCCGAGGTCGGCGAGCTGCCGGTCGACCATCTGCGCGACGGACGCGGCCTCGCCCTGGCCGCGCTGGATGTCACCGGACTGGAACCAGTCGAAGCAGTTCGACAGGTTGTTGCCGCTCTTCTGCTCCGGCAGCACGACGGAGAACCCCCACCGGTCGGCGAGCTGGGTCCAGCCGCTGCCGGTGCCGTATCCGGCGGCGTTCTGCGTGCATCCGTGCAGCGCGACGACGACCGGCCGCCCGGCGGGCAGACCGTCGGGGACATAGCGGAACATGCGCAGGTCACCAGGGTTGGAACCGAAGCCGGTGACTTCCTGGAGGGAGGCGGCGGAGGCGGGCGCCGGCGTGAGGAGGACGGCGAGCAGGGCCGTCAGGACGGCGAGCAGGGTCGCGGCTCTGGTGTGCGGCATGGGTGTCATGGGGTGGGACCGTAGAAGCGTCAAGCATCCGCCGATATGTGGCCGGGCCCCACAACGCACCGAGGGCCCGGTGGTCTGTACGACCACCGGGCCCTCGGTTCACATGGGAATTGTGGAGATGGCGGGAATCGAACCCGCGTCCAACGGTGCGGAATCAGGGCTTCTCCGTGTGCAGTCCGGTACGAGTTTCTCGGCCCTCCGGATCACCCAGACAAGTCCGGAACGGGCCCAGTCACTGTTTGATTTCCCTCTTCACCCCGTGACCGGGATCAAGGTTTAGTCCCCTAGCTGATGCCAGGAACCGGGTCGGGAACAGCCCCGGGCTGACACTCCCTTAAGTAAGGGGCAGTTGCCTAGCTACCTGATCAGGCAGCGAGGGCGAACTGCGTCGCCTTGGGAGAATCGCTCTTGATAGTGGCGATTATTTTTTTCGGCCTGTGGTTTACGAGATCATGGCCGCTTCCTCGACACGCTTCCCCTGCTTCGACAGCCGCTGTCGAAACCGATCATCCCCATGTTGATATTTCAAGAACCCGGTCTCCCGGGCCGCTCACCAGGTGTTCGCCCGGTGTTGGTGCCATCGTACGGGACCAACGCACGCCGATGCCACCGTATTCCCGGGCAGCCCTGCTACGCGCCCCGCTGACGCCGCTTCGCCGCAGCGATCGCCCGGTCCGACTCCCGCCGGTCCTGCTTCTCCCGCAGGGTCTGACGCTTGTCGTACTCCTTCTTGCCTCGCGCGAGCGCGATCTCCGCCTTCGCCCGGCCGTCCTTGAAGTACAGCGCGAGCGGCACGATCGTGTGCCCCGTCTCCTCCGCCTTGACGGCCAGCTTGTCGATCTCCTCGCGGTGCAGCAGCAGCTTGCGCTTGCGGCGCGCGGAGTGGTTCGTCCAGCTGCCCTGGCTGTACTCCGGGATGTGGGCGTTGTACAGCCACGCCTCGCCCCGGTCCACCTGGACGAACCCGTCGACCAGGGAGGCACGGCCCTGGCGCAGCGACTTCACCTCGGTGCCGCTGAGCACCAGCCCGGCCTCGTAGGTGTCGATGATCGCGTAGTCGTGCCGGGCCTTCTTGTTCTGCGCGACGATCTTGCGCTTGCCGCCCTTCTCGCCGTCCTTGGCCTTGGCGGCCGCCCCGCCCTGCTTGGGCTGGGACTCCTTGGGTACGTACATTCCCTTGCTCATAGTGCCGTCCATTTTCGCACCACGATGGGGGTCGAGGGCCAGCCCTTAAATCACCGGCGGGGCACCACGCGCGTGCGTACCTAGTCGGCGTCTCCCAGGCCCTTGAGGACCGTCCGGGCCTGCTGGAGCGCGCCCTCGTCCGCCTCCAGGTCCGGGGTGATCCCCTTGCCGTCGACGGTGCGGCCCGACGGGGTGCGGTAGTGGCCGACGGTCAGCTCGGCGACGGAGCCGTCGGGCAGCCGGCCCGGCATCTGCACCGAGCCCTTGCCGAAGGTGCGGGTGCCCACGACGACCGCGCGGCCCCGGTCCTGGAGGGCCCCGGTGAGCAGCTCGGCCGCGCTCATGGTGCCGCCGTCGACGAGCGCGACCAGCGGCCGGCTCGTGTCGCCGCCGGGATCGGCGTGCAGGGCGCGCTGTTCGCCGTCCACGTCGTAGGTGGCGACGAGCCCGCCGTCGAGGAACGCGGAGGCGGTGGTGACGGCCTCGGTGACGAGACCCCCGGAATTGCCGCGCAGATCGAGCACGATCCCGGCGCCGGCCGGAGTCCGCGCCACGGTCGCGCGAACGGTGTCGCCCACGCCCTTGGTGAACGCGGCGATCTTTATGACGGTGACCCCGCCCGTGAGCTTCTGCACGGTGACGGAATCGGTGGACAGGCTGGCCCGGCGCAGGGTCTCGCTCCACGCGCGCGTGCCGCGCTGCAGGCCGAGCGTGACCGTCGTACCCGCCGGGGCGTCGGTGGCGTCACCGCGCAGTAAGGACACCACCTCGGTGACCGGCAGCCCGTCGACGGTCCGGCCGTCGACACTGCGCAGCCGGTCGCCCGACCGCACACCGGCGGCGGCCGCGGGCGACCCGTTCTGCACCTTGGTCACCTCGACCCGCCCGTCCCGCTCGCGCCGCGCCCACAGCCCGACGCCGGTGTAGCGGCCGTCGAGGGCCTGCTCGAACTCCTCGTACTCGCCCTCGGAGTACACGGCGCCCCAGCGGTCCCCGCTGCGGCTGACGGCCCGCTCGGCGGCCTCCATGGGCGATTTTCCGTCAGCCATGGCCTCGGCGGCGGCCTCGGCGACCTCGGCGTGCCTGCCGGTGGGAGCGGCGGCCTGCCGCGCCTCCCCGGGCGCCCCCTTGCGGTCCCCCGCGCTGCCGGGCAACGACCCGGTGGCGGCCCCCGCGACGAGCACACTGGCGAACACCAACGTCAGGGCGGCCCCACGGCCGAAACGGCGGGGCTGACAGAACAGGTCACGACCTGACATGGCGGTGAGTCTAGGGGAACGCGAAGGGCCGTACGGCTGCTTGTCCGTACGGCCCTCTTGGCATGCGTCACACCTTCAGGTACTTGCGCAGGGCGAAGAAAGCGGCCAGGGCCGGCATCAGGAGGCTGGTCGCGAGGATGAGGGGGAGCTTGGTGATGACGGCGTCCCAGCCGATGAAGTTGATGAGGTTCAGCTTCTGGGACAGGGCCAGGCCGTGGTCGATGATGAAGTAGCGGGCGATCACCAGGAATCCGCAGGCGACCGTGCCGCCGATCAGGCCGGCGACCGCGGCCTCCGCGATGAACGGCGCCTGGATGTAGAAGCCGGAGGCGCCGACCAGGCGCATGATCCCGGTCTCCCGCCGACGGCTGAACGCCGAGACGCGCACCGTGTTGACGATCAGCATGAGCGCCACCACCAGCATCAGCGCCATCACCGCGCGCGCGGCCCAGTTCATGCCGTTGAGCAGCCCGAACAGGTTGTCCAGGATGCCCTTCTGGTCCTGGACCGACTGCACGCCGTCCCGGGCGTTGAAGCGGCTCGCGACGACCTGGTACTTCTCCGGGTCCTTCAGCTTGATCCGGTACGACTCCTGCATCTGGTCCGGCGTGAGGGACGCGGCCAGCGGCGAGTCGCCGAACTGCTCCTTGTAGTGCTTGTACGCGTCGTCCTGCGACTCGTAGGTGACCGTGTCGACCGCCGGCATCTTCTTGAGGTCGGCGAGGATGTCCTTCTTCTGGTCCTCGGTCACCGCGCCCTTGGCGCAGTTGGGGTCGGACTCGGCGTCGCTCTTGTTGCAGAGGAAGACCGAGACGTTGACCTTGTCGTACCAGTAGCCCTTCATCGTGCTGACCTGGTCGCTCATCAGGAGCGATCCGCCGAACAGCGCGAGGGACAGGGCGACGGAGACGATGACGGCGAAGGTCATCGTCAGATTGCGGCGGAGACCGACACCGATCTCCGACAGAACGAACTGGGCGCGCATGGCGTCTGGTTGGGCCTTTCCGTGGACGGGCGGTCAGTGCTGGTAGCCGTAGACGCCGCGTGCCTGGTCTCGGACGAGGCGGCCCTTCTCCAGCTCGATGACGCGCTTGCGCATCTGGTCCACGATGTTCTGGTCGTGCGTCGCCATCACCACGGTGGTGCCGGTCCGATTGATCCGGTCCAGCAGCTTCATGATGCCGACGGAGGTCTGCGGGTCGAGGTTGCCGGTGGGCTCGTCGGCGATGAGCAGCTTGGGCCGGTTGACGAAGGCGCGCGCGATGGCCACGCGCTGCTGCTCACCGCCGGACAGCTCACCGGGCATCCGGTCCTCCTTGCCGCCGAGGCCGACGAGGTCGAGCACCTGCGGCACGGACTTGCGGATCTCGCCCCGCGACTTGCCGATGACCTCCTGCGCGAAGGCGACGTTCTCCGCCACCGTCTTGTTCGGCAGCAGTCGGAAGTCCTGGAAGACGGTCCCCAGCTGGCGGCGCATCTGCGGCACCTTCCAGTTGGAGAGCCGCGCGAGGTCCTTGCCCAGGACGTGCACCTGGCCGTGGCTGCACCGCTCCTCGCGGAGGATCAGCCGCAGGAAGGTGGACTTTCCGGAGCCGGAGGACCCCACGAGGAACACGAACTCGCCCTTCTCGACCTCGAGGGACACATCCCTGAGGGCGGGGCGGCTCTGCTTGGGGTAGACCTTGGAGACGTTGTCGAATCGGATCACGGATGCACCACGGGTCGCCGGGGGTAGATGAGGGGGACCATACGCGAACCGGGTGCGCGAGCGCAGGCACCGTACGGGGTTGGGGCATGCTTGTGTGCTTTTGTACGGTGCTTCGCACGCTTCCCGGCCCCTGACAGGACGACCTGACGCGAGCTGGCCCGGAACCTGGCACAGTGGTAGGGGAACGTTCGGGTTTCCGTGGGCGTTGTACGGAGCAGAACCGGTGCAAGGAGGGCGAGCGCATGACGTACGACCGGTTGGTGTGCGCGAACTGCGCGGCGCCCGTGAGCGAGGGCCGGTGCCCCGTGTGCCGTGCGAACCGCGAGCGGCTGCAGCAGGAGGGTCTCCTCGGGGGACTGAATCCGACGGCCTTGATCGCGTTGCTGGTGGTGCTGATCGCGGCGGTGGCGCTGCTGGCGCACCAGACCGCTTAGCGGACCGAGCCGAAGAGCGACAGGAAGGGCCCGGAGCGTCGGCTCCGGGCCCTTCTCATATGTCCGCGGCCCTCGCGGGCGTGGCTACCGTCAGGCGGCGGCGCCGCGGCCCGCGGCGAGGCGCGGGAGGACGCGGAAGCCGATACCACCGGCGATCATCGTGGCGGCGCCGATGATCAGGAAGGTGGTCTCGCCGGCACCGGTCTCGGCGAGCTCCTTGCCGCCGCCCTGGGCGGAGGCTTCGGAGGAGTCCGAGGTGTCGGTCAGCGCGGAGCTGCCCTCTTCCTGGGTGGAGTTGTTGTTGCCGTTGGTGTCGGTGTTGCTGCCACCGGTCGACGACGAGCCGCTCGTGGTGCTGGAGCCGCCGGTGGAGGACGAGGAACCGCCGCTGTTGCCGCTGCCGCCGTTCCCGTTGCCGCCGCCGTTGTTGCCGCTGCCGCCGTTCCCGTTACCGCCGTTGTTGCCGTTACCGCCGTTGCCGTTACCGCCGTTGTTGCCGTTGCCACCGTTGTTGCCGGCGCCACCGGCCGCAGCCGCGCCACCAGCGGCGGCAGCGTCGCCGCCACCAGCCGCGGCCGCGCCACCGGCGACAGCGGCGTCGCCACCACCGGCAGCGGCTGCGGCGCCACCGGCGACAGCGGCGTCACCGCCACCGACGGCCGCGTCGCCACCACCGGCGACAGCAGCGGCGCCACCAGCGGCCGCGTCACCGCCACCGGCTGCGGCAGCGTCACCGCCACCGGCGGCAGCGTCGCCACCACCGGCTGCGGCAGCGGCGCCACCGTTGGTCTCGGTGCCGCCGATGACACAGATGCCGACCGGGCAAGGGCCGTCCTGTGTGGTCTTCTGGCTGCCCTCGGCCGTCGAGACGAGCCCGCTGTCGCCGTCGCCGTCGAGGGCCTGGGCCGCGCCGGCCACCGTCAGCGAGGCGCCCGCCGCGATCACGGCGCCGGCGGCGATGCGCGCGACCCGGATCCGCGTCTTCTTGGTCATATGGTTGCTACCCCCAGTAGCTGTCGTCGATGAGGCCGCGCTCGGGGTTGTGATCGACGGAGGTAGCGCTGAGATGAAGCGAAGCCCCCCGGTTCACATGCGCCCCAAAGATACGCATGCCACGCTTTACCCTTCCGATTTTTCATAGCAACGTCAAGGGCGTTGCGCGCGCAATGTCCATCTCCGCACTCAATGCCGGATCCTGCGGCTGTGAGTGTGATGTAAAACCCAGACAAATGACAACCGCCCCCGAATTCGGGGGCGGTTGTCATGTCGACAAATTTACTTCTCTTGCTGCTTGCGCCAGCGAATACCGGCCTCAAGGAAACCGTCGATCTCACCGTCGAGGACGGCCTGCGGGTTTCCGACCTCGAACTCGGTGCGCAGGTCCTTGACCATCTGGTACGGGTGCAGGACGTAGGAACGCATCTGGTTGCCCCAGGAGCTGCCGCCGTCCTTGAGGGCGTCCATCTTGGCCCGCTCCTCCTGACGCTGCCGCTCCAGCAGCTTGGCCTGCAGAACGTTCATGGCCGTGGCCTTGTTCTGGATCTGCGAGCGCTCGTTCTGGCAGGAGACGACGATGCCGGTCGGCAGGTGCGTGATGCGCACCGCGGAGTCGGTGGTGTTGACGCCCTGGCCGCCGGGGCCGGAGGACCGGTACACGTCGATCCGCAGATCGGACTCGTCGATGTCGATGTGGTCGGTCTGCTCGACGACCGGCAGCACCTCGACACCCGCGAAGGAGGTCTGACGGCGGCCCTGGTTGTCGAAGGGCGAGATACGGACGAGCCGGTGGGTGCCCTGCTCCACGGAGAGCGTGCCGTAGGCGTACGGGACCTGGACGGCGAAGGTGGTCGACTTGATGCCGGCCTCTTCCGCGTACGACGTCTCGTAGACCTCGGTCTTGTAGCCGTGGCGCTCCGCCCAGCGCAGGTACATGCGCTGGAGCTGCTCGGCGAAGTCGGCGGCGTCGACGCCACCGGCCTCGGCGCGGATGTTGACCAGGGCCTCGCGCGCGTCGTACTCGCCGGAGAGGAGGGTGCGCACCTCCATCTCGTCGAGCGCCTTCTTCACCGCCGTGAGCTCGGCCTCGGCCTCCGCGCGGGTGTCCGGGTCGTCCTCCTCCTCCGCCATCTCGAAGAGAACGGCGAGGTCGTCGATGCGGCCGCGCAGGGCGTCCGCCTTCCTGACCTCGGCCTGGAGGTGGGACAGCTTGCTGGTGATCTTCTGCGCCTCGTCCGGGTTGTCCCACAGGGACGGCGCGGCCGCCTGCTCCTCGAGCACGGCGATGTCTGCCCTCAGCTTGTCGAGGTCCAGAACGGCCTCGATCGACTCCATGGTCGAGGAGAGGGACTTGAGCTCTTCGGATACATCGACGACTGCCACGCCCTCCAGCGTAACGGCTCCGCCGGGCGACCAGCGCCGCCCGGGCAGGGGGCCGCTCCAGCGGCTGCTCAGGCGGTCGTGCTCGCGGGTCAGGGAGTCGCCGGCGCCGATGAGGACGAGGGCTGCCGGGGCGCGGCCCCCGCGTCGTCCCCGGACGTCGCCAGCCAGGCGCCCACGCCCACCGCCGCCGCCACGCCCACCCCGACCGCGCCCAGCGTGATCCTGCGGCGGCGTGCCGTCGTGCGGTTGCGGGCCGAGCCGGGGCGGGGGGTGCCGGGGGTGCGGGGGACGCGGGCGGTGCCCATCGCGCCGCCCGCCAGTTCGTCGGGCGTCGGCACCCGCATGGACGTGTGGGTGTCCCGGTTGGAGTCGGGCTTCGCGCCCGGCACGAGGGGCACGGCTCCCCGCCGTACCCGCTGTCCGCCCGACGCGACCGGCGCCGCCCGCTCCTCCTCGGTGTCCTCGTCCTGCTCCGCCTCCGGCTCGTCCACGTCCAGCGGCGGCATCCCGGCCAGCGTGGGCAGCAGCTCCCGCAGCCGCGCGGCCAGCTCGGACGCCCGCAGCCGCGACGCCGGTCCCTTGGCGAGGCACTGCACGATCAGCTGCCAGAGTTCGTCCGGGATGCCGGGGAGGGGGGCCACCGTCTCCGTGACGTGGCGGCGCAGCACCGCGCCCGGGTGGCCCCCGCCGAACGGTGTGAAGCCCGCCAGCAGCTCGTACAGGACCGTCGCGAGGGCGTAGATGTCGACCGCCGCCCGGGGCGGCAGGCCCTCCACGATCTCCGGCGCCAGATAGTCGGGCGTGCCGATGATCTTCGTGGCGCGGGTCCGCTTCGGGGTGTCGATGAGTTTCGCCACGCCGAAGTCGGTGAGCAGGGCGCGGTGCGAGCCGCCGGGGCCGAGCGGGCCCTGCATGTCGAGCAGCACGTTCTCCGGCTTCACGTCGCGGTGGACGATCCCGGCCGCGTGCGCGGCGGCGAGGCCCTCCGCGACGTCGGCGACGATGGCGACCGCCGCCTCGGGCGCGAGCCGCCGGTCCCGGTCCAGACGGGTGCGCAGATCGGTGCCGCGGACGAGGTCCATGACGAGGGCCAGATCGTTTCCGTCGACCACGAGGTCCCGTACGGAGACGATGTTCGGGTGCTCCAGGCCGAGCAGCGCGGTGCGCTCCTGCACGAAGCGGCCCACGAGCTCCTCGTCGGAGGCGAGGTCCTCGCGCAGCAGCTTGACGGCGACGGGCCCCTCGGGTCCCTCGCCCAGCCACACCGTGCCGGCGCTGCCCCGCCCGAGGATCTGGTGGGCGGTGTACCGGCTGCCGATCTTCCGTGCCAAGGCTGCTCCTACAGACGCGTGTTGCCGTTAAAAGTACGCGTCCGAAGAGCCAACTTTTGCCGCGGAGACGGAAATCACCCGCCAGATGTCGACAAATCTGCAAACTCGCCGGGGAGTCGGGGCCCGTCAGCTCGTGGTGGACCCGCCCAGATCCTTGAGGAACTTGCCGATCTGGTCCATCCAGTCGCCGAGTTGCTCCCAGTAGCCCTTGCCGGTGCCGATCCAGTCCTGAAGCGGCGTGAACTCCCAGACCATCCACCCGGCCACGATCAGGATGACGACCGAGAACAGGCAGCCCTTCAGACAGCCCAGGCCGGGGATCTTCATCGGGTTGGCGCTGCGCTGCCGCGGCTCCCTCGGCTGCCGGGGCTCCGGCGCGGGCCGCTGCTGCGGCTGGGGCGTGGGCGGCGGGGCGTACCGCTGGGGCTGCTGGTGCTGCGGCGCGTACTGCTGGGGCTGGGGCTGCCGCTGCGGCGCCTGCTGCGGGTAGCCGTACCCCTGCTGCGGCTGCTGGGGGCGCGGCTGCTGCGGCCGGGCCACCTGCCGCTGGGGGCGGCGGCGCAGCGGGTCCTCGTTCGGGTCGAGGTACTGGATCTGCGTCTGCTCGTTGCGGTCGCGGGCGGCGCGCAGCTGGGTCTGCCACGGGTGCGGCTGCTCGGGCTGCTGTCCCTGCTGGCCCTGCTGCCCGTACCCGCCCTGGCCCTGCGGTCCGCCGGTCTGGTGCGGCGGCACCGGCGGGAGGACGGCGGTCGGGTCGGCGGCGCCCGCCGGGCCCGACGCGCCGGGGGTGTGCGGCAGCACGCTGGTCGCGGCGTTCGGGTCGTACGCCCCCGCGCCCGCCGCCGAGCCGTGCGGCAGCACCTGCGTCGGGTCGGCGGCGCCGTCGGCGCCCGGCACGGCCGTGGGCGCCGGGTCGGGCGCGAGGACATGGCCCACGCCCTCGGCGGCGGCGATCTGCATGGAGTTCGCGTGGACGCCGATGCCCTCGGCGACGATCCGCAGCCCGCGCGCGAGGCTCACGGCGCTGGGCCGCTCGTCGGGGTTCTTGCGCAGGCAGCGCTCGATGACCGTCCACAGCGGGTCGGGCACCGTGGAGGGGCGGCGCGGCTCGGCGCTGAGGTGCTGGTGCAGCACCTCCAGGGCGGATCCGCCGCCGAACGGGGGACGGCCGGTGACCAGCTCGTACAACATGATGCCGGCGCCGTAGATGTCGACGGCGGAGGTCTGCGGGCGGCCCTCGGCCGACTCGGGCGCGACATACGCGGGCGTGCCGACGAACTCGCTGGTGCGGGTCAGGCCCGGGGAGTCCGCGAGGCGGGCGATGCCGAAGTCGGTCAGCATCGGGTGCATCTGGCCGCCGTTCTGCGCGAGCAGCACGTTGGCGGGCTTGAGGTCGCGGTGCACCACGCCGTCGGTGTGGCTCGCGGCGAGCGCGTCGGCGACCTGGGCGGTCAGCAGCGCGGCGGCGACCGGCGTGAGGGGGCCGTTCTCGCGCAGGTAGCGGTGCAGGTCGGGGCCGTCGACGAGGTCCATGACCAGGGCGAGCAGATCGCCCTCGACGACCAGGTCGCGGGTGCGGACGATGTTGGGGTGGGTGAGGCGGAGCAGCACGGACCGCTCGCGCAGGAAGCGCATCACGACATCGGGGTCGCTCGCCAGCTCCTCCTTGAGGACCTTGATCGCGACGGTCTCGCCGGGCTGGCCGGGCACGGCCGCCTCGGCTCCCGCGGTCTCGCGCTGACGGGCACGCCACACAGTCCCTGTGGCGCCGCGCCCCAGCGGCTCCTCAAGGAGGTACTTGCTCCCTACCGGCCGCACGTCATGCGCTCCCTGCTGCTTGCCTACGTTCCGCACCACTGTAGGGCCTGTGCCCCGAACCCCGGCCTGTCGTTGTTCTGTGCGTCTTACGTACGGCTTCCCGTACATGTTCGAAGGAAAGACGCTCGGGTCGGTCCCGGGGTTGCCGGAAGCGGACGTGACCGATCTCAAGCGGTCAGCTGTGACGCACTGGTCAGGCACTTTTACGGGCAGAGCCGACCAATCAAGATCACTTGTTCCCGGGGAGCGGGCGCGTTGTCGGTGTCAGGTGCGAGGATGCTGGCAGTACTGGCCGATGTGCTCAGGTGGGGTGGGGGGACGTCCGCGCCGCCGCGCAGAAGGGACCGCTGACGGCGATGCAGATCCGGCTGACCGTCGTAGACCCGCTGGGTCCGCCCACGGCGCAGGGGCGGGGCCGCGCCGCGAGACGCGACGTGCTGGTCACCGCGCCCGCCGGCACGGCCCTGGCCGCGGTTGCGTCGGCCCTGGCCACGGCGGTCGCCGGCGAGAACACCCCGAGCGGCGGCGCCGTGGTGCTGTACGCGGCCGGGGAGCGGCTGGACGCCCAGCGCAGCACCCTGGGCGAGCCCCCGCTGATCGACGGCGCCGTGCTGTCCCTGGGCGCCCCGGCCGACCCCGAGCCGCATCCGGAGGTCGACGACGCCCCGGCCCGCCTCGACGTGATCGCCGGCCCCGACGCCGGCGGCGTCCATCTGCTGCACGGCGGCCAGGTCCGCGTGGGCCGCTCCGCCGACGCCGACGTCCCCCTGGACGACCCGGACGTCTCCCGCCTCCACTGCGCGGTGACGCTCACCCCCGAGGGCCGGGTCACCGTCGCGGACCTCGGCTCGACCAACGGCACCGCCCTGGACGGCGTCCCCGTCCGCGCCCAGCCGGTCCCCTTCCCGCCGGGCGCCCTCCTGCGCATCGGCGAGTCGTCCCTGCGTCTGGCTCCGCCGGGCGGCCCGGGAGCCCGGGTACCGACGACCCCGGACGGCGAGGGCCACGTGCGGGTGCCGTGCGGCGGCGCCGGTGAGGGCGACGGCGGGACACGGGCGAAGTCGGGCGTCGGTGGTACGAGGCCGACGGGCGTCAGTGGTACGGCGGACGCCGGCGGAGTGGCGGGGGCCGCCTACGCGCGCGTGCCCGGCGCACGGGACGGCGACGGCGGCAGGCGGATCGGGGGCGCCCCCGATCACCCCACCGGACCGACCGGCCACCCCACCGGACCAACCGGTCACGCCTACGGCCCGGTGGACTGGGACGCCGCGGAGGCATCCCGAGGCGACCGCCCGCCCCACGGCCTCACGGGAGGCACCCCCGGCGACCACCGCCTGGCCGAGGCACCTCACGTCCCCGGCCAGGCCAGGCCCCCGCACATCGAGAGCCGTTCCGCCGACCCGCGCCCACCGGCCTCCCGGCCCACCTCGACGGCCCCCGCCCCCTCCGACGCCACCCACGGCGGCCGCTCCCCCCTCCACGCGTACCCGGCGCCCGCCGACACCGACGGCTCGCACCCGCCGTACGACACCCCCGCGCACGAACCCGCGCAGCGCCACGACGCGCCCCTCGGCTCCCCCGGCACCCCCTCCCGCCGCAAGAACACCCCCCTGCACGGCACCGAGGCCCCCCGCAAGCGCGGCGGGCTGTCCGCGTGGGCGCGGCGGCTCGCCGGTGGGCGGGGCGGGGCACGGGACGAGGACGAGCAGCACGGCGCGTACGACAGCGACGCGCACCCCGCGTCCCCCGGCTTCGCCGCCTCCGCCCTGCCCGAGACCTGGCCCGACCCCGCCGCCCTGCTGCTCACCGCCCTCGGCCCGGGCCCCCGGCTGTGGGAGCGCGCCCCCGGGCACCCGGAGGCCCTCACCGTGCGGCTGGGGACCGCCGACCGGCCCGCGCCGGACGGGTCGGGGCTGCTGCCCGCCGTGCCGGTGACCGCCGATCTGCGGGAGGTCGGCTCGCTCGGCCTCGCCGGACCCCGGGAGCGGCTGGCCGGGGCGGCGCGGGCGGTGCTGGCGCAGCTCACCGCGCTGCACTCCCCGGACGACCTGGAGGTCGTCCTGCTCAGCACGGACCGCACCCGCTCCCCCGAGGAGCGCGCCGCGGAGTGGTCCTGGCTCGGCTGGCTGCCCCATGTGCGTCCCCACCACGGCCAGGACTGCCGTCTCCTCCTCGCCTACGACCGCGAGCAGGCGGCCGCCCGCCTCGACGAGCTGCTGCGCCGACTGGAGGACCTGCGGCCGCCGGCCGCCCCGCCCGCGCACCGCCCGTCCTGGGCGCTGCCCGACGACCCGTTCCCGGGACCCTTCTCCGTCCTCGTCGTCGACGGCGACCCCGGCGGCGCCGATCTGCGGGAGGCCGTCGCCCGGCTCGCCGACGAGGGCCCGCTCGCCGGCGTCCATGTCGTCGTGCTCGCCGAGACCCGCGCCGCCTCCCCGTCCTCGCCGGTGACCGACACCTACGAGGACGCCTGCGCCGCCGTGCCCGCCTTCCGGGCGTGCGGGACCGTCGGGCTGCTCAGCGGGGACGTGGCGACGGCCCTCAGGGTGCTGCGCGTCGCCCGCACCGGCTCGGGTTCGCGGTCCACGGGCCCGGTCGGCCCGGGCACGGTCGGCGCGGTGGACGCGGTCTCCCCGGCGTGGGCCGAGCGGTTCGCGCGGGCCCTCGCGCCCCTGCGCCCCGACGGCACCGGACCCGGCCCGCACGCGCGCGTGTCGGCCCCGCTGCCCCCGTCGGCCCGGCTGCTGGACGAGCTGGGCCTGGCCCGCGCCACCCCCGCGTCGCTGATGGCCCGCTGGGCCGACGCGGCCGACGACCCGAGGGCGCTCGGCGGCCGGGCCTCGGCCGTGCTGGGCGCGGGCCCGCGCGGCCCGGTCGCCGTCGACCTCGTCGCCGACGGACCGCATCTGCTGATCGAGGGCCCGGCCGGCAGCGGTCGTACGGAGCTGCTGCGGGCGATCGTCGCCTCGCTGGCCGCCGCCGAGCGGCCCGACCGGCTGGGCATCGTCCTGCTGGACGGCATGGACGGCGTGAGCGGCATGAGCGGTACCGACACCCACGGCGGCCGGGGCGGCGCCGGGCAGGGCGACGGACTGCGGGTGTGTACGGACGTACCGCATGTGACGACGCATCTGACCGCCAACGACCCCGTCCGGATGCGGGAGTTCGCGCAGTCGCTGAGCGCCGAGCTGAAGCGGCGGGCCGAGCTGGTGGGCGTGTCCGACTTCGCGGAGTGGCACCGGCACCGGGCCGTGTCGGACCGCATGGTCACCCAGCGCGGCGCACCCGGCGCCGGCGCTCGTCCGGATGCCGGTGCCGGTGCGGGGGCGGCTTCGGGGGCCGCCGATCTCGACACTCCGCCCAGCTCCACCCTGCGGCTGCGCCCCGGCGCGGCGGCCCGCCGTCGGACGGAGGCGGCGCCGCCGCTGCCCCGGCTCGTGGTCGTCGTCGACGATCTGGACGCGCTCCTGTCGCCCGCGCTCGGTTCGCCGGGGCGGCCCGCCGCCGGTTCGGTGACCCGTGCGCTGGAGGCGGTGGCCCGGGACGGCGAGCGCCTCGGCGTGCACCTGGTGGCGGCGGCCCGCCCGGACGGCCGTACGGCGGAGTCCGAACCGGCGCGCCGGGCGGGCCTGCGGATCGCGCTGGAACCGGCCGACACCGCCGGGGCCGACCGCCCGGCGCCCGGCAGAGGCAGGCTGACCTGCGCAGACGGCCGTACGACGGCGTTCCAGGGCGGCCGGGTCACGGGTCGGATCCCCCGCACGGCGACCCTGCGGCCCACGGTGGTCCCGTTGGAGTGGCAGCGCATGGGCGACCCGCCGACCCGCCGCCCGGTCCGCGAGCTGGGCAACGGCCCGACGGACCTGGCCCTGCTGGCCAGCGCCCTGCAACGGGCGGCCCGCGAGGTCGCCGCGGCGGAGGTGCCCTCGCTCATCTGAGAGAAGAACCCTCAGGCGGGGTACACGGTGTGGTGTTGTCGCCGGGCACACACGGAGTCACGACGCGGTCACGATCCGCCGCTTGACACCGTGCGAGCTCTTGCCGACCCCCCGGACCCGGCGTAGACCAGTGCCCACGGGACAGCGCTCGAACGTTCGACGAGATCGAAGAACGGGGCAGTGATGCGCAGCAGCAACCCCATCCGGACACGCGGGACCGCGAAGACAGCCGCCGTGATCGCCGCGGGAGCCCTGGCGCTCTCGCTGACCGCGTGCGGGGGCGACAACGACAAGGACAAGGGCGGCGGCAGCACCGGCGCCACCAGCAAGGAACCCGGCACCTCCCTCACCCTGCCCAAGCTGGACGGTACGACCCTGGAGGTCGCGGCCGTCTGGACGGGCACCGAACAGGCGAACTTCAAGAAGGTCCTCGCCGAGTTCGAGAAACGCACCGGCGCGAAGATCACCTTCGTGCCCGCGCAGGACCCGATCATCAACTTCCTCGGCTCGAAGGTCGCGGGCGGCGCGCCGCCGGACGTGGCGATGCTGCCGCAGCCCGGCGCCATCAAGCAGGCCGTCGACAAGGGCTGGGCCAAGCCGCTGGGCGCCGAGGCCCAGGCGGAGCTCGCCAAGAACTACGCCCAGGGCTGGCAGGACATCGGCAAGGTGGGCGGCAAGCAGTACGGCGTCTACTACAAGGCCGCCAACAAGTCGCTGATCTGGTACAACACCAAGGTCTTCGAGAACGCGGGCGCGAGTGAGCCGAAGACGTGGAAGGACCTGCTGAACACCGCGCAGACGGTCTACGACTCCGGCGTCACCCCGTTCTCGATCGGCGGGGCCGACGGCTGGACCCTGACCGACTGGTTCGAGAACGTCTATCTGTCCCAGGCGGGCCCGGAGAAGTACGACCAGCTCGCCCAGCACAAGATCAAGTGGACGGATCCTTCCGTGAAGGAGGCCCTGACCACGCTCGCGCAGATCTGGGGCAAGAAGGACTGGGTCGCGGGCGGCGCGAACGGCGCGCTGCAGACGGAGTTCCCGGCCTCGGTGACGCAGACCTTCACGGGCGGCGAGCAGCCGAAGGCCGCGATGGTCTACGAGGGCGACTTCGTGCAGGTCAACATCGCCGACACCAAGGCGAAGGTGGGCACGGACGCCAAGGTGTTCCCGTTCCCGACGGTCGGCTCGACCGCTCCGGTGGTCTCCGGCGGTGACGCGGCGGTGATCCTGAAGGACTCCAAGGGCGCGCAGGCACTGGCGACCTGGCTGGCCTCCCCGGAGGCGGCGACGATCCAGGCGAAGCTCGGCGGGTATCTCTCGCCGAACAAGAACGTGGACACCTCGTCGTACCCGAACGACGTGCAGCGCAGGATCGCCCAGGCGCTGATCGCGTCCGGTGACGACTTCCGCTTCGACATGTCCGACCAGGCCCCGCAGGCGTTCGGCGGCACCCCCGGCAAGGGCGAGTGGAAGGACCTCCAGGACTTCCTGAAGAACCCGGCGAACGTCGCGGGGACCCAGGCGAAGCTGGAGGCCGACGCGGCCGCGGCGTACGGGAGCTGATCCGGCGATGGCGTCGGCAGCGGCGGCGGGGGCCGGCCAGGCCCCCGCCCCTCGTTCCCGCAGGAGCGTGACCGGCACCCGCCGCACGGTGGCAGCGCTGTTCCTGCTGCCCGCCCTGGTGCTGCTGGGCGCGCTCGTGGTCTACCCGATCGGGTACTCGGTCATCAGGAGCTTCTACGACCAGTCCGGCGACGGTTTCACCGGCGTCGACAACTACAGGGCGCTGTTCACGGACGACGGCATCCGCGCCGCCCTGAAGAACAACATCATCTGGGTGGTGTTCGCGCCGACGGTCACCACCGCCCTCGGCCTGATCTTCGCGGTGCTGACCGAGCGGGTGCGCTGGGGCACGGCGTTCAAACTGGTCGTCTTCATGCCGATGGCGATCTCGATGCTCGCGGCCGGGATCATCTTCCGGCTGGTGTACGACCAGGACCCCGACAAGGGGGTCGCGAACGCGGTGTGGGTGGGGGTGCACGACACGTTCACCGAGTCCTCGGCGTTCCCGAAGGCCCACCCCGGGCGTCAGTCGCCGCTGGTCGCGCAGGGCGGCGGCTTCATCACCAAGGCGCCCGTGCACGCCGGGACGCCGGTCGCCCTGCCGCTGGTGGGGGTGGCCCCGGACCAGCTGCCCGACAGTGCCAAGAAGGCCGTGGCGGCGCAGGCCGACCCGGGCAAGGTCACCGGCACGACCTGGCAGGACTTCACGCGCGGCCACGGCGTCGGCACCCTCGGCAAGCCGGACCCGTCCGAGGTGGGCTATCCGGGGATGCGGATCGAGGCGGTCAAGGACGGCAAGGTGGTCGCGTCGACGAAGGCCGCCGACGACGGCACCTTCACACTGCCGCAAACCGCCGACGGGGCCCTGCTGCGGCTGCCGGCGAGCAACTTCAAGGAGGCGTACAACGGCCTGAACTGGCTCGGCCCGTCCCTGGTCACCCCGGCGATCATCGGCTCGTACATCTGGATGTGGGCGGGTTTCGCGATGGTGCTGATCGCGGCGGGGCTCGCGGGCGTGCCGAGGGAGCTGCTGGAGGCGGCGCGCGTCGACGGGGCCAATGAGTGGCAGGTGTTCCGGCGGGTCACCGTGCCCCTCCTGGCGCCGGTCCTCGCGGTCGTCGTCGTCACCCTGATGATCAATGTGCTGAAGATCTTCGACCTGGTCTTCATCATCGCCCCGGGCTCCTCGCAGGACGACGCGAACGTGCTCGCCCTGGAGCTGTACCGCAAGGGCTTCTCCGAGGACCAGCCGGGTATCGCCAGCGCGATCGCGGTGTTCCTGCTGCTGCTGGTGATCCCGGTGATGTGGTTCAACATCCGGCGGCTGCGGCGGGAGGTGCGGCGATGACGGCCAAGGCGCTCGGCGGGAAGATCGTCGAGAAGGTCAACGGCGGCCTGGTCCGGGTCTTCCTGATCGTCGTCGCCCTGTTCTGGCTGGTGCCGACGTTCGGCCTGCTGGTCTCCTCGCTGCGCGCGCCCGAGGACATGAGCGCGAGCGGCTGGTGGAAGGTGTTCAGCGAGCCCTCCCAACTCACCTTCGACAGCTATCAGAAGCTGCTGGAGAACAGCGACATCACCGACTCGCTGGTCAACACGGTCCTGATCACCGTGCCGGCCACGCTCCTCGTGGTCGCGATCGGTGCCCTCGCCGGCTACGCGTTCGCGTGGATGGACTTCCCGGGCCGCGACTGGTGGTTCCTGGCCGTGGTGGGGCTGCTGGTGGTGCCGGTGCAGGTGGCGCTGATCCCGATCGCCGAACTCTTCGGCCACATCGGGCTGTTCGGCTCGGTGCTGGGCGTGGTGCTGTTCCACACGGGCTTCGGGCTGCCCTTCGCCGTGTTCCTGCTGCGGAACTTCTTCGCGGAGATCCCCCGCGAACTGCTGGAGGCGGCGCGCCTCGACGGCGCCGGCGAACTGCGGCTGTTCCTGCGCGTGGTGCTGCCGCTGGCCGCTCCGGCGATCGCGAGCCTGGCCATCTTCCAGTTCCTGTGGGTGTGGAACGACATGCTGGTCGCCCTGGTGTTCACCAACGCCGACAGCCAGCCGATCACGGTCGCCCTGCAGACGCAGGTCCGGCAGTTCGGCAACAACATCGATGTGCTGGCGCCGGGCGCGTTCATCTCGATGGTCATCCCGCTGGCCGTGTTCTTCGCGTTCCAGCGGCAGTTCGTGTCCGGCGTGATGGCGGGCGCGGTCAAGTAGGTTCCCGGCGAGGGGTGTGGGGCGGCAACCGGCGCGCCCCTCGCCGTTCACTTCGGCTTCCCCCGTATGCCGTATTACGCGTAACCGCGTCACTCCATTGGCCGTTGCCGCGCACGGGCCGACAGGTCCGACCGCTCGCGCCGACCCATGGATGTCACCTTGCCCAGGTTCAGTGTCATCGTCCCCGCGTACAAGGTTCAGGCGTATCTGCACGAGTGCCTCGATTCGGTGCTGTCGCAGTCGTATCCCGATCTCGAACTGATCGCCGTCGACGACCGTTCCCCGGACGCCTGTGGCGCGATCATCGACGAGTTCGCGGCCCGTGACCCGCGCGTCCGGCCCGTGCACCTGCCGCGGAACGTGGGCCTCGGCCCCGCCCGCAACGCCGGTCTCGCCGAGGCGGGCGGCGACTACGTCCTGTTCCTCGACGGCGACGACACCCTCACCCCGGACACCCTGCTCGCCCTGAGCGAGCGGCTGACGCGGACGGGCGAACCGGACGTCCTGGTCTACGACTTCGCGTACACGTCCTGGTCGGGCGAGGCGGTGCGCAACGCGTTCTCCGCGCACCTCACCGAGCGGGGGCCGGCGCCCTTCCGGCTGGAGGACCGCCCGGGTCTGCTGCGGGTGCTGATGGTCGCCTGGAACAAGGCGTACCGGCGGGAGTTCGTCGAGGCGAACGGCTTCGCGTTCCCGCCGGGCTACTACGAGGACACGCCCTGGACGTACCCCGTGCTGATGGCGGCGGAGTCGATCGCGACCCTGGACCGGGTGTGCGTGCACTACCGGCAGCGCCGACGGGGCAACATCCTGTCCACGACCAGCCGGCGGCACTTCGACATCTTCGACCAGTACGACCGGGTCTTCGCGTTCGTCGAGGGGCGGCCCGAACTCGCCCGGTGGAAGCCGGTGTTGTTCCGCCGCATGGTCGACCACCTGTCCACCGTGTTCACCAAGCGGGACCGGCTGCCGAGGGACGCGCGCGCCGACTTCCTGCGCCGGGCCCGCGCCCACTACCGCCGCTACCGCGTCCCCGGCGCCGCCGTCCCGCTGCGCTCCCGGCTGCGGCACTCCCTGGTCCACTTCGGCCTGCACCGCACGTTCCGGGCCCTGCGGCTGGCCCTCGATGTGGGCGGGCGCGTCCGCAAGCTGGGCGCCCTGGCCGTCCGGGCGCTGCGGGCGGGCCTCCTCCAGCTGCACTACCGCGTCCAGCTGCGGCTGCCCGTGCGCGAGGACCGGGCCGTGTTCGCCGCCTACTGGGGCCGGGGCCACGGCTGCAACCCGGGCGCCCTGGAGGCCGCGTTCCGCGCGTACGCCCCGCAGGTGCGCACCGCGTGGATCGCCCGCAAGGAGCACCACCACACGATCCCGCCGGGAACGCGCCGGCTCACCCCGGGCACGGCCGCCTACTGGACGGCCCTGGCCCGCTCCAAGTACCTCGTCAACAACGTCAACTTCGACCGCCGGCTGGTCAAGCGCCCCGGCCAGGTCTTCGTGCAGACCCAGCACGGCACCCCGCTCAAGCGGATGGGCCTGGACCTCCAGGACCGCCCGGCGGCCGCCCGCGGCATGGACTTCCGCAGGCTCCTGAAGGGCGTCGACAAGTGGGACTACGTCCTGTCCGCGAACCGGCACACCACGCTCACCTGGGAGCGGGTCTACCCGGGCCGCTACGAGACCCTCGCCTACGGCTATCCCCGCAACGACGTGTTCCAGCGGGCCACCGCGCACGACGTGGCCCGCGTCCGGGCCGCGCTCGGCATCCCCCCGGACGCGGTCGCGATCCTCTACGCGCCCACCCACCGCGACTACCGCCGCACCCAGCGCGCCCCCCTCGACCTGGAGCGGATCCTCGGCCGCCTGGGCCCCCGCTTCGTGATCCTGGCCCGCGCCCACTACTGGCAGCGGGGCGGCCCGCGACCGGGCCCCCGGGTCATCGACGTCACCGACCACCCGAGCGTGGAGTCGCTGTGCCTCGCCTCCGACGCGCTGGTCACCGACTACTCGTCCCTCATGTTCGACTACGCCAACCTCGACCGCCCGATCGTCGTGCACACCGACGACTGGGAGGCCTATGAGGCGGCCCGCGGCACCTACTTCGACCTGCGGGACTTCCCGCCGGGCGCGGTCGCGCGCAGCGAGGACGAACTGGTCGACATCTTCACCAGCGGGCACTGGCGCGGCTCCCGCTCGGCCCAGCTGCGGGCCGCGTTCCGGGAGCGCTTCTGCCCCTACGACGACGGCCGGGCCGCCGAGCGGGTCGTGCGCCGGGTCGTGCTGGGCGAGCCGGAGAGCGCCCTGCCGCCCGTCGTCCCGCTGCCCGAGCGCCGCCCGGCGCCCGCCGCGACCTCCGGCATCGCCACCCCGTCCACCGGCCGGTCCCCCGGGCCCGCACCGCACGCCACGGTCCCGCACCCGTCCGCCCGGATCACCGTCACCGACCGCCGCTGAACGCCGTTGTCCCTCACGGGAGTGCGTCCTCCTTGTCAGCGCCCAGAGAAAGAGCAGCATGCCCCGCTTCAGCATCATCGTCCCGTCCCATGGGGTCGCCGGCCGGCTCTCCCTGGCGCTGGACTCCGTCCTCGCCCAGTCCTTCGGCGACTTCGAGCTGATCCCGGTCTGCGACGCGCCCGACACCCCGGCGGCGGCCCTGGCGGCCGGATACGCCGAGCGGGACTCCCGGGTGGCGCCGGTGCACTCGCCGCCGTCGGCCGGGCTGAGCGGGGCCCGCACCACCGGCCTGCGCGCCGCGACCGGCGCCTACCTGCTGTTCCTCGACGGCGACGACACCCTCGCCCCCGGCGCCCTCGCCGCCCTGGCCGCCCGGCTGGACGAGACGGGCGACGTCGACGTCCTGTACGCCGAGCACGAGCGCACCCCCTGGTGGGAGGGCGAGCCCACCAACCCGGCCGCCCCGCTGCTCGCCCAGGTGCCGCAGCGTCCCTTCGCCCCCGCCGAGGCGCCCTGGCTGACCGGGGTGCGGTTGCCCGTGTGGAGCGCGGTCCACCGGCGGGCCTTCCTCGCCGAGCACCGGATCACCTTCCCCGACGGCCACTTCACCGATCTCGGCTTCGGCGGCCTGGTGACGCTGCACGCCGAGCGGATCGCGGTGCTGCGCGCGGTCGTCGTACGGCATCTGCTGCGCCGGCAGGGCAGCCGGCTGAATCTGCCGGGCGCGCACCACGTCGAACTCCTCGACTGCGCCGAGCTGGTGCTGACCCGCGCCGCCGAGGCCGGGCTGCCCGTCGAGCGGTCGGGCCCGCTGTTCGAGCAGCTCTTCGCCGCCGTCCTGAAGACGGCCGCCCACCCCGACCGGCTCCCCGCCCGGCTGCGCCGCTCCTTCTTCCGGCGCGCTGCCGCGCTGTACCGGCGGCACCGGCCGGCCGGCTTCCGCCTGCCGGGCGGGAGCGTCGGGGTGCAGCACCGGCTGCTGGCGGCGGGGGCGTACAGCGCGTTCCGGGCGCTGCGGGGCGCCAACCGGCGGCTGTCCGCCGTCCCCGTACCGCGCCCCCGAGGGCTGCGGACCCGGCTGTACTACCGGCGCCAGTTGCGCCGCCGTATCGACCCGAACCTGGCGGTGTACTGCGCCTATTGGGGCCGGGGGTACGCGTGCAACCCGGCCGCGATCCACGCCAAGGCCGCCGAACTCGCCCCGCACATCAGGTCGGTGTTCCTCGTCGAGGCCGGTCAGGCGCACACCGTGCCGCAGGGCGTCGACCACGCCGTCCTCGGCAGCCGCCGCGCCTGGCAGCTGCTGGCCCGCGCCAAGTACCTGGTCAACAACGCCAACTTCGCGGAGGGCGTGGTCAAGCGGCCGGGCAGTGTGCACCTCCAGACGCAGCACGGGACGCCACTGAAGAAGATGGGCGTCGACCAGTCGACGTACCCGGTGGTGGCCGCCGGCACCGGCAGCTTCACCAAGCTGCTGGGCCGGGTGGGCCGCTGGGACTACAACCTGTCGTCCAACACCCACTCCACCCAGACGTGGGAGCGCGCCTTCCCCGGCTCCTACGAGCAGCTGGAGTACGGCTATCCGCGCAACGACGTGTTCTACACGGCGACCGCCGAGGACGTGGCCCGGATCCGGCGGGAACTGGGCGTCCCCGACGGGAAGACGGCCGTCCTGTACGCGCCCACCCACCGCGACCACCGCGACGGCTTCGAGACCGGCCTGGACCTGGAGGCCTTCTGCGAGGAGGCCGGCGAGGACATCGTCGTCCTGCTGCGCGCCCACTACTTCTACGACCGGGGCGCCCGCAGCGCCTGCGGCCGGATCATCGACGTCACCGCCCACCGCTCCACCGAGGACGTCTGCCTGGCCGCCGACGTGCTGGTCACCGACTACTCGTCGATCATGTTCGACTACGCCAACCTGGACCGCCCGATCGTGGTGTACGCCGACGACTGGGACGTCTACCAGGAGACACGGGGCGTCTACTTCGACCTGATGGCGGCCCCGCCCGGCCCCGTGGCCCGTACGCCCGAGGAGCTGGCGCGCGTCTTCCGCGACAGTGTCCACCGGGGCGGCGAGTCCCGGGCGCGGCGGGCGGCGTTCCGGGCCCGCTTCTGCCAGTTCGACGACGGCCGGGCCGCCGAGCGCGTGGTGCGCCGGGTGCTGCTCGGCGAGCCCCCGCGGGAGATCCCGGCCGTACGGCCGCTCGCGCAGCGCGTCCCGGCCCCGGCCGCCTCCCCCCTCGTAAGGAAGTGACCCGAGCAGTGCCCCGCTTCAGCATCATCGTTCCCTGCTTCAAGGTGCAGGGCTTTCTGCGCGAGTGTCTCGACTCGGTCCTGGGGCAGTCGTACCAGGACATCGAGGTGATCGCCGTCGACGACCGCTCGCCCGACGGCTGCGGCGCGATCCTCGACGAGTACGCGGCCCGCGATCCGCGCGTCAGGGCCCTGCATCTGCCGGAGAACGCCGGTCTCGGGCGCGCCCGCAACGCCGGGATGCCGCATGCCACCGGCGACTACCTGTTCTTCCTCGACAGCGACGACACCCTCACCCCGGGCGCCCTGCGCGCGATCGCCGACCGGCTGGAGGAGACCGAGGACCCCGATGTGCTGGTCTTCGACTACGCGCGCACGTACTGGTGGGGCGGGACCCGGCGCAACGCCCTCGCGGGGGTGCTCGCCGAACGCGACGACACCTTCACCGTCACCGAACACCCGCGGATCCTCGACCTGTTGATGGTCGTGTGGAACAAGGTGTACCGGCGGGACTACGTCGAGAAGAACGACTTCGCGTTCCCGCCCGGCTACTACGAGGACACGCCCTGGACCTTCCCGGTCCTGCTCAGCGCCGAGCGGATCGCCACGCTGGACCGGATCTGCCTGGACTACCGGCAGCGCCGCCAGGGCAACATCCTGTCCACCACCAGCCGCAAGCACTTCGACATCCACGACCAGTACGAGCGGGTCTTCGCGTTCGTCGACTCCCGCCCCGACCTCGCGCCCTGGCGGCCGTATCTGCACCGCAAGATGGGCGAGCACTGCCTGGACATCCTCTCCAAGCCGGACCGGCTGCCGCCCGCCGACAAGGGCGAGTTCTTCCGGCGCACCGCCGAGATGTTCCGCGCGCACCGGCCCGCCGGGGAGCCCGTCCCCGCCGAACTGCGGGTCCTGGAGGGCCGGTACACGGCCTACAGGGTGAGGCGGCAGGCCGAGCGGGCCGTGCGCGAGCTGGCCCGGCGGCGGGCGGCCCTGCGCGCGGCGGCGGGTGCGCGGCTGCGCCGGGGCGCCGCCGCCGTCCACGCCCGCCGCCCCCTGGACCCGCGTCTCGTGCTGTACTCGGCGTTCTCGCACCGGGGCGTGCTCGGCGATCCGGCGGCGATCTACCACAAGGCCCGCGAGATCGCCCCGCAGCTGCGCGGCGTGTGGGTGGTGCGCGACGAGGAGACGGCCGCCGCGCTGCCCGAGGGTGTCGAGCATGTCCTCCTCGACTCCCCCGCCCACCGCCGGCTGGCCGCGCGGGCCACGTACTTCGTCAACAACGTCAACTGGCCCGGCACGCCGGCCAAACGGCCCGGCACGGTCCACATCCACACCCATCAGGGCACCCCGCTGAAGTACATGGGCGCCGACCTGCTCACCAAGCCCGGCGCCCGCCACGGTGTCGACGTGCCGCAGATGCTGCGCCGCGCCGACCGCTGGGACCACAGCCTGGTCGCCAACCCGCACTCGGAGCTGGTGTGGGAGCGGGCCTACCCGTGCCACTTCGCCTCCGCGCGCACCGGCAGCCCCCGCAACGACGTCCTGGTCACCGCGGGCGCCGAGGAGACGCGGGCGGCCCGCGAACGGCTCGGTGTCCCCGCCGACCACACGGTCGTGCTGTACGCGCCGACCCGACGCGAGTACCGGCGCGGCGGGCACGTCGACCGGGTCGATCTGGCCCGGTTCGCCGCCGACCTGGGCGAGCGACACACCCTCGTCGTACGCCTCCACCCGTCGCTGGCGTCCGGCCCGGCGCGCGGCATGGGCCTGTCGGAGCTGCACCGGCGCGGGGTCCTGATCGACGCGACGGACGTACCGCACGTCGAGGACGTCATGCTGGCCTCCGACGTCCTGGTCACCGACTACTCGGCCCTGATGTTCGACTACGCCTGCCTCGACCGGCCGATCGTCGTGCACGCCGACGACTGGGCGGCGTACCGGGCGAGCCGGGGCACCTACTTCGACATCACCGCCGAACCGCCCGGGCATGTCTCGCGCAGCTACCGCGAGCTGGCCTGGCTGCTGGCCTCCGGGAGCTGGCGCGACGAGGAGGCGGCCCGGCTGCGCGCCGACTTCCGGCGCCGGTTCTGCGTGTACGACGACGGCCGGGCCGCCGAGCGGGTGGTACGGATGCTGCTGCTGGGGGAGAGCATGCCGGGGCCGGAGCTGGGGTCGGGTTCGGAGCCGGGGTGGGAGCAGGCGCGGCTGCCCGGGCAGGCGGCCGGTATCGAGCGGCCGGTGGTCACCCGGTGAAGCCGGCCGGCGGTCACCCCCCGGTGAACCGGGCGGCGGGCTCTTGACGCATCCGGCGGTGGTCACTCGATGAGGTGACGGACGGCTGGGCCGTCGACGCGGGCGGGAACATATGGCCGGTGCCCCTTCCGTCCCTTCGCGCGCGTACGGCGTTCGGCGCGACCGCGCCGCGCGGCGGCCGACGGTGGCGCCCGAGCCCGTACCAGGTGGCCGGGTTCCTGTTCGTCCTGTTCGTCCTGTTCGTCCTGGTCTTCCTGGTGATGACGACGACGGGCAGCCTGGGCCATCCGTCGACGTTCGCGATCGGGCTCACCTGCTGGGCGTGGACGCTGACGGGCGCGCGGGCGCGGGACGAACGGCGGGTGCGGTTCGTGGGCCCGAGCGGGCTGCGCGGCCGGTCGGGGTACGCGGCGCTGGGCGCGCTGTACGGGGTGATCGCGCTGGTGCATCCGAGCACGTCGGTGGCGGCGCTGCTGGGCGCGGTCGCGTTCGTGGCCGGTGGGCAGCGGGGCTGGAGCCGGGCCGTGGCGGCGCGCTGGGCGCTGGCCGGGGCGGTGGCGCTCGCGGTGGCGGTGAGCGGGCCGTCGTACGACGGGGCCGCGCGCTCCCTGGGGCGGGGCGAGGTGGTGATCGCCGAAGGGTACGACGCCGTCCGGGCGATCGCCGGGTACGGCGTGAATCCGGCGGCGCCCGCCTTGCCGGACGCGGCTCTCTCCGAACGGGAGCGGCGGCGCGGGCCGGCGTGACGTGCGGGCCTGTCCCGCGTGTCGCGATCGCCCGCCGCCACCGCGTCCGCCGGCTGCTGCTGACGCGGTGGCATCCCGTTGGCCTGGAGCCGGCGAACAGGGGAAGTGCCGGCGCGGGTCGGGTGAGGGTGGCCCGTGGCGGAGGGGCTTACTCGATGACGAGGTCGACGTCGATGTTGCCGCGGGTGGCGTTGGAGTAGGGGCAGACCTGGTGGGCGGTCTCGACCAGCTTGCGGCCGGTGACCTCGTCCACGGTGTCGGGGAGCTCGACGCGCAGCGTCACCTTCAGGCCGAAGCCCTCGCCCTGCTTGCCGATGCCGACCTCGGCGGTGACGGCGGCCTCGCTGACATCGACCTTGGCCTGGCGGCCGACGACACCGAGGGCGCTGCCGAAACAGGCCGCGTACCCGGCGGCGAAGAGCTGCTCGGGGTTGGTGCCCTGACCGTTGCCGCCGAGCTCCACCGGCATGGCGAGCGCGAGGTCGATCTTGCCGTCGGAGGAGACGGCGCGGCCCTCGCGGCCGTGGGTGGCGGTGGCGACTGCGGTGTAGAGCGCGTCCATGGATGAACCATCCCTCTCGGTAAGTCATGTTCGGGTGAGCACAAGTAGAGCACACGATTCAGTTGTGCACAACTAAATGGCTTGCAAGGGCTATCCTGGGGGGTATGACCTCGCCTGTCCCCGCCGAAGAAGTGAACTGGCTGCGCCTGGACCGCCAGATCTGCTTCTCCCTGCACGCCGCCTCGCGCGCCTTCAACGGGCTCTACCGGGTCGTCCTCAAGGACCTCGGGCTGACCTACCCGCAGTACCTGGTGATGCTGGTGCTGTGGGAGGAGGGCGAGCTGCCCGTGAAGAAACTCGGCGAGCATCTGCGGCTGGACTCCGGGACGCTGTCCCCGCTGCTCAAGCGGCTGGAGGCGGCCGGCCTGGTCGTGCGCGAGCGCAGCGCACGCGACGAGCGGTCGGTGGTGATCCGGCCGACCGAGGAGGGCGCGGCACTGCGCGAGCGGGCGCTGGAGGTGCCCCGCCGGATCGCCGCGGGGACGACCTACGACCCGGACGAGATCCGCGAGCTGCGCGAACGCCTCGATAGCCTCACCGCGGCGCTGGACGCGGCGACCGCCCTGGAGGAGAGCCGGGAACGGGCCCGGGAACAGGAGCCGGACGGCGACCGGGGCCGGGACAGCCGCGGTTAGGCGAACGCGCGTACGCACAGTAATGAGACGGGTGCGCTGGGTTGTCCACAGGCCCTGCGCGGGGCTTCGACGGCTGCTTCACTGAGAGGACACGGGGAGGACCAGGGCCGGCGAAGGTGCGGGCCTACGGACGAGGGGACGGCCGCGGATGACCTGGCTGATCACGGGCGGCGCCGGATACATCGGAGCGCATGTCGTACGGGCGATGACCGAGGCGGGCGAGCGCGCCGTGGTCTACGACGACCTGTCGACGGGGATCGCCGGGCGGGTGCCGAGAGGCGTGCCGCTGGTGGTGGGCTCGACGCTGGACGGCGGACGACTGGCGGAGATGATCGCCGCGCACGAGGTGACGGGGGTCGTGCATCTGGCGGCGAAGAAGCAGGTCGGCGAGTCCGTGGACCGGCCCCTGCACTACTACCGGGAGAACGTGGAGGGGCTGCGCGTCCTGCTGGAGGCGGTCACCGGGGCGGGGGTCCCGTCCTTCGTGTTCTCGTCCTCGGCGGCCGTGTACGGCATGCCGGACGTGGACCTGGTGACGGAGGAGACGCCCTGCCTGCCGATGTCGCCCTACGGCGAGACCAAGCTGGCCGGAGAGTGGCTGGTGCGGGCCACGGGCCGGGCGACGAGCCTGTCCACGGCGTCCCTGCGCTACTTCAACGTGGCCGGCGCGGCCCGTCCCGAACTGGCCGACGTGGGCGTCTTCAACCTGATCCCCATGGTCTTCGAGAGACTCACGGAAAACGCCCCGCCGCGCATCTTCGGCGACGACTACCCGACACCCGACGGCACCTGCGTGCGTGACTACATCCATGTGGTCGACCTGGCCGAGGCGCACGTGGCCGCGGCCCGCGCGCTGCGCGCGACCCCCGGCCGCGACCTCACCCTCAACATCGGCCGCGGCGAAGGCGTCTCGGTCCGCGAGATGATCGACCGCGTCAACGCGGTCACGGGCTACGACCGCCCCCCGACCACCACCCCCCGCCGCCCCGGCGACCCACCCCGCGTGGTCGCCTCCGCCGACCGCGCCGCGACAGAACTCTCCTGGAAGGCCAAACACGACATCCAGGACATGATCACCTCAGCCTGGGAGGGCTGGGTCCACCACCACCCGGAGGCGGCGCGGGTGTAGGAGCCCGCTTTCCGGAACTAGTCTTCCGGGATGACCTCCCGATCCGATCACCCCCACCCCGCCTCCCGCGCCGACCGCACCGTGGGAGCTGTGTTGGGGTCGGCGGTGGGTGACGCTCTGGGCGCGCCCTTCGAGTTCGGTCCGGAGGGGGCCTTCTCTGCGCGCTTTCCCGCGGCCCTTCCCGGCGGCGAGATGTGCGGCGGTGGCGGCTGGGACCCGGGGGAGGCGACCGACGACACGCAGATGGCCGTCCTGGTCGCTGAGTCCCTGCTGGAACGCGGCGGATTGGACCTGCCGGACATCTTCCACCGCTTCCAGCGCTGGGCGGCCGCCGACCCGAAGGACATCGGCCTCCAGACCGAGGCGGTCCTCGGCAGCGGCGACCCGTGGGACACCGCGGCGGCCCTGCACTTCCAGACGAGTCAACGGGCAGCGGGCAACGGCGCGTTGATGCGGGCTGCGACCTCGGCCGTGTACTTCGCGAGCCGGGGACGCGAGGCGACCATGGACGCCGGCCGGCGCCTCGCCGCGCTCACCCACGGCGACCGTGCGGCCTGGGAGGGCACCGCGGCGTTCCACGAGCTGGTCCGGATCGCGTTGGCCGGAGACGACCCGCTGAGGGCCGTACCGGACACGCTGGCCGCCCTCCACCCCGATCACCGAGCCCGCTACGCCACGGTCCTCTCCCCCACGTGGCATCCGGACGAGGCGACCGAGTTCAACGGGGCGGTCTGGCCCTGCCTGGGCTCCGCCGTCTGGGCCCTGCGAACGACCTCCTCCTACGAGGACGCCGTCCGCGCCGCGGTCGACCTCGGCGGCGACACGGACACGGTCGCGGCGGTGACGGGCGGCCTGGCGGGCGCGGTGTACGGCGCCGGGGCGATTCCGGAGCGGTGGACGCGGCCTCTGCACGTACCGCTGCCCGGGTTCGGCGACCGTGTGCTGCGCGGCCCGGAACTCACGGCGCTGGCCGGTCGGCTCGGCCTCACAGCGCCTTGAGCGCCTCCGTCGTCGCGTGGGCCAGGCCCGGTAGGTAGCCCTTGGGGAGTTTGGGGCTGCGGATCACCACCGAGCGCCAGTACAGGGGGCCGGAGATCAGGTCGAGGGCCAGTTCCTCGTCGAGGCCCTCGCGGACCTCGCCGCGCCGTACCGCCGCCGCGATGATCTTCGCGGCGACGCCCTCCTGGCCCTCCCGCAGCGCCTTCTGCATGGCCTCCGCGATGTCCGGGTTACGGGCGGCCTCAGCCTGGAGGTCGGGGATGATCTGCGAGGCGACCGGGTGCCGCAGCGCACGGGACGTCACCTCGTACAGCACCCGCAGGTCGCCCTCCAGGCTGCCCGTCTCCGGCGCCGGCAGGCCCTGCACGGCGATCACCGAGACGATGTCCAGGACCAGGTGCAGCTTGGAGCGCCAGCGGCGGTAGACCGCGGTCTTGCCGACGCCCGCCCGCCGGGCGATGCCCTCGATCGACATGCGCGCATAGCCGACGGAGGCGAGCTCCTCGAAGACGGCGGCCCGGATGGCTTCCGTCACGTCCTCCCGGAGCACGGCCGCTCCGGCGGGGGCCCGGCGGCGCGGACGCGTCTCGGATCCGTCGGCATTGGTCGTCATACGAACCAGCATAGGGCGTTACGACGATACGGTTGCGTTCCGACGTCGGTTGGGCCTACTCTCGCGTTGCGACGATACGGTCCCGTCCCGACGCAAAGAAAACGTCAAGCAGAGACGCGAGAAGGCGCCGGACCACGGGTGGCACACCGGACGCGCACCCCCACCCCCGAGCGAAAGCAGCGGATGTGAGCCAGGTACTCGACACACCGCCCCGGACAGCGGCCGACTCCCACGAGGCCCTCTCGGCCCTCGCAGCCCGGCACGGCCTCTCGGTCAGCGGCGCCCGTCCCTCGCTGCCCGACTACATCCGTCAGCTGTGGGCCCGCCGCCACTTCATCAGCGCCTTCGCCACCGCCAAGCTCACCGCCCAGTACAGCCAGGCGAAGCTCGGCCAGATCTGGCAGGTGATGACCCCGCTGCTGAACGCGGCGGTGTACTACTTCATCTTCGGTGTCCTGCTCGGCACCAAGCGCGGCGTCGCCGACTTCATCCCCTTCCTGGTCACGGGCGTCTTCGTGTGGACCTTCACACAGAGCTCGATCATGGCGGGCACCCGCGCCATCTCCGGCAACATCGGCCTGGTCCGCGCCCTGCACTTCCCGCGCGCCGCCCTCCCGATCTCCTTCTGCCTCCAGCAGCTCCAGCAGCTGCTGTTCTCGATGGCCGCGCTGGTGGTCATCCTGCTCGCCGTCGGCGTGCCCCCGGCCGTCTCCTGGGTGCTGTGCGTCCCGGTCCTGGTCCTGCAGTTCGTGTTCAACGCCGGCGTCTCGATGGTCCTGGCCCGGATCGGCGCCAAGACTCCCGACATCGCCCAGCTGATGCCGTTCATCCTGCGCACCTGGATGTACGTCTCCGGTGTGATGTGGAGCATCGACAACCTGCTGAAGAACCACCACAACTGGCCGGCCTGGCTCGACGACCTGCTGCGCGCCAACCCCGCCGCTGTGTACATCGACCTGATGCGCTTCGCGCTCATCGACAGCTTCCACGCCAGCCAGCTGCCCCCGCACGTCTGGGCCTGGGCGCTCGGCTGGGCGGTCGTCGCCGGCGTCGGCGGCTTCATCTACTTCTGGAAGGCTGAGGAGACGTACGGCCGTGGCTGACAGCACCGAACTCACCGGCGAGAAGATCCCCACCGTCATCGCCGACGGCGTCGACATCATCTACCGCGTCCACGGCACCGGCGCGGGCAAGGGCAGCGCCACCGCCGCCCTCAACCGCATCGTGCGCCGCAAGAAGGCCGAGCAGGCCTCCGGCACCCGCTTGGTGCACGCCGTGAAGAACGTGTCGTTCGTCGCCTACAAGGGCGAGGCCATCGGCCTGATCGGCACCAACGGCTCCGGCAAGTCCACCCTGCTCAAGGCCGTCGCCGGCCTGCTCCCCGTGGAGCGCGGCAAGATCTACACCGACGGCCAGCCCTCCCTCCTCGGCGTCAACGCCGCCCTCATGGGCGACCTGACCGGCGAGCGCAACGTCTACCTCGGCGGCCTCGCCATGGGCATGTCCCGCGAGCAGATCAAGGAGCGCTACCAGGAGATCGTCGACTTCTCCGGCATCAACGAGAAGGGCGACTTCATCTCCCTGCCGATGCGCACCTACTCCTCCGGCATGGGCTCCCGGCTGCGCTTCTCCATCGCCGCCGCCAAGGACCACGACGTGCTGCTCATCGACGAGGCCCTCGCCACCGGCGACGCGAAGTTCCAGGCCCGCTCGGCCGAGCGCATCCGCGAGATGCGGGCCCACGCGGGCACGGTCTTCCTCGTCAGCCACAGCCTCGGCGCGATCCGCGACACCTGCGAGCGCGTCCTGTGGCTGGAGCGCGGCGAGCTGCGCATGGACGGGCCGACCGAAGAGGTGCTGACGGCCTACGGGGACTTCACCAGCGGCAAGAAGCCGGCCCCGAAGCCGCTGGCCGCCGCCTGATCCACCCGGCGCGCAACCCGAGAAGGGGCGCCCCGAGCCACACCGGCTCGGGGCGCCCCTTCGTCGTAGGGCGCCCTACAGCCTCGTACTCGTAGGAGCCACGAAACTGTAGGGCCTCGCCTCGTAGGCGCTACGAGTGCGTGCGCAGCAGGGTGCGCATCGTGCGCATCGCCACCGACAGGTTGGCCAGGTCGAACGTCTCCGAGCCCTGGATCTCGTCCAGGGTCGAACGCGCGCGGCCCAGGATCGCCGAGTTCTTCTCCTCCCACGCCTTGAACCGCTGCTCCGGCGTCGACGTGCCGTTGCCGACGGCGAGCACGTCCGCGGTCAGGGCCGCGTGGGCCGCGTAGAGGTCCTCGCGGATCGAGGCGCGGGCCATGGACTGCCAGCGGTCCGCGCGCGGCAGCTCGATGATGCGGTCCATGAGCTGGGTGATGTGCAGCCGGTCGGCCAGGTCGTAGTAGACCTCGGCGACGTCCAGCGGGTCCTTGCCCATGCGGTCGGCCACCGACACGATGTCCAGCGTCGGGAACGCCGAGGAGAACCCGGCGACGCGCGTGGCGACCTCGTCCGGGACCCCGGCGCCGCTCAGCTCGTCGTAGATCTGCTGGTACCACTCCTGGTCCGCGCCGCGCAGCAGCTTCGGCAGCTGCGCCCACACGTGCTCGACGCGCTCGGCGAAGAACTCGACGGTCTCGGCGAGCTGCAGCGGCTGCGGCCGGTTGTTCAGCAGCCAGCGCGTGCCGCGCTCCACCAGACGCCGCGAGTGCAGCCGGATCCGCGTCTGCACCTCGGCCTCGACCCGGTTGTCGAGGGCCTCCACCGCGTCCCACACCGGGGCCGAGCGGAAGATCGCCCGGGCCGCGGTCTGCGCCCGCACGATCTCCTCCAGCGACGCTCCGGTCTCCTCGCGCAGCCGGTGCAGATACGTCGTACCGCCCGTGTTGACCGTGTCGTTGACGAGCACCGTCGTGGTGATCTCGCGCCGCAGCGGGTGGTTCTCGATCTGCTCGGCGAACTTCTCGCGCAGCGCGGTCGGGAAGTACGCGAAGAGCAGCCCGCGCAGATACGGGTCGTCGGGCAGCGAGGTGTGCAGCAGCTCATCCGACACCGTGATCTTCGTGTACGCCAGCAGGACCGCCGTCTCCGGGCCCGTCAGACCGTGCCCGGCGCCGAGCCGCTCACGGATCTGCCGGTCGCTGGGCAGGAACTCCAGCGCCCGGTCCAGATGCCCCTCGCGCACCAGGTGCCGCATGAAGCGCTGCTGGGCGTGGAGCATGTCCTTGGACTGGAACAGGGCGTTGGCGATCGCCGTGTTCTGCGCGTAGTTGTTGCGCAGGACGAGACGGCCGACCTCGTCGGTCATCTCGGCGAGCAGCCGGTTGCGCTGCTTGACGGTCATCTCGCCGTCCGAGACCAGCCCGTTGAGCAGGATCTTGATGTTCACCTCGTGGTCGGAGGTGTCCACGCCCGCGCTGTTGTCGATGGCGTCGGTGTTGACCTTGCCGCCGGTCTGCGCGAACTCGATCCGGCCCAGCTGGGTCAGGCCCAGGTTGCCGCCCTCGCCGACCACCTTCGCCCGCAGGTCCGCGCCGTTCACGCGGATCGCGTCGTTCGCCTTGTCGCCGACGTCCGCGTGCGACTCGCTCGACGCCTTCACGTACGTGCCGATGCCGCCGTTCCACAGCAGGTCCACCGGCGCGGTGAGGATGGCCTTCATCAGGTCGGCCGGCGTCATCTTGGAGATCTTGTCCTCGATGCCGAGGGCCGCCCGGATGTGACCGTTGAGCGGAATGGCCTTCGCCGTACGGGGGAACACGCCGCCGCCCGTCGACAGCAGCGTCGTGTCGTAATCCGCCCAGCTGGACCGCGGCAGCTCGAACAGGCGGCGCCGCTCGGCGTACGACGTGGCCGCGTCCGGGACGGGGTCGATGAAGATGTGCCGGTGGTCGAAGGCGGCGACCAGGCGGATGTGCTCGGACAGCAGCATGCCGTTGCCGAACACGTCACCGGACATGTCACCGATGCCGACGACCGTGAAGTCCTCGCTCTGCGTGTCCACGCCCAGCTCGCGGAAGTGCCGCTTCACGGACTCCCACGCGCCGCGCGCGGTGATGCCCATGCCCTTGTGGTCGTAGCCGGCCGATCCGCCGGAGGCGAAGGCGTCGCCGAGCCAGAAGTCGTACGCCTCGGCGACCTCGTTGGCGATGTCGGAGAACGTCGCCGTGCCCTTGTCGGCGGCGACGACCAGATACGTGTCGTCCTCGTCGTGGCGGACCACGTCGGCCGGCGGCACGACCTCGCCCGCGACCATGTTGTCGGTGATGTCCAGCAGCGCCGAGATGAACGTCTTGTAGCTGGCGATGCCCTCGGCGAGCCACGCGTCGCGGTCCACCGCCGGGTCGGGCAGCTGCTTGGCGACGAAGCCGCCCTTGGCACCGACCGGCACGATGACGGTGTTCTTCACCATCTGCGCCTTCACCAGGCCGAGGATCTCCGTACGGAAGTCCTCACGGCGGTCGGACCAGCGCAGACCACCGCGCGCGACCTTGCCGAAGCGCAGGTGCACGCCCTCGACGCGCGGCGAGTACACCCAGATCTCGAACGCCGGGCGCGGGGCCGGCAGATCGGGGATCGCCTGCGGGTCGAACTTCATGGAGACGTACGCGTGCGGCGAGCCGCTCTTGTTCGTCTGGAAGAAGTTCGTGCGCAGGGTCGCCTTGATGACCGTCAGGAACGAGCGCAGGATGCGGTCCTCGTCGAGCGAGGCGACCTGGTCCAGCGCGGCGTCGAGCTCCTCCAGGAGCGCGTCGACGATCTCCATCCCGGCGCGCTGCCGGTCCGGCGACATCCGCGCCTCGAACAGGGAGACGAGGAGGCGGGTGGTGTGGACATTGTTACGGAGGGTGTCCTCCATGTAGTCCTGGCTGAACGTGGAACCGGCCTGGCGCAGGTACTTGGCGTACGCGCGCAGCACCATCGCCTGCCGCCAGCTCAGCCCGGCGCCCAGCACCAGCGCGTTGAAGCCGTCGTTCTCCGCCTGACCGGTCCAGGTCGCGGAGAACGCCTCCTGGAAGCGCTCGCGCGCGTCGTCGGCGAGGTAGTCCCCGCTGCCGTTGCCGCCCTTGGGGACGCGCAGGCCGAAGTCGTAGATCCACGCGACACTGCGGTCGGCGCAGCGCAGCTCGTACGGCCGCTCGTCGATCACCTCGACGCCGAGCCGGTTGAGGACCGGCAGCACCGCGGACAGGGAGATCGCCTCGCCCTTGCGGTAGATCTTGAAGCGGCGCTCGTCGGGCGCGGCCCCCACCGGCTCGTACAGGCTGAGCGAGAAGTTCTGCTCCTCGGTCAGCCGCTCCAGGTGGACGAGGTCGGAGACCGCGGCACGCGGGGTGTGGTCGGCCTTGTAGCCCTCGGGGAAGGCGTTGTTGTAGCGGCGCAGCAGCTCGGCCGTGCGTTCCTCGCCCAGCTCCGCGTTGAGCGCCTCGGCGAAGGCGTCGGCCCAGGACCGGGCGGCCTCCACCAGACGGGCCTCGATGCGCTCCTTGTCGCTGTCGCTGAGCTGCGGCAGCTCGGTGCCCTGCGGGACGCGCACGACGAAGTGCAGCCGGGACAGGATCGACTCGGTGTTCCAGGCGGTGAAGTCGACGCTGATGCCGCCGAGCTCCTCCTTCAGGATGTCGATGATCCGCAGCCGGACGCCGGTGGTGTAGCGGTCGCGGGGCAGGTAGACGAGGGCCGAGTAGTAGCGGCCGTACTCGTCCTGGCGCAGGTAGAGCCGCAACCGGCGCCGCTCCTGGAGGTACAGCACCGAGGTGGTGATCGCCTGCAGCTCGTCGGCCGGCGTCTGGAACAGCTCGTCGCGCGGGTACGTCTCCATGATCTGGAGCAGGTCGCGCCCGTCGTGGCTGTGCGGTGAGAAACCGGCGCCCTTGAGGACGGCGTCGACCTTGCGGCGCACCACCGGCACCCGCATCACCGACTCGGTGTACGCGGCGGAGGAGAACAGTCCGAGGAAGCGCCGCTCACCGACGACATTGCCGTCGGCGTCGAACTTCTTCACTCCCACGTAGTCGAGGTACGACGGCCGGTGCACGGTGGCCCGGCTGTTGGCCTTGGTCAGCACGAGCAGCTTGTGCTCGCGGGCCTTGGCGCGGGCGTCGGCGGGCAGCCGCTCGAAGGAGGGGCTGACGGGGTGGCTCTCGTCGCTCGCGTGGTGGGGGTCGGCGCGCAGTATGCCGAGACCGGTGCCGGGCACGGCGGCGAGGGAGTCGTCGTCGCGCAGCTCGTACTCGCGGTAGCCAAGGAAGGTGAAGTGGTCGGCGGCGAGCCAGCGCAGCAGCTCACGGGCCTCTTCGATGTCGGGTCCCGGCAGATCGCCGGGCACGGGCTCCTCGCTCAGGCCGTCCGCGATGCGCAGCGCGGCCTCCCGCATCTTCTCCCAGTCCTCGACGGCCTCCCGGACGTCGGACAGGACGCGCAGCAGATCGGCGGTGATCTGCTTCAGGTCGGCGCGGTCGGTCTCCCGATCGATCTCGACGTGGATCCAGGACTCGACGTGCGCGTCGTGGGCGAGGTCGGCGGCGGCGGGCGCGGCGCTGAGGACCTCGATCAGCTTGCCGGTGACATCGCGCCGGACGACGACCTGCGGGTGGATGACGACATGGATCCCGCGGCCCTGCCGCGTCAGCTCGTTGGTGACGGAGTCCACGAGGAAGGGCATGTCGTCGGTGACGACCTCGACCACGGAGTGGCTGCAGGTCCAGCCGTTCTCCTCGACGGTCGGGGTGTGCACGCGGACGTTGGCGGTGCCCTGGGGGCGGTTCTCCGCGAGCCGGTAGTGGGACAGCGCGGCGCCGAAGACGTCGACCGGGTCGCGGTCGCCGAGGTCTTCCGGGGCGGTGTGCAGGTAGTAGCGCTGGAGGAACGAGAGCACGGAGTCGTGGTCCGGGGTGCCGGGGGTGCCCGCGCCGTCCGGGGTGTCCGGAGTGCCCGCGGAGCCCTCGCCCGTGGTCCCGGTCGGTAGGTGCCCCCCGACCGGGCTGTTCTCAGCGACCCGGGCGGCCCGTTCGAGCAGCTCGGCCTTGGCTTCGTCCAGCTTGGTCTGCATTGTCCTCTGGCTCCTGTCGCGCGCCGTTGCGTGACGTAGAAGGAAAAACGGTCTCTTTCCCTCCGGCGGGACGCCGCGACGCGGGGTGTCCGGTCTGTGACGACGCTATGCCGGGAGGTGAGACGAGCGGGGAGATCTGAGCCACTTTTGAGCCACCGGCGGAATGTGACGGCGCTCTGTGCGCATCACGTGTCCCGCTCGAGTACGGAGGCGCCCAGAGGGCCGTCGCCCCACCCCGCCCGCGAAGACCAGCGACCGCCGCCCGGTCACGGAGATGGTCCGTGCACGCCGGGCGCAAGGCAGGGGCAGGAAGGCCCCCGCGAGCTATCGCGCTGATCACGCCACTAAGGCTATCGCTCCCTACGGGTGCCCCGTCATGAGCCGTATGTGTACAAAACAGGGGCCGGAACTTTGACGTTCTGCACAGGGGCGGAGGGGGCGGGGGGTGCTTCGGGGCGAGGGCGGGGGGTGCTTGGGGTCTAGGGCGGGGGTTGCTTGAGGTCGAGAGTGGGGTGTGCGTCGGGGCGAGGGCGGGGGCAGGTTTGCGGCCGGGGCGGGGAAAAGTCGACGTGCATCACAACGCGACGCACCCTGAAAGCGACCGCCCCCTTGGCAAGCCCGCCCCCGAGAGGCACCTTGCCCATGACACCGCCACCGCACGCCACCGACACGGCCACCGAGGAGCCCGCACCATGACAGCGAAAATCCTCATCGTCACCGGCGACGCAGCAGAGTCCCTGGAGGTCCTCTACCCCTACCAACGCCTGCGCGAAGAGGGCTACGAGGTCCACATCGCCGCCCCCACCCGCAAAAAGCTCCAGTTCGTGGTCCACGACTTCGAGCCCGGCTTCGACACCTACACCGAGAAACCCGGCTACACCTTCCCCGCCGACCTCGCCTTCTCCGAGGTCGACCCCGGCCAGTACGTCGCCGTCGTCATCCCCGGCGGCCGCGCTCCCGAGTACCTGCGCAACGACCCGGAACTCCGCAAGATCCTCAAGTCGTTCTTCGACTCCGACAAGCCCGTGGCCCAGATCTGCCACGGCCCCCTCCTCACCGCCGCCGTGGACGCCCTCAGCGGCCGCCGCGTCACGGCGTACCCCGCGCTGGAGATCGACATGCAGACGGCCGGCGCGACCTTCCAGGACACCGAGGCGGTGGTCGACGGCACCCTCGTCTCCTCGCGCGCCTGGCCCGACCACCCGGCCTGGATGCGCGAGTTCCTGACCGTACTCCGCGCGAAGGCCCCGGTGACCTGAACGTCCTGCGCACCTGAGGCGCCCCTCACTTACCGGGGGCGCCTCACCGTCGGGGCGCGCCTCCCCCTCACGCCGCCAGTTCCTCCGCCACCTCGACCGCCTCCGCGAGGCTGTCCACCACCGGTACGCCCACCGCCTCAAGGCTGGCCCGGCTGTGCGACCCCCCGGTGTACAGCACGGCCCGCGCGCCGGCGTGCCGCGCGGCCACCGCGTCATCGGCGGCGTCCCCGATCACCACCGTCCGCGCCGGATCCACCTCGCCCAGCGCCCCGAGGTGACGCACCATGTGCTCGGCCTTGCTGCCCCCCGACGGCCCGGTCCGCCCGTCGACCCGTATGAAGTGCGGCTCGATCCCGAACCCCCGCACCAGCGGCACGAGCTCCTCGTGCCCGTACATGCTCAGCAGCGACTGGCTGTGCCCCGCGGACAGCCACCCGACGAGCAGTTCCTCCACCCCGTCGGTCAGCCCGCACCGCACCCGCTCCCGCGCGTAGTACCGCTGGAAGACCCCGTCCATGACCTCCCACTCGGCAACCGTGGGCATCCGCCCCATCAACCGCTCGTAGAACTTCGGCACCGGCACGCAGTACAGCGCCCGGTACTTCTCCAGCGTGATCGGCTCCAGCCCGAGCTCGGCGAACGCGGCGTTCGTCGCCCCGATGATCGCCTCGTTGTCGTGGAACAACGTCCCGTTCCAGTCCCACACGATGTGGGCCCCTGCGTGCATCCCCATGCCGACCAACGTACCCGCACCCACTGACACGCAGAGCTGCGCCCGCTCAGCCCGGGCGGTTAGCCCGAGGCCCCGACCAGATTCGGGATCTCCTGCGTGGCGAACCACAGCAGCTCATGGTCCTCCGCCCCGTCCACCACGAACTGCGCGTCGTCGTCCCCACCGTCCGCCGCCCCCAGCGCCTCCGCCGCGGCCGCGACATCCGCCTCCGCGTCCCCCGCGTCGACATGCACGGATGCCGCCTTCGCCAGCGCCACCGCCTCCGTGACCCGCACCTCTCCCAGCGCGGCCGGGTCCAGGCCCCGGTCGGGGTCGACGACCGCCGAGCCGTCCGGTACGTCGACGGCGACCACGACCCGACGCCGCGGCGCACCCGCGTCCGCCGCGAGCAGCCGCAGCGAGGCCAGCGCGGCCCGACTCAGGGCGGCGTACTCCAGCTCCTCGATGTCGTCGGAGAGATACCACTCGCGCAAAGCGGGCGTGACGGCGTAGGCGACGAGCGGCCCGGACCCCAGCTTTCCCGTCTTGTGCGCCTCGGCGAGCCCGGGGAGGGTCAGGGGGACGTAGACGCGCATGGGGGCCGCTTTCCTGGTCGTCTTGTAGGGCCTTCAGGATACGTGCGGGCGTCCCCTTTCGAGTCCCCGCCGGCCCCTCTGAACACGTCAACCCGGCTCCCGGCATTCACCCGCCGAGCCCCCGGCAACACGGCCCTCCACGCCCTCGCATCACCCGGATAAGCGAACTTCCCGGCCCCCGCCGCGCGGGGCAACGCCTCCTTGCCACCCACGCCGCCGACCCCGTACAAGATCCCCAACCGCCAAGTTACTGCCCGGTATCGACCGGGTGCGGAGAGTGCACACAGAACGGGGATCACCATGCACAAGGTCATGACGAGGACCCAGCGCCGCTCGGCCACCCGCCCACCGGCCCGCCGCGACCCGGCCCGCCCCGGCGCGGCCCCTTCCCGCACGCCCGCCACCGGTGCCACCCCGCCCCGCGTCCCCGGCGGCGGCACCCCGCGCACGACCCACCCCGGCGACGGCCCACCCGGCTCCCCCACCCGCCCCACCCCCGCACGGCCCACCGACAACCGCCCGTCCCCCGCCCCCGGCGACCTCCGCCCCACCCGCGTCGCCCCGACCCCCACCGCAGCACCCCGAACCGTCCCCGCCCAGGGCCCGCGCCGCCCCGTCCCCCAGCCCCGCCCCACCGACCTCTTCGCCGACCGCCTCCTCGCCGTCCTGACCGGTCGGCGCCCCGTCCACTCCATGCTCGGCCACACCCTGGGCCACGCCTACGACGATCTCGCCCACCTCGCCGCCTACGGCCCCCTGCGCGCCGCCCACGGCGTCCGGCCCGTCGTCCGCGACATCGGCTACTTCGAGCCCCGCCCGGGCGCCATCGAGGCGTTCGCCCGCATCGGGGCCGGCGACCGCCTGCGCGCGATGGCCTTCCGCCTGGAACTGGGCCGCGACCACCGGTGGCGCTGCACCGCCGTCGAGGTGGGCGGCCCACGCCCCCGCACGGCCGACGAACAGGACTGAGCCACCAGGCACCGAGCGGACAGCAAGCCGAAGGGCCAGCCACCCCCGAAGAGATGACCGGCCCTTCACACAGCGGCAGCCCACAACGGCCGCCGCTCACCGCCTACTTCTTGCGACGACGCCCGCCCCGAGCCTGCTTGCGGCGCTCCGCGCGCGTGAGCCCGTCCGCCTCCGAGCGGACCGGCTCGTCGTCATCGTCGAACTCGCCCTCGATCGTGCCGCCCTCGCCGTCCACCGTCGGCGCGGAGAAGTGCAGGTTCCGCCGCTGCGGGGCGTCCAGCCCCTTCGCCCGGATCTCCGGACGCGCGCCCGCCTGCGCCGGCACGACATCCTGCTTCTCCAGGTCGGCCACCGGCTTGGCGTCCTCGACCGGGACCTCCTCGACCTGCTGCTCGACCTGGACCTCCAGGTTGAACAGATAGCCGACGGACTCCTCCTTGATGCCGTCCATCATCGCGGAGAACATGTCGAAGCCCTCGCGCTGGTACTCCACCAGCGGGTCCTTCTGCGCCATCGCGCGCAGGCCGATGCCCTCCTGGAGGTAGTCCATCTCGTAGAGGTGCTCGCGCCACTTGCGGTCCAGGACGGACAGCACGACCCGCCGCTCCAGCTCACGCATGATCTCGGAGCCGAGCTGCGCCTCCCGCGCCGCGTACTGCTCGCGGATGTCGTCCTTGATGGACTCGGCGATGAACTCGGCGGTCAGACCGGCCCGGTCGCCCGCCGCCTCCTCCAGCTCCTCCACGGTGACCTTCACCGGGTAGAGCTGCTTGAAGGCGCCCCACAGCCGGTCGAGGTCCCAGTCCTCCGGGAAGCCCTCGGCCGTCTCCGCCTGCACATAGGCGTCGATCGTGTCGTCCATGAAGTGCTGCACCTGCTCGTGCAGGTCCTCGCCCTCCAGGACGCGGCGCCGCTCGCCGTAGATGACCTCGCGCTGGCGGTTGAGGACCTCGTCGTACTTCAGGACGTTCTTACGGGTCTCGAAGTTCTGCTGCTCGACCTGCGACTGGGCGGACGCGATCGCGCGCGTGACCATCTTGTTCTCGATCGGCACGTCGTCCGGCACATTGGCCATGGACATCACGCGCTCCACCATCTGCGCCTTGAACAGCCGCATCAGGTCGTCACCCAGGGACAGATAGAAGCGGGACTCGCCCGGGTCGCCCTGACGGCCGGAACGACCACGCAGCTGGTTGTCGATACGCCGCGACTCGTGCCGCTCGGTGCCCAGGACGTAGAGGCCGCCGATCGCCTCGACCTCCTCCTTCTCCGCCTTGACGGCCTGCTCGGCCTTCTCCAGCGCGGCGGGCAGCGCGGCCGCCCACTCCTCGATGTGCTCCTCCGGGTCGAGGCCGCGCTGCCGCAGCTCCGCCTCGGCGAGGTCCTCGGGGTTGCCGCCGAGCTTGATGTCCGTACCACGGCCGGCCATGTTCGTGGCGACCGTCACGGCGCCCTTGCGGCCGGCCTGGGCGACGATCTGCGCCTCGCGCTCGTGGTGCTTGGCGTTCAGCACCTCGTGCTGGATGCCGCGCTTGCTGAGCTGCTGGGAGAGATACTCCGACTTCTCGACCGACGTCGTGCCGACGAGGATCGGCTGGCCCTTCTCGTGCTTCTCGGCGATGTCGTCGACGACCGCCTCGAACTTGGCGACCTCGGTGCGGTAGATCAGGTCCGACTGGTCCTTGCGGATCATCGGCTTGTTCGTCGGGATCGGGACCACGCCGAGCTTGTAGATCTGGTGGAACTCGGCGGCCTCGGTCATCGCCGTACCGGTCATGCCGGAGAGCTTGTTGTAGAGGCGGAAGAAGTTCTGCAGGGTGATCGTGGCGAGCGTCTGGTTCTCGTCCTTGATGTCCACCCCTTCCTTCGCCTCGATCGCCTGGTGCATGCCCTCGTTGTAGCGGCGGCCGGCGAGGATACGGCCCGTGTGCTCGTCGACGATCATGACCTCGCCGTCGATGACGACGTAGTCCTTGTCCTTCTTGAAGAGCTCCTTCGCCTTGATGGCGTTGTTCAGGTAGCCCACCAGCGGCGTGTTCACCGACTCGTAGAGGTTGTCGATGCCCAGCCAGTCCTCGACCTTGGCGACACCGGCCTCATGGATGGCGACCGTGCGCTTCTTCTCGTCGACGTCGTAGTCGCCCGTCTCCTCCAGGCCCTTGAGCGGGTTGCCCGCCTCGCCCTTCTTCAGGCGCGTGACCAGCTTGGCGAAGTCGCCGTACCACTTCGTGGCCTGGTCGGCCGGGCCGGAGATGATCAGCGGCGTACGCGCCTCGTCGACGAGGATCGAGTCGACCTCGTCGACGATGGCGAAGTTGTGGCCGCGCTGGACGAGCTCGTCCTTCGACCACGCCATGTTGTCGCGCAGATAGTCGAAACCGAACTCGTTGTTCGTGCCGTACGTGATGTCGCACGCGTACTGCTCGCGACGCTGGGCCGGCGTCATGTTCGCCAGGATGCAGCCGACGCTCAGACCCAGGAACCGGTGGACGCGGCCCATCATCTCCGAGTCGCGCTCGGCCAGATAGTCGTTGACCGTGATCAGGTGCACGCCGTCACCCGACAGCGCGTTCAGATACGCGGGCAGCGTGCCGACGAGCGTCTTGCCCTCACCGGTCTTCATCTCGGCCACATAACCGAGGTGCAGGGCGGCACCGCCCATCATCTGCACGTCGTAGTGCCGCTGGCCGAGGACGCGCTTGGCGGCCTCACGCACCGTGGCGAAGGCCTCCGGGAGCAGGTCGTCCAGGCTTTCACCATCGGCATACCGCTGCTTGTACTCATCGGTGAGGGCCCGCAGCTCGGCGTCGGAGAGGTCGACGAAGTCCTCTTCGATGGAGTTGACCTGGTCCGCGATGCGGTGCAGCTTGCGCAGGATCTTGCCTTCGCCTGCACGCATGATCTTCGAGAGGACGGACACGGGGGTTGGTCTCCTTGCCGGTCGGGCCTGGGACGGTCGGTTTTCCTTCTGACTTAACTGAGCAACGGCCATCGTATGCGAGGACCACGCCACGCCGGGAGGCCTGCCGTGACGACGACCGCACACAGGGGCACACCTGCTTCAAAATCTTCTTCAAAGGGGACAACGGCCAAGGCTCACGGATGGTGCCGCATCCACCCAACGAATTGCGCGAATTGTGATCACGCGCTCACACACCGCAAAAACATGGCGGCCGCCGTACAGCCCGACCACAATCGGCCGATGGACCCCGTCACCCTGACCTCGGACCGCCTCGTCCTCAGACCGATCGGCCCCCAGGACACCCACGCCGTGTACACGGCCGCGCAGGACCCCGACATCCAGCGCTGGACGACCATCCCCTCCCCCTACCACCTCGAACACGCCCGCAGCTTCACCGAACAACTCGCCCCCGACGGCTGGAGCACCGGCTCCATGTTCACCTTCGGCCTCTTCCTCACCGACACCACCCTCACCGGCGTCCTCAGCCTCACCCCGCGCTCCCTCGGCACCGCCGAGATCGGCTTCTGGACCGCCAAGGAACACCGCGGCCGCGGCTACATGACCGAGGCCACCCTCACCGCCGCCCGCTGGGCCTTCACCCACCTCGCGATGGACCGCGTCGAATGGCGCGCGGAAGTCGGCAACACCGCCTCCCGCGCCGTCGCCGAACACGCCGGCTTCACCATCGAGGGCACCCTGCGCTCCGCCATCAGCAACAAGGGCGTACGCAAGGACTGCTGGCTGGCCTCCCTGCTCCCCTCCGACCTGGACCTGCCCTCCACCGACCCCTACCTCCCGCATCGCCCCAGCTCAGAGCCGACTGTCAGACCCAGCGCCTATCGTGCGAACCCATGACGACCCCGCGCCCCACCACCGAGCTCTCCGCAGACGAGGCCCGCCGCATCGCCCTGCGCGCCCAGGGCTTCCTCGGCACGCCGAACCGCAAGGCCGGCGTCCGCGGCGTCCTCCGCCACCTCGGCGCGATCCAGCTCGACACCATCTCCGTCCTCGCCCGCTCCCACGAACTCATCCCCTACGCCCGCCTCGGCGCCGTGGGCCGCACCACCGTCGAAAACGCCTACTGGCACACCGCAGCCCCCGGCGCGCCCCAGGCACAACCCCACGCCTTCGAGTACTGGTCGCACGCCGCGTGCATCCTCCCCATCGAGGAATGGCCCCACTTCGCCTTCCGCCGCCGCGCCTACCGCAACCGCCCCCACTGGGGCCACACCCTCCCCGACGGCGTCTACGACCAGGTCATCAAGCAACTCACCACCGAAGGCCCCCTCACCGCCACCGAACTCGGCGGCGCCAAGAAGACCAGCGAATGGTGGGACTGGTCGGGCACCAAGGTCGCCGTGGAACGCGCCCTCATGTACGGCGAAGTGGTCTGCGTCCAGCGCCGCGGCTGGAAACGCGTCTACGACCTCGCCGAACGCGCCGTGCCCGACACCCTGCTCCACGACGACCTCGACGACACCGAATGCCTGCGCCGCCTGGTCCGCCTGGCCGGCCAGTCCCTCGGCGTCGGCACGCGCGCGGACATCGCCGACTACCACCGCCTCAAGGGCGACCAGGTCGACGCGGTGATCGCCGACTCCGGCCTGGTCCCCGTCACCGTCGAAGGCTGGACCAAACCCGCCTGGGCCGACCCGGCGGCCCTCGCCACACCCGCGCGCGGCCGCCACCGTACGACCCTGCTGTCCCCCTTCGACTCCCTCATCTGGGAACGCGCCCGCACCGAACGCCTCTTCGGCTTCACCCACCGCCTGGAGGCCTACGTCCCCAAACCCAAGCGCGTCTACGGCTACTTCGCCATGCCGGTCCTCTCCGGCGGCCGCCTCGTGGGCCGCGTCGACCCGGCCCGCGACGGCAGAACCCTCATCGCCCGACAGGTCACCTTCGACGACCCCAAGGCGGCCCCCGCGATCGCCCAGGCCCTCGTGGAAGCGGCGAGCTGGGTCGACTGCACCGACGTACGCGTCGAACGCGTCGACACCCCCGACCACCGCGAGCCCCTCACCCGCGAACTCGCCCGCCTTCTCGCCTAGGGCCTCTCTTTCGGATCTTGCCGGGGTCGCGGGGTCTGCTGGGCCGGGAGGCGCCGTCGCTCGGAGCCGACCAGATCCGAAAGAAAGGCCCTAGCGGATCTCGAGAATCTTCTCCCGCATCGCATACACCACGGCCTCCATCCTGGAGTGCAGCTGCAGCTTCTCCAGGATGTTGCGCACATGGTTCTTCACGGTGTTCTCGGAGATGAACAACTCCTTGGCGATGTCCCGGTTGTTCATCCCCGTCGCGACGAGCTTCAGCACTTCCAGCTCACGATCCGTCAACCGCGGCGCGGGAACGAGCCGGCGCTCGTCCGTGCGCTGGATCATCGATTTGAACTCAGTGAGCAGTTTCGACGCCATGGAAGGACTGATCTGCGACTGACCGTCGGCCACCGCCCGAATCGCGGTGGCCACCTCGTCGGTCGAGATCTCCTTCAACAGATAACCCGTCGCCCCCGCCTTGATCGCGTCATAGAGGTCGGCCTCCTCATCGCTGATCGTCAACATGATGATCTTCGCGCTGGGCGCCACTTCCTTGATCGACGTGCACGCCTCGATCCCGCCCCGCTTCGGCATCCGCACATCCATCAGGACGATGTCGGGCAGCAGATCGGCCGCCTTGTCCACCGCCTCGGCACCATCGCCCGCCTCACCGACGACCTGGATGTCCTCCTCGGCCGCCAGCACGATCTCCAGCCCCCGACGGAACAGAGCGTGATCGTCCACCACCAGGACCCTGATCGGCTCCTCGCGCGCGGCATCCCGGCCGGTGTCCGTGCCCGCGTCCGGGCCCATGCCGGTGATACCGCTGTCGGCACCCCCGCCATGCATCGGTCCGAAGCTGTCCGCCATCGTTCCTCCCCCTGAAGGCTGCGGCCGTGGTTCTGTGCCATCGCCAACCCAAGGCAACGGCCCACCCGTTGGACCGCCCTCGCCATGATTCCATGCCCCGACGACAACGCGGTGACAGAGAGGTGCGCCAAGGGGTCGCACGCGGGTGCCCCTGGGGGCGCACACGCGCGCTCCAGGGGCACCTCTCAGCCGTCACCGGGGCGATTCAGCCACCCAGCGTGCCACCGGGGGCGTTCGCCTGGGTGACCATCGTGTCCGTCGTGAGGTGGATGACGCCGTAGTCGTACGCGTGCCGCCGGTAGACGACACTGGGCTCCTTGGTCTCGGAGTCGACGAACAGATAGAAGTCGTGTCCGACCAGCTCCATCTCGTAGAGGGCCTGGTCGAGGCTCATCGGTGCGGCCACATGGGTCTTCTCGCGGACCACCAGGGGCCCTTCGCCCTGCACTTCCAGCGAGCCGATCTTCTTGGTGGGCACGCTGTCCTCATCACCGGGCTCGACCACATGGCCGTTCCCGTTGAGCGTCGCCACGCCCGGGACGTGGTCGGGGACCTCCGCTGCCGTGAGCCGGCGAGTGCCGCGTCGCGTGTACCGCTTGTCGTGCTGCTTGCGCAGCTGGGCGTCCAGCTTCTCCGCCGCCAGATCGAGTGCCGCGTACGGGTCGCTGGCCGCTGCCTCCGCCCGGATCACCGGACCACGGGAGCGGAGCGTGATCTCCACCCGGTCGCACCGGTCGGCCTGTCGGGGGTTGGGCTCCTTGGACACCTCGACGTCGAGGCTGATCACCTTGCCGTCGAGCTTCTGGATCTTCTCCAGCTTCAGCTTCTCGGCCACGTGCTTGCGGAACCGCTCGGGCACCTCGGTCTTGCGGCCCTTGACGACGATGTCCACGCAGAACTCCGTTCCCGGATCGCTCCGCCTCAGTCGCGGAGCGTCTCCCTCTTGCACCAGGCTCCGGTCAGTCCCGGAACCTCGGACTCGGTGACGTCCACCTCCTCCTCCCCCGTGGGCGCGATCTCGACCCCGGTGCTGCGGGTGATTGCCGAAAACCGCAGCACGGCATTCGGATATGAGAGGTGTGGCCTGCGGCTTTCCCTCACAACCGAACATATCTCGCCCGGACGGATGTCGTCACCCTCTACTGCGGCGTACCTCCGTTCAGGTGAATTGCTCCACTCATTACCTGCAACGACGCAAGTTCAGGCTCAGTTCCGGTTTATTGCGAAGGAATCCGGCGCCGCGGCGACCACCGCCGCGCAGACCACCCCGAGGCCCCCGCTCCCGGCCCCACCGAACCCGCCGTGACCAGCGCGAACACGATCCGCGAGCCCATCCACGTCACCGTCACGAAGCCGTTCACCACCCGTCGCGCCGCACGCCCCCGAGCCCCCGTCCAGGACTCCGCCCGGCCCTCGCATCGTGCCTACGCCGTGCCCACCCGACGACGCCTTTATGCGTCCCCCCGCGGAAATCCCCTCCGTATCCGCCATACCCTCCCGCACCGCCCGCGCCGCCTCCACGAGTGACGCACCCGTCGTCATCAGGTCGTCCACCAGCACCACCCGCCCGTACGACAGCACCCGCGCCCCCGAACGGGTCACGGCCAGCGCACCCGCGAGGTTGGCCGCGCGCTGCCGGGAGTCGAGCCCCGACTGGTCCGCCACGACCCGCCGCTGCCGCAACACCGCCGCCACCCGCGCCGACGTCCCCACCCGCCGCAGCTCGGCGGCGGCCGCGAGAGCGATCCGCCGCGCGGGGTCGTGGCCGCGGGCTCGGGTGGTTCGGGGGGAGGAGGGGAGGGGGACGAGAAGTACGTCGCTTGGCCGTACGCCATTCGGGGGGCCCTCCCCCTCCCCTCCCACCCCCACCTCCCCCAACCCCACCCGCACCGCCCCCGCCACCGCCACCCCCAGCGCCCGTCCCAGCCCCAGCGCCCCCCGCTCCTTGTGCGCCAGCAGCACCGCTCGCGTCTCGTCCGCGTAGGGCGCCGCCGCGTACACGGCGGGCAGTCCGGGCGGCTCGGGCGTGGGCCGTACCCGGCGCGCCGCCGTCCCGTCGAGGGTGGCGCGGCAGTCGGGGCAGAGCTCGGTGCGGGGGCGGCCGCAGCCTCCGCACTCGGCCGGAAGCACGAGGTCGGTGAGGTCCTGCCACCAGCCTCGTACGACGTTCACGGGGATCACTCTGCCAAGGGGGGACGGGGGACCACCACCCCTGTGGAAAACTGCCGAGCCCCCCTGTGGAAAACCATCAGGGGGCTCGCGTCCGGTGGCCGGATCGGCAGGTCAGCCGGGGTAGAAGACCGCGGAGGCGGTCTCCTTCAGGGTGCGCCAGCCGCTGCCGCCGGACAGCCACAGCAGGCCGTTCTCCGAGGTGGCGAACAGCGGGGCCTCGCTGTCGGGGGCGGCGGTGATGCTCTGCACCTGGGTCAGACCGGGCAGGGTGCTGCCCTCGGGGATGGAGCCGTCGCACTGCACGTACTGGCCCTGTTCGACGCCCCCGGACTCGCGTCCGACGACGACCAGCCGGCTGTCCCCGGCCCACGACATCGCGGTGACCTGCTCCAAGTCCGGTGTCGCGGACCGCAGTTCGAGCACCGACACGGTGCTCTGCGGTTCACCGGTCTTGTCGTCGGGTTTGTCGCCGGTCTTGCCGTCGGTCCGGTCGTCGCGTTCGATCCGCCCGATGAGCAGCGACTGCTTGCCGTCCTTCTCCACGACGAGCGCGATCCGCACCCCGTCGGCGGCGACGCGGACGGCGTTGATGCGTCCGTCGAGTCCGGGGGTGCGGACGACGAGCGGGGTGCCCGCGCCCTTGCGCAGGAGGTAGAGCCGCTCGTCGGCGGGGTTGCGGTCGGCGATCCACAGGTCGCCCTGGGAGTCCCAGCTGGGGGTGGTCAGCCGGTCGGTCTCGGTCTTGCCGTTGCTGCGCAGGACGGGTTCGCCGAGGGAGTTGCCGGTGACCATGGAGCCGACGTAGAGGGACTTGCCGTCGATGGTGACGCCGGCGGCGGCGTGTTCGTCGCGGGTGACGGCCACGGAGCGCAGTGCCTTGCTGCCGTCGCCGAAGGCGCCGGGTACGGGGGCGGCGTTGTCGACGCCGCCGGGGCTGCCGGCCATGCGGGCGAGCCGGTGGTCGCCGTCGATGAAGTACAGGCTGTCGGCGCGGGTGTCGGAGGCGCGGGCGGCGACGATCTCGGCGCGGTCCTCGGTGAGGGAGCACAGGCGGTTGCCGCCGGAGCGCAGTTCGACCTCGTCGACGGTGGGCGCGAAGCTCTGCAGGGTGAACAGCAGCTGGGCGGCCATCTCGTCGCACTTGCCGTGCCCGATGCGGGCGGCCTTGTCGTTCAGGGGGACGGTGAGCCGGTTCTGGTCGTCGGGGGCGAGGGGGGTGGTGCCCTTCTGCAGCGCGGTGCCGGGGGGGAAGCTGGAGCGCACGACGGGCCGCAGCCAGCTGGTGGGGCCGTCCAGCAGGGACCGCACGACCTGGGTCATGGGGTCCACGCGCTCGCGTACGTAGACGGGGTCGGCGACGGCGGACGGCTGGCGGGAGGTGCCGACGGTGGTGTCCGACGCGAAGAAGTACTTGTTGACGGACATGTAGTTGCGCTGGAAGTCCGACCTGCCCATGACGACGCCCTGGGGCAGCGCGTCGATGCGCCACTGTCCGGACTTCTTGTCGCGTGTGAGGTGCATGCTCTGGCTGTAGGCGCCGGAGGACGGCGCGTACGCCTGCTGGGCGTCGACGACGGCCACGCGCGCGCCGGTGAGCGTGAAGGAGAAGTCGGTGCCGTCGGCCCGGTTGCCGGTGCGGTCCGCCTCGGCCTCGGGGCCGTCGGCGAGGACGGTGGTGGACAGCTCGGGCCGCCAATTCCGCGCGGCGGTGGTCGTGAGGTACTGGCGGGCGGTGGAGAAGTTGGGGTCGTCGCTGGTGAGGGCTTCGAGGAAGCCCTGGACGATCTCCGGGGCCGGGGCGTCCTCGCGGGGCGGCATCGCGAACACCCGTACCTGGCTGTCCTGGCGCGGGGTGGACTCCACGCCGCGCAGGTCGCCGCTGTCGGGCATCGAGGCGCATCCGGCCAGCAGTACGGCGCCACCGGCGGCCCATGCCACCGTGCGCGCCGGTCTGCGCCGTGCTCCCGCCCCCCGGTCAGCGCCCACGAAATGCCTCCCCTTGGTCGTCCGAGGTCTGTGCTCCGGCGCCCTGGCGGCCGTCTCGGCCGTCTCGGCCGTCCGGTCCATCGCAGCCGTCGCGGCTGTCGCCGCCGTCACGGCCGTCACGGCTCTCGGGGCCGTTCGGCTCGTGCCGCTCGGCGGTCCCGCCGTTCGCGGCGGGTGGTGTGCCGTCGGGTCGTCGCGTGCCCGAGGCGGGCCGGGGCACCACGCGCGCACCGTTGCCGGGGAGCGCCGTGGGGTCGGCTGTGGGGGCCACGGTGGCCATCCTCGGTGCGAGGGGTGCCCGGGCAGGTGAGAGGGCCTCTGTGGCCGTCTGGACGGGCACGGTGGCGCTCTTCTGGCCCGCGCCGCGGGGCAGGCCGGCGTCGTTGAGTCCGCGGTTGCGGCGCGAGTCCTTGGGCTCCAGGGGTATCGGGGAGCCGCGCAGGGGTTCGTCGGCGGTGCGGGGCAGGGTCAGCCGGAACTGTGAGCCGCCGCCGGGTTCGCCCCAGGCCTGGAGCCAGCCGCCGTGCAGGCGGGCGTCCTCCAGGGCGATGGACAGTCCGAGGCCGGTACCGCCGGTGGTACGCGCGCGTGCGGGGTCGGCGCGCCAGAAGCGGCTGAACACGCGCGTGGCCTCGCCGGGCTTGAGGCCGACGCCGTAGTCGCGTACGGCGACGGCGACGGCGCCACCGGCGGAGGCGAGTTTCACGACGACGTCCTTGCCCTCGCCGTGTTCGACGGCGTTGACGACGAGGTTGCGCAGGACGCGCTCCACGCGGCGTGCGTCGGCCTCGGCGACGATGGGCTGCTGGTCGCCGAGGACGCGTATGGCGGTGCCCTTGCGTTCGGCGAGCGGTGCGGCTCCGTCGACGACGCGCCGTACGACCTCTCTGAGGTCGATGGGCTCTGCCTCCAGCGCGGCGGCGCCGGCGTCGAAGCGGCTGATCTCCAGCAGGTCGGCGAGGAGCGACTCGAACCGGTCGAGCTGGTCGGCGAGGAGTTCGGCGGACCGCGCGGTGACGGGGTCGAAGTCCTCGCGCGCGTCGTGGATGACGTCGGCGGCCATCCGCACGGTGGTCAGCGGGGTGCGCAGTTCGTGCGAGACGTCGGAGACGAAGCGGCGCTGCATCCGTGACAGGTCCTCCAGCTGCTGGATCTTCAGCTGAAGGTTCTGCGCCATCTTGTTGAAGGCTTCGCCGAGGCGGGCGATGTCGTCCTCGCCGGTGACCTTCATCCGTTCCTGCAGCCGTCCCGCGGAGAGCCTTTCGGCGATTCCGGCGGCCATGCGCACGGGGGTGACGACCTGGCGTACGACGAGCCAGGCGATGGCTCCGAGGAGTACGACGACGAAGAGCCCGGCGGTCGCCAGGGTGCCCTTGACGAGGCTGAGGGACTTCTCCTCCTGGGTGAGCGGGAAGAGGTAGTACAGCTCGTACGGGTCACCGTTGGGGTCGTTGACCTGCTTGCCGATGACGAGGGCGGGCTGGGACTCCTTGCCGTCGCTGTAGAGGATGCGGGTGTAGCTCTGGGCGGCGCCGGTGGTGGTGTTGACGCGTGCGCGCAGGTCGTCGGGCACGCTCTTGTTGGGGTCGACGAATCCGGAGGCGCGCGGTCCGCGCCAGGCGCCGCTGTCGTCGCCGGTGGGCAGTGTGACGACGTCGAAGGCGCCCTGGCCGCCGCTGGACAGCGACGACACCAGCTCACTCATCCATTCGATGACGTTCTGGGAGGTGTGTTCGTCAGCCGGGGTGCCGTCGTCGGCGGCCGCGCTGGCCGCTTCGTCGGCTTTCTGCTTGGCCACGGCGAAGCCGCCGGTGGCCTGGCTCTGGGACGCCTTCACCTTGGCGTCGAGCAGCCCGTTGCGCACCTGTCCGATGACGACGAAGCCCAGCAGCAGGACGACGCCGAGCGACATCAGCAGGGTGGTGGCGACGACCTTGAGCTGGATGTTGCGCCGCCACAGCCGCATCAGCGGCAGCAGCGGTCGCCGCACCCAGCGCAGCAGCAGCCTCAGGACGGGGCTGCCCTGCACCCCGCCCTGCAGCAGACCGCCCTCGAAGAGGCGGCTCCAGCGCGATCCCGGCGTCTTCCGGCCGACAGGCCGCTCCGGTCGGGCCCCGGACCGGCCGGGGGCCGCAGCGGCACTGTCCCCGGACATGTCAGCTGGGTCCGGCCTTGTAACCGACACCACGGACGGTCACCACGATCTCCGGCCGCTCCGGGTCCTTCTCGACCTTGGAGCGCAGCCGCTGCACGTGCACGTTGACCAGGCGCGTGTCGGCGGCGTGCCGGTAGCCCCACACCTGCTCCAGGAGCACCTCGCGGGTGAACACCTGCCACGGCTTGCGGGCGAGCGCGACCAGCAGGTCGAACTCCAGCGGCGTCAGCGCGATCGACTGCCCGTCCCGCTTCACGGAGTGCCCGGCCACGTCGATGACCAGATCGCCGATGGCGAGCTGCTCGGGCGCCGGCTCCTCCGACCTCCGCAGCCGCGCCCGGATGCGGGCGACGAGCTCCTTCGGCTTGAACGGCTTGACGATGTAGTCGTCCGCGCCGGATTCCAGCCCGACGACGACGTCGACGGTGTCGCTCTTGGCCGTGAGCATCACGATCGGCACGCCGGACTCCGCCCGGATGAGGCGGCACACCTCGATGCCGTCCCGGCCGGGCAGCATCAGGTCGAGCAGCACCAGGTCGGGTTTGGTCTCACGGAAAGCGGCCAGCGCCTTGTCGCCGTCGGCTACGAAAGACGGCTCAAAACCTTCACCACGCAGCACGATGCCGAGCATCTCGGCCAGTGCCGTGTCGTCGTCGACGACAAGGACTCGTCCCTTCATAAACGACATCATCCCATTCTCATAACAGTGACAGTGGCGCTGGTGAGCAGGGTCACTGGCCAGTGACGATAGTCGTACATGGTCGCTACTGTCTGCCCTCGCCGACAGCCACCGCCATCCCGGCGCACGCCGGACACCGCCACGGGCCGCCCGGACGGCCCGCGCCCGTGATCCGCCGCCCCTCTGCCGGGGCGGCTCAGCGTGCCGCGTCCGCTTCCGCCGCCGCGCGCGAGCGCGCGCACAGTTCGGCCAGCGCGTCCGCGGTGACCGGCGACGCGACGCCCTCCTCGGTGACGATCGCCGTCACCAGCTCGGGCGGTGTCACATCGAACGCCGGGTTGTACGCCTGCGTACCCAGCGGCGCCACCGGTATCCCGCCGCCCGCTCCCGTCACCGGCAGCTGCGGTCCCGCGATCTCGGTCACCTCGTGGCCGGCCCGCTGTTCGACCTCGATCGACGCCCCGTCCGGCGTCGACGGATCCACCGTCGTCACCGGCGCCACCACGATGAACGGCACATGGTGGTACCGCGCGAGCACGGCGAGCGGATAGCTGCCCACCTTGTTCGCCACCGACCCGTCGGCCGCGATGCGGTCCGCCCCGATCAGCACCGCGTCCACCTCGCCGGCCGCGAACAGCGAACCCGCCGCGTTGTCCGTGAGCAGCGTGTACGCCATCCCGCTGCGCGCCGCCTCGTACGCCGTCAGGCGGGCGCCCTGCAGCAGGGGACGCGTCTCGTCCACCCACAGCCGCCGCAGCCGCCCCGCCCGGTGCGCGTGGAGCGCGACCGCGAACGCCGTGCCCTCCCCACCGGACACCAGCGAACCGGTGTTGCAGTGCGTGAGGACGCGGTGGCCGCCGCCGGGCAGCAGCTCGTCCAACAGCGCCAGCCCGTGCTGGGCCATCCGGGTGCTGGCCTCGGCGTCCTCCCGGTGCAGTTGCCGCGCCGCGGCCAGCGCCGCCGCGGCCGCCTGCCGCTGGTCGCCGCCCCGCGTGAGCGCGGCCTCGTACGCCGACCGGGCCCTGTGCACGCCGACGGACAGGTTCACCGCGGTCGGCCGGGCGGCCGCCAGGGCGCTCGCGGCCTCGTCCACCTCGAACCCGCGCGCGGCGGCGAGCGCGACCCCGTACGCCCCGGCGATCCCCAGCAGCGGCGCCCCGCGCACGGCGAGCGAACGGATCGCCTCCACCAGCGCGGACGCGTCCGTGCACACCAGCTCGACCTCCTCGGCCGGCAGCCTCGTCTGGTCGAGCAGCACCACCACCGGCCCTTCGGGCGGCTCCTCCCAGCGGATCGCCGGTATCCCCGTGGTCGGTGTGTCCTCGCCGGATCGCGCGTAGTGATCAGCCATGCGGTCAGTCTGCCCCGTGTGCGGCGGACAATTGAAGGTGTGCAGCCCATACGGCGGCCGGTCCTGTGCCGACCGGCCCATGGCACGATGACTGCCAACCTGCCGCCGCGACCGCGGACGGGCACCGTGAAGGAGCGACGATGAACGACACTCCGGGCTGGGCCTCGCCCGGATCCGCCCCGTCCGACGGCCAGGAGCCGGCCGCTTCCGGCCCCGCCGAGCCCGCAGACCGCCCCGACGCCACGCAGCCGGCGGACCTGCCGGGGCCCGACCCACAGGACCCGGGCCCGAAGTGGTCCAAGGAGCAGCCCCCTCCCGGCCAGTGGTCCGCTCCCGCAGGCCCCCAGAACCCGCCCCAGCCACCCGCGCCCACCGGCCCCCACAACCCCGGCCAGACCCCACCGCCCCCGCCCCCCGGCCCCGGCCAGTCCCCCACGGGCCCCGGCCCGGGCTACAACGCCTGGGGCAACCCCGCAGGCCCCACCGGCCCAGGCGGATACGGCGGCACCCCCGGCGGATACGGCGGCCCCGCAGGCCACGGCGGATACGGCCACCCGGGCTACGGCCACCCCGGCTACGCCCCGTGGGGCACCGGCTGGGGCGGCCCCCCGCCCGCGGCCAAGCCCGGTGTGATCCCGCTGCGCCCGCTCGGCGTCGGTGAGATCCTCGACGGCGCCGTCTCCACCATGCGCGCCCACTGGCGCACCGTCCTCGGTATCTCCCTGACCGTCGCGGTCGTCATCGAGGTCATCGTCGTTCTCCTCCAGGGCCTCGTCCTCAACAACACCACGAGCTCGGAAGCCCTCGGCGACCCCAGCGCCACCGTGGAGGAACAGACCCGCGCCCTGGGCGACGCCCTGATCGGCTCCGGTGTCATCTTCCTGGTCACCCTGATCGGCACCGTCATCGCCACGGCCCTGCTCACCGCCGTCACCAGCCGCGCGGTCCTCGGCAAGCCGGTCACCACCGCGCAGGCCTGGCGCGACGCCCGCCCCCAGCTCCCCCGCCTGTTCGGCCTGATCTTCCTGCTGGTGTCCATCGCGGTCGGCGTCGGCCTCGTCGGCGCGCTCCCCGGCATCCTCGTAGCGGCCTCGGGCTCCGGTGACGCGGGCGCGGGCCTCGCCGTCCTCGGTGTGCTCGGCGCACTGGTCGTCGTCGCGTGGCTGCTGATCCGCTTCTCCCTTGCCTCCCCCGCGCTGATGCTGGAGAAGCAGACCGTCAAGAAGGCGATGACCCGCTCGGCGAAGCTGGTCCGCGGCTCCTGGTGGCGCGTCCTGGGCATCCAGCTGCTCGCCGTGATCATCGCGAACGTCATCGCCATGATCGTCCTCGTGCCCTTCGCCATCGCCGGCGCCGCCGCGGGCGACGGCGGCATCAGCGGCTTCCTCCACTCGGACGGCGACCTGGGCTGGACGTACCTCATCATCAGCGGCGTCGGCTCGGTGATCGGCTCCACGATCACCTTCCCGATCACGGCCGGCGTCACCGTGCTGCTCTACATCGACCAGCGCATCCGCCGCGAGGCCCTCGACCTCGACCTGGCCCGCGCCGCCGGTGTCCAGGACCACGCCACCGCCCCCGGCCCGACCCCCGGGAGCTGATGCGGTGAGCCTGACGGGGGGAGTACTCGCCACACCGGTACTCACAGCCGCACCGGCACTGCAGGGCCCGGCCGCCACAGCCGCACGGGCCCTGCCCCGCACCACCCCGGACACAGCGCCGACCCTGCTGTCCGCCCCGCTCGACACCGCACCACCACCCCTGCTCGCCCACCCCACCCACCTCGCCGTACGCACCCTGCTGCGCGCCGCCGACGCCTTCCCCCTGGCCGGCATGCGGGACGGCGAGGAACCCCCGCTGACGACCCCACGCGACCCCGCCCGCGAGGCGGCCCGGCGCGAACTGTCCAAGCGCCTGTACCACGAGGACGACCCGGGCCTGTTCGAACGCGCCCTCAACTGGTTCTGGAACTGGCTCGGCGACCTGTTCGGCGCCGCCTCGACCGCGACCCCCGGCGGCGCACTCGGCCTGGCCGTGATCGTCCTGGCCGTCGTCGCCGTCCTGGCCGCCCTGTGGTGGCGCCTCGGCACCCCCCACCGCCAACCCGGCACCGCAGCCGCCCTGTTCGACGAGCGCCGCCGCAGTGCCGCCGAACACCGCGCGGCCGCCGGCGCCCACGCCGCCCAGGGCCACTGGAACCAGGCCGTCCAGGAACGCATGCGTGCCATCGTCCGCTCCCTGGAGGAGCGTGCCCTTCTCGACGTACGCCCCGGCCGCACCGCCGACGAGGCGGCGGCGGACGCCGGCCGCACCCTGCCCTCCCACACCGACCGACTGCGCGCCGCCGCCCGCGACTTCGACGACGTCACATACGGAGGCCGGAGGGCGAGCGAGCAGACGTACCGGCGCATCGCCGAACTCGACCGCGACGTGGACCGCACCAAGCCCCACCATGCCCACAGCACCACTCGCACGACGGCCCACCAGCCCCCCGGGGGTGCCGCCGAATGACCACCACGGCCCCGCCCCCGTCGTCCACCTCGACCACCCCCACCGCCCGCCAGGTCTGGACCCGCGCGCGAGGCGTCGCACTCGCCCTCGTCCTCCTCCTGGCCGCGGCCGTCGCCCTGGCCGTCCTCCGCTCCGACGCCCGCCACGGCGCCCTCGACCCGCGCTCCGCATCCCCCTACGGCAGCCGCGCCATCGCCGAACTCCTCGCCGACCGCGGCGTGTCCACACGTGTGGTCACCACCCTGGACGAGGCCCGCGCCGCGGCCGCCCCGGACACCACCCTCCTGGTCGCCGTCCCCGACCTGCTGACGCGGCATCAGCAGACCGGCCTGCGCTCCGCCACCAGCGGCGCCGGCGGCCGCACCGTCCTCATCGCGCCCGGCAGCCCCTCCGTCGAGAACCTCGCCCCCGGGGTCACCGCGGACCCCGCCACCAGCCGCGGCTCCACGCTCTCCCCCGACTGCGACCTCCCCGAGGCCCGCCGCGCCGGCCCCGCCGACACCGGCGGCATCCGCTACACCACCACCCGCCCCGGAACCGACGAGTGCTACCCCAGCGAGCGCCTCGCCACCCTGCTGCGCATCCCGGACATCTCCGGCGGTGACACGATCGTCCTCGGCGCGCCCGACATCCTCCACAACGACCGGCTCGACGAGCAGGGCAACGCCTCGCTCGCCCTCCAACTCCTCGGCTCCCGCCCTCATCTGGTCTGGTACCTCCCCTCCCTCTCCGACACCTCCGCGGCCGGCACCGACGACGAGGAGAGCTTCTTCGACCTGCTCCCGTCCGGCTGGCTCTGGGGCACCCTTCAGCTCTTCGTCGCGGCAGCCCTCGCCGCCCTCTGGCGGGCACGTCGACTCGGCCCGCTCGTACCCGAGAAACTCCCCGTGGCGATCCGCGCCTCCGAAACCGTCGAAGGCCGAGCCCGCCTCTACCGCAAGGCGAACGCCCGCGACCGCGCGGCCGCCGCTCTTCGCTCCACCACCCGCACCCGACTCGCCCCTCTCGTAGGCATCCCCATCGCCCAGGCACACGCGCCCGAAGCCCTCGTCCCCGCCCTGTCCGCCCACCTCCACCGCGACGGACAGCCCCTGCACTCCCTCCTCTTCGGCCCGCCGCCCGGCGACGACGCAGCCCTGACCTCCCTCGCCGACCAACTCGACGCCCTCGAAAGAGAGGTACGCCGTCCATGATGGACCCGACCACTGACAACGCCGGGAACACCGGGGATCCGGGCGCCGCCCGAGCCTCCCTGGAGGCCCTGCGCGCCGAGATCGCGAAGGCCGTGGTCGGCCAGGACCCCGCCGTCACCGGCCTCGTCGTCGCCCTCCTGTGCCGCGGACACGTTCTCCTCGAAGGAGTCCCCGGAGTCGCCAAGACACTCCTCGTCCGCGCCCTCGCGGCCACCCTCGAACTCGACACCAAACGCGTCCAGTTCACCCCCGACCTCATGCCGAGCGACGTCACCGGCTCCCTCGTCTACGACGCCCGCACCGCCGAGTTCTCCTTCCAGCCCGGCCCGGTCTTCACCAACCTCCTCCTCGCCGACGAGATCAACCGCACCCCGCCCAAGACCCAGTCCTCCCTCCTCGAAGCGATGGAGGAACGCCAGGTCACGGTCGACGGCACCCCCCGCCCCCTCCCCGAACCGTTCCTGGTCGCCGCGACCCAGAACCCCGTCGAATACGAGGGCACCTACCCCCTCCCCGAAGCCCAACTCGACCGGTTCCTCCTCAAACTGACGATCCCTCTCCCCTCCCGCCAGGACGAGATCGACGTCCTCACCCGCCACGCCGAGGGCTTCAACCCACGCGACCTGCACGCCGCCGGCCTGCGCCCCGTGGCGACCGCCGCCGACCTGGACGCCGCCCGCGCCGCCGTGGCCAAGACGGCCATCTCCCCCGCCATCACGGCGTACGTCGTCGACCTCTGCCGCGCCACCCGGGAATCCCCCTCCCTCACCCTCGGCGTCTCCCCGCGCGGCGCCACCGCCCTGCTGGCCACCTCGCGCGCGTGGGCCTGGCTCACCGGCCGCGACTACGTCATCCCCGACGACGTCAAGGCCCTCGCCCTCCCCACCCTCCGCCATCGCGTCCAACTCCGCCCGGAGGCCGAAATGGAAGGCGTCACCGCCGACTCCGTCATCAACGCGATCCTCACCCACGTCCCCGTCCCCCGCTGATGGCACTCACCGGACGCGCCGCCCTCCTCGCGGCCCTCGGCTCCCTCCCCGTCGGCATCTGGGCACCCAGCTGGACGGGCATCCTCGCCGTCAACGCCCCCCTCGCGGTGGCCTGCGCCTGCGACTTCGCCCTCGCCGCCCCCGTACGACGCCTCCGCCTCACCCGCTCCGGCGACACCTCCGTACGCCTCGGCGAGACCGCGGACGTCACCCTGACCGTCACCAACCCCTCCGGCCGCCCCCTGCGCGCCCAGCTCCGCGACGCCTGGCCGCCCAGCAGCTGGCAGCCGGGCACCGAGATCGAAGCGTCCCGCCACCGCCTGACGGTCCCCGCCGGTGAACGTCGCCGCACCACCACCCGCCTACGCCCCACCCGCCGCGGCGACCGCCAGGCCGACCGCGTCACCATCCGCTCCTACGGCCCCCTCGGCCTCCTCTCCCGCCAAGGCACCCACAAGATCCCCTGGACGGTCCGCGTCCTGCCCCCGTTCACCAGCCGCAGGCACCTCCCGTCGAAACTCGCGCGCCTCCGCGAACTCGACGGCCGCACCAGTCTCCTCACCCGCGGCGAAGGCACCGAATTCGACAGCCTGCGCGAGTACGTTCCCGGCGACGACACCCGATCCATCGACTGGCGCGCCACGGCCCGCCACTCCACCGTCGCGGTCCGCACCTGGCGCCCCGAACGCGACCGCCACATCCTGCTCGTCCTCGACACCGGCCGCACCTCCGCGGGCCGCGTCGGCGACGCCCCCCGCCTGGACGCCGCCCTCGACGCGGCCCTTCTCCTCGCGGCCCTGGCCACCCGCGCCGGCGACCGCGTCGACCTCCTCGCCTACGACCGCCGCGTCCGCGCCCTCGTCCAGGGCCGCACCGCCCGCGACGTCCTGCCCTCCCTCGTCAACGCGATGGCCGGCCTGGAACCGGAACTCGTCGAAACAGACGCCCGCGGCCTCACCGCCGCAGCCCTCCGCACGGCCCCCCGCCGCTCCCTGATCGTCCTGCTGACCACCCTTGACGCGGCCCCCGTCGAAGAGGGCCTCCTCCCCGTACTGCCACAGCTCACCCAGCGCCATACGGTCCTGGTGGCGTCCGTGGCAGACCCGCACATCGCCCGGATGGCGATACTCCGAGGCAATGCCGAGGCGGTCTACGAGGCGGCGGCAGCGGCTCAGTCCCAGACGGAACGCCACCGCACCGCCGAACAACTCCGCCGTCACGGAGTCACGGTCGTCGACGCGACCCCCGATGAATTGGCGCCGGCCCTGGCCGACGCGTATCTCGCATTGAAGGCGGCTGGACGCCTGTAAGGAGGAACGGGGCCGTAAACGCAGAAAACCCCGCACCATAACGGTGCGGGGTTTCCCACAATGATTGTTCGGCGGTGTCCTACTCTCCCACAGGGTCCCCCCTGCAGTACCATCGGCGCTGTGAGGCTTAGCTTCCGGGTTCGGAATGTAACCGGGCG
>NZ_JBVIMA010000012.1:0-173135 GCF_055580085.1 Streptomyces sp. NPDC032126
AGAAGGGCGTCCAGGCTGGTAGTCACACACGAGCCAACGGGCGCCCTTCGCCATGGTCGCGGCCAGCACAAACATCGGACTCATTCATCTAGGGGAGGGGCCGTAAATGCGTTGGCCTTCGGTCGGTGGCCGCGCCTAGAATCTCCGCTCTTGCCCGCCTCCCGGACGGAGGCCCGTCGCCCGGTCGGAAACCGGTCGGCTTCCGAGGTCGCGAGACCGAACGCGAGATCAGACGCGAGATCGAACCACCGCGTACCGCAGAACCCTCCGGAGGCATCCCCCTTGTCCACGCCCCTGCCCGCCGACGATCCCCTCTCCCGTGAGCGGTCCCACCTCGCCGCCTCCCGTGCCGCCCTGCGCGCCATGCGCGAGGACGTCGAGGCGCTCGACATCAGCGATGTCACCGCGAACTGGGTCAACGCCCAGATCCTGGAGCGGCAGATCGAGGAGCGCATCAAGGCGCTCGCCGACCTCAGTGACACCCCGCTGTTCTTCGGCCGTCTCGACTACCTGCACGCCCCCGGCGCCGATCAGGCGGAGGGCGCGGAGGGGGAGCGCTTCTACATCGGGCGCCGCCATGTGCACGACGGCGACGGCGACCCGATGGTGATCGACTGGCGTGCGCCGGTGTCCCAGCCGTTCTACCGGGCCTCGAAGAAGGACCCGATGGACGTCGCGCTGCGCCGCCGCTTCGGCTACACCGGCGGCGACCTCACGGCGTACGAGGACGAGCATCTGTCGGACCCGGCGGAGGCGGCCCGCACCAGCAGGCTGCTCCAGCAGGAGATCGAGCGGCCGCGCGTCGGTCCGATGCGGGACATCGTGGCGACGATCCAGCCCGAGCAGGACGAGATCGTCCGCAGCGGGCTCGGCGGCACCGTGTGCGTGCAGGGTGGCCCCGGGACCGGGAAGACGGCGGTCGGTCTGCACCGGGTGGCGTATCTGCTGTACGCCCACCGGGAGCGGCTGGCCCGCACCGGCACGCTGGTCATCGGGCCGAACCGGTCCTTCCTGCACTACATCGAGCAGGTGCTGCCCGCGCTCGGCGAGCTGGCCGTGCGCCAGGCGACGGTGGACGACCTGGTCGCGCACGTGGAGGTGCGCGGCGAGGACGAGGCGGCGGCCGCGGTGGTCAAGGGCGACGCGCGGATGGCGGAGGTGCTGCGCCGGGCCCTGTACGCGCACGTGACCCTGCCGACCGAGCCGGTGGTCGTGGTGCGCGGATCCCGGCGGTGGCGGGTGCCGGCGTATGAACTCGAAGAGATCGTACGGGAGTTGCTCGGCCGGGACATGCGCTACGGCGCCGCCCGCGAGGCCCTGCCGCAGCGGATCGCGCACGCGGTGCTGGTGCAGATGGAACGGTCGGGCGAGGCGCCCGACGACCGCGTGCAGGACGCGGTCGCCCGCAACAGCGCGGTGAAGGCGGCGGTGAAGGCGGTGTGGCCGCCGGTCGACCCGGCGAAGCTGGTGCTGCGGCTGCTGACGGAGCCGGAGTTCCTCGCCGAGCACGCGGAGGGTGTGCTGAGCGAGGAGGAGCAGAAGACGATCCTGTGGGCGAAGGCCGTGCGCTCGGTGAAGTCGGCGCGGTGGTCGGCGGCGGACGCGGTGCTGATCGACGAGGCGGCCGACCTGGTCGAGCGCACGCCGTCGCTGGGGCATGTGGTGCTGGACGAGGCGCAGGATCTGTCGCCGATGCAGTACCGGGCGGTGGGGCGCCGCTGTACGACCGGGTCGGCGACGGTGCTCGGTGACCTGGCGCAGGGTACGACGCCGTGGGCCACGCGGAGTTGGGCGGAGGCGCTGGCGCACCTCGGCAAACAGGACGCGGTGGTGGAGGAGTTGACGGCCGGTTTCCGTGTCCCTACGGACGTCATCACGTACGCCTCCCGGCTGCTGCCGCACATCGCGCCGGGGCTGACGCCGGTGGCGTCGGTGCGGGAGAACCCCGGTTTCTTCGATCTGCGGGAGGTCTCCGGGGACGCGGAAGTGATCGCGGGCTGCGAGGAGTTGCTGGGCCGGGAGGGGTCCGTCGGGCTGATCGCGGCGGACGCGAGGATCCCGGAGCTGGCGCGGGCGTTGACGGCGGCGGGGCTGGCGTATCTGGAACCGGGTGAGGAGACGACGGCGGAGACCCGGCTGACGCTGGTTCCTGCGTCGCTGGCGAAGGGGCTGGAGTACGACTACGTGGTCCTGGACGAGCCGCGGGCCGTGGTGGACGGGGAGCCCGATGAGCGGACGGGGTTGCGGCGGCTGTATGTGGCGCTGACTCGGGCGGTGTCGGGGTTGATCGTGACGCATGGGGCGCCGTTGCCGGTGCAGTTGGGTTGAGGGGTGGCTTTGTCGTCTGCGGGGTGCGGGTTGTGGGTGGCTGGTCGCGCCCACGCGGCGGAGCCGCATATCGATACAGCCCCGCGCCCCTTTCAGGCCGGCACGCCTCACCCCCCGTCCAGTACCCCCCGCCACTCCTCCACCGCCGTCACCGATACCGGGCCCTGCCAGCCGCCCGGCCTCGCCGCGCCGCCGATGTGGAACGCGTCGATTCCCGCGGCGAGCAGCTTCGGCACGTGGGGCAGCGTCAGGCCGCCGCCCACCAGGATCTGCTGTTCGTAGCCCTGCTCCCCCCTCCGCGCCGCCTCGGCCAGCAGGGTCGGCAGGCCCTCGTCGACGCCCGTCGCCGCACCCGCGGTGAGGTAGGTGTCCAGCCCCGGCAGTCCGTCCAGCTGTTTGCGCAGCGCGTTCCGGTCCGCGGCGTGGTCGATCGCCCGGTGGAAGGTCCAGCGGCAGCCGTCCAGCTCCCCGGCCAGCCGCTCCACCGTGCCCAGGTCGACCCCGCCCTCGGCGTCCAGGAACCCGAGCACGAACTGGTCCGCCCCCGCGCCGCGCAGTTCCCGGGCCACACGTACGAGCCGTTCCACGTCGCCCGCGGCGAACCCGTCGGCGAGCCGCAGCATCACCCGCAGGTCGATGTCGACGGCCGCGCGGATCCGCGCGAAGGTCGCCACGGACGGGGTCAGGCCGTCGGCGGCCATGTCGGTGACCAGCTCCAGCCGGTCCGCGCCTCCCGCCTGTGCGGCGAGCGCGTCCTCGACGTCGAGGGCGATCACCTCCAGGACTGCACGCGTGCTCATAGGACCCCTTCCATGGCCGACAGGTCTAGTCCAATGCCAGAGTAACGCCCCGCCCCACGGCACCGGCGAGGACCGGCCCCAGGCAACCCGCGAAGACCGGCCCCCCGGCGCCACAATGGCCCCATGGCCGACACCCCCGCCGCCGATGCCGGCGCCGACGCCGATCCGCAGGCTGCCCTTCGTGCTCGTTTCGTCCGCGCCCTCGACGCCGCCCGCTCCCCCGTCACCGACCCCGACGCCGTCCCGTACGCCGACGACCTGATCCGGCGGTGGCGGGAGCCGCAGCGGCGCTACCACACGCTCGCCCACCTCACCGCCGTCCTCGACCACGTCGACCTGCTGCGGGAGTACGCCGACGACCCCGACGTCGTACGGCTCGCGGCCTGGTTCCACGACGCCGTCTATCTGCCCGACCGGTCCGAGAACGAGGAGCGCTCCGCCCGTCTCGCCGAGCGTGCCCTGACCGAGGCCGGCCTCCCCGCCGCGAAGACCGCCGAGGTGGCCCGCCTCGTCCGTCTCACCGTCGGCCACGACCCCGCCGACGACGACCGCGACGGCCAGGTCCTGTGCGACGCCGACCTCGCGATCCTCGCCGCGCCGCCGTCGGCGTACGCCGACTACACCGCGCACGTCCGCGAGGAGTACCACTTCGTCCCGAACCCCGCCTTCCGCGAGGGCCGCGCCGAGATCCTGCGCCAACTCCTCGCCCTGCCCCGCCTGTTCACCACCCCGTACGGCCGCGAGCACTGGGAGGCGACCGCCCGCTACAACATCACCGCCGAGCTGGAAATGCTGTCGAACTGACCGTCCGCCCCGCTTACGCTGCCCCCATGCGGACATGGGGCGGAGATCAGGTGGAGGCGGCCGTCGCGAGCGGCGCCGGGCTGTTGCGGGAAGCGCTGGACCGGGACTGGGACGCGGTGAACGCGGGGCGGCTGGAGTGGAGTTGCCGCGAGACGGCGGCCCACATCGCGGAGGCGCTCCTCATCTACGCGAGCCGTCTCGCGGGACGCGGCCGCACCCCGCACGTGCCGTTCGCGATCCGGCCCGACGCCGGCGCCGGCCGGCAGGGACTGATCGACGTCGTCGAGACGGCCGGCACCCTGCTCGCCGCCGCCGTCCGCACCACCCCGCGTCACATCCGCGCCTTCCACCCCTGCCCCCACGGCACCGCCAACCGCGAGGGCTTCGCCGCCCTGGCCGTGGGCGAGGTCCTGACGCACACGCACGACATCGCGCAGGGCCTCGGACTCCCCTACCGGCCCCCGGCCGAACTGGCCGAGTTCACCCTGACCCGGCTCCTCCCGCACATCCGCCCCGACGCCGACCCCTGGCCGACCCTGCTGTGGGCCACCGGCCGGGGCGAGCTGCCCGGCCGGCCCCCGGTCACCGCCTGGCAGTGGCACCACGCCCCCGTGCTGCCCGCCCCCCGCGTCACCCTGGAGGCCCTCACCCCGGCGGCCGCCACCGATCTGCGCGACGGCGGCGACGGCGGCTACGACTGGCTGGGCGGCACGCCGCTCCAGGGCTCCCGGGACGCGGCCGGCCTGGTGGTGAAGGCGTACGAAACGGGCGTCTACCGACCGGAGTTCGGGGTCTTCGTCGTCGTACGACGTGAGGACGACCGCGCGATCGGCAGCATGGGCTTCCACGGCACCCCCGACGAGGAGGGCCGCGCCGAGGTCGGCTACGACCTGGTCGAACCCGCACGCGGCCACGGCTACGCCACCGAGGCCCTGGGCGCGCTCACCGAGTGGGCCCTGTCCCGCCCCACGGTCCGCACCCTGTGCGCGGTGATCGACCACGACAACTTCCCGTCCCAGGCCGTGGTGACCCGGACGGGCTTCCTCCCCGTCCCGCTGGAGGAGGACCCCACGGCCCACCACCGGCAGACGGAGGAACAGTCCCGGCTGCGGTTGTACGTCCTTCGGAAGTGAATCGGCGGGATCGCTCCTCATCGGTGTCCGCGGCGCCCTAGGGTTTTCCCAGCGTTGTCAGGGGGAGGGGACACCACCATGGGCGAGAGCGCGGAACTCGGCGAGCCGAGCCTGCCGTTCTGGGTCACCGTCGTCGAGGACGAGGACGGCACCGGGGCCGACTCGATGAGCATCTTCGGCCGGCCGAGCGGCGAGCCGGTCCTGCGCTCGGTCCCGCTCGGCCCGCTGCGCAAGAACCTCACGGCGACGATCGACGCGCTCCAGCAGCTGTTCGCCGACGCGGCCGCCCGCGACAGCACCCTCTCCCTCGCCGAGGCGCAGCTGAACTTCCAGGTGACGGCGAGCGGCGGCGTACAGCTCATCGGCAGCGGCCAGATGCAGGGCAGCCGTGGCCTGACGCTGGTCTTCAAGCGGTCCTGAACCCGGCGCAGGGGTGGCCCGTTACAAGGCCCTGCTCATCGGGGCCGCGAAGTACGACGTGCCGGGCATCAGCCCGCTCCCGTTCATCCCCGACGACCTGGACCGGATGGCCACGGAGCTCACGACCCGCGGCTTCCACGACGTCCGCAGGGTCGAAGGCCGCTCGGTCACCCGCAATGTGATCAACGGCGAGGTGGCGGGGTTCCTGGCCGCGGCGGCCGCCGATGACCGGCTGCTGATCGTGCTCAGCGGCCACGGGGTGCACTCCCGGGGCAAGGACTACCTGGTGCCCGAGGACATCCACCCGGCGCTGACCCCGTTCACCAGCGGGTGCGTCGAGATCGACTGGCGCGACGAGCTGGAGAACAGCTCCGCGGCCCAGGTGGTCTTCCTCATCGACGCCTGCCGCGAGGGCGTGAGCGACCGGATGGCCGCCGAACGCTGGACCAAGCGCAAGATCGCCGCCGCGCTGCGGCGCAAGGTCGCCTACGTCTACGCCTGCTCGCAGGCCGAGGTGGCGCGCTATGTGCAGAAGACGGAGTCCGTCCGGGACGGGCACGACGTCGGCACCCGGCCCGGGGAGAGCTTCAGCATCTTCTCCCGCACGGTCAGCGACCTGCTCGCGGGCCCGGTGAGCACGCTGCACGAGTTCGCGAAGGCCGCCCAGAGGCGCGTAGCGGCACTGCACCGGGCGTACGGCAAGGACGGCCTGCCGCAGAACGTGATCGTGCTCAGCGAGGCGGACGAGGCGGCCTTCGTGCTCTTTCCGCCCACCGAGACGACCGCGCATCTGCGCGGCGACGAACGGGTCTGGGCCGAGAAGGCCGAGACCCATCCGGCCTGGCAGCACACCGCCCCGGCGCACGAGGACGTCGTGAAAAGGCTCAGGAGCGTGTGCGCGCTGCTCGCCGGTCACTACGCCCGCGCCTGCGCCGACGCCGAACCGGTGATCGCGGACGACCCCTGGTACGACCGCGCGCTGGCCGAACGGGTCACGGAACGCCTCGGCTTCCTGGTCTCCCGCACGGCCGACGGCACGGTGCTGTCCCCCACCGAGGCCGCCCTGCTCAGCGTGCTGCCCTTCGCGTCGCAGGCCCACTGGGTGCGGCAGGCGGCACACCGACCGCTGCCCCTGCCCGAACTCGACGAGTTCCTGCGGACGTTCCCGCGGCTCGGCCGCCGGCTGCGCATCCTGGAGCGGCGCCCGCCACAGGCGCTCCAGGACATCCGCTGGTGGGGTTTCCACCGCTGGCTCGTCCAGCAGCCGGACGCCTTCACCCCCGACTTCCTCGGCGACGGCCCGACGCTCCCGGACGGCACGCCCGACTGGATCGGCGAGGAGCTGTCGCCCACCGGGCTGCTGCCCTACCTCAAGGAACACCGCGTCGCCCCGTCCGCCGTACCCGGCACCGCCCGCACCACCGCACTGCGCGACGTACGCGACGTGGCTCCGGGCACCCACCATGAGCACCGGGTGCGCGAACGGCTCGTCTCCACCCTGCTGAAGGCCGCGCACGCCCTCGCCATCGACCCGGCGGATCTGCCCGAGGTCCTCGTCGAACACCTGGGCATCTCCGACAGCGTCTCCCTGGAGGACCTGCGGGCCACACTGCGCACGTCCTCGCAATGGCTGCCGGCGGGCGCCGGCCGCTCGCTCAGCGCCCTGTGCGGCCACCCGGCGATCGAGCTCGCCCTCAAGCGGCACGCCACATCGGTGGACGTGCTCCTGAGGGACGTCAACCGGGTGGCCGCGAAGGAGAACAGCATCCTGGCGCCCCTCGTCACGCTGCCCGCCTACGCCGACGCGCAGCAGGTGCGTCCCAGCGGCGCGGCCCCGAAGGAGCTCGCCAGCGGCATCAGATTCCGGCTCGCCGACGACCGGGTCCAGGAACTCCTCATGGGCGAACAGCTCTACGGCGACCGGGCCCTGGCCATCCGCGAGCTGTACCAGAACGCCCTCGACGCGCTCCGCTACCGGACGGCCCGCACGACCTATCTGCGCCGCACCGGCGCACAGGTGCGCCCCTGGGTGGGCCATGTCACCTTCACCGAGGGCACCGACGGTCAGACCGGCCGCCCGTACCTCCAGTGCTCCGACAACGGCATCGGCATGGGCGTGACCGAGCTGAGCCGCTCCTTCTCCCAGGGCGGCGCCCGCTTCGTGGACCTGCCGGAGTTCCGTGAGGAGGGGGCGCTGTGGGCCTCGCTGGACCCGCCGGTGGAGCTGGTCCCGGTGAGCCGGTTCGGTCTGGGCGTCCTCAGCTACTTCATGATCGCCGACGAACTCACCGTGTGGACCTGCCGGTTGGACCGGCAGGGGCGTCCCGGACCCCTGCTGAAGGTGACGATCGCCGGGCCCGGCAACCTGTTCCGGGTCGAGGACCTGGGCCCGGGCAGGGAATCGGGAACGACGGTCCGCCTCTACGGAATGCCGGGCACGAAGGTGCCGTCGTCCGGGGAGGAACTGGAGAAGCACCTGTGGGTGTCGCCGTACGAGGTGTCCGCGCCGGTGTCCGCGCCGAGAAGACGGGGAACGCGGCGGTGGCAGCCGGGCCGGCTGACGCTCAGGGAGCCGGACAGCGGCAGAGGCGTCCCGCACGCGAGGCGGCTCGGCGAGCCGACGTCGTGGCCGGCGACGCAGTCCATGCCCTACGTCTGGTCCTGGGAGATCGAGTACGCCAAGCGGGAGCGCCTGCACCGGTCCGGCCACGACCGTCCCTCGACCGTGACGGCCCACCGGCGCGGCGGCATGTGGTGGACGGACGGCCCCGGCGCGGTCCTGGTGGACGGCATCGGCAACGACACCGCCCTGTTCGGCCGGGTGGTGGACCTCCACGGCGGCGACGAGGCGTCCCTGTCCGTCGATCGCAAGACGCTCGTCCACCACGACCGGCGGCTCGTTCACGACCGGTGCAGGGAGGCCGTCGACGACCTGTTCGCCACCCCCGGGATCCTGGGCCCGGCCTGGCTCGACGCCCTGACCGCCGACGACCCGGAGCTGGCCGAGGAGATCGCGGACCGCGCCACGGAGAAGGGAGGCGTCTGGCAGAGCTACGACTGGGAGTTCGACGTCGGCAGAACGGGATTCTTCCCCCTGGACCTTCTGCTCCTGCCCGCCGTGACCGGCGTCTTCCCCTGGGCCGAGGGCGACCATGACGCCGCCGCGGCCCTGCTGGTGCTCGGCATGCCGGAAGCCGTTCTCGGCTGGCGGCTGCGCGCCCTGCACCCCGAACTGCCGGCGGACTCGCTCCCTCCGGCGCTCCCCTCGGATCTGGCCCTGCTCGCCCGGCCCAGCACCGGGTCCTGGCGAAGAGCCCTCCAGGGCGCCAAGGAGACGTACGTGCGCGGGCACCGCCGGAACGAGCCGCCGTCGCAGCACCTGAGCGCCGTCCAGCTGATGGAGAGCGTCCCGCGATGGCACGTGGGGGAATCGTCGGTGTCCGCCGCGCAGATCCTGGACATCGCCCTGCGCAGGGGGCTCGCCCCCGATCACGTCGCCACCCGGTTGCGCGCCATCGGCTACGCCGTCCCCGACCTGGGCTCCCTGATCGCGGCGACGGTCGAGGACCTCCCGCTGCTGGTGCTCGGCGGATTCGTGGCCGCGGGCGAACGACACCCCACCTCGGCCTACGAGTTCCTCCTCCCCGACACCGTGGTGCCGCTCGCCCATCTCGCCGCACTGGACCGGCCGATCGAAGCGGCCAAGCGGCTCAGGGAACTCGGGTTCTCCGTGCCCACCTGGCCGTGCGACCAGCTCGCCGACCGGGACGGGTACACGCGCGCCAACCGCGCGATCGTGCGGGCGCTGCTGTGTCACCCGCACGCCCTGCCGAACACGGCCACGCAGGCCCGCTGGGTCACCCGAGGCCAGCTCCTGTTCACCGCCGCGCTCACCCAGCTGGGCCTGCGGACCGTCTCGGAGGCGCTGACCGAACTCGGTTTCACACTGCCGACCGTGGGCTTCCTGGCGGACTTCACGAGCAGCCACGAACTCACCGCCCGACTGAGCGTGGGGTGGCCCCTCACCGTGAAGGAGAACATGGTCACGGTCGCGGACTTCCAGACGTTCCGGGCCGGTACCGCCACCCAGAACGTGGTCGACTTCGGCTGCCAGCAAAGGCCTTACACCGAGGTCCGCACCATCGCCCGGCTCCGGAACACGGTGAACCGCGCCACGGACCTGGACAGCCGGCTCGGTCTCTCGTCCCCGCGTCAGGTGCGGGCCGCCGCCCTGCTCAACAACTCCGAGGTGCCCGGCGCCGAGCGCCGACGCAAGGGCATGGAGGCCCCCGCGGAGGACGCCGCCCACGACCAACTGCTCATCCGCGTCATCCAGTCCCCCGCTTCCCTCCACGCGGTCCCCATCGGGAACCACCGGGCCGCACTCGCGGAGATCGCCCACGCCGCCCTCGTCCTGCGCCGCCCCTTCCGCGAGGTCGCCCGAACGGCGACCCGCCTCGGCCTGCGGCACGCGGCGGAGTACTGGTGGCTGCACACCTGAGCGACGCGCGGCGGTGCGCTCAGGCGGAGCCCGCCGGCGCCGGACGTCCCTTCGGCCGCCGCAACCCTGCCCGGGTGAGCCTGCGGACCAGTTCCTTCGAGCCGACCTCGACCGCGCCGGCCGCGACCACGTCGTCGTACCGGTGCGAGGGGATGTCGTAGTGGTCCCGCTCGAAGGCCCGCCTCGGGACGCCCAACCCGTGGGCGAACGCGTGGAGTTCGTCGAAGGAGAGGTCGCTGACGAGGTGGGACCACAGGCGGCCGTGGCCGGGCCAGATCGGGGGATCGATGTACAGGGTCATGAGGAGGCCGCCCCGCCGCCGATGGCCCCGCCGCCCGTGGCCTCGCCGAGCCGGCCGACCGCCGCCACCCGGACGCCCGCCTTGCCGCACACCCAGTGCGGGTCGGGGCCCAGTTCCGGTTCGACGTCGAGGGCGTGCGGGTCGCCGGAGCCGCACACCGGGCACAGCGGCCAGCGGCCGTACCGCTCCAGCAGCGCGTCCTGGACGTCCTGGGCGACCAGCCCCGCCACGTACTCCGCGCCCTCCGGCCACTGCTCCACCCACCAGCGGCGCTGTACGACGGACTCCTCGACGAGGGAGACGACGTCCGCCTCGGCCACCTGGCCCGCGACGAGATCGGCGAGCACGAGCGCGCGTGCGGCATGCAGCGCCTGTTCCAGCGGGCTTACGGGGTCCATGGTCCCATTGTGCGCACTCTTGACCCGCTCCCCGAAACGAAAATATCTTTCAAAGGTGACCCAGAATGTGAAGGAAACTTTCGCCCCGTCGCGGGTCGCGGCCCCGTCCGTCGGCCCACCGCCCGCCGCCCTCACCGCCAAGGTCCGTACGCTCGCGCCCTCCATGACCCGCTCCATGCAGCGCGTCGCCGAGGCGGTCGCGAGCGATCCCGCCGGCTGCGCGGCCCTCACCGTCACGGGCCTCGCCGAGCTGACCGGGACCAGCGAGGCGACCGTGGTGCGCACCGCGCGGCTGCTCGGGTATCCGGGGTACCGCGATCTACGGCTCGCCCTCGCGGGGCTCGCGGCCCAGCAGCAGTCGGGGCGGGCGCCCGCCATCACCACCGACATCGCCGTCGACGACCCGCTCGCCGACGTCGTCGCCAAGCTCGCCTACGACGAGCAGCAGACGCTGGCCGATACGGCGGCGGGGCTGGACACCGTGCAGTTGGGGGCCGCCGTCGCGGCGGTCGCCGGGGCGCGGCGCACCGATGTGTACGGCATCGGGGCTTCCGGGCTCGTCGCGCAGGACCTCACACAGAAGCTGTTGCGCATAGGGCTGATAGCCCACGCCCACAGCGATCCGCATCTCGCCGTGACGAACGCGGTGCAACTCCGTTCCGGGGATGTGGCGATCGCCATCACGCACTCGGGGTCCACGGGGGATGTGATCGAGCCGCTGCGGGTCGCTTTCGAGCGGGGCGCGACGACCGTCGCCATCACCGGGCGGCCGGACAGCGCGGTGACGCAGTACGCCGACCATGTGCTGACCACGTCCACGGCGCGGGAGAGCGAACTGCGGCCCGCGGCGATGTCCTCACGGACCAGTCAGCTGCTGGTGGTGGACTGTCTCTTCGTCGGGGTGGCGCAGCGGACCTATGAGTCGGCGGCACCCGCGTTGGCCGCGTCGTACGAGGCGTTGGCGCATCGGCACCGGTAGACCGTAGGGGTTGTCGCCCCCTGATCGAGAAGTACCGAAAGAGCCGCTTCCCCATGACCTCTGCCACCCCCCACCCCCACCACGACCTTCTCTCCCAGCTCTCCTCCCTGCCCACCGAGGCCTTCCGTCCCGACCTCGCCGACATCGACCGGCTGCCCACCCTCGACATCGCGCGCCTCATGAACGGCGAGGACGCCGGTGTGGCCTCCGCCGTCGCCGCGCAGCTGCCGCGGATCGCCGCCGCGATCGACGCGATCAGCGCACGCATGGCCCGCGGCGGGCGGTTGGTCTATGCCGGGGCCGGGACCGCCGGGCGGCTCGGGGTGCTCGACGCCTCCGAGTGCCCGCCCACCTTCAACACCGCCCCGGGTCAGGTCGTCGGGCTCATCGCCGGCGGTCCCGACGCCATGGTCACGTCCGTCGAAGGCGCCGAGGACTCACGGGAGTTCGCCGTCAAGGACCTCGACTCGCTCGCTCTCACCCCGGCCGACACCGTCGTCGGCGTCTCCGCCTCCGGCCGCACCCCGTACGCCGTCGGTGCCGTCGAGCACGCCCGTGCCCTCGGCGCGCTGACCGTCGGGCTCGCCTGCAACCCGGGCAGCGCGCTCGGCGCGGCCGCCGAGTACGGCATCGAGGTCGTCGTCGGGCCCGAGCTGATCACCGGGTCCACCCGGCTGAAGGCCGGCACCGCGCAGAAACTCGTGCTCAACATGCTGTCGACGATCACGATGATCCGGCTGGGCAAGACCTACGGGAACCTGATGGTCGACGTCCGCGCCTCCAACGACAAGCTGCGCGCCCGCTCCCGCCGTATCGTCGCCCTCGCGACCGGCGCCGACGACGCCGAGATCGAGGCCGCACTCACCGCCACCGACGGGGAGGTGAAGAACGCCATCCTCGCCCTGCTCGCCGACGTGGACGGGCCCGCCGCCGCCCGCCTTCTGGAGGAGTCCGGCGGCCATCTGCGTGCCGCGCTGGCCGCCGCCCGCCGCTGAGCCGCACGCTCGGCACATGCGCACCGACCCCCGCACCACGGCCGCCGCCCTCCTCCCCCTGGTGGGCGGCCCCGCCAACGTCACCTCCGTCGCCCACTGCATGACCCGCCTACGCCTCGGCCTGACCGACCCGTCCCTCGTCGACGAGGAGGCGGTACGGGCCGTGCCGGGGGTGCTGGGGGTGGTCGTGGACGGGGGGTCGTACCAGGTGGTGGTCGGGCCGGGGGTGGTGGACCGGGTGACGACCGCGTTCGAGGAACTGCTCACCGCCGAGGCTCGACCGGAGCGGGACCGCACCGGACCGCACCGGAAAAGGGCCGTTGCGCAAAACAACACCACCCCCCTCAAGACCGCCCTCCGCCGCGTCGCCTCCGTCTTCGTCCCCCTCATCCCCGCCCTCGTCGGCTGCGGCATCCTCGCCGGGATCAACGGGCTGCTGGTCAACGCCGGTTGGCTGCCCGGGCTGACCCCCGCGCTCACCGCCGTGGCCGCCGCCTTCATGGCGCTGATCTGTGTGTTCGTCGGCGTCAACACGGCCCGGGAGTTCGGCGGGACGCCGGTGCTGGGCGGTGCCGTCGCCGCCGTCGTCGTATACCCGGGGGTCGCGAAGGTGACGGCGTTCGGGGTGACGCTGGCGCCCGGGCAGGGCGGGGTGCTCGGGGCGCTGGCCGCGGCGCTGCTCGCGACGTACGTCGAGAAGGCGTGCCGGGGGCGGGTGCCGGAGGCGCTGGACGTGCTGGTGACGCCGACCGTCACCGTCCTGGTCGCCGGACTGGCCACGCTGTACGGCCTCATGTACGCGGCCGGTGTCGTCTCCTCCGCCATCGGGACCGCCGCGAACTGGCTGCTGGACACCACCGGCGCCTTCGCGGGACTGGTCCTCGGCGGCCTGTTCCTGCCGCTGGTCATGCTGGGCCTGCACCAGGCGCTGATCCCGATCCACGCGACCCTCATCGAGCAGCAGGGCTCCACGAATCTGCTGCCCCTCCTGGCGATGGCGGGTGCGGGCCAGGTCGGGGCGGCCTGCGCTGTGTACGTCCGGCTGCGCCACGACACCGCCCTGCGGACGACGATCAGATCGGCGCTCCCGGCGGGACTGCTGGGCGTGGGCGAACCGCTGATCTACGGCGTGTCCCTGCCGCTCGGCCGCCCGTTCCTGACCGCCTGCGCGGGAGGGGCGGCCGGCGGGGCCTTCGTCGGATTCTTCGCGATGCTCGGAGACCGGGTGGGCGCGACGGCCATCGGCCCCTCGGGCTGGGCCCTCTTCCCCCTGCTCGCGGGCAACCGCGGCCTCGCCGTCACGGCGGCGATCTACGCGGGCGGCCTCCTGACGGGGTACGGCGTCGGCTTCGCCGTGACATACGTCCTCGGCATCCCCGAATCCTTTCGACGAGTCCCCGCCTCCTATACATGTCCCGACGAACGCCGGGACGGGACGAGGAGCTCTTCGTGATCACAGTCATCGCCATCGCCGCCGGAGCCGTACTGCTCTGCACCTGCGCCTACGTCGTCACGCGCAAGCGGAAGCAGGCCCGTGGCTGACGCGTCCTGGCCCGGTGAACCGCTGATCGCCGCCGCCCGGCGCGGCGACGTCGACGCGATCGCGGCGCTGGTCTCTGCTTCGCACCCGAACGTGCGGCGGTTCGCGCGCTCGCTCTGCGCCACGCCCGAAGACGCCGAGGACGCGGCCCAGGAAGCCCTGATCACCCTCTATCGCAAGATCGGGACGCTACGGGCGTCCGGGGCCCTGGCGTCCTGGATGTTCCGCATCGTCCGCAACGAGTGCCTACGGCGCGCACGGACGCTACGGGCGGCCCCCACGCCGCTGCCGGACGCGGCCCCGCCGGACGCAGCCGCGCCCTCGGCCGAGGAGGTGGCCCTGGAACGCGTCGAGGCGAGCAGGGTGGCGGCCGCCATCGCCGCCCTGCCGGCCGAGCAGCGCCACGTGCTGATCATGCGGGACGTCCAGGGCCACAGCGGACGCACGACCGCCGAGGCGCTCGGCCTGAGCACCGCCGCGATGAAGTCACGTCTGCACCGCGCCCGCACGGCGGTTCAGCAGTCGCTCCACGCCACGCCCGTACCGACGCCTGGAGACCGTCATGACGACGACCAAAACCGAAGGCCCTGACTTCGCGAGTACGTCCCTCCCCCGCCACCTGGTCCGGGGCCTGATCGGCTTCGGCGCCCTGATCGGCTCGGTCGCGCTCCTCCCGACCGCCGGCCCGGTCAGCCTGCTGCTCCTGCCGGTCGGCCTACTGGCCCTGCGCGGCTGCCCGATGTGCTGGACCATCGGCCTGATCCAGACCATCTCGCGTGGCCGCCTCCAGCGCACCTGCGGGGACGGCCGCTGCACACTGACCGTGCCGGACCGGCAACCAACAGGGCGGCCTGACCACCTCCGGTGACCCCGCGAGCTTCGCCCTCAACAGGGCAGTCTCCCCGCCCTGTTCACCCTCCGCACATCGTGCAGGTGTTGCCGTGCGGTGCAGGTGCGCATTCGGCTGGAGGACGACCCGGCCACCGTCGCCCAACTGAGGTTCGTGTTCGATCTGCTCGTGGCCTCAGCCCTCTCGCAGGAGAAGTCCCTAGCCTTGATTGAGGCGTTGGCGCAGGATTACGCCGTCCGGGACTCCAAGACCCCCTCCGGCCCGAAGCTCGTGTTCCGGCCGGAGGCCTGGTCCGCGTTCGTCGAAGACCTCAAGAATCTCGGCGTCTGAGCCCATCTGAGCCTCGGGCACCGAACCCCGAGCCCTCTTTTCAAGGAACGGGTGGAGGCCCTCAACCCACCCTCCCACCCGGCGAGTTGACTCGACGCGTTCGGCTTGCCACGCATAGTCACGATCGTCTAGCGTGCCCGAATAGCGAACGAAACAGCCCCCGCCAGGCGCTACCAACACCTGCGGGGGCTTAACCAACGAGATCGAAGGCCCGATCCCATGGCTGAAGCCAACCTTAGTGCTACCGTCCTGCCCGCGCACGCCTCCCCGCACCCCATGGCCAATCCGGGGTACGGAAAGCGCTCGGCACCGGACCAACACCCCCGCACGAACCACGACTTCGCCCACCTCTCACCCCGCGAAGCCGCCATCGCCGCGTACATCGACCGCCTCCCCGACGGCGCCGACATCTCGGTGAAGACGCTGGCCAAGCAGCTGCCGTACGGACAGTGCGCCCTGCGCACGGCCCTCAACAGGATCCAGCAGGCAGGGCACTTGAGGAGGGGCCGGGAACATCTCGCCGGCTCGGGCACCCAGCACTGGATCACCCGATCGTGGTGGTCCCGCACCGCGCGCGGGGATGACTGGTGGGCGGCGTTCACGCGAGGCGACGTACCGGCACCGGAGCAGCCGCCCGACCGCCCGGTCCTCACCCGCACCCGCGCCCACATCCTCCTCGCCGCCCTCGGCCGTACGGCCCCCGCGCTGTCGCTCTCCCAGGCCGACTGCGCGGAGCTCGCCCCGCTGCTCACGGAGTGGTTCGCGCGGGGGGCCACGGACGAGCACGTAGTGCAGGCCCTGACCAGCGGCCTGCCCTCCCCCGTGCACCACCCGGCCGCCCTGCTCCGCAGACGCCTCACCGACAAACTCCCGCCCGAACCGGCCCGGCCTCCCGCTCGCCCGCCCCTCCGCATCCTGGAGTGCGCGAAGTGCCGCGCCCCGGGCCGCCCGGAGGCACTGCCGGGCGGCATCTGCGGCGCATGCCGAGGCGCACGCGCCCCCATCAGCCACAACACGCCCCTGTCCCCTCCAGAGGTCCGCTCCCGGGTGGCCGAGATCCGTGGCGCGATGAACCAACGGCGAGAAGGGACACCCGCATGAGCAGACTGTACGCACCCGCAGATGTGTACACTTTTGCCATGGAGACGTATCCGCTCGTGGAGGCCCGGAACCAGCTCGGTCAGCTTGTCGGCCGGGTCCGGCACGGTCAGGAGCACATCCTGATCACCGAGTACGGCAAGCCCGCGGCCGCGCTCATCCCCATAAGCGAGCTTGAGGAGCTGCAGAGGCTTCGGGACGAAGCGGATATCGCGGAAGCGCGTGCGCGTGAGGCGGCTCCGTCCGGCCCCTCGATGGCGCACGACGAGTTCATGACGCAGCTGGAGGAAGAGGACCGCCGAGAGGTCGCCTCGTGATCCATGCGGTGGTGTGGGAACACCACGCCATGAACGACTTCCGACGGCTCCGGGCGATTGATCCCGTCGGCGCCAAGGCGACCGCCGCAGCAGTACGAGCGCTTGCTGAAAACCCTCGTCCGGAGGGCGCTCGGGCGCTGGCACATCCGGGTACTACCGACTGCACGTCGGCACTTGGCGAGCGCTCTATCGGCCGGACGGCGATACCGTCACGGTCTACGTACTGAAGGTCGGCCGCAGTACCTGAAGGCCGACCCGACGGCGTTGTCACCCCCGTATGCGACGCTGGTAGTCGTGAACCACGCCCAGCTCACCGCCCTCGGTCGTGCCCTCCGTCTGCTCGGGGAGCACGGTGAGGCGCTGACCGCCGATACGCCCGATGCCCGGCTGCACGAGGTCAAGGCCGATCTGCGGCGGGCCCTGGAGCTCCTGGACGAGAGCGTCGGTACGCCCGCCACCACGCGGTGCGCCGAGCATCCGAACGGCCCCGTCGACGAGAGCGCCCCCGACCTGTGCCTGCTGTGCGAGACCCGGCGGCGCACCGCACGCCGCTCCGAGTTCGACGGCGCCTACGGCCGCCCCCGCCCCGCCGAGCACATCGAGACCGCCCCCTCCCGCTACGGCGTCCGCGGCGACCGCCCGCAGCCCCAGCAGCGCTGGCTGCCGGAGCTGTGGAACGGCCAGGAGTGGCAGCTGTGCGGCACCCCGCGCCGCGACCGCCGGGAGGCCGAGCTGTATCTGGCCGCCCTGCGCCGCGGCTCCCGCCCGGCGATGGCGTACCGGCTGGTCCACGAGTTCACGGACTACGAGGTGCTGCGCGTCTGGGGCAACCCGGTCAAGGTCGACATCGAGCCGCTCGGCAATCTCTGACGGCGCACACCCCCTGCGCTCAGCTCTCGCGGGCGATGAACGCCCGCGTCCGCTCCTCGTCGATCTCGTACACCGTCTCGTGGGCGCGCGGATCCCGGGCGTGGAAGGTGTGGAACAGCGGACCGCCCGGCCCGCCCAGCTCCACCAGGGAGGCGGACGCCCCGCGCACGGCCCGCTCGGTCCCCGGCGCGGTCGTGAGGTCGATGCGATTGACGACGCCGGGCGTCACCCACACCGGCACCGACTCCAGGAAGCCGGAGAGCTGAAGGTGGTAGTGCCCGGTGAGCACCGCCTTCACATCACTTCCCCGGATCGCGTCGGCCAGTTCCCCGGCGTCGCGCAGCCCGAAGTGCCGCTGGGTCGCCGAGAGGTCCAGGGCGATGGGCGGATGATGGAAGGCGAGGACGGTCCCCCGCTCGGCGGGCGTGCTCAACACCTCCCGCAGCCAGGCGAGTTGCCCCTCGCCCAGCCGCCCGTACACCTTCCCCGGCACCAGCGAGTCCAGGGTGACCAGGCGCCACCCGCCGACGGTGCTCACGGCGGCCCGCTCCTCACCGGGCAGGGCGAGCTCCGCCTCGGCGTGCCCGTTGCCCAGCACCTTGGTGAAGGCGGACCGTTCGTCGTGGTTGCCGGTGGTGTAGAAGACGGGCGCGCCGAGCGAGCGCGCGAAGCCGCCGACCAGCTCCCGCAGGGTCGTGTACGCCTCCACGGCCCCGTCGTCGGCGAGGTCACCGGTCACCATCACGGCGTCGACCCCCCGCAGATGCCGCAGCTCGGCGAGCATCAGCCGCAGGGACTCGGTGGCGTTGACGCCCCGCGCGTTGGGGGCGTCGGTGCGGTCGAGGTGCGTGTCCGAGAGATGAAGGATCCTCATCTCCCGGACCATACACGGGCGTTGGCGATCAGCTGAGGGTCCTCAGGGCCGCCGCGTCGTAGGGCGCCAGGTCCTCGAAGCGGCCGGCCAGCACCTTCGCCGCCCACTCGGGGTCCTGGAGCAGCGCGCGCCCGACCGCCACGAGGTCGAACTCGTCGCGCTCCAGGCGGTCGAGGAGATTGTCGAGGCTGCCGATCGGCGCGCCCTCGCCCGCGAAGGCGCGGATGAAGTCGCCGTCGAGGCCGACCGAGCCGACGGTGATGGCCGGCTTGCCGGTCAGCTTCTTCGTCCAGCCGGCGAGGTTGAGGTCCGAGCCCTCGAACTCGGGGAGCCAGTAGCGGCGGGTGGAGGCGTGGAAGGCGTCGACACCGGCCGCGGCGAGCGGGGCGAGGACGGCGTCCAGCTCCTCGGGGGTCTCGGCGAGCCGGGCGTCGTAGTTCTCGGACTTCCACTGCGAGTAGCGGAAGATCACGGGGAAGTCGGCGGAGACGGTCTCGCGCACGGCGGCGACGATCTCGGCGGCGAAGTTGGTGCGGGCGGCGATGTCACCGCCGTAGGCGTCGGTACGGCGGTTCGTGCCGGCCCACAGGAACTGGTCGATGAGGTAGCCGTGGGCGCCGTGCAGCTCGACCCCGTCGAAGCCGATCCGCTCGGCGGCGGCAGCGGCCTCGGCGAAGGCCCCGATGACGTCGTCGAGGTCGCGCTGGGTCATGGCCCGACCGGCGCCCTCGGTCCCGTCGAGCCGGATCCCGGAGGGGCCGACGGCGGGAGCGTCGGCGAACGGCGGCTCCCCTTCCTTGCGGACCATCCCGATGTGCCACAGCTGCGGCACGATCTTCCCGCCGGCCGCGTGCACGGCGTCGGCGACCTTCGCCCACCCGGCGAGCTGCTCCTCCCCGTGGAACCGCGGCACCCGGTCGCTCTGCCCCGCCGAGTCGTGCCCGACGTACGTCCCCTCCGTCACGATCAGACCGACACCGGCGGCGGCGCGACGGCTGTAGTACGACCGCACGTCCTCACCGGGCACGCCGCCCGGCGAGAACATCCGGGTCATGGGCGCCATCACGATGCGGTTCGGAAGGGTCAGGCCGTTGATGGACACGGGCCGGGCGAGAATCTCGGCCGCGCGGGAAGCGGCGGACTCGGGGGAGGTGAGGGTCACGGGGGCTCCTCTGTGAGCGACTGGACGGTATGTGCATACGCATGCACCACGCCTACGAGAACGGAGCCCGCCCCTCCCCCATTCCGCCCCGCCGCCCCCAGCCGGTGTGACACGGACCACGTCCCCCATCCGGCGAGGCGGCGGACACAGGGGGAAAGTCTCTGGCGCCCCGTGGCGCGGTGGCACAGGATGACGCCCATGACGAGCGGGGGCGGCGGAGGCAGCGAGGGCAGGGACGACGAGCCGGTCTTCACCAGAAAGCGGGGCCGGTACTACTACAACCCGAACAACCCCCTGGGCCTGGCTCTGATCTTCCTCTCCCTCGCCTTCGTGATCGGCGCGCTGATCTTTCTGCGGCAGGAGTCGAGGTGGAGCGAGGGCGAGTTGCGGGAGGCGACGCGGAAGGCGGCGGCGAGGCTGGAGGCGGAACCGGTGGTCGTCGACGAGTGGCTCGGCTACGACATGTACATCGACGACGCCTTCGAGAAGGCGGGCGTGGGCCCTTCGTACGGCCCGACGGTGACCCGCACGACCGACTCGACGTACACGGTGACGGGCTCAGGCACGGACGCGGCGCTCTGCCTGCACATCACCTCTGTCCCCCACGGCGACAAGGCGATGCTGGACGTGGACGTCACGGACGGCGCGTGCCCCGAGTGAGCCCCGGAAGCTCAAGCCGAAAAACGCCCGAGGGCGGCACCCCCAGCCGTGGCTGTGGGTGCCGCCCTCGGTCCGTAGGACGGTTGATCGAACCAGAGGTCGATCAGAAGTCCATGTCACCGCCCGGCATGCCGCCGCCGGCCGGGGCCGCGGCCTTCTCCGGCTTGTCGGCGATGACGGCCTCGGTGGTGAGGAAGAGCGCGGCGATGGAGGCCGCGTTCTGCAGCGCGGAGCGCGTCACCTTCGCCGGGTCGATGATGCCCTCGGCGACCAGGTCGACGTACTCGCCGGTCGCGGCGTTGAGGCCGTGACCCGGGGTCAGGTTGCGGACCTTCTCCACCACGACGCCGCCCTCGAGGCCGGCGTTGACGGCGATCTGCTTCAGCGGGGCCTCGAGGGCCAGCTTGACGGCGGCGGCACCGGTGGCCTCGTCGCCCTCCAGCTCCAGCTTCTCGAAGACCTGGGAGGCCTGCAGCAGGGCCACGCCACCACCGGCGACGATGCCCTCCTCGACGGCCGCCTTGGCGTTGCGCACGGCGTCCTCGATGCGGTGCTTGCGCTCCTTGAGCTCCACCTCGGTGGCGGCACCGGCCTTGATGACGGCCACGCCGCCCGCGAGCTTCGCCAGGCGCTCCTGGAGCTTCTCGCGGTCGTAGTCCGAGTCGCTGTTCTCGATCTCGGCGCGGATCTGGTTCACGCGGCCCGCGACCTGCTCGGAGGAGCCGGCGCCGTCGACGATGGTGGTCTCGTCCTTGGTGATGACGACCTTGCGGGCCTTGCCCAGCAGGTCGAGGGTCGTGTTCTCGAGCTTGAGACCGACCTCCTCGGAGATGACCTCGCCGCCGGTGAGGATGGCGATGTCGTTCAGCATCGCCTTGCGGCGGTCGCCGAAGCCCGGGGCCTTGACGGCGACGGACTTGAAGGTGCCGCGGATCTTGTTGACGACCAGGGTCGACAGGGCCTCGCCCTCGACGTCCTCGGCGATGATCAGCAGCGGCTTGCCCGACTGCATGACCTTCTCCAGGAGCGGGAGCAGGTCCTTCACGTTCGCGATCTTCGAGTTCGCGATCAGGATGTACGGGTCGTCGAGGACGGCCTCCATACGCTCCATGTCGGTCGCGAAGTAGGCGGAGATGTAGCCCTTGTCGAAGCGCATGCCCTCGGTGAGCTCAAGCTCCAGACCGAAGGTCTGCGACTCCTCGACGGTGATGACGCCTTCCTTGCCGACCTTGTCCATGGCCTCGGCGATGAGCTCGCCGATCTGGGTGTCGGCGGCGGAGATGGAGGCCGTGGAAGCGATCTGCTCCTTGGTCTCGACATCCTTCGCCTGCTCCAGGAGGGCGGCGGAGACGGCCTCGACGGCCTTCTCGATACCGCGCTTCAGAGCCATCGGGTTGGCACCGGCGGCCACGTTGCGAAGGCCCTCGCGGACCAGCGCCTGGGCGAGGACGGTGGCGGTGGTCGTACCGTCGCCGGCGACGTCGTCCGTCTTCTTGGCGACTTCCTTGACCAGCTCGGCGCCGATCTTCTCGTACGGGTCCTCGAGCTCGATCTCCTTGGCGATGGACACACCGTCGTTGGTGATCGTGGGGGCGCCCCACTTCTTCTCGAGGACGACGTTGCGGCCCTTGGGGCCGAGCGTCACCTTCACGGCGTCCGCGAGCTGGTTCATGCCGCGCTCGAGGCCGCGCCGCGCCTCCTCGTCGAACGCGATGATCTTGGCCATGTGAAGTGGTCCCTCCAGGACTGGGGGTGATTCCTTCGGACCGCGCCCGCGCCCGCGACGGACGGCCTGCCTGCCTCGTGGTTCCTTGCCCCACCCGGCCTGCGGGCCTCACCGACCCGGTCCTTCTTTGTCACTCTCACCTTCAGAGTGCTAACGCCAATGATTAGCACTCGCCCCTGCCGAGTGCAAGCGCCTCTCGCAGAGGGACCCCCTGCGGCCCACGTGTCGGCGGCTCCCCGGCCGGCTCCGGGCAGCGCGAAGGGCCCGCACCCATGACGGGTGCGGGCCCTTCGCGGAAATGAATGTTCAGGCGGTGACGCGAACCATGTCGGCCTGCGGGCCCTTCTGGCCCTGCGAGATCTCGAACTCGACCCGCTGGCCCTCTTCCAGGGTGCGGTAGCCGTCCATCTGAATCGCGCTGTAGTGGACGAAGACGTCCGCACCACCGTCGACCGCGATGAAGCCGTACCCCTTCTCCGCGTTGAACCACTTGACGGTGCCCTGAGCCATGCCTAACTCCCCTATTACTGGCCCTTGCACAGATCCACACTTCGCGGATCCGGGTCAGACCTCACCCCCCAGTCTTGGTTGGGGGCGTGCGCCGGAACGCGTCGACCGCGGCTGAATGTATCTGTCCAACTGCCGTCTGCAACAGGTCAATCGGACGAGAATTCTGGGCACGACAGGCCCGGAATGTGGGGACAATTGCCCTGACTTCGGGTCAAGTCGGGCCCCACAAAGGGAACAAAAGCCGCGAAAGAAGCGCACAGTTTGGCTACTTCTTGTCGGGTGTAAGGCAGAAATCAAGGGCTTCCAACCGGGGGGCCGGGAGCGCGTTCCCCAACTGTACCGCGCTCAATCACACAGAATTGCCCCCTCCGCTTCTCTCACGGAGGGGGCAATTCGATGAACTCTCGGTAACTCCCGTTACCGAAGGTAATGATCAGCCGCCCGCGACGGCCGGGATGATGGAGACACCCGCGCCGTCCGGGGTCGCCGTCTCCAGGCCCTGCTCGAAACGCACGTCGTCGTCATTGACGTAGACGTTCACGAACCGGCGCAGCCTGCCCTGGTCGTCGAGCACCCGTGCGGCGATGCCGGTGTGGTTCTTCTCCAGGTCGGCGATGACCTCGGCGAGGGTCGCCCCCTCCGCGGAGACCTCGGCCCGACCGCCCGTGTAGGTGCGCAGGATGGTGGGGATGCGGACGTTGACGCTCATGCGAGGCCAGCCTCTCGGAAGGAGTCCAGGTTCGGGCGGATGGTGGCGGTGAGGCCGGTGCCGGCCACCGCGTCGAGGGTCTTGAGGCCGTCACCGGTGTTCAGTACGACGGTCGTGAGCGTGGGGTCGAGAAGACCGTTCTCGATGAGCTTCCTCGTCACACCCACCGTCACACCGCCGGCGGTCTCCGCGAAGATCCCCTCGGTCCGCGCCAGCAGCTTGATCGCGTCCACGACCTGCTCATCGGTCACGTCCTCCACCGCACCACCGGTACGGCGGGCGATGTCGAGCACATAGGGGCCGTCCGCCGGGTTGCCGATCGCCAGCGACTTGGCGATGGTGTTCGGCTTCTGGGGCCGCACCACGTCGTGCCCCGCCTTGAAGGCCACCGACACCGGCGAGCACCCCTCGGCCTGCGCGCCGAAGATCTTGTACGGCCGGTCCTCGACGAGCCCGAGCTTGATCAGCTCCTGGAGCCCCTTGTCGATCTTGGTGAGCTGGGAGCCGGAGGCGATCGGCACCACCAGCTGGTCGGGGAGCCGCCAGCCGAGCTGCTCGCAGATCTCGTACGCCAGCGTCTTGGAGCCCTCGGCGTAGTACGGCCGCAGGTTGACGTTGACGAAGCCCCAGCCCTCGCCGGCCGGGTCGCCGATCAGCTCCGAGCAGAAGCGGTTCACATCGTCGTAGTTGCCCTCGATGCCGACGAGTTCGCCGCCGTAGATCGCGGCCATGACGACCTTGCCCTGCTCCAGGTCGTGCGGGATGAACACGCAGGAGCGGAAGCCGGCGCGGGCGGCGGCGGCGCCGACGGCACCGGCCAGGTTGCCCGTGGAGGAGCAGGAGAGGGTCGTGAAGCCGAAGGCCCGCGCGGCCTCCAGCGCCTGGGCGACGACGCGGTCCTTGAAGGAGTGCGTCGGGTTGCCGGAGTCGTCCTTCACATACAGCCCGCCGGTCACTCCCAGCTCGCGCGCCAGGTTGTCGGCCTTGACGAGCTGGGTCCAGCCGGGGTTGATGTTGGGCTTGTCGGCCACGTCGGCCGGGACCGGCAGCAGCGGCGCGTACCGCCAGATGTTCGCGGGGCCCGCCTCGATGCGCTTGCGGAGCTCCTCGCTGTCGTACGCGGAGAAGTCGTAGGCGATCTCGAGCGGGCCGAAACACTCCTCGCACGCGAAGACCGGGCCGAGCGGCACGCGGTGGCCGCACTCGCGACAGCTCAGCGCCGCGGCGGGACCGAGGTCTACGGTGGAATCAGTGGTGCTTGCAACAGTCTGCGCAGCCATGTGAGGCGAGGCCCTTTCTCCTCATCTTCCTCACGACGCACCTCGCCGTGAGACGGATTTGGCACCTTCCCTAGCCGGGAGCCTCGCGGAACGATCAAACACTGATCTACGAGAACCGACTGGAGGGTTGCCGGGGCTTCATCGGGCCGTGTCCCTCTGCCCCTCTGGATGAGCGGTATGAACTTTTTGGGCGCCGACATCCACCGACATGCGATGGTCATCAGCGTTGTTCAAGACTGTAACCGACGGCCAGGACAGTTGAGAGAGTCGTCCGAACCGCGAGACAACCCGTGAGGAGCCGCTGACTGTGCTGGAAGAAGTCGAGCGCTGGCTGGCCACCCGCTCCTGGTCCGTCGCCGATCGCCCGCTCCATCGGGTCATGGCGGCCAAGCGCGCCACCGGGCAGACCGTGTCCGTCGTGCTCCCCGCGCTGAACGAGGAGGAGACGGTCGGGGACATCGTCGCCGTGATCCGCCACGACCTCATGCGGCAGGTGCCGCTGGTCGACGAGATCGTCGTCGTCGACTCCGGATCCACCGACCGCACCTCCGAGGTCGCCGCCGCCGCGGGTGCCCGGGTCGTCCACCGCGACGACATCCTGCCGCGCATCCCGGCCCTGCCCGGCAAGGGCGAGGTGCTGTGGCGGTCCCTGCTGGTCACCACCGGGGACATCGTCTGTTTCATCGACGCCGACCTGAAGGAGTTCTCCTCCGACTTCGTCACCGGGATCGTCGGCCCGCTGTTCACCGACCCGGGCGTGGATCTCGTCAAGGGCATGTACGACCGTCCGCTGGCCGGCGCCGCGGGCCAGGGCGGCCGGGTGACCGAGCTGATGGCCCGCCCGCTGCTGAACATGCACTGGCCGCAACTGGCCGGTTTCGTGCAGCCGCTCGGCGGCGAGTACGCGGCCCGCCGCGGCCTGCTGGAGCAGCTGCCCTTCCCCGTCGGCTACGGCGTGGAGCTGGGCATGCTGGTGGACGCCCTGCACCTGGTGGGTCTGGACGCCCTGGCGCAGGTCGACGTGGGGGTGCGCAAGCACCGTCACCAGGACGGGCAGGCGCTGGGCCGGATGGCGGCGGCGATCTACCGCACGGCCCAGCTCCGGCTGGCCCGCGGTCACCTCGTCCGCCCCTCCCTCACCCAGTTCGAGCGGGGCGAGGAGGGCTTCGAACCCCGCACGTACTCCGTCGACACGGAGGAGCGGCCGCCCATGGTGGAGATCGCCGAGTACGCCGCCCGCAAGGTGGCCTGAAGCCGGTACGTCTCCGTATACGGTCGCCCACCGAGCGGAACCGTACGTTTGAGCGTTTCGCGGTAGGGCTAAGTTGAGGCGTATGGCTTCCACGCACGGCGCTGAGGTGCTGGTCGCGTCCAATCGCGGCCCGGTTTCGTACGGAGTGCGGGAGGACGGCTCGCTCACGGCCAGACGCGGCGGGGGCGGGCTGGTCTCCGGGCTGTCGGCGATCGGGCCGGAGGCCGGCGCGCTCTGGGTGTGCGCCGCGCTGTCCGACGGCGACCGGGAGGCGGTACGGCGCGGGGTGGCCGAGCCCGGCACCCGCATGCTGGCCGTCCCCGCCGACGTGCTGGAGGACGCCTACAACGGCATCGCCAACTCCGTCCTGTGGTTCATCAACCACATGCTGTACCAGACCCCGCTGGAGCCGGTCTTCGACGCGGAGTTCCGGCGGCGGTGGGCGTCGTACGAGCGCTACAACCGCGCCTTCGCGGAGGCGCTGGCGCAGGAGGCGGCGCCGGGCGCGGCCGTCCTCGTCCAGGACTACCACCTCTGTCTGGTCCCCGGGATGCTCCGTGACCTGCGCCCCGACCTGCGCATCGGTCACTTCTCGCACACGCCGTGGGCGCCGGTGGAGTATTTCGAGATCCTCCCGGAGGACATCCGCGGGCAGCTCGTGTGGGGGATGCTCGGTGCGGACCAGCTCGGCTTCCTGACCTATCGCTGGGCGCGTGCCTTCATGGCCTGCGCCGAGGCCACCGGCCGGGGCGACATCACCCTGAGCTGGCCGGCGGGCGACCCGGTCAAGACCGTCGAACACCTGCGTGACGGCGTCCCTCCGGTGCGCAGGACCCGGATCGGTGTGTACGGGCTCGGCGCCGACGCCGAGTTCCTGCGCGCCCGCTCCCACCAGCCGGACGTGGAGGAGCGGATCGCGGAGCTGCGGGAGGAGATCGGCGGCGAGGGGGACCGCAGGACGATCGTCCGGGTCGACCGCACGGAGCTGTCGAAGAACATCGTGCGGGGCCTGCTGGCGTACCGGCAGCTCCTGGAGGACCACCCGGAGTGGCACGAGCGGGTCGTCCATGTGGCCTTCGCCTACCCCTCCCGCCAGGACCTGGCCGTCTACCGCGACTACACGGCCGAGGTGGCGCGAGTGGCGCAGGAGATCAACGAGCGCTACGGCACCCCGGGCTGGACCCCGGTCCTGCTGAACCTCAAGGACGACTTCGCCCGCTCCCTCGCCGCGTACCGCCTCGCGGACGTGGCCCTCGTCAACCCGATCCGGGACGGCATGAACCTGGTCGCCAAGGAGGTCCCGGTGGTGTCGGACGGGGGCTGCGCGCTGGTGCTGTCGCGGGAGGCGGGGGCGTACTGGGAGCTGGGCGACGACGCGATCGTGGTGAACCCCTACGACATCCTGGAGACGGCCGACGCGCTCCACGAGGCCCTGACGATGAAGCCGGAGGAGCGCGCCGAACGCTCGAAGAGACTCGCGGCGGCGGCGACGGCCCTGCCCCCGGCGCAGTGGTTCCTGGACCAGCTCGAGGCGCTGCGCGCGATTCAGCCGAGCTGAGCGGCGAGGTCCCGCAGCAGTGCGACGACCCCGGCCGGGCCGTCGACGACCAGGTCGGCGCGTTCGGACAGTTCGGTGACCTCGGCGCTGCCGCTGCACACGAGCAGCCCGGGCACGCCGTCGGACCGCAGCTTCTCCACGGCGGCGAAGGCGGGCAGGTCCCCGAGATCGTCCCCGGCGTAGACGACGACCCCGGCGCCGACCTCCCGTACGAACCGGGTCAGCGCGACGCCCTTGTCCATCCCGGGCGGCCGCAGCTCCAGCACCATCCGCCCCGGCTCGACGACCAGTCCGTGCCGGGCGGCGAGGGCGGTCAGGGGCTCGCGGAGCGCGTCGAACACCCCCTGGGGATCGGGCGCCCTGCGGGTGTGCACGGCGATGGCCCGCCCCCCTTTCTCCTCGACCCACACCCCGGTGCCCTCGACGACGCCGGGCAGCTCCTCGCGGACGGCGGCGACACCGGGATGCGGGTCGGGGGCGGTGATCTCCCCGGTGCGGGCGTCCCATCGTTCGGCCCCGTAGTGCCCGAGCACATGCAGCCGCTCCAGGCCGCCGACCCCGCCGAACCCCCCGTGGCGCACGGCGACGTCGGCGGGCCGCCCGGTCACGACGGCGACGGCGGCGACGTGTGGCGCGAGCGAGGCCAGCACGGGCACGGCATCGGGATGGGCCCGGGCGCTCTCGGGATCCTCGACGATGGGCGCGAGGGTCCCGTCGAAGTCGAGGGCGATCAGAGCGGACCGGGGCCGCGCGAGAAGGGCGTCGAGGGCGTCGCGCCCGGCGGAGGTGACGGGAGTAGGCAGAGTTCCCATGGGTTCGACCATAGAGGGGTCATCGCTCCGAACGCCGGGTCTCCCGGACTCTCCTCAGCCGATTGACCGTAACCGGGTCCATGGCCAGCGCCCGAGGGTCGTCCAGCAGCGCGTTCAGCAGCTGGTAGTAGCGCACGGGAGCGAGCCCCAGCTCTTCCCGTATGGCCCGCTCCTTGGCGCCCGGACCGGCAAAACTGCGCCGCTCCATGGCGAGAATCCGCTCCAGCTCCATACCCGCACGCTAGCTCACCCGGTGGCGGAGCTGTCCGCCGTCATCGCCTCGGTCTGCAACTCGCTCAGCACCGACGCCGGGCTGCCCCCCGGGGCCACGGCGGAGCCGATCCGCTTCTTCACGTCCGCGCTGACCGCCGCCCAGGACGTCCGCCCCACGGGGTACAGCTCGGACAGCGCCAGCTCGTCGAGGAACGGCTTGAGGTCCTGGTCCTCGGCGGCGGAGGCCATGACCTCGCTGGCGGAGGTGGTCACCGGCAGCAGGTCGTACTCCCGCGAGAAGGCGAGGACGTTCTCCTCGTCGTAGACGAAGTCGAGGAAGTCGCCGATCTGCTCGGCGTGGCCGTTCTGCTTGAACGCGGTCATCCAGTCGGCGACGCCCATGGTCGACCGGCTGGGCCCCTTCTTCCCGGGCATCGGCACCATGCCGAACTTCACGCCCTTCTTCGCGGCCATCTTCATCAGCGAGGGATGTCCGTTGAGCATGCCCACCCGGCCGGCGGCGAAGGCGGCGAAGGCGTCGGCGCGGTTCAGCTTGGCGGGCGCGACCGGGCCGGTGAGGCCCTTGTCGACCAGTTCGTTCTTCAGCCAGCTGAAGGTGTCGACGTTCTCGTCGGAGTCGATGCTGTAGCCCCCGACGAGCGAGGTGTAGCCGCCCCCGCCGCTCAGCAGCCACTGCATGGTCTCGGCCTGGGCCTCCTCGGGGCCGAGGGGCAGGGCGTACGGGTACGTCACGCCCTCGTCCTTGAGCTTGGCGGCGGCGGAGGCGAGCTCGGCCCAGGTGGTGGGGGGCTTCAGCCCGGCCCGGTCGAAGAGGGTCTTGTTGTAGAACAGCAGCCGCGTGGAGGCGGCGAAGGGCATGCCGTACTCGGTTCCGTTGACCTCGCCGGCCTTGGAGAGCTGGGAGACGAAGTCGGCCTGGACGGGGATGGAGAGCAGCTCGCCGGCCTTGTAGAGGCGGCCCTCGGCCGCGTAGTCGGCGTAGGCGCCGATCTGCGCCATGTCGGGCGCCTTGCCGGCGTCGACCAGCCGGCGGACCTCGCGGTCGACGTCGTTCCAGGAGCGGACGGTGACCTCGACGTGGACGTCGGGGTGCTTCTCCTCGTACGCGTCGACGATCTTCGCCCAGTACTTCTCGGAGCTGTTGGCCGCGCTGTCGCCGTAGTCGGCGGCGACCAGGGTCAGGGTGGTGTCGCCGTCGCTCCCGGTCACGCCGCAGCCGCCGAGGACCGCCGTCATTCCCAGCGCGGACACCACCGCGATCGTCCCTGTCCGCGCCCGCATGGCCCGCCGCTGCACCGCTGTCTCCCCTGTCACTTCTGTCGCTTGTGTCGCTTCTGCCTGTGATCGGACCCCGCTGATCCACACCCGGGGTCCGTATAACGGAATAAGGTCTACACCACGCAAGTGGACTAGACCTCTTGCGGGTCCTCGGGCCACACTGTCCCCCGTGAGACATGTCATCGCCCTCGACGTGGGCGGCACCGGGATGAAGGCCGCCCTGGTCGGCGCGGACGGCGCTCTGCTGCACCAGGCCCGCCGGGCCACCGGACGCGAGCGCGGCCCCGACGCGGTGGTCGCCGCCATCCTGGACTTCGCCGCCGAGCTGCGCGCGTACGGCGCCGGGCACCTGGGCGAACCCGCGGCCGCCGCCGGCGTCGCGGTCCCGGGGATCGTCGACGAGGCCCGGGGCACGGCGGCCTACTCGGCGAACCTCGGCTGGCGGGACGTACCCCTGCGGGACCTGCTCGCCGAGCGGCTGGACGGCAGCCCGGTGGCCCTCGGACACGACGTCCGCACCGGCGGCCTGGCCGAGGGCCGCGTCGGCGCGGCCCGGGGCGCCGACCGCTTCCTGTTCGTGGCCCTCGGCACGGGCATCGCGGGCGCCATCGGCGTCGACGGCCGGGTGGAGGCGGGCGCGCACGGCTTCGCGGGCGAGATCGGCCATGTCGTCGTACGGCGGAACGGCCCCGCCTGTCCCTGCGGGCAGCGCGGCTGCCTGGAGCGGTTCGCCTCGGCCGCGGCGGTCAGCGAGGCATGGGCCGAGGCGTCCGGGGACCCGGAGGCGGACGCCGCCGACTGCGCCAAGGCCGTCGCGTCCGGCGACCCGAACGCCGTCCGGGTCTGGCAGGAGGCGGTCGACGCCCTCGCCGACGGCCTCGTCACCGCCCTCACCCTGCTGGACCCGCGCACGCTGGTCATCGGTGGCGGGCTCGCCGAGGCGGGGGAAACGTTGTTCACACCACTGCGGGACGCGGTCCGGCGACGGGTCACCTTCCAGAAGCTGCCGGAGATCGTCCCCGCAGCTCTGGGCGACACAGCGGGATGCCGAGGCGCAGGACTACTGGCCTGGGATCTCCTCAATTCGACGAACCTCAAGGAGGCAACTCCCTAATGGCAACCCCCCCAGGGGCGCGGGGAACTGCGCGAGACACCACGACGCACCCGCACCCCGCGACGGCCGGAACCCCTCTGGTGCTCTCCGGCGCCCACGTGGTCCTGCCCACCGGGGTCGCCAAGGGCGGGCATCTCACCGTGGAGGGCAAGTACATCTCCGCGGACACCCCGGAGAACGCCCGGATGATCGACGCGACCGGCCACTACCTGGTCCCAGGCTTCGTGGACATCCACAACCACGGCGGCGGCGGAGCCTCCTTCACCTCGGGCTCCGTGGACGACGTCATCAAGGGCATCCACACCCACCGCCTCCACGGCACCACCACCCTCGTCGCCTCCACCGTCACCGGCGAGATGGACTTCCTGGTCCACCGCGCCGGCCTCCTGTCCGAGCTCGCCGAGCAGGGCGACATCGCCGGCATCCACTTCGAGGGCCCCTTCATCTCGCCGTGCCGCAAGGGCGCGCACTCCGAGGAACTGCTGCGCCACCCCGCACCGGCGGACGTCCGCAAGCTGATCGACGCCGCGCGCGGCCACGCCACGATGGTCACCCTGGCCACCGAACTGCCGGGCGGCATCGACTCCGTACGGCTCCTCGCCGAGCACGGCGTCATCGCGGCGATCGGGCACACGGACGCGACGTACGAGCAGACCGTGGAGGCGATCGACGCGGGCGCCACCGTCGCCACGCACCTCTTCAACGCGATGCCGGCGCTCGGCCACCGCGCTCCCGGCCCGATCGCGGCCCTGCTGGAGGACGAGCGGGTCACCGTCGAGCTCATCAACGACGGCACACACCTGCACCCCGCGGCCCTGGAGCTGGCGTTCCATCACGCGGGCGCGGACCGGGTCGCGTTCATCACCGACGCGATGGACGCGGCGGGCTTCGGCGACGGCCGCTACATGCTGGGCCCGCTGGAGGTCGAGGTGGCGGACGGCGTGGCACGCCTCGTGGAGGGCGGCTCGATCGCGGGCTCGACCCTCACCCTGGACCGGGCGTTCAAGCGGGCGGTGACCATCGACCGGCTGCCGGTCGAGGACGCGGTGGCGGCCCTGTCGGCCAACCCGGCCCGGCTGCTCGGCCTGGACGACCGGATCGGCTCCCTGGAGCCCGGCAAGTACGCCGACCTGGTCCTTCTCGACGAGAACTTCGACGTCAAGGGCGTGATGCGGCAGGGCGACTGGGTGGTCGATCCCCAACTGGACTGAAACGTCCCGTTCTTCGTCGGACGGCTTCATCAGACGGTGACCGACCCGAGGCTGGGCCGGTCGCCGTCTCTTTGGCATGATCGGGCCCCGGCAAAGTGACGAACACGGAATCGGGGGAGGTCCACCAGGTGATCCTCACGGTCACACTGAACACCGCTCTCGACATCACCTATCGCGTACGGTCCCTGCGGCCGCGCACCTCGCACCGGGTGTCGGACGTCATGGAACGGCCCGGCGGCAAGGGGCTGAACGTGGCCCGGGTGCTGGCCGCGCTCGGCCATGAGGTGACGGCCACCGGCTTCGCGGGCGGGGCGACGGGCGAGGCCGTCCAGGCACGGCTGGCGACGGTCCCCGGGCTGACGAACGCCCTGGTCCCGATATCCGGCGCGACCCGACGCACGATCGCCGTGGTCGACGAACTCACCGGTGACACCACCCAGTTGAACGAGCCGGGACCCTCGATCGGGACCGCCGAGTGGGCCGCCTTCCAGGAGGTCTACGAGGATCTGGTGGCCGGCGCCGAGGCGGTCGCCCTGTGCGGCAGCCTGCCGCCGGGGGTGCCGGTGGGGGCGTACGCGGGGCTGATCCGCACGGCCCGGGCCGCGGGCACGCCGGTCCTCCTGGACACGAGCGGCGAGGCACTGCGCCGGGCCGTGGCCGCCCGCCCGGACATCATCAAGCCGAACGCGGACGAACTGGCGGAACTGACGGGTTCGCACGAGCCGACCCGGGCCGTCCAGGACGCCCGTCGGCGCGGAGCACGCGCGGTGGTGGCCTCCCTGGGCCCCGGGGGCCTGATCGCCGCAACCCCGGAGGGCACCTGGCGAGCCACCCCACCAACTCGTGTATCGGGCAACCCGACAGGCGCCGGCGACACGGTCTCCGCGGCCCTCCTGTCGGGCCTGGTGACCAACCTCCCCTGGCCCGCCCGCCTGACCCGGGCGGTAGCCCTGTCCACGGCGACGGTCCTCTCCCCGACGGCCGGCGAGTTCGACCCGACGGCCTACGGAGAGCTGCTGAACCGGGTGACGGTGACCGGGGAGGTCAGCGCGGCCTGAGGGTCAGTTCTTCCAGCCCTTTTCGAGCCAGAGCTGATCGATGTTGGCGTCGCAGGTGTTGCCCTGCTCGCAGGAGATCTTGATCGTGTTGGTGCCCTTGGTCAGCTCGATGTTGACCCAGGTGGAGGTCCAGCCCTTCGCGTAGTCGCCCGCCGGGGCCTTCGCGAAGTTCGCCATGTTGACGGGCCTGGTCTGGGCCGTGCCGTTGACCGTGATCGTGGCGTTGGAGTCCTTGCCAGGAACGCCGTAGGCAACGTAGAGCGTGTACTTCCCCGACTCGGGAATGGCGTTGGCCGTCCAGGTGAGCGCGGCTCCGACCTGATTGAACCCGGCCACGTAGACGCCGCCGCCAGCCTTGGCGCCCTGGACGTCCGAGGCCGTTGTGGCGGAACCCTCCAAGCGGAGCGCCTTCGCGTCGATCTTCGGCAGCTCGTCCCCACTCGCCTCGCTCGTGCTCGACTCACTCGGGGAGGCGCTCGGGGCGGTGCTCGGGGACGTCGACGTGCCGCCGCCCTTGCTCTCCTTGTCCGTGTTGCCGTTGGTCATGGCGATCGCGATGCCGATCACGACCGCGGCGACCACCGCGACCGCGCCGATCAGCAGGCCCTTGGTGTTGGGGCCGCGGCGGCCGCCCGACGGCACCTGCTGCTGGCGGGTCGTCGAGGCACCGCCGCCCCCGGCGAAGCTCTCCGGCGCCGCGTAGTGCGCGTTCGGCTGCCCGTACGCGCCTTGCTGGTGCGGCACTCCGGCCTGCTGGCCGGGCTGGGCGTACTGCTGCTGCGGGCCGCCGTACTGGCGCTCGCCGACCGTCCGCACCCGGCTGACCGAGTTCGGGTAGCCGTAGCCCCCGGAGGGCGGCTGGGCTCCGTTGGCCTGTCCGTCGGCGTAGAGGTAGCCGAACGGGTCGTCGTCCTCGGGCGTGCTCGCGCCGTTGTTGCCGGGCGTCATCCTTTCGACTCCTCAACAGGTGCAGGGTGGATGCGGTACGTCTTCAAATACGTGTGGCGAAGTGCGAGCCTACCCGCTCCCACGCACCCGAACGGGTGACTCGGATCGCTTCAGCTCCCTGACCTGCGGGTCATCCGGCGCGTCGGTGCTGTTTGGGACGAGATCGTTTCTCGACGTACATCCGTTCGTCGGCCGACTTCAGCACTTCGTCCGCCGTCATGCCGCAGTGGGCCCACCCGATGCCGAAGCTGGCGCCCACCCGGACGGCCCGGCCCTCGGCGCGGATGGGCTGGATGATCTCGTTGCGCAGGCGTACGGCGAGGTCCTGCGCGTCCGCCCGGCCGAGGCCGTCGGCGAGGATCACGAACTCGTCGCCGCCGAGCCGCGCCACGGTGTCGCCGTCACGGACGGCCCGGGACAGCCGCCGGGCGACCTCGATGAGGACGGCGTCGCCCGCGTTGTGGCCGAACCGGTCGTTGATCGACTTGAAGCCGTCGAGGTCGCAGAAGAGCACCGCGAGCCCCTTGGTGCCGTCGTCCTGGAGGTCCTCGGGGGCGATGGTGTGGACGTGGTGGTCGTAACCGTCGTAGGTGCCGAAGCCGGCGGGCCGGAAGTCGAAGCCGTGGCCGTTGGCGTCGTGCGCGGCGTGCCCGTAGGCGGCGTCGTGGGAGTCGAACGCGTCGACGGCGGCCGGGTGGGTGGACTGCGGGCGCTGGCAGAGCCGGGCGGAGAGCCGGGAGCGCAGTTCGGCGGAGTTCGGCAGGCCGGTGAGGGAGTCGTGGGAGGCGCGGTGGGCGAGCTGGAGCTCGCGGCGCTTGCGTTCCTCTATGTCCTCGACGTGGGTGAGGAGGAAGCGGGGCCCGTCGGCGGCGTCGGCGACGACGGAGTTGCGGAGGCTGACCCAGACGTAGGTGCCGTCCCGGCGGCCGAGGCGGAGCTCGGCGCGGCCGCCCTCGGCGGAGGTGCGCAGCAGGGTGCCTATGTCCTCCGGGTGCACGAGGTCGGAGAAGGAGTAGCGGCGCATCGCGGAAGCGGGGCGGCCGAGCAGCCGGCACAGGGCGTCGTTGGTGCGGAGTATGCGCCCGTGCTGTTCGCCGCCCATCTCGGCTATCGCCATGCCGGAGGGGGCGTACTCGAAGGCCTGCCGGAAGGATTCCTCGCTGGCGCGCAGGGCCTGCTGCTCGCGCTCCAGGCGGACCAGGGCGCGCTGCATGTTCGCACGTAGACGCGCGTTGCTGATGGCGATGGCGGCCTGGAACGCGTACATCTGGAGCGCCTCGCGGCCCCACGCGCCCGGCAGCCGGCCGTTGCGCGGGCGGTCCACGGACAGCACGCCGATCAGCTCACCGCCGGAGCCGCCCGGCACGGACGGCGTGTACATGGGGGCGAAGAGCCGGTCGCTGGGGTGCCACTCGTCCTCGAAGCGGGGCGCGGGCCCGTCGGTGTACCACTGCGGGACGTCGTCGTCGTCGAGGACCCAGCCCTCGGTGTGCGGGATGAACACCAGATCGCCCCAGCGCTCGCCCATGTTCAGCCGGCGCTCCCAGGACTCGCGGGAGCCGGCCCGGCCGGTGATGAGGGCCTCGGCGGCGGGGTTGCCGGAGAGGGCGGCGACCACGAGGTCGCCGTCGGCACGGACGAGGTTCACGGCCGCGAGTTCGTAGCCGAGCGCGGAGACCACGCCGTCGGCGACCGTCTGCAGTGTGTCCGCCAGGCTGCGGGCCGTGTTCATGTCGGCCATGACCTGGTGCAGCTGTCGCAGGGACGCAAGACGGACGTACGGCTCCGACTCGGTCTCCATGCTCGCCCTCCCCCCGAGACTTCGCAGCGAATCAAGGGTTGTCTACGGCGTACCGTCCCTGCAGCGTCCCAGCCACTGAATCACAGCGCGCTGCTCACTCGGTACACAGGGTCAACAATTCCTGGCTCTTGTGACTCAAGTCACATGAAAACGTGAACAATTGAGTGGAGTTTCTGCGCTTACCGCGTGTTTCCTGTGCGATTACTGAACGCACACTGTGCGAGTATGCGGCATCCCCCGACCATTCCGGGCCCGGTCTCGTCGGAAGGTCACCCGAAGGTCGTCGGAACAGCGCCGCAAGGGCCTCGGACCGCGGTCGGACCGGGGTCCTAGGACTCCGCTCGGCCAGAGGTCCGATGCGTGCCGTGCGGGGCGGAGACTAGCGTTTCGGGCGTGCTGACGACTCCCCCCGCCGTGCCTCCGGCCGTACCGACGCCGCCCTCCGCCGCCTCCGGGCATGCTGAGGGGGTGAGCAACGACGAGTTCCGTGCCGCCATGGCCCGGCTGGCCGGCGGTGTGGTCCTGGTGACCGCGCAGGAGCCGCCGCTGGACCCCGACGACCCCGCCGCGCCGCTCGGCGAGGACGTCGGCATGACGGCCACCGCGTTCGTCTCCGTCTCCCTCGACCCGCCCCTGGTCATGGTGAGCCTGCGCGAGGGCTCCCGCATGGACGACCTGCTCCTCGAACAGCCCCTGTGGGCCGTGTCGGTCCTCTCGGAGAGCCAGCGCCACATCGCGGGCCGCTTCGCCATGAAGGGCCGCATCAGCGACCGCCTGCTCTTCGAGGACATCGCCTACGCGCGCGGGAAGGCGACCGGCGCGCCTCTGGTGGGCGGCGCGCTGGCCACCCTGGAGTGCCGCACGGAACAGCGGGTCCCCGCGGGCGACCACACCCTCGTGATCGGCCGGGTACTGACGGCAGACGTACCGAGCGCGGAGGGCGGCCCACTGGTGTATTTCCGGGGCCGATACCGGCAGTTGGGCTGACGGACGATTTCCGGGGCCAGTACCGGCAGTTGGGACGATTTCCGGGGCCAGTACCGGCAGCTGGGCTGACGGACTGCTTCCGCGGCCGACTGTCCCCGGGGGCGTCGCGTCGGCGGTCGACTGTCCCCGCCCGGGGGGCGTCGCGTCGGCGGCTGGCTGTCCCCGCCCGGGGGGCGCGTCGGCGGTCGGCTTTCCACAGGGGGCGTCGAGTCAGCGGTCGGCTTTCCGCGGGGGGCGTCGCTTCGGCAACCGGCTGTTACGGCGGCCCTCGCATCGGCGGTTGGCTGTCCCCGGGCGCCCGCCCGTCGGCGGTCGGCTCTCCGCGGGCGCCCTCGCATCGGCGGTCCGCTGTCCCCGGCGGCCCTCGCATCGGCGGTCCGCTGTCCCCGGCGGCCCTCGCATCGGCGGTCCGCTGTCCCCGGCGGCCCTCGCGTCGGCGGTCCGCTGTCCCCGGCGGCCCTCGCGTCGGCGTTCGGCTGTTCCCGGCGGTGTCCGTCGCCCTCGCCTCGGTCGATAACCGGTCGCACGCGTGCGTGGCCGCTGCTTAGGGTGCCCGCATGATCGCATCAGGACTCGGCCCGGCATCGGCACTCCGCCTGGAGGAGGTCACCCCGGTGAACTTCGACGCGGCCACCGGGATCCGGGTCCGCCCCGACCAGGAGCACGCGGTCGCACCCGTGATCCGTTCCCTCGCCGAGGCGTACGCGCATCCGCCGGGCGTCGCCTGGCCCCGGCTGATCGTCGACGGCGAGCGGCCGGTCGGCTTCCTGATGGCCTTCCTCGACATCGACTGGCACGGCGACGGCACCGAGCACCGCTCCGGCCTCTGGCGCCTGAACATCGCCGCCGGGGAACAGGGCAGGGGCTACGGCCGCTACGCGGTCGAGTCGGTCGCGGCCCTGATCCGCGCGCGGGGCGGCAACCGGCTCCACGTCTCCTGGCACCCCGGCCCGACCGGCCCCGGCGGCTTCTACCGGAGCCTCGGCTTCCGCGAGACCGGCGAGACCGCGGGCGACCAGACGGTGGGCGTGCTGGACCTCGACTGACACCGTCAGCGCGGCTGTCCGGTGTGACAGGGGCGAGCGTCAGCTCCAGTTGCGCGGCGAGCGGCCCTGCTTGGTCTCGGAGCGCTGCTTCTTCTCGCGCAGGCGGCGTTCGTTGATGCCGCGCGGGACGCGGGTCGGCCTGCGGGGCTTGGGCGGCGGGGCGGTGGCCTCGGCAAGCAGCGCGGCCAGGCGGACGGCGGCGGTCTCGCGGTTGCGCCACTGCGAGCGGTGCTCGGAGGCGCGTACGGAGATCACGCCGTCGGTGAGACGGCCGGCCAGCCTCTCCAGCGCCCGCTGCTTCCAGACCTCGGGCAGCGCCTCCGTGCTCGCCAGGTCGAAGCGCAGCTCCACCTGGGAGTCGCTGGTGTTGACGTGCTGCCCACCCGGCCCGGACGACCGCGAGAAACGCCACATGAGCTCGGCCTCGGGCAGGGAGACGGAGCCACGGATGACGTACGGACCAGACATGCCCCCTATGGTCCCGCCCTGTCCGGTCCACGTCACGCGAATATGCGAGGCGCGGCTCGGCAAAGAGCGGCTCGAGTAAAGAAAGTAAAGAGAGCTGGAACCTTGCACGCCCTTCTCCGCGTTCATAGGGGTAGCTGTAGCTTCGTGCCGTACGAAGCCGTACGCAGCCCGTACGCAACGAGGGAAGGGACTCCCAACAATGGCTGTAAGCCTGTCCAAGGGTGGCAACGTCTCGCTCACCAAGGAGGCTCCGGGCCTGACCGCCGTCACCGTGGGCCTCGGCTGGGACGTCCGCACCACCACCGGCACGGACTTCGACCTCGACGCCTCCGCGATCGCGGTCAACGCCCAGGGCAAGGTCTACTCCGACGCCCACTTCGTCTTCTTCAACAACAAGCAGACCCCGGACAACACGATCGTCCACACCGGCGACAACCGCACGGGCGAGGGCGCCGGCGACGACGAGGCGATCAACGTCAACCTCGCCGCCCTCCCCGCGGACATCGACAAGATCGTCTTCCCGGTCTCCATCTACGACGCGGAGAACCGCTCGCAGAACTTCGGCCAGGTCCGCAACGCCTACATCCGCATCGTCAACCAGGCCGGTGGCGCCGAGATCGCGCGCTACGACCTCTCGGAGGACGCGGCGACGGAGACGGCGATGGTCTTCGGCGAGCTGTACCGCAACGGCGCGGAGTGGAAGTTCCGCGCCGTCGGCCAGGGCTACGCGTCCGGCCTGGTGGGCATCGCGCAGGACTTCGGCGTCAACGTCTGAGACGTCCGCCGGCGCTTCGGCCCCCGGCTCATCGGCCGGGGGCCCGCTCAGCCCACGCGCGGGAACTTCGCCTGGAGGGTCCAGATCGCCGGGTTCTCCCCCAGGTCCTCGTGCAGGTCGATCAGGTCGGCGAGCAGGTCGTGCAGGAAGTCCCGCGCCTCGCGCCGCAGTTCGGCGTGCGAGAAGCTGAGCGGGGGTTCCTCGGCGGGCATCCAGTCGGCCTCGATGTCCACCCAGCCGAAGCGGCGCTCGAAGAGCATGCGGTCGGTGGATTCGGTGAAGTCCAGCTCGGCGTGTTGCGGGCGGGAGGCGCGGGAGCCCGCCGGATCCCGGTCCAGTTGCTCCACGATGTCGCACAGCGCCCACGCGAAGTCCAGCACCGGCACCCATCCCCAGGCTGTGGACAGCTCGGTGTCCTTCTCGGTGTCGGCGAGATAGACGTCTCCGCAGAACAGGTCGTGCCGCAGCGCGCGCACATCCGCGCGACGGTAGTCCGTCTGCGGCGGATCGGGGAAACGGTTGGAGAGGGCGTAGCCGATGTCGAGCACGTACGCGATGGTGTCACGTCCGCCGCGGCGATCACGCCCGTAGGATCCCTGACATGTCCCGATCCGCGCGCCTTGTCCCGGCCGTCGCCGCTCTCCTCGCGCTCGCGCTCACCGCGTGCGACGGCGACGGCGGGCCGCGAAGCGGCGCCGCGGGCGTGGACGACCCGTACTTCCCGAAGCTGGGCAACGGCGGTTACGACGTCGCGCACTACGGCCTCACCCTCGCCTACGACCCCGCCACCGCCCTCCTCACCGGCACCGCCACCCTCACCGCCCGCGCCACCGAGGACCTCTCCGCGTTCCATCTCGACCTCAAGGGCCTGGACGTCGAGCGGGTCACCGTCGACGGGCGCACCGCCCGCACCACGCGCGACGGCCAGGAACTGACCGTCCGCCCGACCGGCGGCCTCGACGACGGGGACGACTTCGAGGTCACCGTCCGCTACTCCGGCCACCCGGCGGCCATCACCGACCCCGACGGCACACGGGAGGGCTGGCTGCGCACCGCCGACGGCGCCCTCGCGCTCGGCGAGCCGACCGGATCCATGGCCTGGTTCCCCGGCAACCACCACCCGTCCGACAAGGCGGCCTACGACCTCACGGTGACCGTCCCCGAGGGGCTGACGGCCGTCTCCAACGGGGAGCTGAGAAGCGAGCGGACCACCGGCGGGCGCACCACCTTCGTCTGGCACACCGGCGAGCCCATGGCGAGCTACCTCGCCACCCTCGCCATCGGCCGCTACACCGTCCGGCGCTCCACCACCCGCGACGGACTGCCGGTCTACGTCGCCGTGGACCCGTCGGTCGACGGGGCGAGCCGCACCGTCCTCGCCCGCCTGCCCGAGGTCATGGAGTGGGCCGAGGAGAACTTCGGCCCCTACCCCTTCTCCTCCACCGGCGCGATCGTCGACCGCCCCGAGGACGCCGAGTACGCCCTGGAGACCCAGAACCGGCCCGTCTTCCCCGGCGCCCCCGTCATCGAACTCCTCGTCCATGAACTCGCCCACCAGTGGTACGGCGACTCGGTCACCCCCCGCACCTGGCAGGACATGTGGCTCAACGAGAGCTTCGCGACCTACGCGGAGTGGCTCTGGGACGAGGACCACGACGGCGCGACCGCCCAGGAGACCTTCGACGACCTCTACGCGCACGGCGAGAAGGAGTACAAGGACCTCTGGGCCTTCCCGCCCGCCGAGCCACCGGACGCCTCGGAGATCTCCTCGGATCCCGTCTACCAGCGAGGCGCGATGGTCCTCCACAAGATCCGCCAGACCGTGGGCGACGACACCTTCTACGACATCCTCCAGGGCTGGCCGACCCGGCACCGCCACGGCACGGCGGACACGGAGGACTTCACGGACTACGTGGAGGACATGGCCCCGGACGAGGACTGGGACCCGATCTGGGACGCCTGGCTGTACGGAGAGGGAAAGCCGTGACCCCGCGCCCCAATTGGGGCGCGGGGCCGTCCGTACGGCCTCGGCCGCGCGGCGTCTACTTGACGTTCACGGCCTTCCAGGCGGCCGCCACGGCGTTGTACTCCGCGCTGCCCGACCCGTAGAGGTCGGCCGCGGCCTGAAGGGTGCCGGTGCGGGCGCCGGCGTAGTCGGTGGTCGATGTGAAGTACGTGGTCAGGGCCTTGTACCAGATCTGGTATGCCTTGGCCCGGCCGATGCCGGTGACCGTGGAGCCGTCGTACGTCGGGGAGTTGTAGGACACCCCGTTGATCGTCTTCGCGCCGCTGCCCTCGGACAGCAGGTAGAAGAAGTGGTTGGCGACGCCCGACGAGTAGTGCACGTCGAGCCGGCCGACCGTCCTCGACCAGTAGTCGGCGGAGCCGCCGTCCTTGCTGGGCTTGTCCATGTAGCGCAGCGGGGTGCCGTTGCCGTTGATGTCGATCTTCTCGCCGATGAGGTAGTCACCGGGGTCGGAGGAGTTGTTCGCGAAGAACTCCACCGAGGTGCCGAAGATGTCCGAGGTGGCCTCGTTCAGGCCGCCGGACTCCTTGCTGTAGTTGAGCTTCGCCGTGGCCGCGGTCAGACCGTGGCTCATCTCGTGGCCGGCCACGTCGAGCGAGGTGAGCGGGTCGGCGTTGGCGGTGCCGTCGCCGTACGTCATGCAGAAGCAGCTGTCGGACCAGAAGGCGTTGACGTAGGCGTTGCCGTAGTGGACGCGCGAGTAGGCGGCCCTGCCGTCGCCGGCGATGCCGTTGCGGTTGAACGCGGTCTTGTAGAAGTCCCAGGTGACGGCGGCGCCGTAGGCGGCGTCGACGGCGGCGGTCTGGCGGTTGGTGACCGTGCCGTCGCCCCACACGTCGTCGGCGTCGTGGAAGAGGGTGCCGGTGCCGGTCGTACCGCCGTTGAGGTCGTACGTCTTGTGGCCACCGCGGCCGGAGTCGGTGAGGTCGTAGCCGCCGGAGGCGGAGGCGGTGGTGCCGAGCGTCACCGTGCCGCTGTACCGGCTGGTGCCGGTGCCGGTCTCGATGGCCTCGTACTCGTACAGCTTCTTGCCGCTGGTGGCGTCGGTGACGATGTGCAGCTCGCTCGGAGTGCCGTCGTGCTGGAGGCCCTTGACGACCGACTCGTAGGCCAGGACAGGCTTGCCGTCGCCGGCCCAGACGACCTTGCGGGCCGTGGCGGAGGTGCCGTGCGCCGCGGCGGACAGGGCGGACTTCCGCGCGGAGGTGGCGGATATCGCGGCGTCGGTGGAGGCCAGGGCTATGCGGGCGCCGGTCGCCTTGCTGACGCTCTTGAGGGAGCCGCTCTTCGCGACGTGCGTGACCAGGTCGCCGCCGAGGACGGGGAGGCCGGCGTAGGTGCGCTCGTAGCGGGTGTGGACCGTGCCGTCGGCGTCCTTGACGACGTCCCGGACGACCAGCTTCTCCTGCGCGCCGAGGCCCAGTTCGCGGGCGGTCGCCGGGGCGGCGTCCTGGGCGGAGGCGATCGCGACGGTGCGGGCGGAGGCGGTCAGGGGGAGGGCGGTGGCGCCGTTGACCTTCTCGGGGGCCGCGGTGGCGGCGCCGTTCTGCATCGCGAGCACGACCATCGCCGCCGAGCCGATCAGGGCGGCGGTGCGCAGGGCGGTGGTCCGGGGAGTGGGGGACTGCAGTCTCACTCGGTCTCCTTCTTCACTGGCCTCGGGTGGAGGCGCAGGACGGGCCTCATAGGTGGAGGCACAGGTGGGGCACAGAGTTGCGGCGGCGGGGAGAGACTGGCATTCCGACCACCCTGTTTGACAGAGCACCGACAAGACTTTACGTGTTTGTAGCCAAATAACGGGTCATCGGATCCGTTATCCGGACGCCCGGGAGTGGGTCAACTCCCTACTCGCAACAGCGCCGTTGGGGCGCGGAACGTCACCCGGTGAGCCGCTTGCGCAGGACACTGCAGGGACGGGCGAGCGCGCGGTCGGCGCGGTGGTCGATCACCTCGTAGCCCAACGCGGTCCAGAAGGCGAGCCCCTTGGGGTTGGCGTCGAGCACGGCGAGCCGCACGGCGTCCCGGCCGTCCCGCCGGAGCCGCTCCTCCACGGCCTGCGCGATCCGCCGCCCTAGCCCCTTGCCGTGGACCCGTGCGTCCACCATCAGCAGACCGATCCATGGATCGGGGTCCGCCGGATCGGGATGACGGGCGAGGGTGGCCACGACCCCGACGAGCCGCCCCTCGGACCGCGCCAGCAGCACCTCGGCGTCCGGATGCGCCAGATCGTCGGCCAAGGCCGCCGCCACCTGCTCCGGCCGGACGTCGTCGGCATCCGGAAAGTCCCCGCTGAGCGCGTGGAACTCCCGGTTGGAGGCGTAGAGGGCCGTCAACTCGGTGAGCAGCACGGCCGGAATGTCATGGTCGGGCCCGAGACGCAACGATTCAAGAATCACCCGCGCAACCTATCCCCCTCCTCACCCGCGCCCGTCGCCGCGCCAACTCCGGCACTCCGCAACCCTCAGCCCGAGCACTCCCCCCGTGCGTCCGTCACCATGACCCACATCGCGTTCGCGCGCGGGCCGCCGAAGTGCTCGACGCGCTCCTGCCCGTGCACTTCCCCGCGCCCGGCGGCCCGGCACTCCCCCGAGCCCGGCCGCCCCGAGACTCCACCCGACGCCCGGCGCCCCCGCACTCCCCCGAGCCCGGCCCCCCCCCCGGCACCCCACCCGGCGCCCGCTGGCCCCAGCACTCCACCCGGCGCCCGTCACCCCCAGCCCTCCACCCGGTCCCCCTCCTCCCCCGCCCCTCAGTCCTCCACCCTGAGCCCCAGCTCCCCCGCCAGCACGGCCGCCAGATCCATCAGTTGGGCCGTGCTGATCACGGCGCCCGACAGGCGGTCCACGCCGCTCGTGATGGTCAGTTCCGCTGCTCCCCGCAGGTCCACGTCCGTCAGGGTCGCCGCCGTGAAGTCCGCGCCCTTCAGGACGCAGTCCACGAACTCCACCCGCTCCAGCCGGGCGCCCCCGAAGTCCGGCTCGGACAGGACGCAGCTCTCGAAGACCACGTCTCTCAGGCGCGCCTGACGGAGATTCAGGTAGTCGATCTTGCCGCCTCGGATCACCACCCGCTCCAGGACCGCGCCGTAGAGCTGCGTGCCGCCCAGCCGGGCGTCCGTCAGCTCCACGTCTCTCAGCGTGGCCTCCGCCAGGTCCGTGCCGACGCCTCTGACATCGCTCAGCGCCGAGTCCAGGAAGCGCGCGTGACGCAGCCCCGTCTCGTCCAGCGCGCACCCCCGCAGCGCGCAGTCCATGAAGCGGGCGCCCGCGCCGTCCTGGCCCGCGAGGTCGAGCTCCTTGAACTCCACCCCGTCGTAGTCCCCGTCGGGCTCCAGCTCGCCTCCTGCGAACGGCTCCAGCGCCGGCAGCCTCAGCTCCGGCCGCCGCGCGCCCTTCACCGACCGCCGCCCACCGCCCGACCCGCCCGACCCGCCCGCCTGCCCTGTCCTCGCCATGCCCCCATCGTGCACCCCACCACTGACAATCCCCCTGACCTGCGCAAATCCGCCCGATGTCACAAACCGGCCCCCTCGATCGGTCCTATTCAGGACAGGCCTTCCGGCGTTCCAGCGTTCCAGTCCGAGGGAGTTCTCCATGCATCACCGCATCACCGTCATCGGCGGCGGCCTCGCCGGGCTCACCGCGGCCATCACCGCCGCCGAGGCGGGCGCCGACGTCACCCTGTACGAGGCGCACCACACGCTCGGCGGGCGAGCCCGGACCGCCGAGGGGCCGTACCGGACGAACGAGGGCCCGCACGCCCTCTACAGCGGCGGCCCGCACTGGACGTGGCTCAAGCAGCGCGACCTCATCGGCCCGCTCGCACCGCTCCCGCCGCTGGAGGCGGCCCGGCTGCGGCTGCGCCATCACGGCGTGCTGCGCCGCACCCCGCCCTTCGCGATGCTCAAGCTGTTGCGCCGCACCGCCCGGCAGGCCCCCGTCGACGTCGACTTCCGCACCTGGGCCACCGAGCAGGCCGGCGAGGAGGCGGCCGTCGCCGCCGCCAACTACTCCGCCGTCGCCCTCTTCCACCACGATCCCGGCGCCCTGTCCGCCGCGTTCGTGCAGGAGCGGCTGCGGCGGGCCACCAAGCTGCCGCCCGAGGCGCACTATCCGCGCGGCGGCTGGGCGACCGTCATCGACCGGATGGCCGCCCGCGCCTGGAATCTGGGCGTCCGGATGGAGACCCTGTCCCGGGTCGACACCCTGCCCACCGGCAATCCGGTCGTGGTCGCCACCTCTCTCGACGCCGCCCGGCGCCTCCTCCGGGACGACTCGCTGACCTGGACCAGCGGCCGCACCGTGCTCATCGACCTCGCCCTGCGCACCCGGCGCGGCGACGCGTTCGCCGTGTCCGATCTGGACGCGCCCGGCTGGATCGAGCGGTTCACCGCGCAGGACCGGACCCTGGCCCCGGCGGGCGAGCAGCTCGTCCAGGGCCAGATCCCGATCGCCCCGCACGAGTCCCGCCACCACGGCATCGCCCGCGCCGAACACCTGCTCGACCTGGCCTTCGAGGGCTGGCGCGAGCGCGTCACCTGGCGGCGGGAGGCCACCGCGACCGGCCGTACCGGTGCCGTCGACCTGCCCGGCACGAGCTGGCGGGACCGGCCCTCGGTGGACCGGGGCGACGGCGTCTATCTGGCCGGGGACCAGGTCGCGGCGCCCGGCGTCCTGTCGGAGGTCTCCTTCAACAGCGCGCTGACCGCCGTATCACTGGCCCTCGGCTCCGGCCGCGGCCGACGCCCCCTGGCCGTCAGGCCCGCGTGAGCCGGAGGACGGCCTGACGTCACGCACGCGTGAGCAGGCAGGCACGGCCTCACCTTAGGCGCGCGTGATCACCAACGCACCTTGACCTCAAGCGCACTTGGGGTTGGACGCTGGGCCATCCACGACGACATCACGACGACACCACTGGGGTCCCCATGCACGCCATCCGCCTGCACACCTTCGGCCCGGCCGAGAACCTCACCTACGAGACCGTGCCGGACCCCGTACCCGGCCCCGGCCAGGTCCGTATCGCCGTCGAGGCGGCCGGTGTGCACCTGCTCGACACCGCCCTGCGCGAGGGCATGCAGGGCCCCTCGCCCCAGCCGACCACCCTGCCCACCATCCCCGGCCGCGAGGTCGCGGGCGTGATCGAGTCGCTCGGGGAAGGTGTTGCCGAGCTGTGGCGGGGCAGGCGCGTGGTCGCGCACCTCGGATTCGCGCCGGGCGGATACGCGGAACTCGCCGTCACCGACGTCGACCGCGTCCACGAGATCCCGCGCGACCTCGACGCCGCCCAGGCCGTCGCCATGATCGGCACCGGCCGCACGGCGATGGGGATCCTCCAGTTCACCGAGCTGGGCCCGGACTCCGTGGCGGTCGTCCCGGCGGCCGCCGGGGGCATCGGCGGCCTGCTCGTGCAGTACGCCCGGCACGCCGGCGCCACCGTGATCGGCCTCGCGGGCGGCCCGGAGAAGGTGGCGCTCGTACGGGAGTACGGCGCCGATCTCGCCGTCGACTACAAGGACCCGGCGTGGCCCGGGAAGGTCCGCGCCCACCTGGGCGGGCGGCACGCCACCGTCGTCTTCGACGGCGTCGGCGGCGATGTGGCCCGCGAGGCCGTCGCCCTGCTCGGGCCGGGCGGGCGACACCTCGTCTTCGGCTGGTCGGCGGAGGGGATCCGCGACGGCAAGGGATACCTCGTCGACGGCGTCTCCGAGCAGGTCCTCGGGCCCGTGATGCTCCAGAGGGCCGGCGGCCCGAACCCGGTGCGCACCCTCGAACTGCGCGCCCTCGCCGAGGCCGCGGCGGGCCGGCTGGTCCCCGCCGTGACGCGCTTCCCGCTCGCCGAGGCGGCGGCCGCGCACCGGGCGCTCGAAACCCGTGGAACAACCGGAAAGGTGGTCCTGGAACCATGACCAGGCACAAGTCACTCCCAGATGCGATACATCCTGAAACATGGTCTTCTGACCAGATGAGCGGCACCGGCACCCGAACAGGTGAATCCGTGGACGCCGATCCCCGCCGCTGGTGGGGACTGGTGATCATCGCGCTCGCTCAGCTGATGGTGGTGCTGGACGCGACGATCGTGAACATCGCGCTGCCGTCCGCGCAGAGCGACCTGGGCATGTCCGACGCCAACCGGCAGTGGGTGATCACCGCCTACACGCTCGCGTTCGGCGGGCTGCTCCTGCTCGGCGGCCGCGTCGCCGACCTGGTGGGCCGCAAACGCACCTTCGTCATCGGCCTGATCGGCTTCGCCGGCGCCTCCGCGCTCGGCGGCGCGGCCACCACCTCGGGCATGCTCTTCGGCGCCCGCGCCCTCCAGGGCGCCTTCGCCGCCCTTCTCGCGCCCTCCGCGCTGTCCCTGCTGACGACGACCTTCACCGACCCGAAGGAACGCGGCAAGGCGTTCGGCATCTACGGCGCCCTGGCGGGCAGCGGCTCGGCGATCGGCTTCATCGTCGGCGGACTGCTGACCGAGTACCTCGACTGGCGCTGGTGCCTGTACGTCAACGTGCCCATCGCGATCATCGCGGTCTTCGGCGCCCTCGCCCTCCTGCACGACCGCCCCGGCCACAAGGAGGTCCGCCTGGACGTCCCCGGCGCGATTCTCGGCTGCGGCGGACTCGTCGCCATCGTCTACGGCTTCAGCGAGGCCCAGCCGCGCGGCTGGACCGACCCCCTGGTCCTCGCCCTGTTCGCGGGCGGGGCGGCCCTGCTCGCGGCCTTCGTGTGGTGGCAGACCCGGGCGCCGAGCCCCCTGCTCCCGCTGCACATCATCAAGGACCGCAACCGGGCCGGCTGCTTCCTGACCATGATGCTCGCGGTCATCGGCATGTTCGGGCTGTTCCTGTTCATGACCTACTACCTGCAGACCATCCTCGGCTACTCGCCGCTGAAGACCGGCCTCGCCTACCTGCCCCTGACCGCCGCGATCATCACCGGCTCCACCCAGATCTCCGCCCGGCTGCTGCCCCGCGTGGCCCCGCGCATGCTCATGGCGCCGGGCATGGTCCTCGCCGCGGGCGGCATGATGCTGCTGACGCGGATGACGGTCCACTCCTCCTACCCGACCGAGATCCTGCCCGCCCTCGTCCTCATGGGCCTCGGCATGGGCCTGACCTTCATGCCGGTGTTCGCCACCGCCACCGCCGGTGTCGCCCCGCACGACTCCGGCGTCACCTCGGCGACCGTCAACACCTCGCAGCAGGTGGGCGGTTCGATCGGCACGGCCCTGCTGAACACCATCGCCACCACCAGCAGCTCCGCGTACATCAGCGCCCATCTGCAGAACCCCGCCGACAAGGCGACGGTGGTCCCGCAGGGCCTGGTGCACGGCTATACGGTCGCCATCTGGTGGGCCGCCGGAATCATGCTCCTGGCCGGCCTGGTCGCGGGCCTGATGGTGACGACGAAGCCCCCGGAGCACGGGGCGGCGGAGGCGCCGGTCCCCGAGTCGGTGGCCTGAGCGCCGACGGCCCGCCCGCCTCAGCCGCGGGTCGCGCCCAGCGCGGCGAGCGCCCCGTCCGTCAGCCGGTACACCGTCCACTCGTCCTGGGGCCGGGCGCCGAGGGCTTCGTAGAAGTCGATGGCCGGCCGGTTCCAGTCGAGGACGGACCACTCCAGGCGCTGGTAGCCGCGCTCGACGCAGATCCGGGCCAGTTCGGTGAGCAGCGCCTTGCCGTGACCGCCGCCGCGCGCCTCGGGGCGGACGTAGAGGTCCTCCAGGTAGATGCCGTGGACGCCGCGCCAGGTGGAGAAGTTCAGGAACCACAGCGCGAACCCGACGGCCTCGCCGGTGGTGTCGTCGACGGCTATGTGCGCGAAGGCGGCGGGCCGCTCCCCGAACAGCGCCTCGCGCAGCTGCTCGGGGGTGGCCCGGGCCTCGTCCGGCGCCTTCTCGTAGGCGGCGAGCTCCCGGACGAGGGCGTGGATGACGGGGACGTCGGCAGGCACGGCGACACGGATCATGCCCCGAGGCTAAGGCCTGTCCGGCGGATCAGGTCGCGCCTGCGGCACGGTCCCGCCGGACACCCCCGCGGCCGGATCAAGTCGCGCGCGGGCATGATCCGCCAGACACCACCGCAGCCGAATCCAGTCGCACCTGCCAGCATGATCCGCCAGACACCACCGCAGCCGAATCCAGTCGCGCCTGCGGGCATGTCCCACAGACACCACCGCAGCCGGATCACGTCACGCCTGCGGCACAGCCCGCCGGACGCCACCGCGGCCGCGCCGGGTCAGTGGCGCCCCGACACCCAGTCCGCGACCCGCGCGAGCCGGGACGAACCTCCGGCCCCGCGCAGCTCCCGCTCCCTGCGGTCGGCGGCCCGGTAGGTGGCGTACAGGCCCTGGACGCCCAGCCAGCGCAGCGGCTCCGGCTCCCACTTGCGCACCCGGTGGCCGACCCACGGCAGCCCGGTCAGCTCGGTCGGGCCGTCCTGGCCGGAGTCGAGGCGGACCAGGTCGCGCAGGGTGCGACCGGCCAGATTGGCGGTGGCGACGCCCGAGCCGACGTAGCCGCCCGCCCAGCCGAGGCCCGTCGCGCGGTCCAGGGTGACCGTCGCGCACCAGTCGCGCGGCACGCCCAGCACCCCCGACCAGGCGTGCTCGATGCGCACCCCGGCCAGCGCGGGGAAGAAGTCGGTGAGGATGCCGCGCAGGGCCTCGACGGTCGCCGGCTGCGTCCGCCCGTCGTTGTCGGTGCGCGACCCGTAGCGGTACGGCACTCCGCGCCCGCCGAGCGCGATCCGGCCGTCGGCGGTGCGCTGGGCGTACATGTACGCGTGGGCCATGTCCCCGAGCGCGGCCCGCCCCTCCCAGCCGATCGCCGCCCACTGCTCCCCGGTCAGCGGCTCGGTGGCGATCATGGAGGAGTTCATGGGCAGCCAGGTGCGCTTCTGGCCCTTGAGGGCGGCCGTGAAGCCCTCGGTGCAGCGCAGCACGTACGGCGCGTGGACGGTGCCGTACGGGGTGATCGCCCGCCCGGGGCGGATCTCGGTCACCGGGGTCGACTCGTACACCGTCACTCCGAGCGCCTCGACGGCCGCCGCGAGGCCCTTGACCAGCTTGACCGGGTGCACCCGGGCGCCGTGCGGGGTCCAGGAGGCGCCGACCGCGTCCGCGACGCGGATCCGCTCGGCGGTCTCGGCGGCTCCGTACAGCTCGCGGTCGGTCTCGCCGTAGGACAGCTCGTGCTGGTGGAAGGCGCGCAGCCGGGACAGCTGGGCGGGGGTGCGGGCGACCTCCAGGACGCCGCCCTGGTGCACGTCGGCGTCGATGCCCTCGGCCCGTGTCACGCGGACGACCTCGGCGACGGTGTCGTTCATGGCCCGCTGCAGGCGTACGGCGGCGTCGTGGCCGTGCACGCGCGCGTAGCGGTCGCGGCCGGCGATGCCGTTGTAGAGCCAGCCGCCGTTGCGGCCGGAGGCGCCGTAGCCGCAGAACTTCTGCTCCAGGACGGCGACGCGCAGGGCCGGGTCGGCCTTCTTCAGGTAGTACGCGGTCCACAGGCCGGTGTAGCCGCCGCCGACCACGACGACATCGGCGCGCGCGTCGCCGGACAGGGGCGGGCGGGCCGCCGGGAGGCCGTCGTGCGCGAACCAGAAGGAGATGCCGCCGTTGACGAGACCGGGTGCCGAGCTGTTCATGGCCGGACGTTAACCGTCGCCGACGGGCACTGTCTCCTTCGGATTCCGTAGACTTTTCCGCCCTCTGACCAGCGGATAACACGCGAGGCCGATGAGCGCGGAGACGAAGTGACCGACGTCGGTGAAGGTCGGGGCGCCCGCCAGCGGCTCGGTGTACATGAAGAGAACGGCCACCAGATAGGCGTACCGCCACGGCGGCCGGATCAGATACGTGAGCACGGCGACGACGCCCGCGAGCGCGTAACTCACCCCGATGTCGAGGGTGTCGACGTACGAGTGGGGGGCGATGCCCCGCCGGATGGCGATCAGCAGGACGGCCTGGCTGATCAGGGTGGCCAGGACGTGGGCGGCCGCGCAGACCAGGAGCCAGCGGGCGGTACCGAGCCGCCGCTCGGCCTGGGCGTGGAAGACGCTGTACAGCACGGCGTACGGCACCCAGTGGCCCCCGTCGATCCACATCGCGCTCGCGACCAGCACCCGCACGGGGTTGCTGGACAGCTCATGGATGTTGGTGGAGCGCTGCCGCAGGAACTCCCGTTCGAACTCCGGGGACATGTGGTGCAGGGCGACCGTGGTGATGAACAGGATGCCGAGCCACACGTACGTGCCCGGGGCGGCACGGACATAGGCCCACACCGCTCCCGGGGCCGCGCGAAGAATTCGCCGGAGCCGGTTCATCTCCCTCAGTATCGTCCGAGGCGTGATCGAGATTCCTGGCGAACTGATACGGACGCAGGAGAGATACAAGGGGCGGGCGGGACGCGACTTCGTCGCCGGCCTGCCGGCCCTGGCCGACGCGTTCCTGCGGCGGTGGGACCTCACCCTGGACGGGCCGTCGATGTACGGCCAGTGCGCGCTGGTGCTGCCGGTGCTGCGGGCCGACGGCGACCCGGCCGTGCTGAAGATGCAACTCCTCGACGAGGAGACCGCGGGCGAGCCGGTCGCGCTGCGGGTGTGGGACGGCGACGGCGCGGTACGGCTCCTCGACCACGACGAGGCCACCGGCACCCTGCTCCTCGAACGCCTCGACCCGGCCCGGATGCTGTCCCACCTGCCCGACAGCCGGGAAGCCGCCCTGGTCATCGCCCGGCTGCTGGCCCATCTGACCGCGCGGCCGGCGCCCGACGGGCTACGGCGGCTCGGCGACATCGCGGCGGCCGCGCTGGAGCGCACCCCGGGGGCGCTGGAACGGGTCCCCGACCCGGCCGAGCGACGCCTGCTCGCCGACTGCGCGGCCGCCGTGCGCGAGGTCGCCGACGAGCCCGGCGACCGCCTCCTGCACTGGGACCTGCACTACGAGAACGTCCTCGCCGGCGACCGCGGCCCCTGGCTCGCCATCGACCCCAAGCCGCTCGCCGGCGACCCCGGCTTCGAACTGTTCCCGGCGCTGGACAACCGCTTCGACGCCGACGAGATCCGCTGGCGTTTCGACGCGATGACCGCCGTCCTCGGGCTCGACCGGGAACGGGCGCGGGCCTGGACGCTGGGGCGGGTCCTGCAGACCAGCCTGTGGCAGATCGAGGGCGGCCGGCCACCGGTCCCGGACCATCTGGAGATCGCCCGCAGGCTCCGCGGACGAGCCACCGCCGACACACCGAAGCCCAGGCCGAAGACGGGCTCCGACCTGGGCTTTCCCTGAGCCCCCTGTCGGATTCGAACCGACGACCTTCGCTTTACAAGTTCACCCCAGCGGCCGAGGAGCCAGGGACTCGACCCCTGGGCCTGCATAGCAGGGTGCGCAGCCGACCCTCCTAGTACGGCAACGTGTAACGGTGTTGCCGTCAGAGGCTGCCGTCAAAGGGGACACGAAGACGGACCCGCTACGCAAGGGCACCGGAAGCCTTAAAGCACCCAAACCATCACCATCATGACTTACTGGAAACAACTCGCATCCCTTGAATAAGTTGATGCATAATCCCACCACCCGCACCATGTCACACTCAAATACTACCTACCAGGACAAGAAATGCGCGTTCTAACACTTGATGCATACCTGGGCGCTCCGAGTGCCGTGAATGGAAACTTTAGGGCCAGAGCCTCAATTTTTGAATATGACGTTGTCGTCTGGGATCCAGCAAATACCCTGGACACCTACGAGTGGGCGGCGGGTGGCTCCCGCTACAAGGGGCACCCCCGCATTGCGGACCATGAATCGACAGCCCTCCTGCAAGACATCATCAGGCGACGCAAGGAGTTTGCAGAGTTCCTAGAAATGGGTCGCACCCTGGCGATTTTCGTCGCCCCCCAGCAACACTTCTGGTTCGATACGGGAAACCGCGAGAAATCCGGCACTGGGAGAAATCAGAAGGTGACAACCCTTCTGGATCACATGGAACTGACAGAGAGAGCGGTTCCAGCGAGTTTCAAAGTCACGACAGGAGAAGGGACGCGCATATCTGCACGCACAAATAACTATCGCTCACTTCTGGACTCAAACCCCGATAGATGGTGGTATCGGGCAATCCTCGAAGAATTTCCCGGAGATTCCATCGCAGTGGTCTCAGGGACGAACAAGTGTGTTGGGTCAGTATACCGAAACGACAAAGGAGGAATGCTACTCTTCCTGCCGGATCTAATCGGTCCTGATTACCCGGAGCCAGAAGAAGACGTCGAAGACATCTCTAACACCGAGGATTCCTATTCTGACACAGAGTTGGAGGCCGAGGACAAAGTTACAGTTGAGCAGCCGGACCAGGCAGCCGTCGAGCTACTTACTTGGATAGAATCGCTGCGCACCAGCGATCAGGAACCGCCGCCAGCCTGGCTACACCGTTACCGCTTCGCCGAGGATGCCGCCACCGCGTCAAAGATGGCAGATCTTGAAGAAAAGGCTGCTGAAATCGCTGCCGAGATCGAGGCGCTGAAGTCATCAAGCGAGATTTCCGATCGATGGAAAAGACTACTGTACGCCACCGGCGACGAATTGGAGGATCAAGTCATCGAAGCCTTTCGACTGTTCGGCTTCGAGGCGAATAGGGGGCCAGAAGGGCGCGCTGACATCGTCCTTGAGTACAAGTCAAATCGAGCTGTAGCCGAAGTGAAGGGGTTGAATGGAAGCGCGGCCGAAAAGAATGCCGCACAGCTCGAAAAATGGATCTCAGAAGAGATGTTGTCGGGAACAGGGAAAGCAAAGGGGATTTTGGTAGTTAATAGCTACCGACAGACTCCGCCTGAGGCAAGATCAAATCCTTCTTTTCCTCACCAGATGATTACCTTCAGCGCTCCCCGAGAGCACTGCCTGGTAACAACCGTTCAATTGCTGGCCATGGTGCGTGCAGCGATGGAAGACCCCTCCCTCGCTGCGCCGATCGCAGAGGAGTTGCTAAACACAATCGGCACGATCTCTGGGTGGGATGATGTTGCAGGATTGTTCGTAGGCCAATGACCCTGACTTGATGGCCCGCATAATCCTCGACAGGGATGCATGGAAAATACGGATACTTGCTTGCTTATGTGACACTCCCTACCGCCTCGGAGACAAGGCGATTGGTGAAGCCACGGGAGGCGAGTCGATCGTAGGCCCGGATCACGTCGGTTGGCACGTCCTGCTTGATCATGAATCCCTGGGCTGGATAGATCAATAGCCGTTGCAGCGAACCGACCAGCATGTCAATCACCAGGTGCGCATCCTGGATAGTCTCGACGTACGCAGAAAGTGCCATGGGCGTGGAAGCGCTGACAAATTCCACGCCTGGCCACAACCTCCGCGCAGTGGCGTAGGCCCTGCGCTCCTCGTACGGCTTGCTGATGAGGAGGACTGACGACACATCGATCTCGCGCTCTTCGAGCAAAGCACGGGACAGCGTGATGTTCTGGCCGGTGTTGCGGGCGTGAGGCTCGACAAGGATGACGTCGGCAGACACACCGAGCTCAAGGGCTCGATCCCGGTAGTGCTCAGCCTCACCGCGCGGCATGCGGTCCTGTGTGGTCCGGCTGGTGGCACCCGTGAAGACGATCAGCGGCATCATGCCGCGCCGGTACAGGTCGACGGTGGTGTCGGCAACACCCAGATCATGGCTGCCGAGACCGATAGCGACCGAGCAGGGGCGCGGCTCGTGGTGCATCTGCTGGTAGTCCCACAAGAGCTGGGCGTCCTGCCAGTCCTGTTCGGAGATCACGCTGAACCCTCCGCGCCATTGTCGTTGGCGGAGTCGGGAACCTTGAACTCGTACTCCCACGCGAAGCGGGATGCCGAGTGGATGCCGACGGCGAACTCGACGACCGTACCGTCCGCCGTGTACGTCGTCCGGTGCAGCTCGACCACAGGTTCACCGGCGGGGAGCTGAAGGAGCTGCACCTCGTGCGCCGTGGGAACGCGCGCGAACAGCGCCTCCTTCATGTGGTCAATCTCGTATCCGGCGTCGTAAAGGACGCGATACCCGCCGCCCCGGCCGGCCGGACCGGGGGCGGGGTTGACGATGCGCGTTCCCTCGACATGTTCGGGCCTGTAGTAGCTGGTCAGAGAATGCGTCGGCTGCGTCCCCTCCTTCACAAGGCGGGCGCGCGCGTAGACGTCGGAGCCGACGGGGACTCCAAGTCCTTCCGCCACAAGGCTGCTCGCCTGCTCGCGAGTCACCGTCTGCGTCTGCTCGTCGCGCTTGTACGAGCGACCCGACGCGACGCGGTCGGCGATGAACGCGACTTCGTCCCCATCGCGCCACTTCACCTTGTCATAGCGGGCGATACCGAGTCGTTTGAGGGGAGTGCGCGGCCGCACAACGGTTCCGTGGCCACGCGTGGACGTCACCAGCCCCTCGGCCTCCAGTGCCTTGTATGCCTGATGGACCGTGGCCTTCGAGCCTTCCCCTGCCTCAACTAGCTCCCGGATCTGGGGCAACTGGGCGCCCGGTGCGTACTGACCGTTCCTGATCTGCTCCGCGAGCCTGTCTGCCAGGTCGCGCCACTTCGGTGCCACGCAGAACTCCTCTCGATGCGAACCAGTGAAGCACAGTCCTAGGACTGTTGACAGTCCCAGGACTGCGTGCCATCTTCGTCTCAGGCCGCTCGCAGTCCTAGGACAGCGAGACGGAAGGGCCTTCTTTGGGTTGCCTTCCGCACGGCTAGGGGCCCGGGACAGAGCGGGCTGAGGGCACCGGATCCCTGGTCAACCGGATGGCTAGGCCGAAAGGCCAACGTCTCCATACGCCTACAAACGGGAGCCCGTGTTCCCGAAGGAGACACCTGCACTACTGCACGACCTCAGCCCCGGCATGCAGCCGTGAAGGGCGCGGGATCGAATCCCGCCCGGGGCACTCCGACCGCTGTCCTGCGGTCGCTCCGCGTATCGCACGCGGTTCCCGTTCAACGGCGCGCGGCCCCGGGTGGCTAGACCCGGGACCGCTGTCGGGCCGTTCCTGTGTGAGAGGAACACTGACCCATGAAGCACATCGGTGCTGTTCAGGTGGTTGTTACCGCCGATGAGTTCGACCGTGAGCCGACGCTTGCGGAGCTGGACGCGATCGAGCTGGAGTCCCCGCTGATCCTGGCGGAGGTCGACCTGCTCGACGCGCAGATCAAGGCCATGGACCGCCCCGCGAACGACGTCGACACGCGCCGCATCCGCCGGGCCCGCAACCGTGTCCTCGCCGCCCGCCGCGATCTGACCAACCGCCCGGCCGGCGCGAGCGTGCCGGGCGGTGCGGCGTGAAAGTCCGGACGATTCTGCCCGCCGTCGCGATGACGGCGGTGTCCATGGTGCTCACCCTCGCCGTGGTGGTGATGTGGCTGGGCACTGCGATGCCGTGGCCCGTCGCCCTGGTCGTCGGTCTGGGCATCGACGGCGGATGGCTTGCCACCCTCGCTTACGAGCGCCGCCTGTCCGCGCAGGGCGACCACAGCCGTCCGGTGACCGCCGTCGGCTGGTGCTTCGGCCTGGTCGCCACGGGCGTCCTGGTCGCGCACGCGCTGATGGTCGACCACTCGCGCGGCGCGTGGCTGGCCGTGGCGTGGCTCCCGGTCGCGGCGAAGGCGCTGTGGCTGGTGCACGGTCTGTGGGAGCGCACCGCGCTGACCCCGGCCGCGCTGGACGCCATCGCCGGCATCCAGCAGGAGGCCCGCGATGAGGCGGCCGTGGCTCGCGCCCGACTGCGGGCCGAAGCCTCCACCGAGGAGACCCGGTTGACGGCCGTGACGCAGGCGGGGGCGCGCGTCGCACGCGTCCAGGCCGAGACCGCCGCGACCCTCGCGGATGCGTGGTCGACGCTGGAGGCGGCGCGGCGGGGTGAGGACACCGGCAGGGCGCTGACCAGCGTGACGGCCCGCGTCACGCCCGACGTCACGCCCGCGTGGGAGTTGCCCGTGTGGGGGCCGTCAGAGCCGGTTGCCGCGCTCCCGGCGGGGGACGGCAACGCCCTGTCGGACGCGGCGCTTGACGCGCTGGTCGACGAGATCCGGCACAGCCAGACGCCCGCGCTGTCCTACCGCGAGATGGCCATCCGCTTCCGCGCGGCCGGCCACTCCGCATCCGAGATGCGCCTGCGCGCCGCGTGGAAGCGCGTCGTCGCCTGATGGCCGCGCTGCCAGTGTTCCGGTGGCGGCTCGCCCCGGACGGCTACGCCACACGCCGCCAACTCCGCGCACAAGGGTTGCGCCCGGGCGGTCAAGGCGTGGCCGCTGAGCTCGAACGGCCGCGCCGCCGCCGGGGACCGCTGGTCGCCTACCTCTACCGCGTCGACCGCGCCCTGCCGGTGCGGCCCATGACGCCGGCGCGGTGGGCGGCGCTGGAGCGGGCCAACGCCGCCCGCCGTACCTGCCCCGCCTGCCGGCGTGACGCCGGATACATCATTCCCACCTCGCTCGGCATGTGCGTGCCCTGCGCCTACCCCGACCCGGATGGGTCCGAAGGGAATACCTGATGGGCAACTCCGAGATACGCCGCCTGGACCGCGAGATCGAAAAGACCACGAAGAAGCTGGAAGCCGTCAAGCGGGGAGAGTGGTGGCCGCTGACCAGCCGTGAACGCCTCGCCATGACACGCGCGATGGCCGGTGGCGCCCGCAACGTCTACAAGGGCCGCAGCACGCAGGGCGCGGAGAACCGCATGGACTCCATCGGCACGGCCGCCGAGACGCGGCTGAACGCGGAGCTGACCGCGCTGCACGGCGAGCGCCAGCGCCTGATCACCGAGGCCGCCCGCGCCAAGGCCGCCAAGAAGGGCGCGTCGCGGTGGTGGTGAACACCCCGCCCGGGTACGGCCGTTGCCCGGCTGCTCACCCCGACGACCCGACCCCGTGCGTGGGTGGGGTCGTGGTGACCGTGCTGGACCGCGCCAACGCGGGCGCCGACGGGTGCGAGCACCACGGCGCCCGCCTGCTCGCCTCCCTGGCCGGCGGACGCGTCTACCCCCTGCCCGACGCCCCGCCCGGCGCCGCCATCCGCGTGTTCAAAGCTGCCGCCGGCCTGCGCCCGTTCTGCTGGCTCGACGGCCCCCGCGTCGAGCCGTCCCAGCTCAGCGAGATCGCTCACCATGCACGCCACGGCCGCTGAACCACCGCCCCGCCCGCCCGATTGCCGGGCGGGGCTCCCTCCACTTCCCGCCCCGCATGGGGCAGTCAGGAGTGCTCCCATCATGGGTGACACCGTCGTCCACCTGCACAAGAACACCGACCCGTCCATCGAACCCGCCGCCGTGACCACGCTGACCGTGGTCCCCGACCCCGCCCCGCCCGCACCCGTCCCGCTGTGGGTCCGCTCCGGCCGCGCCGTCCGCCACGCGGTCACGCACGAGACCACCAAGACCGCCGCCCGCGCGGTCGCCCGGCACGGCCTGTACGTGTGGGGCGGGGCGCGAATCGTGAGCCGCCGCACCTGGGACGGCAAGACGACCGCCCGCTACGAGCGGTTCATGCGCGCGGCGGAAGCCGCGGGAAACATGGACGCGGCCATGGAGTGGGAGGAGCGGGGCCAGCGCTACCGCGCCGCCCGCCACCACCGCCGCATGGACCTCCTCCACGCGCCCCTGGAAGCCGCCAAGGGCGCTGCGGTCACCGCCGGCATGGGCATCGGCTCCCTGGTCGCCCTCGGCGTCGTCATGGCCATCGCGACGAAGGACGTCACGCACGTCGTCACGCCACTCATGGCCACGGTGGAGTTCGTCAATCTCCTCATCACGATCGTTCAGGTGGTGTGGGGCCCGGCCCTCACCCTCGGGCCGTTCCTCGCCCTGCTCGCCCTGTGGGCGGTCGGCAGCAAGCAGCAAGCCGCACCCCAGTGGGCCCTCCCCGCGAACGTCCGCAACGGCGAGGGCGAGCCGATCACGCCGTCCATCGTGGTCAAGGCCCTGCGCGACCTCGGCGTGCCCGCCCTGCGCAACGCGATCAAGGAGATGGGCGACGCCGGCGCGTCCATGCTCGGACCGATCACCATCGCCGGATGCGGCGTGGAGGTCGACGTGGCCCTTCCCTCCGGTGTGTCGACCAATGAGGTGCAGAACAGGCGCCGCAAGCTCGCGGAGAACCTGACCCGGCACGAGCACGAGGTGTTCATCACGATCCCGACCGCCGCGCGGACGGTGCGGCTGTGGATCGCCGACTCCGGCGCCCTGGACGAGCCGATCGGCCCGTCCCCGCTCGTCACCGACGACACCATGACCGCCGACTACGCCAAGGGGCGTGCCCCGTGGGGTCAGGACCTGCGCGGCGACGCCGCCGCCTTGAGCCTGTATCAGCGCCACCTGCTCATCACCGGGTTGTCGAACCAGGGCAAGACCGTGGCCCTGCGCTCCCTGGCCCTGTGGCTCGCGCTGGACAAGTCGGTGCAGTTCCTGATCGGTGACCTCAAGGGCGTGGGCGACTGGGCCATGTTCGACGGGCTCGCCACCACCCTGATCCAGGGACCGACGGATGAGCACGTCATCCAGGTGACCGAGATGGTCGAGGGCGCCGTCGACGAGATGAACCGCCGTATCCAGGCGCCGCCCGGCACGGTGTTCCCGCCGCTGATCGTGCTGGTCGACGAAGCACAGGTGGCGTTCATGTGCCCGGCCAAGGACGCCGACAAGCGCCCCTACGGCGGCTCCAAGGCCAACTCCCGGTACTTCATGGCCGTCCGGAAGATCCACAACCAGGGACGGGCCGTGAACGTGCTGATGTGGCAGGGCACCCAGGACCCGACCAACGAGAACCTTCCCAAGCTGGTCCGCGAGGGCGCCCACACCCGCGCATCCCTCGCCCTGGGCACCGAGTCCCAGGCCCGCATGGCACTCGGGGACAAGGCCGTCGACGGCGGCGCCGCCCCGAACCTGCTGCGTCCGGGCCTGGACCGGGGAACCCTGGTCGTCGCCTCCGACGGCATCACCATCCCGGCCGGACAGTCGTCCATCACCGTGCGCACGCACTACATCGACGACGACGCAGCCGAAGCCATCACCGACCGGGCCAAGGCCCTGCGCGACGGCGTGACCACCCTGCACGCCATCGAGCACGGCGCAGAGCACGATCCGCTCGCCGACATCGCCGCCGTCCTCGGCGACGCGCCCCGCGTGCGGACCAAGGACGTGCTGGCGCGGCTCGCCACCCGGAACGCGGACGCCTACGGCGGCTGGTCGTTCATCGACCTCAAGCGCGTCCTGGACGACGCCGGCGCGGAGCCCTACAAGTCCGACGGCGTGATGGTCGTCGCCCGCGACCGCGTGGCCCGCGCCCTCGCCAACCGCGACACCGAGGGTTCCGCTTCCGCCGACTGACGGCAGGGAGCCGACCGTCGACGGGTCAGGGAGACAGGGAGAACTCCCTGAACGCCTCCCTGACCCGCCTCCCTCGCTCTGACCTGCACAAATGATCGTTCAGGGAGTCAGGGAGGCGCGCAGGTCAGACCCCTGAAACACCCCTCCACACGGCACTCCGAAGGGGGTGTCTCCGCCTCCCTGCCTACGCGCCGGAAGGGATTCCGCATGTACCCCGAGAACACCAGCCACGCCCCCGTACCGGGGGCCGTGGAGGTCCACCAGCCGACCCCGAGACAGCCCGCCGTCGTCGTCCAAACGGCGCCGCTCATCCCAGTGCAGCCGGGCGCCGCCCCGGCCGTAGCGAGCGTCGTCCTGCCCGACGGCCGCGTCGTCACCGGCTACGCCATCACCCCCACGCAGCCCGAACCCGTACTCGCCAAGCCAGCCGTTTCCCGCGCAGCGGTGAACGTCGCCCTCGGGGGCGTGGGGTTCCTCGCCGTGTGCGGCGGACTGCTCATCCTCACGTCGTTCATCGCCGCGCTCACCGCGCTGATCACCCAGCTCATCACCCTCGCCGCCGTGATCTTCGGCGGGTGGATCGCCGTCCAGGTGTTCAGCACACGCGGCCACAGCACCCCCGGGACCACGGTCAACATCCGCAAAGCCGTCATCAAGCGCAACAAGTTCTACGGCTGACAAGGAGATTCATCCCGTGATGCGACTGCGTATCCAGCGCACCGCGCTGCCCCGCAACGCCCTGATCCTCACCGATACACCCCGACCCGACTGCGTCGACTGCGACGGCGGGGGCGGCATCCCGCACGACTACGGCGACCACACCGGCGAGTACGCCGGCACCGAGTGGGAGTCCTGCCCCTGCTGGACGGAATGGGGCATCGTCCTGCTGCCGCTCCCGCGCCGCCCCCGGTGGCTGCGTCGCCGCACCGGCGCCGGCCGTGACCCGTGGGCCCCCGGCGGCTACAGCGACGAACCGCCCTTCTAGCTACGCCAAGGGCGGCCCCCCTCATCTCGCCAAAGATCACGGGGCCGCCCTTGCCAACCAGTCCTCAACAGACCTGTTGGAGGTCTCCCAGCATGACGCAACCACCCCACCTTCGGCGAGCGCTCGCCCTCGCCGCGCGCGGCGTCCCCGTGCTGCCCCTGCGGGCAGGGAAGGTGCCGTTCGGCAACTGCCCCGACTGCGCCGACAACGCGTGTGGCGGCCGATCGAACATGAAGGCTCCCGGTCCCTGCATCTGCCCGCGCCCGTGCCACGGCTGGGCCGCCGCCACCACCGACCCCCACGTCCTCGCCTCCCCACCGTGGGCGTCCGCGTGGCGCAGGGCCGCCGCCCTCGCCTACCACCCCGGCGGCGCCGGCGTGACCGTCGTCGACCTCGACGACGAGGCAGCCGTCGACTGGGCCCGCGCCACCCTGCCCGCCACCCAAACCGTGACCACTACGCGCGGAGAGCACTGGATCTACCAGGGCGTCATGCGGTCCGTGAACGGCGTCCGTGAGGGCGTCGACATCAAGTCCGCGATGTCCTACGCCCGTTGGCTCGGCCCCGGCATCGGCGCCACCGCCGCTCTCCCGGACGCTGTGCGCGCGCTGGCAGCAAAGCCGTCTCCGGCTCGCAGGGCGCCACAGACGCCCACAGTGCCCCTGAGGGGCAGACAGGGGGAGTGCCCTCACCGCACCACCACATACCTGGACCGTGGGATCGCCATGGCCGAGCAGCGCATCACCGACGCCCCCAGCGCAATCCACGCCACGGTGTACCGGACGTTCCTCGCGGTGCTGTCGACGCACGGCCGGTGCGGCTGCCTCACGGAAGCCCATGTCGCACGGCTGTTCACCGCCGCGTGGGCCAAAGGCGAATCACCGAGACACTGCGCCGACGCGTGGTCCAACGCCCGCACCACGTTGGGGCTGTGACCGTGTCCGACGAAGAGAAGAACCCCGCCCGGCAGGTCATCACCGACTACGCGCAGGCGCACTTCCGCTACTTCCGCACCGCCGACGGAACCGTGTACGCGCAGCGCAACGGCCACCCCGTCGCGCGCCCGATCCGTTCCCAGGGCACGACCGGTAGCCACCGCCAGGAACTCATGGTCGGCCTCTTCCGCGACGGGGTCGGCGTCTTCAACGGAACCGCCCTCAAGGAGGCGTTGGACTTGATCGAGGCTCTCGCCCTGACCGAGCGGGTTCAGCCCACCCACATCCGCGTGGCCCCCGGCTTCGACGGGGCCACCTGGCTCGACCTCGGCCGCGACGACGGTCAGTCTGTCCGCATCCACCCCACGGGCTGGGACATCCGCGTCCCCGACCCCGAGGAGGTGTGCTGGCGGCGCACCCAGCTCACCGGGGAACTCCCCCTGCCCGCGAAGGACACCAACGGCAAGGGCATCGACCTGCTGATGCGGCTGTGCAACTTCGCCGACGCCAAGACCGAAGCCCTCGCCATCGCGTGGCTCATCGGCTGCCTGGAGCCGTCCGTGCCTGTCCCGGCCCCGTTCCTCACCGGACCGCAGGGCGCCGGCAAGTCGACCGGCGGGCGGATGCTCGTGCGGATCATCGAGGGCATGACCGGTGACCTGCGGCGGGCGCCCAAGGACGAGGAGAACATGATCACGGCGGTCGCGGCCGGGTGGATCACGGCCCTGGACAACCTCTCCCACCTGCCCCCGGACCTGTCCGACCTCATGTGCTGCGTCATCACCGGGGCCGAGAGCATCAAGCGCGCGTTGTTCACCGACGGCGACGTCGTCCGCTCCCGCTACCGCCGACCGATGCTGCTGACCGGGATCGACGTCGGTGTCATCCGGCCCGACCTCGCCGAGCGGCTCCTCACCCTGCGGCTGGAACGCCCCCGGGTGCGGCGCACCGAAGCGGAGCTGTGGGCGGAGTACGCCGAGATCCTGCCCGTCGTCCTCGGCTCTCTGCTCGACCTGACCGTGAAGGTCCGCGCGGTGCAGGCCGAGGCCCCGACCGATCTGCGGATGGCCGACTTCGCCCACCTGTGCGCGCAGCTCGACAGCGCCACCGGCTTCGGGACGCTGGAGGCGTACCGGGCCAGCCTGGACGACCTCAACGACGACGTGATCGAGGGTGACCTCCTGGCGCAGACGGTCCTCAAGTACGCCGCCGAACTCCCTCCCGGCGAAGAGGTGCGGATGACGTCGGCGGAGTGGCTGTACGCCCTGACCGCCCTCTACAGCGGCGAGGAATGCCGCCCCCTGCCCAAGGGCTGGCCCACCACCGGCAAGGTGCTCTCCGACCGGCTGAGGCGCATCCAGCCCACCCTTGCCGCGCGGGGCGTCCTGGTCGACTGGGGCCGCACCAGCGCCGCCCGCTACATCGAACTCAGCCGCCAGACCCCGCCCCCGCCGCCCGAGCAGCAGATCGCGTTCTGACAGCCCGCCCGGACAGTCGGACAAGCAAGAGGAGCACGCCGCGCCCGGGGTGCTCCTCTTGCCGTTCGGCGGCGACAGCCGCCCCTGCACAGGTCGCGCCGCGAAGCGGCCCATTCTTCAAGCCTGAGCGGACGTAAAGACCCACAGACACCCACCCCTCTTTGTCCTAAGTAGGGAAGGTCTGCGTCACTGCGTCACCACCTGCCCGACAGACGGCCGCTGACCTGCGGCGACAGCGGTGACGCAGACGGCGAATCCTGCGTCATCCCGCGTCATCAGCGTCACCCCCGTGACGAGCGGCCGTGTCATGGGTGACGCAGGACCCGCCCCCTTGCGTCACAGGAACCCGCAGGTCAGAACCCTGATTGACGCAGGTGACGCGATGACGCAGAAATCCCCGCTTCGGACAGCACGGACCACCCCGCCCCTGAGGAGATCTCGCGTGAGCATCACCGTGCCCCCGCCCCCGCAAGCGCTCATGGTCCCCGAGGTCATGACCGCCCTGCGCCTCAGCCGCAGCAAGGTCTACGACCTGATCCGTTCCAAGGAACTCCCGAGCTACACGTCCGGCCGTGCCCGCCGCATCCCGGTGGAGGCCGTCCGCGAGTACATGCAGAACCGACTTGAGGAGAACGCAGCCTGATGGCCCCCCGCAAGAGGAACCCGAACGGCGCCGGCAGCATCTGGCAGCGCAAGGACGGACGCTTCGAGGCGCGCGTCTACGTCCCCCAGCCCGACGGCACCCGCAAGCGCAAGACCGTCTACGGCTCCACCTGGGAGGAGTGCGACGAGAAGCGGCAGGAACTCGTGCGCCGCGACCGTCAGGGGATCCCGACGCCCTCACGGTCGGCGAAGCTCTCGGAGTGGCTGCCGTACTGGCTGGAGGAGTACATCCGGCCCAACCGGAAGCGGACGACGTACGTGAAGTACGAGATGCACGTACGGCTCTACCTGGTGCCGCTGCTGGGCAGTCGTCGGCTGGAGTCGCTCACCACGGCGAACGTACGGCAGATGATCTCGAAGGTCACCGCGCAGTCGTCGGCCGCGACTGCGAAGGAAGCGCACCGCGTGCTGCGTACGGCGATCACCGCCGCGTGCCGCGACGAACTGATCAGCCGCAACGTCGTCCAACTCGTTCCCGCGCCCCGGGTCGAGCCACGGGAGCTCCGTCCCTGGGCGCTCGACGAGACCCTCACGTTCCTGGAGGCCGCGCGGACGGATCCGCTCTACACCGCGTTCGTCCTCGCCGTCGCCCTCGGTCTGCGCCGGGGTGAGATCCTCGGCTTGCAGTGGCGGGACGTCGACCTTGACCGGCGCACCCTCACGGTCCGGACCACCCTCAACCGGGGTGGAAAGGCTCTCTACCTGGACACGACCAAGAACCGGCGGTCGCGGGTGATCCCGATTCCCACGATGTGCGTGGCGCCGCTCCGGTGGCACCGCATGCGGCAGTCCGTGCGCCGCGCGGCGGCCGGCGCTGACTGGCACAAGAGCGATCATGTGTTCACGACGCGCAGCGGCCGGCCGATCGAGCCCCGGAACCTCTACCGGTCGTTCCTCCGGATCTCGGAGTCCGCGAACCTGCCGAGGGTGCGCCTACACGACACCCGCCACGGCTGCGCGTCCCTGCTCTTCGCGGCAGGCGTTGCGCCCCGCACCGTGATGGAGATCCTCGGCCACTCGCAGATCGCGGTGACCATGAACGTGTACACACACGTGAGCGACGATCACCGGCGAGAGGCCATGGGCCACATGGATCGTCTGCTGAAACGGCGCCGTTAAGCCGGACTGCCGTCAAGATTTGCCGTCAACGCCCTGACGGTCCCGGACCGTGCGGGCGTTGACGCAGGTGGATCGCAGAGCCCCCTGTCGGATTCGAACCGACGACCTTCGCTTTACAAGAGCGGCGCTCTGACCAGCTGAGCTAAGGAGGCATGCGCGGGTGTGCGAGACACGCGCCCGTGCAGTGTACCCAGGTCCGCGGAGCGTTCTGTCGAAAATTTCCGCGAAGTTCACGGTCCTCGGGGTACTGACAGAGCAGGTGAATGCCAGGTACCGTCCTGACCCAGTTCACTCATGTGGACTACACCAACCACCTTCCTACAACGGATCGTCCGGCACGTTCCTGCCGGTAGAAGGGGGCCTCTGAGCCATGGCCACTGTCACGTTCGACAAGGCGACCCGGATCTACCCGGGTTCCACCAAGCCCGCCGTCGACGGCCTCGACATCGAGATCGCGGACGGCGAGTTCCTCGTCCTGGTCGGCCCGTCCGGCTGCGGAAAGTCCACCTCGCTCCGCATGCTCGCCGGTCTTGAGGACGTCAACGGCGGCGCCATCCGCATCGGCGACCGCGACGTCACCCACCTGCCGCCCAAGGACCGGGACATCGCCATGGTGTTCCAGAACTACGCCCTCTACCCGCACATGACGGTCGCCGACAACATGGGCTTCGCGCTCAAGATCGCCGGCGTCAACAAGGCGGAGATCCGGCAGAAGGTCGAGGAGGCCGCGAAGATCCTCGACCTCACCGAGTACCTGGACCGCAAGCCGAAGGCCCTCTCCGGCGGTCAGCGCCAGCGTGTCGCGATGGGCCGCGCCATCGTGCGTGAGCCGCAGGTCTTCCTCATGGACGAGCCGCTGTCGAACCTCGACGCCAAGCTCCGTGTCTCGACCCGTACGCAGATCGCCTCGCTCCAGCGCCGCCTCGGCATCACCACCGTCTACGTCACCCACGACCAGGTCGAGGCCCTGACGATGGGCGACCGCGTGGCGGTCCTCAAGGACGGTCTGCTCCAGCAGGTCGACACCCCGCGCAACATGTACGACAAGCCCGCCAACCTCTTCGTGGCCGGCTTCATCGGCTCCCCCGCGATGAACCTCGTCGAGGTGCCGATCGCCGACGGCGGCGTGAAGTTCGGCAACTCGGTGGTGCCGGTGCAGCGCGACGCGCTCGCCTCCGCCACCGACAAGACGGTCACCGTCGGCGTCCGCCCCGAGCACTTCGACGTCACCACCGACGCCGAGCAGGGTCTCGCGGTCACCGTGAACGTGGTCGAGGAGCTCGGCTCCGACGCCTTCGTCTACGGCAGCGCCCAGGTCGGCGGCGAGACGCAGGACCTCGTGGTCCGCGTCGGCGGCCGTGACGTCCCGGAGAAGGGCAGCACGCTCCACGTCGTCCCGCGCGCGGGCGAGACCCACGTGTTCTCCACCTCGACGGGCGAGCGCCTGTCGGACTGAGGCATCCGTCTTCCCACGTGAGAAGGGGCCCCGCAGCACGCTGCGGGGCCCCTTCTCGTCCGCCCGGAAGCCGTTCCGTCAACGCATTACCCAAAAAGAGGCACTCCATCATCCCCCATCTGGGTGACTAAATGTCGCCAAATCATTACCGGGCGCTACCCTCACTCGCGTGAAGCACTCCGTGAACCACTCCACCCAGCAACCGTCGCGACGCGGCCGGGGCCCCGCCCGACGGATCGGTCGCTCTCTCGCCCTCGTCCTGCCCGTCGTCATGGTGCTCTCGGGAACCCTCGCGGTCACCCGGGTCAACTGGTCGGGGAACCCCTCGGAATCGGTGCTCACCGCCTCCGACGTCTCCACCGCGCACCGCGCCGCCCACGGCGCCCCCCGGGCCCCGCAGGACGTCCTGCGCGACCAGCTGCTGTCCGAGCTCCAGGAGAAGGACCCGGGCGTCGCCCTCACCCACCTCCAGGAGGCCGTGAACGGCAAGCCGTCGCTCGCCAAGCACTGCGCGTCCATCGCCCGCGCCCTGGGACAGGCGGCCGTCCGCATCTACGGCCCGTCCCGCGCCCAGTCCTACGCCCGCCCGGTCTGCGACACGGCGTTCGCCTCGGGAGTCATGGCAGCGCACACCTGACCGGCGTGAGCTGACCGGCGTGAAAGGGGCGGGGGCTGTATCGATATGCGGCTCCGTGCCCCTTGAGGCGCCGTGCCCCAGGCCCGGAGTCGAGCCGAGGCCCGGCGTATCCTGCGGCGCATGACTCACCCGCACGCCGCCGCACGCCCCACACAAGCCGTCATCCTGGCCGGTGGCCAGGGATCCCGGCTGCGCCCCTACACCGACGACCGGCCCAAGCCGATGGTCGAGATCCCCGGCACGGGGACGCCGATCATCGGCCATCAGCTGACCTGGCTCGCCGAGGAGGGCGTCACCGACGTCGTCGTGTCCTGCGGCCACCTCGCCGACGTGCTCCAGACGTGGCTGGAGACGGCCACGCTGCCCGTGCGGGTGAACACCGTCGTGGAGCCCGAGCCGCTCGGGCGCGGCGGTGGCCTCAAGTACGCCGCCCAGCACCTCCCCCACCCCGACCGGCCCTGGTACGCCACCAACGGCGACATCTGGACCCGTTTCTCCCTGCGGGACATGGCCGGCTTCCACGCCGAGCGGGACGCCGTCGCCACGCTCGCCCTGGCCCGGCCCCGGATTCCCTGGGGCGCGGTGCAGACCGACGGGTTCGGTCACATCACCGACTTCATCGAGGCGCCGCCGTCCACGTTCGAGATCAACGCGGGTGTGTATGTGTTCTCGCCCGAGTTCACGGGGCTGCTGCCCGAGCGGGGGGACCATGAGCGGACGACGTTTCCCCACCTCGCCCGTGAGCGGCGGCTCGCCGGGTTCCCGATTCCGCAGGGCGCCTACTGGCGGGCGATCGACACGGCGAAGGATCTGACGGAGGCGGCGAAGGAATTGGCGGCGTTGGGGCGCTGATACGTCCCGCACGACGACGAGGGGCCCCGCGTCATAGCGACGCGGGGCCCCTCGTCGTTGTGGCCGGTGTCAGCCCAGCAGGCCGCCCACCAGCCCCGGCCGGCCGCTCGACGAGCCGCCGGTTCCGCCCTCGGGGCTGCCGCTCGTCGAGCCGCCGGTGCTGCTGGAGCCGCCGGAGGTCGTCGTGGTGCTCGGGGTGTCGTCGGAGGTGTCGGACTGCCGGGGGGCCGTGTCGCCCACCGTGCCCTGGGTCTGGCTCGGGGCGCCCGTCGTCGCCTCGTCGGTGTCGCGGGTCGAGCCGGGGGCCGCGTCGCCGGTCGTGGGGGCCGACGTGGCGCCGTGGGTCGGGGAGGTCGACGCGGACGGGCCGTGGCTCGCCTTGTGCTTGCCGGAGGACTCCGGGAGCGGGGAGCCGGGGAGTTCGTTGCGCGGGGCCTCGCCGGGGCCGGGGACGACCACGCGGTCGGCGTCGCGTACGGCGCCGCCGAGCAGGGAGCCGATGAGGAGCGTCAGGCCGATGACGATGGCCGTGATCAGGGCGCCCCTGCGCAGCACGAACCGGCGGAGTTCCCACAGTTCCGAGCGCGGGCCGAGCCGGCGCCAGGCGCTCGCCGCGAGGCGGCCGTCGATCGAGTACACCGGCGCGCCCGCGATGATCAGCGGGGACCAGGCGGCGAGGTAGATGATGTCGGGCGCGTCGTAGACGGGGACGGTCTTCCAGCTGACCGTGACGATGAGGGCGGCCGAGAGCAGGGCGCCGACGACCGCCGCCACCCGCTGCCAGCAGCCCAGGATCGTCAGGACGCCGACGATGACCTGGAAGAAGGCGATCACGAGGCCGGAGCCGACCGGGTGGTGCAGGGCGAACTGGCGCAGCGGCTCGGCGACTTCCCAGGGGTGCAGGGTGTTGAGCCACTTCACCATCGAGCCGCGCTTGCCGCCGTCGAAGTAGACGGGGTCGCACAGCTTGCCCATGCCGGCGTAGATGGAGATGAAGCCGAGGAAGACGCGCAGCGGGAGCAGGACGACGCCGAGGTTCATCCGGCGGCCCGGGTAGTAGGCGTGCCGTGCCGGGTCGTCGCCGTGCCGTTTGGCGCGTTGGCCGGCGCCGGTGCGCTCGGGGTCGGCGGGGAACTCCGGGTCGGCGTAGGGCTGTTCGTCGTAGACGCTGTCGACGGTGCGCATCGGCGGGAGCAGCCGGTGCTCTCCGTCGCCGGGGCCGCGCTGGGCGCCGACGACGGGTGTCTCCAGGGTCTGGGAGGCGAGGTCGCCGTCGTAGTCGTCGCCGGGGTAGCCGCCGCCGACGTCGACGCGCGGGATGACCTGCGTGGCCCCGGCGTCCGCGCCCGTGTCCTCGCCGTGGCCGACGCTGCCGGCCCGCACCGCCTGGAGCAGACGGTGGGCGCCGGTGTCGTCGGGGGCGGACCGGCCGCTCCACACGACGGGCCGGCGCCGCGCGGCGCCGGCTCTGCCCGCAGCGCCGACGGGGATCCTCGCCGTGTCCTCGGCGCTCCCGGGCCGTGCGGTCCGGGAGGGGGCGCGCCGCACCGACGACGCGCCCAACTGCACGCGGAAGCTCGCGTGGTTGACGATGATCTGCGCCGGGTCGCTCGGCACCTTCACCATGCTCAGCGCGGGAGCGTCGTCGAACCCGGAATCGAATCCCGACGAGCGGCCCCCCATGGGCGTGCGGGGTGTTCTGGTGTCCACACTCATCTAACCGAGTGACGTGTGTTTAGGACACTGCTTTGACCCGCCGGATGTGTCCGGACCGCGTCAAGCTTGTCCGGGACGCCGGAATTGACCCGTACGAGTGAACGTACGGACGCGTGTTCAGACGCGCCTGCGCGCCGCCTCGTACAGCACGATCCCCGCCGCCACACCGGCGTTCAGCGACTCCGCGCCACCCGGCATGGGGATGCGGACGCGGAAGTCGCACGTCTCGCCGACCAGGCGGGACAGGCCCTTGCCCTCGCTGCCGACCACGATGACGACGGGGCCCTGAAGGGCCTCCAGTTCGCCGATCTCGTGCTCGCCGTCGGCGGCCAGGCCGACGACCACGATGCCCGCCTTCTTGTACGACTCCAGCGCGCGCGTCAGGTTCGTGGCGCGGGCGACCGGCGTACGGGCGGCGGTGCCGGCGGACGTCTTCCACGCACCGGCGGTCATGCCGGCGGCGCGCCGCTCGGGGACGACGACGCCGTGGCCGCCGAAGGCGGAGACGGAGCGGACGACCGCGCCGAGGTTGCGGGGGTCGGTCACGCCGTCGAGGGCGACGATCAGCGGGTCCTCGCCCTCGTCGTAGGCGGCGTCGGCCAGGTCCTCGGGGTGCGCGTACTCGTACGGCGGGACCTGGAGGACCAGGCCCTGGTGGTTGAGGCCGTTGGTCATGCGGTCCAGCTCGGGGCGGGGCGCCTCCATGAGGTTGATCCCGCCGCGCTCGGCCGCCAGCTGGAGCGCCTCGCGCACCCGCTCGTCGTTGTCGATGAACTGCTGGACGTAGAGCGTCGACGCGGGGACGCCCTCGCGCAGCGCCTCGACGACCGGGTTGCGGCCGACGACCATCTCGGACGTGCCCTTGCCGCCCCGGCCGCGCGCCACCGGGCGGCGCTGGGCCTGCTTGGTCTTGGCAGTGGCGATGCGGTTCTTCTTGTGCCCCTTGCGCATCTCGGCCGGCGGCGTCGGCCCCTTGCCCTCGAGGCCCCGGCGTCGCTGGCCGCCACTGCCGACCTGCGCGCCCTTCTTGCCGGACATGCGGCGGTTGTTAGCGGCCATGACCTACCTGTCTCCGTGAAAGCGTGTGTACGTACGTCAGTGCAAGTGTGCCGCCCGAGAGGCCGGGCGGCACATTCGCGTTCTCTTGTCAGCGCGGGGCGATGCTCCAGCGCGGGCCCTGCGGGCTGTCCTCGATGGCCAGGCCCGACTGGCCGAGCTGGTCGCGGATGGCGTCCGCGGTCGCCCAGTCCTTGCGGGCGCGGGCGGCCTCGCGCTGGTCGAGGACCATGCGGACCAGGCCGTCGATCACGCTGTGCAGGTCCTCGCCCCGGTCCGCCTCGCCCGCCCAGTGCGGGTCGAGGGGGTCGAGGCCGAGGACGCCCAGCATGGCCCGCACCTCCGCGAGGCGGGCCACGGCGGCTTCCTTGTCGTCGGCGGCGAGGGCGCTGTTGCCCTGGCGGACCGTCGTGTGGAGCACGGCGAGAGCCTGGGGCACGCCCAGGTCGTCGTCCATGGCCTCGGCGAAGGCGAGCGGCACCTCGGCGGCGGGCTCGACGACATTGCCGGTCAGCTCGACGACGCGCTGCACGAAGCCCTCGATGCGGGCGTACGCCGCCTCGGCCTCGCGCAGGGCCTCCTCGCTGTACTCGATCATGGAGCGGTAGTGCGGGGTGCCGAGGTAGTAGCGCAGGACGACGGGACGCCACTGCTTGACCATCTCGGACACCAGGACGCTGTTGCCGAGCGACTTCGACATCTTCTCGCCGCTCATGGTGACCCAGGCGTTGTGCACCCAGTACCGGGCGAACTCGTCGCCGTAGGCCTTGGCCTGGGCGATCTCGTTCTCGTGGTGCGGGAAGATCAGGTCGAGGCCGCCGCCGTGGATGTCGAAGGCGGAGCCGAGGTACTTGTGCGCCATGGCCGAGCACTCCAGGTGCCAGCCGGGGCGGCCGCGGCCCCACGGGGTCTCCCACGTCGGCTCGCCCGGCTTGGCGGCCTTCCACATCGCGAAGTCGCGGGGGTCGCGCTTGCCGGTCTCGCCCTCACCGGAGGGCTGGAGGAGGTTCTCCAGCTCCTGGTTGGAGAGCTGGAGGTAGCCGGGGAAGGAGCGCACGTCGAAGTAGACGTTGCCGTCGGACTCGTAGGCGTGGCCGCGCTCGATGAGGCCGCGCATCATCTCGACCATCTCGGTCACGTGCCCGGTGGCACGCGGCTCGTAGGTCGGGGGGAGGCAGCCGAGGGCGGCGTAGCCGTCGGTGAAGGCGCGCTCGTTCTCGTAGCCGATCGCCCACCAGGGGCGGCCCTGGTCGGCGGACTTGGCGATGATCTTGTCGTCGATGTCGGTGACGTTGCGGATGAACGTGACGTCGTAGCCGCGGTAGGCGAACCAGCGGCGCATGATGTCGAAGTTCAGGCCCGAGCGGATGTGGCCGATGTGCGGGGCCGCCTGCACGGTGGCGCCACACAGGTAGATCGAGACACAACCCGGCGTGAGCGGGGCGAAGTCACGGATCTGCCGGGCGCTGGTGTCGTACAGGCGAATAGTCACGACACCAGGGTAGTGGGCACCGGGGAGTGCGGGGGACAGGACCATTCAGCCCACGGGGACGACCTGGACGACCAGTGCCGTCGCCACCGCCATCAAGCCCTCTTCCCTTCCCGGGAAGCCCAGGCCGTCCGTCGTCGCGCCCGACACGCTCACCGGGGCTCCCGCCGCCTCCGAGAGGATCTCCTCCGCCTCGTCGCGGCGTTTGCCGATCTTCGGGCGGGGGCCGATCACCTGCACGGCCACGTTGCCGACCTCGAAGCCGGCCTCACGCACGATGCGGGCGGCCTCCCTCAGGAGGGTGACGCCGGAGGCGCCGGACCACTCCGGGCGCCCCGTGCCGAAGTGCCGGCCCAGGTCGCCGAGGCCGGCCGCCGAGAACAGCGCGTTGCACGCGGCGTGCGCGACGACGTCCGCGTCGGAGTGGCCGGCGAGGCCGGTGCCCTCGCCCTCCCACTTCAGGCCGGCGCACCACAGCTCGCGGCCCTCCTCGAAGGCGTGGATGTCCGTACCGATGCCGACCCGCGGCAGCGGCGGCCGCTCAGAAGCCATCGTTCAGCCTCCTGCGCGCGAGGACCGCCTCGGCCAGGACGAGGTCGAGCGGCCGGGTGACCTTGAACGCCTCCTCGTGACCGGGCACGACCACGACCCGCTCGCCGAGCTGTTCCACCATGCTCGCGTCGTCGGTGACGTCGTCCGTGACCGTCTCGTGGGCGCGGATCAGCGTGGCCCGGTCGAAGCCCTGCGGGGTCTGCACCGCGCGCAGCCGCGCCCGCTCCGGCGTGGACAGCACGGGCTCGGGCGCGCCGGGCGTCGCCGCCGGCTCGACCTCCTTGACCGTGTCGGCGAGCGGCAGCGCGGGGACCACGGCCGGCGCGCCCTCGCGGACGGCCTCGATGACCGCGTCCACGGTGTCGACGGGCACGAGCGGGCGGGCCGCGTCGTGGACCAGCACGATCTCGTACTCGGGCGGCAGCGCCTCCAGGCCGAGCCGCACCGACTCCTGGCGGCTCTCGCCACCGGGGACCACCAGGAAGTCCGTGCGCTCCGGCAGGGCGTGCGCGTCGAGCAGCGACTTCACCTCCGCCGTGCCGTCCGGCGGGGCCACGACCACCACGAGGGCGACCGCGCGGGAGGCGGCCAGCGCGCGCACCGCGTGGATGAGCATGGGGGTGCCGTTCAGCGCGCGCAGCGCCTTGGGGGCGCCGGGGCCGAGGCGGACACCGCGGCCGGCGGCGGGAATCACCGCCGCCGTGCGGGCGGCCGCCCGTGCGGGAAGCGAATCGTCAGACATCGGTACCTGTCAGGTTTGTGGCTTGAGCCTACGTGGGTATGGCCTGGAAGGAGTGCCGGGCGCGACTCCTTGAACGGACCCTTCCGTGACGCGCCGGTCGAGGCAGCTGCCCGGGCCCGGCACACCGCACCGCAGTCGTAACACCTGTACGGCGGGGGACTCGCGCACCAGCCTCTGCCGGGCAAGGCGCACCACGTGTACGAACATGCCGCAGCGCCCGGCGACAGTATTTTGTCATCGGGCACCGCGGCATTTCGATGTGCTGAGGTGTGCTGCGCCGGACCGGGGCCCTGGCGTCAGGACGCGAGGACCTCGTCGAGCAGGGCCTCGGCCTTGTCCTCGTTGGTGTTCTCCGCGAGGGCGAGCTCGCTCACCAGGATCTGGCGGGCCTTGGCGAGCATGCGCTTCTCACCGGCGGACAGTCCGCGCTCACGCTCGCGACGCCACAGGTCACGCACGACTTCCGCGACCTTGATGACATCGCCGGAGGCGAGCTTCTCCAGATTTGCCTTGTAGCGACGGGACCAGTTCGTGGGCTCCTCGGCGTACGGCGCGCGCAGCACCTCGAAGACCCGGTCCAGCCCATCCTGACCGACCACATCACGCACGCCGACGAACTCCGCATTGTCCGCTGGCACACGTACCGTCAGGTCACCCTGGGCGACCTTCAGCACCAAGTAGGTCTTGTCCACGCCTTTGATCTGGCGAGTTTCGATGGCCTCGATCAGCGCGGCCCCGTGATGGGGATAGACCACGGTGTCGCCAACCTTGAACGTCATGTGACAGGTACCCCTTCCGTGGCTATCCAGAGTAACACGGAAACGGCGGTTCCTGAATGGCGTTTTCGCAGGTCAGGGCATATCTCGGGGCTTGACAACAGCGACACGGACGTGCTGCGGCGAGGCCCCGGAGGCGGGTATTCGCAGGTCGGAGCCGCTGTCCGAGGTGGGAGAAACGCACACGTTACCCACCCCCGGAGGTCCGCGCAGCCGGTCGAACGTCCGCAAATGTCCGGTTCCAGATGTGCGACTTCCGCTACTCCGTTCGGCGAGCCGTGACGGTTGCGCGTCGTTTCCGCGAATTGATCAAGCCACCCGCGGAAGGGTCCGGGAAGCTCCGACCGGGTGATCAATTCCCGGGTTCACCACGCATTCCTTCACGGAAAATCCGCGCGTCCGCATCACGGCGCTTATGTGAATGGCGTGCTACGGGAGAGAACCGGGAGAACCCGCGGAACGGAACTACCAGGAAGAAGGCAATGTGACTCGTGAGTCACTTGTGCGCTCCGGTGCGCGCCTCCGCGCGTGTTCCGGCGGGTGCTGTGGTGCGAGCTGTGGTGTGTGCTTCGGGACGGCTGTCCACGGGTGCGCCGAGGGCGTCGCGTGCGGCCCGGTGGGCCTTAGAGGCGGGTCGGGTGCGGTGGCGCGGGAACGGCTCGGTAACCTAAGGCCGCTGACAGACACTTAGGGCGGCTTTATAAGGAAAGCCGCCCCTGCGTTCAAGGAGTTGCCGCCGCCGTGAGCAGCAGCCTTCGACGCGGCGCCCTCGCCGCCTCCGCCATCGCGTTCTCGATCGCCTCGCTCGCCGCCTGTGGCGCCGGCAACAACGCACAGACGCTGGAGATCAAGCCCGACAACGCGGCCATCAGCGTCGGCGCCATCAAGATCCAGAACGCCCTCGTCATCACACAGCCCGACACCGAGACCGAAGGCCCGGCCGTCATCTCGGCGACCCTCTTCAACAGCGGGGACGACGACCAGACCGTCGACGCGATCAAGCTTCCGAACGTCGGCCAGACCGCCGAGGTCAAGCCGGCCAAGGGCAACGGCAAGGTGATCGTGCCCGCCCACGGCTCCGTCGTGATCGGTGGCAAGGGCAACGCCAGCGCCACGCTGGCCAAGGGCAGCGAAGCCACCCGGAACGCCAGCGTCCGCAAGGTCACCTTCACCCTCAGCGAGACCGGTGACGTGACCCTGAGCGCCTACGTCGTCCCGGCCAAGAGCTACTTCTCGAAGTGGGGCCCGAGCGAGATCCCCAGCCCCAGCGCGAGCCCTTCCACGAGCCCCGCGGCGACCGGCTCCGCCAGCCCGAGCGGTTCGGCCAAGCCGAGCGGTTCCACCAAGCCGAGCGGCAGCCCGTCCCAGTCCCCGGCCGGCCACGGCACCGCGAGCCCGTCGGCGTCGGCGAGCTGAAGGCCGTAGCGGCACGCCCCGTAGCGGTATGACGACAAGGGCGGCACCCCTCGCCGGGGTGCCGCCCTTGTCGTACTCGACGTCGACCGTCGTACGGCTTACGGCTCGAACTTGTAGCCGAGGCCGCGGACCGTCACCAGGTAGCGCGGGGCGCCCGGGTCCGGCTCGATCTTGGCGCGCAGGCGCTTGACGTGGACGTCGAGGGTCTTGGTGTCGCCCACGTAGTCGGCGCCCCACACGCGGTCGATGAGCTGCATACGGGTGAGGACGCGGCCGGCGTTGCGCAGGAGCATCTCCAGGAGGTCGAACTCCTTCAGCGGGAGGTCGACCTTGGAGCCGGAGACCGTCACCACGTGGCGGTCCACGTCCATGCGGACCGGGCCGGCCTCCAGGGCGGCCGGGGTGACCTCCTCCGGCTCCCCGCGGCGGCGCAGGACGGCCCGGATACGGGCGACCAGCTCGCGCGAGGAGAAGGGCTTGGTGACGTAGTCGTCGGCTCCTATTTCGAGGCCCACGACCTTGTCGATCTCGCTGTCCTTCGCCGTCACCATGATCACGGGGACGTTGGAGCGGCCGCGCAGCTGACGGCACACCTCCGTACCGGGCAGCCCCGGCAGCATCAGGTCGAGGAGCACGAGATCGGCGCCGTTGCGCTCGAACTCGTCGAGGCCGTCGGGCCCGGTGGCCGCCACGGCGACCTCGAAGCCCTCCTTGCGGAGCATGTACGACAGGGCGTCGGAGAAGGACTCCTCGTCCTCGACGACGAGCACACGGGTCACGGAAGGACCTCCGGGGCGGAAAGCGTTTCGTACGCGGTTGAGTCGGGGGGTGTGACAGGGGACGGGTCGGCGGAGCCCGGCCCGGCAGAGGGGTGGACGACGTCGTCCTCGTCGTCGACCTCGGGATGCTGCTGGGCCCGGTCGCGGGCCGCGCCCGCCTCCGGAAGCCGCAGGGTGAACGTGGAGCCCTGACCCTCGGCGCTCCACACCGTGACCTCCCCGCCGTGCGAGGCGACCACGTGCTTGACGATCGCGAGACCCAGACCGGTGCCTCCGGTGGCCCGGGAGCGGGCGGGGTCGACGCGGTAGAAGCGCTCGAAGATGCGCTCCTTGTCCTTGTCCGAGATGCCGATGCCCTGGTCGGTCACGGCGATCTCGATCAGGTCCCCGCCGGGCATGGACACCCGGCGCGCGGCGATGCCGACGCGGGTGCGGGCCGGGGAGTAGTTGACGGCGTTCTCGACGAGATTGCCGAGGGCGGCGGCGAGCTGGCCGCGATTGCCCCAGACGTGCAGGTCGGCGGTGCCGCCGGTGGCCATGGTGATCTGCTTGGTGCCGGCCTGGTGGCGGCAGCGGTCGATGGCCTCGGCGACGAGTTCGTCGATCCGGACGGGCTCGGCGTCCTCCAGCGGGTCGTCGTTCTGCACCCGGGAGAGGTCGATGAGCTCCTGCACGAGGTTGGTGAGGCGGGTCGCCTCGATCTGCATACGGCCCGCGAAGCGCTGCACGGCCTCCGGGTCGTCGGAGGCGTCGAGGACGGCCTCGGAGAGCAGGGAGAGCGCGCCGACCGGGGTCTTCAGCTCATGGCTCACATTGGCGACGAAGTCGCGGCGGACCGCCTCGATACGGCGGGCCTCGGTGAGGTCCTCGACGAGGAGCAGCACCAGCCGGGAGCCGAGGGGGGCGACGCGCGCGGAGACCGCGAGGGCCTCGCCGCGGCCGGTGCCGCGCCGGGGCAGGTCCAGCTCGACCTGGCGTATCTCTCCGTCGCGCCGGGTGTCCCGGGCCATCTGGAGCATGGGCTCCACGGCGAGCTTGCCGCCGCGGACCAGCCCGAGGGCGTACGCGGCGGAGCTGGCCTTGACGACCGCGTCGGCCTCGTCGAGGACGACGGCCGAGGAGCGCAGCACGGACAGCACCGTGTCGACCCCGGGCGGGAGCACGGGGTCGGTGTGCAGGGAGGTACGGGTGGGGCGTTTCAGGTCGCGCTCGCTCCAGCGGAACGCCAGCATGGCGATGACACCGGTGAGTACCCCGGCGATCGCTGCCGCTGCGGCGACCGCCGCGTTCACGTCCATGCATCCAGGTTAGGCATGGGATACGTCGTGGCCACAGCCATGGAGGTGCGACCTCGAACACTCGTCGCCCAGAGTTCACCTTGGAGCCAGGGTCGGTTCATTTGGGGTGGCGGAATTCGACGCGTGCGGGGCCAATGGTGGCAGGGTCGGGGTTGGCAGGAGACTGGCAGGAGCCGGAAAACCCCAGGAACCACGTACGAGAGGGAAGCCTGATGCGGGACGCGTACCACGAGGAACTGGACTCGATCGGCGACGGTCTGGTGGAGATGGCCCGCCTGGTCGGATCGGCGATCGGACGCGCCACCACCGCCATCCTCGACTCCGATCTGAAGCTGGCCGAAAGCGTGATCGAGGCCGACCAGAAGGTCGACGAGCTCCAGCACGACCTGGAGGCGCGGGCCATAGCGCTGCTCGCGCGGCAGCAGCCGGTGGCGACGGACCTGCGCATCGTCGTGACGTCGCTGCGCATGTCGGCCGACCTGGAGCGGTCGGGCGACCTGGCCCAGCACGTGGCCAAGCTGGCGCGGCTGCGCTTCCCGGCGCGCGCGGTCCCGGCCGACCTGCACGCGACGATCCTGGAGATGGGGCAGCTGGCGCAGCGCCTGATGGCGAAGGCCGCCGAGGTCATCATCACCAAGGACGTCGATCTGGCGATGCAGCTGGAGCAGGACGACGACGCGATGGACCTGCTGCACCGCGCGCTCTTCCAGCACCTGATGGACGACCGCTGGAAGCACGGCATCGAGACCGCGGTGGACGTCACGCTGCTGGGCCGCTACTACGAGCGGTACGCCGACCACGCGGTGGCCGTGGCCAAGCGCGTGGTGTTCCTGGTGACGGGCGAACACGCGGACGACCTCCAGCAGGACCTGCCGGCGGTGCAGGCGGGGGTGGGGGAGGTGGAGGGGGCGTAGGGCTGCGCCGCTTGCGGGTGGGGCGGTGTCGCCGTGGGCGGGGGCCTGCGGGTGGCGGGTTGGGGGGCTTGCGCTTGGAGCCGGGGGGCTTGCGCGAGCCACTGTGCGCCGTTGATGCGCCCAGGGAAACGGGCATGCAATGGGCACAGGCACCAGCCTCTAGCCGGGAGGAACCATGGCCGAATCCCCCAGCACGAACCCCGACCCCACCCAGGAGCGCCCGACCGAGCAGCCCTCGGAGATCGGGAACCTGACCCTGATCGGCGCCTGCGGCTGCGGCTCGGGGTGCGGATGCGGGTGCCAGGCGGGAAATCCCTGCCAGTGCGGATGAGCGGAACCCTCCGAGGGGCCCGGTGACGCGATCACCGGGCCCCTTGATCGTCTGCGGGTCGCGAGGAGGAGGCGCAGCATGGAGGGAGTGCAACGGGCGGGGCAGAGGAAGGAAGGTGCGTGGCGATGGCCAAGTTCATGGACGTCCACCGCGGGATGCAGGGCATCACGGCGGACCAGCTGCGCGAGGCTCACAACGCCGACCTCGCGATAGAGAAGGACGAGAACGTCCACTTCGAACAGGCGTGGGCGGACCCGGAGTCGGGCCTCGTCTACTGCCTCTCGGAGGGCCCGTCGGCGGAAGCGGTCCAGCGCGTGCACGAACGCGCGGGCCACAAGGCGGACGAGATCCACGCGGTACCGCTGTCGGTCTGAGACCGGCGCACGTCTCGGTGACGCCCTGTCAGGCGTCGTCGCCGCGTTGGCCGTTCGTACGATGTCCTCCGTACGATGCGGCCAGCGCGTCCGCCACGATCGCCGCGTCCGCGTCCGCGACGTCCGCCGGGTACTCCGGGAGCAGATCGTCCCAGACCGGCATCCACGATCCGTACAGCTGGGCCTGCCCCTCGGGCCGGGCGAAGAACCAGATGTGCAGGTGGGCGCCGCCGTCCCCGATGCGGTAGACGTGGGCCCGTGAGATGTGCGGCAGGGCCTGTACGTGGCGGACGACGTGCGTGGACAGCACGCCCAGTTCGGCCGCCAGCTCGTCGGGCAGGTCGGCCATGTCGTAGTGGTCCCGCGGATACAGCATGAGCACCAGGGGCACGCCGACTCCCGGGATCCGGATGAGCCGCCAGCGGTCGTCGAGCCAGATCCCCACGTCCCGTGCGCGGCACGCCTCGCAGTCCGCCGGGTCCTCACCGTGCCGCGCGGGCTCGGGCAGAACCGGGGGACGCAGCGGCGAGACCCGCAACCCGTCCGACTCGAAGGGGCTGATGTCCCACCCCGTCATCCGCGCCAACGGAAGCCGCCCGTCACGATCGGCGGCCACCATCGCGTGCTCATAAAACTCATCGGGTCCCAAGGCCATACCCGAAACCCTAGTTCGCCCCCACCACGCATCGACGGGCACCCCAACTCCGGCCACGGGGTGCTCGTCGACTGCGGGCCCCGCGAGATGGATGTGATCCTGGCGGTGCGCAAGGTGACCGGGCACAGCTTGTGGCGCAGCCGGGACCTGGCGCGCCAAGCGCCCGTCACCCTCCAAAAGGGGCTGTCTGCATGCAGGGCCCAGTCCGCTGTCGCTTTGCTCCAGAGCGCCGGCGCCAGAGCGGAGTGGAGACAAGAGCAGGACCCAAAGCCCCGAGAGCACGCGGCTCCATCGCCCTGACGGGCCCAGAGACGGCCCAGAGGCAGCGGAAAGCCCCCTCCCAGCGGGGAAACCGCAGGCAGGGGGCTTACGCGTGGGCGATTACTTCTTCTTGCCCTGGTTCTTGACCGCCTCGATGGCCGCTGCCGCCGCCTCCGGGTCGAGGTACTTGCCGCCCGGGGTGAGCGGCTTGAAGTCGGCGTCGAGTTCGTAGGAGAGCGGGATGCCGGTCGGGATGTTCAGGCCCGCGATGTCGGCGTCCGAGATGCCGTCCAGGTGCTTGACCAGGGCGCGCAGGCTGTTGCCGTGGGCGGCGATCAGGACCGTGCGGCCGGCCAGGAGGTCGGGGACGATGCCGTCGTACCAGTAGGGGAGCATGCGGACGACGACGTCCTTCAGGCACTCCGTGCGGGGGCGCAGCTCCGGGGGGATGGAGGCGTAGCGCGGGTCGGCGGCCTGGGAGAACTCCGAGTCGTCCGACAGCGGCGGGGGCGGGGTGTCGTAGGAGCGGCGCCACAGCATGAACTGCTCCTCGCCGAACTCGGCGAGGGTCTGTGCCTTGTCCTTGCCCTGGAGGGCGCCGTAGTGGCGCTCGTTCAGGCGCCAGCTGCGGTGGACCGGGATCCAGTGGCGGTCGGCGGCCTCCAGGGCCAGCTGCGCGGTGCGGATCGCGCGCTTCTGGAGGGACGTGTGGACCACGTCGGGGAGGAGATCGGCGTCCTTCAGGAGCTCGCCACCGCGGACTGCCTCCTTCTCGCCCTTCTCGTTGAGGTTGACGTCCACCCAGCCGGTGAACAGGTTCTTCGCGTTCCACTCGCTCTCGCCGTGGCGGAGGAGGATCAGCTTGTACGGTGCGTCGGCCATGCGTCCGAGCGTAATCGAAGGTTTTGGGGTGGGGTGCCCCGTGCCCGGCCTGTGGACGGTTGACGGCTCCTGTTAATTGAGTGGCCTTCCCCGGCCCACCCCTCGTAAGTTGTGAACTCCGCGTTCGGCGCTTACATCGATTTCGGGGGGTCCCATGTCCGTCGCCGGTCTCAGACGAGCGGCCCGGGAGTCCGTCTCCGGGCTGCCCCGTGAGTTCTGGTGGCTGTGGACCAGCACCCTGGTCAACCGGCTCGGCGCCTTCGTCGCCACCTTCATGGCCCTCTATCTCACCATCGGGCGCGGCTACTCCGCCTCCTACGCCGGTCTCGTCGCCTCCCTGCACGGGCTGGGCGGTGTGGTCTCCTCGCTCGGGGGCGGTGTCATGGCAGACCGGCTCGGACGGCGGCCCACGCTGCTCATCGCGCAGCTCTCGACCGCCGCCTCCGTCGCCCTCCTCGGCTTCGTGCGCGATCCCGTCGCCATCGCCGCCGTCGCCTTCCTCGTCGGCATGGCCTCCAACGCCTCCCGGCCGGCCGTGCAGGCGATGATGGCCGACATCGTCCGGCCCGAGGACCGCGTCCGCGCCTTCTCCCTCAACTACTGGGCCATCAACCTCGGCTTCGCCGTCTCGTCCATGGCCGCCGGCTTCATCGCCCAGGTCAGCTATCTCGCCGGCTTCCTCATCGAGTCCGGCATGACCCTCGTCTGCGCGATCGTCGTCTTTCTGAAGGTGCCCGAGTCCAAGCCGGTGGAGAGCACGGCGTCGGCGGCCGCCGAGGACTCCGTCTCGCTCGGGACCGTGCTGCGCGACGGGCGGTTCATGAGCGTCGTCGGACTGACCTTCCTGGTCGCCCTGATCTTCCAGCAGGGCTCCGTCGGACTCCCCGTCGCCATGGGCGAGGCCGGTTTCTCCCCCGCCGACTACGGCCTGGCCATCGCCGTCAACGGCATCCTGATCGTCGCCCTGCAGATCCCCGTGACCCGGTTCATCGAACACCGGGACCCGCGCCGCCTCCTCGTCGTGTCCTCGCTCCTCACCGGGTACGGCTTCGGCCTCACCGCCGTCGCCGGATCCGTCGGCGTGTTCGCGCTCACCGTCTGCGTGTGGACACTCGCCGAGATCGTCAGCGCGCCGACCCAGGCCGGGCTCGTCGTGCGGCTCTCCCCGGCGCAGGGGCGCGGCCGCTACCAGGGCATGGCCACGATGTCGTGGTCGGTCGCCGCGCTGGTCGCCCCCCTGATGTCGGGGTACGTCATCGACCACTTCGGCGCCGGGTGGCTGTGGGCGATGTGCGCGGTGATCGGCACGGTGGCCGGCGTCGGGTACGGCGTCCTCATGCGCCGGCTGCCCGACGAGTCCACCGCGCCGGAGCCCACCGCCGGCAAGGAGCTCACGGGCGCGACCGCGACTCCCTGAGGTCCGACCCCCTGAGGATTCCCTGAGCTCAAGGGTGCATCCGTGCCCCCTTGAGCACCTTGTCCACCGCGCCCCGCGCGCCGTACACCGCGAGTCCCACGACATCCAGCTGGTCCGTGGGTACGGCCCGCAGCGCCGCCCGGTTGTCCCGGTCGTTGCCGGTGGCGAACAGGTCGCTCGTGAACACCGCTCTCGGCAGGGACCGCGCCAGTACGCGCGCGTGGGCCGCCTTCAGGGTCTCCTTGCCGCCCTCGAAGACGAGTACCGGCTGGCGGAACATGGGCAGATAGCCCACCCCGTCGGCGTCCTCGTAGGGCTCCCCGATCACCTCGGGGAGCTCCGCTCCGAGGCCGCTGACCAGGAACGCGGTCACGTTCAGCCGCTGCCACGGCTCCAGGTCGTCCCGCAGCAGCACGGCGATCTTCGTGTCGAATCGGATGGGTGCGTCGTCGCTCATGATCCGAGGATGCGGGCCGCCGTACGGCCCCGTCTTGTACGTTCTTTGCATGGCCCCCCGGCAACCCCGGCACCCCCGGCACCCCCGGCAGGAGGTTTCCGCGTGGCGCCCGCGCATACCGGGCGTCGTGGAGGTCTTCCACGCCCACTTCACCGAGTACGCCTACCCGATGCACGTCCACGAGGCGTGGACGCTGCTCATCGTGGACGACGGGGCCGTACGGTACGACCTCGACCGGCATGAGCACGGCACCCCGGACGACACCGTGACCCTGCTCCCGCCGCACGTCCCGCACAACGGCTCCCCCGCCACCCCGCACGGCTTCCGCAAGCGGGTCGTGTATCTGGACACCGATGTCCTCGGCGCGCACCTGGTCGGGGCCGCCGTCGACGGGCCCGATCTGCGGGATCCGCTGCTGCGGCGGCGCGTGGGGCAGCTGCACAGCGCGCTCGTGCCGCGCGGCGAGGAGTTGGAGGCGGAGAGCAGGCTGACCCTCGTCGCCGAGCGGCTGCGCGCCGCCCTGGGCGCCGCACCCGCGGCCGCGCCGCGACCCGACCCCGCCCTCGCCCGCCGGCTGCGCGAACTCCTCGACGAACACGTGGTCGACGGGCTCACCCTCGACCGGGCTGCGGTGCTCCTGCACGCCCACCCCGCCCATCTCGTACGGGCGTTCAGCACCGCGTACGGCATCGCCCCGCACCAGTATCTGACGTCCCGCCGGGTCGACCGGGCCCGTCGGCTGCTGCTGGACGGGCTCGCGCCGGGCGAGGTCGCGACGGCGACGGGCTTCTTCGACCAGGCCCATCTCACCCGTCATTTCCGGAAGTTGGTGGGCGTGACGCCCGGGCGGTACCGCGCTACCACACCGCTATCCGATGCCGCAAGACCGCGCATGCGCTGACCCCGCCGCGGAAAGGGATCCCGGTTGTTGACGCTTCATCTGGCTCCGGGGGACCCGTGGACTGGCATGAGTGGCACCACTCGTACGACACGCCCGACTCGTATCTCAGCAGGCGCCTGGCCCTCGTCCAGGAGCGGATCGCGCACGCGCTCGACACGGCTCCGCCGGGGCCGCTCCGAGCGGTGAGCGTCTGCGCGGGGCAGGGGCGTGACCTGCTGGGCGTCCTCGCCCGGCATCCCCGGCGGGCCGATGTGCGGGCCCGGCTGGTCGAGCTGGACGAGCGCAATGTGGCGGTGACCCGGCGGGCCGCCCGGGCGGCCGGGCTCGGCGGCGTGGAGGTGGTCGCCGGGGACGCCTCCTCGACCGACGCCTACGCGGGCATGGCGCCCGCCGACCTGGTGCTGCTGTGCGGGGTGCTCGGCAACATCACCGACGCCGACGTACGGACCACCTTCGACCACTGCACGCGGCTGTGCCGGCCGGGCGGCGTCCTGGTGTGGACGCGGACGCGGCACTACGACACGGGCGTGTGCGACTGGCTCAAGGAGCGCGACTTCGAGCCGTTGTGGGTGTCGGGCCCGGACGTGCCGTACGGCGTCGGCGCGCACCGCTATCTCGGGCCGGGCGGACCGTTGCAGCCGGGGCGGCGCATGTTCACCTTCGTCGGCTACGACGTGCTGGGCACCCCAGGTCCGGTGGTCACCCCTCGCTCGGGGGCCGCGTCAGGTGGCTGAACGCCTCCAGGTTGCGGGTGGACTCCCCGCGCGAGACCCGCCAGGCGTACTCGCGGCGGATCGCCGAGGCGAAGCCCAGCTCCAGCAGGGTGTTGAAGGCGCCGTCGGCGGCTTCGAGGACCTGGCCGAGGAGGCGGTCGATCTCGTCGGCGGTCACGGAGGCGAGCGGGAGGCGCGCGGTGACGTAGACGTCGCCGAGGTGGTCGACGGCGTAACTCACGCCGTACAGCTTGAGGTTGCGCTCCAGGAGCCAGCGGTGGACGCCGGCCTCGTTCTCGTCGGGGTGGCGGATGACGAAGGCGTTGACCGACAGGGAGTGGCGGCCGACGCGGAGGGAGACGGTCGTCGACAGCTTGCGGGTGCCGGGGAGCGTGACGACGTAGGCGCCGGGCTCGGGGCTCTCCCAGGTGAGTTCGGCGTCCTTGAGGGCGTCCTCGATGACCTTGTGCGCGTCAGCCATGGTGGGAGCGTACGCGACGGCGGTAGGCATGCATCGCGGCCGTGTAGACCTCCGCGGTGGCCGCGGCCGACGCGTCCCAGCCGAAGGACCGCGCGTGCCGGGCGGCGGCCCCGCCCATGCGCGGCACCAGCTGCGGGTCGTCGGCGAACCGCTCCAGCACGCGCGCGTACGACGCGGGATCGTGCCCCTGGACGAGGAAGCCGGTGTCGCCGTCGCGCACCGCCACGGGCAGTCCCCCGACGGCGGCGGCCAGCACGGGCGTCCCGGCGGCCTGCGCCTCTATGGCGACCAGGCCGAAGGACTCACTGTAGGAGGGCACCACGAGCACGGAGGCGGCGCGGAACCAGTCGGCGAGCTGATCCTGTCCGACGGGCGGACGGAACCGTACGACGTCGGCGATGCCGAGGCGGGCGGCCAGCTTCTGCAGCCCCTCCGGCTTGGCGAGGCCGCTGCCGCTGGGGCCTCCGACGATCGGCACGACCAGGCGCGAGCGCAGCTCGGGGCGCTCGTCCAGCAGGACGGCGACCGCGCGCAGCAGCACGTCCGGGGCCTTGAGGGGCTGGATGCGGCCCGCGAAGAGCGGTACGAGGGCGTCCTGCGGGAGGCCCAGGCGGGCCCGGGCGGCGGCGCGGCCGTCGGCGGGGCGGAAGCGGTCGAGGTTGACGCCGGGGTGGACGACGGCGACCTTCGCGGGGTCGGCGGAGTAGTGCCGGACGAGTTCGTCGGCCTCCTCGGCGGTGTTGGCGATGAGCCGGTCGGCGGCGGCGACGATCTGGGTCTCGCCGATGACCCGGGCGGGCGGCTCGGGGCTGTCGCCGGCGGCCAGGTTGGCGTTCTTGACCTTGGCCATGGTGTGCATGGCGTGCACGAGGGGGACGCCCCAGCGCTGGGCGGCGAGCCAGCCGACGTGGCCGGAGAGCCAGTAGTGCGAGTGGACCAGGTCGTAGTGGCCGGGGCGGTGGCCGGCCCACGCCTGCATCACGCCGTGCGTGAAGGCGCACAGCTGCGCCGGGAGGTCCTCCTTGGCGAGACCCTCGTAGGGGCCCGCGTCGACGTGCCGGACGAGCACGCCGGGGGCGAGCTGCACGGCGGGCGGGAGGGCGCCGGTGGTGGCCCGCGTGAAGATCTCGACCTCGATGTTGATCGCGGCGAGGCGCTGGGCGAGCTCCACGATGTAGACGTTCATGCCGCCGGCGTCGCCGGTGCCGGGCTGGTGCAGCGGTGAGGTGTGCACGGAGAGCATGGCGATGCGGCGGGGCCGGCGGTGCGGCAGCCTGAGCCGCGAGGACGTGGCCGGGGAGCGACGCCCGAGCCTGCTGACGTACTGGCTCACGTGGCGATCCTCCTTGCTGCGGGCAGGCCGGACAGGAGGGCGGGCTCCCTCCACGGGGTGGAACACCGGAGGGATGTGTTCCCATTCCGGCGGGACGCGAAGTCAAGTGGTTTTTTGCCGAAGGGTTACCGCTGATCGATCAACCGTTCGAGCGCGGGGCGCGTTCTGTACGCCGGTCCGAAGGCGCCCGTCGCGCCGCATACCCTCGTATCCATGCCCTCCCGTCCCGCCGCCCGACCCGTGGGCACCGTCACGCGCGGGACCACGAATCCCAACCGGCTGCGCCGCATGGACCGCTGGATCGCCGCCGTCCACGGCGCCGAGCTGCGGCGTGCCCCCGACCCGGTCGCCGTCGACCTCGGCTACGGCGCCGCCCCCTGGACGGCCGTGGAACTGCTCGCCCGGCTGCGCTCGGCGGCGCCGCACACGCGCGTGGTGGGCGTCGAGATCGATCCCGCGCGCGTGGCGGCCGCGCGGCCGTACGAGCGCGAGGGGCTCGTCTTCCGGCACGGCGGCTTCGAGATCCCGGTCGCGGGGCGGCCGCACCTCGTGCGCGCGGCGAACGTCCTGCGGCAGTACGACGAGGACCAGGTCGCCGCGGTCTGGGAGCGGCTGTGCGCGCGACTCGCGCCGGCCGACCCGGCGTCGGGCTCACGGGGCGGGCTGCTCGTCGAGGGGACGTGCGACGAGATCGGGCGGCGGCACGTGTGGGTGGCGCTCGGGCCGGAGGGTCCGCGCACGGTGACCTTCGCGACCCGGCTGGGATCGCTGGAGAGGCCCTCGGACCTCGCGGAGCGGCTGCCGAAGGCGCTGATCCACCGGAACGTCTCCGGGGAGCCCGTGCACGCCTTTCTGCGCGACTTCGACCGCGCCTGGGCGGCCGCGGCGCCCTACGCCTCGTACGGGGCGCGGCAGCGGTGGATGCGGGCGGTGCGCGATCTCACGGCCGACTGGCCGGTGACGGACGGGCCGGTGCGGTGGCGGCAGGGTGAAGTGTCGGTGCGCTGGGGGGCCTTGGCACCGGCGCGATGACGGCTTCATCCCTCGTTCGCGGGCATTCGGGGCCGATACGGAACGATCTCCGTGGGGTGTTCGTCACACAGGCGGGAGGATCGTCATGGGTGGCCCCGGTGACGGGAAGTACTGTCCGCGGTGCCGACCGTGGCGCCGCCTCTGTCGTTTTCCGGCGCGACATGGCACGATCCCCCAGGAATCCGTATGTTACTGACGGGAAATCAGTTTGGGGGAGCGGTATGGGTACGGGCAAGCGCGGCCTGATCGCGATGGCCGTCACCGTGGTCTGCGCGGTCACCGTCCTGGCGGCGCCGGGCACGGCGTTCGCCAGAAGCCCTGAGCCGGCCCCCACCTCCTCCGCCCCCACCACCGCGTCCACGACCCGCGTCCCGCCCGCCAGCAAGGACCTGGAAGCCGTCCGCGAGAAGCTCGACGGGCTCTACCACGACGCCGCCGTCGCCACCGACGCCTACAACGCGGCCGAGGAGGCGGCGAAGAAGCAGTCCGCCGCCATCGTCGACCTGGCCCGCAGGATCGTCGACGGCCGCGCGAAGCTGGCGGCGCTGAAGGACCGCGCCGGCGCCGCCGCCCGCGCCCAGTACCGCACCGGTGGACTGCCCGACGAGGCGCACCTGCTGCTCAGCGACGACCCGGAGGCGTTCCTCGACGGCACCGGACGGGTGCTCCAGGGTGAGAAGGCGACCAAGGACCTGCTGGAGGAAATGACCCGCACCCAGCAGGACTTGGAGCAGTACGCCCGGGACGCCTCCGCGCAGTGGCAGAAGCTGGAGGCGAACCGCAAGGCCAAGGCGGCCGCCCAGAAGCGGATCGAGCAGCAGATCGCGGCGGCGAAGCAGCTGGAGGCCCAGCTGCAGAAGGAGGAGATCGAGCGCCTCGCCAAGCTGGAGGAGGAGGCCGCGCGGCAGGCCCAGACCGCCTGGCTGGACTCCGGCATCCTGTCGTGGGTGCACGGATCGGCCTCCGCGCAGGGCGAGAAGGCGGTCCGGTTCGCCACCGCGCAGATGGGCAAGCCGTACGAGTGGGGCGCCGAGGGCCCGAAGACGTACGACTGCTCGGGGCTGACCTCACAGGCGTGGGCGAACGCGGGGGTGGGCATTCCGCGCACCTCGCAGGAGCAGTGGAAGCAGCTCCGGCACGTCGACATCAGGGACATGCGCCCCGGCGACCTCATCATCTACTTCGACGACGCCAGCCATGTCGCGCTGTACATCGGCGGCGGCGCGATCATCCACGCCCCGCGGCCGGGGCGGACGGTGACGATGGCCGGAGCGGGCACGATGCCGATACTCGGGGTCGTGCGGCCGGACGCGTGAGCCATGTGCGGCCGGACGCGTGAGCCGGGTTCACGTGCGCCGCATGTCGGACTTGACGGATTAGTGACCCGGGCCACGTGACCTGGCCCACCTCAACCGCCGTTCAAACGGGGCACGGACGTGACGTTCGTCATCCCCGCCCATGCGGCGGGCCGCCCAACTGCGGCGGATAAAGCGGCATATGACGCTGACCTGAGTTCAAGCGACGTGCCGTACACCATTCCGCTGCGGCGGCCTCTCCCGCTATGGTCCCCGTCGGTGGATCGAGGTCCCTCGGTCCCGCCGTGCCCTCGGGGGGAGGGAAGGAACCCATAACGATGCCCGTACCCGTACCGCGGCAGAGAGCGATCCCCGTCGTGGAGAGTGGTCAGGCGGTCGAGAAGAACATCACTCCCCACGACGACACCCACCACACCGCTCCCGCCGGGAACGCTCCGCACGGCCATGGCGCCGCGGACGCCGCCCACCACAACCTGACCCTGCTGCTGATCCAGGACGACCCGGCCGCGTCGCCGCTCGTCCCGGACCTGATGGACTCGTCCGGCAAGCCGATCCGCGTGCGCACCGCCCGCAACCTCACCGAGGCCGAGCGGCTGCTCACCGACGACGTCCACTGCATCCTGCTCGACCTCGCGCTGCCGGTCTCCGGCCGGGCGCAGGAGGGCGACGGCGAGCTCGCCGTGCTGGAGCGCGTGCTGCGGCTCGCGCCCCGGCAGGCCGTGCTCGCGCTGACCGCGTCCGCCGACGCCGAGCGCGGCGCCGAGGCCGTGCGCGTCGGCGCGCAGGACTATCTCTTCCGCGACGAGCTGGACGGCCGGCTGCTGAGCCGGGCGATCCGCTACGCCGTGGAGCGCAAGCGGTCCGACACCGCCGAGCGCCGGCTCGCCGAGGGCAAGCTGCGCGCCCAGGAGAACGCCCGCCTGGAGCGGGGGCTGCTGCCCACACCGCTCCTGGAGGGCTCCCCGCTGCGCTTCGCCGCGCGCTACCGGCCCGGCCGCTCGCGCGCGCTGCTCGGCGGCGACTTCTACGACACCGTGCGCACGCCCGACGGGACCGTGCACGCGATGATCGGTGACGTGTGCGGGCACGGGCCCGACGAGGCGGCGCTCGGCGTCGAGCTGCGGATCGCCTGGCGGGCGCTGACCCTGGCGGGGCTGTGCGGGGACGAGCTGCTGAACACGCTCCAGCAGGTGCTCGAACACGAGCGGGACGACGAGGAGATCTTCGCGACCCTGTGCACGGTCGACATCTCGGCAGACGGGCGGCGGGCGGGGCTGTATCTCGCCGGGCATCCCGCGCCGCTGGTGGCGGGGCCGGGGCAGGTCGCGCGGCTGCTGCCCTATGACAACAACGGGCCCGCGCTCGGGCTGCTGCCGGGGGCCCAGTGGCCTCGGATGCAGGTGGAGCTGGGGGCCGAGTGGAGTCTGCTGCTGTACACCGACGGGCTGATCGAGGGGCGCGACGGGTCCGGGGGGCGGGAGCGGCTGGGGCAGGACGGGATGGTGGCGATGATCCGGCGGCAGCTGGCCGAGGGCTTGCGGGGGGAGGAGTTGCTGCAGGCGGCTGTGCATGAGGTGCGGGAGCTCAATGGGGGTGAGCTCACCGATGATGTGGCGTTGCTCTTGCTGGAGCGGGAGCGTGCGGATTAGCGGGTAGAGGGTTGGGGTGGGGTGCCGGGTGCGGCGGGGTGGGGGCTGGTCACGCAGTTCCCCGCGCCCCTTTCGGGGGCTTCGCCCCCGGGCCCCTGAAAGACCTCTACCTGCCGCCGTTCCACGGGCCGTACGGGCCGTCGCTGCTTGAGCCGCGGCCTCGGCCTCGGCCCCTGCCGCCGGAGACCTGCTGGAGTGCGGGGCGTACGTCGACGAAGAAGACGATCGACGCCACCAGGCCCGCCAGCTGGAGGAACAGCATCGGGACCAGGAGGTTCACGGCCACCGCGATGCCCAGGATGATCAGCCAGAAGCCCTTGTTCTGCTTGTCCGCGGCGCGATAGGCGTCCTCGCGGAACAGGGCGGCCACCACGAAGGCCACCACGGCGAGGGCCAGCATGGCCAGGTACAGCAGCCACATGAACCCTGCGAAGCCCTGCATCAGCACGTCGTCCACCACCCGACTCGGCTTGTCCTTACGCGGTCACCGTACCCGCATCCGCGGTACCGCTACCCGTAGAACGGGCCGGACACCCCAGGAGTGCCCGGCCCGTCACATCCCGTCGCGGGTCACTTCGCGGGCGGGGTGGTCTTCTTCGCGGTGGTCTTGCGCGCGGGGGCCTTGCGGGCCGGCTTCTTCGCGGCGGCGGCCTCGGCCTCGGCGGACTTCGGCTCCTCCTGGGTCGTCGACTCGGTCTTCGACTCGGTCGTCGGCCCGGTCTTCTGCTCGGCCGGGGCGGAGGCCGGCTCCGGCTCGACCGCGATGGCCAGCTCCTCGATCTCCTCGGCGGCCTCGCCACGCCACTGCCGTACGGCCTGCTCGCCGTGCTCGGCGACCTTCTCGTAGGTCTCGCGGGCCTTCACGGCGTACTCCGCGGCGACGCCCACGCCGCGCAGGGCGAGGTCCTGGGCGGACTCGCCGAGCTTCTTGATGTCGGCGTCCAGCGTGGAGCCGAGCTTCTTCAGGTCGCCGTCGAGGGTGGCGAAGAAGTCGGTGACCTTGGTCTGGAGGTTCTCCTGGGCCTCGCGGGCCTTGGCACCGGCCTCCTTGGCGCGGGCGGTCGCCTTCTCCTGCACGTCCTTGGGGTCGGTGTTGCGGATGGCCTCGAAGCGGGCCGGGGCCTCGGCGCGCAGCTGCTCCACCAGGCCCGGCACCTTCTTCGCCTCCTGGAAGGCCAGGTCGGCGGCACCGGCGGCGAAGTAGAGCGGAGTCGGGTCGCTGAGGGTCTTGCGCAGGTCGTCGGTGATGGCCATGGTGAGGGTCCTCCCGGTTTCGCGTTGGTCGATGTCGGCTGAGGGTTGTGTGGATCCGCAGTGGGGCGGCCGGTCCCCTGGTCCGGTCAACTGGCCGTCCGCTGCGGATCGGCTTCGCTGCCGCCGTCGCCCGGGTCGGCGCCGTCGGGCCCGAATCCGTTCTCCTTGCGGAAGGACTCGTAGATCTGGAGCAGCGCCTGCTTCTGCTGCTCGGTGAGCGTGGGGTCGGCGAGGATGACGGCGCGCGTCTCGACCTCGTCGCGGTCGCGCTCGGCGTCCAGGATCCCCGCGCGCACGTACAGCGTCTCGGCGGAGATCCGCAGGGCCTTGGCGACCTGCTGGAGGACCTCCGCGCTCGGCTTGCGCAGCCCGCGCTCGATCTGGCTCAGATACGGATTGGACACCCCGGCGGCCTCCGCGAGCTGCCTGAGCGACAGCTGGGCGTTGCGCCGCTGCTCGCGCAGGTACTCACCGAGATTGCCGACGTTGAGCGATGCCATGACTCCACAGTGCACCCTTGCGCTAACTATTGCAAGCACCTGCTTGCAAGAGTGCGCCACGCCACGTGTCGCCGTCACACGGGCCCCACGAGCCAGAGCCGTTCTGCTGTCGGCAGACCGGCTGGATGTGCTGCGACGAGCTGCCCAGGATGGCCGCATGGGGAACAACATGACGGTGCGTCGGCTCGATCTCGGGTACTTCATCCGGCCCGCGTCGGAGACGGGCGGACCACAACCACGCGTCGAACCCGTCCTCGCCTACCTCGTGCGGCACGACAACGGGCTGATCCTCTTCGACACCGGCATCGGTGACGCCGGCCCCGAAACCGAGGCGCACTACCGCCCCCGGCGCCGCGCCCTGCGGGACGCCCTGTCGGCGTCCGGAGTCGCCCTCGACGACATCTCCCTGGTCGTGAACTGCCATCTGCACTTCGACCACTGCGGCGGGAATCCCCTCCTGGGCGGCAAGCCCATCCTGGTTCAGGACGTCGAGCTGGCCACGGCCCGCCGGGGCGATTACACCGTCGATGAACTGATCGACTTCCCCGGCGCGACCTACGAGGAGGTCGCCGGCGAAACCGAGGTCTGGCCAGGAGTCTGGATCATTCCGACGCCCGGACACACCCCGGGACATCAGTCGCTCGTCCTCCGCCAGGACGACGGCACCGTGGTCCTCGCCGGGCAGGCACACGACTTCGCCGCCCACTTCGCGTCCGAGCAGCTGGCCCGTCACGCGGCACTTCAGGGCGTGGAGCAGCCGCTTCCCCCCTATCAGCCCTGGCTGGACCGAATCGCCGACTTCGACCCGCGACGTGTGCTCTTCGCTCACGACTGTTCGGTCTGGGAACCCGCTCGGACCGAAGGCCGCTGATCGGCCCCTGTCACGACCACGCGCCGCCGGAGCTGCTGATGGCCTGTTCCTGTACGAGACGCAGGAGTCGTCGGCGCGTCTCCTGCGGCCAGCTCGGGGACGTGCACCAGCCGAGAAGTGCCGCCATGCGCCAGGAGACGAGTTCGAGCCCGCAGGCCATCGACAGGGCTTCGCGCGCGAGCCCGTGCGTGACCAGGCGCTGAAAGAAGACCTGGACGTCGTCCCCCTTCTCGGCCCCCGACCTCTCGAACGCCCTGAACAGCGAGATGGCGAGGTCCGTACGTCCCACGTCGAGCAGCAGCTCGAAGAGGCTCTCGCTCCCGTCGAAGTCCCGGTCGGCATCCGCCAGCCAGACCTCATGAGCACGCTCGGCGGCCCGTTCGGCGCCGCGCGGGTCGCCCGCCCTGGCGAGGCCGGTACCGATGGCGACGAAGGGGAAGGGGTTCGCCAGACGTTCCGCGAGGCGGAAGGCGCGGTCGTGCTCGCCGGAGTCGATGAGTGCGTCGCAGAGCCGGACCGCGTCCGGCGAGGCCGCCCCGTGGGCCTCGTAGGCGTCGTGCGCCGCCAGGGCGAAGTCGCGCGCCGGGCCGTGCAGTCCGGCGCGGCTCAGCGCGATGGCCGCCGACGCGCCGAGACCGATCCCGGCCGGGTCGTCCGGGTCCGGGGGGTGGCCGATCGTCTGCCGCAGAAGCTTCAGGACGCGCGCCACACCCGGTGTCGTCTCGTGCGGGAGCGGTCCGGCGGCCGACAGTACGGCACAGAGCGCGGACACACGGCTGTCGCGGTCCCTCAGCCGGCCCGCCGTCTCCACGGCCGTCTCGAACAGGGCGTCGGCCGCGCCGCCGTCCGTCCGCCGGTGGCACCGGGAGAGCGTGGCGAGGGCTTCGGCCCGTTCGGCGGCGGGCCGGATGCGGGACACGACGGCCGTACAGCCCTCGACGCCGTCGGTGCGTTCGAGTGCCGCCACGACGTCGAGGGCGGCGAACCATCGCTCGCCCCGGTCGAACGACTCCACCGGCCGCCCCAGCAACCCGACCTCCACCCCGACCGCGTGGGCCATCTCCCGGGCGTAAGCGGCCGTCCCCTCGTCGGCGGCCAGGGCGACGGCCAGTCGCGCCCGCTCCCGGACCGGCCACTTCGCGTACTCCGCAGCCGGTCGCGGGCCTCGGGCGAGCGCCTCGGCGTACTCGACCGGGCGCAGCAGGGCGTCTCTCCACGCCGCTTCGGGATCCGCCATGGCCACCCTGCGCGCGCCGACGAGGTCCCCCGACTCGATCGAGGCGGCGATCAAGGACTCCGCGATGTCGGTGACCAGCACGATGTTCCAGTGGCCGCTCATCGCGAGGGCCCGTCGAGCCGTCTCGACCGCGTCCTCGCGCCGACCGGCCGCCAGGAACCCGTCGCCCAGTTCCACCAGGCCGACGGACACGTCGTCGGCGTCCATCTGCTCGAACTCGTCCGCCTCCTCGCGCAGTCGACGCATCGCCTCCAGGTCGGGGCGTCCCGCGCGGGCCTGCGCCGCCCTCAGATGGGCCAGGGCCACCCAGCGGGTCGCCGGGTGCGCCAGTGCCGCGGCCAGCGCCACCTCCCGCTTCAGGACGGTCTCCGCCCGCGCGCCCTGCCCCTGGGCCGACAGCGCCTCGATCAGCGCCCCGTGGACTCCCGCGCGCAGGTAGTCGCCGCCGATGTCGCTCGCGGCGGCGACGGCGACCGCGTCCTCCGTACGCCCCGCCCGTACCAGTGCGCGGACGGTCCGGCCGAGCCGTGCCACTCCCTGTCCGGCGCCCAGGGAGAAGGAACCCCGTTTCGTGAGGGCCTTGTGCGCCACGCGCAGGGCCGTGTCGTGATCCCCGAGCTCGCTCAGCACCGCGGCGGCGTCGGCCAGCGCCCACAGATACAGGTCACCGTGGGTCCGCTCGTACGCGAAGAGGCCGTCGAGGGCGGCCCGCGCCCGCGCCGGTTCGTCGACCGCCAGGAAGTACTCCGCGCAGGCGATGAGCAGGCGCTGGTCCTCCCGGCCGACGTACGTGTCCGGGGCCGACGCCGGTACCGCCGCGCCCGCCGCCACGGCCGCTCGCGCGCAGTCCTGAAGGGAGACCAGCTGCCAGTACTCGTCCTCCGGGCGTGCCGTGAACTTCCATGCCTGGTCGGTGATTTCGGCGGCCCGCGCAGCTGCCCCGACGGTCACCAGTGCCCCGGCCACCTCCGCCATCGCCCGCGCGCGGTACCGGTCCTCCATGCAGAGGGCTATCCCCTCCGCCTGCCGGTGCTGCCCCGAGCGGACGAGGAGCGCGAGCAGACCGGGCGGCAGATCGATGGTTCCGGCCTCGACGACCACCTCGTGCAGGCCGAGGCGGAACAGTGCTGCGAGGACGTCCGTGGAGTCGCCGGCCAGGTCCTCGCGGGCCCAGGCGATGGTCTCCAGGAAGACGCCGTCGTGGCCGTAGGCCGCCAGCAGGCGCTGCCGGCGGGCGATGGTCACCAGGTCCACCAGTCGCTGCCCGCCCACGAGGGCCCGGTGCGTACGCAGGAAGTGGTGCAGGCCGTGCAGGAGGAAGGGCGGGGTCGACTCGGGCCAGCCGCGCTCGGCGTACGCGTCGGCCCACGCGAGCACTGCGCGGACCTCCCGCTCGTACCGCCCCTTCCCGACCCGCTCGTCGACGAAGCGGCCGTAGGTGGTGTGCGCCCACTGGTAGCCCACTCCCCCGGCCTCCATGGCCAGGGGCAGCAGACACCGTTCCACCTCGCTCAGCAGGCGGGCGATCTGCCCGACGCCCAGGCCCAGCAGGTCGGCCAGGTCCAGCCGGGTCAGCGGCTCCTCCGTCACGCACAGGAGGGTCGCGATGCGTTCCGTCACGGGGTCCGGCGACGACAGCCACTCCTCCAGGTGCCGCCGCGCGTCGTCGTGCCGGATCTCCGCGTGCGGGCTGGGGGTGAGGGGGACGACGGCCACCGGTGTGCTCGCCAGTGCGTGGTGCCGTGGGACCGCGGCCCGGAAGTCGGGCAGGCTGCGCGTCGCGACGACGACATGGGCGTGGCCCGAGAGGTGCACGGGGAGCAGCGGACTGATGCCGTCCGCCCTCAGCTGCTCGTCGAGCGCGTCGACGAGCAGGACGGCGGGGCGCTCGACGGTGCCCAGGGCCGCGAAGTCCTCCCAGAGCCGGGCGAACTGGGCGGGTTGCCGCTCGGGAGGGCCGACGTCGTCCGGCACCCCCAGGACGGACAGCAGTTGGCCGATGACGGCTTCGAGGAAGTGCTGGGCGCGGTTGGAGTAGCGGTCGACGACGTAGAACACGGCCACGGGGCAGCCGAGTTCGCGCAGCCGACGGTAGGACTCGACCATGAAGGCGGTCTTGCCGGCGAACGCGGGTGCCTCGATCACGTGATACGTACCCGGTCCGCGCAGGGAGTCGATCAACTCCCGCAGCTCCCGCTCGCGGTCGAAGACGTTCGCGTGGTACCGCTCGAAGGCGGTGCGCGTGGCGCCGTAACGGTCGCCGGACGCGACCGCCGCCGGTCGGGGCTCCGGTGCGGGGCTCGGGCCGCGCAGCCGGAGCACCTCGATCATCGCGGTGTGCCGGTCACGCCACAGCTGCGTCGCGACGAGCGGCAGGACGTGCGCGGGTACGTTCCCGTAGGCGTCGCGGACCGAGGCGTGGCAGGCGTCCACGAACCCCATGACGACTTCCCAGCGGGGCGCTCGCACGAATTTGCCGTTCAACAGCGCGCTGAGGCCGGCCGGGGTGAGCGCGCCGCGCAGTTCGGCGGGCGCGGCCGTCCGGTTGTGCCGCACCAGCGCGTCGTACGTCGGATTGCCGACCGAGACGCGCAGTTCGTTGAGCTGGTCGGCGAACCGCTCCTGGGGGGTCCTCACCATCCCGCGCGCAGTCCTCCCTCACCGCCGCCCGCCGTTCGGAAACGTTCGGGGCCTGCACCCGGAAACCTGCCCCGACCAGGCGATTCGCCCCACCGCTTCGGTCCTCGTCAGGTTCCCGGACCTCCGGCCACCCCTGAGCCAACCCTATTCCTCGACATCCCGGCCGGCAGGCCACTTCACCCCGGAGGTCCTCATGCCCCGCACCCGGCGCACGACGCGCGAACTCAAGGAAGTACTCAGGCTCGTGATCAGCGGAGTGATCGCCGGCGGCACCCGAGCCCTCCTCGACTGGCTCTCCGGCGTGCGCTAGCGCGGCGTCAGCCGTCGTAGCCCTGCTCCGTCAGGATCGTGTCGATGCGGGTCCGGTGGGCCGTCTCCCAGGCGTCGAGGGTCTCCGCGGCCTCCTTCGCGAGCTTCGCGCGGGCCGCCGCGAGGGTCTCCTCGGCGCGGGAGGACGGGACGACGACCACGCCCTCCTCGTCGGCCACGACGACATCGCCCGCCGCGACCCGTACGCCACCGCAGGTCACCGGCTCGCCCAGGGGGCGTACGGCCTTCTTGGCGCCCGGGACGGGGATGACCCCGCGGGCGAACACGGGGAAGCGCATCTCCCGGACCTCGGCGAGGTCGCGGATCAGGCCGTCCAGGACGAAGGCGGCGATGCCCCGGCGCTGGGCGACCGCGCAGACGTTGCCGCCGGCCAGCGCCCAGTCCAGGTCTCCCGACTCCACGACCACGAGCGAGCCGGCCGGCGCCCGATGGATGGCCGCGTGCAGCATCAGGTTGTCGCCGGGCGGGCAGCTCACCGTGAACGCCGGTCCGGCGACCCGGGCGGCCGGCCCCCACAACGGCCGTACGCCGATGTCCATGACCTGCGCGCGGCCCAGCAGGTCGGCGAGGGTGGTGGTCGGTATGGCGGCAAACGCCTCTGCGACAGGTGCTTCAACGGTCATGTCACAGCAGCCTCCCACGGCAGCCCCCGCCCCTCCACCACCTCCAGCCGCGACACCGCGCGCGTGATGACCACGTACAGCCGGTTCAGTCCGCGCTCCTCCTGCTCGACGATCGCCATCGGCTCCACGGCGACCACGTGGTCGTACTCCAGGCCCTTCACCACACTGGCCGGGACCACGCTCAGCCGCCCGTCCGTCTCCGGCAGGCCGGCCGCCGTGAGGGCTTCGCGGACCGTCCCGGTCTGCGCGTCCGCCGTCACGACCCCGACGGAGCCCTCCAGCGCCAGCGCATCGCGCACGGCCGCCACGACCTGCGCCGGCAGATCGCCGGCCGCCCGCCGGATGCGCAGGTCCCCGTCGGTGCGCAGGGAGCGCGCCTGCGGTACGTCGACGTCCAGGCGCTCCAGGAGCCGGTTGGCGAGGTCGGCCACCGCGCCCGGCACCCGGAAGCCGGTGGTCAGCGGCACCACGGGGGCGTCGGGGCGGCCCAGGTGGGTCAGCTGGACCCGCCAGGAGCGGGCCGCCCACGGTGTGGTGCCCTGCGCGAGGTCGCCGAGGACGGTGAGGGAGCCGAAGCGCACCCGGCGGGCGATGGCCCGGCACTCCATCGGGGAGAGGTCCTGCGCCTCGTCGACCACGACATGGCCGTAGCTCTCGGGGTGCTCGATCAGGCCGGCGAGTTCGTCGAGCAGGACCAGATCGGCGGCCGTCCAGCGGGCGGATTTCCATGAGCGCGGGGGGCGGGTCCAGAGCAGCGCCCGCTGTTCGTCCGCGTCCAGCAGCCCTTCCGCCGCGCGCGCCAACTCGCGCTCGTCCGTGAGGAGTCCGGTCAGCACCTCCTCCGGTCGCGCCTTCGGCCACACGGCCTCCACGCACGCGCCGACCGCCCGTGAGCGCTCCATACGCCGCAGCCAGGCGTTCGGCGGGGGTCCGGCCCTGCGCTCCACCTGCTCCAGCACGCGGCGGACCAGCCGGGCCCGTACGCGCTCGCGCCCCACCTCGTACGGCGGCTCCTCGGCGAGCACGTCGGTCACGATCTCCGCGACCTCCTCGGTCCGTACCCGCCAGCGGTACGACCCGTCGGGCACCGCGAGTTCGGCGGCCCGGTCGGCGGCCACGCGCGCGTACAGCGCCCGGCGCAGCACCTCCGCCATGCGCGCGTCGTGCTTCACGGCGGCGGCGAGCGGGGCGTCGGTGCCCTTCACGGGGTGGCGGGCGATCTCGTCGTGCAGCGTCGACTGCCGGACGCCGGTCTCGCCGAGGGCGGGCAGCACCTCCGCGATGTACGACAGGAAGGTGCGGTTGGGGCCGAGGACGAGCATGCCGCCGCGGTGGACGCGCTGCGGGTGCGTGTAGAGGAGGTACGCGGCGCGGTGCAGGCCCACCGCGGTCTTGCCGGTGCCGGGGGCGCCCTGGACGCACACCGACTCGGCCAGGCCGGCCCGTACGAGATCGTCCTGTTCGGGCTGGATGGTCGCCGCGATGTCCCGCATGGGGCCGACGCGCGGCCGTTCGATCTCGCGCGCGACGATGTCGCTGTGCCGTGACTCGCCCCGGCCGAGGTGCTCGTCCTCCAGGCCGGTCAGGTCGGCGGAGTCGCCGGCGCTGCCGGCCGCCCAGCCGAAGCGGCGGCGGACGGCCACGCCCTGCGGGTCGCGGGCGCCCGCCTGGTAGAAGGCGCGGGCCACGGGTGCCCGCCAGTCGACGACCAGGGGCGGGGCCGCCGGGTGCTCGCTGATGCGCAGCCGGCCGATGTGCAGCCGGCCCTCCTGTTCGCCGTCGAAGTCCAGCCGCCCGAAGAACAGCGGCCCCTCGGGCAGCTCGCGCATCGCCTTGGCGTGGCTGCGCAGCCGGTGTCCGAGGACCTCGGCGTCGGCTCCCGAGGCGGAGACGTCCTCGCCGGTGACGACCTGCTCGGCGGCGCCGGAGACCATCGCGGCGAGGGCGGTACGGCAGTTCTCGTGATGGGCTCGTTCGCGCTGGAGTTCGTGGTCCATGCCGTGGTCCATGCGGTAGTCCATGCCACGAGGGTACGCGAAAACGTGACCGGGTTACATATTTTACCGAGGAACGGAGAGCGGTGACGGGCTACGCGTACCGCCGCAGCCCCTCCGCCAGCTGGCCGAACGCCCGCTCGGCCGCCGTCACCGCGTCCCGGCGCACCTCGGCCACCGGCTCCCCCGCGGAGATCCGCCGCCAGTTCTCCAGCGCGAGGATCCGGAGCACGGCGTTGATCTGGCCGGCGGCCAGTCGTGCCTCCAGGTCGCCGCCGAGGGCCCCGGCCAACGCCTCCTCGGAGCGCTCCTGGTAGGCGTGCAGGCGGGCGGCGAGGGACGGGGTGCCGTAGACCAGGGAGTGGTAGGCGAGGACGGCCGGGTGGTCGCTCAGGCCGGTGACCGGGTCCTCGGCGGCCAGGCGCTCCAGGAAATGCCGGCGCAGGGCCTTGAGCGGCGGCAGCTCCGAGCCCGTGACGACCCGCGCCGACTCGTCCTCGTGATCGGCGATCCGGTGCAGGACGAGGTCCTCCTTGGCCGGGAAGTACCGGAAGAGGGTCGGCTTGGAGATCTCGGCGGCGGCGGCGATCTCGGCGACCGACACGGCGTCGAATCCGCGTTCGATGAAGAGGCCGATCGCGATCTCCGAGACCCGCTCGTACATCCGCTGCTTCTTGCGCTCACGCAGGCCGGGGTCAGTCATGGGGTCGAGCCTACGAGGACCGGCCGACCGACCCTACGAGAGCGCCTTCGGCAGGTACGGGTTCGCCTGCTCCGGCATCGGCAGCCCCAGCGCGGCCCGCGCCGCCGCCAGCGTGGTGCCGTACGACTCGACGGCGCGCCGGACGTTCGGCACGTCGAGGCTCGCGCCGGTCACCAGCCGGTCGAGGTCGATGTAGGCGGAACGGACGATCTCCAGCCGGCGGTAGACCGGCCAGTCCCGTCGCCATCCCCGGGTGTAGGCCGGCGGCAGCCGCCGCTCCCAGCGGTGGAACATGCGGTCCCTGATCTCCCCCCGCGTCGGGGTGAGGTGCATATGGCGGACGAGGTCGTAGAGGGGGTCGCCGACGACGGCCATCTCCCAGTCGATGATGGTGACGCCGGGAGGGCCGGAACGGCGTACCAGGTTCCACGGGTTCAGGTCGCCGTGCAGCAGGGTGGGTTGTCGCTCACCGACCCGGTGCAGGGCGAGGATCTCCCGCAGGCGGACGGGGTCGGGCAGGCCGAGGGTGCGCGCCAGTCGCAGCGACTCACGGGGCAGGTTGCCGATCAGCAGGACCAGTTGCTCGGTCAGCCACCGGTAGAAGCCGCCCTCGCCGGCGGTCGGGTCGAGCCGCAGATAGTCGACGCCGGTCAGCGCGCACAACTGGTCGATCAGTCCGTCCGCCTCCTTCGGGCGCAGTCCGTCGACCGGGTGGGCGGGTGGCCGGTCGAGGCGGGCGCCGACGTAGGTGTGGATGGTGAAGGGGTCCCCGAGGTGGCTCCTGCCGAGGGCCAGCACCTTCGGCGCGGCGACCCGGGGGCAGTCCTCCTCGATCGCCCGCAGGACCGCGTGCTCGCTGAGGTAACGGGGTTCCCTGCGCACGACGTTGGGCAGCTCGCGGCGGACCACCACCGGCTGGTGGCCGCCCGGCAGCTGGACCACCGTGTTGAGGTGCGCGGAGCCCTTGAACACGCGCGCCGCGGGGGCGCCGCCCTCGGCCAGCAGGGCCTGTTGTACGGCCTGCCGGTCGAAACCGGGGTTCTCCGGGACCCGCTCGTCGAACTGCCAGTTCCGGGCGTCGCGGATCCAGGCGTTGTGCGTTCCCTCCCCGCGTGAGGCCAGCCAGCGCAGCAGGGCCTTCTCGATCTCACGCTCAGCCGGAACGTTTCTCAGCCCCAGGGGGCGCTGCGCGGTCCGCAGGGCCCGGTGCACCTCCGTCGTGGCCTCGTCGAGCCGCCGGCCGGTGCAGGACTCCACCAGCGAGCGGGCGACCCGCATCACATCGGGGCAGACGGACTGCGCCCATTCGAAGTCGAGATAGTGCCGCAGGTCCCGGTCCAGGCCCCGGACGGCGTCCGGGCGGACCCGCTCCATGCTCGCCGCCCACAGGGCGATCACGTCCTCCCACTGATGGTCGGGGTAGCGCATGCGGACCAGATGGGTGGCGAGGTCGTGCAGGGGGTCGCCGTAGGTCGCCAGTTCCCAGTCGACGCAGATGAGGGGCGGGTCACCGGCGTAGGACAGGATCAGGTTGTCCCGGTGGAGGTCGCCGTGGAGCAGGCTGAACGGCCTGCGGGTCATCGAGGGGACCCGCTCGGCGAAGGACAGGAGGGCGTCCTCGGGGATCCCGAGGGCGGTGAACAGGCCGCCGAACTCCTGCCAATTGGACTGGCGGATCTGGCGGTCGGCGAGCCCGGCCAGGGTGCGCAGGAAGCCCTGGCTGTCGGTGCGGCCGGCGGGCCAGGAGTCCGGCAGCGGCGGCAGCGCGCGCGGGTGCACCTCGGTCATGCGGGCCAGCAGGTCGCACAGCGCGTGCACCAGCAGGGTGTCCACGGGTTTGCCGTTGAGGCAGACGGCGGACAGCGGCGTTCCCTCCACATAGCTGTGGATGGCGAAGCCCGGCTGCTTGGCCAGGCAGTGGGGGGCGTGCGGCAGCCACCCGCGCAGCGCGCGGAGAATCGCGGCCTCGTCCTTCCAGGTCCTGATGACCACCGACGGCGCGTCGGCACGCGGCACGCGGACCGTCACCGGTGTGCCCGGAGCGAGGCCCAGCAGGCGGGACACGGCCTCGGTCACGGGGGCGACGTAGTTGCTGTTGTGGAAGCCGCTGCTGGCCTGTCCCCGCCGCCGGGCGTCCTGGGCGAATCTCCGGAGAAGGACGGCGTCGGACGGGCCGTCGGAGGCTCGATCCCCGAGAAGATCCTGGGGAACAAGGGGGTCGACCACTGGGCCGCTCCGGGTACTCACGCTGGGATGGAATGCGCCGCACGACCAGAGTGCCGTCGGCGGCCGCGGTCCGCGCATGCTAGCGCACCGTTGTTGCGCCTACCGGGCGAGTCGCTTCCAGACCGAGTCGAACCAGGTCTGCATGGATTCGACGAAGACGGTGCCGGACGAGTTCGGGTCGGCGTCCTTCACGTGATGGATCAGGGTCGCGCCCAGGCCCAGTACGTCGAGGATGGTCACCTCTTCCCCGTCGTCCAGCTGGACCGTGCGTTCGAGCACCTCGTAGGGCCCGAACAGCGCCTCGGTCCCGTTCAGCAGGTAGAGCTTGAAGGCCGGGGTCAGCGGGGCGTGCCGGATCTCGATGTCGACCGAGGGGACGAATCGCTCGGTCCTCAGGTCGTTCAGGGCCTGGAGGAGCGACGCGGTGTGCCGGCGGGTGATGACGCGCATGCGCTCGAAGGCACGGGTGTCGTCCGGGGCGTCCTTGACCGCCGGATAGGGCAGGGGCGCCGTGTCGTCGGGGAGCAGAATCCGCAGGGCGATCCGCTCCGGGGCGATCTCGCCGGCCCGGATCCGCTCGACCTGGAGGCGGATGTGGGCGTCCAGCGACTCGGAGGTCAACGTGTAGACGTCGAGGGTGACTTCGCGCTGTTCGAAGATGTCGCCGAGCAGCGGTCCCAGCGTGATGCCCTGCCGGGCCCTGGTCCTCGGCGACTGGATGCGCTGGGTCTTGACCACCCTCGATCCGCTGCCCTGCCGGGTCTCGATCCAGCCCTCGTTGACCAGTTCGCGCATGACGCGCTGGATGGTGTCGCGGGAGACGTCGAACTCCTCGGCCAGGTGGCGCTGGGGTGGCAGGAAGGACCCCAGCGCGTACGTGCCCTCGGCCAGCCGGGCGAGCACCGCGCTGAAGACCCGCTGGAACTCCCTGCCGCCTCCGTCACCGCTCTGCTGTGCGTCCACACCCCGACCGTACCGCCGACGCCCCGGTGACCAAACCACTTTCAGTCAAATCAGCCTGGCTGAAAGCCGGTTGCGGTCGGCCGGTTAGAGGATCACGCCAGCCGGGGAAATCCACCTCACGACAACCAGTCCAATTGGACCGGGAGTTGATCGGTTCACTGGGAATGGCAGGGAGGTGGAGGGAATGCTTCTGCTCGCGGCACTGCGCGGACTGGCCGAGCTGACCGCGGCGTCGTTGACGCAGTCCAGACTCGGCCCGGTGGGCATGGTCCTGCTCTTCGGACTCGGCGTGGGGATCAGGGCCCGGCACCAGGGGCTGGCCGTGGGGGCCGCCATGGCGCTGGTGGTGCTCATGAGTCAGGCGTAGGGGGACCCGGATCCGGCACCGACGGGCCAGGCGTACGAAGGTCAGGTGTAGAGGGACCTGATCGTCTCGAGGAGGGGCTCCAGCGTGTTCACCACCGCCGTAGCCCCCGCCCCCCTGAGCTGCTTCTCCTTGCGCTCGTTGCGGGCGTAGCCGAGGAAGGGGACGCCTGCCTCCGTCGCGGCCACGTAGTCCGTGACCGCGTCGCCGATCATCAGGGCGTCGGCCGGCGCCGAACCCATCACGCTCAGCGCGCGGTTGAGGCAGTAGGGGTCGGGCTTGAGGAGCTGGAGCTGGTCGGTGCGGCCGTAGACGTGCTCGAAGCAGGAGGTGAGGCCGCGGCGCGTCAGGTACTCGCGCACCACCACGGGCGAGTTGTTCGTGGTGACCGCCATCCGGGAGCCCGTCGCCCGCCAGGTCTGGATGAGCGGGTCGGCCCAGGGCGTCGGCCTGGCCACCCTCGCGGCCCTGAGCTCCTCGTCGGTGAGGTACCGCTCCAGTTCGGCGACGAGGTCGCTGCCCGGGCGGTGCCGGTCCACCGCGCGCAGGACGACGTGCGGGTCCGGGGAGTCCCGCTCCTCGGGCGCCAGCAGGTCCCGCAGTCCGCGCGTCTGAAGCCACTCGACCAGGAGCTTCGCCACGTTCTCCGCGCTGTGCCCGGCGAACAGCCGGCAGATCGGCCCGTCGAAGTCCCACAGGACGACCCGCGTACGAGTGATCAGCTCCCGCAGCTCTGGCAGCTCCATGGTCTCGTTCTCGGTCTCGGTAGAAGTCACTAGGAGAGTGTCAGGTCCGTCGTGATGGTTTCCCAGAGGGCGTCGAACCACTTCTGGGATTCGTCGACGAACGCCGCGTCCTTCTGGCCGGACCGCCTCTCGAAGGAGAACAGCAGGGACTGCGAGCCGAGGGCGTCCCACATCTCCAGGGTCTGGCTGTGGTACTCCTCCTCGCGCCGCTCCAGCATGTAGTAGCCGAGCAGCGCCTCGTCGCCGTTGAGCAGGTACAGCTTCACGGGCGGGGTGAAGGGCAGCGCGCGGAAGGTGACCTCGACCTCGATGCCGTGCGTGGCGCGGACGGCCTGGAGGTTGTGCCGCAGCACCTGCGCCTGGGCGTTGCGCATCTCCAGCCAGCGGCGGTGGACCGTGTCGTCCTCGTCGTGGGGCTCGACCGGCACCGGGAAGGCGAGGTTGATGTCGCGGGACGGCAGCAGGACCCGGACCTTGATCGACTCGGGGGTGACCCGGTGTTCGTGGATCATGCGGAGGGGTTCGCCGAGGGCCAGCAGCAGCGTCTGGGAGGTGTGGCAGACGACGTCGACGTGTACCTCGCGGGCGGAGAACGCCTCCGCGAGCCGGGGCGCGAGCCCGACCATCGTCGGCTGGGGCGCGTCGCGCGCGGGGGCCGGCTGGGGGGCGATCTTCGGGGGGCTGCCCTTGCTCACGTTGGTCAGCAGACCGTCCTCATGGAGTGCCCGCAGGGCCTGGCGCACGGCACCGCGCTCCACGCCGAACTCGTCCGCGAGCTCGGCCTGGGTGGGCAGGCGGTCTCCCGGCCTCAGGTCGCCGACGCGGATGCGCTCGCGCAGGGCGTCGGCGATCTCCTGGGGCGTGAGCCTTCTGCTGCCGTTCACTGCCACGTTCTCCTGGGTCACGACCAAACGCTACAACTGAGATCCATCTATGGGGAGTTGTTTGAAAGTTGTTTGAGGGTTGTCACCAAGTGGGGACAACATAGTCAAAGTTGGTTGCCAACTTCCCCGAGTTGGCGAAAGGAGGTAAGCACCGTGCCTGCTCTCACCCTCCTCTCAGCAGTCCTGGAACAGACCGTCCAGTGGAAGTACGGAACCGCCGGCGCCGTCGGTCTCCTGCTCCTCACCATCGGCCTGAAGGCCAAGAGCCCCGGCCTCAGCTCCGCGGGGGCCGTGATCCTCGCCGTCCTGGTCACCGGGCCCGCCGTCAACTCGTGAGCACCAGCTCCGAGGAGATGGTCCCCCACAGGGCGTCGAACCACAGCCTCGACTGCTCGACGAACGTCGTGTCCCGCGCCCCGGCACCCTGCTCGAACGCGAACAGCATCGACTGGGTGCCCTCGGCGTCGTACATCACCAACTGCTCGTGATCGACGACCTGCTCACGCCGCTCCAGCCGGTAGTAGGCGAACAGCGCCTCCGCCCGGTTCAGCAGATACAGCTTCACGGGCGGGGTGAAGGGCAGCGCCCGGAACGTCACGTTCACATCGATGCCGTGCGTGCTGCGCAGGGCCAGCAGATTGTGCCCGAGCACCTGGACCTGTGCGTTGCGGTGCCGCAGCCAGTGGTGGCGCAGCCGGTCGGCGTCCGAGGCGGCGTCGACAGGGGCGGGGAAGGCGAGGTCGATGTTGCGCGAGGGAAGCAGCACGCGGACGTCGACCTTGGCCGGTTTCCATCGCTCCGCGTGAATCTGCCGCAGCGGTTCGCCGATGGCGAGGGTGAGCGAGACGGCGGTCAGGCACAACGCGTCTATCTCGACGTGCTCGGCCGCGAACGCGTCGGCGATGCGCGGCGCGAGCGCCACCATCGTGGGCTGCGGCGAAGCCGCCGGGCCGAACCCGATCCGGCTCGTTCCCAGGTCCGGGGCCACGGTCGCCGGGGCGCCCCTGGAGGCGTCGGTGAGCAGGTGCTCCGACTGGAGGATGCGCAGGGCCTGGCGCACCGCGCCGCGCTCCACACCGAACTCGTCCGCCAGCTTGGCCTGTGTGGGCATGCGCTGGCCCGGCCGCAGCACTCCGGTCCTGATCCGGGTGCGCAGTTCGTCGGCCACCTCGCGATGTGACTTCTGTGGCCGCTGTTGCCTCTTCCGCCCATTGGCGGAGGGGAGTTCCGGCTCCACGGCCAAACAGTACAACTTCCCGCCATCTTTGGGCAGTTCACCAAGAGATGGTTATAGGCCGCTTCCAAGCGGACATAAGAACAGTGAAGTTGGCAGCCAACTTCGGGAACATGGTCAAGCTTCCTGATGGTTGGTCGGGCTCTCTTCCGGAGGGGAGCCGGGAGCCCGGCATCGCGACCAGCACGACGGCACCGTCACAACTGAACACCGGGAACAGCCACAACCGAAGATCGCGCACAGTCACAACTGAACACCGACAACTTCATAGCCCCACCTACGGATGAATGAGCCGCCGTCGTCGCCGGGAAGGAAAGGAGCCGCACTCAGAACTGGTCCGGGCACCAAGGCCGCCTGGACGTACGCAGCAGGGCGTCCGCCTTCCGGGCGGCGCCCGCTCGTTCTTCGCGCACCCGGCCCAGCGCCGCCAGCCGCACCGCCGACGCGTCGCCCAGCCACAGTGACGCCAGGTCGGCGACATCGAGCGTGAGATCGGCGCTCCGGGTGCTCGGGACGCAGGCGCCGCCCTCGGGCGAGGCCTCCAGCAGATACCGCCCGCCGGTCAGCCCGTCCCCGTCCCGGACGTCCAGGACCAGCGCCCCCTCCCCCTCGTACGTCCGCGCCTCCAGGGCCCGTACGACATCCAGGAGCCGGGCCCACAGCCAGTCCGCCTGGGTGGTGACGCGGGCAGCGCGCGGGTCGGGCAGGAAGTGCGGCAGCAGGTCGTCGGGAGCCCGGTCGCCGGACTTCACCGTCGTCACCCAGTCGATCGAGCACAGGTAGTACCACAGGGCGCGCTCGGCGGCCGGGCTCGTCGCGATCAGCCAGTCCACGGACGCCGTGTTCAGGGGCTGCTTGCCGTCGCCCCACCTGCTGTCCGTCTCATAGGCGACCATGCCCTCGACCTGGCCGTCCGCCGAGCGGTACACGGCCCAGTAGGGGGCGCTCCAGTCGCCGCCGATGCGCAGGGCGCCGGTGTTGATCCGCCACCAGCGCTCGTCGCGGTCGATCGCGCCGGGCTGGGCCCGCCGCACCCGATCGTGCAGTTCGGGGCCGGTCTTGCGGACCTCCGCGGCGTCGATCAGGTCGATCCGGCCGCCGTCCTCGGGCCCCGACCAGCGCGGGTCGAGGCCGGAGCGGGGCACGTCGATCGTCCACTGGGTCGTGGTGGTGACGGGCCCGAAGCCGTAGCGGCCGTAGATCGGGTACTCGGCGGCGATCAGCGTGGCGAGGGCGTCCCCGCGTTCCTTCGCGGCGGCCAGGTCCTGGGCGATCATCCGGGTGAGCAGCCCGCGCCGGCGGTGGGTCGGGGTGACCGTGACGTTGGAGATGGCGTCGGCGGGGAGCGTACGGCCGCCGACCGCCGTCAGCTCCTGCGGGAAGGAGCGGTACGTCGCCACGCACCGTCCCGCCTCGAAGGCGCCCAGGGTGCGGGCCGGGTCGATGATCGCGCCGCGGTCGGAGAGCTCCTGCTCGGACACCTCGGGGCCGCGCAGGAACCCCACGCGCATCGCCCGAATCCAGTCGGGGATCTCCGCTTCGGTGATCGGGCGTACGTCGATGCCGCCGGGAGAGGTCGTCATGGGGCCACGGTAGGAGGGAGCGGGTGCCGTGTCGCGGCAATTTTCCCGTGAGAGAGGCCCTAGGGCCTGTCCGGCGAATCAGGTCGCAGGAGATCGGCGGTACCTCGTCAGCGCAGGTGAGCGGGGCCGATGGGGGTACCTCCCGCGCGAGCGAAGTTCGAGCGTGGGGGAGCGTCCAGCTGCAAGGCGGAGGAGGGCGGCGATGCGGAGCATCGGCAACCGACGACAACGCCGCTGGGGGTCCCCCCACGCCTTTAAGGCAGTGGGGGAGGGCGTGCCAGGCCCCGCGTCTGCGGCCGGATCCGCCGGACAGGCCCTAGACGAGCAGGTCGTCGATCTGGGCCTCGCCCTCGCGGTAGCGGCGGGCGATCTCCGCGCTGCAGTCGTCGTGGGTGCGCTGCAGGGCCTGCCGGTGGCGGGAGATGTGCTGCTCGTAGCGGACCAGGCGGGCCATGGCCTCGTCCAGCTCGGGGTCGGTGCGGGCGGTCAGGTCGGACAGTTCGACCTCGGCGAGCATGTCGGCGGCGAGTTGCCCGTACTCCTCGCGCTGCGGGGTGCCGACGGTGACATGGCGGGCGGAGGAGCGCTGGCGGGCCGGGGCGTCGGTGAGGATCTCCGAGAGCCGGGCGACGACGGAGGCGCCGGGCGCGGTGGGGGCGGGCGCCGTGCCCCGGCGGGCGCGTTCGGCGCGCAGGATGTCGATACGTCCCTGGAGGAGCCGGCGTACGTAGCTGAGGTCGGCCTCGTCGCGCTGGGCGTCCCGGCGCAGGGTGCGCAGTTCCGCAAGGCTCATCCGGGACAGGTCGTACTCCGGCGGATCCACGGGCAGCCGGGGACCGCCGGCGGGCGGTGGACTGTCGCTGCGTTGCGCGGGCGTGCGCTGGGTGGTCGCGCCCAGCCGCCCGGTACTCGGTGTGCTCATGTGCCTCTGGCGTCCCCTCGAACCGGCGTGTGGACAGCATCGTGCCACCCCAAGTGGCCGCTATGTGACCGAGTGCCCCCGAACGGCCCCAGATGGTGGCTAAAGGATCAAAAAGAGGCCCGGTAACGGGGGTTGCGGGCGGCACGGCATGATGGCCGCATGCGAGCGGTGGTACAGCGGGTGGACGGCGCGAGTGTCGTCGTGGACGGCGAGACGGTGGGCGCGATCGAGGGCGAGGGCCTGTGTGTCCTGGTCGGGGTCACCCACGAGGACACCAAGGAGAAGGCGGCTCAGCTGGCGCGCAAGCTGTGGTCGATCCGCATGCTCGACGACGAGAAGTCGTGCAGCGACATCGCCGCGCCGCTGCTGGTGATCAGCCAGTTCACGCTCTACGGCGACGCCCGCAAGGGCCGCCGCCCCACGTGGAACGCGGCGGCCCCGGGCGAGGTGGCGGAACCCCTGGTGGACGAGGTGGTGGCCCAGCTGCGCGCCCTGGGGGCGACGGTGGCGACGGGCCGCTTCGGGGCGAAGATGCGCGTCTCGCTGACGAACGACGGGCCCTTCACGGTGCTGCTGGAGATCTAGGGCCTCGCTCGGGCCCCGGTCAGGGTTCGACCACGAGCTCCTGGGCCGCCGCGGTCTCCCCCGCCATCAGCGGCGCGTCCACGGGTACGTTCCGCTTGACCAGCGCGAGGGCCACCGGCCCCAGCTCGTAGTGGCGTACGGACGAGGTGACGAAGCCGATCTTGCGGCCGTCGGGGCCCTCCTCGGCGAGGCGGATCTCCGTGCCGGGCGTGGGCAGATGGACCTCGCTGCCGTCGAGGTGGAGGAAGACGAGCCGGCGGGGCGGCTTGCCCAGGTTCTGGACGCGGGCGACGGTCTCCTGCCCCCGGTAGCAGCCCTTCTGGAGGTGCACCGCCGTGCCGATCCAGCCCAGCTCGTGCGGGATCGTACGGTGGTCGGTCTCGAAGCCGAGGCGGGGCTGGTGGTGCTCGACCCGGAGGGCCTCGTGGGCGAGGAGTCCGGCCGGTGAGCCGACCCGCTCGGCGTACGACTCCAGGTCGACGCGCGGCAGGAACAGATCACGCCCGTACGCCGTCTCGCGCACGACGACGCCGTCCGGCACCGGGGCGATGGAACCGGCGGGCAGATGCACCACGGCGATGTCGGCGGTGCGGTCGGCGACGGTGACCCGGTAGAAGAACTTCATCGACTCCAGGTAGGCGATCAGCGCCTCCTGGGTGCCGGGCTCGACGTGCGCCCAGACGGTGTCGCCGTCGTCGACGAGGTACAGCGCGTGCTCGATGTGGCCGTGCGCGGAGAGGATCAGCGCCTCGGTGGCCTGGCCGACGGGCAGGTCGCTGACGTGCTGGGTGAGCAGCAGGTGCAGCCAGCTCAGCCGGTCCTCGCCGGAGACGGTCACGACGCCTCGGTGGGAGAGGTCGACGAAGCCGGTGCCGTCGGCGAGGGCTCGCTGCTCGCGGAACAGGTCGCCGTAGTGGGCGGCGACGCCTTCGTCCACCCCCTCGGCGGGGACGGCGCCGGGAAGGGACAGCAGAGGGCTCTTCATATGCCTAGCCTACGACTAGGTAGTTGAACCCTTCAGGGAACAGTCCCGGCATCTGCCGAAGATCGCGAAGTGCTTCATGTCGGTCTCGAAACCGAACTCCCGCCGCAGCTTCGCGGTGAACTCGGCGGCCACGTCCACATCGGCCTCGATGACGTTCTGGCAGTCGCGGCAGACGAGGTGGATGTGGTGGTGCCGGTCGGCGAGGTGGTAGGTGGGCGCGCCGTGCCCGAGGTGGGCGTGGGAGACGAGCCCGAGCTCTTCGAGCAGTTCCAGCGTCCGGTAGACGGTGGAAATGTTGACCCCCGACGCCGTCTTCTTCACTTCCGTGAGGATGTCGTCGGGGGTCGCGTGCTCAAGGGTGTCCACGGCTTCGAGCACGAGTTGCCGCTGCGGCGTCAGCCGGTAGCCGCGCTGCCTGAGGTCGCTCTTCCAGTCGATGCTCACCACACCGAAAGTCTAGAGCTACTTGAAGAAGGCGATCCCGTCGTCGGGCATGTCGTCGGGAAGGGCCTTGGCCCAGCGTTCGACGTCCTCCGGGGTGACGACCTTCTTCAGGTGGGCCGACATGTAGGGGCGCAGCTCGACCTCGGGGGTCTGCTTCTCGCCGACCCACATGAGGTCGCTCTTGACGTATCCGTACAGGCGCTTGCCGCCGCTGTACGGGCGGGAGGCGGGGGTGCGGGCGACCGCGTCCGTGACCAGGTCGATCTGCGGCTTCTGCTTCGCCATCTCGCCGTACCAGATCTCGATGACGCCGTCGTCGCGGGTCATCGTGACCTCGACCCTGCGCTCGGCGTCGATCCGCCAGAAGCCGTGCTCGGACTCCAGCGGGCGGACCTTGTTGCCGTCCTGGTCCAGCACCCAGGTGTGGGAGCTGTACTCAAGGAAGTCCCGGCCGTCGTGGGTGAAGCTGACCTCCTGGCCGAAGTTGCACTTCTCGTCGCCCGGGAAGTCGAACACGCCCGCGCCGGCCCAGTTGCCGAGCAGGAAGGCGAGGGGGACGAGGTCCTTGTGGAGGTCGGACGGGATCTCGATCATCAGAGGGGTTCCTAGCTAATGGGTCAGCGCTGGCCCTGGTACAGCTTCTTCACGGTCAGACCGGCGAAGGCGAGGACGCCGACGCAGACCAGGACCAGCAGGGTTTCGAAGAAGATCTCCACGGGTTGCTCCTCGGATGAGCGGAGTTCGGTGCGGACGCAACAGAGCCGGGCCCCAGCTTACGCGCCCGGGACCCGGCCCTCTTTGTGAGGTGCGCCCTGGGGGTCAGCCCAGCAGCTGGCTCTGGAGGACGACCGTCTGCTGGAAGGGGACGGCGGCGGCCTCTCCCTTCCGGGACTGGATGATCACGGCCAGGACATCGCCGGCCTGGACGTACGCGTGCCGGACCTGTTCGTCGCCGTAGGGCTTGTCCTCGACGTAGACCGAGCGGTCGGTGTTGTCGACCTTGGCGTCGAGCGGGAAGTCCGCGTCCAGGTGGGACACCCCGGCGCCGCGCACGGGGAACCACGCCGAGTCGTACGGGGCGAATTCTTCGCGGGCCAGGTGCGCGACCTCCGCCGTACCGAACTGCAGCAGATACACGCGGGTCCGCGTGCCGTCCGCGGTGGTCCAGCCGCGGGCCGCCATGTGCCGCAGACCCAGGTCGACGAGGTACTGATCCAGGCGGCTCCGCTTGTCGGCGTCCGGGTACTCCGCCAGGAAGTCCTTCGTCGCCAGCCACCCGTCCGAGCCGCGCAGCGCCTTGTCGTCCGTGGCTCCCCTCGGCGCGGGCAGGACGAGCGCGCGCAGGTCGGCGTAGTGGCTGCCGGACCAGTTCCGGGTGTCGAAGGGCGCGGGGCTGCCGGAGGGCAGCGGCGGCCGGGTGAGCGTCGGGTAGTCCCAGCGGCCGTCGGAGGCGGTGGCCAGTCCGGGTACGTCCGTCCGGTCCAGGCTCGTCACGCCGTACGCCGTGCCCACCCCGGCCGCCACGAGGACGACGACGGCGGCGGTCCACCGCAGGACGCCCCGCACCACCCCCCGCTCCCGCCGCGGCGCCTCGACCACCCGCTGCGGCAGCTCGGCGGTCACCTGCTGCTCGGCTTCCTGCTGGACCTGCTCCTCCACCGGCTGCGTCTGCTCGCTCATACGGCCTTCCCCGTTTCGACGATGCGGTCGAGCTGCTCGGTCAGCAGGGCCGCGACCGCCTTGCTGTCCAGGCCCGCGCCGAACGCGGTGAGGCCGACGAGCACGTCTCCCTCGTAGGCCGAGCAGACCATCCCCTGGAGGCCCGACGTGCTGGGCGGCAGGAAGCAGCGGGCGTTCTTGTGCCCGGTGATCGTCGGCCCCTTGCGGAAGGTGCCCAGGGCGTCGAGGAACGCGTTCTGGTACGTCGACAGGTCACGGACGGCGGCCTGGTTCCCCATCTGCGTCAGCACGACCTTCACCGTGACGGCCTTGTCGTAGTCGACGCCGGTCTCGGACTTGCGGAGATAGCTGCGCAGCGCCATGCCCTTGATGCGCTCCTTGTCGATCTCCTTCTCCAACCGTGTGCGCTGGCCGCGCGGCAGATCGCGGTACGCCTCCTTGCGCAGGGTCGCGGCCCGCTCGCCGCTGAACTGGGCGTCGTAGCCGAACTCGCCCATGTCCGGGCCCGGCTTCCAGTCGCTCGAGTACGGCACGAACATCCCGGCGAGCCCGGTCCTCGCGGCCGGGGTCGACGTCCCCGCCTCCTCGTCCGGGAACGCCCAGGTGGGGCTGCCGGGATCCCGGTCGGCGTCGCGCACGGTGACCACGGTGTATCCGACCCCCGCGACGACCGCGCCGGCGAGCAGGACGGCACCGGCGACGGCGGCGATCCGGCCGCGCCCGCGCGCCACGGTTCGGTTCTCGTTCACAGCCGCTCCATCTGCCGCGCGGCCAGGTCCGCGATCGTCGCCTCGGGGATCTGCCTGCCGGAGTAGATCCAGATCTCCATCGCGATGTCACCGCGCCAGGCGTGGGCCTCCGCGCTGTACAGGGAGTGGTGGGGACGGGTGTGGACGTACGTCGTGCCCTCCCCGGTACCGGGGATCGGCCGGCTCTTGGTGCCGTCCTCCTCCTCCGCGTACTGACCGGCTTCCTGCACGGCGGCGGAGGCGGCGAGGGTCTGCCGCTGGCGGAACTGGACGAGCCGGATCTCGACGGTGGTGATGCCGGTTCCGTCACCGCTCTCCCAGCCGACGACGGCGGCGCGCCGGAACTCGTCCCCGGCGAGCTGTACGAAGGCACCGGCCGGTTTCTTGAACTCGGCCGCGTACGGCACCATGCCCAGCCAGCCGTCGGAGCCCTTCAGCCACGGCGCGTCCCTCACCCCGCGCGGCTTGGACAGCAGCAGCTTGCGCAGGTCGCCGTCCGTCTTCACCTGGCGGTCCTGGGCGGCGGACAGCGGCTCCGGGGCCGGGCCCTCGGCCTGTGTCAGCGTGGGCTGGGAGAGCGGTGGCAGTGCGGTGGGCTCGCGGTCGGCCTGGATCAGGTAGCCGGTGCAGGTGCCGCCGACGACGCCGAGGACGGCGGCCGCGGCGACGAGCAGGGTGGTGCGACCGCGGCGGCGGACGCGGGGCGGTGCGGATATCTCGGGCTCTTCTGCCTCATCCGGCACGTGTGGAACTTGCAAGACGTTCCCCCACAAAAAGTGAAGCGCGCATTCCGTACGCACGCTTCACAGAAGACTCATGGCGCCGACCAGCAGTTGCCCGGGAGTCGCCGGTGAGGTGATTACGATTCGGGCATGGACAAGAGGCTCGTGATCAAGGTGACCGCGGGAGCCGACGCCCCCGAGCGGTGCTCCCAGGCGTTCACCGTCGCCGCGGTGGCCGTGGCCAGTGGCGTGGAGGTCTCGCTGTGGCTGACCGGGGAGTCCTCGTGGTTCGCCCTGCCGGGTCGCGCCGCCGAGTTCGAACTCCCGCACGCCGCCCCGCTTCCCGACCTGATCGAGTCGATCCTCGCGGGCGGCCGCATCACCCTGTGCACGCAGTGCGCGGCCCGCCGGGAGATCACCGAGAAGGACGTCATCGAGGGCGTGCGCATCGCCGGCGCGCAGGTCTTCGTCCAGGAGATCCTGGGCGACGAGACGCAGGCGCTCGTCTACTGAGGTCCGGGGCCTGTCCGGCCCTGACCCCGCCGTTTCTTGCCGTCGAGTTCGTCCCACCACTCGTCCGACTTCGGGTCGCCGGACGGATCGTCCCACCAGCGGTCCTCCGGGCCCCGCCGGTTCGCGACCATCGCCGCGAGCGGCGGGATGACCATGGCCACGAGACACATGGCGACGGCCGCGGGCACGGACCAGATGCGCACGACTCCCCAGGCCAGGACGAAGAGAGTCAGGCATGTCCCCATCATGGCGAAGTAGAGGTGACGCCGCCTCGCGTACATAGGTCAAGGGTAGGTCCGGCACGCCCAGTAGCCTGTGGCTGTTCACAGTCCTACCGACACGACTGACCAGAGGGACGACATGGCAAAGGTCACGGTGCGCTTCTGGGCCGCCGCCAAGGCCGCCGCCGGGGTCGCCGAGGAGCCGTACGACGCGGTCACCCTCGCCGACGCCCTCGCGGCGGTGCGCGAGCGGCACCCCGGGGAACTCACCCGCGTACTGCTGCGGTGCTCGTTCCTCGTCGACGGCGACCCCGTGGGGACCCGCGCGCATGAGACGGTACGGCTGGCCGAGGGCGGCACGGTCGAGGTGCTCCCGCCGTTCGCAGGAGGGTGACCGATGTCCTACGACCCGTACGACCCCTACGCCCAGCAGCAACCGCAGTACCAGGAGCCCCCGTACCAGGAGCCGCAGTACCAGCAGTACCAGCAGGGTCAGTACCAGCAGTACCCCCAGCAGGAGTACCAGCAGCAGTACCAGCAGGGCTACGACGAGTCCCAGCAGTACACCCAGCAGTGGCAGGGGCAGACCTGGGAGACCAGCGCTCAGCCGCAGGTGGCGGTCGCCGATCCGGCCCCGACGCCCTACAGCGCCCCCGCCCCTGAGCCGGAGTCCGCTCCCGCCGCCGGCACCGAGAGCGCCGGATTCGGACCCGAGAGCACGGGATACGGCCCCGCCACCCTCTCCGGCAACGCCCGGATCACCGACGCCCAGCGCGCTCGCCTCGAAGGCCGTTCGCCGATCATCGAACCCGGTATGCAGCCCGCGGCCCTCACCGCGCTGCTCGGCCTGCTGCTCTCGGGCACGGCGGCCGTCGGGTCGTACGCACTCCTCGTGCCGCTCGTCGTCCTCCAGGCGGTGACCGCCGCCGGCTGGTTCCGGCTGAACGGCATGTGGCCCGCCCGGCAGGGCATCGCGCTGGCCTTCCTCGGCGCCCTCGTCTCCGACGCCGCCCTGCTCGCCGCCGGCCGCTCGCACGCGCCCGCCGCGATCCTCGGCACCCTCGGCGTGTGGGTCCTGCTCTGCCTGGTCCTCCAGCTGCGCTCGCACGCCGACCCCGACGAGCGGATGTACGGGCTGATGGCGACCGTCGCCTCCTCGGCACTGGCGATCGTCGCCACCGGTTTCCTCGGGGCCGAGACGGACGCCGTCTCCGTCGGCGCGGCCGCCGTCGCCGCCGCCCTGCTCGCGCGGGCGCTGCCGCTGCCCACCCCGGCCTCCGTCGTGGTCGCGCTGCTCGCCGCCGCCGGTGCCGGTATCGCGGTGGGCGGGGCGACCGACCTCGGTACGAGCGGTGCGCTGCTCGGGGCGGGGGCCGCCGTGTGCGCGCTGATCGGGCACCGGGTCGCGAGCTACGACTACCCGTCCCGCTTCGTCCACTTCACGGCCGGTGTCGCGCTGCCGCTCGCCGCCGCCGCCCCCGCGGTGTACGTCCTCGGCCGGGCGCTGGGCCACTGAGCCCGGCGGGCCCCGACTGTCACAGGTGATCGACAAACCCATGGAAGCCCTTCCGCACAGGGTTACCGTGGGTGGTCATCGACCGTCGTCTGGGGGAACCACCGCAATGCGCGCACTGCGAATACTGCTGATCATCACCGTGGTCCTGGGCGGCCTGTTCGTGCTGGCCGACCGCGTGGCGGTGTACTTCGCCGAGGGCGAGGCGGCCGACAAGCTGAAGTCGACCGAGAACCTCGCCTCCACCCCCGATGTGTCCATCAAGGGCTTTCCCTTCCTCACCCAGGTCATGGGCGGCTCCCTGGACGACGTCGAGGTCGGCATCAAGGACTACCAGGCGGACACCGGCACGAACGGGCGGACCATCCGCATCGACGACCTCACGGCGCACATGCGGGGTGTCGAGTTCTCCGGCGACTACAGCTCGGCGACGGCCGACACCGCGACCGGCACGGCTTCCATCACCTACGCCGAGCTGCTGAAGTCCGCGAAGGCGGAGCCCGTCGAGATCGGCCCGTTCACCGCGAAGGTCGTCAGCCTCGCCTACGGCGGCAACAGCAAGATCAAGGTCGGCGTCCAGGTGTCGGGGCTGCCGACGACGGTCTACGTCCTCAGCTCGGTCCGCGTCGAGGGGGACACGGTCCGGGTGCACGCCGACTCCCTGCCCAGTTTCATGGGCGTGAAGGTCGCCGAGGACGAGGCCCGCTCGGTCACCGACTTCGAGCAGAAGGTCAACGACCTGCCGGGCGGCATCAAGCTCGACAAGGCGGAGCCCGCGAAGGACGGCGTGGAGATCACCGTGAAGGGTTCGAACGTCCACCTCGCCGGGTAGGGCAATCCCCTGGTGGTCCTGGTGGACGGGGGATGTCCGCAGAGCGAGACGCCCCGTCCGCGTCTCAGATACATCGCCATGCTCAGGCGCCCGGAAGCCGTACGGACACGGCCCGGGCGCCGTTTCTTTCTCGCCATCCGGACGATCGCATCTCGCCATATGACACGGCGGTGACATGCCCGCCTGTCCGTCCCTACGATCGAGCACATGAAGCGACAGGCGGATCTCACGAAGCGGCGGGCAGTAGACCTGTGCCGCGTCGCCGCCATGCTCTGTCGCACCTTCTGAGCGGAAGCTTTCGACTCCCGCGTTCCCCGCTGCCCTGTCTGGGCCTCGCCGCGCCGCCCGCCCCTGCGGCAGCGCACCCCTGACCTGCACACACCCCGCCGTAACTGCCCCGGAGGAGAACGAGCATGAGCCGCAGCGACGTCCTGGTAGACGCCGACTGGCTCCAGGAGAACCTGGACAACCCGGCGATCGCCATCGTCGAGGTGGACGAAGACACGTCCGCCTACGAGAAGAACCACATCAAGAACGCGATCCGCATCGACTGGACCAAGGACCTGCAGGACCCGGTCCGCCGTGACTTCGTCGACCAGGCCGGCTTCGAGAAGCTGCTGTCGGAGAAGGGCATCGCCAACGACCACACGGTGATCCTCTACGGCGGCAACAACAACTGGTTCGCGTCCTACGCCTACTGGTACTTCAAGCTCTACGGCCACGAGAACGTCAAGCTGCTCGACGGCGGCCGCAAGAAGTGGGAGCTCGACGCCCGCGAGCTGGTCCCCGGCGACGAGGTGCCCGAGCGCGCCAAGACCGACTACCAGGCCAAGGCCCAGGACACCTCGATCCGCGCCTTCCGCGACGACGTCGTGGCGGCCATCGGCTCCCACAACCTCGTCGACGTCCGCTCGCCCGACGAGTTCTCCGGCAAGCTGCTCGCCCCGGCGCACCTCCCGCAGGAGCAGTCGCAGCGTCCCGGCCATGTGCCGACCGCCCGCAACATCCCGTGGTCGAAGAACGCCAACGACGACGGCACGTTCAAGTCGGACGAGGACCTCAAGGCCCTCTACGCCGACGAGCAGGTCGACCTCGCCAAGGACACCATCGCGTACTGCCGCATCGGTGAGCGCTCCGCGCTGACCTGGTTCGTCCTGCACGAGCTGCTCGGCGTGGAGAACGTCAAGAACTACGACGGCTCCTGGACCGAGTACGGCTCCCTCGTCGGCGTGCCGATCGAGCTCGGCGCGAACAAGTAAGCCCCGACCTTTACCCCTCAAGGAGTTCAGTATGTGCGGAGCGAAGGCCGGCGGCCCCGACGCCTCCACGATCAAGCCCGGTGAGACCACCATCCAGGGCCAGGTGACCCGCGACGGCGAGCCGGTGACCGGCTACGTCCGACTGCTCGACTCGACGGGCGAGTTCACCGCCGAGGTTCCCACGTCCGCGACCGGCCAGTTCCGGTTCTACGCGGCGGAGGGCACCTGGACCGTACGTGCGCTCGTGCCCGGCGGCACGGCCGACCGTACGGTCGTGGCCCAGCAGGGTGGTCTGGCCGAGGTCGCGATCGCGGTCTGAGCCACCTCCCTTTGTGACCGGCCGAAGGGCCGTACCCCGCGGGTTGGACACCTGGGGTACGGCCCTTCGGCCTTCCGTCGCACCCCTCTTCCGGGTGATGGCGCCGGAGACATCTCAAGAACGGCTGATCGCCCACTCGGCCAGTCTGTGGAGCAGTTCCTCGGTGGAGGCGTGTTCCGCGTGGCCCATCCCCCGCTCCACCCAGAGCTCGGCGTGGTCGCCGGCGGCGGCCGCCAGGGATCTGGGGTGGTCCAGCGGGAAGTAGCCGTCGCGGTCGCCGTGGACGATCAGCAGCGGTGTGGGGGCGATCCTCGCCGCCGCCTCCGTCGGGGACAGCGGGACCGGGTTCCACTCGCGGTGGTGGATACGGGTCCGGAAGCCGTAGCGGCCGACGACGCGGCCCTCCGGACGGGTCACCAGCCAGTGCAGGCGGCGCATGGAGGCCGTGCCCCGGTAGTACCAGCGGGCCGGTGAGCTCACCGACACCACCGAGTCCACCGTGCCCTCGAACAGCGCGGCGTGCCGCAGGACCACCGAGCCGCCCATCGAGAAGCCGACGGTGATCACCCGTTCGTGGCCCAGTGAGCGGGCCCAGTCGATCGCCGCCTCCAGGTCGTGGATCTCCCGGTCACCCACGGTCGAGCGGCCGCCGGAGCGTCCGTGGCCCCGGAAGGAGAACGTCACCACCGCGCCGTACCGCGCGAGGACGTCCGCCACCCTTCGAACATGTGGTCGATCCACATCGCCGGTGAAACCGTGGGCGATCACGAATACGGGGTGACGGGAAGGTGACGACGAGCTGTCGTATACGACCGTGCCCGGATCGTATACGGAATCGATCGGAATCCCGTCGGTCGTGTGCAGAAACGTCCGCAATGGGGCCGCTCTGACCGTCTCGGAATTCGGACGAACGGTGGAACGTGCCGCATGACCTGCCGAACCGTTGCTCATGTCGGCTATTCTGCTGGGCAGAGGACTCGGGCAGCGTAGCCCCCGGGTCCTTTTGTGCTTTCGGAAGCGTTGTATACAACGCGGGAAACCTCAGGTGACCGCAGGTGTACGGGGCCCCGGGATCGCAGAGCAGTGTCGCACCGCACAACGTCCTCGCAGGGACCGAGGAGGAACCAGACGTATGAGTTCTCTGCTGCTCCTGACCAACGCCCTCCAGCCGTCGACGGAGGTGCTCCCCGCTCTCGGCCTGCTCCTGCACAACGTGCGGGTCGCCCCGGCCGAGGGGCCCGCACTCGTCGACACCCCCGGCGCCGACGTCATCCTGATCGACGGCCGGCGCGACCTTCCGCAGGTCCGCAGCCTGTGCCAGCTGCTGCGCTCCACCGGACCGGGCTGTCCGCTCGTCCTCGTCGTCACCGAGGGCGGCCTCGCCGCCGTCACCGCCGACTGGGGCATCGACGACGTGCTCCTCGACACCGCCGGACCGGCGGAGGTCGAGGCGCGGCTGCGGCTCGCCATGGGCCGCCAGCAGATCGTCAACGACGACTCCCCCATGGAGATCCGCAACGGCGACCTGTCCGTCGACGAGGCCACCTACAGCGCCAAGCTCAAGGGCCGGGTCCTGGACCTCACCTTCAAGGAGTTCGAGCTCCTCAAGTACCTCGCCCAGCACCCGGGCCGCGTCTTCACGCGCGCACAGCTGCTGCAGGAGGTCTGGGGCTACGACTACTTCGGCGGCACCCGTACCGTCGATGTGCATGTACGACGCCTTCGCGCCAAGCTCGGCCCCGAGCACGAGTCGCTGATCGGAACCGTCCGGAACGTCGGTTATCGATTCGTTACGCCCGAGAAGGTCGAACGCGCGGCGGAGGAGGCCAAGGCGAAGGCGGCCCGGCCAAAGCCGGACGAGGCGGACAACCTGACCGCACCCGTCGCCGCAGAGGTCCCAGCGGAGGCCTAGCACACCTCCGGGCGGGGCGTTGCTGGTGCACAGTCGGCACTCGGCCAAGCTCCTTCACGCCCTGCCCAGAGGCGGTCTCTCCGCGTAGACTCCGCGCGTGGCCAAGGTGACTCGGGACGATGTGGCACGGCTGGCGGGAACCTCCACCGCCGTCGTCAGCTACGTCATCAACAACGGACCCCGGCCGGTCGCCCCGGCCACGCGCGAGCGTGTCCTCGCCGCGATCAAGGAGCTGGGGTACCGGCCCGACCGGGTCGCCCAGGCGATGGCGTCCCGGCGCACGGATCTCATAGGTCTGATCATCCCGGACGCCCGCCAGCCCTTCTTCGGCGAGATGGCGCACGCGGTCGAGCAGGCCGCGTCCGAGCGCGGAAAAATGGTGCTCGTCGGCAACACCGACTATGTCGGTGAACGCGAGGTCCACTATCTGCGGGCGTTCCTCGGCATGCGCGTCTCGGGCCTGATCCTGGTCTCCCACGCGCTGAACGACCTGGCCGCCGCCGAGATCGACGCGTGGGACGCGCGGGTGGTGCTGCTGCACGAGCGGCCCGAGGCCATCGACGACGTCGCCGTCGTCACCGACGACCTGGGCGGCGCGCAGCTCGCCGTGCGGCATCTGCTGGAGCACGGCTACGAGTACGTCGCCTGTATGGGCGGTACGGCGGAGACGCCGTCCGTGGGTGACCCCGTCTCCGACCACGTCGAGGGCTGGAAGCGGGCCATGGAGGAGGCGGGGCTGCCGACCGAGGGCCGGCTGTTCGAGGCGCCGTACAACCGGTACGACGCGTATCGGGTGGCGCTGGAGGTGCTGTCGTCGGCGGATCGTCCGCCGGCGATCTTCTGTTCCACGGACGACCAGGCGATCGGTGTGCTCCGGGCGGCTCGGGAGCTGCGGATCGATGTGCCCGGGGAGCTGGCCGTCGCCGGGTTCGACGACATCAAGGAAGCGGCGCTGGCGGATCCTCCGCTGACCACCGTCGCGTCGGATCGGTCCGCCATGGCGCGGGCGGCTGTGGATCTGGTGCTGGACGACGGGCTGCGGGTGGTGGGGTCCCGGCGGGAGCGGCTCAAGGTCTTTCCGTCGGCGTTGGTCCCTCGCCGGTCGTGCGGCTGCCATTAGCGCCGCGTCTTTTATAAGGCCCGGCATAAGGCCCGGCGTCTTTATATAGGGCGAACGCGGTTCTCGCGGGCTTCTCAGGAAGCGCTCAGGGAGCTCTCATGGTCGGGCGGCAAGCTCGACGGCATGACCGAGAGCTTCCGCCGCGACGGCGAGTACGACCCGTACACGAACCCTTACCAGGGCGCCCAGCAGCACGCCTCCTCGCCCGTGAACCCCGAGTGGCCGCCGCCTCCCTCCTACCAGCCCACGCAGCCGTCCGCCGCGGAGCCGCGCCGGCGCCGGGCCAAGGGGCCCATGGCGCTGCTCGCCGCCGTGGCGATCGTCGCCGCCGCCATCGGTGGCGGTACCGCCTACGGCATCCAGGAGCTGACCGGCCATGACGACACCGTCGCCGCCTCCGCCACCAGCGTGGTGCCCGCCGCCAAGAAGGGCGACATCGCCGCGATCGCCGCCGCCGTCAGCCCGAGCATCGTCGAGATCAACGCCACGCTCGGCAACGGCACCTCCACCGGCTCCGGCGTGATCATCACCGGCGGCGGCGAGATCGTCACCAACAACCACGTCATCGCCGGTGCCACCTCGGTCAAGGTGAGGACGAGCGACGGCAGGACGTACACCGCCAAGGTCGTCGGCACCGACGCCAAGAAGGACCTCGCGCTGATCGAGCTGGAGGGCGCCTCCGGTCTGAAGGCCGCCGCGCTCGGCAACTCCTCCGGCGTCCAGGTCGGTGACACCGTCGTGGCGATCGGCTCCCCCGAGGGCCTGACCGGCACCGTGACCAGCGGCATCGTCTCCGCCCTCGACCGCGATGTCACCGTCTCCACCGACGAGGGCCAGCAGCAACAGCAGGGCGACGGCGGATGGCCCTTCGAGTTCGGCGGTCAGCAGTTCAACGGCGACACCGGGTCGTCCACGACGACGTACAAGGCGATCCAGACGGACGCCTCCCTCAACCCGGGCAACTCCGGTGGCGCGCTGATCGACGTGAACGGCAACATCATCGGCATCAACTCCGCGATGTACTCGTCGAGTTCGCAGTCCAGCTCGTCCGACGCGGGCAGCGTGGGCCTCGGCTTCGCCATCCCCGTCAACACCGTCAAGGCCGACCTGGCGAGCCTGCGGGCCGGCGGTTCGGACCACTGACCCCGGGACGTCGGGCGACGGCCCGCGACCGCCGTAGCCGTGTGCGACGCTGAAGGCGACCAGCCTCGCCCGTTGTCCCATCGCACTTGAGGAATCCACGCCCATGAGCTCCGCCGAAGGCGACCGTGACACCCAGCGCATCCTGATCGTCGACGACGAGCCGGCGGTGCGCGAAGCACTTCAGCGCAGCCTCGCCTTCGAGGGGTACGACACGGAGGTCGCCGTCGACGGCGCCGACGCCCTGGAGAAGGCGACGGCGTACCGGCCCGACCTGGTCGTCCTCGACATCCAGATGCCGCGCATGGACGGGCTGACGGCCGCGCGGCGCATCCGGGGCGCCGGTGACATGACCCCGATCCTGATGCTGACGGCCCGGGACACCGTCGGCGACCGGGTCACCGGGCTGGACGCGGGCGCCGACGACTACCTGGTCAAGCCCTTCGAGCTGGACGAGCTGTTCGCCCGTATCCGCGCGCTGCTGCGCCGCAGCTCCTACGCCGCCGCCGTCTCGGCCCAGGCCCAGGAGGACGAGGCGCTCACCTTCGCCGACCTGCGGATGGATCTCGCGACGCGCGAGGTCACCCGGGGCGGGCGGCCCGTGGAGCTGACGCGGACCGAGTTCACCCTGCTGGAGATGTTCATGGCGCACCCGCGTCAGGTGCTCACCCGGGAGCAGATCCTGAAGGCGGTGTGGGGCTTCGACTTCGAGCCGTCGTCGAACTCACTGGACGTGTACGTGATGTACCTGCGCCGCAAGACGGAGGCCGGGGGCGAGCCGCGCCTGGTGCACACCGTGCGGGGCGTGGGGTATGTGCTGCGGCAGGGCGGGGCCGAGTGAACAAGGTCCTGCACCGCTTCCGGACCCTGCCCATCCGGGCCCGGCTGTCGCTGCTGGTCGCCGCGGCGGTGGCGTTCGCGGTGGCGGCGGTGTCGGTGACCTGCTGGTTCATCGTGCAGGGGAAGCTGTACGACCAGCTGGACCGGGACCTTCAGGAGGCATCGCTGATCGGCCCGCCGCAGGAGGCCGGCATCAAGAAGGCCCTCGCCGACTGCACCCAGACCCCGCAGAGCGGTTACACCGGCTTCCGCAACACCTACTCCCAGGCGGTCACGGCCGACGGGACACCCTGCGTGCTCGGCAACTCGGTCGGCGTCGTCAAGGTCACCCAGGCGGACAAGGACGTGATCAAGAAGGGCGAGGGGAACTACCGCAACGGGACGGACTCCGAAGGGGCCGACGTCCGCGTCCTGACCGTCCCGATCACCCTGGAGAACCACCTCACCGGCGAGACCTCGGACGCCGCCTTCCTCGTCGCCACCTCCCTCAAGGGCACCCAGTCCACGCTCAACGACCTCGCCCTGATCCTTCTCCTCGTCTCCGGTGTCGGAGTGATCGGCGCCGGAGCCGCCGGCCTCGCCGTCGCCCGCGCCGGGCTGCGGCCCGTCGACAAGCTGACGGAGGCCGTGGAGCACATCGCCCGCACCGAGGACCTGAGCGTGCGCATCCCGGTGGAGGAGGACTCCGACGACGAAGTGGCCCGGCTCTCCCGGTCCTTCAACTCGATGACCTCGTCCCTGGCCAGCTCCCATGAGCTCCAGCAGCAGCTCATCGCCGACGCCGGTCACGAGCTGCGCACGCCCCTCACCTCCCTGCGCACCAACATCGAACTCCTCACCCGCAGCGAGGAGACCGGCCGCCCCATCCCGGCGGCCGACCGCAAGGCGCTGCTGGCGTCGGTGAAGGCGCAGATGACCGAACTCGCCGCCCTGATCGGTGACTTGCAGGAGCTGTCGCGGTCGGAGGCGCAGCGCGGCGAGCGCGTCCAGGTGATCTCCCTGGAGGACACCGTCGAGGCCGCGCTCCGGCGGGCCCGGCTGCGCGGACCGGAGCTGACGATCGACGCCTCCCTGGAGCCCTGGTACACGCGCGCCGAACCCGCCGCACTGGAGCGGGCGGTGGTCAACATCCTCGACAACGCCGTGAAGTTCAGCCCTGACGGCGGCACGATCGAGGTGCGGCTGAGCGACGGCGTCCTGACGGTCCGCGACCACGGCCCCGGCATCCCCGAGGACGAACTCCCCCACGTCTTCGACCGCTTCTGGCGCTCCCCCAGCGCCCGCGCGCTCCCCGGCTCCGGCCTGGGCCTGTCGATCGTCGCCCGCACGGTCGAACAGGCCGGCGGCCAGGTGACCCTGGCCCGCGCGGAGGGCGGCGGCACGGTGGCCACCGTACGCCTGCCGGGTGCGGCCGTACCGCCCCCCGAAACGCCCTAGCCAAGGCGGCGGCCGGGCCTGCCGATGATCAGGTGCTGTGCCTCACGCCGACCGCGTAGACGGCGCCGATCACGGTCAGCAGGACCATCATCGAGGTGACGATCCAGGTCACCGTCCCCTTGCCGGACTTCGTCGTCGGGTCCTCGACCCAGCGGTAGTAGTCACGGGTGATGGCGGAGCGCACCGGGGCGAGCATGAGCGGGAACATCAGCATGGTCGCCGCGTACAGATAGAGGGTCTGGGCCAGCGCGTCGTGCTGGGCCAGGCCCCGCGCGCCCACACCGACGACACCGATGAGCGGCAGCCAGAACTGCTGCTTGCGGTACTTCGGAATCTGGATGATCCACTGCATCGCGGCGAGGTTGACGAGCGTCGCCCCCGCCGCGATGAGGATCCAGGCGCTGGTGGACAGCGACAGGAACATGAGCAGTCCTACGGCCTTAGAAGAGTGAGTCCCAGCCGTCGGAGATCGCGTCCCCGACACTCGACACGGCGTCACCGGCCGAGTCCCACACCGTGGTCCCGTAGCTGATGGCCGGGCCCACCATCTCATGGCCGACCCGCGAGGCCGTCAGCCACCCGCTCTTCAGACCCTCGCCCAGCTCCCCGATGGCCTGGGACATGCCGGGGACCTTGAACTTGGCGAGCGCGAAACCGCCGGTGAGCGCGCCGACCGCCAGACCCGCGACGGAGCCGAAGAACGCGTCGGACGTCCAGCCGTCGGTGAAGCCGGTGATGACGGCCGAACCGATGCCGGTGACCCACGAGATCGTGCCGGCCACACCGGCGATGATCTCGCCGGCGGGCGGCGGGACGAGCAGGGCGAACGCGGCGACGGTGCCGGAGACGGCGCTGACCGCGTTCAGGGCCTGGGCGAGGTTCTGCCAGTCCTTCTTGCTGCCCCAGCCGTCGGGGCTGTCGACGCTGTCGTTGTCCTTGGTGTTGGAGGGGTCGACGCCGTTCTGCTTGTTCTGCCGCGCCGCCTCGGCCGCCTTGCGGGCGGCTTCGGCGGCCTCCTCCTGCCGCTTGCGGATCTCCGTCGCCTTGGCCTCGGAGGCGGCCTTGGCGGCGGCCGCCTTGTCCCTGCCGGCCGCCGCCGCGGACTCGCGGGCCGCGTTCGCCGACGCCTGGGCCCGGGAGGCGGACGCGACGGCGGCGGCGGCGGAGGCCACGGCCTGGTTCGCCGAGTAGTTCGCCCGGCGGGCCGCGGTGCGCGCGGACGCGGCGGCGGTCTTCGCCTTGTCCGCCGACGCCTGCGCGTCCGTCGCGGACTGCTCGGCGGCGTCCGCGTTCACGTCGGCCTGGTGGGCGTAGTCGCCCGCCTTGGCGGCGGACGCCTTCGCCTTGTCCGCCCACTTCGCCGCCTCCGTCGACGCCTTGCGGGCGTCGGCCGCCGCCTTGGCCGCCGTGTAGGCGTCGTTCTGGGCGTCGTGGGCGATCTTCGCGGCCCGGGCGATGGAGGCCCGGATCGCGGCGACGTGCGTGGCGGAGTCGTAGTCGAGCTGCGCGGTGCGGTGGCAGACGGTGGTGACGAAGTCGCGGCGCATCCACACCGGGCCCTCGAGGGCCACCTGGGCGGCGGCCTTCGTGTAGGGGCCGGCGGTGTCGAGGATGGCGAAGACGGCGACCTCGTCGTCCTGCCGCACCTTCTCCGCGTACGTGGTGAAGAAGGCGTGCAGCGCCTGGGGCGAGCCGTCGTCGAGCGCGGCCTGCGCCGACGCCGTCACCGCCTTGCCGGGGCCGCCGGACAGGACGCGCAGGATCGCGACGCGGTTGTCCTCGGCGGCGGCCGCCTTGATGCCGGTGGTCAGGAAGGTGCCCACGGCCTCCGGGGCGGTGTCGGCGAGGACCGCGTGCGCGGCGTTCGCGACGTTCTCGGTGGACACCTGCGCCAGGGCCAGGACCGTCTCGCGGTCGTCCTGGTTCTGCGCGATCTCCCGGTCGGCGGCGACCCACGCCAGCACGTCCTCGTCGGCGCCGGCGAGCGCGTGCTCGGCGGCGTCCCGGCTCCAGGTGCCGATCGTGGTGGAGATCAGGTTCATCGCCGCCTTGCGGCCGGCGGCGACGGCCTGCGCGCTGTCCCCGGCGGCGTAGGCCTTCTCCGCCTGCGCGATGAGGTCCTTGGTCGCGGCGTCCAGGGCGGACGCCTGGGTGCTCGCCTGCCGGGACTTCTCCCGGTCCTCCGCCTCCGCCTTCGCCATCTCCCGGGCCTCGGCCAGGGACTGCTCGGTGTCCTCGGCCAGCTTCTGCGCCTCGGAGTCGCGGGCGGCCTTCTCCACGGCCTGGGCGTCCGTGACCGCCTTCACCGCGGCCTCGGCGGCGGTCACCGACTCGGCCGCCCACTTGGTGGCCGTGGCGGCGAAGTCGGCCGCCTTGACGGCGCCGTCGGCGGCGGCCTGGGCCGCCTTCGCCGCCTTCTCGGCGTGGTCGGCGGCCGAGTTGGCCGCGTCGCGGGCGGCGCCGGCCGCCTGCGCGGCGGTGTTGGCCAGCGACTGGGCGGTGTTCGCCGCGTTGGTGGCGCGGGCGGCCTGCGCGTCGGCCTCGGCGGCGGCGGCCTTCGCGGCGGCGGCCTGCTCCTGCGCCGCGCCCGAGGCCGCGGCGGCGTTCGCGGCGGCGTGTGCGGCGGCGGCGGAGTCACGGGCCGCGCCGGCGGCGGCCGAGCCGGCCGCGGCGGACTGGATGGACGCGGCCCGGGCCGCGTCGGCCGCCTTGGCCGCCGTACGGGCCTGGGCGGCCGCCTTGTTCGCGCCCTCGGCGGCCAGCCGGGCGGCGTGCGCCTTGCCGGCGTCCTTGGCCGCGGCGAGGGCGGCCGAGTAGGCGGCGGACGCGGCCCGTCCGGCGGACGCGGCGGCCGCCGCCGCGGCGGTCGCGGCGTACGAGGCGCGGCGGGCGGCGTTGTGGGCGGCGGCCGACGCCTGGATGGCGGTACGGGACGCGGCGGCGGCGCCCTGCGCGGCGGACGCGGCCTTACGGGCCGCCTTGGCGGTCTTGGCGACGTCGTCGCGGGCCGCGTCGGCCTCGGCGGCGGCGTCCTCGGCCGCCTTCTTCGCCTGGGCGGCGGCCTCCTTCGCCTTGGCGGAGGCGGCGACGGCACGGTCGGAGGTGAGCTGGGCCCGCTTGCCCTCGCGCTCCACGATCGCCACCAGCTGCTCGATGGTGGCGCTCTCCCGGTCCCGGGCCCGCGCGATGTGCTGACCGGTGTTCAGGAACCAGCGGATCGCCGACGGGCTGCCGTCGTCCAGGGCGCGCTGGGCGTACTTCTTCACCTCCGGGGAGGCGGTCGCGAGGATGGTGAAGACCTCGGCCCGCTCGTCCTCGATCCGGGCGGTGACCTGGGTGTTCAGCAGGAAGGTGCTCAGGGCGTCGGAGGTGCCGGCGTCGAGGGCCTTCTGCGCCTCCCGCTTCACCCCGGTCCCGCCGCTGTTGAGGATGGTCAGCGTGGTGACGCGCAGGTCCTCCAGCTCGGCGGTCTTGTAGCCGCCGGTCAGGAAGGCGGTGACGGCGTCGTCGCCGGTGGACAGCGCGGCGGAGGCGTCGCGGGAGGTGCCCTTGCCGGTGGCGGGCAGCGCCTTGAGGAGGGCGAAGCGCTGGTCCTCGGCGGTGGCGCTCGGCAGGTCGGTGGTGAGGAAGCGGTCGATGTCGGCTGCGGAGCCCGTCAGGGCCTGCGCCGCAGCGTTCTTGACGGCCCGTCCGCCGATCTTCCACGCCGTGACCGCCCGCGCGCGGGCGGTGTCGGGCAGGTTGGGGAGCCTCGGCAGATCCGAGGACCCCGCGGTGGCGGTGGCGGCGGCGGCCAGGGCGCGGGAGGGCGCGGCGAGCGTGACGGCGGTCGCCGCGGTGGCGGCACCGGCGACGGACAGCAGCCGGCGACGGCTCCAGTAGGTGGTGTCCAAGAATCCCCCATGGATATGCACCCGGCGGCGAAGGGGGCCCTGGTCAGGGGCGAACCGACGGGTGTGTCAATTGAACGGGGGTGAACTTAAGTGACTCCTGCGGAAATTGACCAGCTCTCAAACCATCCCTTTACCCATGAGAATCGCCACAGAAATTCTTTGTCCTGATTCATCCAGGATTCATCGGCATATCGTTGGCGCTCGGCGCGGCCACCTGTTTGAATGCACCGTCCTCCGTGACCGTCTGACCCGCGGTCACGCACGCCGTATTGCCCTTATGGCATCCCTCAGGTGTCGCACGGACTCAACTCACCGAATTCTCACGGGATTCAAGAGAGCTCTCTCAGGGGGAACCCCATGAAACTCGCACGGCGGATCATCGCCACCGGTGCGGTCGCGGCGGCCTGCGCCGGCGCGGTCGCCTTCGCGTCGACCACCTTCTCCACCGCCCACCACACCGGCACCGCCGACCGCACCGCCCCGGTCGTCGACGGCGCGCCCGGCTACGCGGTCGAGACCTTCGACTACCCCGGCGCCGACGCCATCAAGGCGCAGAAGGGCATCACCCTCAAGCGCGGCGACGGCCACATCACGCTGGCCGACTGCGCCTCCGGCACCGGCCTGATGGAGGTGTACTCCCGCAGGAGCGAGAAGATCTGCTTCCGCGCCACGGGCACCTCCGGCTACCTCAGCCTCGAAATCCCCTCCGTCTACGGCGTCAAGGGCGAGGCCGACCACGAGGCGGACGTGAAGCTCACCACCGACGGCGCCAGCCAGAGCATCGACGTCGGCAAGGGCGAGTGGAAGGCGGCCGGTGAGGCCGCCGACCCGGACGGACGCGACTTCGTCCTGGTCGAGATACGCACGAGCAAGTAGCCGGCACACGGGGAAGACGACCACACCACCATGACCACCAGCATCCTGCGCGGGCGCGCCACCGCGCTCGCCGCGCTTGTCACCGCCGCCGTCATCGGCGCCCCCGCGCTCACCGCGCACGCCGTGAGCGGCAAGCCCGACACCGACGCCGCCCACGCCTTCACCGCCCGCCTCGACATCGGCGGCGGCACCAAGGCGTGCACCGCCACCCTCATCGCGCCGCAGTGGCTGGCCACCGCCGCCTCCTGCTTCGCCGACAACCCCGCCGCGTCCGTCAGGATCCCCGCCGGGGCGCCGAAGCTGAAGACCACGGCCACCATCGGCCGCGCCGACCTGACCACCACCGCCGGCGTCGTCCGCGAGGTCGTGCAGCTCGTCCCCCGGGACGACCGCGACCTGGTCCTGGCCCGGCTGTCCGCGCCGGTCAACGACGTCCGCCTGCCCGGCATCGCCACCGCCGCCCCCGCCAAGGACGCGTCCGTCACGGTCACCGGCTACGGCCGCACCAAGGACGAGTGGGCCCCGCTGAAGGTCCACGGCGAGACCTTCCAGGTCGACCAGGTCGGCGCCACCGACCTCACCGTGCACGGCACGACCGGCGCGGCGATCTGCGCCGGCGACTCGGGCGCCCCCGTGTTCACCGACGCCGGACTGCTCGGCATCGCCTCCCGCTCCGACCAGGGCGGCTGCTTCGGCACCGACCCGGCGCAGACCTCCACCAACGGCGTCGTCACCCGTACCGACGACATCGCCGCCTGGGTCAAGTCGACCGTCGAGTCGGCCCCGTTCGCCGACTTCAACGGCGACGGCATCGAGGACACCGCCGTCGGCGACCCCAAGGCCACCGTCGGCGGGGACGCCGAGGCCGGCGCCGTGCACATCGTCTACGGCGGCGGCAAGGGCACCGCCGACCTCGACCAGGACCAGCCGAACGTGCCCGGCGACGCGGAGGCCGGCGACCGCTTCGGCTACGCCCTCGCCACCGTCGACTACGACAAGGACGGCTACACCGACCTCGCCGTCTCCAGCCCCTACGAGGACGGCGGCTCCATCGCCGACGTCGGCATGGTCTCCGTGATCTACGGTTCCCCGGCCGGCCTGGGCAAGGGGCGCGCCGCCGACAACTACGCGCAGGGCGAGGGCAACGGCGCCCTGAAGGAGGCCGGCAAGGAGAAGGGCGATCTGCTCGGCTACTCCCTCGCCGCCGGTGTCACCCGCAACGACGAGCCGTACCTCGTGATCGGCGACCCGGGCGAGGACGTCGGCTCCGTCACCGACGCGGGCTCCGTGGTGTACGTGCACGGCGGCACCAACGTCTTCCTCTCCCAGGGCGGCGGTCTGCCCGGCTCCCCGGAGGCCGGGGACAGGGTGGGCACCTCCGTGGCCGCCGACATGACCAACATCGTCATCGGCGTGCCCGGCGAGGACATCGGCGACAAGGCCGACGCGGGCGGCTTCGCCGTCCTCACCCACAACCTGGGACCGAACCTCAAGCCGATCGTCCGGGCGGGCATCGACGAGGACAGCGACAAGATCTCCGGCGGCGCCGAGAAGGGCGACGAGCTGGGCCAGTCCGTCGCCATCGTCCCCAAGGGCACGACCGGCGACTCGATCATCGCGGTGGGCGCGCCCGGCGAGTCCCTCGTCGCGAGCAACGGCACCACGAACGTGGCGAACGCGGGCGTCGTCTACACGATCGACTTCCCCGGCAACAAGGACTGGTCGCAGCTGAAGGTGATCAACCAGGACCAGCCGAACGTGGCCGGCGGCATCGAGACCGGCGACCGGTTCGGCGAGAGCGTCGCCGCGATCAACCTGGCCCCGGGCAAGGCCGCCCCGTCCTGGTCCGACATGCAGATCGCGGTCGGCGTCCCGGGCGAGTCCCAGGGCAGCGTGGCCGGCGCGGGCTCCGTGCAGACCTTCTCCCTGCTGACCGCCCCCGGCGACCACAACGACGTCCTGTTCGCCGGCTACAACAAGGTGCCGGGCACGCCGGGCACCAACCAGCACATGGGCCAGGTGATCGCCCTGTCGCCGACGCACATCTACATCGGCATGCCGAACGGCCCGCAGGCCGGCGGCGCCCTCTACGAGGTGCCGTGGACCAACGTCACGTCGTACACGACGGACGCCGCCGCGGACGCCCCCGTCACCGTGCTGAAGCCGGGTGCGGGCGCCAAGGCGTTCGGCTCGTCGGTTCGCTGACCCCCCGCCGAACGGCACAACGAACGGTCGTACGATCTCCCCGCTCACACGCGTGTGCCGTGTGGGCGGGGAGGCGTGCGTTTCATGGACGTGCGGGGGATCGACCGGGAGTACCGCAAGAAGCGGGGAATCCCGGCACAGTTCGTGGTCGTAGTGGTCGCTTTCGTCCTCATCAACGGGATGAACCTGGACTCCGCGCTGTCCTTCGGGCCCACCGCGGCGACCTTCCTGATGCCCGTCCTGTGGGGCATGGTCGTCGCTCGCGTCTCCCTGGACCTGTGGCGGGCGCGCACGACGGTCACGGCGGACGGCATCACCGTGCGCGACGCCGTACGCACCCGGACCTGGGCCTGGTCCGACCTCTACCACATCCGCGTCGAGGAGAGCCGCGCCAACCGCCGCGCCGGCGCCGCCCGTTGGCTCACGTACCTCTACGACCACCAGGGCCGCCGCGTCCTCCTCCCCCACCTCGACGAACGCCAGCACGGCGACCCCATCGGCGAGGTCGCCGACCTGCGGGCCACCGCCGTACGACTGGGCCTCGCCACCTGGGAGATCCGGCCCGAACCGGAACAGCGCATCGCGCGGGCCGCACGCCGGCGCACGGCCTGGGCCCGGGCGCTCACCGGTGCGGCGATCGTGGCCGCGGGCATGTTCGTCCTGGACTTCTGGCTGATCCTGACCGACGGGCCCGTGAACTCCTGGCTGCTGTTCCTCGGCGTGCCGGCGGCCAGCGCCCTCGTGTTCTTCCTCCTCCTCGACCGCCTCGGTGAGGTCATGACACGGAGGTCCGTAGGGTAGGGGCCATGTCCGAAGACTCTCCCCTCATCAAGAGCCTCCGCACGGCCGTCGCGGCGGCCCCCGCCGACGTACCCCTGCGCCTGCATCTCGCCGAACTCCTCCTGGACGCGGGGCAGTCGGACGCCGCGATCGCCGAGGTCGCCGTCGCCCTGCAGCACGCGCCGGGAGACGGGCAGGCGCGGGATCTGATGGCGCGGGCGATGGGACTGCCCACCCAGCGGCCGACGAGCTCTTCGGAAGAAGAACCGGAAGAAGCGGCGGAAGAGGAAGCGGAAGAGGCACGCGAGGTACCCCCCGCCGATCCCTCCGGTTTCGACTGGCGGGCGGCCGAGGAGCAGGTCGGTGACATCGTGCCGCCCCGCTTCGTCGAGGCCCCGGCCCGCGCCGACGGGCAGGACGACCCGGGCGACGCCGAGGCCTGGGACGTGGAGTCGCCCGGGGCCGTACGGCTGGCCGACGTCGGTGGCATGCAGGAGGTCAAGGACCGGCTGGAGGCCGCGTTCCTCGCCCCGCTGCGCAACCCCGAACTGCGCAGGCTGTACGGCAAGAGCCTGCGCGGCGGGCTGCTCCTGTACGGGCCGCCCGGCTGCGGGAAGACCTTCATCGCGCGGGCCGTCGCCGGTGAACTCGGCGCGTCCTTCCTGTCCGTGTCCGTCAACGACGTCCTCGACATGTGGATGGGCAACTCCGAGCGCAACATGCACGCGGTCTTCGAGTCGGCCCGCCGCCAGGCGCCCTGCGTGGTCTTCCTCGACGAACTGGACGCCCTCGGCGCCAAGCGCAGCCGTACCGCCCACAGCGGTATGCGCAACACCGTCAACCAGCTGCTCACCGAGCTGGACGGCATCGACGCGGGCGCCAACGAGGGCGTGTTCGTGCTCGCCGCGACCAATGTGCCCTGGGACGTGGACGTCGCCCTGCGCCGCCCCGGACGCCTCGACCGCACCCTCCTCGTGCTGCCGCCCGACGCCCCGGCCCGTGAGGCGATCCTCCGCTACCACCTGCGCGACCGCCCCATCGAGAACGTCGACCTGGGCAAGCTCGCCAAGGCCACCGACGGCCTCTCCGGCGCCGATCTCGCCCACGTCTGCGAGGCGGCGGCCGAGCGGGCGCTGCTGGACTCGGCCCGCACCGGCGCCGTCCGCATGATCGGCATGAAGGACCTGCTGGCGGCGGCGAAGGACGTCGTACCGTCGAGCGAGCCGTGGTTCGCCTCGGCGCGCAATGTGGCGATGTTCGCCAACGAGGGCGGCATGTACGACGACCTCGTCGCGTATCTCAAGAAGAAGCGCAAGCTGTGAACACGGCACTGGAGCGGGCCGACGCGCTCATCGAGCTGCAACGGTACGACGAGGCCAGGACGCTGCTGGAGCGGCGACTCTCGGCGGACCCGGACGACATCGGCGCCTGGATCCGCCTCTCCAAGTGCCTGCGGAACACGGACGGGAACGGGGCCGAGGCGCTCGCGGCGGCCGACCGGGCCGTCGCCCTCGACCCGGAGCACATCGGCGCCCGTATCGAGCACGCCTTCGCCCTGCGGGCCGCCGGCCGCTTCGTCGACACCGAGGACGACCTGCGCGAGGTCATCCGCCTCGCACCCGAGTACTGGTACGGGTACGCGCTGCTCGGCCACTGGCTGTACCGCATCAGGGCCCTGCGACGGGGTCAGAAGGCGGCGAACGGCCTGGTCCCCCTGGCGAACATGGACGCCTACTACCGGGAGGCCGGCGAGCTCGTCCAGGAGGCCATCCGCCTGGCGCCCGAGGAGATATTCCCCTACGAGGCGGCCTGGACCATCGCCGACCTCGCGGGCAACACGACGGTCGCCGCCATGATGGACGAGGCCATCCTCCGGCTCGACCCGAACCACCCGCAGGCGCTGGCCCGGCGGACGCAGAAGGCCGCCGACGGGGCCCACGCACCCCTCGCCGCCACCCTCTACGCCGACGCCCTCGCCGTCACCCCCGACTCGGCGGAGATGCGGCGCGGCCTCGACGACGCCTCGTACCGCCTGCTGCGCGGCATGCGCTGGCTCGCGCTGATCTGTCTGCTGTTCGCCGCCGCCGGCCTCGACCTGTTCCCGACGGACGGCGCGGACCAGCGGGACCTGCCGCTCCCGCTCGGGCAGCGGCTGTGGGACCTCGTGCCGATGGCGGCCGTCTGGGTGGTGGGCGCGCTGCTGCGCTACCGGCGGCTGCGCACGGGCGTCCGGGTCAATCTGCGGTCGGTGATCCGCCGTCGCGTCTGGCCCCGGATCGTCCTCCTCCAGGCCGGCACGACCCTGCTGTGCGCGCTGCTGCTCACCCAGGTCCCCTGGACGGACCGCGCGGTCCCCCAGGTGGTGTTCTGGTTCGGCGTCCTGTCGGCGCTGGCGACGATGCCGTTCGACCGGAAGAAGACCTACTGAAGCGGGCCTGGCCGTCGAGACCGGGCCCGCTTCGAGTACCGCCGCTTACTTGACGATCGTGATCCGGTCCGCGGCCGGCGGCACGATCGGGCTCGTGGCCGAGGAGTTGGCCGTCATGTACTGCGCCAGGGCCGCCAGGTCGTCCGAGCCGACCAGGTCGCCCGTGCCCAGCGCCAGCGTCGGGAAGCCGTCACCGCCGCCCGCGAGGAAGCTGTTCGTCGCGACGCGGTAGGTGGCCGCCGGGTCGATGGCCGTGCCGTTCAGCTTGATGGAGTCCGTGACGACACGGTCCGCGCCCGTCTTCGTCAGGTCCAGCGTGTACGTCAGGCCCGAGGACGGCTGAAGGATCTTCGGGACGGCCGCGTTCGTGCCGCTGACCTGCTCCTTGAGGACCTGGATCAGCTGGGCGCCGGTGAAGTTCTGCAGGTTCACCGTGTTGGAGAACGGCTGGACCGTGAAGCCCTCCGCGTACGTCACCACACCGTCGCCCTCGGAGCCCTTGGCCGCGTAGGTCAGACCGGCGCGCACACCGCCCGGGTTCATCAGCGCCAGGTCGGTCTCCGGGTCGAGCTTCCTGCCGTACGCCAGCTGCGCGTCGGCGATCAGATCGCCCATCGGGGACTCGGTGCCGGTGTTCCCGATGTCGGCGGAGATGTAGCCGATGGGGCGGTTGCCGATGGGCGCCGCCAGGGTGTTCCACTTGCTGATCAGCTCGGTCATGTCCGGCGCCTTGGCGACGTCCCGGGTGACCACGTGGTTCGCCGACTTCACCGCCGTACGGACGATGTCACCCGTGCAGTGGTCGTACGTCAGCGTGGTGTCCGTGTAGAGGCGGCCGAAGGACGCGGCCGAGGTGACCATGCGGGGCTTGCCCGACGGGTCGGGGACGTCGCAGACGTACGCCGTGTGCGTGTGGCCGGTGACCAGCGCGTCCACGGCCGGCGTGATGTTCTTCGCGATGTCGACGATCGGACCGGAGATGCCGGAGCCGGCGCCCCCCGCGTCGCAGTTGTAGTTGTACGCGGTGGAGGCCGGGAAGCCGCCCTCGTGGATCAGCGCGACGATCGACTGCACGCCCTGCGCCTGGAGCACCTTGGCGTACTTGTTGATCGTCTCGACCTCGTCCTTGAAGGTGAGGCCCTTGACGCCGTCGGCGGAGACGATGCCCGGGGTGCCCTCCAGGGTGACGCCGATGAAGCCGATCCTGACGTCCTTCTTCTTCCACACCCAGTACGGCTTGAGGATCGGCTTGCCGGTCTTCTCGTCCAGCACGTTCGCCGCGAGGTACGGGAAGTCGGCGCCGCCGAACTCCTCGTCGGTGTAGCAGCCGTCCGTCGGGTGACAGCCGCCGTTCTGCAGCCGGGCCAGCTCCTTGGCGCCCTCGTCGAACTCGTGGTTGCCGACGCTGGTCACATCGAGGTGCAGGCCGTTCAGCGCCTCGATGGTGGGCTCGTCGTGGAACAGGCCCGAGATCAGCGGGGACGCGCCGACCATGTCGCCGCCGGCCGCCGTGATGGAGTACGGGTGGCCCGCGCGGGCCTGGCGCAGGTGGGTGGCGAGGTACTCCACGCCGCCCGCGTCGATCGTCTTCGTCGTGCCGTCGGCCTGCAGCTCGGTGACGCGGCCCGACGAACCCGACGGCGGCTCCAGGTTGCCGTGCAGGTCGTTGAACGACAGAAGCTGAACGTCCTGGTAGCGGCTGGGCAGCGGGCGGGAGTGCCCGTCCTCGTGCGCGTGCGCCGGAAGGGCGGCGGCCAGGGCACCGACGGTGGCGAGACCGGCGGCGGTCGCGAGGATGCGGTACGTCCGGCGTCTGCGGCCCGGAATCGACTGGGAAGTGGCTCTCATGCGCCCCCCTGTGGCGTGTGGCGTGGGCCGACCCGGCCCTGGGTGTGTGCGGGGCGTCCGGGGTGCGTGAGGCGTGACCCCGTCCGCGCGCAGCCTAGAGTCAACGCGCGTAGCGCGACAGGGGGTTAGTGGTTACATCCTGGTTTCCCTTCGCCGACATCTTCGCCTTCGGCCACGCGATCCCTCCTCCCTTTACCCTCATACGCATGACCAGCGACGACCCCGCACGGCTCCCGCTCCCCGTCTCCCGATCCATCGAGACCTACTCCGCGCTCGACCCGGCCCAGATCGAGGCCGTCCTCGACCTGCTCGCGGAGGCCGCCCGCGTCGACGGCCAGCAGGCCGTGTCCGAGCAGGGCCGGCTGCAGCTGCGCGGCGGCGCCCGCGAGGGCGTGTCCCACCTCCTCCTCACCGTCGGCGAAGCGCTCATCGGCTACGCCCAGTTGGAGGACACCGACCCCGTCGAGGCACCGGCCGCCGAACTCGTCGTCCACCCCGACACGCGCGGCCACGGGCACGGCCGCGCCCTCGGTTCCGCCCTGCTCGCCGCCTCCGGCAAGCGGCTGCGGGTCTGGGCGCACGGCGGCCACGCCGCCGCCCGCCACCTCGCCCAGGTCCTGGGGCTGACCCTCTTCCGCGAACTCCGTCAGATGCGGCGCCCCTTGACCGGCCTCGATCTGCCCGAGCCGGTCCTTCCCGACGGCGTGACCGTACGGACCTTCGTGCCCGGCGTCGACGACTCCGCGTGGCTCGCCGTCAACGCCGCCGCCTTCGCCCACCACCCCGAGCAGGGCTCCCTCACCCAGCGCGACCTCGACGACCGCAAGGCCGAGCCCTGGTTCGACCCCGCGGGATTCTTCCTCGCCTTCCGCGGCGACGAACTGATCGGCTTCCACTGGACGAAGGTCCACGCGGAGGAGCAGCTCGGCGAGGTCTACGTCCTCGGTGTCGCCCCCGGCGTCCAGGGTGGCGGCCTCGGCAAGGCCCTGACGACGATCGGACTGCGGCACCTGGAACGGCAGGGACTGCCGACGGCGATGCTCTATGTCGACGCCGACAACAAGGCCGCGGTGTCGGTCTACGAGCGGCTGGGCTTCACCACCCACGAGGCAGACCTCATGTACCGCACGGAGACGTGACGCTCCTCGCTCTCAAGCGCCCGCCTCGGCCCCCGCGCCCGACCGGCCGGGAGCTCCCCCGGGAGCCGCCGATCCGGCACCACCCCCCGGAGCCGCCGGGTCGGGGCGGAAGGGGCGGCCGCGGAAGGGGCGGCCGTGTCTTCGGAGCGGCTCCGCCGTCCACGCCCCGCACAGGCCCACCGTCACCGCCAGCGCCACCGCCCAGCGCACCTGTGTGGCCGTCCACCACTGCTCCCCCGGCACGCTGATCAGGCCCCAGCGCTCCGGGACGAGCACCGTGACCACGGCCGCCGTCCCCAGCCACAGCGCCGCGCCCCCTCCCGGCTCGGGCTCGTCCGTGAAGCGGATCGCGGATGTGGCGAGGGCCAGGGCGCAGGTCGCCATCGCCGCCGCCTCCACGGTGACCGGGCCGACGGGCGGGCGGGACGCGGCCGGTATCAGCAGCAGCACCGCCGTCCACCACACCGCCGCTGCCGGGAGCGCCAGCGCCATCCGCAGGGTGGCCCGGACCGCGCGGCCCACCGGTACCGGACCCGTGGTGTGCCGCGCCGGGTCGTCCAGGAGGAAGGCCAGGCCCACGGCGCCGAGCAGCGCGGCCAACCGCGCCAGGGCGTAGGCCGAGCCCTCGTCCGGCGCCTGCTCCGGCAGTCTGGCGCCACCGGCGATCAGCAGCCCCAGCCCGGCGGCCGCCAGCGGCCCCTTCCGGGGCAGCGCCCGCCACACCGGCCGCAGCAGGGCCCGCAGCAGCGGCCCGGTGAGCGCCGCACCGCTGCTCCGGCCGACCATCGCCGTCACCACTCGCACTGGTCCGCCCCCTTCGGCACCGCCACGCCCAGCAGACGCGCCGCGTCCGCCGTCGTCGTCCGCGCGGACGTCAGCTCCGCCCAGTGGGCCTTCACCTTCGCCGCGATCTCCGCCTTCGGCCGCTTCAGCATCGCGCGGAACACCTCGGTCTGCTGGGCCGTCATCGACAGCGGTTCCGTGGGCGCCAGGATCACCGCCGCGCCGGAGAGGCTGTCGTCCAGGCGCACGTCCTGGAAGGTGGCCGTCGGCGTGGGATCGGTGCCCACCGCCAGCCACATGATGGTCAGCACGCGGGCGTCGCACAGCTCCGCCGCTTTCGCCTCCGTGCCCGCCACCAGCACCGAGGCCACGCCCACCGCGAACTCGGGAATCCGGTTGCCGCCCCAGCGCGTGCCCACCGTCACCCGGCCCGGCGCGGTGTACGGCGTCACCGTGCCGTCGACCTCCACACCGAACTCGGTGTCCACCCGCTGCCGCACCGTCAGGTCCGCGTCGGCCGCCGTGCCGCCCGCCGCCGACCGCACCCGGTCCACGACCTTCGCCCACTCCGGCCGGATCCCGTCCCACTCCGGGAACGAGCAGTACGTCGACCCGCCGCGCTCCTCGCACGACTGCGCCTTCTCCGGTGTCTGCCACACCGCCTTCCGGGCCGCCTCCAGGGCCGCGGTGTCACGCGGGAGCTGGCCGACCGCGCCCGCCGCGGTGGCCGCGAGGGCGATCGCCGTCACCGCCTTGACCGCCCGGGTGCGGCCGCCGGCCCGCAGCAGGGCCGCGCCGGCCAGCAGGACGCACAGGCCCGCCAGATACAGCGCGTGCCAGCCGGCGGGGCGGCCGAGCAGGTCGGAGGGGACCGGGTCGGCGCCGGCGTCGGGCGCGCCGAAGACCGGCGCCAGCCGCCGCACCCCCTCCGGGACGTCCTGCGAGCCCAGGAGCGTCACCGACAGGACATACGCGGCGACCGCGAACAGTATCGGCGCGAACGGCGACGGGGCGATGCGGGCCAGCGCCACCCCGACGACCCCGGCGAGCAGCACCAGCAACGGGCCCACCACCAGCTCGCCGAACGAACCATGGCCGACCGCGCCCGGCTTGAGCGCCTCCCAGGTGAAGCGGACCGTGACCAGCAGCGCGCTGAACAGCGCGAAGGGGATCACCGACAGGACATGGGCCAGCGTGCGCCGCCAGGCGTCCATCGGCAGCATCTCGAACTGGTCCGCCGTGCCGTGTCTGCGTGTGCGCAGCACCGCCGCGTTGACACAGATCAGCAGGGCGATGGCGAGGAGCAGCGGGGTGGCCTGGCCGCTGCGGTCGGCCATGTGGAGGACCGGGTAGTCGTCCATGCCGTCGTTCGGCACCATGCCGTAGACGACCATCGCGGTGTACAGCGCCATGAGGGCCATCACCGGGACCTGGAGGAGCAGTTCGCGGGCCTCGAAGCGGGCCAGGGCGAGGACGGCCGCCGTGCGGCGCGCGGGGTGGTCCGGCCCGGTGAGGGCGGGGGCGGGGGTCGTCGTGGGGTCACTGACCGTGGTGCTCATGCCGTCACCGCCGGTGTCCCGCCGTCCAGGGTGAGGAGATAGCCGTCCTCCAGGGTGGGGTCCAGCAGGTGGGCTCCCTCGGGCGGATCGCCGATGTTGCGGAAGGTGCCCGTGCCCGTGCGCCAGCCCGCCCGGGCCGCCGGGTCGCGCTGCTCGCTGCTCCACACCCGGCCGTCGGCCCGCGCGGTCAGCTCGGCGGGGGTGCCCTCGAAGCGGACCCGGCCGTGGGTCATGACCACGACCCGGTGGCAGAGCATCGCCACGTCCTCCGTCTGGTGGGTGGACAGCAGGACCGTGCGGCCCTCTCCGGCCTGGGCGATCAACTCCCGGAACCGCATGCGCTGTTCGGGGTCGAGTCCGACCGTCGGCTCGTCCAGGACCAGGAAGCCCGGGTCGCCGACGAGAGCCGCCGCCAGGGCGACCCGCTGGCGCATGCCGCCGGACAGCCGCTTGATGCGCCTGCCGCGGACCTCGCTCAGGTCGACCGCCTCCAGGACCCGGCGCACCTCGCGGTGGCGGGCGCCGCGATCGGTGAGCTCCTTCAGGATCGCCACGTAGTCCACGAACTCGAAGGCCGTGAAGTCCGGGTGGAATCCGGGGGTCTGCGGCAGATAGCCCAGCTCGCGGCGGAGCGCCAGGCGGCCGGCGGAGGTGCGCGGGTCGTGGCCGAGGGCGGTGAACTCGCCGCCGTCCGGCGGTACGGCCGTGGCCAGCACCCTCAACAGGGTCGTCTTCCCGGCGCCGTTGGGGCCGAGCAGTCCGGTGACGCCCGGGGTCAGGCTCAGCGAGACGCCGTCGAGGGCGCGCGTCCCGCCGTAGCGCACGGCGAGGCCGTGGGCCGTGACGGTGGTGGGTGCGTGGGTCATGCGGTGCTCCTGAGGGCCAGGGGGACGAAGGGGGACGGGGGCGCGAGGCGGCTCACAGCGCCCCCCTGTCCGGGAAGCCGCCCACCGGGCGGACGTCGAAGCGGTCGCGGGTCAGGAAGAGCAGCGCCGTCGCCAGGGCGGCGACCGCCGCGGCGGTGGTCTGGCCGGTCGCCGTGAACGGCACGGGCGTGTGGCCGTGGGCCCGCGCCCGGGCCACGAAGAGCAGCGTCAGCCAGCCGCCCCCGACCAGGGCGGGCGCTAGCGCCGGACCCACCCGGGGGGCCAGGGCCAGGCCCGTCGAGGTGAGCGCGAGGGCGGGCAGCAGCCAGGCCAGCGCCATCAGGCCGTACCCCGGGAGGGCCAGGGTGGCCAGGCCGTTGAGCGCGAGGCCCGCCGTGAGGACCGCGACCGTGCGGATCATCAGCAGCCGGAAGCCGTGCAGCGGCGCGACCACGGCCATCTCGAAGGTGGGGTCCATGGCCGGGCCGTAGGCCAGCGCCACGCCGGCCAGGGGCAGCAGCGGGGCGAGGGCCAGGAACAGCGCCGGGGTGTCGGCCAGGCGGACCACCAGCACCGTCATGACCAGCAGGGACAGCACCGCCATCAGCCACGAGCGGCGCAGCAGCGGGGTCGCGGACAGCAGCCGCGCGGTGTGGTCGGCGACGCCGACCCGCAGCAGCACCTTCTCGAACAGGCCCGGCCGCGGCGCGTCCAGCTCCGCGTCCAGCCGCGCCCAGCCCGCGTCCAGCGCCGTACGGTCGCCGGAGTCGGCGAGCCGGGCACGGCAGTGCGCGCAGCCGGTCAGGTGCGTGTCCGCCGACCACAGCAGCGGGGGCGCCAACTCGCCCTGCGCATAGGCGCGCAGGTCCTCTTCCGCCACATGCCAGGTCATGCCGCCCCACCTTCCGTCGTACGGTCTTCGGTCACACGGCCGTCCCCCACGCCGCTCGATCGCTCGCGTCCGTCCATGGGCCGCCTCATGCCAGCGCCTCCCGGAGCTGCTTGCGGGCCCGCAGGGCCCGGGTCTTGACCGTGCCCGGGGGAATGCCGAGCAGGACGGCCGCCTCCCGGGTCGTGAGCCCGTCGATGACCGTGGCCTGGAGAACCGCGCGCAGCTCCGGGGAGAGCCTTATGAGGGCGCCGGCCAGGTCCCCGTGCTCCACCCCCGCGAGCACGCGGTCCTCGGCCGACGCCTCGTCCCGGTGACGCAGCCGCGCCAGCGCCTGGCGCAGCCGTCCGCGCGCGCCGTCGCCGCGCACCGCGTCGACCAGCCGGCGCGAGCCGATGCGCCACAGCCAGCCCGCCACATCGCCCTCCTCGCGATAGCGGGCGGTGCCGCGCCACACCGCGAGGAACGTCTCCTGCACGACGTCGTCGACTATCCCGGCGTCGGCGCAGCGGCTGCGCATGCGGGCGGTCAGCCACGGCGCGAAGCGCCGGTACAGCTCCTCGAAGGCATGACGGTCCCCGTCCGCCGCGATGGCCCGCAGCAGCTCCCCGTCGCTTCTCGTTTCGCTCACATCCCCTCATCGGACCGGCCCCGCCGATCGGTTCACGGATCCGCGGACGACTTTCCCAGCGGGCCGAAGTTGACATCCCGGCCCCCGTGGAACACCCTTCCACTACTCAATTAGTGAAAGGGTGGTTGTCCGATGGTCGAGTACCGCATCGACCGGCACAGCGGCGTGGCCACCTACGTCCAGATCGTCCAGCAGACCAAGCAGGCCCTGCGTCTGGGCCTGCTCGAACCCGGCGACAAGCTGCCCACGGCCCGCGAGGTGGTCGAGGCGACCGCGATCAACCCCAACACCGTCCTGAAGGCCTACCGCGAACTGGAGCGCGAGGGACTGGTCGAGGCGCGGCGCGGGCTCGGCACCTTCGTACGCCGCACGCTGGGCGCCGCGCCCGCCGACGACTCCCCCCTGCCGGCGGAGTTGGACGCCTGGGTGGTCAAGGCCCGCGAGGCCGGCCTGGACCGGGACGACGTGGCCGCACTCTTCACTGCCGTACTCGACAAGCGATTCCAGGGAGACCCGTCATGACCGACCCGGCCATGGAGGCCGCCGGCCTCGGCAAACGCTTCGGCCGCCGCGGCGGCTGGGCCCTGCGCGACTGCTCCTTCCGGCTCCCCACCGGCCGCGTCTGCGCCGTCGTCGGCCCCAACGGAGCCGGCAAATCCACCCTCCTCGCACTGGCCTCCGGCCTGCTCGCACCCAGCGAGGGCGGGATATCCGTCCTGGGCACGGACCCCGCCTCCGCCCGCGCGCGGGTCGGCTACGTCGCCCAGGACAAGCCGCTCTACCCCCAGCTCACCGTCGCCCAGACCCTGCGCATGGGCGCCGACCTCAACCCGGGCCGCTGGGACCACGACCGCGCCCGGCGCGTCGTCGAAGCCGGCGACCTGGACCCGGCGAAGAAGATCCGCTCCCTCTCCGGCGGCCAGCGCACCCGCGTCGCCCTCGCGCTCGCCCTGGGCAAGCGTCCCGAACTGCTGCTCCTGGACGAGCCGATGGCCGACCTCGACCCGCTGGCCCGGCACGAGCTGATGGCCACCCTGATGGTGCAGGCCGCCCAGCACGGCACGACGATCGTGATGTCGTCGCACGTCGTCGCCGAACTGGAGGACTCCTGCGACCACCTGCTGCTCGTCGGCGGCGGACGGGTCCGGCTCGCCGGGGAGATCGACGAACTGATCGACGCCCACACGCGCGTGAGCGCGCACGCCGAGACCTCCGACCTGGACGGCCACACGGTCGTCGAGTCCCGCGTCACCGGCCGCCAGCTCTCCGCCATGATCCGCCCGAACGGCCCGCTGCCCGCCGACTGGCGCACCACGACGCCCTCCCTGGAGGAACTCGTCCTCGCCTATCTGCGCAACCCCGAGGCCGCGCCGCTCACCCCGGCCGACGCCAGGGAGGCCGTCGCGTGACCGCGCTCGCCTCCCCGCTCCCCGTCGGCCACCGCACCCCGGCCCAGCTGCGCTGGCTGCTCCGCCTGCACCGCCCCGCGCTGTACGTATGGGCGGCCCTGACGGTCGTCCTCGCCGGCCTGCTGCTCTGGCTGGGCGGCCCGCTCACCGACGCGGCCGCCGAGGGCTGGCGGCAGTACAAGGCCTGCGGTGACAGCGCCCACTGCTCCTACGACCAGGACGCGATCGTCCGCTACAAGGACTGGTACACCTACACGACCCTCGCCCTGACGGCGCTCCCCTTCGCCGTCGCCGCCTGGTCCGGCGCCGCCCTGTTCGGCCGCGAGCTGGAGTCGGGCACCGCCCATCTCGCCTGGACGCAGGACCTCTCCCCGGCGCGCTGGCTGGCCGTCAAGCTCGCCGCCCCGGCCGCCCTGATCACCGTGAGCACGGGCCTGCTGGCCGGGCTGCACCACTGGGGCTGGTCGCGCTCCCAGGGCCGCATCGACTCCGCCAAGGAGTGGACCGACGAGCTCACCCTCCACGCCAACGGCACCACCACCGTCGGCTTCGCCCTGGCCGGCCTCGCCCTCGGCGCGCTCGCGGGCGTGCTGTCGCGCCGTACGCTCCCCGCCCTCACGTTCGCGCTGGTCGCGGCCGGCGCGATCCGCTTCCTCGGCGACCGGCTCATGCCGTACCTGTGGCCGGCCGTCACCAAGGAGACCACCCTCAAAGAGGGGATGGGCGGCGGCGGCCTCGACGTCGACTCGGGCATCGTCACCTCCACCGGCGCGCACGCCCCCTTCCCGGAGTGCACGCCCGCCGACGCCATGAACGGCTGCGCGACCGGCTACGCCAAGGCCGACGCCGTCGGCTTCTTCCGCACGTACCACCCCCAGTCCCACTACTGGCCCCTTCAGCTCACCACGACCGCCGTCCTCCTCGCCCTCGCCGCGGCCCTCGTCGTGGCCGCGTTCACGCTGCTCAGGCGGTCGACGGCCACCTCCACCCGCGGCGCCCGGGGCCCCGTACGCGAGGAGGCCGCCGTATGAGCGCACAAGCCGTGACGACCCCGGCGCCGGCGTCCGCCCCGCCCCCGCCGGGCCCCCGCACCGCCCGCGCCGTGCTGCGCGTGCACCGCACCGGTCTCATCGTCTGGGCCGCCCTCTTCGTCGCGCTCGCCGGCTGGCTGGTGTGGATCACCGAGGTCGCCGCCGACCACGAGAGATCGATGTACCAGGCCTGCGATGTCCAGGACTACTGCGACATGACGATCGCCGGCCTGCACTACAGCGAACCGCTCGGCTGGATCGGCACGTTCGTCGCGTACGCCTTCCTCGCCGTGGCCGCCTTCGCGGGCGGCGCGCTGATCGGCCGCGAGCTGGACTCCGGCACCGCGCGCCTCGCCTGGACCCAGGGCGTCACCCCCACCCGCTGGCTGGCCGCGAAGCTCGCCGTCCCGGCGCTCGCGCTGGCCGTCGGCACCGGCGCGCTGGTCCTGGTGTTCCGCTGGGCCTGGGCCGCCCACCCCGACATGATCTTCCAGGACTGGGCGGACGCGGACACCTTCGTGGCGCGCGGCCCGGCCGCCGTCGCGTACGTGCTGTGCGCGCTCGCCGTCGGCGCGCTCACCGCGCTGCTGCTGCGCCGCACCCTGGCCTCGCTGGGCGTGTCGGTCGCCGTGATGTGGCTGATCCACCTGACGATCGAGCACTACCGCTCGTCCCTGTGGCCCGCCGTGCACGAGGTCACCCGCAGCTACCTGGGCGCCCCGAACGGCAATGTGTGGCAGCTGGACTACACGGCCCTGGTCCACGGCCGGCCCGAGCCGAACCTCCCCTACTGGCAGTGCGAGGGCACCACGACCGAGCTCCAGCACTGCTACGACAAGCTGGGCGTCACCGGCTTCAGCTTCACCTACCACCCGGCCTCCCACTACCTGCCCCTCAGCCTCGTGGAGACGGGCATCGTCCTCGCCGTGGCCGCCCTGGCCACGCTGGCCGCCTTCGCGCTGCTGCGCCGCCGCACCCGCTGAGCCCGGTGGGCCCCCTGGCCGGTGTACGTCCCTCCACCGGGGGGGGGAAGGACGTACACCGGCCATGTACATGCCGGGAGGGGGCGTAGACCGGCCAGAGCGGCCTGTTCTCGCCGGTAATCGCCGGGACGGACCCCGCGAGCCGCCCCCCGCTATCCCTCACGTCATGTCGCCGTAACCAACGATTCAGACGGTCTTGCGAAGCTCGGCCAATGAATGCCGCCGTGCCCGAGCCTCCGCCGCCTCGCGCGGAGCCGCCCGACGGGAAGACGTCCGCGCGGAAATCCCCCGACGGTAAGACGTCCGCCGGGAAGTCCCCCGCGCGGACGACCCCCGAGGGACCCGTCGCCGAGCTCCCGCTCGCACGTTCCGACGCGCCGCTATCGTCCCGGGCGCGGAAGAATGGGTTCATGAGCCAGTCAGACGCCCAGGCACAGGTCACGCACGCCCAGCCCTCCGTGGGCTCCATAGCCGCGCACCGCCCGCCCACCGTGACGGCGGCCGTGGTCTCCGACCTGGAACCCGATCTCGACGCCGACCTCGACGCCTACGAGGAAACGCAGGTGGACGGGGTCCAGCTGCCGCAGGGCCGTTTCCTCGACCGCGAACGCAGCTGGCTCGCGTTCAACGAGCGCGTCCTCGAACTCGCCGAGGACCCGAACACGCCACTCCTCGAACGGGCGAACTTCCTCGCGATCTTCGCCAGCAACCTCGACGAGTTCTTCATGGTCCGCGTGGCCGGACTGAAGCGCCGCATCGCCACCGGCGTCGCGACCCGCTCCGCCTCCGGCCTGCAGCCGCGCGAGGTCCTGGAGATGATCTGGGCCCGCTCCCGCGAGCTGATGGCCCGGCACGCCGCCTGCTACCACGAGGACGTCGCCCCCGCGCTCGCCGAGGAGGGCATCCACCTGGTCCGCTGGCAGGAGCTGACCGAGAAGGAGCAGGCCCGCCTCTTCACCCTGTTCCGGCACCAGATCTTCCCGGTGCTCACCCCGCTGGCCGTCGACCCCGCGCACCCCTTCCCGTACATCTCGGGTCTCTCCCTGAACCTCGCCGTGCGCGTACGCAACCCCGTCACCGGCACGCCCCACTTCGCGCGCGTGAAGGTGCCGCCGCTGCTGTCCCGCTTCCTGGAGTGCGCCCCGGGCCGGTACGTCCCCCTGGAGGACGTCATCGCCGCCCACCTGGAGGAGCTCTTCCCGGGCATGGAGGTGCTGGAGCACCACACCTTCCGGGTCACCCGCAACGAGGACCTGGAGGTCGAGGAGGACGACGCGGAGAACCTGCTCCAGGCCCTGGAGAAGGAGCTCATGCGGCGCCGCTTCGGGCCGCCGGTGCGCCTGGAGGTCGAGGAGAACATCGACCGCGAGGTGCTCGACCTGCTGGTGCGCGAGCTGAAGATCAGCGAGGCCGAGGTCTACCCGCTGCCCGGCCCGCTCGACCTGACCGGCCTGTTCCGCATCCATGGCCTGGACCGCCCCGAGCTGAAGTACCGGAAGTTCGTCGCCGGCACCCACCGCGACCTCGCCGAGGTCGAGTCCGCGTCCGCGCCCGACATCTTCGCCGCCCTGCGCAAGCGGGACGTGCTGCTGCACCACCCGTACGACTCCTTCTCCACCTCCGTCCAGGCGTTCCTGGAGCAGGCGGCCGGCGACCCGGACGTCCTCGCCATCAAGCAGACCCTGTACCGGACCTCCGGCGACTCCCCGATAGTCGACGCGCTCATCGACGCCGCCGAGTCCGGCAAGCAGGTCCTCGTCCTGGTCGAGATCAAGGCCCGCTTCGACGAGCACGCCAACATCAAGTGGGCGCGCAAGCTGGAGGAGGCCGGCTGCCACGTCGTCTACGGCCTCGTCGGTCTGAAGACGCACTGCAAGCTGTCCCTGGTGGTCCGCCAGGAGGGCGAGACGCTACGGCGCTACAGCCACGTCGGCACCGGCAACTACCACCCCAAGACGGCACGGCTCTACGAGGACCTGGGCCTGCTCACGGCGGACCCGCAGGTCGGCGCGGACCTCTCGGACCTGTTCAACCGCCTCTCCGGCTACTCGCGCCGGGAGACCTACCGCCGCCTCCTCGTCGCCCCCAAGTCCCTGCGCGACGGCCTGGTCTCCCGCATCAACAAGGAGGTCCAGCACCACCGTGCCGGACGTCCGGCCTACGTCCGCATCAAGGTCAACTCGATGGTCGACGAGGCCGTCATCGACGCCCTCTACCGCGCGTCCCAGGCGGGCGTGCCCGTCGACGTGTGGGTGCGCGGCATCTGCGCGGTGCGCCCCGGGGTCGCCGGCCTGTCGGAGAACATCCGGGTCCGCTCGATCCTCGGCCGCTTCCTGGAGCACTCGCGCGTCTTCGCCTTCGGCAACGGAGGCGAGCCCGAGGTGTGGATCGGCAGCGCCGACATGATGCACCGCAACCTCGACCGCCGTATCGAGGCGCTGGTCAGGGTCGTCGACCCGGCCCACCGCGCCTCGCTCCACCGGCTGCTGGAGACCGGCATGTCGGACACCACGGCGTCCTGGCACCTCGGCCCCGACGGCGAGTGGACCCGGCACGCGGTCGACGCGGACGGCCAGCCCCTGCGCAACGTTCAGGAGATGCTCATAGACGCCCGGAGGCGCCGGCGTGGCACAGCAACACCATGACCTGACGGATCCCGCGGCCGGCCACGCGCCCACGGGGGACACCCTCGCCGGCTATCTCCGGGCCCAGGCCACGGAGTTCCTGCGCGCGCTGCGTCTGCACCGGGAGACCGGGGCGGGCGCGGCGGGCGGCCCGGAGGGGTCCGTCGAGGCGACGCGCGCCCTGCGTCGCTCGGCCCGCCGCATCAGCGGCAGCCTGCACACGTTCCGCCCGCTGCTGGAGACCGACTGGTCGGAGGAGATCCGCCCCGAACTGGCCTGGGTCTCCGGCACGCTGGCCCTGGAACACGCCTACGAGGCCCGCCTGGAACGCCTGCTCCTGGCCCTGCACCGCTTGTCGGGCTCGACGGCGGTACCGGCCCAGCAGCAGGCAGCGGCGGCAACGGGGACGGGCGGGGCGACGGGCGCGGCAACAGGGACGACGGCAACAGGCGTGGGCGGGACCGCGGCGGGCCGTGCGGCCGGGACGGCCACGGGGGCCGCCTCGACCACGACGACCAGCCACACCGACGCCGCCGCCGGTCACGTCACCCCCGTGGCCGCGGGCAGCCGCACCGCCGGGGCGACACGGGTGGGCGGTGGGCGTGCCCCCGCGCGAGCGAACGCGAGCGTGGACGAGGCATCCGGCACCCCCAGCCACCCGACGCACCCGACAACCCCCCGCACCACCCCCCACCCCCCTGCCGCCCTCGACCGGGGCAATCTCACCGTGGGCGCCGCCAAAGCCGGTGCCCTGCTCGACCGCCAGCTCACCCTGGCCCGGACCCGCGCCCATTCCAGCGCCCTCCAGGCCCTCGGCTCCTCCCGCTTCCACGCGGTCGCCGACAAGGTCGCGGTACTGGCCAGCGAGGTCCCCCTCACGGCCGCCGCCCCCCTCACCGATCTGCGCCCGCTCGCCGCGGCCGCCGAGGAGCGCCTCACCGACGCCGTGGCCGCCCTCCCCCTGCTCACCGCCGGCGTCCCCTACAACTCCCAGGCCCTGATCCACGGCCTCTCCCCGGATCCCGCCCCGCACCCCCAGGACGCCTCCTGGCACCAGGTCCGGCTGCTCCTGCGGCTGCACCGCTACGCCCTGGAGGTCCTGCACGGCGACGCCTGCGCCGTGGACGTACGCCTCCACGGCGCCGGCGAGGCCCTGGACCGGCACCGCGACGCCGCCGAGGCGGCGGGCGCGGCGGCCCAGGCGGCCCGCACCCCCCGGATCGCCCCCGCGACGGCCTACGCCCTCGGCGTCCTGCACGCCGACCAGCGGCATGAGGTGGAGGCGGCCCGGTACACGTTCCAGCGGGCGTGGCAGCGGAGGTGAACGATGGGCGGGACCGGCGGCACGGGCAACACCGGCAACATGAGCAACAGCGGTGACACGGTCGTACGAGCGGCCGGCTGCGTCCTGTGGCGCCGCTCGCCAATCGACGATTCCCTGGAGTTGTGCCTCGTACATCGTCCGAAATACGACGACTGGTCGCACCCGAAGGGCAAGCTCAAGCGCTCCGAGGACCCCCTGACCGGTGCCCTGCGCGAGGTGGTGGAAGAGACCGGTTACACCGCCGCGCCGGGCGCCGAGCTGCCCACGCTCCGTTACCTGGCGAACGGCAGACCCAAGGAGGTCCGCTACTGGGCGGCCGAGGCCGGCGAGGGCGGATTCGTGCCGAACACCGAGGTCGACCGCGTCCTCTGGCTGCCCCCCGCCCTGGCCCGCGGCCGCCTCACGCAGCCGAGGGACCGCACCCTCGTCGACGCGCTGCTCGACTCACTGCGCCTGACCTAGGGCGGCCCGACGGCCGGTGCGCTCTCCGGGATCGCGCCGTGTCCTCGACGTAAGCGTTCCGTGACCTAACCACACCGCCCACAGGGGTTCACCCCCCGTTCATTTGGGCCCGTAGGCGCCTTCACCTGTTCTGCCTAATTTCGGCCCTACGAGGTGCGGACCGCGACCCAAGCGGGACGCGTCCGCGCAATCAGTCTTCGCACGCCGCCGGATTCAGGACGGCGGCTCCCGGAAGGATCTCCCTCAAGTGAAGCTTCAGCGCAAGAACCGGCGGATTCTCGCTCTCGGCGCGTTCGCCGTCTCCGGCGCCCTGGCCCTCACGGCGTGCGGCTCTGACGACACGAGCAGCAAGAGCGACGGCGGCAGCACCAACTCCGCCACCGCCGCGGCCGGCTCCATCAAGTGCGACGACGCCAAGGGCCAGCTGCTCGCCGACGGCTCCTCCGCGCAGAAGAACGCGATCGACGCCTGGGTGAAGCAGTTCTCGCAGGCCTGTGGCGTCCAGATCAACTACAAGGGCTCCGGCTCGGGCGCGGGCATCACCGCGTTCAACCAGGGCCAGGTCGCGTTCGCCGGCTCGGACTCCGCGCTGAAGGACGACCAGGTCGCGGACTCCAAGAAGGTCTGCTCCGGCGGCCAGGGCATCGACCTGCCGATGGTCGGCGGCCCGATCGCCGTCGCGTTCAACGTCTCCGGCGTGGACAAGCTGACGCTCGACGCCTCCACGATCGCCAAGATCTTCGACGGCAAGATCACCAACTGGAACGACGCCGCGATCGCCAAGCTCAACCCCGGCGTCAAGCTGCCCGACCTCAAGATCCAGGCGTTCCACCGCTCGGACGAGTCCGGCACCACGGACAACTTCACCAAGTACCTGATCGCCGCCGCCCCGAACGACTGGAAGTACTCCGGCGGCAAGGCCTGGCAGGCCAAGGGCGGCCAGGCCGCGCAGGGCTCCTCCGGCGTGGCCCAGGGCGTGAAGTCCACCAACGGCGCCGTCGGCTACATGGAGCTCTCCTACGCCAAGGACGGCCTGAAGGCCGCCGCCCTCAGCACCGGTGCCGCCGCCCCGGTCGAGGCCACGGTCGACAACGCCTCCAAGGCCATCGCCGAGGCCCAGATCAAGGGCACCGGCAGCGACCTGGCGCTGAAGCTCAACTACACCACCAAGGCCGAGGGCGCGTACCCGATGGTCCTGGTCACGTACGAGATCGCCTGCGACAAGGGCAACAAGGCGAGCACCCTGCCCGCCACCAAGGCGTTCCTCCGCTACATCGCCAGCGAGGACGGCCAGAAGATCCTGTCCGAGAACGACTACGCCCCCATCCCCGACGCGATCATCGCCAAGGTCCGCACCACCATCGAGGGCCTGAGCTGATCTGAAGGTGTGGTCCGGACCCGGCACCGGGTCCGGACCACACCGTCCGGTGCACCGCCGCCAGGGGCCGCCAACCCGGCCCCGCCCGAGCCGCTCATGGCGAGCGGCTCCGCAGACCGGAGAACCCCCATGGACATATCGACACAGAAGACAGACGAAAAGCCTCCCCCCACATCCCACGCCAGGGTCGTCGAGAAGAAGCGCGCGGCCCGCGGCGCCACCCGGCCCGGTGACCGTGTCTTCCTCGGTCTCTCCCGCGGGTCGGGCATCCTGCTGCTCGCGATCATGGCCGCGATCGCCGGCTTCCTCACGTACCGCGCCTTCATCGCGATCGGCAAGGACGACGGCAACTTCCTGACCACCTTCGAGTGGAACACCGGGCTCCAGCCCCCGACGTTCGGCATCGCCGTCCTCGCCTTCGGCACGATCGTCTCCTCGATCATCGCCATGGTCATCGCGGTGCCGGTCGCCGTCTCCATCGCTCTGTTCCTCACCCACTACGCCCCGCGCAGGCTGAGCGGCCCGGTCGCCTATGTGATCGACCTGCTCGCCGCCGTGCCGTCCATCGTCTACGGCCTGTGGGGCGCCCTGATCCTCGTCCCGCACATGAACGGCCTGTTCGGCTGGCTGAACGACTACTTCGGCTGGACCGGGATCTTCTCCTGGGAAGAGGGCGCCCCGCGCTCCATGCTCACCGTCGGCATCCTGCTGGCGATCATGATCCTGCCGATCATCACCAACGTCAGCCGTGAGGTCTTCCGCCAGGTCCCGCTGATGCAGGAGGAGGCGGCCCTCGCCCTCGGCGCCACGCGCTGGGAGGTCATCCGCATGTCGGTGCTGCCGTTCGGCCGCTCCGGCGTGATCTCCGCCTCGATGCTCGGCCTCGGCCGCGCCCTCGGCGAGACGATGGCCGTGGCCACGGTCCTCTCCCCCGACTTCGACATCCACGCCAGCCTGCTCAACCCGGGCGGCGGCACCTTCGCCCAGAACATCGCCAGCAAGTTCGCCGAGGCGGACGAGTTCGGCCGGGACGCCCTCATCGCCTCCGGTCTGGTCCTGTTCGTCATCACCCTGCTGGTCAACGGCGCGGCCCGCCTCATCATCGCCCGCCGCAAGGAGTACTCGGGGGCCAACGCATGAGCACCGCAACCGCCGTCGCCGACCGGACCCCCAGCAGCCTGCGCGGCGCCCGCCTCCCGAAGTGGAGCCCCTGGGCCATCGCCGCCGGCTCCGTCGCGCTGGGCCTCGGCATCAGCGCCGCCGCCGGCCTGGACAGCAACATCCAGTGGGCGCTCATCGCCGGCCTGATCTTCCTCGTGGCCACCTATGGCATCGCCGCCCGCGTGGAGGGCCGCCGCCAGGCCAAGGACCGCATCGCGACCGGCCTGGTCTGGGTCGCCTTCCTCCTCGCCTGCGTCCCGCTCGTCTCCCTGGTCTGGGCGACCGTGGTGCGCGGCATCAAGGTCCTCGACGTCTACTTCCTCACCCACTCCATGGGTCTGACCGCCGACTCCGAGCCGGGCGGCGGCATCTACCACGCCATCATCGGCAGCCTCGAACAGGTCGGCCTCGCCACCCTGATCGGCGCCCCGATCGGCGTCCTCACCGCGATCTACCTGGTGGAGTACGGACGCGGCAACCTCGCCAGGGCCGTCACCTTCTTCGTCGACGTCATGACGGGCATCCCGTCGATCGTCGCGGGTCTGTTCATCCTCAGCCTGATGCTGATGTGGGACATGCAGCCCTTCGGCTTCGCCGGCTCGCTCGCCCTGGCGATCCTGATGATGCCGGTCGTCGTGCGCTCCACGGAGGAGATGCTCAAGCTCGTCCCGAACGAGCTGCGCGAGGCCTCCCTGGCGCTCGGCGTCCCGAAGTGGCGCACCATCCTGAAGGTGGTCCTGCCGACCTCCATCGGCGGCATCACGACCGGCATCATGCTGGCCGTGGCCCGTATCGCGGGTGAGACCGCCCCGGTTCTGCTGCTCGTCTTCGGCAACTCGTTCATCAACAACAACCCCTTCGAGGGTGCGCAGCAGTCGTTGCCGCTGTACATCTACCAGCAGTACTCGCAGAGCGCGGGTTCGACTGCGGCGTACGACCGCGCGTGGGCGGCGTCCCTGACGCTGATCGCGTTCGTGATGATCCTGAACATGGTGGCCCGCGGCATTGCCCGCTGGAAGGCCCCGAAGACCGGTCGCTAAGCATCAAGACGCGGCTACCGCCGCACGGGGCCCTCTCAGCGACCCCCAGACTCTGGAAGTGAAGAAGTAATGTCCAAGCGAATCGACGTAAGCGGGCTCACCGCCTACTACGGCTCCCACAAGGCGATCGAAGACATCTCGATGACGGTCGAGCCCCGCTCGGTGACGGCCTTCATCGGCCCCTCCGGCTGCGGCAAGTCGACCTTCCTGCGCACCCTGAACCGCATGCACGAGGTGACGCCGGGCGGCCGGGTCGAGGGCAAGGTGCTCCTGGACGACGAGGACCTCTACGGCACAGGCATCGACCCGGTGTCGGTCCGCCGCGAGATCGGCATGGTCTTCCAGCGCCCCAACCCGTTCCCCACCATGTCGATCTTCGACAACGTGGCGGCGGGGCTGCGGCTGAACGGCAAGTACAAGAAGCAGGAGCTCCAGGACATCGTCGAGAGGTCCCTCAAGGGCGCGAACCTCTGGAACGAGGTCAAGGACCGCCTGAACAAGCCGGGCTCGGGTCTGTCCGGCGGCCAGCAGCAGCGTCTGTGCATCGCGCGGGCGATCGCCGTCGAGCCGAAGGTCCTGCTGATGGACGAGCCCTGCTCGGCCCTCGACCCCATCTCCACGCTCGCGATCGAGGACCTGATCGGTGAGCTGAAGGAGCGCTTCACGATCGTCATCGTGACGCACAACATGCAGCAGGCGGCGCGCGTCTCGGACCGCACGGCCTTCTTCAACCTCGCGGCGGTCGGCCAGCCCGGCAAGCTGATCGAGATAGACGAGACGGAGCGGATCTTCTCCAACCCGTCCGTCCAGGCCACGGAGGACTACATCTCCGGCCGCTTCGGCTAGGCCTTCTCAAGGCCCCGGGCCACCCCATACCCCTCGCGGTGCTGCATGGCGGTGCCACCGCGAGGACGCAAAAGGGCCCGCCCCCGGCTCCCGGGGGCGGGCCCACTTGCTTCGCACGCGTACCGGCGGCTACAGGAACGCCAGGTTCACCACGCCGAAGGCCAGGGCGGCGACCACCGCCGCCGCCGGCATCGTGATGAACCAGCCGAGCACGATGTTCTTGGCGACACCCCAGCGCACCGCGTTGAGCCGCTTGGTGGCCCCCACACCCATGATCGCGGACGTGATCACATGCGTCGTGGAGATGGGCGCCTTGAACAGGAACGCGGTGGTGAACATGATCGACGCGCCCGTGGTCTCCGCGGCGAACCCCTGCGGCGGATCGAGCTCGATGATCTTCCGCCCCAGCGTCCGCATGATCCGCCAGCCACCGGCGTACGTCCCCAGCGACAGCATCACGGCGCACACGATCTTCACCCACACCGGGATGGGGTCGCCGTAGTCCTCGACACCACCGATGACCAGCGCCATCACCACGATGCCCATGGTCTTCTGGGCGTCCTGCAGACCGTGTCCGAGCGCCATGCCGGCCGCGGAGACGGTCTGCGCGATCCGGAAGCCCCGCTTGGCCTTGTGCGGATTGGACCGGCGGAAGAGCCACATGATCGCCGTCATCACCAGATAGCCGGCGATCAGACCCACGACCGGCGAGACGAACATCGGGATGACGACCTTCTCCAGCACCCCGTGCCAGTAGACGGTGGTCCCGCCCGCGAGCGCGGCCCCCACCATGCCGCCGAACAGGGCGTGCGAGGAGGACGAGGGCAGCCCGAAGTACCAGGTGATCAGGTTCCAGGTGATCGCCCCGACGAGCGCGGCGAAGAGGATCCCCATCCCGTGCGACCCCTCGGGCGTCTGGATGAGCCCCTCACTGACGGTCTTGGCGACACCGGACCCCAGGAAGGCGCCGCCGAGGTTCATCACGGCCGCCATGGCGAGCGCGGCCCGGGGCGTGAGCGCCCGTGTGGAGACCGAGGTGGCGATCGCGTTCGCCGAGTCGTGGAAGCCGTTGGTATAGGTGAAGAAGAGCGCGACCAGGATGGTCACGACCAGCGCGAAGGTGTCCATGGCCGGGCTCAGGACTCCTTGACCGCGATGGTCTCCACCGTGTTCGCCACGTGCTCGAAGGCGTCGGCGGCCTCCTCCAGCACATCCACGATCTGCTTGAGCTTGAGGACCTCGATGGCGTCGTACTTGCCGTTGAAGAGGTGGGCGAGCAGCTTGCGGTGGATCTGGTCGGCCTGGTTCTCCAGCCGGTTGACCTCGATCCAGTACTCGGTGAGGTTGGACATGGTCCGCAGGTTCGGCATCGCCTCGGCGGTCAGCTCGGCCGCCCGGGCCAGCACCTCGATCTGCTGCTCGACCCCGCGCGGCAGTTCCTCGACGTTGTAGAGGACGACGAGGTCGACGGCCTCCTCCATGAAGTCCATGATGTCGTCGAGGGACGAGGCGAGGGAGTAGATGTCCTCGCGGTCGAACGGCGTGATGAACGAGGAGTTCAGCTGGTGGAAGATCGCGTGTGTGGCATCGTCGCCCGCGTGTTCCGCTGCCCGCATGCGCTCCGCGATCTCGGCCCGGGCGGAGGTGTCCGCCCCGAGCAGTTCCATCAGGAGCTTGGAGCCGGTGACGATGTTGTCCGCGGATGCGGCGAACATGTCATAGAAGCTCGTCTCCCTGGGGGTCAGACGAAAGCGCACGTGGGGTCCTCGGGATGCATCGGTTTCGGTCAGGCTGATGCTAAGCGCATCATCCGGCCACGGCTAAGGGGCCGTCCCCCAGTGTCGCCCATCAGGCACAGTGATCAGCACAGGGGCGGACCAAGGGGCTCATACCCAGCAAAGTTGGCTACCATATACCCGTCAGGGGTATACGTATGGGACATCAGGAGGACGCGATGACGACGACCGAGGCCGGCGTGACGACGCCCTCCGAGCCGGTGGCCGAAAACATCACCCACGGCTACCACAAGCAGAAGGACGAACACCTCAAGCGCCTGCGCCGCATCGAGGGCCAGATCCGCGGCCTGCAGCGCATGGTCGAGGAGGACGTCTACTGCATCGACATACTCACCCAGGTGTCCGCCTCCACGAAGGCCCTGCAGTCCTTCGCCCTGCAGCTGCTGGAGGAGCACCTGCGCCACTGCGTCGCCGACGCGGCCCTCAAGGGCGGCGCCGAGATCGACGCCAAGGTGGAGGAGGCGACGAAGGCGATCGCCCGCATGATGCGCACCTGAGCGATCCCGCGAGAGGCCGGTGCGGCGACCCGAGGGGCCCTACGTGCCGGAGGCGTCCCGCTCCTCGGCCACCCTCAGCACCTCGTCGATGCTCTCCAGACTGAGCCGCTCCTCCGCCGCCGACGCCGCGATGATCAGCTCCCCGCACAGCTCGATCTCGGCGAGGGCCACGTGGTCCTGAACTGCCGTACCGCCGACCGGAGCCACGCGCATCACCTCGTCTCTGCCGTGCCGTCACCAGCTTCCTAGAGTAGGGAGCGGCCTACACACCGCGCATGGCACGGAAGGGCTAGTTCACGGAACTAGTCACCACCACGCCGCGCGTGCTACTCCTCGGCGATCCGCCCGGCGTAGATGTCCCCGGCCGCCGGCAGCCGTACGACGACCGGCGCGCCGAAGTCGTACAGCAGCGTCGTGGAGGCGACGGACACGACGCTGTCGCTGTGCCCGTTGACGAAGCTGAACCGGTGCCGGATCTTGCGGATCCGCCCCTCGTCGTCGAGGTACACGTCGAACGGCACCCGCGCCGTGGCGAACCCTTTCGCCGCCGACGCCAGCGCCGCCCGGTTGCCCGCCGTGGCGCCCAGCGCGGCCGCGCTCAGATCCGCGGTCCCGCGATAGTGCCGTACGGCCGTCCCCGCCAGCTCGGTCCGCCCCACGTACGTCGCCGTCCGCGTCCCGCGCAGCACCTCCGCCGCGGCGAGCGGATCGGTCGCCCCGCCCGTGACAAGGTTCCCGTCGGACAACGTCGACGTCTCCACGCGCACCCACTTGTCGGCGGGCACCCCGGCCCCCCGGTTCTTCATGAACAGCGCGCCGGGCGCGAGGAGTTCGGTGATCGGCCGGTGCTCGCTGGTGCCCGCCGGGTCCTGCGGCAGCACCACCTTCAGCCGGCCCAGCTGCCTGCGGAAGTCGTAGACCCCCTCGCCCCGGATGGTCACCCGGGTACCGCCGGTGGCCATCTCCATCGACGTACGCGCCTTGGAACTGCCCGCGCCCCGCAGCGTGTCGGCGGCCCGGTGCAGCGTCCGGACGGGATCGGCGGCCCCGGCGTCGTCGCCGTCGCCCCCGCCCCGCCCGCATCCGGCGGCCCCCGCGCAGACCCCGGCGACCAGCCCCGCGAGCACCGCCGCACTCCTCAGCCTGTGCTGCCGCTCCGTCATCGCCTGCCTACCCCCAGCCGGTGGTGCGTCCGTCACGGACCCTCCGTCGACCGGTTAACGACCCGTAAGTGGCCCCGTCACGCACGCCCGTTCCGGCACGCGCATACCGGCCTCTTACATCGTCTGGGTACCGTTGTCCTCGTGACACAGCAGGACGGCCGGACCCCTCCCCGTACGGACGGGGAGCACCTGACCAGCACCGTCGAACAGGGCCGCTTCTGTTTCGCCCGCTGCACCTGCGGCTGGCGCGGCCCGGCCCGCCGCGCGAGAAGCCAGGCCCGTACGGACGCCGAGGGCCACGCCTCCGCCGACTGGAACCCCTGACCCGTGATACCCGTCTCGCACGATAGGCCGACGCACGGCACACGGAAGGCGCGAGGACGGACATGATGCAACGGCGTACGTTCATCGGAGGCGGCGCGGCCGCCCTCGCGGCGGTCGCGACGGCCTGCAAGGGCAACGGCACCGCCATCGGCGACCACAGCCCGACGGCGAGCACGAACAGCGCCGCCACCGGCACCGTTCCCCTGACCGCCGCCGCCTCCTCCGCGCCCGCCGACTGGGCCGCCCTGGACCGCGGCCTGGACGGCCCGCTGATCCGCCCCGGCGACGCCTCCTGGAAGTCCGCCCGGCAGCTGTACAACACCCGCTTCGACTCCCTGAAGCCGGCCGCGGTGGCCTACGTCGCCCACGCCGAGGACATCCGTACGACCCTGGCGTACGCCCGCGCCCACGGCACCCGCGTCGCCATCCGCAACGGCGGTCACTCCTACGCGGGTTGGTCCTCCGGTGACGGACGGCTGATCCTCGACGTGTCGAAGCTGAACCGCATCAGGGTCAGCGGCGGCGAGGCGGTCGTGGGCGCCGGCGCCAAGCTCATCGACGTCTACCGGGCGCTGGCCGCCAAGGGCGTGACGATCCCGGCCGGCTCCTGCCCCACGGTCGGCGTCTCCGGCCTCGTGCTCGGCGGCGGCCACGGCGTGGTGTCCCGCGCGTACGGCCTCACCTGCGACAGCCTCACCCAGGCGACGATCGTCACCGCCGACGGCACCCAGCTCATCGCCAACGCGACCCAGAACAAGGACCTCTTCTGGGCGCTGCGCGGCGCCGGCAACGGCAACTTCGGCGTCGTCACCGAACTGCGCTTCCGCACCCACCCGGCACCCCAGGCGGTGACCGGCTACCTCACCTGGCCGTGGTCGAAGGCGGCCGCGGTGGTGCGGGCCTGGCAGGAGTGGGGCCCCAGCCAGCCCGACGAGATCTGGTCGTCCCTGCACCTGGCGAACGCGCCCGGCAGCATCCCCACGGTCTCCGTCGCCGCCTTCTGCATCGGCACCTACGGCGAGCTGCAGAACGCCGTCGACCGCCTCGCCTCCCGCGTCGGCGCCCCCGCGACCACCGTCTCCCTGCGCCGCCGCTCCTACGAGGAGGCGATGGAGATCTACGCCGGCTGCTCCTCCTTCTCCACCGACGCCCAGTGCCACCTCCCCGGTTCGACCCCGGGCCGCTCCCCGCAGGGCGCCCTGCACCGGGAGACGTACGCGGCCCGCTCGGACTTCTTCGACCGCTCCCTGACGACGGCCGGCGTCCAGGCCCTGCTCGCGCAGATCAAGGGCGTGCGCGGCGGCTCCGGCAGCATCGCGCTGACGGCCCTGGGCGGCGCGGTCAACCGGGTCTCCCCCACGGCGACGGCCTTCGTCCACCGCCGCTCCCGCATGCTGGCCCAGTACATCGCCTCCTGGCGAGCGGGCACCCCGGGCACGACGGCCCAGCAGTGGCTCACCTCGGCCCACGGCGCGATGAAGCCCTACGCGTCGGGAGCGGCGTACCAGAACTACACGGACCCGACCCTGACGAACTGGAAGCAGGCGTACTACGGACAGGCGGCGACGCGTCTGACCCAGCTGAAGCGGCAGTACGACCCGGGGCGCCTCTTCACCTTCCCTCAGGCGCTCTAGGCCGCGAGGTCCCGTTCTTCCGCGCTCGCCTCGGTCCGGGCCCCCGGAATCACGGCCGTGGCCGCGCGAGCCGACCGGCTGCGCACCACCCACCCCACCCGAGGGGACCGCTCAACAGCCTTCAGCACAGGCGTGAGCAGGGCCGAGGCAACGGGCGACAGCAGCAACGCGACAGCCGTACCGAGCGCGAACCCGCCCACCACGTCCGTCGGATAGTGCACGCCCATGTACACCCGGCAGAACCCCTCCGCCAGGGCCAGCAGGATCCCGACGATCCCGAACTTCCGGTTGGCGACGAAGAGGGCGACCCCCATCGCCATCGTCAGCGTGGCGTGGTCGCTGACGAAGGAGTAGTCGGTCTTGCCGGAGACGAGGACCTCGATCCCCTCGTGATCGCGGAACGGCCGGGGCCGCTCGACGAACCCCCGGATCGGCACATTGACGAGCACGGCGATGGCCGCGGCGAGCGGCGCCCACACCAGCGCGGCCACCCCCGACGCCGCCTCCTCGGCCCCTCCGGGCCGCCGCCGCACACCCCACCAGCACCACAGCACGAGCAGGACCATGGCGAGCAGCAGCCCGTACTCCCCGACGAACTCGACGACGCGGTCCAACCAGTGCGGCGCGTCCTTCGCGAGGCCGTTGATGTCATAGAGCAGGTCGACGTCGGGGTTCGACCCGGATTCGGCGAGTCCAGCCATGGTGCTGCGGCCCCTTCGTCGTGTTCCGCCCGGCGCACCTCACGCGCGCGCCACGCCCTAACAGGAACGCACGGCCCCGGTTGATACGTTCCACTCTCCACTGAATGATCACTCAGACGTTATCGAAGAGAGATACATCGCCCCAGCTCAGGGCCCGACTTCACAGCGCGTTCACACCCGGGTGGGCAGCGCTTTCGCGCCATCTTCGGTGACCCGTGTGGCCCCGAAGTACTCGGAGGTGTCGATGGGGTCGAAGCGGATGACCGCCCCCGTCCGCGGCGCGTCGATCATGTACCCGCCGCCGACGTAGATCCCCACGTGATGGATGGCCCGGGAGTTGGTCGGATCCTTGGAGAAGAACACCAGATCCCCGGGGAGCAGTTCCTCCCGGGAGGGGTGCGCGCCGGCGTTGTACTGGTCGTTGGCGACGCGGGGCAGGGTGATGCCGACGCTCTCGTAGGCGGCCTTGGTCAGACCCGAGCAATCGAAGCGTCCGCCCTGGTCAGCGGTGCCGTTCCCGCCCCACAGATAGGGCGTGCCGAGCTTCTTCTGCGCGTAGGTGATGGCCCCGGCGGCCTGCTGCGTGGGGCTGAGACGGCCCACCGGCGCGGCGAAGGAGTCCTCCAGGGTGGTGATCGTCTTCACGTAGTTGCGCGTCTCGCCGTACGGCGGCACGCCCCCGTACTTGATGACCGCGTAGGCGCCCGCGTTGTAGGCGGCGAGCATGTTCTTCGTGATGTCCCCGGGGACGTCCTTCACGTACTTCGCGAGCTCGCAGTCGTACGACGCGGCCGACGGAATCGCGTCATTCGGGTCCCACACGTCCCGGTCGCCGTCCCCGTCGCCGTCGACGCCGTGCGTCGCCCAGGTCCCGGGGATGAACTGCGCTATCCCCTGCGCGGCCGCGGCGCTCTGCGCGCGCGGGTTGAACCCGCTCTCCTGGTAGAGCTGGGCGGCGAGCAGCGCCGGGTTGATCGCGGGGCACAGATTGCCCCACTTCTGCACGAGGGCCTGGTACGCGGCCGGCACGGAACCCTTGGCCAGCGCCTTGGTCCCGGAACCGACGCCGTTCACCATGTTCCCGGCGATCAGATACACCCCGATGACGAGCGTCATCATGAAGGCGGTGCCGGCGCCCGCGACAACGGTCGCCACGACCCATGGCTTACGCACCGTCAACCACCCTCCGCCGCGCGGCAATACGCCCACGTCAGTGTAGAGGCGAGCCCCCCGGGATGAAGTGATCACGCACGGAACGACCGAAGACGGCCGGTGACGCGCGGTTCACCCGGCCGAGCCCGGAACTGACGGCGCACCAGGTATGACGTGGTCCCGCTCAATCGTCGGAGGCGGCGTCCCGGTACAGCTCGGCGGCCTCCGACCCGAGCACCACGCTGTACGAGACGTCCGGCGTCGCCCCGCCCTGCTCATGCCCGCCCAGGACCCCGACCACCTCGTGGTCGCCGTTCACCCACGGACTGCCGCTCGTGCCGCCGGTGAAGGCGGGACAGGCGATCCGCTGCTGGGTGGAGCTGTGCCGGCGAGGCTTGTTGGTGCAGACGATCGGGGCCTCGATGGCGTCGGGATAGCCGGTGACGGTGACCGCGGTGGCGCCGGTCGTGGTACCGGTGACGAAACGGTTCGCCCCGACCACGTCCTCGATGTTCTTCCCGTGCAGCGGCGCGACGACCGCGAAGGCGATGTCGCTGTCCTCGTCCTGCCGCCGCGCCCATCCGTCGGGCAGGAACCGCCCCCGCAGATGCCACACGCCGTAGGGCGCCCCGCCGCTCTTGTACGCGGGTACGAACACCAGATCGGTTGCGGCGATCCCCTCCAGGCAGTGCGCGGCGGTGACCAGGAGGTCCCGCCGCGGGGCGTGCACGACGGACGCGGTGCAGAAGTGCTGCCCGGCGAAATGGCCGATGCTCTCGGTGCCGAAGAGGGCACCCACGCGCGCGGACTCCGGGGCGACCACGGTGACCCCCAGGGGCCCGCTCCCCGCGTCCGCCGCGGCGGCCGACGCCGAGGGCACGGCCAGCAGCGCGAACGCCGCCAGCAGCGCGCGCCTGCGGTTGCCCGAGGGGCGGGAGATGCGCTTCATCACAGCCACTGTGCCCCACCAAGGTGAGAAAACACTCAGACGCGCGTGGGAACCGCCTGTGAACACCAAATGTCACCCAGGGTAACCCCGCCCCCGGTCCCCGCGCCCCGCGTGAGAACATCGGAGCGGGCTCTCACCCGACCGGCCGTCACCAACCGCGCACGGCCGCGAAAGTGGGTCAACGACGGAACCACACGACAGGTTCCGCCCAGACTTCATTGCCCGGCGTGACGTGCCGTGATACACAGAGTAACCGTACGCAGGTATTCGTACGAATCCCGCCCATCAATGGCGCCAAGTCGACATACGACAGCGCCATCGTCGGCGAGAATGAGGCGTGACCTCTGCACTCCGCAGGGGACGGCGGAACTACCCACCAGGGGCGGTGACTTACATGCTCTTTGCGGCCGACAAGGGAGACATCAACACCATCATCGGCGGGATCGCTCCGGACTGGGGCCCCTTCGGCAGCCTGGGCAACGAGGCGAAGGTGATGATCGAGGTCGTGATGGCGGTGGCCATCCTGCTCTGCCTCGGCATCGCGGTCTGGGGCGCGGCGAAGCAGCGCATCGGCGCCACGGCCCTGCGCGACACCTTCAGCGCCGAACAGGGCAAGGGCCTGATCATCGCCGGCCTCACGGGCGTCTTCATCATCGGCTCCCTCGGCACCCTGTTCACGATCGTGTACGGCATGGCCGTCTAGCCCCCTTGGTCCGCTCCGGGCACGCCCGGCCCCCTCCACCCACCCACCCGTCGTGCCCACCGGCTGAGGTTGCGTTTCCCTGATGTCGAGTCACCACACCGCGCCCGCGCGGGAACCAGCACGGCTACCGTCGTACTTCTACGCGTTCCGGTACGGCAACGAGGGGGCGTACACGGCATGAGCGACGAACAGGACTACGGGCCGGACGAAGGGTACGTCTACGGCGGCAGCGGCCGGACCCGCCTCCGGCTGCCCGAGAACGACCCCTACGGCGGCGCCCGCCGCGCCGGCCGCTCCTCCTCACGCAGCCTCATCACGGTGGTCGGCGTCGTCGTCCTCCTCATCGCAGCCATCGCCTTCGCGAACCGCGGAGGCGACACGTCCGACACCTCCCCGAACACCACCACCGACACAGCCGCCAAGCCCCGGGCCACTTCCACCGCCGCGACCGGCACCAGCCCGGTCCAGACGAAGAGCGCGGCCGGGATCCCCTCCGGCTTCGCCCACACCCAGCAGGGCGCCCAGTCCGCGGCCGCCAACTACGCGGTCGTGCTCGGCTCGACCGGCATGTTCCAGAAGGACACCCGCCACACCATCGTCGGCGCCCTCTACACCGCCGACGCCGCCACCAGACTCCAAACCGCCCTGGACCAGGCCTACTCCGCCGACTTCCTCGCCAAGATGGGCCTGGACGCGAACGGGAAGGCACCGGAGGGGAGCACGTTCGTGTCGCGCGTGACCCCCGTCGGCACCACCGTCCCGCAGTACTCCGGCACCAGCGCCAAGATCGCGGTCTGGTACGTCGGCCTGATCGGCATGTCCGGTGTGAGCTCCACCGACCCGGTCACCACCTCCTGGAAGACCTGGACCTTCGACCTGCGCTGGATCGGAAACGACTGGAAAGTCGTGAACGACACCCAGACGGACGGCCCGTCCCCCGTCCCCGGCGACGACAAAGCGTCCACCTCCGACGAGATCAGCAAGGCCATCGAGGAGTACGGAGGGTTCACCTATGCCCGGTAAGACCCGCCGTGTGCTCACGCTCGCCGGCATGGTGACAGCCGCTCAGACCACGGCCGTCCTGCTGGCCACACGCGCCCTCGCCGCCCCGCCGTCGCCGAGCCCGACGCCTTCACCGTCAGGGTCCCCGTCGCCGTCACCGTCGCCGTCGGGAAGCCTTGACTGCAGCCTGATCACCGGCCAGGCCAAGAAGTACTGCGAACGCGGCAACAACCCCTCCCGCACCACCAACCCCGGCGTCTCCGACACCCTCGACCCCCTCTCCTCCCTCGCCAAGGGCTGTGCCGACGCCGCCTCCTGGACCGTCGACAAGCTCAGCGAGGCCGTCAAGGACACCGCGAACGTCGACTTCACCAACGCCAGGTTCCTCCAGCAGTACGCCGTCGTCTTCGCCGCCTCCACCGTCCTCACCCTCCTCCTCTGGCTCCTGGCGGTAGCCAAGCGCGCGGTCCGAGGCGTCCCCCTCACCACCGCGATCTCCGAGGCCATCGGCTTCCTCTGGCTCACCGTCCTCGCCTCCGCCTTCACCCCCCTGATCCTCTACACCGTCGTCTCGGCCACCGACGGCATCACCGACGTCCTCGCCAAAACCACCGGCGACCAGACCGACACCTTCTTCGGCACCTTCTCCGCCGCCCTCGCCAAGGGCGAGAACATCGGCGGCGGCCCGATCATGCTGATCGTCGTCTCCCTCGTCAGCATCCTCGCCGCCGGCGTCCTCTGGCTGGAGCTCGTCATCCGCGCCGCCCTCCTCTACGTCGGCGCCCTCCTCGGCACCGTCGTCTACGCCGGCCTCGTCGACAAGAACCTGTGGAGCCACGTCCGCCGCTGGGCCGGCATCATGATCGCCGTCATCCTGGTCAAACCGGTCATCGTCATCGTCCTCGGCCTGGCCGGCGCCCTCTCCGCCGACGACGGCCCCAACGCCTTCTCCGCCGTCGTCTCCGGCCTCGCGATCATCCTGCTCGCCATCTTCGCCTCCGCGATGATCTACCGCTTCGTCCCCGGCTTCGGCGACGAGATCGCCAACTCCCGCAACAACCGCATCATGCAGGGCGCCGAAGGCAAGGCCGCCGCCGTCATCAGCTCCCCCGCGACCCTCGTCGCCCAGGGCATCAAGACCCACAGCACCCGCGCGAACGACGGGGGCAACGGCGGCGCGTCCTCCGCCAACACCCCCCGCCCCGCCAACCCGGCCAGCGGCGGCGTAGCCGCCCACAGCACCCGCCCCGCGACCGGCGGTGGCGGCGGATCTGTCCCCTCCGCCGCACCCGCGCCCCGCGCGAGCAGCCCGGTCAGCACGCCCCACGCCAGCAACAACCGCAACAGCAGTACCAACCGCACGGGAGGTGAAGGGCGTTGACGACCGAGTCCCACGTGTCCCATCCGGTCACGCCCCGCCGTACATATCTGATCGGCCGCGCCCGGCCGAACGCCATCGTCGGCCGCAACCGCGAGACCGGCGAGATCGCGCTCATCATCGTGGGCGCGTTCCTCGGCATGATGTGCGGTCTCCTCGTCCCCGTCCTCCCCCTGCGGATCGTGCTCCTGACCGGCTTCCCGCTCCTGGCACTCGCCGCGGTCTACGTGCCGTACAAGCACCGCACGTTCTACAAGTGGTTCGAGATCAACCGCAGCTACAAGCGCTCCCTGCGCCGCGGCACCGTCTACCGCTCCGGCGCCATGGAGGCCGGCACCCGCATCGACGGCCAGGAGATGGAGGTCGCCCCGCCCCCGGGCATCGGCCGCATCAGCTGGCTCGCCGCCCCCTTCGGCCCCGACGAGATCGCCGTACTCCTGCACGCCGACCGCCGCACCGTCACCGCGGCCATCGAGATCGAGGGCCCCGGCGTCGGCCTGCGCGACAGCGAGGACCAGGAAGCCCTCGTCGACCGCTTCGGCACGCTCCTCAAGCACGTGGCCAACGGCGACGGCTTCGTCACCCGCCTCCAGATGCTCGCCCGCACCCTCCCCGCCGACCCCGACGCCCACGCCAAGGACGTCAGCCAGCGCGGCGACGAGAAGGCACCGGCCTGGCTCCAGCAGTCCTACGACCAGCTCCAGTCCATGGTGTCGACCAGCAGCGAGCAGCACCGCGCCTACCTCGTCGCCTGCATGCACTACACGCGCGAACTCGCCGCCGAGGCCCACGCCATGGCCCGCGCGGCCCGCCCCCAGTCCGGCCGCAAACTGGACCGGGACGCCGGCCTCGCCGTCGTCATGGCCCGCGAACTGACCGACATCTGCTCCCGCCTCCAGGAGGCGGACATCCGCGTCCGCCAGCCCCTCGGCCAGGGCCGCCTCGCCTCCCTCATCCACTCCATGTACGACCCGGACCACCCCATCGACCACATCCAGGCGATGACCCGCCGCAACGCCTGGCCGGCCGAACTCGACGCCATGGAGCCCACCTTCCTCCAGGCCAAGACCCGCGAGTCCGCCACCCGCGCCCCCTGGTGCCACGCCACCGCCTGGATCAAGGAGTGGCCCATGACCCCCGTCGGCGTGAACTTCCTCGCCCCCCTCCTCGTCCACACCCCCGACGTCATCCGCACCGTCGCCGTCACGATGGACCTCGAACCCACCGAGGTCGCCATCGAACGCATGCTCACCGAGAAGACGAACGACGAGGCCGAGGCCAGCCGCGCCGCCAAGATGAACCGCACGGTCGACCCCCGTGACGTGGCCGCCCACTCCCGCCTCGACCAGCGGGGCGAAGACCTCGCGAGCGGCGCCGCGGGCGTCAACCTGGTCGGCTACATCACCGTCTCCTCCCGCACCCCCGAGGCCCTCGCCCGCGACAAACGGACGATAAGGGCCTCCGCCGGCAAGTCGTATCTGAAGCTGGAGTGGTGCGACCGCGAGCACCACCGGGCCTTCGTGAACACGCTTCCCTTCGCCACCGGCATTCGGAGGTAGGACCTGATGCGGGACCCGCTGTCCGTCCTCACCGACGCCTTCACGTCCTTCCTCTTCGGGAAGGTGGAGACGACCCGGCTCCCCGTGCGCACCTCGACGGGCCAGGCCCAGGCGGTCTACCTCCCGACCGCCGCGCCCGGCCTCGGCGACTCGGGCGTGATCATCGGCCGCGAGGTGTACTCCGGCAAGGGCTACATCTACGACCCCTTCCAGCTCTACGGCCAGCAGCTCCCGGCCCCCCACTGGCTCGTCCTCGGCGAGTCCGGCAACGGCAAGTCGGCCCTGGAGAAGACCTACGTCCTGCGCCAACTCCGCTTCCGTGACCGCCAGGTCGTCGTCCTGGACGCCCAGGGCGAGGACGGCGTCGGCGAATGGAACCTCATCGCCGAGGAGCTGGGGATAACTCCCATCCGCCTGGACCCGACGGCCGCCCTGAACCACGGCATCCGCCTCAACCCCCTCGACCCGTCGATCACCACGACGGGCCAGCTGGCCCTGCTCCGCACGATCATCGAAGTCGCCATGGGCCACGGCCTGGACGAACGCTCCGGCTTCGCCCTCAAGGTCGCCCACGCCTACGTCAACGAGACGATCGTCGAACGCCAGCCGGTCCTCACCGACATCGTCGAGCAGCTGCGCCACCCCGAACCCGAGTCGGCCGAGGCGATGAACGTCGCCATAGACGACGTACGGGCCTGGGGCCTGGATGTGGCCCTCGTCCTGGACCGCCTGGTCGACGGCGACCTGCGCGGCATGTTCGACGGCCCGACGACCGTCGGCATCGACCTCGACGCCCCCCTGATCGTCTTCGACCTCTCCCACATCGACCGCAACTCCATCGCCATGCCCATCCTGATGGCGATCGTCGGCGTGTGGCTGGAGCACACCTGGATCCGCCCCGACCGGAAGAAGCGCATCTTCCTCGTCGAGGAGGCCTGGCACATCATCAACAGCCCCTTCGTCGCCCAGCTGTTCCAGCGCCTGCTGAAGTTCGGCCGCCGCCTCGGCCTGTCCTTCGTGGCCGTCGTCCACCACCTCTCGGACGTCGTGGACGGAGCGGCCGCGAAGGAGGCCGCGGCGATCCTCAAGATGGCGTCGACCAGGACGATTTATGCCCAGAAGGCGGACGAGGCACGGGCCACCGGCCGCGTCCTCGGCCTGCCGAGGTGGGCGGTGGAGATCATCCCCACCCTCACCCCCGGCATCGCGGTCTGGGACGTCAACGGCAATGTCCAGGTGGTCAAACACCTGGTCACGGAGACGGAACGCCCCCTGGTCTTCACGGACCGCGCGATGACCGAGTCCTCGGCCGACCTGGAACACGACGACGCGCTGCACGCCGCCGAGCTGGAAGCGGAACAGCGGGCCGCCGCGTTCATGGAACAGCACCTGGGCGACTCCGAATCGACGGTGGCGTAAGGGGGGGGACCGTGAGACGGGACGACCAGGGCGGCCGTGCCGCCCCCAGCACGGTCCGGGACGCCCAGGGCGGCATCCCGGACGGCCTGCTGATCGGCATACTCGCCTTCCTGCTCGGCATGACGCTCCTGGTCTGGACGGCCACGGGCCTCGCCGCCTACGCCTCCCACGGCAGCTGGCCGTCCCACGTCACCTTCACCCGCACCCCGCTGGCGATGCGCCACCTGATCGGCAGCCCCCACGACATCACCGGCGCCTGGCCCGACACCCCCGGCAGCCAGCTCTCGGGCTACGGCCTGTTCTGGGGCCTGTTCATCGGCCAGCTGATGATCCTGTTCGTCCTGACGGTGTTCACGATGGGGACCGTGGCGAGATGGCGGGCGGTGAGAAGGAGGCGACGGGAGCAGCAGCCGACGGCACCGGGCTCCCATGAACTGCCGCTGCCGGCCACCGCCGCACCCGAGATGCCGGTGCCGGCGGTACAGGCGCACGAAGTGCCGACGCCGAGGGCACCGGAGGCTGACGCGGTTCAGGCCGAGGAGACCCGCCTGGACGTCAGCCTCACCCCCAAGGGCGCACAGGCGGCCGGATGGGAAAAGATCCTCATCGCCCCGAGGGAAAGCCGCCAGACCACCGCGGCCGAAGCCCTCCAGGACGCCCCCGGCCCCGCCCTGGTCCTCACCTCGAACCCCACCCTCTGGCACAACACCAAGGACCCCCGAGCCAAACTCGGCCCCGTCCTCCTCTACGACCCCACCCACCTCTGCGACACCCCGGCCCGCCTCCACTGGTCCCCCACGGCCGGCTGCGAGACGAAACAACGGGCGGCCGAGCGGGCGACAGCCCTCCTCACGCCCGTCCGCCCCACCTCCCGCCTGGACCAGGCGATCGCCGACACCGCGGAAACCCTCCTCCGCTGCTACCTCCACGCCGCGGCCATCGACGGCCGCACGATCCGCCACGTCCACCGCTGGACCCAGGGCACGCAGATCCAGGACGCCGTCCGCATCCTCCGCACCAGCCCCAAGGCGTCCTCCGGCACCGCGGGCGAACTGGAAGCCGCCCTGACCGCCCACCCGGAACGCAAGGACATCGCCCAGGAACTGATGTCCCGGGCCCTGGCCGCCCTCACCACGGTCAACATCCGAGAAGCGTGCACACCCAACCGATCCGACGCCCTCGCCTTGGATTCCTTCATCGCGGAAGGGGGAACGCTTTACGTAGTGGGCGAATCCATCGAGGACCCCCGTACGACCCCAGGCGCGATGCCGTTCCTGACGGCACTCCTCGCAAGCGTGGTCGAGCGCGGCCGGCGCATGGCCGAACGGTCACCCTCCGGCCGCCTCGACCCACCACTCACGCTGATCCTGGACGACGTGGCGGCCGTCGCCCCGCTCCCCCAGCTCCCTGACCTCCTCGCCGAGGGCAAGGACCACGGCCTCCCCACCCTCGCGCTCCTCCGCTCCCGCGAACAGGCGAGGGCCCGCTGGCCCCACACGGAACTCCCCGTCTGAGTCGCGCCCCCGCGAAGAGGCCGCTACGACCTGTCCAGCACGAACTCCAACTCGGACTCCCCGCCCTCGCCGTCCAACGGCACGGTCACCCCGCTGGGCACGAACCCCAGCCTGCGATAGAGCGCCTGAGCCGGCCCGTTCTCCTGATGCACGATGAGCCGGACCCGCTCCACGTCCCGCTCCCAGGCCCACGCCAGCCCCGCCTCGAACAGCGCCTTGCTCACCCCGGACCCCCGCCAAGCGGGCCGCACATACACACCTACGACATGCCCCTGCCGCCGCTCGACGGGAAACCCCGCCCAGTCCCGCGTACCGGGCTCCTCCAGCAGCACGGCCAGCGATCCCACCCACGCCCCGTCGCCGGCCTCGGCCACGAACTGCCGTGCCCCGGTGGCGCCTTCCGCGGCCCCCGCGGCCCGCTCCTGCCAGAAGGAATCGGGCCGTGCGAGCGCGTTCTCATACGTGTCGACGAAGGCCAGGTGAGCCAGGGGATCCCGCAATGAGGCCAGCCGCAGCTCCTTCACCGCGGCCCACTCGTCGGCCCGTATGGCTCGCACGTCATAGTCCATGCGGTGATCGTAAGCCGAAAAGAGCCGTAAACAAGAGCCATAAACGCAGAAAACCCCGCACCATAACGGTGCGGGGTTTCCCACAATGATTGTTCGGCGGTGTCCTACTCTCCCACAGGGTCCCCCCTGCAGTAC
>NZ_JBVIMA010000013.1:0-24687 GCF_055580085.1 Streptomyces sp. NPDC032126
GATGTTCGTCGCGTCCTTCTTCAACGCGGCGTGGTCCAGCTCCAGTTGGGCCAGATTGCCGGTGAACTGAGGAATCTGATCAGGCTTGATCACGCTTTGCCCACCCCCGGGGCATCGATCTTCGGGGCGGCGAGGGTGTTGCGCTGCGCCTCGGCCGCCATCTCCTCGTCACCGTTCAGGTACGCCGTCGTCGCGTCGACCACACCCTGCAACGACTTGCCGGCCCTCGCGGCCACGAACTGCAGGTCCTTCGACGACCGCTCCGCCCACTGCGACAGGGCGAGCGCTACGAGACCGCCCGCCGCCTGCTTGCCGTCCGCCGCCGGCGCGTCCGCGGAGATCGTGCCCGCGCTGGTTGCCGCCGACGACAGATTGTCGCCGAACGACTTCGCGTGCGTCTCCAGATGCCCCGCCGTCTCACCGGTCGTCTTCAGCACATGCGAAATACCCTGCGGCTTCAGATCCCAGCCAGGCACGATCAACCCCCGTACATCAGGAACTACAGATCCGACTCAGCGGCGTGTCAGCCGATGTTGTCGACCGCCGACTTGGCCTTCGCCAGCGTCGACTGCGCCGTACCGTCGTTCTTCTCCAGCGTCGACTTCAGCAGCGCGATGATGTTCTTCACCTCGTTCGACGCGTTCGTCCACCGCTGCTCCTTGCCGTGGTACTCATCCGCCACACCATCCGCCGTGAAGTCCGCCATCGCAGCCTTCACCTGACGGTCACGCTCACCGATCACCGTCTCCAGACGCGCCACCACCGCCTGGATGTTCCCCTGCGCATCCGTCGACGCACCAATGTCGTACGACCGACGATCCTGACCCGAACCCGCCATCACACACTCCCCGTGAAGAAGAAGAAAACCTGACTCAGCCGACCAGCAGCTCTAACGGGCACCGAACCGGGCCGCGTCGAAGTTCGCAGCTGCCATCTGCTGCTGCGCGTTCTCACCCTGCTCCTGATCACCAGAAGCGAACGCCGACTCCATCCCCGACTGACCACCCAGGATCGCCGACAACGACCCGTTCAACTCACTCGTGATCTCATCCGCACGCGCCTTGAACGCATCGAACCGCTGCCGACCCGTACCGTTGAACTTCCCCTCCAACGGCTGCGCCGCCTGCACCAACAACCGGATCAACGTACCCAGTTCATCACTCGAACCACGCGAATCACGCATCAGCGTCGACAGCGTCTGCGCACCCATGTCGAACTTCATACCCGAACCCGCCTCCCCCATGAGGGTCTCTCGTCACGGGCCGCCTTGGCGCGGCCCGCGCATCTCATCTGTAGCAACTCCCCCATTGCTCATGCAATCGATAACCCCCGCCAGTTACGGACGTGGCACAAACACATGACCGACCGGAGAGGGCAATCCTCTCGATCCTCGCACAACGGGCACGGCCAACGTGCGTCTGTCAGTAGGGAGTTGGCAGGGAGGCGGGCGGTGCCGTCGCCGTGGGGCCCTCGCGGCAGATCAGCAGCAGGGCCCGGTCGTCGTTGACGTCCTTCGCGACCGCCTCGATCAGATGCCAGGCCGCACCCTGGAAGCCGCCGGCCACATAGCGGTCGGCCTCGCCGGTCAGCCGGTCGATGCCCTCGACGATGTCGCGGTCGGACGTCTCCACCAGGCCGTCCGTGAACAGCATCAGTACGTCCCCCGGCCGCAGCGAGCCCTTCACCGGGTCGAACTGGGCGCCGTCGTACACCCCCAGCAGTGGGCCCTCGGCCGCCTTCTCCTCCCAGCGGCCGCTGCCCGCGCTGAGCTGGAGGCCCGGCGGGTGGCCCGCGGAGTACAGCTCGTAGTCCCCGGAGTCCAGGTCGAGGACCAGGTGGATGGAGGTGGCGAAGCCCTCATCCCAGTCCTGGCGGAGGAGATAGCCGTTGGCGGCGGGGAGGAAGGCGTGCGGGGGCAGGGAGCCGAGCAGGCCGCCGAAGGCGCCGGAGAGAAGCAGGGCGCGCGACCCGGCGTCCATGCCCTTGCCGGAGACGTCGGTGAGGACGACCTCCAGGGTCCGGCCGCCGTTGGTGCGTGCCGCGACAACGAAGTCACCGGAGAACGACTGGCCCCCGGCCGGTCTCAGCGCCATCTCTCGGTGCCAGCCCTGCGGGAGCTTCGGCAGCTTGCTCTGCACCCGGATGCGCTCGCGCAGGTCGAAGAGCATCGTGCCGCCGCGCCGCCAGGGCACGCCCACCCTGCTGCGGAACTGGGCGATCAGCAGGCCGAAGAAACCGCATGCCGCCACGACGAGGACCACGCCCGGGGTGACCCTGGAGGGGCCCTCGGTGTACGGGCCGAGCCGCACCGATTCGACGATCAGGGCCGTGGCGGCCGCCGCGTACAGGCCGAGCAGGCTCGCCGGGCGCAGCAGGATGCCGCCGGCCACGATCGGGAGGACCAGGGCGGCCGGGGAGCACCACACCTCGTTGACGAGGGTGGTGGCGGCGATCAGCGGGATCGTGAGCAGCAGGCCGGCCAGCGCGATCCAGTCGGATCCGTCGCCGCGGAAGTAGTCGACGGCGCTTTTGCGCACGCCGGTGCGGACCCGGTGCATCAGGTGCTTCAACCGGGCCGTGAACGTCTCGGCTTCCGAGCGCCGCTCTCGTCCTGCTGCCATTAGTTCGGGACCCTATCCATCGAACCCGTCGCTTGGCACGGGAGGTCCCACTTGTCCCCCGTCCGAGGCCCGACTTCACAGTGAACGGCACGGAAAGCGCTCGCGTGGCAGGAGAGAGAAATCCCCTCGCTTGTCCCGAATTGCCCTGGTAGGCATGGGTCCATGGCGTACGACCGGCCCGCGTCCGTACGACTTCTGGAGCGCCGGTGGCTCCGGCACGAAGTGTCGGTCGGGCGGTCTCAGGGTTTCTGGCAGGTCGGGCACCAGAAGAGGTTGCGGGCCGCCAGGTCGGCGGTGCGGATGCCGTCGCCGCAGAGGTGGCAGGGGAGGGTGGCCCGGCGGTAGACGTAGACCTCGCCGCCGTGGTCGTCCACGCGGGGCGGGCGGCCCATCGCCTCCGGGGTGTGCTCGGGGCGGACCGTGTCGATGCGGTTGTTGCGCACGCCCTCGCGCATGAGGGCGACGAGGTCGTGCCAGAGGGCGTCCCACTCGGCGGGGGTGATGTCCCTGCCGGTGCGGTACGGGTCGATGCCGTGCCGGAAGAGGACTTCGGCGCGGTAGACGTTGCCGACGCCGGCGACGACCTTCTGGTCCATGAGGAGGGCCGCGATCGTCGTACGGCTGCGGGAGATCCGTCGGTACGCGGCCTGGGGGTCGGCGTCGTCGCGGAGGGGGTCGGGGCCGAGGCGGTCGTGTATCGCGCGCTTCTCCGCGTCCGTGATCAGGGCGCAGGTCGTCGGGCCGCGCAGGTCGACGTACGCCGTGCTGGTCGCGAGGCGGAGGCGGACGGTGTCCGTGGGCGGGGGTGCGGGGGCGGCGCCGAAGGTGACCTTGCCGAAGAGGCCGAGGTGGATGTGGATCCAGTCGGTGTCGCGGAAGCCGAGGAAGAGGTGTTTGCCGTGGGCCTCGGTGTGGGTGAGTTCGGCGCCGGTGAGGAGGTCGGTGGCGTCGGTGAACTTGCCCTGGGGGCTGGTCAGGCGGGGGGTCGTGCCGAGGAACGCGCCGGCGTAGTCCTGGGCCAGGCGGTGGATCGTGTGCCCTTCCGGCACAGCTGCGTTTCCCTTCGTGACCGTCGTCCCGGGGCTCTGCCCCGGACCCCGCCAAGGGGCTCCGCCCCCTGGGCCCCCTGACCTATGCCCACCCACCACCCGTTTCCAGTGGGGTGATGGGTGAGCGCAAAGCCCTACTGCTGACCTACTGCTGCGGGTGATGCGCCGGGATCGGCGGCAGGTCGCCCGTCGTCTCGTACCCCGACAGCATGTCGATGCGGCGGATGTGGCGCTCGTCCTGCGAGAACGGCGTGCCCAGGAAGATCTCGACGAACTTCGTCGCCTCCTCCTGGCTGTGCATGCGCGCGCCCACCGCCACGACGTTGGCGTTGTTGTGCTGGCGGCCCAGCGCCGCCGTCTCCTCGCTCCAGGCGAGGGCCGCGCGGACGCCCTTGACCTTGTTCGCGGCGATCTGCTCACCGTTGCCGGAGCCGCCGATGACGATGCCGAGGGAGTCGGGGTCCGCGGCCGTCCGCTCCGCGGCGCGGAGGCAGAAGGGCGGGTAGTCGTCCTGGGCGTCGTAGATGTGGGGGCCGCAGTCGACGGGGTCGTGACCGGCCGCCTTCAGCCAGTCGACGAGGTGGTTCTTGAGTTCGTAGCCCGCATGGTCCGAGCCGAGATACACGCGCATGGCATGCAGTGTGACATGCGGGTTGCCGACCCGCAGGGCCGGGTTCCGGGCGCCGAACGGGGCGCACCCCACCGGGCGAATACTACAGAACCTCAGGAAAACCTCAAGTAACGATCCGGAATCATAGGTTTCCGAATCCATTCACCTCCGATTCACTGGACCGGCTCGTACACCGCTCGTACGGGAGTCCCCTCAAGCGGCGCAAAGGAAATCCATCCATGACCTCGCAGCCGACCTTGTCGAAGGCCGCACCCGGCCGGCCGAACCCCACCGGAGAACCCGGATCCGGCCTCCACGCAGGGCTCAAGAACCGGCATCTGTCGATGATCGCCATCGGCGGTGTCATCGGCGCCGGCCTCTTCGTCGGTTCCAGTTCCGGAATCGCCACCGCCGGACCCGGCATCCTCCTCTCCTACGCCCTCGTCGGCACGCTCGTGGTGCTGGTGATGCGGATGCTGGGCGAGATGTCCGCCGCCAACCCGACCTCGGGTTCCTTCTCCGCCCACGCCGACCGGGCGCTCGGCCGCTGGGCCGGCTTCTCCATCGGCTGGCTGTACTGGTTCTTCTGGGTCGTCGTGCTCGCCGTCGAGGCGACCGCCGGCGCCAAGATCCTGGAATCGTGGGTCCCGGCCGTGCCCCAGTGGGGCTGGGCGCTCATCGTGATGGTGGTGCTGACCGCCACGAACCTCGTCTCCGTCGCCTCCTACGGTGAGTTCGAGTTCTGGTTCGCCGGTATCAAGGTCGTCGCCATCGCCGCGTTCATCGTCGTCGGCGGCCTCGCCGTCTTCGGTGTGCTGCCCGGCGTCGACGCCGACAAGGCCGGTCTCGGCAACCTCACCGACCACGGCGGCTTCCTGCCCAACGGGCCCGGCGCCATCCTCACCGGTGTCCTGCTCGTCGTCTTCTCCTTCATGGGCAGCGAGATCGCCACCCTGGCCGCCGGCGAGTCCGAGGACCCGCAGCGGGCCGTCACCAAGTCGACGAACAGCATCATCTGGCGCATCGGCGTCTTCTACCTCGGGTCGATCTTCGTGGTCGTGACGCTGCTGCCGTGGAACGACAAGTCGATCGCCGACAAGGGCTCCTACGTCGCCGCCCTGGACTCCCTCGGGATCGCGCACGCCGGTCAGATCATGAACTTCATCGTGCTGACCTCGGTGCTGTCGTGCCTCAACTCCGGGCTGTACACGGCCTCCCGCATGGCCTTCTCGCTCGGCGAGCGGGGCGACGCCCCGAAGGCGTTCGCCCGGACCACCTCGCGCGGCGTGCCGATGGCCGCCATCCTCGCGTCGGTCGTGTTCGGCTTCGTCGCGGTGTTCTTCAACTACGCCTACCCGGACACCGTCTTCCTCTTCCTCGTCAACTCCTCCGGCGCGGTCGCCCTCTTCGTGTGGCTGGCCATCTGCTTCTCGCAGCTGCGCATGCGGAAGATCATCCAGGCCGAGACGCCGGACAGGCTCGTCGTGCGGATGTGGCTGTACCCGTACCTGACGTGGGCGGCCATCGCGCTCATCGTCTTCGTCCTCGGCTACATGCTGACCGACACCGAGCACGACGGACGCGAGACCGTGCTGCTGTCGCTACTGGTCGCGGCGGTCGTGCTGGCCGTCTCCTTCGTGAAGGAGAAGGTGGCCAGGGGCAGGGCCGAAGTCGACGCCGCACGTTAGGACGGCCCCAGCCGTCACAGCACGGTGAAGCTGTCCTTCACCTTCTCGTAGGTCTTCAGGGCATCCGCCTCCACTCCCGGCCGGTACCAGGTGTTGATCTGGTACGACTTGCCGTCCTCGTCGAAGCCGAGGAGCCGGGCGTGCCAGCGGGTGCCCTGAAGCGTGAAGGTGTACTCCCAGACGACCGCCGGCCGGTCCCGGAACGTCGTCTCCTCCAGGCGGATCTTCCGGTAGTCCCGCCCCTGGTGGGCGTTCTGCTCCGACGTCCGCCAGCTCTCCATGAGGTCGCCCCGGGCCAGGGACGACTTCGCCACGAGCTCCTGGGTGCCGTCCGGGGACGTGTAGTGCACCTCCGCGCCCGTCTTCACATCCCGCTGCCAGCCCTTCGGTGTCGCCCACGCGTATCCGCCCGCCTCCTGGTGCGCGCCCGGCGGCAGGCTGCGGGGGCGGGCGGTGCCCTCCACGGTGGGCGAGGGGGACGTCGTGCCGAGGGCCGAGGCCGGGGCTCCGGAGGAGGCCTGCGCCGGTGCCGCCGTGGCGCCCTCATCGTGGTGCGCCCCAGGGGCGACCGCCAGCACGACCGCCGCGACGACCCCGGCGGTCACGACTCCGGCGGCGGCCAGCAGGGCGGTCCGTCCACTCGTACGACGGCCCGCGCGGCGCCGCCCTCGGTCCGGGTCCGGCGCGGGTGCGGAACGGGTGGGAGCGGTGGAGATCCTGGGCCCGGCGCAGAGGGTGAGGGCCTCCGCCGGATGCGGGGACCCACCGGCCGGGGACTCGGGGTGCGGGGACGCCGGGTGCGGGGGTGGAGGTGGGGTCCCGGGTCGTACGGGCGGCGGAGATACGGGCGTTACGGGCTGTGCGGGCGCCGGTGATTCAGGCTGTTCGGGCCGTACGGGCGCCGGTGACACGGGCTGCACGGGCAACGAAGGCGTCGCCGGCGCCGTGCGTTTGGCCAGATCGACGGGTCGGCCCTGTCGTACCGGATACGCCACCGGCCCGAGTGCCTCGTCCACCTCGGTCAGGGTCGGGCGGGTCTCCGGCTCCTTGGTCAGCAGGGCCGCCAGGATGCGTGACAACGGCCCTGCCGAGGCGGGCAGTTCGGGCTCCTCGTAGAGGACCGCGTGCAGGGTCGCCAGGGTCGTGTCGCGGGAGAACGGGGAGTGGCCGGCCAGGGCGGCGCACAGGGTGGCGCCCAGGGACCAGATGTCGGACGGCGGGCCCTGGGGGCGGCCGGAGACGCGCTCGGGGGCCATGTAGTCGGGTGAGCCGACCAGCATGCCGACCATGGTGAGCGCCTTCGCGTCCTGGATGGCGGCGATGCCGAAGTCGGTCAGCACGACCCGCCGCCCGCCGGACTCGACCAGCACGTTGCCGGGCTTGATGTCCCGGTGCAGGACGCCCCCGGCGTGCACCTGGCGCAGGGCGGCGACCAGGCCGAGCCCGATCCGGGCGGCCTCGCGGGGGCCCAGGGGGCCGTCTTCGGCCATGATCCGCTCCAGGGAGCGGCCGGCGACCAACTCCATGACGATCCACAGGCGTTCGCCCTCGTCGACCACGTCGTAGACCCGTACGACGTTGGGGTGGTCGATGCGGGCGGTGGCCCGGGCCTCCCGGAGGGTGCGCTCACGGCGGGTGCGGATGTCCTCGGCGTCGAGGCCGTCGATGCGTATCTCCTTCACCGCGACCTGCCGGTGGAGCATTTCGTCGGCGGCCCGCCACACCCGCCCCATTCCCCCCTGTCCGATGATTTCGACCAACCGATATCGGCCCGTCACCAGCAGCCCCGGTATACCGCCGCTGCCGCCGCTCCCCATATTTCCCATATTCCCCGGCAATCCGCCGCACCCCCTCCATCTGCCGTCCCGACTGAAACACAATGGTCACACTTCAGGCGGTACCAGCATAGTGCGGAGAAATCTTGTGGTACCTCTTCAAGTACTGCGAATTCAGGCGCAGCCAAGGGGGGCGAACATGAGTTCTCGTCGTATGCCGACGCGACTGACGGCCATCACAGGATCGCTGGTCACAGCATCTTTCTCGGCGATGTTGATCCTTTCCGCCACCGCCGTCGCGGATGACCAGGGGCCCGGGAGCGGAAAAGGGGGAAAGGCCGTGGACGCGGCACCGGCGGGCGTGAAGCCGACCACGTCACTGCCGGAGAAAATCTCGGTGGACAACAGCTCGAAAGAGACGGCGATCACCGCCACGGTGAAGAACGAGGGGACCAAGAACAGCGGAAAGATCCGGCTTCTGGTCGTCGGTTTCGACGGACTGACGGTCAAAAACGTTCAGGGTTGTTCGGCTATTGCCACCGGGGATCTCCCGAAGGGCTCGAACAGCGGGTTCTCCTGCCCCATCGACGATCTGGCGGCCGGGGCGTCGAAGTCGTACGCGGTGGACGCGACGTTCGATCTCGCCGGGACCGGGAAGATCTGTCTGCCCGTGCAGACCGGCGACGGCAAGAAGACGTACTGGCAGCAGGGGCCGGTGCCGTTCGGGACGACCAATCCGTCGCCGAACGCGCCCGCCACCCCGCTGCTGCTCGGCACCGACAACAAGCCGGTCGGGCCGGGCGGGGACCGGCTGCCGAACACCGGCTTCGACCGTGACGTCCTGCCGCTGGGCGCGGCCGGCGGCGCCCTTCTCGCGGCGGGCGCGGCGGGTCTGTGGTGGTCGCGGCGGCGGCCCGCCCGATCTGGCCAGAACTGATCGCGATCGGCCGGATTACCTGACGCGAGCCGTCAGGTAATCCGGCCATGCTGTCCCTCATGACCTTCTCCAAGGACACCGCACCGACCCTTCTCAGCCCCGGCGACCCCGGCTACGACGACGAACTCGCGGGATTCCAGACCGGGTTCGGACGAAAGCCCGAGGTGATCGCCATCGCCTCCGGCGCCGAGGACGTGGTCGCCGCCGTACGCCACGCGGCCGAGCGCGGTCTGACCGTCCGGGTGCAGGCCACAGGACACGGGCTGCCGGGCAGCTCGCAGGGCGGCCTGCTGATCTCCACGCGTCGCATGGACGGCCTGACCGTCGACCCCGAGGCCCGTACCGTCCGCGTCCAGGCGGGCGTGCGATGGGGCCAGGTGGTCGCCGCCGCCGCACCGCACGGGCTCGCCCCGCTCAATGGCTCCGCGCCCAGCGTCGGCGCCGTCTCCTACACCCTCGCCGGCGGACTGGGCATCCTGGCCCGGGAGTTCGGGTACGCCGCCGACCACGTCCGCTCCCTGGACGTCGTCACCGCCGACGGCGAACTGCGCCATGTCACCCCGGACTCCGAGCTCTACTGGGGCCTGCTCGGGGGCGGCCACGGCCTCGGCGTCGTCACCGAGCTGGAGATCGACCTCGTCCCCGTGGCCACGCTCTACGGCGGCGCGCTCGGCTTCGACGGCCGGGAGATCGACCCGGTGGCGGCGCTGCGCGCGTACGAGGCGTGGACGCGGACCGTGCCGGACGGGCTGACCTCGTGCCTCGTCGCCGTGCCGTACCCGGACCTGCCGGCGCTGCCGCCGCATCTGCGGGGGCGGTACGTGATCGCGGTCCGCGTCGCGTACACCGGCCCGGACGGCGCCGAACTCGTCGCACCGCTGCGGGAGCTGGGCCCGGCCCTGTTCGACACGCTGCGGGAGATGCCGTACGCCGAGAGCCACACGATCCACACCGACCCCGACTTCCCGCACGCCTACTACGGGGACAGCGCCGTGCTGCGGGAGCTGGATCTGGAGCGGGCCGCCGAGCTGATCGCCCGCACCGGGCCGGACGCCCTCGGGCGGTGCGTCGTACAGCTCAATCACCTCGGGGGCGCGCTCGCGCGGTCCGCGCCGAACGCGGTGCCCCACCGTGAGGGGCGGTTCGTGATGCGGCTGCTGGCGCCCGGGGAGTGGGCGGCGGGGCGGGCGCTGCTCGACCCGCTGTTCGAGCTGCTCGCGCCGGACACCATCGGACGGTCGGTCAGCTTCGCCTTCGGCACCGGGGACCGCACCGAGGGCCTCTTCGACGCGGAAACGGCGAAGAGGCTCGCCGACCTCAAGTCGCGGTACGACCCGGCGAACCTCTTCAGCTGGAACTGAACCCGGCGAACGCCGGGGACCGAGCGTTGACTAACGCTTGTCGACGAGCGTCCAGGCGGTGGGCAGCAGGCCCATCGCCAGGGCGGCCTTCAGGGCGTCGCCGATCAGGAACGGCGTGAGGCCGGCGGCGATCGCGGCGGAGGCGGACATGCCGGTCGCCAGGGCGAGGTACGGGACGCCGATGGCGTAGATGATCGCCGTGCCGAGCAGCATGGTGGCCGCCGTCCGCCACACGCCGCGGTCGGCGCCGCGGCGGGCCAGCGCGCCGACGACGGTCGAGGCCAGCAGCATGCCGAGGATGTAGCCGAACGACGGGGCGGCCGCGCCGGAGGAGCCCTCCGCGAACCACGGCACGCCGGCGACGCCCAGCAGTGCGTACAGGGCGAGGGAGAGGAAGCCGCGGCCGGCGCCGAGGGAGGTGCCGACGAGCAGCGCGGCGAAGGTCTGGCCGGTCACCGGGACCGGGGAGCCGGGCACGGGCACCGACAGCTGGGCCGCGAGGCCGGTGAGGGCGGCGCCGCCGACGACCAGGGCGAGGTCGCGGACGCGGGAGGCCGGAAGCAGGTCGGCGAGGACCTGCCCGGTGCGGGCGGCGGGGGCGGCGGTGCTCATGGGGACTCCGCGGATCGGGGGCACAAGGGGACGCGTCGACGCTATCCCAGGGGCTCCGCCCGATCACGGTCAGTAGTCGACAAAGGGGGGCGGGCGGGCTTGGTGTGCTCCGTACAAAGACTGCGCCCTACACCCACCGGGCGGTGACGCAGGTCACGGGGCCCGCGCGGCCTCGCTCACATGCCATGTCCTGATCACGGAACGTGCCCTTGCTGTCCGGATAGCGGACAGCGATGCCCTCCTCCCCGGTCCCCGCCCAGACTGTGGGGCGTTTTTGCCCATCTCACGCATTGGACGAGCCGCGCCCATGCCCAGCACCACCACCGTCGGGACACCTACACCGCCGCAGCAGCAGGACGGCGTGCCCCTCTCCCACGGCCTCAAGCAGCGCCATCTGTCGATGATCGCCCTCGGCGGAGTCATCGGCGCCGGGCTCTTCGTGGGATCCGGCGCCGGTATCGCCGCCGCCGGTCCCTCGATCGTCGTCGCCTACAGCCTCTCCGGTCTCCTCGTGATGCTGGTGATGCGGATGCTCGGCGAGATGTCCGCCGCCCACCCCTCCTCGGGCTCCTTCTCCGCGCACGCCGAACGGGCCATCGGCCCCTGGGCGGGCTTCACCGCGGGCTGGTCCTTCTGGGTGCTGCTCTGCACGGCCGTGGGCCTGGAGGGCATCGGCGCCGCGAAGATCGTGACGGGCTGGCTGCCGGGTACCCCGGAGTGGGCCTGGGTGGCGCTGTTCATGGTCGTCTTCTGCGGCGCGAACCTGGCCGCGGTGAAGAACTTCGGTGAGTTCGAGTTCTGGTTCGCGGCCCTGAAGGTCGGTGCGATCAGCCTGTTCCTGGTGCTCGGCACCCTGGCGATCCTCGGCGTGCTGCCCGGCACGGACTCCCCCGGCACGAGCAATCTCACCGACTTCCTCCCCGGCGGCGGCGAGGGCCTGATCATCGGCATCCTCGCCTCGGTGTTCGCCTACGGCGGCATGGAGACGGTGACCATCGCGGCCGCCGAGTCGGAGGACCCGGTCAAGGGCGTGGCGAGCGCGGTCCGTACGGCCATGTGGCGCATCGCGCTGTTCTACATCGGCTCGATGGCGGTCGTGGTGACGCTCGTTCCGTGGGACTCGAAGGCCATCGCCGAGAAGGGCCCCTACGTCGCCGCCCTCGACGAACTCGGCATCCCCGGCGCCGGGCAGGTCATGAAGGTGGTCGTCCTGGTCGCCCTGCTGTCGGCGATGAACGCCAACATCTACGGCTCCTCGCGCATCGCCTACTCCCTGGTCCAGCGCGGTCAGGGTCCGCGGGCCCTGGGCCGGGTCTCCGGCGGCGTCCCGCGGATCGCCGTCCTCGCCTCCTGCGTCTTCGGCTTCGCGTGCGTGGTCCTCAGCTACTGGCGCCCGAACGACGTGTTCAGCTGGCTGCTGAACATGATCGGCGCGGTCATCCTCGTCGTCTGGGTCTTCATCGCCGTGTCGCAGCTGCGGCTGCGCCGGCGACTGGAACGGGAGGCACCGGAGAAGCTCACCGTCCGCATGTGGGCGTTCCCGGTGCTGACCTGGGTGGCCCTGGCCGGCATGGCGGCGATCTTCGTGCTGATGGCCCGCGAGCCGGACACCCGGATCCAGCTGTACTCGACGGGCGGCATGACGCTGTTCCTGGCGACAGTCGGCTACGCCTGGCAGCGCCGGCGCGCCACGCGCTGACGCCGGCATCAGGAAGGCCCCCGCGAGTGACGTCACTCGCGGGGGCCTTCCTGCCGTACGGGACCTACGGACCTACAGGTTGCTGAAGTCCGGGCCCTTGGTGCGGGTCCGCTTGATCTCGTAGAAGCCCGGGACCGATGCCACCGCGATGGTGCCGTCCCAGAGGCGGGCCGCCTGCTCGCCCTTGGGGGCGGGGGTGACGACCGGGCCGAAGAAGGCGATCTGCTCGCCGTCGGGGCCGGGCAGGGAGATGATCGGGGTGCCGACGTCCTGGCCGACCTGGCTGATGCCCTCCTTGTGGGAGGCGCGCAGCTCGGCCTCGAACTCGAAGTCCTCCTGGTCGGCGTAGTCGATGAGGTCGGCGGGCAGGCCGACGTCGGCGAGCGCGCCGACGAGCGCCTCCCGCGTGGGGCCCTCGCCGTTGGTGTGGACACGGGTGCCGAGCGCGGTGTAAAGGGGGCCGAGTACGTCGTCGCCGTGCTTCTGCCAGGCGGCGGTGACCACGCGCACGGGCGCCCACGCCTTGGTGGTGAGCAGCTCGCGGTATCCCTCGGAGAGCTCGTCGAGCCGGTCCTCGTTCAGCACGGCCAGGCTCATGATGTGCCAGCGCACCTCGATGTCACGGACCTTCTCCACCTCCAGGACCCAGCGGGAGGTCATCCAGGCCCAGGGACACAGCGGGTCGAACCAGAAGTCGACGGGGGTCGGGGCGGTGGTGCTGCCGGCGGTCTCGGGCATGGCTCTCCTCAGGACGTGGTACTTGAAGGCTTGAACAACCGCGGCCCGACCGTCATTCCCGGCCGCTCCGGTCATTACCGGCCGCCCGACCCGTTCCCTGCTCCCCGGCGTCAGTGGCACATGGCAGGATCGGTGCTGTCCGCTTGACTGATCACCACCCCGAGGGAGTGCCACCCGTGCCCGGTGAGAACCTGTCCCGTGACGAAGCCCGGGAGCGGGCCGCCCTGCTGTCCGTCGACGGGTACGACGTCTCCCTCGACGTGCGGTCCGCCATCGGCGACGCGCAGGGCGAGCCGCGCACCTTCCGCTCGGTCACCACGATCCGCTTCCGCTGCGCCGAACCCGGCGCCACCAGCTTCGCGGACCTGATCGCCCCGAGCGTCACCGCGGTCTCCCTCAACGGCAAGGACCTCGACCCGAGCGAGGTCTTCGACGGCTCCCGGATCGCCCTGGAGGACCTCGCTGCGGAGAACGAGCTGGTGGTGGACGCCCAGTGCGCCTACTCCCGCACCGGCGAGGGCCTGCACCGCTTCGTCGACCCCGAGGACGGCGAGGTCTACCTCTACACGCAGTACGAACCGGCGGACTCCCGTCGGGTCTTCGCCAACTTCGAGCAGCCCGACCTCAAGGCCCCCTTCCGCTTCGAGGTGCGCGCGCCCGAGGGCTGGACGGTCTGGAGCAACGGCGCGGGGCAGCAGACGGACGGGGTCTGGCGGTTCGCGGAGACGAAGCCGATCTCGACGTACATCACCTGCGTCGTCGCGGGCCCGTACCACTACGTGACGGACTCCTACTCCCGCACCTTCGCCGACGGCACCACGCTGGAGATCCCCCTCGGCGCGCTGTGCCGCAAGGGCCTCGCGCCGCACTTCGACGCCGACGACGTCTTCCTGGTCACCAAGCAGGGCCTGGACTTCTTCCACGACCACTTCGACTACCCGTACCCCTTCGGGAAGTACGACCAGGCGTTCGTGCCCGAGTACAACCTGGGCGCGATGGAGAACCCGGGCCTGGTGACCTTCCGGGAGGAGTTCATCTTCCGCGGCAAGGTGACGCAGGCGTCGTACGAGGCCCGGGCGAACGTGGTGCTGCACGAGATGGCGCACATGTGGTTCGGCGACCTGGTCACCATGGAGTGGTGGGACGACCTGTGGCTGAAGGAGTCCTTCGCGGACTTCATGGGCACGTTCGCGAACGTCGGCGCGACCCGCTTCAAGGACGCCTGGATCACCTTCGCCAACCGCCGCAAGGCCTGGGCCTACCGGGCCGACCAGCTGCCGTCCACGCACCCGATCACGGCCGACATCCGTGACCTGGAGGACGCCAAGCTGAACTTCGACGGCATCACGTACGCCAAGGGCGCGTCGGTGCTCAAGCAGCTGGTGGCGTACGTCGGTCAGGACGCGTTCCTGGAGGGTGCCCGCCGCTACTTCAAGCGTCACGCTTACGGCAACACGCGCCTCGGCGACCTGCTGTCGGCCCTGGAGGAGACCAGCGGCCGCGACATGGGCACCTGGGCGCGCGCCTGGCTGCAGACGGCGGGCGTCAACTCGCTGACCCCGCAGATCCTGCTGGACGCCGATGGCCGCGTCCAGGAGCTGGCGGTGCTCCAGGAGGCCGCCGAGTCCCACCCCGAGCTGCGCCCGCACCGCGTCGCGGTCGGCCTGTACCGCCGTACGGAGGCCGGCGCCCTGGAGCGGTACGCGCAGGCGGAGGCGGACGTCGCCGGCCCGCGCACGCTCGTGACGGAGCTGGCGGGCGCCGAGGCGCCGGAGCTGGTGCTGGTCAACGACGACGACCTGACGTACTGCAAGACCCGCTTCGACGAGACGTCGCTGGACACGCTGCGGGAGGCGCTGGGCGGCATCACCGACCCGCTGGCGCGCGCCCTGTGCTGGTCGGCGCTGTGGAACATGACACGCGACGCGCTGCTGCCCGCCCGGGACTTCGTGGACCTGGTGCTGCGGTTCGCCGGGCGGGAGTCGGACATCGGCGTGCTCCAGATGCTGCACGCCTGGGCGAACTCGGCGCTGGTCCACTACGCGGCGCCGGACTGGCGTGCGGCCGGTGAGCGGCTGCTGGCCGAGGGCGCGCTGAAGGAGCTGCGCCAGGCCGCGCCGGGCAGCGAGCACCAGCTGGCGTGGGCGCGGTTCTTCGCCACGGTGGCGTCGGGCGGGGCCGACCTCCAGCTGCTGAAGGGCCTGCTGGACGGCACGGAGGACATCGAGGGGCTGGAGGTCGACCAGGAGCTGCGCTGGTCGTTCCTGGAGCCGCTGGCCGCGCACGGCGTCGCGGACGAGGCCGTGCTGGCCGCCGAGCTCGCCCGGGACGACACGGCGTCGGGCAAGCGCCACCAGGTCCGCTGCCTCGCCGCCCGGCCCCTGGAGGCGGTCAAGGCGCAGGCCTGGGCGCAGGTCGTGGAGTCGGACGCGCTGTCGAACGCGCTGGTGGGGGCCACCATCGCGGGCTTCGCTCAGCCGTCGCAGCGGGAGCTGATCGCGCCGTACGCCGAGAAGTACTTCGCGGCGATCGAGCGGGTGTGGGCCGAGCGGTCCATCCAGATCGGCATGGACGTGGTGTCGGGCCTGTTCCCGTCGCTCCAGGACTCCCCGGAGACGCTGGCGGCGACGGACGCGTGGCTGTCGGCGCACGAGGACGCCGCGCCCGCGCTGCGCCGGCTGGTCCTGGAGGCGCGCGACGACCTGGCACGGGCCCTGCGGGGACAGGCGCGCGACGCGGAGGCGTGAGCGGAGGCGGCGGGGTGGCCGGGGGTCGGGGGTCGGGGCGGGGTGCGACCCGGCCGCTGACGCCGCCCGGCTTTGGCCAATGATTCGACGGACGGCCACCGTTACGAAATTCAGGCCATTATGACCGTAACCCCTGGTCCCACCCATCCGGACCAGGGGTTTTCGGTGCCTACTCGGCATCCGAACACCCGTCCTTTAGCGCGGGCTTGTCCTGGTTTGTCGACGGGCGCGTAACAGCGGTTAAGGGGCGGACCGGAAGCGGAATGCCGATCGCATGAACCACAACACCCCGCTCTCCCCCCGCCCCCTGCGCCACCTCTCGGACGTCCAGCGGCGCGTCCTGACCACGGCGCATCTGCGCTCGCACGGCGTCTCCCCGTCCGAGATGAACGAGCAGTGCCGGGCCGGCGGGCCCTGGCAGCAGATCCTGCCGGGCGTGTACCTGCTGCACCCCGGCCCGCCGACCAGCGAGGAACGGCTGCACGCGGTGCTGCTGTACGCGGCGCGCGAGTCGGCCCCCGGCGTACCGGTCCAGCCGACGGCGGACGACCCGCACCGGCCCGTCTACTCCGAGGCGATGATCACCGGCCTGGCGGCCTTGAACCTCCACGGCTTCTCGTCGGCTCCCCCGCTGCCGTCCCTGGAGCGGATCGACGTCCTGGTCCCGCGCCTGCGCCGGCTGCGCTCGACGGGCTGTGCGCACATCGTCCGTACCGCCGCGCTGCCGACGCCGGAACACGCGACCGGAGTGCCGGTCGCCCCGGTGCCGCGCGCGCTGGCCGACGCGGTGGCGGAGCTGACGGACGCGGGGGCCGTACGCCGGCTGCTGACGGAGGCGGTGCGCGGAGGACACTGTGAACCGGCGGCCGTGGTGCGGGAGTTGAACCGGGCGAAGCTGCTGGGCCGACCGCATGTCGTGGACGCCGTGGACTCCCTCCTCGCGGAGGGCCGGGCGATCGCCGAGGACCGGCTGTACGAGATGGTGACGCGGTACGGGCTGCCCGACCCCGTCTGGAACGTCGATCTGCGGCTGCCCGGCGGGCCTCACCTGGGCGGGCTCGACGCGTACTGGCCCGAGCAGGCGGTCGCCGTCGAGCTGGACACGCGGGCGCCCCGGCAGGACGAGGACGCGCTGTGGTCGGAGTACGCGCGCAAGCGGGAGCATCTGGAGCGGCTGGGGATCACGGTCGTGTACCTCACGCCGAGGAAGCTGCGGGAGGGGATGGAACAGCAGGCGGCGGTGGTGCGGACGGCGTTGATGGCGGCGGCCGACCGGGATCCGGCCGCTTATGTCGTGGTGCTGCCCCGGTAGGGGGACCGGGGCGCATCAGGAGGGGAGAGGAGGACCGCCGGGCTCGCGCCCGGCGGTCCTCCTCGTGTCAGGTGGGGACGCGCGCGGTCGTCACATGGTCGAGCAGATCCGCGTACGCCGCGATCATCCTCGTGCGGCTGAAACGCTCGCGGCTCGCCTCCAGGGCCGGGGCATAGGACGCCCGCCGCGTGATCGCCTCCGTCCAGGCGGCCGCGATCGCCTCGGGGTCCGGCGGCGTGATGACGCCCAGGCCCGCGACGATCAGAGGGGTGTCTCCCACGTCCGTCGACACCGGTACCGCCCCGCACATCATCCCCTCGATCAGGCACAGCGGGGCCGCCTCGCCCCACGCCGAGGTCAGGGAGACCACGTCCGACGCCGCGTACAGGGTCTCCATGTCGCCGCGCACGCCCAGCCTGTGGACGCGGTCCGCGAGGTGCGCGTCCGCGCCGAACGCGGCCTCGATGTCCGCCGTGAGGCCCGGGTTCGACGAGGTCATGCCCGCCCCGCACATCAGGACGTGACCCCGCGGCTGCCGGCGGAGCCAGGCCGCGGCGGACCGCAGGAACAGGGGGACGTTCTTCATGCCGTCGTAACGGGCCGCGAAGACGACCACCGGGGCCGACGGGTCGATGGCCAGCTCCGTGCGCAGGGCGAGGCGCCGGCTCGCGTCGGGGCGGAAGCGGATCAGGTCGACGCCGTTGGGGATGACGTGGAGCAGCTCGCGCGGGACGCCCGCCTCCTCGTAGGCCGCCCTGGTCGACTCGGCGCAGCACACGCACGCGGTGACCGTCCCGTCGGCGATCGCGGCCTTGAGGTCGTCGAGGGCGCGGCCCTGGTTCTGCGGGTCGGAGCGGTGCAGGCAGACCACGACCGGGCGGCGCGGCAGGCCCGCCTGGTTCAGCAGCGCCAGGGGCTGTTCCTTCAGGGAGAGGATGACGTCCGCCTCCGCCATCGCCCGTGCCGTGTCGGCCAGCTCGGGGCCGGTGAAGACGGCCGGATTCGCACCCCGCGCCTCGAACACCCGGCCGAGCGAGGTGACGCCGACACCCGCCGCCGTGAGCGTGCGGTAGCAGGCGTCGTCCTCCATGCGCTGGCGGGTGGCCTCGCGGGTCACCTCGCCGTGGACGCTGAGCACCTGGTGCCGCTGGCCGCCCTCGCGCAGGCCGAGGAGCACATCGCTGTGCACGATCCGGGCACCGCCGGAGAAGAAGCCCTCGTACACGGAGAGGACCCGCAGTTCGTTCGTCGCGCGCACTCGACCACCCGCCTTGCACACATATCAAGCCATCCCCGTGAAAGTGCGGGTTAGCCGATATGAGGCGGTACGGACGTTTCGTCTGGATGAACGGGGCGTCTCGTGTCCGTGTCCGCTGGATTTACTCGAAACGCGGGCGGTCGCGCCACATCCGCAGGGCCACGTCGATCAGCGGCACCCTGGTCAGGCCGTCGACGTCGGCCAGATCGTGCCAGGCCGCGAAATCGGTGGAGCCGCCGATCTCGTAGCGCAGCTCACCGCCCGCGATCCGGGCCTCGTAGACCATGCGCACCCCGTGGTGGTCGACCGCGCGGCGCAGGCCCCGGCGGGGGAAGGTGGTACGGAAGGAGTGCACGCCGAGGAGACCGGTCACCTCGATGCGGTAGCCGGTCTCCTCGTGCAGCTCGCGGACGACGGTGTCGTGCGGATCCTCGCCGTGCTCCATACCGCCGCCCGGCAGCACCCACTCCGGGGTGCCGTCGGGCCCCGGGGAGCGAGCGAGCAGGAGCCGTCCGTCCCGGACACACACGGCGTAGGCCGCCACCCTCAAGTTCCGTCGCACACCGGAACGTTAGGGCTTGTCGGTCGGATTGGCAGGTGAGTATTGGGGGGCGGACCAGCGCAGGGGGAGGGCCGACGGGGTGTCGAGGGTTCCGGTGACGGTGAAGTGGACCGTGCGGGTGCCGTCGGGGGCGTAGCACGTGTGCGCGCGGCCGGTGAGTTCCAGGGTGCGGCCGGTCTCCCAGTCCAGGAACAGCAGGCCGGCGCGGGGGTCGACGGCCAGGTTGCCGAGGGTGAGGAACATGGAGTTGCCGGGGTAGTCCCGCCAGCTCAGTTCGGTGGGTGACGGCACGCGGACGAAGCCCGGGTTGCCGCCCCGGTGGCTGGCGTCCGCTCCGCCCTCGCGCACGGTGGCCAGGAAGAACGTGTCCGCCGCGGCGATGAAGTCGGCCTGCTCGGCGGTGAGTTCGACGCCGGGCACGGTCGCTTCCGGCGCGCGGTCGACGGTCTCGTACGACTGCCGCTGCTGGAGGTACTTGGGGCAGTTGGAGAACACCTGGTCGGCGGTGATCGAGAAGCCCTCGGGCGTGGGCCGCAGCCGGCCGTTCAGCCGCATGCGGCGGCGGGTGCGGGGGTCGAGGGCGATGGTGCCGACGGGGGTGTCCGGTGTGGCGAGGGCCGTCGCGAGCGGGGCGGCCGGGGGCGACTGGCCGGCGACGGAGATCCGGTGCGGACCGGTGGCGCGGACGAAGCCGGGCGGGCCCGTGCGCGCCGACGCCCACACCTCGCCCGTGTCCGGGTCGGCCGCGCCCAGGATCAGCAGGGGCTGGATGTCGAGGAAGGCGGCGGCGACCGGTTTGATGCCGTCGCCGATGGACCGGCCCACATGGTCGGCCTGCACACGGACGCCGAGCCGGTCCTGCACCGCGCGCGAGCCCTCGTGGAAGACGCTCATGGCTCTAGAAGAAACCGCAGGTCGGAGCCGACTGGTTCGGCACCGGGGCGCCCTCGGCGCCGGTCGGCACGGAGATCTCCAGGCGGGTGCCGTCCGGGTCGTGGAAGAAGATGCCGCCCGACGCGGAGCCCTCGCGGTGGGCGACCACGCCGTCGTAGGCGAAGTCGACGCCGTACGCGCGCAGGGCCGTCTCGTACTCCCGGACCCGCTCGATGGAGTCCGCCTCGAAGGCGAGGTGGTGCAGTCCGGCGCGGTCCGCCTCGTACGAGCCCCGCGCCTGCTGCCAGAGCGTGAGGACGAGCCGGGTGCCGTCGCCGAGGAACGCGTACCGCCGGTCGTCCTCCTTGCCCTCGCCGATCACGGCGAAGCCCAGGACGTCGCGGTAGAAGGCGAGCGAGCGGTCGATGTCGGTCACGTTCAGGCCGATGTGTCCGGTGCGCAAGGTCATGGCTCTCCCCTTCGGCTGCCCAATGCGGCGGTCTAACCTCTGTGCTCGATGTTAGGGGTTAGATTCGCGAGGTGCAACCTGTCACGTACTCTTGACCGGTTAGTACGGAAGGGAGCCCCGCATGTCCGCCGACCCCCGCCCTCTCACCGGCGAGCCCCTCGCGCTCGATCTGCTCAACACGCGGTGGATGCGGGACGGGGCCGTCCAGGACCTGCTCCAGGACACGCGCGGGCTCGCGGTATGGCTGGCGGCCAACGGCCTCGACGGCCGGTTCACCGCCGACGACCCCACCCTGCGGCACGTGCTCCAGGCGCGGGACGCGCTGCGCCGGGCGGTCGACGAGTCCGTCACCGAGCCCGTCGACGCCGTCCTCGGCCACGGGCGCGTCCGGGTCACCCTCACCCCCGACGGACCCGGCGAGACGGCGGAGTTCACCGACCCGGCCTGGGGTCCCGCCTGGCTCGCCGCCCGTGACTACCTGCGGCTTCTCACGACCGCGCCGGACCGGATCCGTTCCTGCGCGCACGAGGCGTGCATCCTGCACTTCTTCGACACCTCACGGAACGGCACCCGCCGCTGGTGCTCCATGGCGGCCTGCGGCAACCGCGCGAAGGCGTCCCGCCATTACGCGCGCTCGAAGGACGCCTGACGGGCGCACACCGAAGGACGCCTGACAGCCAGGCACCGAAGGACTCGTGGCGGAAAGTTGAACTGGACAAGGGGTAACGGGCGACTTGTCGGACTTCGCCCCCCATCTCCCCAAAGTCCATAGGGGGTTTTCCCCATCAGTCCATTTCGATTCGGTCAACCCTCCCCAAATACCTGTCCCTTGCGTAAAGCTGTGCGATCGTCCGGGACCGCATTCCGGACGGTCGAGATCGGGCGCTGACCAGCCCGGTCGTCCTGTGCACGCACCTTCACCTGCAAGGGATGCCGATGACCCACACCCCCGAGCGCGAATCCATACGGGGCGCCAGACAGGTGGTCCGGATAGCCGTGGCCGCCGGCCTGGTGGCCGCACTGTCCGCGGCCGGACCGATACCGATGGCCTTCTCCGCCGAACCGGCGCCCGCCGCCGACCCGGCCGTGAAGTCCGCCGCCGAGAAGCTGGGCGCGGACGACGCCGACGCCCTCGCCGAGGCCAAGGCCGACGGCGACAAGAACGTGACGCTGATGGTCGCGACCGCGCCGGGACAGACCGAGCAGGTCGCCGAGGAGCTCGACGACATCAAGGGCGGCTCCGTCGGCCGCTCCTACGACAAGCTCGGCTACGTCCGCGCCACCGTCCCCACCGGCAAGGCGGACGCGGCCATCGCCGCCGCCGCGAAGCTGTCCTCGGTGCACGCGATCGACCTGCGCCAGGAGATCGCGCTCGACGACCCGACGCCGGTCGCGGACACCGCGCAGGGCTCCCGGTCCGCGACGTCGAAGACGAAGACGTACGCCGCGCCGGACAAGAACACCCCCGCCGAGAACCCGTACAACCCGTCCTTCGAGACGGGCGCGGTGGACTTCGTGCACGACCACCCGAAGGCGGACGGCCGGGGCGTCACCATCGGCATCCTCGACTCCGGCGTCGACCTCGGCCACCCGGCCCTGCAGAAGACGACCACCGGTGAGCGCAAGATCGTCGACTGGGTCACGGCGACCGACCCGATCACCGACAGCGACGGCACCTGGCGGCGCATGACCAACCCGGTCAGCGGCCCGACCTTCAGCATCGCGGGCTCGACCTGGACGGCCCCCGCGGGCGACTACCAGTTCAACCTGTTCCGCGAGTCCGCCACCGCCGGCGGCGACGCCAAGGGCGACGCGAACCGCGACGGCGACACCACCGACGCCTGGGGCATCCTCTACGACCCGGCCGCCGGCACCGTCCGCGTCGACCTGAACAACAACTTCGACTTCACCGACGACACGCCGATGAAGCCGTACAAGGACGGCTACCAGATCGGCTACTTCGGCACCGACAACCCGTCGACCGACGTCGTCGAGCGCCAGCCGTTCGTCGTCGAGATTCGCAAGGACGTCCCGACCGACCCCTACGGCGGCGACTGGGTCGGCAAGAAGGCCGACTTCGTCAACATCGGCGTCATCGAGTCCGAGCACGGCACCCACGTCGCCGGCATCACCTCCGCCAACGGCCTGTTCGGCGGCAAGATGAACGGCGCGGCCCCGGGCGCGAAGATCGTCTCCTCGCGTGCCTGCAGCTGGACCGGCGGCTGCACCAACGTCGCGCTCACCGAGGGCATGATCGACCTCGTCGTCAACCGCGGCGTCGACATCGTCAACATGTCGATCGGCGGCCTGCCCGCGCTGAACGACGGCAACAACGCGCGCGCCGAGCTGTACACCCGCCTGATCGACACCTACGGCGTGCAGCTGGTGATCTCCGCGGGCAACTCCGGCCCCGGCGCCAACACCATCGGCGACCCCGGTCTGGCCGACAAGGTCATCTCGGTCGGCGCGTCCATCTCCAAGGAGACCTGGGCCTCCAACTACGGCTCCATCGTGGAGAAGAAGTACGCGATGCTGCCCTTCTCCTCGCGCGGCCCGCGTGAGGACGGCGGCTTCACGCCGACCCTGACCGCGCCCGGCGCCTCCATCAACACCACCCAGACCTGGCTGCCGGGCTCCCCGGTCGCCGAGTCGGGCTACACGCTGCCGGCCGGCTACTCCATGCTCCAGGGCACCTCGATGGCCTCCCCGCAGGCCGCCGGTGCCTCCGCGCTGCTGCTGAGCGCCGCCAAGCAGAAGGGCATCGCCCTCACCCCGGCGACCCTGCGCACGGCCCTGACCTCGACCGCCGACCACATCAAGGGTGTGCAGGCGTACGAGGAGGGCGCGGGCCTGATCAACATCGTGGACGCCTGGGACGCCATCAAGGACGGCGCCTCCGCCCACGACTACACGGTGAAGGCCCCGGTCGACACCGCGCTCGACTCCGCGCTGAAGGAGCCGGGCTTCGGCACCGGCCTCTACGACCGCGAGGGCGGCCTGAAGGCCGGCCAGAAGAAGACGTACGACGTCACCATCACCCGTACGTCCGGCGCGGACAAGGCGATCCGCCACGAGCTGCACTTCGAGAACAACGCCGGTGACACCTTCAGGATCGTCGGCGACGACGAGGTGAAGCTGCCGCTGAACAAGCCGGTCACCGTCAAGGTCGAGGCCAAGCCCCGCTCGGCCGGCCTGAAGAGCGCCATCCTGGAGGTCGACGACCCGAAGACCGAGGGCGTGGACAAGCAGATCCTCACCACGGTCGTGGTGTCGACGCCGGTGAACCACACGTTCTCCGCGTCCAACACCGTGCAGCGCAACAGCTTCCAGTCCTACTTCGTGACCGTGCCCGAGGGCGCCAAGTCCCTCGAGGTGGCGATCGGCGGGCTGAAGGACAAGAGCCAGACGCGCTTCATCGCGATCCACCCGTACGGCACCCCGTCGGACAACACCTCGACGCCGTACTGCTACAACAACTACCTCGACGGCAACGGCTGCAAGCCGGACGTGCGTTCGTACGCCGACCCGCAGGCCGGTGTCTGGGAGATCGAGGTCGAGTCGCGCCGTACGTCGCCGCTGCTCGACAACCCGTACAACCTGGACGTCACCGTGCTCGGCGCGACGTTCGCCCCGGCGACCGTGACCGTGCCCGAGGCGAAGGTCGGCACCCCGGCCCCCGTCTCCTGGACCGTGACGAACGGCTTCGCCGCGATCGACGGCAAGCTGACCGGCGGCGCGCTCGGCTCGTCCAAGACGACCCGCCCGACCATCAAGCAGGGCGAGACCCAGACCACCACGGTCGTGGTGCCCGAGGGCGCCACCTCGCTCGACGTCGCCATCGGCAAGGTCTCCGACACCTCCGCCGACCTCGACCTGACGGTCAAGGACGCCAACGGCAAGCAGGTCGCCCAGTCCGCCGACGGCGACTCGGAAGAGGCGGTCTCCATCCCCTCGCCCGCCGCCGGTACCTACACCATCGAGGTCGTGGGCTACTCGGTGCCGTCCGGCTCCACCGCGTACGACTACCGGGACGTCTTCTTCTCGGCCTCCCTCGGCACCGTCGATGTCGCGGCGACGCCGGTGAAGCTGGCCACGGGCGCCTCCACGACGGTCTCCGCGACCGTCACCGCGGCGGCCGCCGCCCCCGAGGGCCGGGCCTTCTTCGGCCGGGTCCAGCTGGTGAACGCGCACGGCACGGCCGCGGGCGTGGGCAACGTGGCGATCGAGAAGGTCGTTCCGTAACACCCGCGATGCGGCAGCAGGGGGCGGGGGGGGGGGGGGGGGGCCCCTCCCCCCCCTTTTCCCCCCCCGCCTTCTTTTTTCCCCCCCTCTTTTTTTCTTCCTTTTTTTTTTCCCCCCCAGCGTGGGGGATACGG
>NZ_JBVIMA010000013.1:24697-38352 GCF_055580085.1 Streptomyces sp. NPDC032126
GAAAAAAAAATGACGGGCCGGGGGGGGGGGGAGGGTTGGGGGCGGGGGGTTTTTTTCTGAAACTCTTGGGGGGGGGAAGGGGGGGGGGGGGTCTGGCACGCCCCCCCGCCCCTCCGCTTTCTCCCCTGCGGCTTTCTCTCCTACATCTTTCTCTTCTCCGTCTTTCTCTTCTACGTCACCGGTCGGCGTCGCACGTCAGGTGCGCGGCCTCGGGCAGGGCGCCGGCGAGGGCGGAACGCTGGCGGGCGATCTCCGGTTCGCCGACCGTCCACACGTCCGGGGAGGCGGAGCCCGGCGAGAGGGCAACGAGGACGTGGTCGCCCCGGCGCAGCAGGGGGTCCGTGTCCTCCCCGATCGTCACCTCGACCCGCGCGGCCGCCGGCACCGGCTTGTAGGCACGGGTGACGTGCAGGGTGACGCTCTTGTCCCCGGTCCCACCCAGCCGCCGTACGGCCGTCACATCGCCCTCGACGACCAGACGGGCGCAGGCCAGATAGCCGGCGTCGCCCAGCGGACCGGCGGCCGCGTCCAGGCCGCCGTTCCCAGCACCGGACTCTGCCTTCTTGTCCGCGCTGGACGCCCCGATGTCGTCGGCGCCGTGCCCCACCGCCTGCACCAGCAGCCACCCGGAACCGGCGACCAGCGCACCGGCGGCGGCCACGCCCACCGTCCGCAGGGCCAAGGGCAGCAGGGGGCGCCGGGAGGGTCGTAGCGGCACGACGGGGGCCGGGGCGGGCGGTGGCTCCCCGGTGAGGGTGTCGGCGAGAAGGCCGAGTTGCTCGCGCAGGAGGTCCACATCGGCGGCGGCCGCCCGGTGTTCCGCCAGGAACGCGGGGTCGGCGCGCTGCTCCTCGGACAGGGGCTCGTCGCTGAGCACGGCCATCAGAGCGTCCTGGGCGAACCGCTCGTGCTCGTCGTGTCCGGCGGTCATCTCACACCACCTCGTCCTCGTGCAGGCGGGCGCGCAGGGCCCGGACCGCCGTGTGCAGGCGGCTCTTGACCGTGCCCTCCGGGACGCCGAGCTCCTCGGCGATGGAACGCACCGGCAGATCGGCGTAGAACCGCAGGACCACGACCTGGCGCTGGGCGTCGGGCAGCTGGTCCAGCCCCTGGGCGAGGGCCACGGAGAGCACACTGCTCTCCTCGCCGGACGGGTGCTCCAGCTGGCGCAGGGAGGCGAGCCGCTCCCCCAGCCGCTCCTGGCGGCGCTTGGCGCGGTGCCAGTCCATGGCGAGGTTGGAGGCGACGACCGCCGCCCACGCCGAGACGTCCCGGGGCGCCTCGCGCCCGCTTGCCGCCCGCTCCAGCAGCCGCAGGCGGACCTGCTGCACCCCGTCCAGCAGGTCCGCCTGCGGCACGCCACCGAGCGCGAGCACCGCCCGCACCCGGCGTTCCTGCGCCGCGTCCAGAGGATCACCGGGCCCGGTCCCGTCCTCGTGGACGCGGCGGGTGATTCTGCGCAGCACGGACACCCCTCCCCTCGCCGCGTTTCCCCTAAGACGCGGCACGGGGCGGAAACGTTCGACCGGACAGGCGGAGATTTTCCGGGAGGCACACCCACGACCTGGACGAAAATCTGTTCGAGTGACTGTCCAACCCTTGGGCAGGGACGTCAAACGATTGGACACATACGCCGGGGTCCCCCGCATGATGGAAGGGCCCCGGTCGCGGGCCACCCGGGCACGCACACGCACGTCAGGCAGAGGAGTCGCCGTGAAGGTAGGAATCGTCGGAGCCACCGGTCAGGTCGGCACGGTCATGCGCAGGATCCTCGTGGAGCGGAACTTCCCGGTCAGCGAGCTGCGCCTGTTCGCCTCGGCCCGGTCGGCGGGGACGGTCCTGGACGGCGTGACGGTCGAGGACGCGACGACGGCGGACTACTCCGGCCTCGACATCGTCCTGTTCTCCGCGGGCGGCGCGACCTCGAAGGCGCTGGCCGAGAAGGTCGCCTCGCAGGGCGCGGTCGTGATCGACAACTCCTCCGCGTGGCGCAAGGACCCCGAGGTGCCGCTGGTCGTCTCCGAGGTGAACCCGCACGCGATCGCGAACCGCCCCAAGGGCATCATCGCCAACCCGAACTGCACGACGATGGCCGCGATGCCGGTCCTGAAGCCGCTGCACGTGGAGGCGGGTCTGGAGGCGCTGGTCGTCGCCACCTACCAGGCGGTGTCCGGGTCGGGTCTGGCGGGCGTCGAGGAGCTCTTCGAGCAGATCAAGAAGGTCGGCGACGACGCGCCCAAGCTCACCCACGACGGCACGGCGGCGGACTTCCCGGCCCCGAACAAGTACGTCGCGCCCATCGCGTACAACGTGCTGCCGATGGCCGGGTCCGTCGTGGACGACGGTCTGAACGAGACGGACGAGGAGCAGAAGCTCCGCAACGAGTCCCGCAAGATCCTGGAGATCCCGGACCTCAAGGTCTCCGGCACCTGCGTGCGCGTCCCGGTCTTCACCGGGCACTCCCTCCAGGTCAACGCCCGTTTCGCGCGGCCGCTGAGCCCCGAGCGCGCGGCGGAGATCCTGGCCGGCGCCGAGGGTGTCGTCCTCACCGACGTGCCCACCCCGCTGGTGGCGGCCGGCCGCGACGAGTCCTTCGTGGGCCGCATCCGCCGCGACGAGACGGTGGAGAACGGCCTCGCCCTGTTCATCTCCGACGACAACCTCCGCAAGGGCGCGGCCCTGAACGCGGTCCAGATCGCGGAGCTGGTGGCGGCGGAGCTGAAGGGTTAGAGCTCTTCTTTTGGATCTGGCCGGCCCCCTTCCTCGAAGGGGGCCGGCGCCGTTTGTGGAACCGGGATCACGCCCGGCGCACCTCGTAGAGGAAGCAGCCGTACTCGACCGCGCGGACGTGGACGAGTGCCACGGCCGGATCGCCGAACGCCTCCGCGACGGCCGCGTCGAACCCGCCCGCGTCCTCGCCCTCGACCAGCCGCCCGCCGAGGATGTGCCCGTCGGCGGAGTAACGGCGCAGGACGCGGTGGGCGTCGGTGAACGCGAGGCCCTCGCTCCGCGGCCCGGAGCACTCCTCGGCGTGGACGAAGACGGGCCCCTGCTCGTCGTAGGCCCCGGGAGCGGCCCCCGTCCGCGCCGCCCAGCGCCGCAGGGGCGCGTACGAGACGAGCGCGATGCGCTCCCCGGGCTCGCTGCGGCGCAGACAGCAGCGCAGCGGCGCGCCGCCCTCGGCGTCGGTGAAGGGCTCGGCGGGCCGCCCCGCGTCGTCGACGACGAGCAGCCGCTCACGAACAGCGGACGCGATGGCCAAAGGCATGTAGGTCGTAGTCACACCCCCACCCTGGCGCCCGGGAACCGGACCCACCGGCGGATTCCGGACGTGACGCTCCGCGGGCGCGACCGGGTCGGTGGCCGGTCGTCGCCCGGCGCGGCGTCCCATGGAAGGATGGCGAAACCCACAGATGAACGAGGAGATGACCGCGTGCCTGGCACAAACCTGACTCGCGAAGAGGCGCAGCAGCGGGCGAAGCTGCTCACCGTTGACTCGTACGAGATCGATCTCGACCTCTCGGGCGCGCAGGAGGGCGGTACCTACCGGTCCGCGACCACGGTGCGCTTCGACGTCGCTGAGAACGGCGCGGAGTCCTTCATCGACCTGGTGGCCCCGGCGGTCCACGAGGTGACGCTGAACGGCGACCCGCTGGACCCCGCCGAGGTGTTCAAGGACTCCCGGATCGCGCTGCCGGGCCTGCTGGAGGGCCGCAACGTCCTCCGGGTCGTCGCCGACTGCGCCTACACCAACACCGGTGAGGGCCTGCACCGCTTCGTCGACCCGGTCGACGAGCAGGCCTACCTGTACACGCAGTTCGAGGTGCCGGACGCCCGCCGTGTCTTCGCGTCCTTCGAGCAGCCCGACCTCAAGGCCACCTTCCAGTTCACCGTGAAGGCGCCGACGGGCTGGACCGTCATCTCCAACTCGCCGACCCCGGAGCCCAAGGACGACGTCTGGGTCTTCGAGCCGACCCCGCGCATCTCGACGTACATCACCGCGCTGATCGTCGGCCCGTACCACTCCGTGCACAGCGTGTACGAGAAGGACGGGCAGAGCGTCCCGCTCGGCATCTACTGCCGCCCGTCCCTCGCCGAGTTCCTGGACTCGGACGCGATCTTCGAGGTGACCCGGCAGGGCTTCGACTGGTTCCAGGAAAAGTTCGACTACGCGTACCCCTTCAAGAAGTACGACCAGCTGTTCGTGCCGGAGTTCAACGCGGGCGCGATGGAGAACGCGGGCGCGGTGACCATCCGCGACCAGTACGTGTTCCGCTCGAAGGTGACGGACGCCGCGTACGAGGTGCGTGCCGAGACCATCCTCCACGAGCTGGCCCACATGTGGTTCGGCGACCTGGTCACCATGGAGTGGTGGAACGACCTGTGGCTGAACGAGTCGTTCGCCACGTACACGTCGATCGCCTGCCAGGCGTACGCGCCGGAGTCCCGCTGGCCGCACTCCTGGACCACGTTCGCCAACTCGATGAAGACGTGGGCGTACCGCCAGGACCAGCTCCCCTCCACGCACCCGATCATGGCCGAGATCCGCGACCTGGACGACGTCCTCGTCAACTTCGACGGCATCACGTACGCCAAGGGCGCCTCGGTCCTCAAGCAGCTCGTCGCGTACGTCGGCATGGACGAGTTCTTCGCGGGCGTCCAGGCGTACTTCAAGCGGCACGCCTACGGCAACACCCGCCTGTCCGACCTGCTGGGCGCCCTGGAGGAGACCTCCGGCCGCGACCTGAGCACCTGGTCGGCCAAGTGGCTGGAGACGGCCGGCATCAACATCCTGCGCCCGGAGATCGAGACCGACGCCGGCGGTGTCATCACCTCCTTCGCGATCCGCCAGGAGGCCCCGGCCCTCCCGGCGGGCGCCAAGGGCGAGCCGATCCTGCGCCCGCACCGCATCGCGGTCGGCCTGTACGAGCTCGACGAGGAGAGCGGCAAGCTGGTCCGCGACGAGCGCGTCGAGCTGGACGTCGACGGCGAGCTGACGGCCGTGCCGCAGCTGGTGGGCAAGCGCCGCCCGGCGGTGATCCTGCTCAACGACGACGACCTGTCGTACGCGAAGGTCCGCCTGGACGAGCAGTCCCTGGCGTTCGTCACGGAGCACCTGGGCGACTTCGAGTCCTCCCTCCCCCGCGCCCTGTGCTGGGCGTCGGCGTGGGACATGACGAGGGACGCGGAGCTGGCGACCCGCGACTACCTCTCGCTCGTCCTCTCCGGCATCGCCAAGGAGTCCGACATCGGTGTCGTGCAGTCCCTGCACCGCCAGGTGAAGCTGGCGATCGACCTGTACGCCGACCCGACCGCCCGCGAGGCCCTGCTCACCCGCTGGACCGACGCCACGCTGGCCCACCTGCGGGCGGCCGAGCCGGGCGGCGACCACCAGCTGGCGTGGGCCCGCGCCTTCGCGGCGACGGCCCGTACGCCGGAACAGCTGGACCTCCTGGAGGGGCTGCTGGACGGCACCCAGACCGTCGAGGGCCTCGCCGTCGACACCGAGCTGCGCTGGGCGTTCGTGCAGCGCCTGGCGGCGGTCGGCCGCTTCGACGAGGCGGAGATCGCCGGGGAGTACGAGCGGGACAGGACCGCCGCCGGCGAGCGCCACGCGGCGACGGCCCGCGCCGCCCGCCCGACGGCGGAGGCCAAGGCGGAGGCGTGGGCGTCGGTCGTGGAGTCCGACAAGCTCCCGAACGCCGTCCAGGAAGCGGTGATCTCCGGCTTCGTCCAGACCGACCAGCGCGAGCTGCTCGCGCCGTACACGGACAAGTACTTCGAGGTCCTCAAGGGCATCTGGGACTCCCGCTCCCACGAGATCGCCCAGCAGATCGCGGTCGGCCTCTACCCGGCCCTCCAGGTCTCCGCCGAGACCCTGTCCAAGACGGACACCTGGCTCTCCACCGCCGACCCGAACGCGGCCCTGCGCCGCCTCGTCTCGGAATCCCGCGCGGGCGTGGAACGCGCCCTGAAGGCCCAGGCGGCGGACGCGGCGGCAGAGTAACCACGCCGTCCGTCACGCCACAGAGGGCGCCCGGTGCCACCATGGCACCGGGCGCCTTCTCTTTGGTCGTCGCCGCATACGCGGGCGGAGCTAGCGTCGCAGGGAGGCTTCTTTCACGTCCGTCGAGGCCTTCCGGGGGTTCCTTTCTGCGGCGCCGACCGATCGTGCGGGCGTGCCGCCCGAGCGGAGCTGGCCTGCCACCGTCGCTCCGAACGCCAGCGCCATGCCCGCCAGCTGCAGCGGCGTCAGTGTCTGGTCCAGGGCCGCCCAGCCGACGACCGCCGCGGTCAGCGGGGAGAGCGGTCCGAGGAAGGTGACCTGGGTCGCGGTGAGGCGGCCGATGCCACGGAACCAGAGCCAGTACGCGACCGCCGTGTTGGCGAGGGCGAGGTACAGGTAGCCGCCGATCGCGGGGGCGTCCAGCGCGGGCGGGGCTCCCTCGACGAGGAGGGCGACCGGCGCGATGAGCAGGCCGCCGGCGGTGAGCTGCCACGCCGTGAGGGCCAGCGGGCCGACCCCCTCGGGGCGGCCCCACCTCTTCGTGAGGACCGTGCCGGTGGACATGGAGGCGGTGGAGGCGAGCGCCGCGAGCACACCGAGCGCGTCCAGAGCCCCGGCCGCCTTCAGGACGACCAGGCTGACGCCGAACGCGGCCACGGCGCCGGTCAGCAGCGTGCGGGCGGTGGGGCGCACGCCCAGCAGCAGTGCCGAGAGACCGACCACGAAGAGCGGACCGACCGAGCCGACCACGGCCGCCATGCCACCGGGCAGCCGGTACGCGGACAGGAACAGCAGCGGGAAGAACGCGCCGATGTTCAGCGCGCCGAGCACCGCCGCCTTCCACCACCAGGCGCCGCGCGGCAGCACCCGGGCGAGGGCGAGCAGCAGCAGGCCGGCGGGCAGGGCGCGCATCAGGCCGGTGAACAGGGGGCGGTCCGGCGGGAGGAACTCGGTGGTGACCGCGTAGGTGGTGCCCCAGGAGATGGGTGCGAGGGCGGTGAGGAGGACGGTGGCGGAGCGGTTCATGGGGCTCCCCCTTCGGGGTCCGGGTTGCTTGGCAAGAAGTAGCTTAGCTCTAAGCCACTTAGAGTCAAGCCGCTTGGGAGAAAGATGCTCAGGAGAAAGACGCTCAGAGGAAAGATGCTTGGATCCGAGATGCTTTCTTGCGAGCCATCCCCTCGGCCCGGATACTCGGGCCCATGGATCCGACCCCCCAGCCCACCGCCCCCACCGCCCCCCGCGACCCGGTCGACGCGATCATCGAGCAGTGGGCCGCCGTGCGCCCCGACCTCGACACCCGTGCGATGGAGGTCTTCGGACGCGTCTTCCGGCTCGCGCGGACGATGGGCGACCGCATGGAGGCGGCCTACGCGCGGTTCGGGATCTCCCGCGGCGAGTTCGACGTGCTCGCCACTCTGCGCCGCGCCGACGCGCCGTACACCCTCTCGCCGCGCCAGCTCTCGGCGACGCTGATGCTCACCACCGGCGGCATGACCGGGCGCCTCGACAAGCTGGAGCGGGCCGGACTGCTGCGCCGCTCCCCCGACCCGCACGACCGCCGGGGACTCCAGGTGACCCTGACCGACGAGGGCCTGGCCCTGATCGACGAAGCGGTCGGCGCGGGCCTCGCGGTCCAGACGGAGGCGCTCACCGCCCTCGACGCCGAGCAGGCCGACCGACTGGCCGACCTGCTCCGGACCCTGCTGGCGGGGGCGACCCGGACGACCGAGTAGGGCCCGCGCCCCCGGCTCTCACGCCGGTCGCAACGGCACAGCAAAGGGCGCCGTCCCCGTCGGCGTACGGCGTGATGCGTACGACGGCGGGGGCGGCGCCCTGTGAGCGTGTGCGCGGAAGCGTCAGGCCTTGGCCTGGGCCTTGGCCTTCGGCTGGCGGTCCGTGGACCTGTCCAGGACCCACACCAGGCCCGCGATGACCGCGAAGATCGCGATCGGGGCGAGTACGTAGAGACCCAGCGTCTCGATGACGCTCAGGCCGGACCCGGGGTCGTCACCGTCGTCGCGGGTGAGCGCGAGCGCGGGGGACGACATGAGCAGCATCATCAGCGTCGTACCGGCGGCCAGGGTGCCGGCGCGCAGGGCGTTCTTCTTGTCCACGGTGCCAAAGTAGCGAACGCCGGGAGGGAGTGCGCGCTCGGGGTGCCGTATCGGGTGCGGTCCGCTGGTGCGAGCGTCTTCGGGGGCTGCCGCCCCCGGGCCCCCGCTTCGGCCCTGAACGGGCCTTGTCCTCAATCGTCCTCGATCGTCCTCAATCGCCGGACGGGCCGGAATGCTCTCGCAGGACGTCCATCAGGGCCCGGACCCTCGCCGACCCCGTCAGTTCCTCCAGGGTCACCGGGCGGCCGTCGCCGTCCGCGATGGGCAGACGCCAGTTCGGGTACTGGTCCCAGGTACCGGGGACGTTCTGCGGGCGGCGGTCGCCGATGCCGTCGGGGAGCCAGATGCCGATCATGCGGGCCGGGGTGCGCAGCAGGAAGCGGTGGACGGCCTGGATCCGGGCCTCCTCCGAGACGAGGTCGGCGCCTCCGTCGCCGTCGGTCAGCAGGCCGAGGCGGCTCAGCAGGTCCAGCCACTCCCCCGTGTCCGCGGCGTCCGCCGCCCGCTCCTGCGCCACGGGGCGGGTCGACAGGCCGAGGCGGTCGCGGAGTTCGGTGTGCTCGCCGCTGAGCCGGGCGGCGGTGGGCGGCAGATCGTGGGTGGTGGCGGTGGCGAGGCAGTCCGCGCGCCAGCGTTCCGGGGGCAGCGGGCGGCCGTCGCCGTCCCAGTCCCGTTCGAACCACAGGACGGACGTGCCGAGCACCCCGCGTTCGCGCAACGCCTCCCGCACCCCCGGCTCGACGGTGCCCAGGTCCTCACCGATGACCGGAGCGCCGGCCCGCGAGGCCTCCAGGACGAGGACGGCGAGCATGGCCTCCGCGTCGTAGCGGACGTATGTGCCCTCCGTGGGTGGCCGGCCCTGGGGGACCCACCACAGCCGGAACAGGCCCATGACGTGGTCGATGCGCAGGGCGCCGGCGTAGCGGAAGAGGGCGCGCAGCAGGCGGCGGTAGGGGGCGTAGCCCGAGGCGGCGAGGCGGTCGGGGCGCCAGGGCGGCAGGCCCCAGTCCTGGCCGCGGGCGTTGAAGGCGTCCGGGGGCGCGCCGATGGACATGCCGGCCGCGAGGTACTCCTGCTGCGCCCAGGCGTCGGCGCCGGTGGGGTGCACACCGACGGCGAGGTCGTGGACGACGCCGACCGGCATGCCGGCCTCGCGGGCCGTGCGCTGGGCGGCGGTGAGCTGGGTGTCGGTGAGCCAGGCGAGGCGGCAGTGGAAGTCGACGCGGGCCGTCGACGCGGCGCGGGCGCGGGCGGTCTCGGCGGAGCGCGGGTCGCGCAGTCCCTCGGGCCAGCGGCTCCAGTCGGAGCCGTACGTCTCGGCGAGGGCGCACCAGGTGGCGTGGTCTTCGAGGGCCTCGCCCTGTTCGGCGAGGAAGTCGCGGTAGGCGGCCTGCCGGCCGGGGCCCAGGGGGATCGCGCAGACGCGTTCCAAAGCCTCGCGTTTCAGGGCCCACACGGCGTCCCGGTCGATCAACGCGCCCTTCTCCAGGACCGCTTCGCGCAGCCGGGCCGCCCGCTCGCGCAGCTCGCCGTCCTCGACGTGCGCCCACTCGGGGATGTCCTCGATACGCAGGTGCACGGGGTCGGGGAAGCGGCGCGAGGAGGGCCGGTACGGGGAGGGGTCGGTGGGGGTACCGGGTACGGCGGCGTGCAGGGGGTTGACCTGCACGAATCCGGCGCCGAGGGCACGGCCGGCCCAGCCGGTGAGCTCGGCGAGGTCACCGAGGTCGCCCATGCCCCAGGAGCGGGTGGACAGCAGGGAGTAGAGCTGGACGAGCAGTCCGTACGAGCGTCCGGGCGGGGTGGGCAGGCGGGGCGGGGCGACGACGAGGTGGGCGTCGCCGGTGCGGCCGTCGGGGGCGGTGGCCGTCAACGCATGGACACCGAGCGGGAGTTGGTCGACCGAGGCGCGGGTCTCGCCCTGTTCGGTGGTGATGTGCAGGCGGGTGCCCTCGGGGAGGGCGGCGAGGGCCGGCGCGGTGCCGCCCTGTCCGGCCCAGGAGACGACCGTGGGCGGCAGCAGCCGCTCGCCCAGTTCCCGCTCTCGTGCGGCGAGCGCGGCGCGTACGGCCCCCGGGGTGCTCGCGTCGACGCCGAGGGCGGCGAGGGTACGGGTGACGGCGGCGGCGGAGGCGGTGACGATGCGGTCCGGGGAGGGCCGGTAGGAGGGGGCGACCCCGTGCAGTTCGGCCAGCCGGGTCAGTTCCTCGCTGGGCGGTGCGGTCATCTAGGGCCTCGTGGAGTCGGAGTCCGCGTCCGCCGCGGCGAGCGGGGGTTCGCTGGTGAGGGGTTCGGCGTCGGGCAGCGGGGGTTCGCTGGTCAGCGGGGCCTCGGCGCAGGGGCCTTCGGCGCTGAAGGCGCACTGGTGGGGGCCGGCGGGTTTGGACGGGGCCGGGACGAGGGGGTGCGTGGACACGGCCATGGGGGCCTCCTTGGCGAGTAGGGGGGTACGGGAGCCCTACCCGTCCAGCCACCGTCCACCCCTCTTCCCGCCCCTCCTTCCCCCTCCTCTATTCACTCAGTACATATACTCGGTGCATACTGATCGCATGAGCACCCGACACATCCTGCTGGGGCTGCTCGCGGCGGGGCCGAGCCATGGCTACGACCTCAAGCGGCGCCATGACGAGCGGTTCCCGCAGGCCCGCCCCCTCGCGTACGGCCAGGTCTATACGACCCTCCAACGCCTGGTCCGCGACGGCCTGGCGCAGGTCGAGGGCACCGATTCCGACGGGGGCCCGGAACGCACCACGTACCGCTCGACGGAGCAGGGCACGCGAGAGCTGGCGCGGTGGGCCGCGGAGATCGCGCCGCCGGCGCCCTTCGTGGCGAACGAGATCTTCGCCAAGGTCGTCGTGTCGATCCTGTCCGGCGGCGACCCCGCCGCCTATCTGCGGGAGCAGCGGGCCGCGCACATGGCGCGCATGCGGGAGCTGACGGCCGTCAAGACGGGCCCCGGCGCGGATCTCGCGACCGTGCTGTCGGCGGACTACGCCCTCAACCATCTCGACGCCGACCTCCGGTGGATGACGACCACGGCGGCCCGGCTGACCACTCTGACCGCGGAGGTCGACGCCACATGAACCACTACGGGGGTACGGCATGAAGGACACGTCGGACACGGCGGACGCGACGGTGCCGCTGCTCGCGGCGCGCGGTCTGGCCAAGTCGCACGGCAGGACGCGGGCCCTGCGCGGGGCCTCGCTGGAACTCGGCGCCGGGGAGATCCTCGCGGTGAGCGGGACGAGCGGCAGCGGCAAGTCCACGTTGCTGCACTGCCTGGCGGGGATCGTCCGGCCGGACGAAGGGGCGGTGGTGTACGACGGGGAGCGGCTGGACGAGCTGCCCGAGCGGCGGCTGAGCGAGCTGCGGCGCACCGCGTTCGGGGTGGTGTTCCAGTTCGGGCAGCTGATACCGGAACTGACGGCGCTGGACAACGCGGCGCTGCCGCTGATGCTGGCCGGCATGGCGCGGGCGGAGGCCCAGGAGCGGGCCGGGGAGTGGCTGGAGCGGTTCGGGGTGCGGGGGCAGCAGGAGCTGCGGCCGGGCGAGATGAGCGGGGGCCAGGCCCAGCGGGTCGCGCTGGCCCGGGCGCTGGTCACCGGGCCGAGGGTGGTCTTCGCGGACGAGCCGACGGGAGCGCTCGACTCCCTGGCGACCGAACAGGTGATGACGGCCCTGGTCCACACGGCCCGCGAGTCCGGCACCTCGGTCCTCCTGATCACCCATGACGCCCAGGTCGCGGCCTACGCGGACCGCGAACTGCGCCTGACCGACGGGGTCGTGTCGCTGGCGGGGGTGGCGGCGTGAGGGGGGACGACGTGAGCGGGGACGGACCGCAGGCGGGGGGCGGCACCGGCGCCGCGGGACCGACCGAGGCGCAGGGGGCCCACGAGACCGGCTCCCCAGCGGGTGCCGGTACCGGCCGGGGGGTTCGTAGCGGCACTCTCGCCAGCCGCCCGCAACCGACCGGCACGCCGGGGGCCCACCGGGCCGGCTCCCCAGCGCATACCGGTGCCGGCGTCGGCCGCATCGCGCTCCTCTCCGTCGATCTTCGGCTTGCCTGGCAGCTCACGCGGGGGTCCGATCGGCGGGAGTGGTGGCGGGTGGGGCTCACGGCGGTCGGGGCGGGGCTTGCCGCCGGGTTCGCCATGGCGGCCGTGGCGCTGGGGAGCATGCGCGGGTATCACGACGTACCGGTCGGGCACGGCCTGCTGAACAACCCCGGTGAGCGGTCCGGCGTGATCACCGCGCTGCTGCTCCTGCTGGTCCCCGTGCTCGGCTTCCTCGGCCAGTGCGCCCGCGTCGGTGCCGTGCACCGCGACCGCCGGCTGGCGGGACTGCGGCTGGCCGGTGCCACGCCGGCCCAGGTGCGCCGGATCGCCGCGCTGGAGACGGGGCTGGCCTGTCTGCTCGGCTCGCTGCCGGCGACGGCCGTGGCGGTGCCGGTGCTGCGGGGCCTGTGGGCCGACCCGAGCCCGTACACCTGGGCGGGGCTGACGCTGGTCGCCGTGGGGACGCCGGTCCTCGGCGCGGTGACGGGCGCCCTGGTGCTGCGCCGGGTGGTGGCCTCGCCGCTGGGCTGGGTACGGCGGACCCGCCCGAGCAGCGGACGGGGCCCGGCCCTGCTGTTCAGCGGCGCGGTGCTGCTCGTGCTGTTGCCGGCCCTCGCCGCGCTGGCGAACTCCTCCGGCCGCCCCGGCCTGGGCGAACTGCCGCTGGCGCTGTTCGGTCTGGTCATCGCGGTCGGCACGGGTTCCGTATGGCTGGCGGGCGCGGCCTCGCTGCTGACCGGGCGGCTGCTGGCGCGGCGGGCCCGTTCGGCGGCGACGCTGATCGCGGCGGAGCGGCTGCGGGACGACCCGTGGGCGGCGTCCCGCACCCACGCGGCGGTGCTGCTGGTGACGATCGTCGGCACGGGCTTCGTCGGCGTCCGCCACGCGCTCCTCGCCGATCTGCACGCGATGGACCGCCGGGGCAGCCTCGGCGAGGACATCTCGTTCTACACGTCGGGCCTGGACCTCACCGCCGTGGCGGTCCTCGTCGCCCTTGTGATCACCCTGTCCGGTCTGGCCGTGGGCACCGCCGAGTCGCTGTCCACCCGGCGGCGGGGCCTGGCCGCCCAGGTGGCCGCCGGCGTGCCGAGGGCGGTGCTGGGCCGCGCGCTGCTGCTGGAGACGGCGCTGCCCCTGGCCCCGGCGCTGCTGCTCGCGGGCGCGGGCGGCATGGCGATCGGCGTGTTCTACGCGAACCTGACGGCCGACGACGGCGTCACACCGGGCCTGCCGTACGCGGCGCTGCTCGTGCCCGTCGCCGTGTACACGGGCTGTCTGCTGGCGACGGCCACGTCACTGCCCCTGCTGCGGCGCTCGGCCCGTCCGCAGGAGCTGCGCTACGTGTGAGCGCGGGCGCGGCAGGCCGACAGGACGGCAGGCCAGCCCGGCCCGGGGGGGGGGGGGGGGGGGGGGGGGGGGGGGGGAGGGAGGGGGGGGGGGGGGGGGGGGGAGGGGGGGAGGAGGGAGGGATGGGCGTGT
>NZ_JBVIMA010000013.1:38362-154526 GCF_055580085.1 Streptomyces sp. NPDC032126
TAGCCCTTTTCGCCCTTGGACCACAGCGCACAACCCCCCCACACCACCCCCCCCCCCCCCCCCCCCCCCCCCCCCTCACCCCCCCCCCCCCCCCCCCCCCCCCCCTGGGCCGGCGGGCCGGACGGCCGGGTGCACGAAGGCCCGGATCGTCAGGCGGAGATGCCGTCGATCCGGGCCAGGGCGTCGTCCGCGCCGTACGGCTGCAGGTAGGGCAGCCAGCGCGGATCCCTGTGGCCGGTCCCGATGATGCGCCAGGCCAGGCCGGTCGGGGGAGCGGGTTTGTGGCGCAGCCGCCAGCCGATCTCGCCGAGGTGGCGGTCGGCCTTGACGTGGTTGCAGCGGCGGCACGAGGCCACCACGTTGTCCCAGACGTGCTTGCCCCCGCGACTGCGCGGGATGACGTGGTCGACGCTGGTTGCGACGCCACCGCAGTACATGCACCGGCCCCCGTCGCGCGCGAAGAGCGCCCTGCGGGTCAGAGGAACGGGCCCCCGATAGGGAACCCGGACGAATCGCTTGAGCCGGACCACGCTGGGTGCGGGGACTGTGACGGTCGCGCTGTGCATGAAGGCGCCGGATTCCTCCAGGGAGACTGCCTTGTTCTCCAGGACGAGGACGAGCGCGCGGCGGAGCGGTACGACGCCGAGGGGCTCGTACGACGCGTTGAGGACCAGGACATGCGGCACGGATGCCTCCTTGTACGCCGGCGGCGCGTGGCTCGCGCCGGGACGATCTGCAGTCAGTCTCCCCTCATGCCTGGTGAACGCGCCACCATGTCCCGGTAACGGGCTGGGAGTGTTTTCGACCACATCCGATGCATGCCCCGCTTGACAGACGGTTCAAGCGCAGGTGAGCACGGTCTCTCCTCAGCGCATCCGGCGGACCCGCACACTGTGCCCCGTTAGTGTGGTGACCCTGCCCGCGCGGTGACCTTTTCGTGACCTTGCCGATGTGCCGTGCCCGGGCCGCCGCACCTGGAGGTACCTGCCGTGTCCTTGTCCGCCGTCCTGCTGGCCGCCGGTTCGTCACCGTCGCCGTCGCCGACCCCGTCGGAGTCGCCGACCGTGACGGTGCCCACACTGCAGGACGCCCAGGAGAGTGCGACGAACGCCGCCGGCTGGGTCGAGGAGAACTGGTCGACGTGGCTCGCGATCGGGCTGCGGGTGCTGCTGATCCTGGTGATCGCGGCGGTGCTGCGGGTGTTCGTGCGGCGGGCGATCACCAAGCTGATAGACCGGATGAACCGCACGGTCCAGGCGGTCGACGGGACGGCGCTGGGCGGGCTGCTGGTCAACGCCGAGCGGCGCCGGCAGCGGTCGCAGGCGATCGGCTCGGTGCTGCGGTCGGTGGCGAGCTTCCTCATCCTCGGCACGGCCGCGCTGATGGTCCTGGCGACCTTCGAGATCAATCTGGCGCCGCTGCTGGCGTCCGCCGGTGTCGCGGGTGTGGCGATCGGTTTCGGCGCGCGGAACCTGGTCACGGACTTCCTGTCCGGCGTGTTCATGATCCTGGAGGACCAGTACGGCGTCGGCGACCAGATCGACGCGGGGGTGGCCTCGGGCGAGGTCGTCGAGGTCGGGCTGCGGGTGACGAAGCTGCGCGGCGACAACGGGGAGATCTGGTACGTCCGCAACGGCGAGGTGAAGCGGATCGGCAATCTCTCGCAGGGGTGGGCGACGGCCGGCGTGGATGTGACCGTGCGGTCCTCGGAGGACCTGGACCGGGTGAAGGCCACGCTGAGCGAGGTCGCCGAGCGGATGGGCAAGGAGGAGCCGTGGAACGAGCTCCTGTGGAGCCCGATCGAGGTCCTCGGCCTGGACAGTGTGCTGCTGGACTCGATGGTGGTCCGCGTCTCCGCGAAGACGATGCCCGGCAAGTCGCTGTCCGTGGAACGCGAGCTGCGCTGGCGCATCAAGCGGGCCTTCGACGCGGCGAGCATCCGCATCGTGGGCGGCGGGACGGCCCCGGCGGAGGAGGAACCCCCGGCCGACCCGACGGCGACGATCGCGGCCCCGTCGGCCTTCGCCAACGCCGATTCCCCGCAGGCGGCTGCGGCGACCCCGATAGCGCCGCAGCGGACGGCTCCGCCGGCGAAGTAAGAACGGGCGGGGGTCTCCGCGGAACGGTTTCAGCACACTCGTTCGAGTGAACGGTTGGGGCATTCCGGCGCCGGAAGCGCGCGGAGTGCCCCATCGTTCTGCCGGGGCATCCAACGCAGGCTTAGCCTGGCAGCAGCGTGGCGAGGAGAAGCGATGAGCGCCGAACCGATCATGGAGCCGGTCATGACGCAGGACCCCATCGACCTGTTGATCGCGTTCGAAGAGGCGTCGTCGACGCCGATTCGACCGGAGTATGTCGAGGGGACGGTCATCGTGCCGCCGCAACCGAACGACAACCACAACCACGGCGCTGGGGAGCTGTTCTACCAGTTCCGGGTAGCCGGATTCGACCTTGTGGGATTCGGCAACGGCTACCGAGCCGCCGACGCGGACGGCAAGACGACGGCCCTGATCATTCCGGACTTCTATGTCCGCCGCCGCCGAGCGACTGAACTCGACGAGTCGTACCGCAAGGTCAACAAGGGCTGGTACCCCATTGACATGATCGCCCTCGTCGGCGAGGTCACTTCCACCAACCATGAAACCGACACCGGCCCCAAGTTCCGCACCTACGCAGCGGCTGGAATCCCGATCTACGTCCTCATCGACCGCCACTCCAAGACTGCCCACTGCTTCACCGGCCCCGTCCTCCCCGGCGACGACCCCACCGAGGCCTACTACGCCACCGACACCAAGGTGACCCTCGGCGACCCGCTCCCCCTCCCGGCCCCCTACCCCGCCCTCGACACCGCCCCGTTCGTCGGGGACTGATCCGGGGTCAGGGTGCGCAGGACCTGGCAGGCCGCGATGAAGGACGTGCCCGCGCGGAGGCCCGCCGCGCCCCGGTAGCCGTAGCCCGCGCGCAGCTCCAGTTGCGCGGCACCCGCGCCCCCGACCCAGCTCACCCGTCCCGGGATCTCGCCGGGGCCGCGGTGGGGGCGCCAGAGGAAGTCGGCCTCCCAGTCGCCGTTCTCCCCGTCCCGTGACGTCACACGGGTCGCCCGTTCCGAGGAGCGCAGGGCCGCGAGGACGCCGTCCCGGTCGGCGCCGGGGACGGGGAATTCCTGCCGGTGGTCCAGTGCCGCCGCCGTGGCCCGTACCCCGGCGCCCCGGGCGCGGCGGGCCAGGGAGCAGTACGCCGCCACCGCCCACACGAGCGCGAAGGCCGGCCAGATCAGCCCAACCTCCGCCGTCTGGGCCAGGTTGTGCCAGGACCAGCCGTCGTTGGAGAGGTCCAGCAGGGCCTGGATCACCATGATCGGGATCAGATGACCGAGGGCGATCCCCCAGAGCCGCAGCAGCAGAGAACGTCTCACGGTCCGCATCCAAGGGCAGAAGTCCCTGACGGCTCAACCAACAAGAAACGAAACAGTCCCTTGACGCCTTCCGCGCCCGGCCTTACGGTCCTCCCATCGATAGGAAACTTTCCTAACAGAGCCCGCAGCAGGCCGCCCCCGCAGACCGCGGTTGGACAGCCCTCCCACCTCACTGAAAAGCTGAGCGGCTGAAAGGCAGGTGTCGACCATGGCAGGAACCGCCGGAACGCCGGGAACGCCACGCGTGCTGCGCGCCATGAACGACCGGGCCGCGCTCGACCTGCTGCTGGAGCACGGCCCCCTCTCCCGCACCCGCATCGGCAAGCTCACCGGCCTGTCCAAGCCCACCGCCTCCCAGCTCCTCGCCCGCCTGGAGTCCGCCGGCCTCGTCCTCGCCACCGGCACCAGCGAGGGCCGCCCCGGCCCCAACGCCCAGCTGTACGAGGTGAACCCGGGCGCCGGACACGCCGCCGGCCTGGACGTCACCCCCGACCGGGTGCTCGCCGCCGTCGCCGACATCACCGGCCGTACCGTCGGCACCCACGAGGTGCCCGCCCCGGGCCGCAAGACCGCCGAGGCCGTCGTACGGCAGGTCACCGACGCGCTCGACGGAGCGGTGAAGGCCGCGGGACTCGCCCGGGACGACGTGCGGCGGCTGGTCGTCGCCACGCCCGGCGCCTTCGACCCCACCACCGGCCGACTGCGCTACGCCTCGCACCTGCCCGGCTGGCACTCCCCCGCGCTCCTCGACGAGATCGCCGCCGCCCTGCCGATGCCCGTCGAGTACGAGAACGACGTCAACCTCGTCGCGATCGCCGAACAGCGCCTCGGCGCTGCCCGCGGCCACGACGACTTCGTGCTGCTGTGGAACCAGGAGGGGCTGGGCGCCGCCCTGGTCCTGGGCGGCCGGCTGCACCGCGGCTGGACCGGCGGCGCGGGCGAGGTGGGTTTCCTGCCGGTTCCCGGCGCGCCCCTCGTCCGCCATGTCACCAAAGCCAACAGTGGCGGCTACCAGGAGCTGGCCGGCTCCCAGGCCATCCCCCAGCTCGCCCTCCAACTCGGCATGAACGACATCCCCTCGGGGCCGTACGCCGACGCCGCCGCCGCTCTGGTCCGGCGTGCCGCCACCGAGGACACCGTTCTGAACCGGCTGCTGCTCCAGACGTACGCGACCCGGCTCGCGACCGGTCTCGCCTCGCTGGTGTCCGTCCTCGACCCCGAACTCGTCGTGCTGAGCGGCGCCTCGCTGACCGCCGGCGGCGAGACCCTGCGCGCCCTCGTCCAGGACGAGCTGGCGGAGCTGGCCGCGTCCCGGCCGAGGCTCGTCGTGGGCGGCGTACAGGAACACCCCGTGCTGCGCGGCGCGTTGGAGAGCGCGCTCGCCGCCACCCGTGACGAGGTCTTCGACACCTCCCGCTGACCCACCCCCTCCCCCCACGGCTCACCTCACCACCACCTCACCGCCCTGCCCCTGGGAGGCCCCGTCATGCCCACAGCCCTGCCCTCAGCCGCCCGGAAAGCGGCTTTCGCCCTGACTGCCGCCACCGCGCTGGCCCTGCTCACGACCGCCTGTACCGGCCAGTCCTCCGCTGGCGCCGACGACGACGCGTCCAAGGAGACGACGATCACCTTCTGGCACGCCTGGAGCGCGCCGAACGAGGTCAAGGCCGTCAAGGACCTGGTCGCCGGCTTCGAGAAGGCGCACCCCAACATCCATGTGGACGTCGTCGGCAACATGACCGACGACAAGATCAACCAGGCGCTGCGCGCGGGCGGTTCCAAGGCGCCCGACGTGATCTCGTCGTTCACCACCAACAACGTGGGCAAGTTCTGCTCGTCGGGCGCGCTGATCGACCTCACCCCGTTCTTCAAGAAGTCGGGCATCGACCCGGAGAAGACGTTCCCGAAGGCGATGAACGAGTACACGCAGTTCGAGGGCGACCGCTGTGCGGTGCCGCTGCTGGGTGACGCCTACGGCCTCTACTACAACAAGACGGCGTTCCAGCAGGCCGGCATCGCGGCCCCGCCGAAGACGTGGTCCGAGTTCGAGGCCGACGCCAAGAAGTTGACGATCCCTCAGGGCGAGGGATTCCAGCGGGTCGGGTTCATGCCGCTCTACCACGGCTGGGAGTCCACCACCGAGCACTACCTCGGCCAGTTCTCCCCCACCTACTTCGCCAAGGACGGCACGTCGCAGGTGGGGACGGACCCCGCGTTCGAGGCCGGGTTCACCCTCCAGAAGAAGCTCGTCGACGACCTCGGCGGGTACCGGAAGCTGGAGAAGTTCCGCGCCGGCCTCGGCGACGAGTGGGGCCCCAAGCACCCCTTCCACACCGGTCAGGTCGCCATGCAGCTCGACGGCGAGTGGCGCCTCGGCATGGCCGAGGAGGCGAAGCCGGGCTTCGAGATCGGCGTGGCCCCGCTGCCCGTCCCCGACGACCGGGCCGACCAGTACGGCAAGGGCTACATCACCGGCACCATCGCCGGCGTCGCCGCCACCAGCCAGAAGCAGAACGCGGCCTGGGAACTGGTGAAGTACATGACCACCGACACGGACGCGGTGGTGGCCTTCTCCAACGCCATCCACAACGTGCCCTCCACCCTGGCGGCCCTGAAGTCCCCGAAGCTCACGTTCGACCCGCGCTTCAAGACGTTCCTGGACATCGCGGCGAACCCGAACTCGACGACCTCCCCCGCGACCGTCAACGGCGGTGTCTACCTCGCCACGATCCAGCAGTTCGGCTACGACTACGAGAGCGGCAAGGTCAAGGACCTGAAGGCCGGTCTGAAGAAGACGGCCGCGCAGATCGACACGGACATCGCGCAGGCGAAGTGATGGCCGCGCCCACCACCCTGGCGTCCAAGCGCCGCCGCGCGGCGCTGCGGACTGTTGCCTTTCTTTCCCCCTGGCTGATCGGCTTCTCGGTCTTCTTCGCCTATCCGCTGCTGTCGACGGTCTACTTCTCGTTCATGCACTACGACGGCTTCAAGCCGCCGACGTGGAGCGGCACGAAGAACTGGACCTATGTCTTCGAGCACTACCCCTACTTCTGGCCGGCGCTGCGCAACACGCTCTGGCTGGTGCTCGTGATGGTCACCCTCCGGGTCGCCTTCGGCCTGGGCGTGGGCCTGCTCATCACGAAGATCAAGACGGGCACGGGTGTCTTCCGCACCCTGTTCTATCTGCCCTATCTGGCCCCGCCGGTGGCCGCGACGATGGCGTTCGCGTTCCTGCTGAACCCGGGTACGGGTCCGGTGAACTCGATGCTGGAGAAGATCGGCGTCCCGGCGCCGGGCTGGTTCAACGACCCCTCCTGGTCCAAGCCGGCGCTCACCCTGCTGGCCCTGTGGGGCGTCGGCGACCTCATGGTCATCTTCATGGCCGCGCTGCTCGACGTGCCGAGGGAGCAGTACGAGGCGGCGGAGCTGGACGGGGCGACGGCGTGGCAGCGGTTCCGGTACGTGACGCTGCCGAACATCTCCCCGATCGTGATGTTCGCCGTCGTCACCGGGGTCATCCAGACCATGCAGTACTACACACAGCCGCTGGTGGCGGGGAAGGTCGCCTCGGGTGTGATCCAGGGCGCCGGCACCCTGTTCGAGCCCGGCTACCCGGAGCACTCCACGCTCACCCTTCCCCAGCTCGTCTACAACCTCGGCTTCCAGCGCTTCGACTACGGCTCCGCGTGCGTGGTGGCGCTGGTGCTGTTCGCCCTGTCGATGGCGTTCACGGCGCTGCTGATGCGCCGCCGGGGCGGGCTCATCCAGGCAGGTGACTGACGTATGACCCAAGTACTGGACCGGCCGGTCGAGTTGACGGCGTCCACACCGGCGGCGCGGACCGCGCGGCGCCGGGCCGTCCTGGAGTGGGTCGCGGTCCACTCGCTCGGGATCGCGGCCGCGCTGTTCTTCACGCTCCCCTTCGTGTTCGTCGTCCTGACCTCGCTGATGAGCGACAGTCAGGCCCTGAGCCGGGATCTGGTCCCGGACACCTGGCAGTGGGACAACTACCGGAAGGTCTTCGACACCCCCGGCTTCCTGACGTGGTGGCGCAACACCCTGCTCTACGCCGGACTGGGAACGGTCCTGACCGTCGTGTCCTCGATCCCGGTGGCGTACGCGCTGGCCAAGTTCCGCTTCCGGGGCCGGAACCTGGCGCTGATGCTGGTGATCTCGATGATGATGCTGCCGCCGCAGGTGGTCGTCATCCCGATGTACCTGTTCTGGGCGAAGCAGCTGGACCTGTCCGGCACACTGTGGCCGCTGATCGTGCCGATGGCGTTCGGGGACGCGTTCTCGATCTTCCTGCTGCGGCAGTTCCTGACGACGATCCCCGACGAGTACGTCGACGCGGCCAAGGTCGACGGCTGCGGCGATCTGCGCACCCTGCTCAGGGTGGTGATCCCGATGGCGAAGCCGGGGATCGCGGCCGTCGCCCTGTTCCAGTTCTTCTACGCCTGGAACGACTACTTCGGCCCCCAGATCTACGCCTCGGAGAACCCCGGCGCCTGGACCCTGTCCTACGGCCTGGAGTCGTTCAAGGGCATGCACCACACCGACTGGAACCTCACCATGGCCGCCACCGTGCTGGTCATGGCCCCCGTGATCCTCGTGTTCTTCTTCGCGCAGAAGGCGTTCGTCGAGGGTGTCACGCTGACCGGAGTGAAGGGCTGACCGGTAATGAAGCTAACAGTGGTCGGCGGAGGCTCGACCTACACCCCCGAACTCGTCGACGGCTTCGCCCGTCTCAGGGACACCCTGCCCGTCGAGGAACTGGTCCTCGTCGACCCGGCGGCCGAACGCCTGGAGCTGGTGGGCGGCCTGGCCCGCCGGATCCTCGCCCGTCAGGGGCACCCGGGCCGGATCGTCACCACCGCCGACCTGGACGCGGGCGTCGAGGGCGCCGACGCGGTGCTGCTCCAGCTGCGGATCGGCGGGCAGGCGGCGCGCGAGCAGGACGAGACATGGCCGCTGGAGTGCGGCTGCGTCGGGCAGGAGACGACCGGCGCGGGCGGCCTCGCCAAGGCGCTGCGCACGGTCCCGGTGGTCCTCGACATCGCGGAGCGGGTGCGCCGCACCAACCCGGACGCGTGGATCATCGACTTCACCAATCCGGTCGGCATCGTCACGCGCGCGTTGCTGCGGGCCGGCCACAAGGCGGTCGGCCTGTGCAATGTGGCGATCGGCTTCCAGCGCCGGTTCGCGGCGCGGCTGGGTGTGGCGCCGGCCGACGTCCACCTCGACCACGTGGGCCTGAACCACCTCACCTGGGAGACCGGGGTGCGGCTGGGCGGGCCGGAGGGCGAGGACGTGCTGCCGCGCCTGCTCGCCGAGCACGGCGAGGACATCGCGGCCGACCTGCGGCTGCCGCGCCCGCTCCTGGACCGGCTGGGCGTGGTCCCGTCGTACTACCTGCGCTACTACTACGCGCACGACGAGGTCGTCGAGGAGCTGCGCGCCAAGCCGTCCAGGGCGGCCGAAGTGGCCGAGATGGAACGGCGGTTGCTGGAGCTGTACGCCGATCCGGCGCTGGACGAGAAGCCGGAGCTGCTGGCCCGCAGGGGCGGCGCCTACTACTCGGAGGCCGCGGTGGACCTGGCGGCGGCGCTGCTGGGCGGCGGGGGCAGCCCGTACCAGGTGGTGAACACGTACAACCACGGCACGCTGCCCTTCCTGCCGCCGGACGCGGTGATCGAGGTGCAGGCGGCGGTGGGCGCCAAGGGACCCACGCCGCTGCCGGTGCCGCCGCCCGACCCGCTGTTCGCGGGCCTCATGGCGGGCGTGACGGCGTACGAGGAGCTGGCGCTGGACGCGGCCATCAGGGGCGGCCGGGAGCGGGTCTTCCGGGCGCTGCTCGCGCACCCGCTGGTCGGCCAGTACGCCGCCGCGGAGGCGCTCACCGACCGGCTGGTCGCACACAACCGGGAGCACCTCGCGTGGGCCTGACCGCAAGCGTCCTCGCCATCGACGCGGGCAACAGCAAGACCGACGTGGCGGTGGTGGCGGCCGACGGCGAGGTGCTGGCAACGGCGCGCGGCGGCGGGTTCCGGCCGCCGGCGGTCGGCGTGGACCGGGCCGTGGCCGCGCTCGCGGAGACGGTCACGCGCGCGTACCGGGCGGCCGGGGTGGACGCGGCCGCCCATGTCTCGGCCTGCCTGGCCAACGCGGACCTCCCCGTGGAGGAGGAACGACTGACGGCCGCGCTGCACGCGCGCGCGTGGGCGCCCTCCGTGGAGGTGCGCAACGACACCTTCGCGATCCTGCGCGCGGGGGTCGCCGAGCCGCGCGGGGTCGCCGTGGTGTGCGGGGCCGGCATCAACTGCGTGGGGATGCGCCCCGACGGCCGTACGGCCCGCTTCCCCGCGCTGGGCCGGGTCTCCGGGGACTGGGGCGGCGGCTGGGGCCTCGCGGAGGAGGCGCTGTGGTACGCGGCGCGGGCCGGGGACGGCAGGGGCGAGCCGACGGAACTGGAAAGAACCCTGCCCGCCCACTTCGGCCTGGACTCCATGCCCGCGCTGATCGAGGCGCTGCACCTGGAGGGCATCGAGCCGCACCGCCGGCACGAGCTGACGCCGGTGCTGTTCGCCACGGCGGCGCGGGGCGACCGGATCGCGCGGGCGGTCGTCGACCGGCTCGCCGAGGAGGTGGTGGCCATGGCGGTGGTCGCGCTCACCCGGCTCGATCTGCTCCAGGAGGAGACACCGGTCCTGCTGGGCGGCGGTGTCCTGACCGCGGGACACGCCCAACTCGACGACCGTATAAGGGACTTGCTGGCAGCACGGGCGCCGAAGGCGGTGCCCGAGGTGGTGCGGGCGAGCCCGGTGCTGGGCGCGGCGCTGCTGGGGCTGGACCGCGTGGGAGCGGGACCGCGGGCCCACACGCGCGTGCGCGAGCACTACGAACGCTGAGGCGGGAGGGGCGAGAACGCCGGGGCAGGGGGAACCGAACACCAACGCGGAACGTGTTCCAGGACGAGAGGGTGGTGCGGGACGTCGCGACGTGACCGAACCCGGGCGGCCTCGCTGCGATCCGATCAAGATCCAGTGAAGGCCGGTGCGGATGTCGGTCCCGGCAGGGATACTTGCGGCGAGAGTTGACCATGGGGGAGGTCGGACGTGATGAACCCGCCGAAGAGCAGCACGGCGCCACCGGGTTCCGCCGCGCCCGCCGCATCCCCCGCGCCCGCGATCCCGTCCCAGTCCGGAGCCCCTGGAACACCTCCTCCGGCCCGCGCGCCGCAGGCCCGCCGCACGGCCTTCGCCGAGGGCGTCGACCGGGTGCGGGCCGCCGCCACCACCGAGCCCGGCCGGCTGCGGGCCATCGGCGCGGTCCTCGCCCTCCTCGTCGTCGCCTTCGGCGCCGTCACGGCCTGGCAGACCGCCGACCGGGCGAGCGCGGCCGACGCCGTCCTGCACCGGAGCCAGCCGCTGAGCACCGCCGCGGCCGACATCTACCGCTCTCTCGCGGACGCCAACACGGCGGCCTCCAGCGGCTTCCTGGCGGGCGGCCAGGAGACGGCGGACACCCGGCAGCGCTACGAGCGGGACATCGACACGGCCGCCCAGAAACTCGTCACCGCGGCCAACAACTCCGACCCCGGCTCCCCCTCGGCCGCGGCGATCACCAAGCTCAACACGCTGCTCCCGGAGTACAAGGGCCTGGTCGAGCGCGCCCGCACCTACAACCGCCAGGGCTTCCCGGTCGGCGGCGCCTATCTGCGCTACGCCAACCAGAAGATGCAGGACGAGATGCTCCCGGCGGCCGAGGATCTCTACAAGAAGGAGAACCAGCGGCTCAAGGACGACTACGCGGACGCGACCCCGTACCCGTGGGTGGCGATCGCGCTCGGCGTCCTCGTCCTGGCCGCGCTCGCGTGGGCGCAGGTGCGCACCTACCGGCGGACGAACCGGGTCCTCAACCAGGGCCTGGTCGCGGCGACATCGGCCGCCACGGTCGTACTGCTGTGGCTGGTCGTCGGCCACACCGTCGCGCGCGCGGGCCTGAACGACTCCTACGACCACGGCGTCCGCTCCCTGAACGTGCTGCACGACGCCCGGATCGCCTCCCTCAAGGCGCGCGGCAACGAGAACCTGACGCTGGTCGCGCGCGGCGCCGAGACGGAGAAGGCCGGCACGAGGACGGTCGACCGGTTCGACCACTCCTTCTCCGAGGACATGGGCCTGCTCGGCAAGGGCCTCGCCCAGGCGGCGCGGCTCGCCGACGACCGGACGGGCGCCCAGCCGGTCACCGCGGCCGAGGGCAATATGACGGAGTGGAAGAAGCGCCACACCGCCGCCCGCGCCCAGGACGACAACGGCAACTACGAGCAGGCGCTGGCCCTGGTGATCGGCGGCAAGGGCGCGACCGGCGAGTGCTTCGACAGCGTGGACGCCAACCTCGCGAAGGCGCTCGACCACGAGCAGAGCGAGTTCCAGCGGGCGGCCGGTGACGGTCTGGACGCGATGGGCGGGCTGTCGGTGGGCGCCGCCGTCCTCGCCGTCCTGGGTGCCGCGGGCGCGGTCCTCGGCATCGGCCGCAGGCTGTCGGAGTACCGGTGAGAGGGGGCGTGGCGACGATGCGTACGCGACGGGTGCGGGACGCTCTGCGGGGCTGGGGCGGAGTGGGTGCCATGGCGGTCGTCTGCGCCCTCGCGCTGGCGTTCGTCCTGCTGCTGCCGACGGTCGGCTCGCACGGCGGGCACGGCGACGGCAGCACCGGTGTGAGCGGCCCCGGCACCGGCACGGGCACCCCGGCGGCCGACACGACGTGCACGGCGCCCGAGCGGCAGACGCTCGCGCCGTCGGGCGCGGACGGGCCGACGATCGCGGCCATCAAGGCCCGCCAGGGCGAGAAGCGCAAGCTGATCGTCGGCGTCGACCAGAACAGCTACCGCTGGGGCTACCGCGACCCGAACAACTCCGGTGCGGCGCTGGAGGGTTTCGACATCGACCTGGTGCACCGGATCGCGCAGGACATCCTCGGCGACCCGAACGCGGTGCAGTTCAAGGCGATCCCGACCAACCAGCGCATCCCGGCGATCCAGGAGGGCCGGGTCGACATGGTGGTGCGCACGATGACGATCACCTGCGGCCGGCTGAAGGACGTCGCCTTCTCGGCGCCGTACTTCAGGACGGGGCAGCAGGTCCTGGCCCCCAAGTCCTCGACGATCAAGGGCTACGACACGACGCTGGCCGGCAAGAAGGTGTGCACGGCGGCCGGTTCGACGGCCAACACCCAGCTGCACGCGGACCAGCAGTCCGGCCGGCTGCCCGCGAGCACGGACCTCTCGCTCACCGTGCCCAACCAGCTGGACTGCCTGGTCCGCCTCCAACTCGGCGAGGCGGACGCGGTGGTGACCGACGGCGCGCTCGCCGCGAGCCAGGCCGCGCAGGACCCGACGGTGGAACTCAAGGGCGCGCCCTTCACGGCCGAGTACTACGGGGTGGCGATGAAGAAGGACGCCGACGATCTGGTGCGCCGGGTCAACCAGATCCTGGTGGCGTACCGCGCGAGCGGCTGGCAGGCGTCGTACGACACATGGCTGTCGGCGACACTGGGTGAGGACGCGACGGTGTCGCGGCCGCCCGCACCCCAGTATCTGCGCGCGAGCTGACGGAAGCGGGCAGAAAACCGGGCGACGGACAATCCACAGCAGCGAGAGGTGATCGATGGGCGTCACGGGACCCCCCGGGCCGGTAATGGACCGGGACGAGGTGGACCGTGCGCTGGCGCGGCTCGGCCAGGAGCACGAGGCGATCGAGACCTCGCTGCTGGCCCTCCAGGACCACGCGGGCCGCAGACTCCTCGAAGGGGCCGCGCTCACCGGCGTCACCCAGGAACGCTGGAGCGCCACGGAGGCGTCGATAACGCTGCTGTGGACGTACTTCGACGCGTACACGGCCGCGTTGCGCACGGCCCGCGAGATCCGTTCGCGGCGCCGCTGGTCCTCCCGCGAGGACCTGGTGGAGCTGACGGATCTGCTGCGCGGCGAGTCCGTCACGGTCGCGGGCTCCGCCGCCGCCACGGCGAACGCGCCCACGCTGCTCGGCACGGGCCGGCTCAGCCAGACGTTCTCCCTCACGGCCCTCGTCGACCGGATGAACGAGCTGTACGCGTCGTCGCTGGACATGGTCGTCGCCGCCGACGCGGTGTGGTCGGCGCTGCCCGCGCGGATCGATTTACTGGCCGCGGAACTCCAGCGCACGCGCAGGCTGGCGCACTCCGTGGGCGTGCGCCCCGGCGAGCATCCGGCGGGCGACGACCTGGAGCGCATCACGCGCACGCTCACCGCGCTGCGCGAGCAGGTGGTCTCCGATCCGCTCGCCTTCTGGCTGCCCGCGCAGGGCAGTTCGGCGCCCGGCGGCGGCCGCCCCGACACCACGGTCTACGACCGTGAGGCGCGCGCGCTGGAGGACGTGCGCCGGGAGATCGACGCCGTACTGACGGTCCGTCAGGACGCCGAGCAGCGGCTGGTGCGGCTGCGGGACGTGCTCAGCCGCGCGGACCGCACCCTCGCCGAGGCGCGCACCGCGCGCGGCGAGGTGCTGGCGAAGATCGCCGCGACGGAGGTGCCCGTGGTCAGCGGCCCGCCGACCGTGCTCCAGGAGCAACTGGCGACGGCCGCCGAGTACCGCCGGCAGGCGCAGTGGCACCGGCTGTCCCCGCTCCTGGAGGCCCTGGAGCAGAAGGCCGAGGACGAACTGCTGCGCGCCCGCGAGTCGTTGACCGCCGTCACCGCGCCGCTCGCGGTCCGTGCCGAGCTGCGCGGCCGCCTCGACGCGTACAAGGCGAAGGTGGCCCGGCACGGGCTCGCCGAGGACCCGTTCCTCATCGAGCGCTACGACGCGGCGCGCCGCATGCTGTGGAGCGCGCCCTGCGACCTGCGCGTCGCCGAACAGGCCGTCCTGCGCTACCAGCAGCTCGCCGCCGAACTCCTCGGCGGACCGCGCGTGCCGAACCAGGGCGGGCCCGAGGATCACAGGGGGGATGGCAGGTCATGAGTCAGGCAGGTCAGGCGTGCCAGCGGCCGGGCTGCGAGGGCGCCTACGAGGACATGGGCGGCGGCGAGCTGTACTGCGACACCTGTGGTCTCGCCCCGGTCGTCTCCGGCACGGGCATGGTCGGCTCGCCCTCGACCGGGATCACCGGCGGCGGCAAGGAGGCCTCCGCCGAGGGGAGTTCCCGCTCCTCCCGTACGTCCTCGCAGTCGTCGAAGTCGCGGCGCTCGGTCTCCGGGCGGCTGTCGCGCTCGCTGTCGGGGAAGTCGACCGGCCGCTCGGTGTCGGTGCGCAGCTCCGGCTCCACCGCCGGCTCCTCCGGGCGGGCCCGGCTCGGCGCCGGCCTGGTCAGCGTGCCGCAGGTGCCCCGGCCCGATCCGCGCGCGATGGTGCTGGAGAACCCCGAGGTGCCCGAGCGCAAGCGGTTCTGCTCGCGCTCCGACTGCGGTGCGCCGGTGGGTCGTTCGCGCGGTGAGCGGGAGGGGCGCACGGAGGGCTTCTGCACCAAGTGCGGCCATCCGTACTCCTTCGTGCCCAAGCTCGCGTCCGGCGACATCGTGCACGGGCAGTACGAGGTCGTGGGCTGTCTCGCGCACGGCGGCCTCGGCTGGGTCTATCTCGCCGTGGACCGGGCGGTCTCCGACCGGTGGGTCGTGCTGAAGGGCCTGCTGGACACCGGCGATCAGGACGCCATGGCCGCCGCGATCTCCGAGCGGCGCTTCCTCGCGGAGATCGAGCACGCCAACATCGTGCGGATCTACAACTTCGTGGAGCACCTCGACCAGCGGACGGGTTCGCTGGACGGGTACATCGTCATGGAGTACGTCGGCGGCAAGTCCCTCAAGGAGATCGCCAACGACCGCCGCACGGCCGACGGCCGCCGCGACCCGCTGCCGGTGGAACAGGCGTGCGCGTACGGCATCGAGGCCCTGGAGGCGCTCGGGCATCTGCACAGCCGCAACCTCCTCTACTGCGACTTCAAGGTCGACAACGCCATCCAGAGCGAGGACCAGCTCAAGCTGATCGACATGGGCGCGGTGCGGCGGATGGACGACGAGGAGTCCGCGATCTACGGCACGGTCGGCTACCAGGCGCCCGAGGTCGCCGACGTCGGCCCGTCCGTCGCCTCCGACCTGTACACGGTCGGCCGCACGCTCGCCGTCCTCACCTTCGACTTCCAGGGCTACACCACCGTCTACGCGGACTCGCTGCCCGACCCCGACAGCATCGAGGTGTTCCGCACCTACGAGTCCTTCTACCGGCTGCTGGTGCGGGCCACCGACCCCGATCCGGCGCGGCGGTTCGCCTCCGCGCAGGAGATGGCGGAGCAGCTGACGGGCGTGCTGCGGGAGGTCGTGTCCCTCCAGAGCGGCCAGGCCCGCCCGGCCCTGTCGACCCTGTTCGGCCCGGAGACCCGGGTGACGGACACGGAACTCGTCCCGAGACTGACGCAGGACGTGTCCCGACTCGGCGCACGTGCTTCCCGCAGGGCTTCGCCGGCTGCGACTCCGGCGGCCGCGGCGGCCGGGGCTCCCGGACTCGTCAAGGCCGTCGACTCCGCGGCGGCGGCGCTCGCGCTTCCCGTGCCGCACGTCGATCCCGGGGACCCCAACGCCGGTTTCCTCGCCGGGCTCATGGCCTCGGCCGCCGGCGAGCTGATCGCGGCCCTCGCGGCCGCGCCGGCCCCCTCCGTCGAGACACGGCTGCGGCAGGTGCGGGCCTGGCTGGAGAACGGCGACTTCGACGCCGCCCTCGCCACCCTGACCGAGCTGGAGGACGAACGGCGCGACGACTGGCGCGTGGTCTGGTACCGCGGCGTCGCCGCCCTCGTCACCGGCGACCAGGAGGGCGCCGCCCTCGCCTTCGACGCGATCTACGACGCGTTCCCCGGCGAACCCGCCCCCAAGCTCGCCCTCGGCCTGTGCGCGGAGATCCTCGGCCAGCTCGACAACGCCGCCGAGTACTACCGCCTGGTCTGGTCGACCGACCCCAGCTATGTGAGCGCCGCGTTCGGCCTCGCCCGCGTCCAACTCGCCGCCGGGGACCGCCGTAGCGCCGTACGGACCCTGGAGTCGGTGCCGGAGGCGTCCATCCACTACACCGCCGCGCGCGTGGCCGCCGTACGGGCGCGCCTGCGGCAGCGGACCGCCGCCGCCACGGACGTACCCTTCCTGGAGGACCTCACCGCCGCCGCGGCGCAGGTCGAGGCGCTGGACGCGTACGGGCTGGACCCGAACCGGCGCGAGCTGCTGTCCGCCGAAGTCCTCGGCAGCGCGCTGGACTGGATACTCTCCGGTGGCCGCGCCACCGCCCCGGACGCCCGGCGCACGCTGCTCGGCAGCGACCTGGACGAGCGGGGCCTGCGCTTCGGCCTGGAGCGCTCGTACCGCACGCTGGCCCGGCTGGCCACCGGCGGTGAGGAGAGGATCGAACTGGTGGAACGTGCCAACCGTTACCGCCCCCGGACGTGGGTGTAGTCGATGACCCAGATGCCCCGGCAGGCCGCCCTGTCGACGTGCCCGAGCTGCGCGGAACCCCTCGAATCGGGTGACCGTTTCTGCGGTGTGTGCGGCTACGACCTGTCCGCCGCCCAGCCGAACACCCCGGACCGGGACCGGGATCCGGGCCAGGACCACGATCCGGCCCAGGACCCGGCCCAGGCCCACGACCATCCCACGCCGGCCCTGAACGGCTCACCGGTCCCGCCCGCCCCCGGCGTACGGTTCGACCGGCCGCCGGAGCCCGACGAGTACCCGCTCCAGGCGCCGGACCCGCGGGTGGCCGCCGCGGCCGCCGAGACCGTGCAGCTGTGCGTGGCCTGCCGCGCGGGCCGCGTCGACGGCGACGGCTACTGCGAGAACTGCGGGCACGCCCAGCCGCGCGAACGCGACCACATGGAGCAGGAGTGCGGGCCGGTCGCCGCCGTCAGCGACCGCGGGCTGCGCCACCACCGCAACGAGGACGCGTTCGCCCTCGGCCAGGCCGCGCTGCCCGACGGCTCCCCGGCGTCCGTGGCGATCGTGTGCGACGGGGTCTCCTCGGCGACCCGCCCCGACGACGCCTCGCTGGCCGCGTCCCGGGCCGCGAGCGAGTCGCTGCTGGCCGCGCTCCCGCTGGGCACGCATCCGCAGCAGGCCATGCACGACGCGATCGTGGCCGCCTCCCACGCGGTCAACGCGCTCGCCGAGGAACCGGCCACCGCCCGCGAGCACGCCCCGCACCAGAACGCCCCCGCCTGCACCCTCGTCGGCGCGGTCGTCACCGCCGGCCTGCTCGTCGTCGGCTGGGTCGGCGACAGCCGCGCCTACTGGGTCCCGGCCGACCGCTCCGGCCCGCCCGCCCGGCTCACCGAGGACGACTCCTGGGCCGCGCAGATGGTCGCCGCGGGCCTGATGAACGAGGCCGAGGCGTACGCCGACGAGCGCGCCCACGCGATCACCGGCTGGCTCGGCGCGGACGCCTACGAACTGGAGCCGCACACCGCGTCCTTCAAGCCGGACCGGCCGGGCGTGGTCGTGGTCTGCACGGACGGCCTGTGGAACTACGCCGAGGCCGCGCAGGAGATGGCCGACACGGTGCCCCTCGACGCCGCCGCCCGCCCCCTGCACGGCGCCCGCGTCCTGGTCGGGCACGCCCTCGACGGCGGGGGCCACGACAACGTAACAGTGGCCGTCGTGCCGTTCCCCGCGCCGTCGCAGGGGGCAGGATCGGCCTGAGGCCACGAACACAGACGAACACGGGGAAACGCGCCGCACCGGTGGGGGCCGGTGCGGACCAGTCATTTCACCTGCCGTAGGCAGGGACTCCTAGGGGGATTTGAGTAGGTATGGCCAATTTCTCGAAGTCGAACGCGCCGCAGTTCTCGGTGGACGTCTACCAGAACGAGTACCTGCCCGAGGGCGGCCGCGAGGTCAACGCCATCGTCACCGTCACCTCGACCGGCGGCGGCACGGTCGGCAGCGCGGTCGCCGCACCGCACCTCTACGGCTCCACGGCCGGCCCCTCCGCCGCGGTCGCGCTCATGGTGGACTGCTCGGGCTCGATGGACTACCCGCCCACCAAGATGCGCAACGCCCGCGACGCGACCGCCGCCGCCATCGACACCCTGCGCGACGGCACGCACTTCGCGGTGATCGGCGGCACCCATGTCGCCAAGGAGGTCTACCCCGGCGGCGGCCGCCTCGCGGTCGCCGACCCCACCACCCGCGAGCAGGCCAAGCAGGCGCTGCGCCGGCTCAGCGCGGGCGGCGGCACGGCGATCGGCACCTGGCTGCGGCTCGCCGACCGCCTGCTGTCCACGGCCGACGTCGCCATCCGGCACGGCATCCTGCTCACCGACGGCCGCAACGAGCACGAGTCGCCCGAGGACCTCAAGGCCGCCCTGGACTCCTGCGCCGGACGCTTCACCTGTGACGCCCGGGGCGTGGGCACCGACTGGGAAGTGAAAGAAGTCACAGGAATCGCCTCCGCCCTGCTCGGCACCGCCGACATCGTCGCCGACCCGGCCGGCCTCGCCGCCGACTTCACGCGGATGATGGAGACGGCCATGGGCAAGGAGGTCGCCGACGTCGCCCTGCGGCTGTGGACCCCCGTCGGCACGACGATCAAGTTCGTCAAGCAAGTCGCCCCGACCGTCGAGCAGTTGACCGACCGCCGCACCGAGGCCGGGCCCCGCGCGGGCGACTACCCCACCGGCTCCTGGGGCGACGAGTCGCGCGACTACCACGTGTGCGTCGAGGTCCCGGCCGCGCACATCGGCCAGGAGATGCTCGCCGCGCGCGTCTCCCTGGTGATCCCCCAGCCCGACGGCAGCGCGCAGAACCTGGGCGCCCAGGGCCTCGTACGGGCCGTGTGGACCGACGACATGGCCGCCTCCACGTCGATCAACCCCCAGGTCGCCCACTACACCGGCCAGGCCGAACTGGCCCAGGCCATCCAACAAGGGCTCGATCTGCGTAAAGCAGGCGATATGGATGGAGCAACGGCCAAACTGGGGCGGGCCGTTCAGCTGGCAAGCGCTTCCGGTAACGCGGATACTGCGAAACTGCTTGCGAAGGTGGTGGACGTCGTCGACGCCGCGACGGGTACTGTGCGGTTGAAGGCGAAGGTCGCCGAGGCCGACGAGATGACCCTCGAGACCCGGTCCACCAAGACTGTTCGTGTAAAGAAGTGACCCAGTAGGACGAGAAGGAGAGGGGGAAGCGCCGACATGCCGACCTGCCCGAACGGACACCAGTCGGGTTCCGACGACTGGTGCGAGGTCTGCGGTCACCGCATGGCCGGTGCCGTGCCCCCGCCCCCTCCGCCGCCTCCCCCGGCCGGCGGCGGATACGGTTTTCCGCCGCCCGCGCCCGGCGCTCCCGGCCGGCATCTGTCCGCCGTACCGGAGCACGAGCCGGAGCTGTGCCCGCAGTGCCGCACACCCCGCGAGGGCGGAGCGCCCTTCTGCGAGGAGTGCCGGTGGAACTTCCTGACGAACACGGCCACGTCGTACACGCCCGCGGCTCCGCGCCCGCAGACGCCGGCTCCGGGCGGCCCGGGCGGTCCCGGGGGTCCCGGTGCTCCGGGTGGTCCCGGCGCTCCCGGTGGGCGGTTCGCTCCGCCGCCGCCCTCCTTCGGGGGCAGTGACGCCTTCGACTACCAGAGCTCCCGGCCGTCCCAGGTGAACCGCCCGGCCGAACCGATCCCGTCGGGCCCGCCCTTCGGCGGCGACCCGAACGGACCGAACGGCTCCACGGCGCCGGGGACCGGCCCGGGCGCGACGTCCGGCGGAGCGCCCTTCGGGCGTGAGCCTGCGCGGACGGTCGGCGGCCCTAACACTCCTGGCGGGCCGTTCGGCGGCGGCCCGGGTGGCCCCGGGGGCCCCGGCGGTCCTGCGGGTCCGGGTGCGCCCGGGGGCTCGGGCATGCCTGGTGGGCCTGGCGGCTCCGGCGGTCCTGGTGGCGGCCATGGCGGGCCGTTCGGCGCGCCCGGCGGTCCGGGTGGCCCCGGCGGCTCCGGTGAGCCCTTCGGCGGTCCGGGGCGTCCCGGCGGTCCCGGTGAGCCCTTCGGCGGTCCCGGGCGTCCCGGCGGTCCCGGTGCCCCTGGCGGCCCCGGCGCGCCTGGTACTCACGGCGGCCCCTTCGGCGCGCCCGGTGGTCCTGGCGGCCCCGGTGGTCCTTCCGGTCCTGGTGGGCCTGGTGGTCCCGGCGGTCCCGGTGGCCCCTCCGGCTTCGGGGCCGATCCGTCGCGTCCCGTTCCCCCTCCGCCCGGGTTCCCCGGTGCCCCCGGTCAGCAGGGCGGCCCCGGCGGTCCGGGTGGTCCGCAGGCGTTCCAGTCGGCCGGTGGTCCCGCCGGTCCGCCCGCGCCGCCCGCGTTCCCCCAGGAGGCCCCGCAGCGGCCCGCGCCGGCCGGCCCCGCCTTCGGCGGCGGTGACGACGACTGGGTGATCTCGCCGCCCTCCGGCGGTCCCGGCGGCCCCGGCGGTGCTCCGCAGGGCGGTGGCTACGGCTATCCGCCCGCCGGTGCCACCCAGGCGCCCCCACCCGTGCCCGGCCCCGCGTTCCCGCAGCAGCCGGCCACCTGGACGGCGACGATCGGCCCGGACCGCGAGTACTTCATGGCGATGATGCAGCGCTCCGGCCCCGAGGCCGCGGGCCTGAATCTGCCCGCGTACTCCCCCGAGCAGCAGCGCACGCTCACCGGCAACCAGGTCACCATCGGCCGCCGCCGGCACTCCACCGGCGAGACCCCCGACATCGACCTGTCGGTGCCGCCGGAGGACCCGGGCGTCTCGCACCAGCACGCGGTCCTGGTCCAGCAGCCGGACGGCACCTGGGCGGTCGTCGACCAGAACTCGACGAACGGCACCACGGTGAACCACTCGGACGAGCCGATCCAGCCGTTCGTGCCGGTGCCGCTCCAGGACGGCGACCGGGTGCACGTGGGCGCCTGGACGACGATCACGATCCGGCGCGGTTGAGCGGTGCCGTCGTAGACGTACAACCGTAGGTCAGGACCAGCCCGGGAGGGGCCAGGCGTACGGCCCCTCCGGGTCGTCCAGCCAGGCCCAGGCCCGGCCGCTCTCGACCGTGATGCCGTACCGCTCGCGCCCGGGCCTGCCCTCGCGCTCCCACAGCGCGTACGCCTCCTGCGGTTCGAGGACGCCCCGGGTCAGCGCCACCAGGAAGCGGAACAGATCGTCGTCCCTGGCCCGGCTCGGCACCCCGCCCAGGGCGACCGGCTCCGGCTCGGGGCGCCCGTTGCCGCGCAGGGGGACGAAGTAGGCGGGGCTGTGGAGGAACGGGCCCTCGGCGTACTCCGGGTCCCGGACGGTCAGCGTGATCAGTCCGGTGGCGAACGGGGTGAGGATGCGCGCGCCGGTCCGCCCCTGGGCGAGCCAGGCCGGCGGCACCGTGTTCAGCGCGCAGGTCGCGATGATCCGGTCGAACGGCGCCCGTTCCGGCGCCCCGCGCGCCCCGTCCCCGGTGAGGACGGCGGGATGGTACCCGGCGGCGTCCAGATGCCGACGCGCGGCCTCGGTGATCTCGGGGTCGAGGTCGACGGTGGTCACATGGTCGTCGCCGAGGCGGTACGACATCAGCGCGGCGTTGTAGCCGGTGCCGGCGCCGATCTCCAGCACGCGGTCGCCGTCCTCGACGCGCAGTTCGGCCAGCATCAGCGCCATGAGGGAGGGCTGGCTGCTGGACGACATGAGCTCGCCGTCGCGCAGCCGGGTGGCCAGCGGGGTGTCGGCGTAGGCGCCGCGCAGCCAGCGCTCGCGGGCGGCGGGGTCGGGGCTCTCGCCCCAGCGGCGTTCGTAGCCGCCCGGGCCGGCGACGTAGTAGTACGGCACGAAGAGGTGGCGCGGGACCGCGGCGAACGCCTCCTTCCATCGCGGGTCGGCGGCGAAGGCCCCGCTCGCCTCGATCTCGCGCACCAGCCCGGCCCGCGCCGTGACGGCGAGGTCCGCCAGCTCCTTGTCGAGCGCGTCTCCGCTCATGCCTCCACTGTCCTGCCGGAGAAGGCGCGAGGCGAGCCCACCCGGCGCTGCGAGCCGACCCGCCTTGATGTCATCGGCGGGCGGTCGGCAGGGCCGGGGTGCCGGTGACGGACATGACGAGGGAGTAGAGCGCGGTGTCGGCCGCGATGAACATGCGGTTCCGCTTGGCGCCGCCGAAGCGGATGTTGGCGACGACGTCGGGGACGAGCACGCGGCCGAGCAGGGTGCCGTCCGGGTCGTAGCAGTGCACGCCGCCGTGCATCGCGGCGGCCCAGAGCCGGCCGTCGTCGTCGAAGCGGATGTTGTCGAAGTTGCCGAGCTTGCACTCGACGAAGACCTCGCCGTCGGAGAGCGTGCCGTCGTCGTGGACGTCGAAGACGCGGATGTGGTTGGCCCGGCTGTCCGAGACGTACAGCCGGCTCTCGTCGGGCGAGAAGACGAGGCCGTTGGGGCCGTCGAAGCCGTCGGCGACCAGTCGCACCTCGCCGGTTGCGGGATCCACGCGGTAGACGTTGCGGGCGCCGATCTCGCTCTCGGCCCGGTGGCCCTCGTAGTCGGTGGTGATGCCGAAGTCGGGGTCGGAGAACCAGATCGAGCCGTCGCTGCGCACGGCGGCGTCGTTCGGGCTGTTGAGCCGCTTGCCCCGGTAGCGGTCGGCGAGCACGGTGATCGAGCCGTCGTGCTCGGTGCGGGTGACGCGGCGGTTGCCCTGCTCGCAGGTGATGAGACGGCCCTCGTGGTCCAGGGTGTTGCCATTGGGGTGGCCGGCGGGCGAGCGGAAGACGCCGACGGCGCCGGTGGTCTCGTCCCAGCGCAGCAGGCGGTCGTTGGGGATGTCGCTCCACACCAGATACCGGCCGGCCGGGACGTAGAGGGGGCCCTCGGCCCAGCGGCAGCCCTCGTACAGCGTCTCCAGCTTCGAGTCACCCGCGTGGCATCGGCCCGTGCGGAACCGCTCGTCGAGAATCTCGTACACCTGCGGTCGGTCGCCCGCCATCCCGTCACCCTCACCCTCAGATATTCCGAATGTTGATCTGATGGATCCAAACTATGCAGAATGGCGTTCGGCTGATCAAGCACTTTCCCGAAGGAGATCCCATGGACGACGTCGACCGGCAGTTGCTCACCCTGCTCCAGCAGGACGCCTCGACGCCGTACGCGGCGCTGGGCCGGGCCGTCGGGCTGTCCGCGGGGGCGACCCATGAGCGGGTGCGCAAGCTCCGCGAGCGGGGCGTGATCCGCCGGACGTCGATCGACGTCGATCCGGCGGCGATCGGACGGGGCGTGCTCGCCTTCGTGATGGTCGACTCGACGAGCTGGGTGGGCGACTCGGGCGAGCTCTTCGCGGCGATCCCCGAGATCCAGGAGGCGCACGTCATCGCCGGGAGCGCCTCGGTCCTCCTCAAGGTCAGAACCGCGACGACGGAGCAGCTCCAGGACGTGCTGCGCCGCGTCTACGCCATCGACGGCGTCAGCGGCACCCAGGCCACGGTCGTACTGGAGACCTTCTTCGAACGCCCGGTCACCCCGTAGCGGCCATGCCCGGTGACCCCGTGGCGCCGTCGGCGGGTCCTAAGCCCCAAGTCCTGGGTCTCCCCGTCTGAGACCATGGGGGGCGTGAAAGAGATTCGGCGCGGCACGCTTCAGGAGCAGACCTTCTACGAGCAGGTCGGCGGGGAGGAGACCTTCCGCCGGCTGGTCCACCGTTTCTACGAGGGGGTCGCCGAGGATCCTCTGCTGCGGCCGATGTACCCGGAGGAGGATCTGGGTCCGGCCGAGGAGCGCCTGGTGCTGTTCCTCATGCAGTACTGGGGCGGACCGACGACGTACAGCGAGAACCGCGGCCACCCCCGGCTGCGCATGCGGCATGCCCCCTTCGTCGTCGACCGGGCCGCGCACGACGCGTGGCTGCGGCACATGCGGGTCGCCGTCGAGGAGCTGGGGCTGTCCGAGGAGCACGAGCAGACCCTGTGGCACTACCTGACGTACGCGGCCGCGTCGATGGTCAACACCCCGGAGTAGACGGCCCGTAGGCCCCGCATCCCGGATTCCGGTCATAGAACGTCGGATTCCGGTCACGATCCGGTCAAGCCCGCTCCGCAAACGCTTAACCTCGGCCCCTGCCGTCTGACAACATCACCAAGAGGCCTGGACGATCAGGCCAACTGAGGCTTGGGGGAAGCCGGGTGAGGATGTCGGGGGGACGGACGGGGCATGCCGCGCTCGTCCTGGCACGCGCGCGTGCGCACCGTCCGCTGGTCACCGCGGCGCTGCTCACCGTCCTGCTGACCACGTCCGTCCTCGCGGCCCTGACCGCGTTCTCGGGCGCCATCGGCGACGCGGCCCTGCGCCACTCCCTGGCCGACCCGCGCAACGCCGCCGACGCCGCGCTCGTCGTCAAGGCCGACATCACGGCCGACCGCCGCGCGACCGTCGACACCGCCGTACGCGCGGGTGCGCGCCGCGCCTTCGACGGCCTGCCGGTGACCGTACGAACCCTGCTGCGCTCCGGCCCGTACGCCCTGCCCATCACGGCACGCACCGGCGAGGCGGGGGCCGGGACCACCGCTGCCGCCGGGACCACTGCCACCACCGAGCCCGACCTCACCTACTTCGCCGCGTTCGACTCCGCCCAAGTGCGGCTCAGTGCGGGTCGGCTGCCGCGGGCGGGCGCGCGGGATGTCGAGGTGGCCCTGCCCGAGGCCGCCGCCGGGCGGCTGCGGCTGGTGCCGGGCGCCCGCCTCACCCTCACCGACCGGCTCGACGGCCCGCCCGTACGGATCCTCGTCACCGGCGTGTACCGGCCCACCGACCCCGCCTCCCCCTACTGGCGCCTCGACGACCTCGCCGGCCGGGGCGTCAAGATCTCCGACTTCACCACGTACGGCCCCCTGCTGACCGCTCCCTCCGTCGTCACCGGCGGCCGGGTGAGCGCCGGTCGCACGGCGTGGCTCGCGTCGGCCGACTTCACGCACCTGCGCACCGGGCGGATCGACGCGCTGCGTGCCTCCGCCCGCGAGGAGGCGGCCGCCCTGCGCCAGGTGGCCGTCAAGGGCGGTGCACCGGCCGAGACGACCGCGACCACCGGCCTGCCCGACGTCCTCGACCGGGTCGAACGCTCCCTGCTCGTCTCCCGCTCCACCCTGCTGATCGTCGCCCTCCAGCTCGCCCTCCTCGCGGCCTGCGCGCTGCTGCTGGTGGCCCGGCTGCTCGCCGCCGAACGCACCGGCGAGACCGTGCTGCTGCGCGCCCGCGGCGCCTCCCGCGCCGCGCTCGCGGGCCTCGCCGCCCGGGAGGCGCTGCTGCTGGCGCTGCCCGCTCTGCTGATCGCCCCGCTGCTCGCGGGTCCGCTGACCCGGCTGCTCGCCGGGCAGGGCGCGCTGGCCCGTATCGGGCTGCACGTCGACGTTCCGGCGGGCGGGCGGCTCGCCGTGTGGCTGACGGCGGCCGGGGTGGCCCTGGGCTGCGCCCTGGCGGTGACCCTGCCCGCGCTGTCCCCGCCCGGCGCCCGTGCCGTGCGCGGCAGCGCCCTGCCCGCCCCGCTGCGCGCCGGCGCCGACCTGGGGCTGGCGGTGGTCGCCGGGGTCGCCTACTGGCAGCTGGACAGCCGTACGTCCGGAGCGGTGAGCGCGGACACCGGCGGAACCCTCGGCATCGACCCGCTGCTGGTCGCCGCGCCCGCCCTGGCCCTGCTCGGCGGCACGGTCCTGACGCTGCGTCTGCTGCCGCCGGCCGCCCGCCTCGCCGAGCGGCGGGCGACACGCGGACGGGGACTGACCACGGCGCTCGCCGGCTGGCAGCTCAGCCGCCGGCCGGGACGCGGCGCGGGCCCGGTGCTGCTGCTCGTCCTCGCGGTGGCGCTCGGCGTGCTGGCGATCGGTCAGGGTTCCTCGTGGGGCCGCTCGCAGGACGACCAGGCCGACTTCCGGGCCGGGGCGCCGGTGCGGGTGCTCGCCGCCGGGGACACCCCGCTGGGCAGCACGCAGGCGTACGCCACCCTGCCCCACGTGAGTGACGCCGCCCCCGCCGTCCGCACCGAGCTCCCCCTCTCCGGCGACCGCACGGCCACGGTCCTGGCCCTGGACACGGCCCACGCGGCGCACACCGTCCTCATGCGCCCCGACCTCGCCCCCGGGCCCCCGGCCGACCTGATCACGGGCCTCGGTCGGCCGACGGCGGCGCGGGGTGCCGTCGTCCCCGCCGGTACGACGCGGCTGGCCCTGACCGTCACGCTGCGCGCGCCCCGCGCCGCCCGCGCCGCTCTGGCCGCCGACACCTGGCTGGTCCTGGAGGACGACCGCGGTACCCCGTACCGGATGCCCGCCGGGACGCTGGCCGCCGACGGGCGGCCGCACGTCCTCGCCGTCGAACTGCCCGGCTCCCAGGGCGTGTCGACCTTCACCGAGCTGTCCCTCGTGACGCCCGTGCCGCACCGTCGCGCCGAGCAGCACCGGCTCGCCCTCGGCGCGCTGACCGCCACCGGCGCCGACGGCGCCCCGCGCCCCCTCACCCTGCCGAGCGCGTGGACGGCGGTCTCCAGCATCGACCCGAACGACGGCTTCCCCGACCCCAGCACCCGCCCGGTCCCGCCGGCCCTGACCGCCACCGGCCCGCCGACCGTCGACTACGGCACCGGCTACACGCCCGACCTCTTCGCCGATCAGTCGCTCACCGTGCGCGTCCGGGCCGCCCAGCCGCGCCCCGCCGAGCTCACCGCCCTGGCCACCGACCGCTTCCTGGACTCCACGGGCGCCCACCCGGGCGACCGCGTGGACATCGCCCTCGGCGGCCAGAACCTCTCCGTCCGCGTCGTGCGCGCGGTGCGCGCCCTGCCGACGACCGGCGAGCAGGCGAGCGACGGCGGCGCCCTGCTCCTCGACCTGCGCGCCGTGAACCGGCTCCTCGCGCAGCGCTACGGCACCGGGGTCACGCCCACCGAGTGGTGGCTGCGCACCACCGGCGATCCGGCCTCCGTCGCGGCCGCCCTGCGGGCCCGCCCCGACATGGATCCCTCGCGGGTCGTGGTGCGGGACGAGATCGCCGCCGAGCTGCGCGACGACCCGTTCGGGGCGGGCCCCGAGGCCGCGTTCACCGCGGCGGCGGCGATGGCCGCCGTGCTGGCCGCGCTCGGCTTCGCGGTGAGCGCCGCGGGCTCGCTGCGCGAGCGGGACACCGAGTTCGCGGTGCTGCGCGCGCTGGGCGCCCCGCGCCGCCGGCTGGCCCGTACGGTCGCCGTCGAGCACGGCGTGCTGGTGGTGCTGGCGCTGCTCGTGGGCACCCTGCTGGGGACCGTCCTGACCCGGGCCGTGCTCCCCCTGATCGTGCTGACCGGGGAGGCCACCCGGCCGGTCCCGGACGTCCTGGTCCAGCTGCCGCCGGCCCGGGTGGCGCTGCTGCTCGCCGCGGTGGCCGCCGTCCCCGTCCTGGTCACCGGAGTGCTCGCGGTGCGGCGCACGGACACGGTGCGGCTGCTGAGGGAGGGGGAGTGAGGTGGTGACCGTCCACCGGCGCGACCGGGTCGTCGCACCCTGGGTCCGGACACGGCTGCGGGCCGCCCCGGCCGGGGCGCTCGCCCTCGCGCTGCTCGTCGCGGTGACGGCGTTCCTCGCCGCCGGCTTCCCCCGGGCCGTCGACCGCTACGAGGACTCCGGGCTGCGCCAGGCCGTACGGCAGGCGAAGCCCGACCGGACCAGCGTGCAGCTCGCCGCGCCGCCGCCCGCCTACGACGCCACGCAGGAGGAGCGCGAGGAGTCCCTGCGCCCCGGCCCGCTGGCCGCGCTCCAGGCCAAGGTCCTCGGCACGGTCCAGCGGCCGCTCGTCGCCGACCGGAACCAGTCGTCGTACGGCGTGATCACCAGTGAGGCCCAGGAGGTGCCGGAGCCCTGGCTGCCGCAGCCGAGCAAGCTGCCCGCCCGGTTCGCGCTCGCCGCGCAGCAGGGCCTCGCCCAGCACGGCCGGGTGAGCGCCGGCCGGCTGCCGCGCGCGACCGGGCAGGTGACCGCGGGGACCGCCGAGGTGGAGGCCGCCGTGAGCACCGACACCGCCAAGACCCTGCACATCGCGGTGGGTTCGGTCCTGCACGTGCCCGGCGCGGACCGCGCCCCGCTCGTCGTCCGCGTCACCGGGATCGTCGCCCCGCGCGACCGGGCCGGCGCCTGGTGGTCCACCCAGCCGCTGCTGCGCACCCCGTACCTGGTCCGGCTGCCCGGGGACGTCCTGGAGGCCGACAAGTACTGGAAGGGCGCCCTCCTGCTCGCCCCCGAGGCCGCGCCCGCCCTGCTGGGCACCCCGGGGCAGCCCTTCCGCTACTGGCAGGTGGCCCCCGACCCGGCCGCCCTGCACAGCCACGACCTGGACGGCCTCAAAGCGGCCGTGGCGTCCCTGGAGTCGGGCCCCGGCCTGCGGCGGATGCGCACGGCCACCGACCCGGACGCCCAGGTGGGCACCGAGCTCGACGAGGTTCTCGGCGCCTACGGCCGGCTGCGCTCGGGCATCTCCCCGCTGATCTCCGTCGCCGCCTCCGGCACGGGCACGGTCGCCGTCGTCGTCCTGGCGATGGCGGGCGGCCTGGCCGCGGACCGGCGGCGCACCGAACTCGCCCTGCTGCGCGCCCGTGGCGCCTCCCTGCGCGGCCTCGCCGGCCGGCTGCTGGCCGAGACGGCGGTCGTCGCCGTGCCCGCCGGCGCCCTCGGCCTGGCCGCGGCGCTGCTCGCCGTGCCCGGCGGCCGTGCGCTGCCCGCACTGCTCGCGGCCCTCGCCGTCACCGCCGCCGCCTGCGCCGCGCTCCCGCTGCGCGCGGCCGCCGCCCATCGCCGGGTCCGGGTGCACGCGGGCCGCGAGGACGTCGTGTCGGTACGACCGTCCCGGCGCCGTACGGTCGCGGAGCTCACCCTCGTCGCCCTCGCCGCCGGCGCGGTGGCGAGCCTGCGCCGCCAGGGCACCGACGGGGGGCAGTTGATGAGCCTGGCGCCGGTGCTGGTCGGGGTGATCGCCGCGCTGGTGCTGGTCCGCCTCTACCCGTTCCCGCTGCGCGGTCTGGCCCGGCCCGCCACCCGGCTGCGGGGCCTGGTGACCCCACTGTCGCTGGCCCGCGCGGGCCGCACCTCCGCGTCGACGGCGCTGCCGCTGCTGGCGCTGCTGACCGCGCTGACCACCGCGGCGTTCGGCGGCTCCGTCCTGGCGGGCGTGGCCGAGGCCCGCGACCACGCCGCGCTCCTCGCGGTGGGCGCCGACGGCCGCGTCGAGGCGATCGCCGCGCTGCCGTCGGACATGCCCGGCAAGGTCCGCGAGACCCCCGGGGTGCGCGCGATGGCCGAGGCCGCGATCACCTACCACGCCAACCCGCTGGACGGGCGCACCTACCTGCCGCTCGCGGGCGTCGACCCGGACACCTACGCGGAGTTGGCGCACCGGACCGGCCTCGGGCCGTTCACCGAGGGCGCGTTGAAGGCCCGGAAGGGCGCGCCGCTCCCGGCGATCGCCTCGCCGGCCGTCGCCGCCACCTACGGCACCTCCGTCTTCCCGGTGCGCCTGGAGGACGGCAGCAGCATCGACGTGCGGATCGCCCTCGTCCGGGACCGCACCCCGGCGGTCGCCGGGGAGGAGTTCCTGGTGGTCGACCGCGCCGGCCTGAGCGCCCGGGCGGCCCGGCCCACCGCGCTGCTGCTGACGGGCGGCGGCCTGGACCGGGCGGCGCTGACGAAGGCGGTCGGCCCCGGTCCGGCCGTGGAACTGCGGTCCGTCGTGCGCGCCGGTTACGTCGACTCGCCCCTCCAGTCCGGCGCCGAGCGCCTTTACACGGGGGCGGTCGCGGCGGGCTCCGCGTACGCCGTCCTCGCCCTGCTGCTGACACTGCTGCGGACGGCCCCCGAGCGCGGCGCCCTACTGGCCCGGCTCCGGACCATGGGCCTCACCCGGGCGCAGGGCCGCCGGCTGCTCGTCCTGGAGTCCCTCCCCCAGGCCGCGCTGGCCGCGGTGGGCGGCACCCTGACCGGCTGGGCCACCATTCTGCTGCTCTCCCCCGGCGTCGATCTGAGCGCCCTCGCCCTGCCGACGGCGTCCACGTCCTTCGACGGCTCCCGGCTGCACACCGACCTCGTGTCGCTGACGGTGCCGGCGCTGGCCGTGCTCGCGGTGACGGTGGGAGTGGCCGCGCTTCAGGCGTGGTGGAGCGGACGGCGGGGATCCGTACGGGAGTTGAGGGTGGGTGACACGCGATGAGAACGCGCGCCGATGACCGTAGCGGCGCACAGGCATCCGTTACGGCGGCCGAGCGAGGACTTCTATGACTGCGCATCCGACCCTGACCGACCTCGCCGACCGGGTGACCTCGGCCCGCCAGGCGCCCGTCTACGGCCATGACGCCCTGATCACCTGCGACCGGCTGGTCCGCATCTTCTCGGCGGACGGCGTGGAGGTCCAGGCGCTCCAGGGGCTCGACCTGCTCGTACGCGAGGGCGAGCTCATGGCGCTGGTGGGGGCCTCGGGCAGCGGCAAGTCCACCCTGATGAACATCCTCGCCGGGCTGGACACGCCGACGGCCGGCGCGGCGCGGGTGGCCGGGCACGATCTGCTCGCGATGACCGCGAAGGACCGCCTGCACTACCGGCGCAAGGTGGTCGGCTTCATCTGGCAGCAGACCTCCCGCAATCTGCTGCCCTATCTCACGGCGGTCCAGAACGTCGCCCTGCCGCTCCAGCTGACCCGCGCGCCCAAGCGGGAGCGGAGCGAACGGGCCCTGGCGCTCCTGGAGTTGATGCAGGTCGCCGACTGCCGGGACCGCCGGCCGCACCAGATGTCCGGCGGGCAGCAGCAGCGCGTCGCCATCGCCGTGGCCCTCGCGAACGACCCGGCGGTGCTGCTGGCCGACGAGCCCACCGGTGAGCTGGACTCCCACACCGCGCAGCAGATCTTCGCCGCGTTCCGCACGGCCAACGAGGAGCTGGGCACCACGATCGTCGTGGTCACCCACGACCGGGCCGTGGCGACCGAGGTCCGCCGCACGGTCGCCATCCGCGACGGCCGTACCTCCACTGAGGTGCTGCGCCGCAGCGAGGTCGACGAGGCCACCGGCCACGAGACGGTGGTCGCCCGCGAGTACGCCATGCTCGACCGCGCGGGCCGCCTTCAACTGCCGGCCGAGTACACGCGAGCACTGGGCATGCGGGACCGGGTGGCCCTGGACCTGGAGGAGGACCACATCACGGTGTGGCCGGACGACAGTGGGCAGGGGTGACGGGGGCTGGGGTGAGCGGGCCCTGCGTGACCGGGCGCCGGGGTGACCGGGCTGTGGTGAACGGGGCCGGGTGACGGGCAGGGGTGACCGGGCTGGGGCGAGCCGGCCGCGCGGTGACCGGGCGCCGGGGCGAACGGGCTGGGGTGAACCGGCCCGGGTGACGGGGCCGGAGGGACCGGGTCGGGTGCCGGATCCGGAGCGAGCGGGTCGGGTGCCGGGGCGGCGCTGAACGGGCCGCGGTGACCGGACAACAGGGGCGAGCCGGTCGCCGTGAGCGGGCCGGGGTGAGCCGGCCCTGCGGTGAGCGGGCCGGGGTGACCGCCGACGAGTCAGCGGACGGTGACGTCCAGTGCGCCCAGGCCCGACCGTCGTACGGCGATCGAGCCGAACGGTGTGCGCAGTCGCAGCCACGCGCCCGACGACAGCAGGGCCGGTTCGGCCTGACCGGGCCGCAGGAAGCCCAGGGACTGCGCCGCGTGCACGGCCCGAACGGGCAGCGGGGTCTCGCCGACCGTGCGGGACCAGATCTCCCGCCCGATCCGGTCCAGTTCGGCCCTCGTACGCCGATCGGGCCCCAACTCCTGCGTACGGGACCGGAATTCGGCGACGACGCCGGCGACCGTCGCACGGAGCGCGTCGGGAGCCGGCAGCCCCGGCTCGGGACGCCAGCCGCCGCGCGGGGGCAGGACCCCCGCCCACGGCGGACCGGTGACGGCGGCCGGCACGACGGCCGTGGCGCCCGCCTCGTCGACGGACTCCAGCAGCTCACCGGCCGAGACGGTGACGTCGAGGGTGACGTCCAGCCCCTTCTCGTACGGCTTGGCCAGCCGCACCGCGCGGATCGCCAGCACCTCGAAGGACGGCGGCCGCCCGAAGACGGCGAGTGCGGTGCCGGATCCCTGCACCCGTACCGCCGCCCCGCGGTCGTAGTGCAGCAGCCGGGAGAGGAAGGCAGCGAGATCCGCCGCCTCCCCCTCGTCGGCGAGATGCAGCACCGTCATGCGGCGACGGCCTCCTCGGCCTCGGCCTCGTCCGTGTACTCCTGGAGGAACTCCCGCTCCTCGGCGGTGATCCGGCGGGGCCGCTGTGCCTCGAAGTCGAACGGCACGATCACCGTCGAGGCCCGTACGTAGACCAGGTCGTCGTCCTTCACCTCGTAGGTGATGGTGAAGGACGCGGCCCGGATCTCGGTGACCCACAGCTCGATGTCCACGGGTGTGTGCCGGTGGACGAGCTGGCGCTTGTAGTCGATCTCGTGGCGCGCCACCACCGACCCCTGCTTGAAGTCCTTCTCCGGGCGGAACAGGAAGTCGATACGGGCTTCCTCCAGGTAGCGGATGAAGACCGCGTTGTTGACGTGCCCGTACGCGTCCATGTCCGACCAGCGCAGGGGGCAGCGGTAGAGGTGGCGCAAGATCGATCAGCCCCGGGTCAGCTTCTTGTAGGTGGCACGGTGCGGGCGCGCGGCGTCCGGCCCGAGCCGCTCGATCTTGTTCTTCTCGTACGACTCGAAGTTGCCCTCGAACCAGAACCACTTGGAGTCGCCCTCGTACGCGAGGATGTGCGTGGCGACGCGGTCCAGGAACCAGCGGTCGTGGGAGACGACCACGGCGCAGCCGGGGAACTCCAGCAGCGCGTTCTCCAGGCTGGAGAGGGTCTCGACGTCGAGGTCGTTGGTCGGCTCGTCGAGGAGCAGCAGGTTGCCGCCCTGCTTGAGGGTGAGCGCCAGGTTGAGGCGGTTGCGCTCACCGCCGGAGAGGACGCCGGTCGGCTTCTGCTGGTCGGGGCCCTTGAACCCGAAGGCGGAGACATACGCCCGGGACGGCATCTCGACCTGGCCGACGTTGATGTAGTCGAGGCCGTCGGACACGACCTCCCACAGCGTCTTCTTCGGGTCGAGGTTGGCGCGGGTCTGGTCGACGTAGGAGATCTTGACGGTCTCGCCGACCTTGATGTTGCCGGTGTCCGGCTCCTCCAGGCCCTGGATCATCTTGAACAGGGTGGTCTTGCCGGCGCCGTTCGGGCCGATCACGCCGACGATGCCGTTGCGCGGGAGGGTGAAGCTGAGGTTGTCGACGAGGACCTTCTCGCCGAAGGCCTTGTTGAGGCCGTCGACCTCGACGACGACGTTGCCCAGACGCGGGCCCGGCGGGATCTGGATCTCCTCGAAGTCCAGCTTCCGCATCTTCTCCGCCTCGGCGGCCATCTCCTCGTACCGGGCGAGGCGCGCCTTGGACTTGGCCTGCCGACCCTTGGCGTTGGAGCGGACCCACTCCAGCTCTTCCTTGAGCCGCTTCTGCCGCTTGGCGTCCTTCTGGCCCTCGACCTTCAGACGGGTCGCCTTGGTCTCCAGGTACGTGGAGTAGTTGCCCTCGTACGGGTAGGCGCGACCGCGGTCGAGCTCCAGGATCCACTCGGCCACGTTGTCGAGGAAGTACCGGTCGTGGGTGATCGCGACGACGGTTCCCGCGTACTTGGCGAGGTGCTGCTCCAGCCAGTTCACGGACTCGGCGTCGAGGTGGTTGGTGGGCTCGTCGAGGAGCAGCAGGTCGGGCTGCTCCAGGAGGAGCTTGCACAGGGCGACGCGGCGCTTCTCACCACCGGAGAGGTTGGTGACGGGCCAGTCGCCGGGCGGGCAGCCGAGCGCGTCCATGGCCTGCTCCAGCTGGGCGTCGAGGTCCCACGCGTTGGCGTGGTCGAGCTCCTCCTGCAGCTTGCCCATCTCGTCGAGCAGCGCGTCGGAGTAGTCGGTCGCCATCAGCTCGGCGATCTCGTTGAACCGGTCGAGCTTGCCCTTGATCTCGGCGACACCCTCCTGGACGTTCTCCAGGACGGTCTTCTCCTCGTTGAGCGGCGGCTCCTGGAGCAGGATGCCCACGCTGTACCCCGGCGAGAGGAAGGCGTCACCGTTGGACGGCTGCTCGAGCCCGGCCATGATCTTCAGAACGGTCGACTTACCGGCACCGTTCGGGCCGACCACACCGATCTTCGCGCCGGGCAGGAAGTTCAGCGAGACGTCGTCAAGGATCACCTTGTCGCCGTGTGCCTTGCGCGTCTTGCGCATGGTGTAGATGTACTCAGCCAAGAGAAACCGTCCGGCAACTTGAAATCTGGCAGTGGGCAGATACACCCCATCTTGCCCGACGGCTACCCCTTGGCGGAAACCCGTTCGCGGCGGGGGCGCTGACCTGGGGCTTTCCGATGGGGGTCGGGTGGAGGTGTTAGTTCTGGTGCGGGGTCTCCTTGCGGGCCAGGAGGACCAGGATCGTGCCGCCGATCAGGACCAGGCCGATGGCCGTGCCCGCGATCACCGGGGTCATGCTGGTGCCGCCCGTCTGGGCGAGGTCCGTGTCCTGGGCGGGGGCCGCCACCGTCGCCGGGCTCGGTTCGCTCAGGGTCTGCGTGGTCAGGCCCGTCCCGCTGCCCGTCGTCCGGCAGTCGAGGACGCCGGTGAAGCGCTGGGAGACGTTCTGCGGGCCGGTGATCGTGAAGTCGTACGCCTGGTCCTCCTGGAGCGGGACCGTCACCGTGCGGGACTCGCCGGCCGCGATCGCGTACTCCCTGCCCATCAGCGTGAAGGTGAAGACCTGGTCACCGCGGTTGGCGGCGGTGACGTCCAGGCCGCTCCTGGCGCAGTTCTTCGCCGCGGACAGCGCCGGTACCGCCCCGCGCTCCGCCCAGATCGCCGTCGCCGTCGCCGACACCGTCGACTCGCTGGAGCCGGCCAGGATCTGCGTCTGGCTGCGGCTCTCGGAGGTGAAGGCCCGCCCGACCGGAACCGTCGTCGACGCCTGGAGGGTCAGCTCGGCCGTCCCGGCGGGCGCGTCCGCGGGCACGTCGAAGAACAGCTGGCTGCCGTCGGCCGCCGCGGTGACCGTCTTGCCGGCCCGGTCCACGATCCGCACCCCGCTGGTCGCGGCGTCCATCGGCGGGATCACCGTCACGGCGCTCGCGTCGGTGTGCACCGTCACCGGCCCCAGCGGCTCACCGGGCCGGCCCGACACGGCGGGCGGGTCCACGGTGAGGGACGCCCGGGGCTCGGGCGCGCTGCGCGCGGTCCTCTGGAGGTAGTCCGCCAGCCGCTCCGCCTGCGGGTCCACCGCGTCGACGTCCGCGCCGTCGGAGTAGCGCCAGATCGCCACCTGGGTGCCCGCCGCCGCGTCCTGCTCGGTGAGGCCGCCGGTGATGCCCGCCCGCTTGGCCAGCGAGGCCAGGTCGTTGACCTGCGGGTAGGAGTTGCGCAGGATCCACAGGATCCGGCCCGCGTTCTTGTTGGCGTTCAGGGACGTGCCGCTCCACGGGGTCTCGTGGTACTTGGCGTCCCTCTGGGTGGGGTTGTGGAGGTCGACGCAGTACGTCTGCAGCATGCCGCCGCCGTCGACGGACATCTCGAACAGGCCCGCCGAGATCTCCTGGTCCCCGCTGTCGTCGTGCAGCACGGCATCGCCGTACGTCTTCAGGGCGCCCATGGTGGCGGTCGCCCCGCCCTGGCTCTGCGTCGCGCCCTCGGCAGCGGCGGCCGGACCGGCGGCGGTCAGCGCACCGGCGGCGGCCAGGCCGGAGAGCAGCGTCGCCGCGACGAGGCGACGGACCGGCCCTCGCCTGCGTGCGGACGGCGCAGAGAACCAAGAAAACACGCAATTCCCCTTCGAGCAGGACCCGTTGACGTGGGGGGCACGGTCCCACCAGCAGAATCAGAAGCCACAAGAGCTACGTCCGGCATCCTAGAGACGCGGCGCACCAGGCTTCCCGGTCAGGTCATCCGATAACCGATCCGACTCGGAATCGTTATCGCCAAGATCGCACCCGGGCGGTTTTGAGCTGGGCTTATCGACAAATCCACCGCGCGATGCGGGGCGTATTCACCGATAAGCCTTGCAAGGGATCATCGCCGGGCGGTTCCTGACATCACGTCACGGCCATCGCCGGCTCCGGCTGCCGCTCCGGCTCGCGCTCGGGCTCCTTCTCCGTGACCGCCGCGACCGCCGCGTTCAGCGGGTCCGCCGCGTTCAGCGGGTCCGCCGCGTTCAGCGGGTCCGCCGCGTTCACCGGGTCCGCCGCGTTCAGCGGGTCCGCCGCCGCGTTCGCCGAGTTCGCCGAATCCGGCGTCGGTGTCTCCCAGTTGGGCTCGGGGGGCCTGGCCCCGCGCCGGAACGTACTCACCCCGCGGGCCATGTCGTGCCCGATCGCCACCGCGTCGATGTCGGCCGACGTCCACGCCTGCTGCCCCTCGCGCACCTCCGAGCGCACCTTCAGCCTGCCGTGCACCATCACCGGCTCCCCGACCGACAGCGACGCCATCACATTGGTGGCCAGCTGCCGGTTGGCCCACACCGTGAAGAAGTTGGTGTGCCCGTCCTTCCAGGTGCCGTTCTCCCGGTCCCAGTAGCGGGCGGTCACCGCCAGCCGGAACCTCGCCGACGGCCCCGACGCCAGCTCCCGGCACACCGGCTGCGTCGCCACATTGCCCACCGCGCAGACCATCGTCTCGTTCATGTCCGTGCTTCCTTCCCGCGACCGCGTCCGTCGCGATCGCCGCGAAGCCAGACTGCCGCCGCGGGACCGAGCCCGCCGAGCGCTGTGGATCACCCCCCGCCTGTGGAGAACCCCGTCACCCGCACGAGCGACCGGCACCACCCGCACGGACGACCGGTACTACCCGCACGAGTGACCGCCCACCCCTCGCCGGCGATCACCCGACCAGGTCACCACCCCGGTCAGCGCACCCCCACGACCCTCCCGTACTGCTCCCGCACCTCCCGGTACCGCAGCAGCTCCGCCGCCACGGGATCCAGTACCCGCGCCCGCCCGCACCCGGCCGCGGCCTCGCGCAGCCGCCGTTCCGCGTCCTGGCCGTACCGTCTGGCCGGACCCCGTGCCGCCATCCGGCAGCTCCACTCCACCAGCGGACCGCCGATGATCCCGGCCACCATCAGCAGCACCGGAACCCCCAGATTCGGCGCCATGACCCCGACGATCTGCCCCACCAACCACAGCCCGCCGACGAGTTGAAGCAGCGTCATGGACGCCTGCGCCAGCACGGCCACCGGCCACCACCCCGGCCGCGGCGGCCGCCCCGGCGGCAGTCCCGCCCGTGCGGCCAGCTCGTCCAGCGCCTCGGGCAGCCCCTGCGCACCGCGTACGGCCGCCTCGCGCACCGCCTGCGCCCAGGGCGCGGGCAGTCCCGCCGAGGCCCGCTCGGCCACCGTCCGCACCGCCTGCTCGACCCGCTGCCGTGCCGTGGCCTCCTCATCGGCCTGGGCCCGGATCGGCAGCCGGCCCGTCACGGGCTCGCGCCGGTCCTCGTACCAGCGCCACAGCCGCAGCCAGGGTGTCCCGCACGCGCGGTTGGCGTTGCGCAGCCAGGCCCGTTCGGCGGCGTCGCCGGCGGCGGTGGCGCCGACCGCGTCCGCGAGGCGCGCCGCGAACTCGTCCCGCGCCTCCTCGCTGAGGCCGGTGCGCCGCCCCGTCGCGTAGACGGGCCGCAGCCGGGCCGCGGCCAGATCGACGTCCGCGGAGACCCGGCGGGCCGGTGCGCCGCGCTCGGCGACGAACTGGCCCAACAGCTCCCGCAGTTCGCCGACTCCGTCACCGGTGAGCGCGGACAGCGCCAGCACGGTGGCGCCGGGTTCGCCGTACTCGCCCAACGCGATGCCGTCCTCGTCGAGGAGCCGTCGCAGATCGTCGAGGACGAGGTCGGCGGCCTCGCCGGGCAGCCGGTCGACCTGGTTGAGGACGACGAACATCACCTCGGCGTGCCCCGCCATGGGCCGCAGATAGCGCTCGTGCAGCATGGCGTCGGCGTACTTCTCGGGGTCGACGACCCAGATCACCGCGTCGACGAGCGCGAGGACCCGGTCGACCTGCTCGCGGTGCTGCACGGCCGCCGAGTCGTGGTCGGGCAGGTCGATCAGGACGAGTCCGCGCAGCTGCGCCTCGGCCTCGGGGCTCTGCACCGGCCGCCGGCGCAGCCGTCCCGGGATGCCGAGCCGGTCGATGAGGCTCGCCGCGCCGTCGCTCCAACTGCACGCGATGGGCGCGGCCGTGGTGGGCCGGCGTACGCCCGTCTCCGAGATGGTCACCCCGGCGAGGGCGTTGAACAGCTGGGACTTCCCGCTGCCGGTGGCGCCCGCGATCGCGACGACGGTGTGCTGACCGGAGAGCCTGCGCCGGGCCGCCGCCTCGTCCAGGACCCGCCCGGCCTCGGCGAGGGTCCGGCTGTCCAGCCGGGTGCGGGACAGCCCGACGAGTTCGCGCAGCGCGTCGAGCCGCGACCGCAGCGGGCCGTCGTACGCCAGGGGCATCGCCGGCGGCACACCCGAGCCCCGGGCCTCCAGGACGGCGACCTGCTGCTCGGCGGTGGTCGTCTCGTTCACCCGCCGCGCGATCAGCCCGTCGTCCCAGGCGTCCTTGGGATCCGTGGGGTCGGTGGGGTCAGTGGCGGCTGTGGCGGCTGTGGCGGCTGTAGAGGCTGTGGGCTCTGTGGGGTTTCTGCGATCTGTGGCGACTGAGGGGGTCGAGGGAGCGGAGGGGGCCGAGGAGGTCGACGAGGCTGACGGGGCGTCGCTCTGCCCGCGCGCGTGGCCCTCCTGGGCGGAAGGGGTCGTCTCCGGAGCGGTGCCCGGTGAGGTGCCCGGTGAGGTGTCCGGTGAGGTGTCCGGTGAGGTGCCCCCCTCCTCCCTCGCCGCCTCCTCCGCGGCCTCGCACGAAGGCTCCTCCCCGACCGTCTCCCCCGCACCGCGCTCCTCGGAGGTGCCGCCGTCACGACCCCCCTTCAGGAGGTCCTCCGGCTGCTCGGTGGGGTCGGCGGGGCCGTGCTCGTGGTCCTGGTCAGTGACGGCGGTCACCGGTCACCTCTCCTTCTGCAGTACGGACAGCGCGGCGATCAGTTCGGCCTGGGGTTCGGCGTGGATGTCGAGCCCGTCGAGCGGGGCGAGCCGGCGTTCGCGTTCGGCGTTCAGCACGCGGTCCAGGTGCTCGGTGAGCAGCCGCCCGCCCCGGTCGCGCAGCCGGAGCGCGCCATGGGCGCCGATGCGCTCGGCGAGCCCCTCGCCCGCGTTGCGCGCACGGCGGCCGCCGAGCAGGGCGGTGGCGACGAGGGCGGCGATCACCTCGGGGTCGGCCCCGGCGCCGCGTTCGAGTTCACGCACCTCCTCCTCGGCGTACTCCTCCAGCTCGCGCCGCCACCGTCGTACGGCCAGGCCGATGCGGTGCTCGGCGCTGTCCAGCACCGGATCGCGGTCGTCGAGGAGGGTCGGCGCACCCGCGGCCGGCTCGCGCCGCCAGGACTCGTCGATGCGTTCGTCGGCGGCGGTGACGGAGCACAGCAGGAGGGCGGCGAGGCTCTCGGTGAGCGCGTCGAGGAGTTCCGCGGCGGTGCAGTCGAGGGGGAAGGAGCGCCAGCGTTTGAGGGCGTCCCCGGCGAGCACGGCGCCGCTCTGCAGCCGGCCGCGCACGCGCGCGTACTCGCTGTCGTAGGCGTTGTCGACGGCGGTGGTGAGCCGCAGGGCGGCCGCGTACTGGGCGGCGGCGGCGCTGGCCAGCTCGGGCATGCGGGACTTGAGGGAGTCGAGGACGCCGTAGGCGGTGCGGGCCATGACGTGCTGGCGGGCGGCGGGGTCGTGGGCGTGGTGGACGAGCCAGGTGCGCAGCGGGGCCACGGCGGTCGCGGGGAGCAGGCCACCGCCCCAGGCGGACTCGGGCAGTTCGGGCACGGTGAAGCGCGGTACGTCGCCGAGGCCGGCCTTGGTGAGGAGGGCGCCGTACTGCCGGGATACCTCGGAGACGACCTGGTGGGGGACGCGGTCGAGGACGGTGACGAGGGTGGCGTTGTACTCCTTGGCGGTGCGCAGCAGGTGCCAGGGGACGGCGTCGGCGTAACGCGCGGCGGTGGTGACCATGATCCAGATGTCGGCGGCGCAGATCAGTTCCGCGGCGAGGATCCGGTTGTCGGCGACGAGGGAGTCGACGTCGGGCGCGTCGAGGAGGGCGAGGCCGGGCGGGAGGGTGTCGGCGGTCTCGACGCGCAGGACGCGGCGGCCGTCCTCGCCAGGCAGAAGCAGGTCGTCGGTCGGCTCCTGGTGGGGCACCCACACGCGCGTGAGGTCGGGCAGGACGCGCATGCCGCTGAACCAGTGATGGTCCTCCGGGTGGCAGACGAGGACCGGGGTGCGGGTCGTCGGTCTCAGCACGCCCGCCTCGCTGACGCGCTGTCCCACGAGGGAGTTGACGAGCGTCGACTTGCCGGCGCCGGTCGAGCCGCCCACGACGGCCAGCAGGGGCGCTTCGGGCTGTCTCAGGCGGGGCACCAGGTAGTCGTCGAGCTGCGCGAGGAGTTCGTCGCGGTTGGCACGCGCGCGTGGGGCCCCGGCCAGGGGCAGCGGGAAGCGTGCGGCGGCGACACGGTCGCGCAGCGCGGAGAGTGCGTCGAGCAGTTGAGGCCGTACGTCCAAGGTCACCACATGCGAAGAATGCCCAACTTCGGGGGATTTATGAAGCATATAGGCATGTCTGCGCGCCGACAGGACACAAGGGACGGAAGGGGTGAGCGGGACAGCGGCATAGGCCAGGCATAACGAGTGCACAACACCCGTGGACCGAGACGCCAAAAGCGGTGCACGATTCGTACCTGCCTGCGATTATCAGGACCGCTTCACCGAACCTCCACATCGAGCCACGGAGGCGAAGCAACAGGGGCAAGGACGCGGGAGCCCTATCCTTGTCCCCGGCAACGTCAGGATCGGCCCACACCCGGGCACCTCGTACGAGGCCACCACACCCGGCCCCCGTAGCTCAGTGGATAGAGCAGGCGCCTTCTAAGCGCTTGGCCGCAGGTTCGAGTCCTGCCGGGGGCGCCGAGTCTCCGCCCTCCCTCCGGGAGGGCATTTTTGCTGTTGGCTGCGGAGAATACGCGGAGAAGTTCTCCGGGCACCCGTCAGACCCTGCCCGGCAGCTCCGGGAGGTCCCCGCGGGCGAGGACTGCTTGCTTGAGGTCTCGAAGCCGACCGAAAATGCACCGTGCGTAGCTGGACAGCAGGGCGGGGACACTGTTGCTCGCCCACAGGCATGCCCCAGGCCGTACACCCGTTTGCCGAGCGGCGAGTCGAACTCCTCCGGCGTGAGCATCTCCTGACGGGCGGTCCACTGTTGGGATCTGGTCGACCCCTTACGGCTGTTGCCGCCGAGGTGAGGCCAATCGGCGTCCACATACTCGTCCAACGGCGACGACACAGCCCCGGCGGCCCCCTCTCCGGTAGGGCGAACCGCCGCTGACGTTGGCATGTCCGCGTAATCAGCTAGCCTCTCGGTGATCGGCGGAGCTGACCGGCTCCGCGCGTACAGCGGCGGGTCTCCCGCCGAAGGGGGAGACGATGAACGGACATCTGCGCGCGGGGCCGACCTGGTCGGGACTGATTCGGTCCCTGCTGGCCTCCGCGCTGCTGGCCCTCGGTCTGGCGGTCCTGCCGGCGGCACCCGCACACGCCGCGGGCGACTGCAGGGCGTACGAGGAGACCAGCGCTCAGGGGGCGCTCGCTGTGAAGGCGGCCTGCGACGAGGTGGCGGCCGGCACCATGTACTCCTGGGGAGGCGGCCACGGTCCGGTGCCCGGCAAGACGCACGGTACGCCGGACGGCGGCGGTGCCGAGGCCGCGAACGACGGCAATGTCGTCGGCTTCGACTGCTCGGGGCTGACCCGCTGGGCATGGTCGGTGGCCACCGGCCGGGACATCCTCGGGTCCGGATCGACGTCCGACGTCTTCGACCGCTACTGGCCGGTCCGCTTCGACGGCAGCGACGGCACGGCCCATCTCAAGCCCGGGGACGTGCTGTTCTGGAAGCGCACCCGCTTCTATTGGCGGAGCACCACGCACACCGCGATCTACCTCGGCAACGGGAAGATCGTGGAGGCGGCGGAGTCCCAGCACCCCCTCCAGGTCGCCGACTTCAGCTCGCATTCCAGCAGCATCTACGTCGGGGCGATCCGGCCGAGCGAGGGATCGGACTCGGCTTCACCGGACAACTCCGGCCTTCCCGGCCAGCTCTTCAGTACATGGGGCGAGTGGGTCCGGGCGGGGGACGAGCCGCGCCGCGGATCAGCGGTGCAGCACACCTTCCCGGGTCCCACCCAGGTGAAGATCTCCTGCCAGCAGCGCGGCGAGTCGATCACCGCCGAGGGGATCACCAACGACATGTGGTCGTACCTGCCCGGTTACGACGCCTGGATCACCAACATCTACGTGCGAGGGCCCGCCGTGCTGCCGGGAGTGCCCGACTGCCTGAGCGGGGGCCCGGCCGCCGGGACCGGCAACGGCGGGCCGTTCACCACCTGGGGCGACAGGGTGAACGTGCGCTCACAGCCCACGCTCACCGCCGCCGTCCGGCAGACGATCAGCGGCGAGACGTCGGTGCGCGTCTCCTGCCAGCAGCACGGTGACGTCGTCAACGCGGAGGGCCTGGTCAACACGGTCTGGGCCTATCTGCCCGACTACGACGGCTGGATCACCAACATCTACATCAAGGGCCCCGCCGTGCTGCCGGGGGTTCCCGACTGCGCCGGCGGCGCGCTGGGCGGCGGCACCGCCACGGCGGGCTGCACCGACGGCGGAGCCCCGAACGGCGCGGGCGCCCGCTCGCCGCGCTCGGTGTCCATCGAGGGTCGACTGATCGAACTGCGCTACAGCGACACCACCGAGTGCGCCTGGGGGCGGATCACCGGCGGAGCACCCGGCGACGAGGTGTGGGTCGACCGCAGCTTCACCGGCGGGCAGTCCTGGGACCAGCTCGGCTTCACCAGGATCACCAGCGGCTCCGACGTGTTCACCCCCGAGTGGAACGACCACGACGTGGTGATGCGGGCCTGCGGCAGCCCGGGCGACAGCGACACGGTCGTCTGCACCGGCTGGTTCTGACAGCGGACAACAGCGGACAACGACGGACAACGGTGGCGGACCGCCGGCGCCGGACCCGACAACGGTCCGCCGGCGGTCCGCCGCCTTCACGCTCCGGTGAGTTCATGACCGCCGCTCCGCTAGGGTCCGCCGCATGACCAACGACCCCCCGGACTGCCCTGAATGCGGCCAACCCATGGAGTCCGGCGGCCTCGTACTGTCCACGCGGGAGGAAGACGGCCGACGCGCCTGCCGGTCGCTGTGGAGGTGTGCCGGTCGGCATGTCTGGTGGCGCTGGGCCGACCGGCCGGAGGAGCCATGGGAGAACTGCCCAGTGCCGCAGCTGTTCCGCTGACGCTGATATCCGGCTGCGCCTGCCGGGCACGGCTGACACTCCGCTCTCCCTCCGGGAGGGCCCGCTGCCTGGTCGGCGTCTCTCAAGACCCCAGCAGTCGACGCAGTGTCACCCGCGCCCGGTGCGGGGCGCTACGGTCGTGCTGAAGTTGCAGGAAGTGGTTGAGGGCGAGCATCACGCCGAGCAGTTCGAAGACCAACTGGTCGTCGTCCGTGTCCGAGGGCAGGTCCCCGGCCGTGACCGCGCGCCGGATGTGGACGCGCAAGCCGTGCTGCCACTGCTCGTTCAGGCGCGCCACGGCGTCCCGCACCGGACCGCCCCGGCCGTCGAACTCGGTCGCCGCCGCCGTGAAGAAACAGCCGCCGGGCAGAACGCCGCGCTCGAGGTACGACACCCACGCCTCGCACACCGCGCGCAGATACGGCAGCCCGGGCGGCGCATCGCCGACGCGCTGCGGGACCTCGTACCGGAACATCTCCGCCGCCGCGTCCACGACGGCCAGCTGAAGGCTCGCCTTGGTGCCGAAGTGGCCGAGCACCCCCGCCTTGCTCATCTCCAGATCGGTCGCCAGCCGGCCGATGGTCAGCCCCTCCAGCCCCTCCAGGGAGGCGATCGCCACACCCCGGTCGACGATGCGCTGCCGGGTGCGACGGGTCTCCAGGACGGAACTGCGGGGGCTCATGGCCGCCATCGTAGCCCTCGCCGACCCCTATAGCTTCCGAACGATCGGTTGCTATATTCGCGGAACCAGTCGTACGACGAGAGGACGCCCCATGCCCGTGTCCGGATCCCGCATCGCCGCCCTGGGCCACCACCAGCCCTCCCGCGTGCTCACCAACGCCGACCTGGAGGGCATGGTCGACACGAGCGACGAGTGGATCCGCCGGCGCACCGGGATCGCCACCCGCCGGATCGCCGGCCCGGACGAGTCCGTCACCGACCTCGCCGCCACCGCCGCCGCCAAGGCTCTCTCCGCCGCCGGCCTCGACCCCGCCGACATCGGCCTGGTCACCGTCGCGACCTGTTCGGCCGTCGATCGCTGCCCGTCCATCGCCGCCCAGGTCGCCGCGCGCCTCGGCATCCCCGCCGCCGTCGCCTACGACCTGAACAACGGCTGCGCCGGTTTCTGCACCGCCCTGGCCACCGCCGACCACAGCGTGCGCGCCGGAGCCGCCCGGCACGCCCTGGTCGTCGGCGCGGAGAAGATGTCCGACGTCACGGACTGGACCGACCGCAGCAGCTGTGTCCTGCTGGGCGACGGCGCCGGAGCCGCCGTGATCAGCGCGACCGAGGGGGACGGCGCCGGGATCGGGCCCGTCGTCTGGGGCTCCGATCCCACGCGCGGTGACGCCGTACGACTGGCCGGCGCCTGGCAGCCACGGTTCGCACAGGAGGGCCAGACCGTCTTCCGCTGGGCCACCACCGAACTGCCCGCCGCCCTGCGCGAGGCGTGCGAGCGGGCCGACGTCGCCACCACCGATCTCGCCGGGGTCGTCACCCACCAGGCCAATCTGCGCATCATCGAGGCCCTCACCCGCAGGCTCGACCTGCGCGACGACGTGGTGATCGCCCAGGACGTCGTCGACTCCGGCAACACCTCCGCCGCCTCCGTCCCGCTCGCCCTCGCCAAGCTGGTCGAACGCGGCGAGCTGCCCTCCGGCTCCCCCGTCCTCCTCTTCGCCTTCGGTGGCGGTCTCTCCTGGGCCGGCCAGGTCGTCACCTGCCCCTGAGCAGGCCCTGAACACGCCTTGGCGGAATCCCGTACGAGATCCTCCGGGCCGGCGTTCGCGCTGCTCAACGGCGGCGGGGAGGCGCGCAGAAGGGTGATCCGCGCCCCCTCCCCCGTGACCGCTCCCGGCCGGCCGCGTTGAACGGGGAGTGCGGTGGCGCCCTATGCCGCCGTGCGTACCGAGTCAGAAGGAGTACGTGATGTCTCGCATCGCGAAGGCCGCCGCTGTCGCCGTCGGCACCGGTGCCGTGGTCCTGAGCGGGACCGGCCTCGCCATGGCGGACGCGGGCGCGCAGGGCGCGGCCGTCGGTTCGCCCGGTGTCCTGTCGGGCAACGTCGTCCAGGTCCCGATCCACATCCCGGTCAACGTCTGCGGCAACACGGTCGACGTGGTCGGCCTGCTGAACCCGGCGTTCGGCAACACCTGCGCCAACGTCTCCGACCACGGCGACAAGAGCGGCCACGGCGGTTACGGCTACGGCAACTGACCGTACGTCACCCCGCACGCACCGCGTGAGGAAGCCCCGGCACATCGAGCGCCGGGGCTCTTTCACGTCCGCGTCCGGACGAATGTCACGTCCCCGCCCGCCCGCGCCCCCTCACGCATACCGATAGATCCCGCTCACATCCTCCAGCTGATCCGGCGTCACATCCCACGGCGGCAGCTTCTGGTGGCGGGCGACGACCCGGCCGCGCTGGCTGTCGCCCCAGCCGGGTGGCTCGGCCGGCAGATAGCGGTGCTCGCGGTGGCGCCGCTGCCAGCGGGTCCACTGCAGGTCGATGAAGGCGTGGTGGAGCCAGAAGACGGGGTCGTTGACGGACGCGCCGCCGACCATCGCCCCGCCGACCCAGCGGTGCACCCGGTTGTGGTTGTGCCAGGAGGCGCTGCCCCGCCCGGTGCCCCAGCCCTCCAGCCGGTTGCGGAAACCCCCCGTCGACGTGGAGTTCCACGGCGAGGTGTCGTAGACCGGGTCCTGCAGCGCCCGCTCCAGCTCGCTCTTCGTGGGCAGTTCGATCGGGTCGCGGGGGCGGCCGAGGTCCCGGGTGAGGAACTCCCCGGTCGTGATGCCCTCCCGGATCGTCCACGCGCCGGTGGCGTAGGCGAACGGCCCGGTGGTCACCTGGTGGTCGGAGCTGCGCCCGGTGCCGCCGAGGAGGTCCTTCGTCCACGGCGCCGAGGTGGCCCTGCGGTCGCGCGTCCAGTCCCAGTACGGCAGGGTCACCGAGGAGTCGATCCGGCGCAGCGCCCGCTCCAGGTCCAGCAGGAAGCGGCGGTGCCAGGGCAGGAAGGACGGCGCCATGTGGGCCGTACGCAGTCCGTCCTCGCCGTCGGAGACGTAGTACTCGATGTGGGTGCGGACGAACTGGTCGTACTCGCCGCGTCGTTTGAGTTCGAGGAGCGCCTTGACGAAGCGGCGCTTCTCGGCCGCGGTGAGCGTGCTGACGTCCTTACGGGTGTAGACCATCGTGTCCCCCCAGGTGCATGTGATCGTGCGGGCTGTGGGCCGCCCCGGGGGCGCGCATGTGCTCGCCGGTGTCGCGCAGCTGCTCGCCGGGGCCGAGCTCGTCGACGGCGGCGCGGGCCGCCTCCAGCGGGGTGGCGTACGAGCGGTAGTGGTCGACCATGCTCAGCCAGGTGCCGTCCGCGCGGCGCATCAGGTGCAGCGGACGGCCGTCGATGCTGACCTGCCAGCGCGCGGCCTCCTCCGCGCGCTCCGCGGCGAGCGGGACGCCTACGATGTGCCGCCCGCGGTACGTCTCGTCGAAGCCGCTCTCCCCGGAGCCGCCGGTGTCGCCCGGGCCCGGGGGCCGGGAGGCGGCGACGACGGGGGCGACCGCGAGGACCGCTCCGGCGCCGAGCAGCCCGCGCAGCACATCGCGCCGCCGCGCGCCCCGCGCCCGGCCCGCTCCCCATCTCCCCGCGTCCGCGGGCATTCCTCCGACGCCAACGACCATGCCGACCTCCTCGTACGCTTCTCGTGTCACCCCGGTAAACCGCCGACCCCGCCACCTGGTCACCACCCGGCGCCCGAACGGCCCGCCCCCACCCGGGAATCCGGGAATCCGGGGCCCCTGGAAGCTCCGGACAAGGAAACGGGCCCGGGAGCATCCCGGACCCGTATGCCCAGCCGGCGCCGGTGTCGCAGCCGGTGTTACAGCCCGCCGCCCAGTCCCAGGTCCGCCCCCGGGACCGCCTGGAGGACCGGGGTGAGCACACCCGCCTGGGGGAGCTTCAGGTCCGGGAGGCCGAAGTTGTCGGGGTTGGGCGGGGTCAGCGGGGCGTCAAGGGCGACGCCGGGGCCGAGGGTGCGCAGGTCGGAGGCGGGGGCGGAGAGGCCGACGTGGTCGAAGCCGTCGCCGAGGATCTCCGGCAGCGGCGCGCGCAGCCCGGCGCCCGGCAGCCCGGCGCCGACCGGGAGTTGCGGGACGACCCGCTCCGGGATGAGCCGGCCCTCGACGTACCGCGGGCCGTCGGGCGCGCCGGGCATCGGCAGCGGCACTTCCCCGCCGAGTTTTGGCAGTTCCACGTTGAGGGACTTCTCGACGCCGTCCAGCGGCACGGGAATGGGAACCGTGCCGATCGCCGCGGCGGGGGTCGCGGAGGCGGCGGCACCGGCAGCGGCCGCCATGATCACTGCGGCGAGGGTTCCTCGGGTGGTCGACTTCATGTCGGATACGGGCCCTTTCGGATGTCGGAGCGGGCGGTGCGTGCGTACGAATAACGAGCCGGAAAACGCCACCACTGCACAATTCCCCCGGCCGCACCAATCGCCCGACCTTCGCATGGTCAGCTCGTCCAGAAATCCCACCAACGCGTCAGGATCAGCATCCCGATCACCCCCAGGTGCACGACGGCCACGACCCAGGTGAACTCGGCGAAGAACGTCCGCACCCAGGCGGGAGCGGGCAGGAACCCCTCGCGTACGTCGACGGAGAGGACGTACCAGAACAGCACGATCGTGGCGATCCACGCGAGCACGCACCACAGGCACAGCGCGTTGATCCGGTACAGCGACTGGAACTGCAGCCAGGTCACGAAGCCCACGCCGAAGAGGCAGCCCGCGAGGAACGTCAGCCAGTACCAGCGGGGGAAGGCCGCGCCCGCCAGCAGGCTCATGCCGACGCAGATGACGATGCCGTAGGCGACCAGGCCCAGCATCGGGTTGGGGAAGCCGAAGGCCGACGCCTGGTCGCTCTTCATCACGCTGCCGCAGGACACCACGGGGTTCAGGCTGCAGCCGGGGGTGAAGTCGGGGTCCTCCAGCAGCTTGAACTTGTCGAGGGTGATGACCCAGGAGGCCAGCAGTCCGGCCGCTCCGCTCAGGACGATCAGCAGGGCGAGGGCGAGGCCGCCGCCGGCCGGCTCCGGCCGCGCCCGGCCGGGCGGCACCTCTCGCGCCGGTTCCGCCCCGGCGGCCGGTGTCATCAGGAGCGCAGGCTACGGGCCGGCAGGACGATGTGCGCGGCGGCGGTCAGGGTCTCCTCGGCGCCCGCGAACGCGGCCAGCTGCTCCGCCTCGACGGCCTTGCCCGGGGTGGCCTCCGGCCAGGGGCGGGTGGTGAAGACGAGGTAGGCGTAGCCGCGCCGGCGCACGGCGTCGAGCCACTCGGCCGGCGGCAGGCACTGGGCGTTGAGGCTCGGCATGTTGAGGACGGCCGCGCCGGACTCGACGAGCAGGGTGACGGGCAGGCTGGGCCGCTCGGTGCCGTCGACGAGGTCGCCGCCGACGGGCAGCCCGTTGTCGTTCAGGAAGTGCTCGATGGCGGCGGTGGTGGTCTCGGCGCCGCCCTCCGCGTCGCCGAGGGAGTACGCGAGCAGGTAGGGCATGTCGCTGCCGTCGGGGGCCTCGCCGCTCCACGGCATGACGACGAGGGTGCCCAGGTCGGCGGGGCGGAAGGGGCGGGTGGCGCTGGTGGTTGAGGTCACCGCGCGACCTTATCGACGGGCCGGGGGGCGGCCGGGCGTGTTCTCACCCGGGCGGAGGACGCCGACGGGCTGCTCCACACGAACGAGGGACGCGGCTCGAACAGCGGCGAGGGCCGGTCCCGTGCCCCACGGTTCCGGCCCTTCGCGCGCGGGCCGCGCGGCGGTGCTCAGCCCTGCAGGGGCAGTCCGCCGAGCAGCGAGCCGCTGCTGTTGAGCGCGCTGGTCGCGCCGTCGACGGCGTTGAGCGCGGAGCCCGTGTTCTCGGTGTCGAGGGCGTTCGACTGGTGCTGGAGCGGCATCACGTCACGGGCGGTCAGACCTCCCTGGGTGAGCGTGTTCACGGCGCCGTTGAGGCTGGTGGGCGTGAGGTCGGCGGCGCTGTGGGCGAACGCGGGGGCGGCGACGCCGGCGAGGGCCACGGTTCCGGCAACGACAGCGGCAGCCTTCAGGGACTTCATCGGGTTCCTTTCTTCGGCAACTCGGAAAACTCGGAAACTCGGCAACTCGCGTCACCACGGAATTCCTTACGCCGTGCCTAACGACTCCCCGTCGCGGCGGAAACCCCACGCGCAGAAAATTTCTGCACCCCCGCGCCATGGGGAAGATGAGGAAAGCGCGGGGGTGCGGAAACAAGCACTGGATCCGGCACGGACATTGGTCACCGGATCCGGAATCCGTCAGGACGGCAACGGCAGCGTCGGCAGGCTCGGCAGCGTGGGCAGGCCGGGCAGGTCGGGCGCGGGCAGGCCGCTGCCGAGGAGGGTCGCGGCCAGCAGGTTGACCAGGCCGGTGACGACCCCGGTGACCGCCGGGACGACCTGGGTGACGTCGCCGGACTCGACCGCCGTGAGCAGCGTGGCGACCGCCTTCTGCAGGCCGGCGAGCGCGTCGGCGACGACATCGGCCCGCACCGCGTGCTTGGCCGAGCCCGCCTTGCCGTCGTCCAGGCCGCTCTTCACCGGGGGAAGGGGGAGCGAGGGCGTCGCGGGCAGGGCCGGCGTCGCGGGCAGGGCGGAGGTCGCCGGCAGCGAGGACGTCGCCGACAGCGCCGGGGTCGCCGCTTCCGCCGGGGTCTGCGGCAGGGTCGTCGTGCCCGAGGTGTCCGGGAGCGTCGACGTGGAGGAGGTGTCGGGCAGTGTCGTCGTGGACGACGTGTCCGGCAGCGTCGTCGTGGCCGGCGGGGTCACCGGTACCGCGCCCGTGATCTTGGCGATGGCGGCGGCGACCGCGTCGCCCAGCTGTTTCGCCTGATCGGCGGTCAGTTGGCCGTCGTCGGCGGCCAGCACGGTGTTGAGCAGATCGGTGACCGGGGTGAGGACGGATCCGAGGTCGCCCAGGCTCTTGACCTGGGCGAGCAGCGCGTCCGCGCCGGGGACGGGCGCGCGGGACGCCGCATGGACGCGCTCCCGGGTCGAGTCGCCGTCGGCCGCGACAGCGGCCGGGCCGGCTATTCCGATCACGAGGGCGGCGCACAGTGCGGTGGACGCGACACGCCGAACGGGCAGACCACGCATGGGGGTTCCTTTCGATGAGCCATCGGGGGTCTCGCGTCCACCGTGAGAGTGGATGTGACACTCCGCAACAGCTCGCTCACCCGGAGCGACCCACCCGGTCGGCGTCATCCTCGCTGGTGAGAGCCCTTGTCATGGCCCGTCGAGCGGGTCGCGCACCGGGCCCCCATTCGGGGCAACGCGCGACCGGCCGCCCTCCTGGCTGGAGGGCGGCCGGTCGATGGTGTACGCCGGTACGTCAGCCGTCGGCGAGACGTCAGTCGTTGACGCAGGTGTTGCCGAACGCCGGGTTCAGCAGGCCGATGATGTTGACGGTGTTGCCGCAGACGTTGACCGGCACGTGGATCGGAACCTGGACGACGTTGCCCGACAGCACGCCCGGGGAGTGCTCGGCGACACCGTTCGCGCCACTGTCGGCGGCGGCGATGCCGGAGGCGCCGGCGACGGCCGCGGCGGCAACGGAGGTCAGGACCAGGCCCTTCGCGATACGCGACATGGAGAGGTGCTCCTTGGGGGTTTTGACACAAACACCCGGGCGGGGATGCCCGGCGCTGTGTCAACGCGCGACATCAGCGGGGGTTGTGCCGCCAATGGGGTGATGTCCCCCGAGGGTGGGCTCCACGAATCCGACACACTTGCCCGGTTTCGATGGATTAATCCGGATAGCGGTTAGAGTTGCGGCCCATCCGACGCACCCCTATAGCCCGCAAATCGCACGAAAGGCCATGCCGGTCATGCGTTTTCCCCTGGCTTCCCCGGGTCCGCTGCTGCGCCGCGCCACGGTGGGGTTGCTCGCCCTCGCCGCGCTCTGGGCGCCGTCGGGCGCGGGGGCCGTGTCCGCGCCGGCCCCCGCCGAGGCGGAGCGCATCCCGTTCGCCGAGCGCTATCGGGCCACCCAGCACGGCGGGTGGGTGCGCGCGGCCAACACGGCCGTCAGCTGCCGTACGACGGCCCCCGGATGCGCCGGGGCCCGCGCGGGCGGCGCGGCCGCGAACGACGACTTCGACATGTTCTACGTGGACGTCGACAGCGATCCGAACACCTACAACTCCTCCCGCGCGGAGGTCCGTCTGCCCCCGGGCGCGCGGGTCACGTACGCGCGCCTGTACTGGGGCGGCAATCTCCGCGTCGGCGAGCAGAAGCCCGCGCGGGACAACGGGCGGGTGCTGATCGCCGAGCCGGGCGGCCAGTACAAGGAGGTCCTCGCGGACACCCTCGTCGGCCACCGCGTCCCGGCCGCGTCCGGGGGCGCCGACGCCTACCAGGCCGGCGCCGACGTCACGCGGCTCGTGCGCGACAGCGGCTCGGGCCTGTACACCGTCGCGCAGATCAACGCGGCGATGGGCAGATCGGCGGACGGCGCGTGGGGCGGTTGGACGCTCGTCGTGGCGTACGAGAGAGCCGGCGAACCGCTACGCCACCTCGCCCTGTGGGACGGCTTCGACACCCTGGACCACGCCACCGGCCCGCGCCTGGACCTGGGCCTGCCGGCGGGCGCCCACGGCACGGCCGGACTGGTGGCCTACGACGGTGACCGCGGCCGTACGGGGGATTCGCTCATGTTCTCGACCGGTCACCGGGCCGCCGTCGCGCTCACCGATCCCGCCAACCCCGCGGCGGACGTACTGAACTCCACGATCAGCGAGCCGGGGGAGGCTCCGGCGGCGCGTGTCCCGGCGTACGCGAACACCCTCGGCTACGACTCGGACGTGTTCGATCTCGGCCCGGGTTTGCGGCACGGCGGTGACCAGCCGGCCGTCCGGCTCGTTTCCCAGCGGGACGCGGCATGGGCCGGCGCGCTCTTCGTCACCGTCGACGCCCGGCAGTGACCAGGCGCGTTCCCGCCCGTCCCGAGCGCCACCCGTGAGCGAGGAAAACGCGCGATGCATCAGCCAGCACCCGATCCCGGCCCGGGGGTTCTGCACGTCACCCAGCCGGTGGACGGCGGGGTCGCCCGCGTCGTGACGGATCTGGCGCGGGCCCAGCTCGCCGCCGGGCTGCGCGTCACGGTCGCCTGCCCCGCGAGCCCCCTCGCCGGTCATCTGCGGGACCTGGGCGCGGACGTACGGCGGTGGGAGGCGACGCGGGCGCCGGGGCCCGCGCTCCCGGGTGAGGTACGGCGGCTCGCGCGCGTCCTCGACGACGTGCGGCCCGCCCTGGTGCACGCGCACAGCGCGAAGGCCGGGCTGGCCGGACGGCTCGCGGTGCGCGGGCGGATCCCGACGGTGTTCCAGCCGCACGCCTGGTCGTTCGAGGCGGTCGGCGGGCCCACCGCGGCCGTCGCCCTCACCTGGGAGCGGTTCGGGGCGCGTTGGGCCGACCGGCTGGTGTGTGTGAGCGAGGCCGAGCGAGCGACCGGGCGGCGGGCCGGGATCACCGGGCGCTACCGGGTCGTCCCCAACGGCATCGACCCCGAGCGCTTCCACCCGGCCGCCGTCGGCACCGTGCGCGCCGCTCTCCTCCCGGACGTCGACCCGGCCGCACCGCTGGTGGTGTGCGTGGGGCGGCTGTGCCGGCAGAAGGGCCAGGACGTGCTGCTCGACGCCTGGCGAACCGTCGCGGAAAAGGTGCCCGGCGCGCGGCTGGTGCTGGTCGGCGACGGACCGGAGCGCGATCGGCTGCGCGCCCGGGCACCGGGGTCGGTGCTGTTCGCGGGGGCCGTCGCCGACGCCGTGCCCTGGTACCAGGCCGCCGATCTGGTGGTCCTGCCGTCGCGCTGGGAGGGCATGGCGCTGGCCCCGCTGGAGGCGATGGCCTGCGGCCGGCCCGTGGTGGTGACCGAGGTGGACGGCGCCCGGGAGAGCCTGCCGCCCGCGCTCGCCGAACGCTGCCTGGTGCCCGCGGAGCGTCCCGCCGCGCTGGCCGGGGCGGTCGCCGGTCTGCTGCTCGATCCGCTGCTGCGCGAGTCGCTCGGCTCCCAGGGGCGCCGTTACGTCCTGTCCACGCACGACGTGCGGCGCACGGCCGGGGCGGTCGCGGATCTCTACCGCGACCTGCTCGGCCACGCGCCGGCTTCGCATGCCGTGCCCTCCGAGTGCAGGGAGTCCATCCACTCGTGACTGCGGAAAGCACCGTCCCGTCCCCCACCGCGGGGCCCGGATTCTCACCCGTCTCGGTCATCCCGCGGCGCGGCACGGGCACCGGATTCCGGTTCCCGGCCCGGCGGCCCCCGGCGCGGCCCGTCTCGCCCCTGCCGCTGCTGTTCGCCGACGGCCTCGCCGCGCTCGCGGGCGTGCCGGCGCTGGCCGAGGCGCAGCGCCGCCCGCTCGTGGTCGGTCTGCTGGTCGCGGCGACGATGCTGCTGCGGCCGCACCGGGCCCGGCCGGTGGCCGGCGTGCTGGACGAACTGCCCGACGTCTGCGGCCGGATCGCGGTCGCCTGGCTCGCCCTGGCCGCGCTCGTCGCCGCCCGCGCCCCGGCGCACGCCCTGTCGGCGCGCACCCTGGCCGTCGGCTTCGGCGTGCAGTGCGCGGTGGCGTGCGCGGGCCGCGCGCTGGTCCACGGGCGCCGTCGGCGGGCGCTGCTGCGGCATCCGCGGGCGGCGCTCGTCGTCGGCCCCGCCGCGACCGCGCAGCGTGTGGCGGCCGCCGTGCTGCGCCACCCGCGCTGCGGAGTGCGGCCGGTGGGCGTCGTCGCCGGCCGTCCCGAGGGCAGCGGCGGACTCCCGGTCCTGACGACGGGCCAGGAGGTGCAGCGGGCGCTCATCCAGAACGGGGTGCGCGAGATCCTGTGCGTCGACCCCGCCGCCCGCACCGCCCAGGGCCCGCTGCTGCGGGCGCTCGCCGAGTCGGGCTGCACGGTGTGGGAGCTCGACCCCGACTCCCCCTCGTACGCCACGCGCGAGCAGCTCGCCGGCTTCTCGCGCCGCCGTCTGGACATGGGCGTCCGGCGGCGGGGCAGCGTCGGCAAGCGGCTGCTGGACATCGCCGTCTCCGGTCCCCTGCTGGTGCTGGCCGCCCCGCTGCTGCTGGTGTGCGCGGCGGTGCTGCGGATCAGCGGCGGGCGGGGGGTGGTGTTCCGGCAGGAGCGCATCGGACAGGACGGGCGCCCCTTCACCCTGCTGAAGTTCCGCACCCACCGGCCGGCCGACGAGCACGAGGCGGCGACCCGCTGGAGCGTGGCCGGTGAGCGCGAGATGAGCCGCTTCTGCCGCTTCCTGCGCACGACGTCGCTGGACGAGCTGCTCCAGCTGTGGAACGTCTTCCGGGGCGATATGAGCCTGGTCGGACCGCGCCCCGAACGCCCCTATTTCGTCGGCCAGTTCAGCCAGACCTACCCCGGCTACGCGGCCCGCCACCGGATGCGGACCGGCATCACCGGGCTCGCCCAGATCCACGGCCTGCGCGGTGACACCTCGATCGAGGACCGGGCCCGCTTCGACAACGCCTACATCGACAACTGGTCGCTGTGGCAGGACGTCTGCATCCTGCTGCGCACCGCGGCCGCCTTCGTGCGACCGACCGGGAGCTGAACCGTCCGATGTCCCTCGCCCTGCCCCTGCCCCGCGCCCGGACGCTGTCGCCGGTCCTGCCCGTGGCGGCCGTGATCGGTCTGCTCGCCCTGCCCGTCGGCCCCGGCGGCGAGGGCGGCGCGGGTCCGGCCGACGCCCTGTCGGCGCTGGTCGTCCTGTACTGCGCCGTACGGCTCCTACGGCGGCGTCGGCGCCCCCTGTCGCGCACGGCCGCCGTGATCCTGGGACTGCCGGTGACGGGGCTCGCGCTCGCCGCGATGGGCGCCGCCTCGCCGGGGGCCGGGATCACCGGCTTCGGCCGCTATCTGCAGATCTTCGTGCTGGTCCCGGCGGCCGTCCTGCTGCTGATCCGCGACCGGGGCGACTTCCGGCTGCTGGCCTGGTCGTTCGTGGGGCTCGCGGGCTGGCAGGGGGCGGTCGGCGTGCACCAGTACGTCACTGGCACCGGCGCCTCGTACCAGGGCGAGGAGATCCGCGCGGTCGGCACGTTCGGGCCGCAGGACGTGATGGGCATGGCGACGGTCGTGTCCTTCGGGATCGTCTGCGCGGTGGGTCTGGCCCTGGGGCCCGCGGGCCGGGCGGGGTCCGGGCGGCCGGCCGGGGGCGGGGCCGCGGTACGGCAGCGGCTGATCGCCGCCGTGTGCGCGGGCGCGCTGCTGCTGCCGCTCGCCCTGTCCTTCAGCCGGGGCGCCTGGATCGCGACCGCGGTGACCTGCTCGGCGCAGCTGGTGCTGGCCGGGCCGCGCAGGGCGCTGAAGGTGGGCGCGGTCGTCGCCGCGCTCGGTGTGATCCTGGTCGGCGGCCTCGGCGTCGGCACGACGATGCTCCAGGAGCGCATCAGCAGCATCGGCCAGGTCGCCGACGCCCCCGACCAGTCGGTCACCGACCGGTACACGATGTGGGCGGCCGCGACCGGCATGTGGCGCGAACAGCCGCTGACCGGCGTCGGGTTGAAGGGCTTCCCCGAGCACCGCGACAGCAGCGCCTCGCTCGCCCTGTCGTCCGGCAGCGACACCGAGGGCGCCGGCTCCGCGTACGTCAAGCAGCCGCTGCTGTCCCCGCACAACATGTATCTGCTGATCCTCAGCGAACAGGGCCTGATCGGACTGCTCGCCCTCGGGGGCAGCTGGCTGGCGCTGCTGGTGTGCGCGCTGCGCGGGCTGCTGGCGACGCACCGGGGGCGCCCGGGGCCGGAGTGCGCGCTGGTCGCCTGCGGGCTGATGATCTGGCAGCTCACCGACTTCATGTACGCCGACATCGGTGGCCCCTCGACCGTGCTGACCGCCGTCTGCTTCGGCCTCGCGGCCTGGTGGGCGCTGGTCGGCGCGGTCGCCCGGCCGGACGGCCGCACCGGCGTTCCGGGGGGCCGCGAGGAGGCCCCCGCGCGATGACGGTGACGCCCTCCCGGACGTCCAGGACGGACCGCGCCGCACCCGTGCCGTCCGGGGAGGCCACCGTATGGTCCGGGGAGACCCCCGGCGAACTCGCCGAACTCCCGCCCGCCTCCCGGAGGTTCCTCGCCCGGGCCGCTCTCGTCACCGCCGGGCTGTCGCTCGCCGGTGCCCTGCTCGGTCTGGTGCGCGACCAGGCGCTGGCCCGGCTGTTCGGGGCGGGCCGCGACACGGACGCCTTCCTCGTGGCGTGGACCGTCCCGGAGTTCGCGGCCACGCTGCTCATCGAGGACGGGCTGGCCTTCGCGCTGATCCCGGCGTTCAGCGTGGCGCTGGCCCGGCGCGCGCGGGGCGCCCCCGGTGATCCGGTGCGGGCGCTGGTCGCGGGCACGCTGCCCCGGCTGGCCCTCGCGTTCGTCGCGGTCGGCGCGCTGGTCGCCGCGCTCGCACCCCAGCTGGTGGAGGCCCTCGCCCCCGGCCTGCCCGACCAGGGCCTCGCCGTCGACTGCACCCGGCTCACCGCGACCTGCGTGGTGAGCTTCGGGCTCGCCGGGTACTGCAGCGCGGCCCTGCGCGCGCACCGGCGGTTCGTGGCACCGGCGGCGATCTACGTGGCGTACAACGTCGGCATCGTCACCGGGATGCTCGTCCTCGGCGGTTCCTGGGGGGTGCGCTCGGCGGCGGCCGGGGTCGCGGCGGGCGGCTGTCTGATGGTCGCGGTGCAGCTTCCCTCGCTGCTGCGGCAGTTGCGCAGGAGGACGGACGCCGGGGCGGAGGCGGTGGACGAGCAGCCGCGCCCGCTGGACGCCGCCGTCGTGGCGACCGTGCTGCTGTTCGCGCTGTGCCGGCAGTCGCAGGTCCTCATCGAGCGGTTCCTCGCCTCGCGGCTGCCCGAGGGCGCCATCTCGCACCTCAACTACGCCCAAAAGGTCGCCCAGATGCCGATGATGCTGTCGCTGATGCTGTGCACGGTCACCTTCCCGGTGGTGGCGCGGGCGCTGGCCGAGGGGGACGTCGAGCGGGCCCGTGGCCGGGTGGAGCGGGATCTGGCGCTGGCCACCTGCGTGGTGCTGCTCGGCACCGCCACCGTCGTCGCCTGCGCCCCGGCGATCGTCGAACTCCTCTTCCAGCGGGGCGCGTTCACCGCGCGGGACACGGCCGCCACGGCGGGCGTCATGCGGGTGTACGCGCTGGGGCTGCTGGGCCAGACGATGGTGGGCGTGCTGGCCCGCTCGTACTTCTCGGCGGGCCGCGCCACCTGGTACCCGGTCGGCGCGATGACCGTGGGGATCGTGGTGACGTCCTGGGTCGGCGCGCTCACCGTGGGGCCCTGGGGCGTGGGCGGGATCGCCGCCGCCAACGCGGCCGGGATCACCGTCACGGCCCTCGTCCTGCTCGTCGGGGCGAAGGCGCCGGGCCGGCACCGGCGGCCGCGGGCCGTTCCGATCCGGGTGCGCGGGGTGCTGCGCGAGCTGAGCCGGCCGGTGCGGGCTGCGGCGGTCGCCGCGGTCGCCGGGACGTTCGTCGCGTCCCGGGTGTCCGGGCCCGTGCCGTCGCTCGTCGCGGGCGCGCTCACCGTGACCGCCGTCTTCGTCCTGCTCGGCTGGGCGCTGGGCGCCCAGGGCATCGCCACCGCACTCACCTCCGCACGTTCCGCGACCCGAAGGCTCCCGCATGTCCGTGCCCGTTAAATCCATCGAGCCCCTGCCGGCCGGGCGGCGGCCCGGCCGCGTCCCGTGGGTGGCGATGTACCACTCGGTGGGCGACCGGGCCCACGACCCGTACCGCGTCACGGTCACCCCCGACCGCCTCGACGGCCAGCTGGCCTGGCTGCGCCGCCGGGGCCTGACGGGCGTCTCCGTGAGCGAGCTGATCGCCGCGCGCTCCCGGGGCGCGGGCGGTGAGCTGGTCGGGCTGACGTTCGACGACGGGTACGCCGACTTCCTCACCGGCGCCCTGCCGGTGCTGCGGCGCCACGGCTGCACGGCGACCCTGTTCGTGCTGCCGGGCCGGCTCGGCGGCGACAACGCCTGGGATCCGCTGGGCCCGCGCAAACGGCTGCTGACCGCCGACGGCATCCGCGCGGCCGCCGCCGAGGGCGTCGAGATCGGCTCGCACGGCCTCACCCACGTCGATCTGACACGGGCCGACGACCTCACCCTGACGGCGGAGACCGTCGAGAGCCGGGCCGCGCTGGAACGGCTCCTCGGGGCACCGGTGAACGGCTTCTGCTACCCGTACGGGGCCGTGGACCGACGGACCGTCGCCGCCGTGCGCGACGCCGGGTACGCGTACGCGTGCGCCATCGACCCCGGCCCGCTGACCGGCCCGCACGCCCTGCCCCGGCTGCACATCGGGCAGAACGACACCGCCGTACGCCTGTTCCTCAAGCACCGGCTGCACCCGCTGCGCCGCCGGCCCGTCGGGGGGACGCGATGAGGGCGCTGCACATCATCACCGGGCTCGGGGTGGGCGGCGCCGAGCAGCAACTGCGGCTGCTGCTGCGGCATCTGCCCGTCGAGTGCGACGTCGTGACGCTGACCAACCCGGGCGCGGTCGCCGACGGGCTGGCCGCGGACGGCGTGAAGGTCATCGACCTCGGCATGGCGGGCAACCGGGACCTGGCCGCGCTGCCCCGGCTGGTGCGGATCGTCCGCTCCGGCGGCTACGACCTCGTCCACACCCACCTCTACCGGGCCTGCCTGTACGGACGGCTGGCGGCGCGGCTCGCCGGCGTGCGGGCGATCGTCGCCACCGAACACTCCCTCGGCGACTCGCAGATGGAGGGACGCGGCCTGAGCCCCGGGGTCCGCGCGCTGTATCTCGCGGGCGAGCGGCTGGGCCGCGCCACGGTCGCCGTCTCCCCCACGGTCGCCGACCGGCTCACGCACTGGGGCGTTCCCGCGCCGCGCATCGAGGTGGTGCCCAACGGCATCGACCTGGCCCGCTTCCGCTTCGATCCGGTGCTGCGCCACCGCACCCGGCAGCGCCTCGGCCTGCCCGAGGGCGCCTACGTCGTCGGCGGCGTCGGGCGCCTCACCGCCGGCAAACGCTTCGACGTGCTGATCCACGCCCTGGCCCGCCTGCCCGCGGACTGCTGGCTGCTGCTGGTGGGCGGCGGCCCCGAGGAGAACGTGCTGCGGCGCACCGCCCACGAGGCCGGGGTCGCCGACCGCGTCCTGTTCACCGGCGAACGGCCCTACGTCCCCGACGGCTCCCCCGGCCCCGACCTGCCCTCCCTCACCTGCGCCATGGACCTTCTCGCCTCGCCGTCCGCCGAGGAGGCCTTCGGCCTGGCCGTGGTCGAGGGGCTCGCCGCCGGGCTGCCCGTGCTGTACGCCTCCTGCCCCGCGATCGAGGACCTCCCCGCGCACAGCGCGGCCGACGCCCGCCGTGTCACCGGCGGCCCCGACGCCTTCGTACCGGCGATCGCCGAGGCACGCGCGCGAGGACCGCGCCCGCGCACCGCGCCCGACGCCGCCCGCCACTACGACATCGCCCGCAGCGCGGCCCGCCTCATGGACGTGTACGCGGCCGTCGTCGCCCGTCAGCCCCTGTCGTCCGTCCCGTCGTCCCCCTCACCCCAGAAAGCCGGTTCCTCATGACCGAGAACACCGCCCGGCAGCACGGCCGGTCCGCCCGTCTGCGTCGCGCCAAGGCGCTCCCGCCCTGGTCCCTGCTCGCGGCCGGCGCGGTCGCCGGCGGACTGCTCGGCGGCGCGTACGGCGCGCTCAAGCCACCCGTGTACTCGGCCACGGCGTATGTGGTCGCCGTGCCCACCGAGAAGTCCGACCCGGCGACCGCGCTCGGCTTCGCCCAGGCGTACGGCCGGGTCGCCACGCAGCTCGCGGTGCTCGGGGACGCCCAGGTGTGGGCCGGGGTGCCGGTCGGGACGCTCCAGGAGAGCGTGCGCACGGCGACCTCGCCGGACGCGCCGATGGTCGCGATCACCGCCACCTCCGACCGCGCCGACCTGGCCGCCGACATGGCCAACGCGGTCTCGCGCTCGCTGACCAAGCACGCGCAGGCCGCGCGGACCGCCACCAACGTGGAGCTCCAGCAGTTCGCCCGCGCGGTCGAGCCGGCCGAGCCGTCGGGCGCGTCCCCGGCGGTGACCGGTCTGGTCGGCGCGAGCGCGGGCGGGCTGCTCGGCGCCCTGGTGCTGCTGGTCCGCCCGAAGCGGGAGCGCGAGCGGGAGACCGGCCGCCCGGCCGCCGTACCGGGTCCGGCTCCGGCGGCCGAGGTCCACGGGGCGCTGTGAAACCGGCATACACGACGGAAGTCCTCACCGACGAGCGCGCCTTCGCCGAACTCGCCCCGGAGTGGGGGCGGTTGTACGGGCGGTGCGCGGCGGCCACGCCGTTCCAGAGTCACGCCTGGCTGCACTCGTGGTGGCTGTCGTACGGGCGGCGCGGCCGGCTGCGGCTGCTGCTGGTGCGCGACGGGCGTGAGCTGCTGGCCGCCGCCCCGCTGACCGCCGTACGCCGCCCGCTGCCCGCGCTGGTGCCGCTCGGCGGGGCGATCTCCGACTACGGGGACGTCCTGGTCGACGACGAGCGCGGCGAGGAGGCCGTCGCCGCGCTCACCGAGGGCCTCGCGGCTGCCGCGCGCACCGCGCTGATCGACTTCCGCGAGGTGCGCCCGGGCAGCGCGGTCGAGCAGGTCTACGACCGCTGGCGCGGGCCCCGGCGCAAGGTCGGGGACTCGGTGTGCCTGGAGCTGCCCGCCGTACCGATGGCGGAGCTGATCGCCCGGCTGCCCTCGGCGAAGGCCCAGCGGGTGCGCGCCAAGCTGCGCAAACTGACCGCGCTGGGCGTGGAGCGCACCGTCGTACGGCCGGACGGCGTGGACGCGGCGCTGCGCCGGCTGCTGGAGCTGCACCGGCTCCAGTGGCAGGACCGGAAGGTGACGAACGAGCACCTTCAGTCCCGTTTCCATGAGCACCTGGTGCGCTCGGTGGGGCCGATGGTGCGCTCGGGTAACGCGGTGGTCACCGAGTTCCGGCTGGACGACGACGTGGTGGCCGTCGATCTCACCCTGCTGTCCCGGCGGCTGGCCGGCGGCTATCTCTACGGCGCCCACCCCCGGCTGCGGGAGCGCAAGGCGGACGTGGCGGTGATGCTGCTCGACGCCTGCGCCGAGCACACCGGCACGGGCGGGCACGGCACGCTGAGCCTGCTGCGCGGCGACGAGCCGTACAAGCACCACTGGCGGCCCGAACCGGTCGTCAACCAGCGGCTGCTGCTCGCCCGTCGGCGCACCGCCCCGCTGATGTCGGCGGCCCTGTGCGAGGTGGCCGCGCGGCGCCGGGGCAAGGAGCTGCTGCGCCGCCGGGAGGAGCGGCGGCAGCGGCAGCGAGGGAGCGACGGTGGCGGCAGGTCCTGACGGGGAGCCTGCCGCCACCGGCCGGCCCGGCAGTGGGGTGCGGGCCGGCGGTGTGGGCGCTAGCGGTTGCGCGACCACCAGTCGAGGCGGACGCACAGCTTGCCGCCGATCCAGTACTCGACCCAGTCACCGAGGTCCAGCGGCGAGCAGTTCGCCGGCGGCTCGGTCGGGGTGGGCTGCGGCGTGGGCGTGGGCGTCGGGGTCGGGGTCGGTTCGTCCGTGCGGCCGGACAGCACCGAGCGGTACACCTGGGACGCGCGCGGGTTCTGCCGGCACTGCCATACGCCGTGCGGGCAATAGTCCGTCAGGGTGTTGTAGAGCGGCTGGTGTTCGTCCATCCAGGCCAGCATGCGCCGCATGTATTCGGCGTTGTCACCGTTGCGGAACAGCCCCCATTCGGGATAGGAAATGGCTTTGCCGTGTTCCTTGGCGAAATCCACGTGTTTCTGCAGGCCGTACGGCTCTTTCACCTGCTCGTCGAACGTCAGTCCGCTCGGCTGGTCGTAGGAGTCCATTCCGACGATGTCGACCGTGTCGTCCCCCGGATAGCACTCCGTCCACGGAACGGCGTCCCGACCCCGGCTCGGCGAGAAATCGAACTTGAATTTCTGCCCCGGCACGGAACGCATGGTGGTGACGATCCTGTTCCAGTACGTCTTCCAGGCCTCCGGGTCCGGGCCGCACCGATGGGTGTACGTGATGCCGTTCATCTCCCAGCCGAGCACGATGACCGTGTCCGGCGCACCCACCTCGACCAGCCGCTCGGCGAGGGCCCTGAAGTGGTGATCGAACTGCCCGGCCGCGCCCTGCCGCAGCAGCGTCCGCACCTCGGCGTCGGAGACCCCGTCCTCGTTGCGCTCCAGCATGGGCACGTTGAGGACGAGCATCCGGTCGTCCTTCTCCTGGCGCCAGTCCGCCCAGATGTCGAGGAACCCCGGCGGGCCCTCGATGTTCGCCCACCGGTCGCCCGGCAGATAGGTGTGGCCGACGCGCAGCTCGGCGCCGTCGAGCCACTCGCTGAGCTCGGCGATCCGGGCCACGCCGCGCGCGCCGTAGTCGAGGTAGGCGCCGAAGGCGGGGACGGCCTTGGCGGGGGTGACCGGCGTGGGGTCGCCGGTCGGGGTGGCGGCCGGGCTCGGCGTCGCGTCCGGGGCGGCGGGCGTCGCCTCCGGGGTGGCCGGGGTGGCCTGCGGGGTGGCCGCCGGTTCGTCCGCCGCGGGGGCCGGGACGGACGGCGTGGGAGCGGGAGGATCGGCGACCCGCACCACCCCCGCGCCCGCGGCGAATCCAGAACCGGTCGCCAGAGCGACCGACGTGACGACCGCGGCCGCCACCACGGCCAGCCGCCGGGACCGGGCGCGTCGCTGCTGTGGGGCCATGCCTGCTCCTTTCTCCACTCTTCGTTCCGAGCAATTACTGACACTCAGTCACATGAAAGTCACACGAAAAGGAAGTACGCCACCGCCGCTACGGCTTTCGAGTGTTCCGCTCCTCCGCACCGGTGAATGGAACCGGTGAACCGAATCGAAGGAACAACCCCGTGACCCTGCTCGACACCCGCGTCCCCGCCGTGCTGCTGCGGATCGACCGGAATCCCTTTCACCACGGAACGCTGGGTGCCGTCCGGTCCCTCGGCAGAGCCGGAGTCGCGGTGGATCTGGTCGCCGATGTGACGGGAAGTCCGGTCGGCGCCAGCCGTTTCGTACGACGGCTGCACCCCCCGCCGCCACCCGGTGCCGGCGTCGCCGAGATCGCCGCCGTCCTGCTGCGGGTGGCCGCGCGGATCGAACGGCCCGCCGTGCTGATCCCGATGGACGACGCGGGCGCGGTCGCGGTGAACCGGCTGCGCGAGGAACTCTCGCCCGCGTATCTGCTGCCGCAGCAGCCGGGCGCGCTGCCCGAACGGGTCGCCGACAAGGCGGAACTGGCCGGCCTGTGCGCGGCGGCCGACGTGCCGCACCCGGTGACGGTCGTCCCGGACAGCGCCGCCCAGGCCGCCGCGGCCGCCTGGCGGCTGGGTCTGCCTGTGGTGGCGAAGTGGAGCCGGCCCTGGCTGCTGCCTCCGGGCGGCGGACTGCGCAGCACGCTGGTGGTGCGCTCGCCGCGGGAGGCGCGCGAGCTGTACGCGCGCACCGCGGAGGCGGGCAGCGGGCTGCTGCTCCAGGAGTTCCTGCCGGCGAGCGGCGACGGCGACTGGTTCTTCCACGGGTACGCCGACCGCTCGGGCGCGGTGCGCTGCGGCGGGGCCGGCCGCAAGCTGCTGGCCTGGCCGCGCGGGGCGGGGCTGACCGCGGTGGGCGAGTGGGCGCCGAACCCGGGGGTGCGGGCGCTGGCCGAGCGCCTCACCGGCGAGCTCGGCTTCCGGGGCATCTTCGACCTGGACTTCCGCCGCTGCGCCACGACCGGCCGCTATCACCTGCTCGACTTCAACCCGCGCCCCGGGGCGCAGTTCCGGCTGTTCACGGACGGGGCCGGGTTGGACGTCGTACGGGCGCAGCACCTGGATCTGACGCACCGTCCGCTGCCGGAGGGGGCGCCGCTGCCCGGGCGGACGTTCGTGGTGGAGAACTACGCGCCGCTGAGCGCGCTGCGCGCGTCGGCCGCCGCGCCGGCCGGCCGCGAGCTGGCCTGGCACGCCGGGGACGACACCGCGCCGGGCCGGGCGATGTGGGGGCTGTGGAGCCGCCATGTGGGCCGCCGCCTGCTGGACCGACTACGGCACGAGACCCCCACCGACCGGACGGCCGTCAGCCCGGCGCACTTGGAATCCGCGGGTGCGGGTCCGGCAGGTGGGGGCGAGCAGGTGCCTCGGGTGGTACGGCAGGGGGCGCCGCCCGCCGCCGTGGCGGGCCTGACCGAACCGACCGACGACGAGAGGGCGAGCAGTTGCTGACGTACGACCTGGTGGTGGTGGGCGCGGGCCCGTACGGCCTGTCCATCGCGTCCCACGCGGCGACCGCGGGGCTCGGCCTGCGCGTGTTCGGACGCCCCATGGCGTCCTGGCGCGACCACATGCCGCGCGGCATGTTCCTGAAGTCGGAACCATGGGCGTCGAACCTCTCCGACCCCGACGGGCGGTGGCGGCTGGAGGCGTACTGCGCCGGACGCGGGGTGACGGCCCGTCATGGGCGGCCCATCCCGCTGGAGACGTTCGCCGAGTACGGCCTGTGGTTCGCCCGCAACGCCGTCCCCGAGGTCGACGAGCGCACGGTCACGCGGATCGCGGCCCGTCCGGGCGGCTTCGAGGCGGTCACCGAGGACGGGGAGACCGTGCGGGCCCGTACGGTGGCGCTGGCCGTCGGCGTGACGCCGTTCCTGGAGATCCCGGCCGCCCTGCGCGGTCTGCCCGGCGAACTGGTCTCGCACAGCGTCCACCACGGCGACCTGGAGCGCTTCCGGGGGCGGGACGTCACGGTCGTCGGCGCCGGCCAGGCGGCCCTGGAGACGGCGGCACTGCTGGCCGAACAGGGCACCCGCGTCCGTGTACTGGCCCGCGCGGACCGCCTGCGCTGGAACGACGTACCGCCGCCCCTGGAGCGCCCCCTCCGACACCGGCTCCGCGCCCCGCACAGCGCCCTGGGCTGCGGCTGGCGGAACTGGTTCTACGCCGAGCGGCCCGACCTCTACCACCGGCTCCCCGAGCCGACCCGCGCCCGCGTCACCTCGACGGCGCTCGGCCCGGCGGGGGCGTGGTGGGTGCGGGAACGGGTGACGGACGCGGTGGAGGTCCTCCTGGGACACGAGGTGCGCGCGGCCCGGGCGACCGGGGACGGCGGTCTGAACCTGGAGGTGCGGACGGCCACGGGGACCGCCGCCCTCGACACCGACCATGTGATCGCCGCGACCGGCTTCCGCGCCACGGGCTCCCGGCTGGCGCTCCTCTCACCGGACCTGCGCGACACATTGGCGACGGCGGCGGACGGCTCCCCCCGTCTGGGCCGCACCTTCGAGTCGTCCTGCCCGGGCCTGTTCCTGGCCGGCCTGATCACCGCCACGGGCTTCGGCCCGGCGATGCGCTTCGTCCACGGCGCGACCTTCACGGCGGCCACCCTCGTACGAGGCGTACGGCAGCGGCTGCGCCAGGACGCGCCCGCCGCCCGGATCCCGTCCCCGGCGAACGGTCGGCGGGACGGCGATCGGCCGACCAGGGCGGCACGGGGCTGAACGTCCCCGGGAGCGGGAGCGGGGGTGGGTGCCGGGCGCGGGGCGTCCGGCACCCGGTGCGTTCAGCGACGGGGAGCGGTGCGGCGGCCTCGCCGGTACAGCACGGCGCCGCCGGCGATCAGGGCCGCGCTGAAGCCGGACGCGGCCAGCAGGCCCTCGCTGCCGGTGTGCGGCAGGGTGGGCGGGGTGTGACCGTGGCCGCCACCGCCGGACGGAGGGGGCGTCTCGCCGCCGCCACCGGGAGGAGGCGTCCACCCACCGCCACCACCGGGAGGCGTGGAGCCACCACCGCCACCGGGAGGCGTGGAACCGCCGCCACCACCGGGCGGGGTCGACCCACCGCCCCCGCCACTGGGAGGCGTCGATCCGCCACCGCCGCCGGGGGGCGGGGTCTCGTTGCAGTCCTCGCCCGGCGGGGTCTCGTGGCCGCCGCCGGGCGGGGTCCCGTAGTCACCGCCGCCGGGGGGCGTCCCGTAATCGCCGCCGCCGGGAGGTGTCCCGTAATCGCCGCCGGGGGGCGTCCCGTGGTCGTGGCCGCCCGGTGGGGTCCCGTGGCCACCGCCGCCCGGAGGAGTCCCGTAGTCGCCACCACCGGGCGGGGTCCCATAGTCACCGCCGCCGGGGGGTGTCCCGTGGTCGTGGCCGCCCGGAGGAGTCCCGTAGTCGTCACCGACCGGGGGTGTCCTGTGGTCGCCGCCGGCCGGGGGCGTCCTGTGGTCGCCGCCGCCCGGAGGGGTTCCGTGGTCGGTGCCGCCCGCCGGGGGCCAGGGGCCGTCCCAGCCGGGTGGGGCGCCGTGGCCGCCGGAGGGCGGGGTGCCGTGGTCGTCGCCGTAGCCGCTGTCCTCGCCGTAGCCGTGGTCGTCGTCCTCGCCGTAGGCCGTGTCGTGGCCGTGGTCGCGCTTCACCGTCCGGTGCGCGCAGGAGTTGCCGAACGCGGGGTTCAGGGCGCCGACCGGGTCGACCGTGTTGCCACAGGCGTTGACCGGGACGTCGACCGGCACCTCGACGTTGTTGCCGGACAGGACACCGGGCGATCCGCCCGTGGAGCCGTTCGTCTGCGTGTCGGCGACTGCCGGACTGCCGCACAGGGACAGAATGCTCGTCGCGGCTGCCGCCGCGACCATTCCCCTGCTCAGGGTCTGTCGCAATCTCGTTGTCTTCCTGCTTGAAGAAGTGGGAAAAGCCGGCCTTGGATCGCACACGAGTTGTCCAAGGCCGGCTCAGTCCAGCCCGACGGCTGGTGATGAAGCGTCGTCAGTCGTTGACGCAGACGTTGCCGATCGCGGGGTTCAGCGCCCCGATCAGGTTGACGGAGTTGCCGCAAATGTTGATCGGGATGTGGATCGGCACCTGGACGACGTTGCCGGACAGGACACCGGGGGACCCGATGGCCGCACCGTTGGCCCCGGCGTCGGCGAAGGCCGGGGCGGCTCCGCCCAGGGCCAGGATCAGGCCCGCGACGACAGCAGCGCTCTTCTTCATGAGTTTCCCTTCTCTGCGGTCATGCCTCGAATGACGGTCGGAAAACCGAGCGAGCACAGCCGGAACGGCTCGCACCATGACCTGCAGGCTGCAAACGAGAGATAGACGGCCGAAGAAACTCAGGAACACGCGACGCCCGGGAATTCACTCGAACGCCTTCATATAATCATCGAATCGCAGTAAGGGAAACGCTTCTCCAGACAGCACAGACGATATGACAGCGGGCCGGCGCAGAAAAACGCCCGGACGGCCGCATCGAGAGAGGCGGGCCGCCCGGGCGCCGACGCGACGAACGTCAGCCGTTGGAGACGCCGTTGCCCGACAGGGCCGAGATGTCGTCCAGGATGTGCGACAGCGGCTCGTCACCCTTGGCCTGGGTGGAGTTCTCCGCGCACTGCTGGTTCTGCGGGGCGGACAGGACCGGAATGTCCTGGACACCGACGTTGAGCAGCGCGAGGACGGACTGCACGTTGGCCTTGACCGGGATGCCGGCGCACAGCTTGTTCAGCGACCCCTGGACCAGGGTGGCCTGCGGGCTCATGTCGCCCTTGGTCACCGAGTTGCCGAACGCCGAGTGCGCACCGTTGCCGCTGGCGGAGGTGGTGCCGCTGTCGTCGCCGATGGCGAGCGCCTGGGGCGCGACCGACGCCGACACGCCGACGACGGAAGCGGCGACCGCCGCCACGGCCATGGCCTTCTTCAGCATTTCGCTATTCCTTTCCCTGTCCTGGTTCCGGACCAGGACCTTGTGCCTGCCCCCGAACCAACCGGTTCCATCGGTTTTGGTTGCGGCTCTTCACCCGATCGGTTTTCCAGCCGACCGGACGGCTCTCACGAATAGGCCATCGGAGTGAAGCGGAAGAACCGAAGAACGCCACGGGAGTTGAGCAGACCGCTCCGGTGGACGGGGTTTCTCACGAAGGGACATTCAGAAGTGATCAAGAAGGTACTGGCCACCGCCGCGGTCGCCGTCTCCGTCGTCGGCGCCTCCGCCGCCGCAGCAGCCCCGGCCCTCGCCATCGGCAACGACAGCGGCACGACGTCCGCCAGCGGCAACGGCGCCTCGCAGTCGTTCGGCAACTCGGCCACCTACGGCAACATGAGTCCCCAGATGGCGCTCATCCAGGGCTCCTTCAACAAGCCCTGCATCGGTCTGCCGGCGAAGGCCAACGTGCAGTCCGTTCTCGCGCTGCTCAACGTCGGCGTCCAGGACATCCCGATCCTGTCCGCCCCGCAGAACCAGCAGTGTGTCGAGAACTCCACCCAGGCCAAGGGCGACGAGCCGCTGTCGCACATCCTGGACGACATCTCGGTCCTCGCGGGCAACGGCGCGGGCAACCACTGATCCGCGCGCGGGCGAACGGGTTCATTCGCTGAGCCCTCGGGGCGGTTTTCGCCGCCCCTCCAGCGGGCCGCCGGTCTTCCGGCGGCCCGCTGTCCTACGTTCCGGCCCGTGACGATGAAGAGAAACCTTTGGCCACGACGCCTGGCGATTCCCGGAGTCGTCCTGGCGACCACCGGCGCCGTCCTCGGCGGCGCCCCCGCGCTCACCGGCCGGCAGCAGGCGCCCCGCCCCCTGAACATCCTGGTGATGGGCACGGACGAACGCGACAGCATCACGGCCCGGGAACGCGAGGACTTCCACGCCGGCGGGCAGGCGTGCGGCTGCACGGACGTCCTGATGCTGGTGCATGTGTCCGCCCGCCGGGACCGGGTCAGTGTCGTCGGCATGCCCCGGGACTCCTGGGCCGAGATCCCGCCGTACCGCCCCGCCCCGGGCGAGAAGGAGCGGCCCGCGCATCCCGCGAAGCTCAACGCGGCCTTCCAGGAGGGCGGTCCCGAGCTCACCATCCGGGTCGTCGAGGAGATGACCAAGGTGAGCGTCGACCGCTATGTGCACGTCGACTTCCGGCAGTTCATCGACACCGTCGACGACGTCGGCGGGGTCGAGGTGTGCACCGCGCGGCGGCTGACCGACCAGGCGACCAAGCTCGACCTCAAGCCGGGCAAGCACCAGCTGAACGGCGGGCGTTCGCTGCAGTACGTGCGGTCCCGGAAGCTCGCCGGGGACACCAGCGCGGACCTCGGCCGGATCCAGCGCCAGCAGCGGTTCCTGGTGAACGCCCTGCGCAACCTCCAGGCCCGCAAGCTGCTCACCGACCCGCAGCGCACGGCCCGCATGGTGCGGACGCTGCTCGGAAGCGGGCCGCAGGGCTTCAGCGCCGGGGAGCTCGCGGAGCTGGCGGCCGCGCTGCACCGGGTGCCCGCGTCGGCGACGGAGTTCGCGACCGTGCCGATCGCCGGGTTCGCCCCGGAGTCGGTGGGCATCGGCTCCGCGCTGGCCTGGGACGAGGCCAAGGCGGACGCGCTGTTCGCGAAGATGCGGGGGGACCAGCCGATGGTCGCGAAGGGGACGGACCCCAAGCCGAAGGACCCGCCGAGCATCATCGGCTCGGCGAAGCCCGTACGGGGGAGCACGTACGCGTGCGCGTGAGGGGCGCGCGGCCGAAACACCGACCGCTGGGCCAATCGGGGCATCTTGCGCAACCCCGCCGCCGCGTCAGGAGTTGACGATCACGCAGCTCCTCCCCCGGAGTCCGCCTTTCGAAGGGAATGATCATGAAGAAGCTGTGGGCAACCGCGGCCGTCGCCGCCTCCGTCGCCGGTGTCGCGGCCATGTCCGCCCCCCAGGCCCTGGCCATCGGTGACGACAGCGGCACCACCTCCGCCAGCGGCAACGGTGCCTCGCAGGAGTTCGGCAACTCGGTGACCAAGGGCGACATGAGCCCGCAGCTGTCGCTGGTCCAGGGCTCGCTGAACAAGCCGTGCATCGGCCTGCCGGCGAAGCTCAACGCCCAGTCGCTCGTCGCGCTGATCAACGTCGGCGTCCAGGACATCCCGATCCTGTCCGCCCCGCAGAACCAGCAGTGCGTCGAGAACTCCACCCAGGCCAAGGGCGACGAGCCCCTGTCGCACATCCTGGACGACATCTCGGCGCTCTCGGGCAACGGCGCCGGCAACGGCTGAGCCCCTTCGCACCGCCGCGCGGCGGGTCACCGGAATGCCGGTGACCCGCCGTTCGTCATGACGTACCCGTCTGGGGGTAGACGCTGCGCCAGGCGACGAGGGTCGCGTGCCCGTCGTTGTTCTCGTCGACGATCTCGAACCAGTCCCCCACCTCGCGGAAGCAGCCCTTGCCCACGGAATTGTGGGCGCACGCCATGGCGGACGGGACGCTCCCGTCGTACGGCGTGGCGTCGGCCTCGTCGATCTCGAAGTGGACGGTTTGCGATCGGGAGCGTTCGGCGCCGGCCGTCAGCGCCGGTCGGCCCCCAGCCGCGCGGCGGTGTCGATGGCCTCGGACAGGGCGCGTACGTCCTTGTCCTCGGTGCTGTCGGCCAAGCCGTGGGCGCGCTGGGCGAGTTCGGTGAGGGAGGGGGCGTCGGGGAGCGTGGGGTCGTCGCGCAACGCGTCCGCGAAGTAGGCGGCCGTCGAGGCGACCTGGAGGCCCGTGGGGGCCTCGGCCAGGGTGGGGTGCAGGGCCGTCCTCTCCAGTTGCGCCGACTCCTCGTGCGGGGTGCGGGTGTCGGGGTCCAGCCAGCGGACGGTGGCCGTGGCGAGGTGGCCGCGGGCGCCGGGCGTCGTGCGGACGGCGTAGAGGGCGGTGACGGTGTGGCCCGGGCCCACCTCTCCGCCGTCGACGCGGTCGTCGCGGAAGTCGTCGTCGGCGACGCGCCGGTCGTCGTAGCCGATGAGGCGGAACTCGGCGACCGTCTGCGGGTCGAAGGCGACCTGGGCCTTGGCGTCGCGGGCGGTGAGGTCGATGTTGCGGGGCAGCTGTTCGCAGAAGACCCGCACCGCGTCGGCCTCGTCCGACACGTACACCGTGTGGCCGTCGCCCTTGTCGGCGAGGCGTTCCATCAGAGCGTCGCCGTAGTCGCTGCCGACGCCGACCCCGAAGAGGGTGATGCCGTGCTCGCGGCGGGCGGAGTCGATGCGTTCGAGGATGGCGTCGGGGTCGGTCTCGCCGTCGTTGGCGAGGGCGTCCGAGACGAGGACGACCCGGTTGGTGGCCCCCTTGCGCAGGCCCTCGACGGCGGTCTCGTAGCCGGTCTCCACGCCCGCGCCGAGGTTGGTGGAGTAGGCGGCCTCCAGGCTGTCGACGGCGTCGTGGACGCGGGAGCGGTGGCCGCCGAGGCGGGTCATCGGCAGGACCTGCTCGGCCTTGTCGCTGAAGGAGACGAGCGCGACCGAGTCGTCGTCGCCGAGGCGGTCCGTCATGGTGTCCAGGGACTTCTGGGCGAGGTCGAGGCGGCCGGGTTCGCTCATCGAGCCGGAGACGTCGACGACGAAGGTGAGGGCGGCGGGCGGACGGTCGTCGGCGTCGGCCGCGGCGCGGGTGGCGAGGCCCACCCGCACCAGGGACCAGTCGTCGTCCCCGGTGCGGGCGCCGTCGACGGTGACCGAGAAGCCGTTGCCGTCGGGGCGTTCGTAGTCCTGGCGGAAGCTGTTGACGAACTCCTCCGGGCGGATCGTCGACGGGTCGGGCAGTGCGCCCCCGGCGAGGGTGCGGCGGGCGTAGCCGTAGGAGGCGGTGTCGACGTCGAGGGCGAAGGTGGAGAGATGGTTCTCCGCCGGGCGTTCCCTCTCCCGCGACTCGCCCTTCTGGTCGCCGTACGCGCCGCCCGTGCCCCGCGGCTGGTCCGGTGCCGGGAAGCCGCCCCGGCGGTTCGCGCCGTCGACCGCGCTGCCGCCCGAGTCGACCCCGCCGCAGCCGGTGAGCAGCACCAGCGCGGCGGCGAGCAGAGCGAGCGGTCGTCGTATCCGGCGTGTCCCCTGGCTGTCCATCTGCCGTGCCCCCTGTGTCCGTTGACGTCGACTTCTGCGACTGTGACGGCGGCGGGGGCGGGAACGTGCGGCACGAAGCGTTGCGGATGGGTCTCGGATCGGGCACGGAAGCCGGGTGCCGGAATCGGTGGGTGATCCTCCGTCGACCCCGGCAAGATTCGGAGGAGAGGCCCTAGGAGACCACGTCCTTACGCGCGAAACCCCGGAAGGCCAGGGCGAACAGCACCAGCGCGTACGTCGTCGAGACGGCGGTGCCCTGGATCATGCCGGACCACTCGGGGGTGGGCTGGACGGCGTCGGCCCAGGCGAACTGCCAGTGCGCGGGCAGGAAGTCGCGCCAGTCGCCGAGCGCGGTGACGGCGTCGAGGACATTGCCGACGATGGTCAGGCCGACCGCGCCGCCCACCGCGCCGAGCGGCGCGTCCGTCTTCGTCGACAGCCAGAACGCCAGCCCCGCGGTGACCAGTTGGGACACGAAGATGTACGCCACCACCACGACGAGCCGCTGGGCCGCCGTACCGGAGTCGAGCGCGCCGCCGGTGGGCAGCTCCAGGGGACCCCAGCCGTAGGCCGCGGTGCCGACGGCCAGGGCGACCACCGGCAGCAGGACCATCGCGGCGAGGCTCATGCCGAGTCCGACCGCGAGCTTGGACCACAGCAGGCGCGCGCGGGGCACGGGTGCCGCCAGCAGATAGCGCAGGGAGGACCAGCTCGCCTCCGACGCCACGGTGTCCCCGCAGAACAGGGCGACCGGGATGACCAGCAGGAAGCCCGCCGAGACGAACAGGTTCACCGCGGCGAAGTTGGCGCCCGACGCGGTGGCCGTGTCCATCAGGGTGACCTGGTTGTTGCGGCTGCCGGGGTCGCCGCCGATCGCGAAGGCGATCAGCAGGACGAAGGGCAGGGCGGCGAGGATGCCGCCCATGACCAGCGTGCGGCGGCGCTTGAGCTGGCGGGCCAGCTCGACGCGCAGCGGCAGGGTGCGGCCCGCCCGGTAGCCGGAGGCGACCTCGGTGAGCGTGCTCATGCGGAGCCCCCGATCAGGGTGAGGAAGGCGTCTTCCAGACGGCGGTGGGGGCCGACGGACCGCACGGGCACGTCCAGCCGGACCAGTTCGGCGATCAGGCGCTCGGCCGTGCCGTCGGGGTCGAGGCGGACCAGGAGTCCGTCGTCGGTCCGTACGGCGGAGGCGACGCCGGGGAGCGCGGCGACCTTCTCGGCGACCGGCTCCTCCACGGGCGCGGCGGTGCCGACCAGCAGGGTGTCGCCGGAGCCGACGATCTCGCCGACCGGGCCCGCCTGGACGAGGCGTCCGCGGTCCATCACCACGAGGTGGGTGCAGGACTGCTCGACCTCCGCCAGCAGATGGCTGGAGACGATCACCGTGCGGCCGCCCGCCGCGTACCGGATCATCACCTCGCGCATCTCGCGGATCTGCGGCGGGTCGAGGCCGTTGGTCGGCTCGTCGAGGATGAGCAGGTCGGGCAGGCCCAGCATGGCCTGGGCGATCGCGAGGCGCTGGCGCATGCCCTGCGAGTAGGTGCGCACCGCGCGCGCGAGCGCGTCGCCGAGGCCGGCGATCTCCAGGGCCTCGTCGAGATGGGCGTCCTCGGGCGGGCGGCCGGTGGCCTGCCAGTACAGCTCCAGGTTGTCCCGGCCGGACAGATGCGGCAGGAAGCCCGCGCCCTCGACGAACGCGCCGACCCGGGACAGGACGGGCGCGCCGGGGCGGATGGCGTGGCCGAAGATGCGAATCTCGCCGGCGTCGGGCGTGATCAGGCCCATGAGCATGCGCAGGGTGGTGGTCTTGCCCGCGCCGTTCGGCCCGAGCAGGCCGAGGACCTGGCCCTTCTCCACGCGGAACGACAGATCGCGGACGCTGTAGCGGTCGCCCTTGGCGTACTTCTTGCTCACGTCCGTGATCTGGAGCGGGACGTCGGCGAGCGCCGGGTCCGGTGCGGGGGTCGTGGCGCGGCGGCGGGCGGTCAGCAGCAGGGCGAGGGCGGTCGCCGCGCCGGCGAGGGGCAGCCACCACACCCAGGACGGCAGCGGGGCGGCCGCGGTGGTGACGCCCGGCGCGGTCGGGACCTTCAGGTCGCCCTTCAGGGAGACGGTGTACGTCGCCGGCGTCACCGGTGAGGCATAGCCGAGGTCGGTGGAGGCGAGGACCAGGCGGAGGCGGTGGCCCTTGTCGACCTCGTGGTCGATCGCCGGGAGAGTGAGCGTGACGTCCTTGCCCGCCCGGGCGCCCTCGACGCGGACGGGGGCGACCAGCTGCGCGGGCAGTACCTGCCGGCCGCCGTCGCCGACGTCGTAGACCTTGGCGAACAGGACGGCGTCCTCGCTCGTCGACGTCACGTGCACGGTGACCGTCGGGGCGCCCGTGACGCGCAGGCCGTCGCGGAGCGGGGCGGACTCGAAGGACGCGTACTGGCCGGGGAAGTCGAGGGAGACGCCGACGCCGAGGGAGGAGAGCTGGGCGAGGCCGCCGGCGCCGCCGAGGCCGGGCAGGGCGGAGACGGCGGGCGGGCTCGCGCCGGCCGGGTTGGCAAAGCTCTGCCGGCGGCCGGTCAGGGCGAGCGAGCGGTCGCCGCTCGCCAGGCCGGGGTAGTGGTCCGCGCTCGCGCCGCGCAGCTGGGCGGCGCCGTCGGTGGAGTCGATGCCGCCGGTGCGGGTGACGCGGAAGGCGGGGCCGGTGCCGGTGTTCTTCTCGCCCTTGAGGTAGCGGTCGAACCAGGCCGTCACGCGCGCCTGGACGCGGTCGGTCTCCAGGTCGCCGCCGTCATGGCCGCCCGCGATCCAGTCGACGGCGACGGGCGCGCCGTTGGCGCGGATCGCCTTCTCGGCGGCGTCGGACTGGGCGAGGGTGAACAGGGAGTCGGTCTGGCCCTGGACGAGCAGGGTGGGCACCTTGATGCGGTCGGCCACGGTGGACGGCGAGCGCTCCTCCAGGAGGGCGCGGGCCGCGGCGTCCGGGGTGCCGGACTCGGCGACGCGCTGGTACATCGCGCACAGGGCGGGCTCGAACCGCGCGCAGCCGCCGCTGGTGTTGAAGAAGATGCCGGTCCACAGCTTCTTGAAGACGCCGTTCGGGAAGAGGGCGTCCGCGAGGTTCCAGTAGGTGATCGCCGGGGCGATGGCGTCGACCCGGCTGTCGTGTCCGGCGGCGAGGAGGGAGATCGCTCCGCCGTAGGATCCGCCGGCCAGGCCCACGCGCGGGTCGCCGGGCTTGTCCAGCTGGACGTGGGGCTGCTCGGCCAGCCAGTCGATGAGCTTGGAGACGTCGGCGACCTCGCTCTTCGGGTCGTTCAGCCCGATCTTTCCGGTGGAGTCGCCGAAGCCGCGGGCCGACCACGTCAGTACCGCGTATCCGTCCCGGGCCAGGTCCTCGGCCTGGGCGCGGACGTCGTCCTTGCTGCCGCCGAAGCCGTGGCCGAGCAGGACGGCGGGACGGTCCGCGGTGCCGCCCGTCGTGAAGTACGAGGTGTCCAGGCGGACGCCGTCGAGGGGCATGACCTGGTCGGTGCGGTGCACCCGCGGTGCGTTGTCCTGGGCCACGGCCGTCCAGGTGCCGGCGCCTGCCAGCGCGACCACGGCGGCCCCGGCGGCCATGAGCCGGCGGGGCCCTCGCAGGAGGCCGCGCAGTCGAAGATCCATGCGTCAACGGTAAGCGCCGGGTCCGACATCGAGGGCAGACCGGGGGGTGAACGGGCGGTGCTTCTCGGGGCGTACGCATGGCCTACGGCGTACAGCAGGTGCGGTACGGCTGCTCAATGGATGGGACCTGTGTTGTGCCGGCTGTTGCGCCGTCGTGGCTCGTCGCGCAGTTCCCCGCGCCCCTTTCCAGCCCCTTCGGGGCTGTCAGGGGATCATCAGTCCTCCGCCGGGATCGACACCAGCCATCTCGTCTCCCCGCGCGGGCGGAGGTACAGCGCCCAGTACAGGGTGGCCGCCGCCGTGATGCCGCCCGTCCACAGGAGGTAGGTCGTCTCCTGCTGACTGAGGATGTAGGCGAGGACCGCTATGAGGAGGACCGGCATCGCGGGCCACAGGGGCATGCGCCACGCGCGCGTGTGGCGGTGGGAGCCTCGGCGGGACAGGAGGGCGGCGACCGCGACGAGGAGGTACATGCCCGTCACCGAGACGCCCGTGACGCCGTACAGGGTGTCGAGGTTCACGAAGCAGAGCAGGGCGCCGGGGATGCCGACCGCGAGGGTGGCGACCCAGGGGGAGCCGAAGCGGCCCAGCTTGGAGAAGATGTTGTTGACCGGCTCGGGCCATGCCTTGTCGCGGGCCGAGGCGAACAGGACCCGGGAGTTCTGGATGACCATGACGATGCCCGCGTTGATGATCGCGAGGGCGACGCAGAGGCTGACGAAGGTGCCGACGGCGGAGTTCGACCAGGCGGTGACCATGCCGCTGATGTCGCCGCCGGTGAGTTCCGAGAGGTCGGAGGCGCCCAGTGTGATCGCCACCACCGGGACCAGGATGATCACGGAGGAGATGGCGAGGGTGGCCAGGACCGTGCGGGCGACGTTGCGCCGCGGGTTCTCCAGTTCCTCGGAGAGGTAGACGGCCGTCGAGAAGCCCTGGGTGACGAAGAGGGCGATGGCGAGGCCGGAGACGACCAGCATCGCCGTGACGGTGTCGGCGTGGCCGTCGGCGCCCGCCACGCGCATCGAGACCAGGCTGCCCATGCCGCGCTCGCCGTGGGTGAAGCCCAGGACCGCGACGACGGCCGCCGCGATGACCTCCAGGACCAGGAAGACGCCGGTGATCCAGGCGTTGGCGCGCAGGTCGAGCAGGCCCGCGAGGGTGGCGAGGAGCATGACGGCGGCGCCGGTCAGGGACGGGTCCAGGTGGACGACGGGGGCGAGATAGTCGGCGGTTCCCATCGCGATGACGGGCGGGACGATCATCACGACCAGCAGGGACAGGACGAAGACGAGCCAGCCCGCGAGGCGGCCCGCCAGCGTGGAGACCATGGCGTACTCGCCGCCCGCGCTGGGGATGAGGGTGCCCAGCTCGGAGTAGCAGAACGCCACGGCGATACAGAGCAGGGAGCCGATGGCGATGGTGAGGGCGGTGGCGGTGCCGAGCGTGCCGAACAGGTCGGGGACGACGACGAAGAGCGTGGACGCCGGGGTCACGCACGACAGCGTGAGCAGCGTGCCGCCGACGACGCCGATGGAGCGCTTGAGCTTCTGGGGACTGACGTGATCCTCGGCGACGGCCGTGGCGACAGGGCTGAGCGTGTCGGTCATGCAGCGGTTCCGATCGACTCGTGCGGCGGGGTGCGCGATGTCAGGGGTGAGGTGCAGGCATGGAACCCCGACGAAAACCGAGGCGTCAATAGCTGTTTACCTACGGAATTCGCAGTTTTCAGACCTCGTTGATCACGTATTCGGCAGCATGAGCCACCGTATTCCGCTTGCGCCGCGCCCCTTGGCGGCATACGGGAACCGTAGGCAACGCGTCAAAAAAACGTGAGGCGGTCCGGCATGTGGGCCTGTCAGTGTGGCCCAGTAGAGTCCACAGCACAGATCGTTCACAGATTCGGGTGGGGAAAGACATGAGGATCGCGCACAAGGCTGTCTGGGTGGGACTCACGGCGGCGGCGCTGGTGGCGACCGCCGGCTGTGGGGGCGAGTCCGCGAAGGACACCGCCAAGGACACCGCGAAGAAGGCCGTCAAGGCCGCCGACAAGGGCACCGACCAGATCATGGCGGCCCTCACCCGGGCGACCGACCGGACCGAGCAGCTCGGCTCGGCCGAGGTGAAGCTCTCCAGCGACCTGGGCAACGGCAAGCCGATCGCCATGAACGGCACGTACTCGTGGGGCGGCGGCTACGCGTACGACGTCGAGATGGACACCAAGGCGTCGAACATGCAGACCCTCCAGAACGACCCCACGATCCGCGTGCTCTTCGTGAACGGCGCGTACTACTACGACATCGACCCGCAGCCCTCCGGCCCGATCGCCGGCAAGGAGTGGATGAAGATCGACGGCTCGGCCATCTTCGGCGAGGCGGGCTCCCAGGCCCTCAGCGGCCAGAACGGCAGCCCGACGGCCTCCATGAAGGGCCTGAAGTACGCCGACGACGTCCAGGACCTCGGCAAGGAGACGGTGAACGGCAAGAGCACCACTCACTACCACGCCGTGATCAGCCCGGAGAAGATGGGCAAGTTCAAAGAGGCCTACACCAACGACAAGAGCCTCATGGGCCAGATGACCGGCGGCGTGGACTCGGTCGCCATGGACATCTGGGTGGGCGAGGACGACCTCCCGGTCCGCTTCCACGAGGTCCTGGGCAAGGTCAAGATCACCATGGACTTCGAGAAGTTCGGCAAGACGGCCAAGGTGACGCCCCCGCCCGCCTCCCAGACGGGTGACATGACTGCGGCGATCAAGGAAGCCACGGGTCGCTGAGCCGCCGCTGACACGACGGTGCCCCGCCTCCCGGAGGAGACGGGGCACCGAGGCCGACAACCTCAGTGGTTGCGCGGGAAGCCCAGGTCCACGCCCGCCGGGGCCTCGGACGGGTCGGGCCAGCGGGTGGTGACGACCTTGCCGCGGGTGTAGAAGTGCGTGCCGTCGTTGCCGTAGATGTGGTGGTCGCCGAAGAGCGAGTCCTTCCAGCCGCCGAAGCTGTGGTAGCCGACGGGGACCGGGATCGGGACGTTCACGCCGACCATGCCGGCCTCGATCTCCAGCTGGAAGCGGCGGGCGGCGCCGCCGTCCCGGGTGAAGATCGCGGTGCCGTTGCCGAAGGGCGAGGCGTTGATGAGGGCCACGCCCTCCTCGTAGGTGTCCACGCGCAGCACCGACAGCACCGGGCCGAAGATCTCGTCCTGGTACGCCTTCGCCGAGGTCGGCACCTTGTCGAGCAGCGAGATGCCGATCCAGTGGCCGTCCTCGTAGCCCTCGACCGTGTAGCCGGTGCCGTCGAGGACGACCTCGGCGCCCTCGGCCGCCGCACCGGTGACGTAGGACGCCACCTTGTCGCGGTGGGCGGCGGTGATCAGCGGGCCCATCTCGGAGGTCGGGTCGTTGCCGGGACCGATCTTGATCTTCTCGGCGCGCTCCCGGATCTTGTCGACCAGCGCGTCGCCGATGGAGCCCACGGCCACGACCGCGGAGATCGCCATGCAGCGCTCGCCCGCCGAGCCGTAGGCGGCGGAGACGGCCGCGTCCGCCGCCGCGTCCAGGTCGGCGTCCGGGAGGACCAGCATGTGGTTCTTGGCGCCGCCCAGGGCCTGGACCCGCTTGTGGTTCGCGGAGGCCGTGGTGTGGATGTAGCGGGCGATCGGGGTCGAGCCGACGAAGGAGACGGCCTTGACGTCCGGGTGCTCCAGCAGCCGGTCGACGGCCACCTTGTCGCCGTGGACCACGTTGAAGACACCGTCGGGCAGACCGGCCTCGGCCAGCAGCTCGGCGAGCTTGATCGAGGCCGAGGGGTCCTTCTCGGACGGCTTGAGGACGAAGGTGTTGCCGCACGCGATGGCGATCGGGAACATCCACATCGGCACCATCGCCGGGAAGTTGAACGGCGTGATGCCCGCGACCACGCCGAGGGGCTGGCGGATGGCCGCCACGTCGACCCGGCTGGCGACCTGCGTCGACAGCTCGCCCTTCAGCTGCACATTGATGCCGCAGGCCAGGTCGACGATCTCCAGGCCGCGCGCGACCTCGCCGAGGGCGTCGGAGTGCACCTTGCCGTGCTCGGCGGTGATCAGCTCGGCGATCGCGTCGCGGTTGGCGTCCAGCAGGGCGCGGAAGCGGAAGAGGATCTCGGTGCGCCTGGCCAGCGAGGACTGGCCCCACGTCACGAAGGCCTCCTTGGCCGCCGCGACCGCCGCGTCGACCTCGTCGACGGAGGCGAACGCGACCTTCGTGGTGACCGCGCCGGTCGCCGGGTCGGTGACCGGCCCGAACGTGCCCGACGCGCCCTCGACGGACTTGCCGCCGATCCAGTGGTTGACGATCTTCGTCATGCCCGGTTGCTCCTTCACAGATGGCGGCGTCGGGTAGAGACGTGCCGTTCGTACAGCTCACGTGCCTTGACCGCCGACGCTCGGGTCGCGGTCTCGGCCACAGGAACATCCCACCAGGCCTGCGCCGGAGGCGCGCCCGACACAGTGTCTGACGTTTCGGTCTCGACGTAGACACAAGTGGGAGTGTCGGCGGCGCGCGCCTCGGCGAGCGCGTCGCGCAGTTCGCGGACGGTCTTCGCGCGCAGCACCCGCATCCCGAGGCTGGCGGCGTTCGCCGCGAGATCGACGGGCAGCGGGGCCCCGGTGAACGTGCCGTCGTCGGAGGTGAAGCGGTACGCGGTGCCGAACCGCTCGCCGCCCACCGACTCCGACAGGCCGCCGATGGAGGCGTAGCCGTGGTTCTGCACGAGCAGGATCTTGATCGCGATCCCCTCCTGCACGGCCGTGACGATCTCCGTCGGCATCATCAGATAGGTGCCGTCGCCGACCAGCGCCCATACGTTCCGCTCGGGCGCGGCCAGCTTCACGCCGATCGCCGCCGGGATCTCGTAGCCCATGCAGGAGTAGCCGTACTCCAGGTGGTACTGGTCCCGGGAGCGGGCCCGCCACAGCTTGTGCAGGTCGCCGGGGAGCGAGCCGGCCGCGTTGATGACCACGTCCGACTCGTCGGCGAGGGCGTCGAGGGCGCCGAGCACCTGGGTCTGCGTGGGGCGTACGTCGATCTCCTCGGCCTCGTAGCAGGCGTCGACGCGCTGTTCCCAGCGCTCCTTGTCCTCGGTGTACTCGGTGACGTAGGAGTCGGCGACCCGGTGCCCGTGCATCCCGAGCGCCTCGGTCAGCTCCGCGAGGCCGCTGCGGGCGTCCGCGACCAGCGGCATCCCGGCGAGCTTGTGGCCGTCGTAGGGGGCGATGTTGAGGTTGACGAAGCGGACGTCCGGGTGGGCGAAGAGGGTGCCGGAGGCGGTGGTGAAGTCGGTGTAGCGGGTGCCGACGCCGATCACCAGGTCGGCGGTGCGGGCCAGTTCGTCGGCCGTCGCGGTGCCGGTGTGGCCGACGCCGCCGACGTCCTGCGGATGGTCGTAGCGCAGGGAGCCCTTGCCGGCCTGGGTGGAGGCGACCGGGATGCCGGTGGCGGCGGCGAACTCGGCGAGCGCCTCCTCGGCACGGCTGTGGTGGACGCCGCCGCCCGCCACGACCAGGGGCCGGCGGGCCGACCTGATCGCCCGGACCGCCTCCGCGAGCTCCGTGGGGTCGGCGCCCGGACGGCGTACGACCCAGACGCGGTCGGCGAAGAAGTCGTCCGGCCAGTCGTACGCCTCGGCCTGCACGTCCTGCGGGAGGGCCAGGGTGACCGCGCCGGTCTCGACGGGGTCGGTGAGCACCCGCATGGCCTGGAGGGCGGCCGGGATCAGGGCCTCGGGGCGGGTGACCCGGTCGAAGTACTTCGACACCGGGCGCAGGGTGTCGTTGACGGAGACGTCGCCCGCGTACGGCACTTCCAGCTGCTGCAGGACCGGGTCCGCGACGCGGGTCGCGAAGATGTCGCCGGGCAGCAGCAGCACCGGGAGGTGGTTGATCGTCGCGAGGGCGGCGCCGGTGACCAGGTTGGTCGCGCCCGGGCCGATCGACGTCGTCACGGCGTGCGTGGACAGACGGTTCGACTGCCGGGCGTAGCCGACCGCCGCGTGCACCATCGACTGCTCGTTGCGGCCCTGGTGGTACGGCATGACGTCGGCGTGCTCGACGAGCGCCTGGCCGAGGCCCGCCACATTGCCGTGGCCGAAGATGCCCCAGGTCGCGCCGATGAGCCGCCGGCGGACCCCGTCGCGCTCGGTGTACTGGGCGGCGAGGAAGCGGACCAGCGCCTGTGCGACCGTCAGCCTCGTCGTTGAGGTCATCGGTACCCCTCCGTGTGCTCTGGGTGGAAGCAGATCCGCCATTCCCGGGTCTCGCCGGGACCGGCCATCACGTTCAGGTAGTACATGTCGTGGCCGGGCTGGGCGATCGACGGGCCGTGCCAGCCGTCGGGGACGAGGACGGCGTCGCCGGAGCGGACCTCCGCGAGGACGTCCGATCCGCCCTCACGGGAGGGCGAGACGCGCTGATAGCCGAAACCGCCCGGTCCGTCGATCTCGAAGTAGTAGATCTCCTCCAGCCGCGACTCCTCGCCCGGGCGGTACTCGTCGTGCTTGTGCGGCGGGTACGACGACCAGTTGCCGCCGGGGGTGACGACCTCCACGGCGATCAGCTTGTCGCAGTCGAAGGCGTCCGCCGAGGCGAAGTTGCGGACGTGGCGCAGGCAGGTGCCGCTGCCGCGCTTCTCGACGGGGACCTCCGGCGCGGGGCCGTAGCGGGCGGGGAGTCGTCGCTCGCACTTCGCTCCTGCCAGGGCGAAGCGGCCTCCCGCGCCGGAGGCGATCAGGGCCTGGGTGTCCCGGGGTACGTACGCGAAATCGGTGACCGACGCGAACACGCTGTCCCGGCCCAGGAGTTGGAACTCTTTTCCTTCTGTTTGTACGACACATCCGCCTTCGAGGGGAAGCACGATCCACTCACTCTCACCGGTGAGCAGAGTGTGGCTGCCGCCCGGCTCCAACTCCACGACACGCAGGCTGCTGTGGCTCCAGCCGGCCCGTTTCGGATCGATGGCGAGGGAGTGAACTCCGTCGGCGGTGGCGCCCTTCGGCAGATACAGCTCGTTGCTCATGCGGCCCTCACAGCAGTCCTACGGCGGTGTCCACGGCGCCGGCGACGTCGCCGTCCGCCGGATACAGCAGCGAACGGCCGACCACCAGGCCCCGGACGGTGGGCAGTTGGAGCGCCCCGCGCCACTTCTCGTAGGCGCCGTCCTGGTCGTCCCCGACCTCGCCGCCGAGGAGCACGGCGGGCAGGGTGGAGGTCTCCATGACCTCGGCCATGTCGTCGGGGTTCTCGGTGACGGGCAGCTTGAGCCAGGTGTACGCCGAGGTGCCGCCGAGGCCCGAGGCGATGGCGATCGACCGGGTGACCGCCTCGGCGCAGAGGTCGTTCTTCAGCCGGCCCTCGGGGGTGCGGCGGGAGATGAACGGCTCCACGAAGACGGGCAGCCGGCGTTCGGCCATGGCGTCGACGGCGCGGGCCGTGGACTCCAGGGTGGTGAGGGAGCCCGGGTCGTCGTAGTCGATCCGCAGGAGCAGCTTGCCCGCGTCGAAGCGCAGGCGCTCGATGTCCTCGGGGCGGTGACCGGTGAAGCGGTCGTCGAGCTCGAAGCGGGCGCCCTGGAGGCCGCCGCGGTTCATCGACCCCATGACGACCTTGCCGTCGAGCGCGCCGAGCAGCAGGAGGTCGTCGAGGATGTCGGCGGTCGCGAGAACGCCGTCGACACCGGGGCGGGAGAGCGCCAGGCAGAGCCTTCCCAGCAGGTCGGCGCGGTTGGCCATGGCCATCTTGCGATCACCGACGCCGAGCGCGCCCCGCGCGGGGTGGTCGGCGGCGACGATCATCAGCCGACCGGAGTCGCCGAGGAGCGGGCGCCGGGTGCGCCGGGCGGCGGCCTCGGCGATCGCCTCGGGGTGGTGGGCGCGGAGCCGGACCAGCTCGGCAATGTCGACGGGGGGAAGCGCTTGCCCGGTGGGCGCGGCGCTGCGCGGGGTCGTCGTGTCCCCGCCGTGCGCGGCGGCGCTCGGGGTCATCGTGCCCTCGCCGTGCGCGTCGGCGCTCGGCGTTGTCGTGCCTTCGCCGTGCGCGTCGGCGCTCGGGGTTGTCGTGCCCCCGCCGTGCGCGTTGCTCGGGGTCGTCGTCCCGCCGCCGTGTGCGGCGCCTTCCACCCGGCCCGCCCTCACAGGACCGCTCCGGCCTTGAGGGCGGCTTCGATCTCGTCGGTGGTCGGCATCGCGGACGAGCACTCCAGGCGGGAGGCGACGATCGCGCCCGCCGCGTTGGCGTGCCGCATGATCGTCTCCAGGTCCCAGCCCTCCAGCAGGCCGTGGCACAGGGAGCCGCCGAAGGCGTCGCCGGCGCCGAGGCCGTTGAGGACGTTCACCGGGAGCGGGGGCACCTCGGCCTCCTCACCGTCGCTGTTCACGGCGAGCACGCCCTTCGGGCCCTGCTTGACCACCGCCAGCTCGACTCCGGCGTCCAGCAACGCTTGCGCGGCGGCTCTCGGCTCGCGCACCCCGGTGGCGACCTCGACCTCGTCGAGGTTGCCGACCGCGACGGTGGTGTGGCGCAGGGCCTCCTTGTAGAACGGGCGGGCGGCCGCCGGATCGCTCCAGAACATGGGGCGCCAGTCCAGGTCGAAGACCGTCGTACCGGACTTGGCGCGGTGGGCGAGGGCGGCGAGGGTGGCCGTACGGCTCGGCTCCTCGCTCAGGCCCGTGCCGGTGACCCAGAAGACGCGGGTGTCCCGGACGGCGTCCAGGTCCAGCTCGTGCGCGTCGATCTCCAGGTCCGGCGCCTTGGGGCGGCGGTAGAAGTACAGCGGGAAGTCGTCCGGCGGGAAGACCTCGCAGAAGGTGACCGGCGTCGGCAGGCCGGGAACGGCGGTGACCCAGCGGTCGTCGACGCCGAAGCCGCGCAGCGCCTCGTGCAGGTAGGCGCCGAACGGGTCGTCGCCGGTGCGGGTGATCACGGCCGTGCGGCGGCCGAGCCGGGCGGCGGCGACGGCCACGTTGGTCGCGGAGCCGCCGAGGAACTTCCCGAAGGTCGACACCTGGGCCAGTGGAACACCCGTCTGCAGCGGATAGAGGTCCACTCCGATCCGCCCCATGGTGATCAGGTCGTACGCCATCGGGTTCCCTTCGCTTGGACTCCTCCCGGTTGTAGTGCCGACCCCCGAGCCCTGTCAATGTTTTGTCCAGACATTCGGACCAGACCTTGACACCCCTCGGGGCAGCCAGCACGCTGACGGCCATGACGTCGTTGTCACCGCACCCCTCACTCTCCCGCATCCGGATCGGGTCGGCCCCCGACAGCTGGGGCGTCTGGTTCCCCGACGACCCGGTCCAGGTCCCCTGGCAGCGCTTCCTCGACGAGGTCGCCGAGGCGGGCTACGAGTGGATCGAGCTGGGCCCCTACGGCTATCTGCCGACCGATCCCGCCGTCCTCACCGAGGAGACCGCCCGGCGCGGTCTGAAGGTCTCGGCCGGCACGGTGTTCACCGGGCTGCACCACGGCGAGGCGGTCTGGGAGAAGACCTGGGCGCATGTCGCGGACAACGCGGCGCTGGCCCAGGCGATGGGGGCGAAGCACCTGGTCGTCATCCCGTCCTTCTGGCGGGACGACAAGACCGGCGAGGTGCTGGAACCCAGCACCCTGACGGCCGGTCAGTGGCGGGATCTCACCTCCCTGACCGAGCGGCTGGGGCGCCGGGTGCGCGAGGAGTACGGGCTGACGATCGTCGTCCACCCGCACGCCGACACCCACATCGACAGCGAGGAGAACGTCGTCCGCTTCCTCGACGCGACGGACTCCGACCAGGTCTCGCTGTGCCTGGACACCGGGCACTACGCCTACTGCGGCGGCGACAGCGTCAAGCTCATCGAGACGTACGGGGAGCGGATCGGGTATCTGCACCTCAAGCAGGTCGACCCGGAGATCCTGGCGGACGTACGGGCGAAGGGGACGCCGTTCGGGCCCGCCGTCGCCCAGGGCGTGATGTGCGAGCCGCCCTCCGGCGTACCCGCGCTGGGGCCCGTACTGGAGGCCGCGCAGAAGCTGGACGTGGACCTGTTCGCGATCGTCGAGCAGGACATGTATCCCTGCGAGCAGGACGCTCCCCTGCCGATCGCCGTGCGAACCCGGGCGTTCCTGAGGTCGTGCGGGGCCTAGGGGATACGCGGTCCGCTGGTCGTCGGCGAGGCCATCTCGGCCGATCGCCGTCTGCTGGTCGTCGGCGAGTCGGCCGTGGTCGGTCGTTCCTGCGGGGCGGAGTCGCGCCTCTGCTTCAGACGCGTCACAAATGACCTCTTTCTGTCACACGTGTCGCATGTACGCGGGTTCCTCGTCACGCCCGGTCAACAGCCGCTTTCCGTCGGTCACCGACCGTCGTTCACGGGGCACAGGGCTGGTGATCGCCGTGCGGCGGTCACCAGTGCGGCGCGGGGCTCCCCCGGGCGGTCTCCCGGCCGCCGCCCCGCGCGCAGGGAGGTGCGACCCATGACCGACCAGAGGCTGTGGTCCTACAAGGAGATCGCGGCGCACATCAAGGTGCAGCCGGACACCGTGCGGTCCTATCGCAAGCACGGACTGCTGCCCGCCCCCGACCACGTGGAGGGCGGCAAGCCCTACTGGTACGTCGAAACCGTCCGCGCCTGGGTGGCCTCCCGGCCGGGCAACCGGGGCCGCAGACAGGACTGACCTCCCGGGAATCCGGCCGCCGGCCGCCGTCAGCTCCACGGCTCGATGACCGTCACCCCCGCTCCGGGGGCCGTCCCCATCGCCGCCAGGGCCCGCGGGGCCGCGTCCAGGGAGATCGTGGAGGTGACCAGGAGGTCGGGACGCAGCACGCCCGCGCGGACCGCCTCCAGCATCGCCGGATACGTGTGCGCGGCCATGCCGTGGCTGCCGAGGATCTCCAGCTCCAGGGCGATCGCGCGGGCCATCGGCACCGGGGTCGTACCGTCCGGGGAGGGCAGCAGGCCGACCTGGATGTGACGGCCCCGGCGGCGCAGGCCGTCGACCGACGCGGCGCAGGTGGCGGGCGAACCCAGGGCGTCCAGGGAGAGGTGGGCGCCCCCGCCCGTCAGTTCGCGGACCGCGACCGCCGTGTCGGGCACGGTCGTCGCGTCCACGCACTCCGCCGCCCCGAACGTCCGGGCCAGGTCCAGGGCCCTGGGCGACACGTCCACCGCGATCACCCTCGCCCCGGCGGCCGCCGCGATCATCACCGCGGACAGCCCGACCCCGCCGCAGCCGTGCACGGCGACCCACTCCCCCGCCGCGACCCGGCCCTGCTGCACGACCGCCCGGAACGCCGTGGCGAACCGGCAGCCCAGCGCCGCCGCCGTGGCCGACGACAGCTCCTGGGGTACGGCGACGAGGTTCACGTCGGCGTGGTCCAGCGCCACGTATTGCGCGAAGGAACCCCAGTGGGTGAAGCCGGGCTGGGTCTGGCGTTCGCACACCTGCTGGTCGCCGGCCGCGCAGGCCCCGCACGTTCCGCAGGCGCACACAAAGGGGACGGTGACCCGGTCGCCGGGGTGCCAGTTGCTCACCCCGGGGCCGACCGCCTCCACGGTGCCGGCGAGTTCATGGCCGGGGACGTGCGGGAGGGTGATGTCGGGGTCGTGGCCCTGCCAGCCGTGCCAGTCGCTGCGGCAGAGGCCGGTGGCCTCGACCCGTACGACCACCCCGTGGGGGGCCGGCCGCGGGTCGGGGAGCTCGCGCACCTCAGCGGGTTCGCTGAACTTCTCGAAGACCACCGCTCTCATCCGGGCTCCCCTCGCCGTTCTCGTCTGCCGGTACATCGTGGCCGGTCGCGGCGCTCGGCGGAGCCGTATGGCGAACCGCGCCCCTGTCGGGGTGCTCGGCCTCGCCCTCGCTCAAGCCGAACCGGTCGTGGAGCCTCCTCAGGGGGGCCGGGGCCCACCAGGTCGCCTTCCCCGTCAGGCGCATCACCGCCGGGACCAGGAGGCTGCGGACGATCATCGCGTCCATCAGGACCGCCAGCGCGATGCCGAGGCCCAGCATCTTGGTGTTGGTCACGCGGGACGTGCCGATCGCCACCATCACCACGGCCAGGATGACCGCCGCCGCGGTGATCAGTCCGCCCGTGCGCTGCAGGCCGTGCCGGACCGCCTCGTTGTGGTCGCCCGTCCTGTCGTACTCCTCCTTGATGCGGGAGAGCAGGAACACGCCGTAGTCCATGGAGAGACCGAAGGCCACGCAGAACATCAGGACCGGGAGCGTCGTCTCTATGGAGCCGGGGCTGGTGAAGCCGAGGAGGCCGGAGAGATGGCCGTCCTGGAAGACCCAGACCACCGCGCCGAACATCGCCGTCAGGCTGAGCGCGTTGAGCAGGACCGCCTGGAGCGGTATCAGCACGCTGCCGGTCAGCAGGAAGACCAGCAGCAGGGTGACGATCGCGATGAAGGCCGCCGCCCAGGGCAGCTGTCCGGCGATGGCGTGCTTGGAGTCGACCAGGACCGCCGCCGTGCCGGTCACCGCGGTGTCGAAGGGGGCGTCGGTGGCGCGCAGGTCGCCGACGAGACGCTGGGCGGCGTCGTCGACCGCCTCGCCCTTGGGCAGCACCGTGAAGTACGCCGACTCGCCCTTCACCAGCGGCCCGTCGACCCGCAGCACGTCGGGGAGCTCGGCGATCCGCTGCCGGTACGCCGCGTACTGCGCCGGGGTCGCCCGGCCCTCCGCGAGCACCTCCAGGCCGCCGCCGGGGTTGCCCGGGAAGCCGTCGCGGATGTGCTGCTGGACCACATGGGACTCGGCGCCGGAGGGCAGCTGACGGTCGTCCGCGGTGCCGAACTTCACGCCCAGGAAGGGCAGTCCGAGCAGGACCAGGACGGCGGTGGTGCCGAGGGCGAAGAAGGGGGCCCGGCGCATGACCAGGGTGGCCGCGCGCGCCCAGGCCTTGCGGTCCGTGGTGCCCGCCGTGTCGGCACCCTCCGCCGTGGCCGGCGCCGGTGCCGGTTCGCCGCGCTTGAACAGGCGGCGCAGGTCGAGGGAGTTGACCCGGTGGCCCAGCAGGACCAGGGCCGCCGGGAGCAGGATCAGCGCGGCGGCCGCCGCCAGCAGGACCACCGCCATGCCGGCGTAGGCGAAGGACCGCAGGAAGTACTGCGGGAAGAGCAGCATCGCCGCCAGGGACACGGCGACCGTGAGGGCCGAGAAGAGGACCGTGCGGCCGGCCGTGCGCAGGGTGGTGGCGACCGCCGGCAGCGGTTCGGCGCCGGTGGACAGCTCCTCGCGGAAGCGGCGGACGATGAACAGGGCGTAGTCGATGGCGAGGCCCAGGCCGAGGGCCGTGGTGAGGTTCAGGGCGAAGACCGAGACATCGGTGAACTCGGTGAGGCCGCGCAGCACCGCGTTGGTGCCGAGGATCGCGACGATGCCGATGCCGAGGGGCAGCAGGGCGGCGATCGCGCTGCCGAAGACCATCACCAGCAGCAGGAGCGTGACCGGCAGGGCGATCATCTCGGCGCGGGTGAGGTCCTCCCGGATGATGGTCTGCATCTCGTGCCGCACGGCGACGGGGCCGCCGATCGTGACCTTCACCGGACCGTGCTCGCCCCGGTAGGAGGGGGCGATGCGGTCCAGGGTGCGGCCCATCTCCTTCTCCTCGCCGGTGATCCGCGCGGCGATCAGCGCCTCGTGGCCGTCCTTGGCGCGCAGGGCGGGGGCCGCCGCGGGGTCGGCCTGCCAGTAGGAGCCGACGCCTATGACGCCCTTCTCCCCGGCCAGCCGCCCGGCAAGGCTGCGGGCCTCGGCGGCCACCGCCGGGTCGTCGACGGAGGAGCTTCCCGCGTCCACCAGGAGCAGGAGGTTGGGCTGCGATGCCGGGAACGCGTGCTCCAGCGCCCGGGTCGCATAGGTCGACTCGGCGGCCGGGTCCTCCCAGCCACCGCTGCCGAGCCGGTCGGCGACGCCGCTGCCGGCCAGCACGGCGAGCACGGTGAGCACCAGGGCCGCGAGCAGCGACAGCCTGGGACGGGCGGTGACGAAGCGGGTCCAGCCGCCGAAGCGGGGTGGGCTGTTGACTTCGGTCATGGTGCGGTGTCCCCTTCACCGTGGGAGGCGGAAACGACAGAGACGCGGAAACCCGTGACAACCGTAGAATGAGAAACACGAGAGATCGCTCGCGTTTCATGGACCCAGAATGCGAGCGACCGCTCGTGTTTGTCAACCGCGTTCGGAGAGTTGGGGATAACCGGTGCCCGACACCCAGGAGAAGGAGCAGCCTCGCCGGCGTCAGGCGCGCGGTGAGCGCCGTATCGCCCAGCTGCTCGACGCCGCCGCGACCGTCTTCACCAGCACGGGCTACACCGCCGCCAGCACCAACGCGATCGCCCGCGAGGCGGGCGTCTCACCGGGCACGCTCTACCAGTTCTTCCCGAACAAGGAAGCGATCGCGATCGAGCTCGGCGAGCGGCTGATCCAGCAGATGCGGGAGGCGTACGGCGAGGCGCTCGCGCCGGTAGACCCCGCGACTCCACTGGAGCAGGCCGTGGCGGGGGCCGTCGACCGGTTCATCGCGTTCAACTGCGACCACCCGGTGTTCTTCGCGCTGATGCACGGCCCGGACATCCCCGGCCGCCTCACCGAGGAGCACGACGCCCTCCACGCGACCCTGCTCTCCCGCATCGAGGGCCTGCTGTCGTCCTTCCTGCCCGACGCGCCCCCGGCCGACCTCGCCCGCACGGCACACATGTGCCTCGGCATGTACAAGGCGGGCCTGGAGCTGATCCTGGCCCACGAGGGCGCCGAGCGCGAGGCGTACGTCGGCGAGCTGAAGAACGCGCTCGTCCGCTACCTCGACCCCCTGGTCGGCGGCCGACCGGGCGCGTCCATCGGTGGAAATACCCCCTAGGGGTACAGTGGGGTGACGGGAGAGCCCTTCCGGGTTCCCCGCAGACCCGCACGCCTCGATGAGGAGCAACGAGATGACCGCGCACACCGACACCCCCGGTTCCGTCACCGCCGTCTACAAGGTGAGCGGCATGAGCTGTGGCCACTGCGAGGGCGCGGTATCGGGCGAGATCTCCCAGATCGCCGGTGTCAGCTCGGTCAAGGCCGTCGCCTCCACCGGCGAGGTCACCGTCGTCTCCGCGGCCGCCCTGGACGAGGAGGCGGTCCGCTCCGCCGTGGACGAGGCCGGCTTCGAGCTGGTCGGCACGGTCTGAGCATCCTGCACACGGTCCGAGCGATCCCGCACACGGTCTGAGCGAGCCCGCGCCCCCTTCACGGCGCTTCCCGCGCCCCCTTCACGGCGCTTCCCGCGCCCCCGCACGGCGCTTCCGCCTCTGGAGTGGACATGTCCAGCACCACCGCACCGATATCCGGCCCGGACGCGGCCCCCGCGTCCGGCCCGACCTCGGACGTCGAGCTGCTCATCGGCGGGATGACCTGCGCCTCGTGCGCGGCCCGGATCGAGAAGAAGCTCAACCGCATGGAGGGCGTCACCGCCACCGTCAACTACGCGACGGAGAAGGCGAGGGTGACGTACCCGGCGGGCGTCGAGGTCGCCGATCTCATAGCGACCGTCGTGAAGACCGGGTACACGGCCGAGGAACCGGTACGTGAGCAGACCCCCGAGGACCCGGCCGACGCCGATCCCGACGCCCGCGCCGACGCCGATGCCGATGCCGACCCCGGGCTCGGCGCCCTGCGCCACCGGCTGCTCGTCTCCGGGCTGCTCGCCGCGCCCGTGGTGCTGCTGGCCATGGTCCCGGCCCTCCAGTTCGACAACTGGCAGTGGCTGTCGCTGACGCTCGCCGCGCCGGTGGTCGTCTGGGGCGGTTGGCCCTTCCACCGGGCCGCCTGGACGAATCTGCGGCACGGCTCGTCCACCATGGACACGCTCGTCTCGGTCGGCACGCTCGCCGCGTTCGCCTGGTCGCTGTGGGCGCTGTTCTTCGGCGACGCGGGCATGCCCGGCATGCGCCACCCCTTCGACCTCACCGTCTCCCGTACCGACGGCGCCTCCACGATCTATCTGGAGGTCGCCGCCGGCGTCACCGCGTTCATCCTGCTGGGTCGCTTCCTGGAGGCCCGCTCCAAGCGGCGGGCGGGCGCGGCGCTGCGGGCGCTGATGGACCTGGGCGCGAAGGACGTGGCCGTGCTGCGCGCGGGGCGCGAGGTGCGGATCGCGGTGGAGCGGCTGGCCGTCGGGGACCGCTTCGTCGTACGGCCCGGCGAGAAGGTCGCCACCGACGGCACCGTCGTCGAGGGCGTGTCGGCGATCGACGCGTCCATGCTGACCGGCGAGTCGGTGCCGGTCGACGTGGCCGTGGGCGACGCGGTCACCGGGGCCACGGTCAACGTCGGCGGACGGCTCGTCGTCGAGGCCACGCGGGTCGGCGCCGAGACGCGGCTCGCGCGGATGGCCCGGCTGGTCGAGGAGGCGCAGAGCGGCAAGACCGAGGTGCAGCGGCTCGCCGACCGGGTCGCCGGGATCTTCGTGCCCGTGGTGCTGCTCATCGCGGCCGCGACCTTCGGCGGCTGGCTGGTGGTCACCGGCGACACCGTCGCCGCGTTCACCGCCGCCGTCGCGGTGCTGATCATCGCCTGCCCGTGCGCGCTGGGGCTGGCCACGCCGACCGCGCTGATGGTCGGTACGGGGCGCGGGGCGCAGCTCGGCATCCTCATCAAGGGCCCCGAGGTGCTGGAGTCCACGCGCCGCGTCGACACGGTCGTCCTCGACAAGACGGGCACGGTCACCCCGGGCCGGATGCGCCTTCAGGAGGTCTACGTCGCGGAGGGCGCCGACGAGAAGGAGCTGCTGCGGCTCGCGGGCGCCCTGGAGCACGCCTCCGAGCACCCGGTCGGCCGCGCGGTGGCCGCGGGCGCCGAGGAGCGGGCCGGGGAGCTGCCGGTGGCCGAGCACTTCGAGAACGTGCCCGGCCGGGGCGTCCGCGGGCGCGTGGAGGGCCGCGAGGTGGCCGTGGGGCGGCTCTACGACGTGCTCCCGCCGGAACTGGTCCGGGCCCGTGACGAGGCCGAGCGGGACGGTCGTACGGCGGTGGTGGCCGGCTGGGACGGGACGGCGTACGGCGTACTGGCCGTCGCGGACGCGGTGAAGGAGACCAGCGCCGAGGCGGTACGGCGGCTGCGCGGGCTGGGGCTGACGCCGGTGCTGCTGACCGGGGACAACCGGACCGTCGCCGAGGCGGTGGCCCGGCGGGTCGGCATCGACCAGGTGATCGCGGAAGTGCTGCCCGAGGACAAGGTGGACGTCGTACGGCGGCTGCGCGACGAGGGCAGGGTGGTCGCGATGGTGGGCGACGGGGTGAACGACGCGGCCGCGCTCGCCACGGCGGATCTCGGGCTGGCGATGGGGACCGGCACGGACGCGGCGATCGAGGCGAGCGATCTGACGCTGGTGCGCGGGGATCTGCGGGTGGCCGCGGACGCCATTCGGCTGTCCCGGCGGACCCTGGCGGTGATCAAGGGCAACCTGGTGTGGGCCTTCGGGTACAACGTGGCCGCGTTGCCGCTGGCCGCCGCGGGGCTGCTCAACCCGATGATCGCGGGGGCGGCGATGGCGTTCTCGTCGGTGTTCGTGGTGAGCAACAGCCTCCGGCTGCGGGCCTTTCGCTGAGGCACGCGCCTCACATAAGCTCTTCACAAGGCTCACGCATCCTCCTTACGCTGGTGCTCGGTCGCTGCATCCGGTCTCTTGCGCATCTAACGGACATAAGCAAGAGACGCAGATCACAGTGATGCGAACGTAACCATCGAGGGGGTTCGAAGGTCTAAGTTGGCGATGTCAGAAAGCGTCTTGGGGGGCGCTGACTGGCATCTGGAGTCGTCTTGGGGGACTTCTCCAGAGATGCGTTGCCGGGGCACGTACACCGGGAAGCTTTGAGCGGCCCTCCCAGCGTGCGCTGTCCCGGCAGATCGCACATGTTCACCAGCGATTCAGGCGCTGTGTCCTCACAGACGCCCGGCCGGATCCCGTGGGGGGAATCCGCACCGGGACATGGGAAGGCGCCCTGGACGTCGGCCCGTGGGGGGACCGGCGCCAGGGCGCCTTTCGCTGTACTACGCGGCTCCGCGCTGGGGTCAGCGCTCCTCGACCGGGACGAAGTCGCGCTCGACGACGCCCGTGTAGATCTGACGGGGGCGGCCGATACGGGAGCCGGGCTCCTTGATCATCTCGTGCCACTGGGCGATCCAGCCCGGGAGGCGGCCGAGGGCGAACAGGACCGTGAACATCTCGGTCGGGAAGCCCATGGCGCGGTAGATCAGGCCGGTGTAGAAGTCGACGTTCGGGTAGAGGCTGCGCGAGACGAAGTAGTCGTCGGAGAGCGCGTGCTCCTCCAGCTTCAGCGCGATGTCCAGCAGCTCGTCGGACTTGCCGAGGGCCGAGAGGACGTCGTGCGCGGCGGCCTTGATGATCTTGGCGCGGGGGTCGAAGTTCTTGTAGACCCGGTGGCCGAAGCCCATCAGGCGGACGCCGTCCTCCTTGTTCTTCACCTTGCGGATGAAGGAGTCGACGTCACCGCCGGTCGCCTGGATGCCCTCCAGCATCTCCAGGACGGACTGGTTGGCGCCGCCGTGCAGCGGGCCCCAGAGGGCGGAGATGCCGGCCGAGATCGACGCGAACATGTTCGCCTGCGACGAGCCGACGAGCCGGACCGTCGACGTCGAACAGTTCTGCTCGTGGTCGGCGTGCAGGATCAGCAGCTTGTCCAGCGCCGAGACGACGACCGGGTCCAGCTCGTAGTCCTGCGCGGGGACCGAGAACGTCATGCGCAGGAAGTTCTCGACGTAGCCGAGGTCGTTGCGCGGGTAGACGAACGGGTGACCGATCGACTTCTTGTACGCGTACGCCGCGATCGTCGGAAGCTTGGCGAGCAGCCGGATCGTCGAGAGGTTGCGCTGCTTCTCGTCGAACGGGTTGTGGCTGTCCTGGTAGAACGTCGACAGCGCGGAGACGACCGACGACAGCATGGCCATCGGGTGGGCGTCGCGCGGGAAGCCCTTGTAGAAGTTCTTGACGTCCTCGTGCAGCAGGGTGTGCTGCGTGATCTCGTTCTTGAAGGACGAAAGCTCGTCGACCGTCGGCAGCTCGCCGTTGATCAGCAGGTAGGCGACCTCCAGGAAGGTGGAGCGTTCGGCCAGCTGCTCGATCGGGTAGCCGCGGTAGCGGAGGATGCCCGCCTCACCGTCGAGGTAGGTGATCGCGGATTTATAGGCGGCCGTGTTGCCGTACCCGCTGTCCAGGGTCACGAGACCGGTCTGGGCGCGGAGCTTCCCGATGTCGAAGCCCTTGTCGCCGACGGTGCTGTCGATCACCGGGTAGGTGTACTCGCCGTCGCCGTACCGCAGTACTACAGAGTTGTCGCTCACGTCTTCCCTCACCGACGTTGTGCCTCATCTTCGAGGTTGCCCTGACTGTCTCTACCATCCCCCATTTGGCGCAGGAGAGTGCACTCGGGGTCGACCATTGGGCTTATTGACGGCACTCAGTGCCGCCAACTTGCTCATCCTGCCGCCTTCGTCCCGCTTCCGGAAGTGCTTGTGACCTTCATGACTCATTTGATCGATCATTTTTTCTGATGCCTCACGATGTGCGCACGGCCCGCACCGGAAAGCCGCCGCGACACCCGAGGTCAGGCCCCGGAGGTCAGGCCCCCGAGAGGCGGAAGTCCAGCGCCGTGCAGCGCCGGCCCGCCGAGACCGTGCGCACCGCCTGGCCGATCGCCTTGCGCGAACCGACGAGGACGACCAGCCGCTTGGCGCGCGTCACGGCCGTGTACAGCAGGTTCCGCTGGAGCATCATCCATGCCCCGGTGGTGACGGGGATCACCACGGCGGGATATTCACTTCCCTGGGAACGGTGAATGGTGACCGCGTACGCGTGCGCCAGTTCGTCCAGTTCGTCGAACTCGTACGGCACCTCCTCGTCCTCGTCCGTCAGCACCGTGAGGCGCTGGTCGACCGGGTCGAGTGATGTCACCACGCCCACCGTGCCGTTGAAGACACCGTTGCTGCCCTTGTCGTAATTGTTGCGGATCTGGGTCACCTTGTCGCCGACACGGAAGACCCGGCCGCCGAACCTCTTCTCCGGCACGTCGGGGCGGCCCGGGGTGATGGCCTGCTGGAGCAGCCCGTTGAGCGTGCCGGCGCCGGCCGGGCCTCGGTGCATCGGCGCCAGCACCTGCACGTCCCGGCGCGGGTCGAGGCCGAACCTGGCCGGAATGCGCCGGGCGGCCACGTCCACGGTGAGCCGGCCGGCCTCCTCCGTGTCGTCCTCGACGAAGAGGAAGAAGTCCTTCAGGCCGTCGGTGAGCGGATGCTGCCCCGCGTTGATCCGGTGCGCGTTGGTCACCACACCGGACTGCTGCGCCTGGCGGAACACGCGCGTGAGGCGCACGGCGGGGATCGGACCGCCGTCGGCGAGCAGATCCCGCAGCACCTCCCCGGCGCCGACGCTGGGCAGCTGGTCGACGTCCCCGACGAAGAGCAGGTGCGCGCCCGGCGGCACGGCCTTCACCAGCTTGTTGGCCAGCAGCAGGTCCAGCATGGACGCCTCGTCGACCACCACCAGGTCGGCGTCGAGCGGCCGGTCCCGGTCGTAGGCCGCGTCACCGCCGGGCTTGAGCTCCAGCAGGCGGTGCACGGTCGACGCCTCGGCGCCGGTCAGCTCGGCCAGGCGCTTGGCGGCCCGGCCGGTGGGGGCGGCGAGGAGCACCTTGGCCTTCTTGGCGCGGGCCAGCTCCACGATCGAGCGCACGGTGAAGGACTTGCCGCAGCCGGGTCCACCGGTGAGCACGGCGACCTTCTCGCTCAGCGCCAGCTTCACGGCCGCCTCCTGCTCCGGGGCGAGCTCGGCGCCGGTGCGCGCCCCCAGCCAGGCGAGCGCCTTGTCCCAGGCCACGTCGCGGAAGGCGGGCATACGGTCCTGGTCGGTGCGCAGCAGGCGCAACAGCTGGGCGGAGAGGGACAGTTCGGCCCGGTGGAAGGGGACGAGGTAGATCGCGGTGATCGGCTCGCCGTGCTCGCCGGGCACCTTCTCCCGTACGACCCCCGGGTCCTCGCCGTCCTCCGGGGCGGCCGCCAGCTCGGCGAGGCACTCGATGACCAGGCCGGTGTCGACCTGGAGCAGCATCACCGCGTCGGCGATCAGCCGCTCCTCGGGGAGGTAGCAGTGGCCCTGGTCGGCCGACTGCGACAGCGCGTACTGAAGCCCCGCCTTCACGCGCTCCGGGCTGTCGTGCGGGATGCCGACCGACTGGGCGATCTTGTCGGCGGTGAGGAAACCGATGCCCCAGACGTCGGCGGCGAGGCGGTACGGCTGGTTCTTCACCACGGAGATCGAGGCGTCGCCGTACTTCTTGTAGATCCGCACGGCGATGGACGTCGACACCTCCACCGTCTGGAGGAAGAGCATGACCTCCTTGATCGCCTTCTGCTCCTCCCAGGCGTCGGCGATCTTCTTCGTCCGCTTCGGGCCGAGGCCGGGGACCTCGATCAGCCGCTTGGGCTCCTCCTCGATGATCGTCAGCGTGTCGATGCCGAAGTGCTGGGTGATGCGGTCGGCGAAGACCGGGCCGATGCCCTTGACCAGGCCGGATCCCAGATAGCGGCGGATGCCCTGGACGGTGGCCGGCAGGACGGTGGTGTAGTTCTCCACCGTGAACTGCTTGCCGTACTGGGGGTGGGATCCCCAGCGTCCCTCCATGCGCAGGGACTCCCCCACCTGGGCGCCGAGCAGCGCGCCGACCACCGTGAGGAGATCGCCCGCTCCTCTGCCGGTGTCCACCCGGGCGACCGTGTAGCCGTTCTCCTCGTTGGCATAGGTGATCCGCTCCAGTACGCCTTCGACAACGGCTGGTCGCCGCTCCCCGCTCCCCGCCTCATTGGCCATGATCCGACGGTACCGGCGGCGACTGACAGTGCCGCCGCCTGACCAAGCCCCGTCAGGCGTAGGCCCAGCGCCACGCGTTCGAGCGGTACACGCACGCGATCCTCGCGCCGCTCGCGGTGGTGGTGGAGGCGCCGTGGTCGCTGTTGCGGCAGTACTGGCCCGCCGAGTAGCAGTTCCCCGCGTTGGAGACGATCGAGCACGTCCCGGTGCTGTCCTCGCTGCCGCTGTCCTGGCTGCTCGCGCCGGTGCCGCTGCCGGTGCCGGCCGCCTTGGCGGCGGCGGTCCGGGTGACCGTGACGGTGGGGCCGGGCTCGGCCGTGGCCTTGACGGTCTCGGTGACGGTCGGGGCGGGCGCGGGCGTGGCCGTCACGGTCGCGGTGACGGTCACGGCGGGCCGGACCTTGGCCTCGACGGGCTGCTTCGCGTCGTTCCCGCTGTTCCCGCCGCCGACGATCAGCGCGCCCGCGAGGAACAGACCCGCGCCGCCGAACCACACGCGCTTGCGCCTGCGCAGCGGGCGGAGGTCGGGCGGACGCGGCGCGGGCGGCATCGGCGGCACGGGCGGCATGGGCGCGTTGTACGGATTGCTCATCTCGTCCCCCCAGGGCGTTACGGGTGGGGGTGACCGTAGTGCGCGCCGGATGCCCGCATGGAGGAAGCGTGAAAGAGGTGATGTTTCCGTGACCATCGCCCACCGCGCCTCCGAGGACATCGCCCACCCGCCTTCATCACGATCCGGTCTCGGGATGTGGTTGAGGGCTTGATTAATCGCCGTGTAATCGATTCCAATCCTCCCTACAGTCGATGTAATCGATTCCACGAGGAGGTGGAACGGCGATGGCGAGCATCAAGGACGTCGCCGCCGAGGCGGGCGTATCCGTCGCGACGGTCTCGCGCGTCCTGAACGACCATCCGTCGGTCAGCGACGACGCACGCACGCGCGTGCTGGCCGCCGTCGAAGCGCTGGGCTACCGCCCGAACGCCGTCGCCCGGTCGCTGCGCACCGACCAGACCCACACCCTGGGCCTCGTCATCAGCGATGTGCTCAACCCGTACTTCACCGAGCTGGCCCGCTCCGTCGAGGAGGAGGCCCGCGCGCTCGGCTACAGCGTCATCATCGGCAACGCCGACGAGCGGCCCGACCTCCAGGACCACCACGTACGGACCCTGCTGGACCGCCGTATCGACGGTCTGCTGGTCTCCCCCACGGACGGCGGCTCCCCGCTGATGCTGGACGCCGTGCGGGCCGGGACGCCCATGGTCTTCGTCGACCGGTGGATCCCGGGCGTGGCCGTGCCGGTCGTACGGGCCGACGGGCGCGAGGCCGTACGGGATCTCGTCGCGCATCTGCACGGGCTGGGGCATCGCAGGCTCGCCATCATCGCGGGCCCGGCGGCGACCACCACCGGCAGCGAGCGCGTCGAGGCGTTCCGGGCGGCGCTCGCCGAGTACGGGCTGCCCCTCCCGGACGCCTACATCGGCCAGGGCGACTTCCAGGCCGAGAGCGGCCGGCGGGTCACCGAGGGCTTCCTCGACCTGCCCGAGCCGCCCGAGGTCGTGTTCGCCGCGGACAACCTGATGGCGCTGGGCGCGCTGGACGCCGTACGCGCGCGTGGGCTGCGCGTACCGGACGACATCGCGCTGGCCGCGTTCGACGACATCCCGTGGTTCGTGCACACCGATCCGCCGATCACGGCGATCGCCCAGCCGACGGGCGAGCTGGGGCGCGCGGCCGTACGCGCGCTGGTCGACCGCATCGAGGGACGGCCCCCGCAGTCCGTCACCCTCCCCGCCCGGCTCGTCGTACGCCGCTCGTGCGGCGAGAACCCGGCGCAGTACCCCGCACAGTCCCCCGCTGTGCGGCCCCCCGTAGTGAACAGGAGCCAGTCGTGAGCAACCCGGACGAGTTGCTGCGCATCGAGGGCATACGGAAGACCTTCCCCGGCGTGGTCGCGCTCGACGGCGTCGACTTCGAGCTGCGCCGCGGTGAGGTGCACGTGCTGCTCGGCGAGAACGGCGCCGGCAAGAGCACGCTGATCAAGATGCTCTCGGGCGCCTACCACCCCGACGCGGGCCGCGTCCTGGTGGACGGCGAGGAGGTGCGCATCCGTGGCGCCCAGGACGCCGAGCGGCTGGGCATCGCCACCATCTACCAGGAGTTCAACCTCGTTCCCGATCTGACGGTCGCCGAGAACATCTTCCTCGGCCGGCAGCCGCGCCGCCTGGGGATGATCGACCGGAAGCGGATGGAGGCCGACGCCGAGGTCCTCCTCGCGCGCGTGGGCGTGAACGTGTCGCCCCGCGCGCGGGTGCGCGAACTCGGCATCGCCCGCCTGCAGATGGTCGAGATCGCCAAGGCGCTGAGCCTCAACGCGCGCGTGCTCATCATGGACGAGCCGACCGCCGTGCTGACCTCGGAGGAGGTCGAGAAGCTCTTCGCGATCGTGCGCACGCTGCGCGAGGACGGCGTCGGGATCGTCTTCATCACCCACCACCTGGAGGAGATCGCCGCCCTGGGTGACCGGGTCACGGTCATCCGGGACGGCAGGTCGGTCGGCCAGGTCCCCGCGACCACGCCCGAGGACGAGCTCGTACGCCTGATGGTCGGGCGGTCCATCGAGCAGCAGTACCCGAGGGAGCGGGCCGACCGGGGCGCCGCGCTGCTGTCCGTCGAGGGCCTCACCCGCGACGGCGTCTTCCACGACGTCAGCTTCGAGGTGCACGCCGGCGAGGTCGTCGGTATCGCGGGGCTGGTCGGCGCCGGCCGCACCGAGGTCGTCCGGGCGGTGTTCGGCGCGGACCCGTACGACAAGGGCGCCGTGAAGGTCGGCGGGCAGGGCCTGCGCCGGCACGACGTGAACGCGGCGATGGCGGCCGGGATCGGCCTGGTGCCCGAGGACCGCAAGGGCCAGGGCCTGGTGCTCGACCAGTCCGTCGAGGAGAACCTCGGGCTGGTGACCCTGCGGTCCACCACGCGCGCGGGGCTCGTCGACCTCAAGAGCCGGCACACGGCGGCCGAGCGGATCGCGCGGCAGCTCGGTGTGCGCATGGCGGGCCTCGGCCAGCAGGTGCGCACGCTCTCCGGCGGCAACCAGCAGAAGGTCGTCATCGGCAAGTGGCTGCTCGCCGACACCAAGGTCCTCATCCTCGACGAGCCGACGCGCGGCATCGACGTCGGCGCGAAGGTCGAGATCTACCAGCTGATCAACGAGCTCACCGCTCAGGGTGCCGCCGTACTCATGATCTCCAGCGATCTGCCCGAGGTGCTCGGCATGAGCGACCGGGTGCTGGTGATGGCACAGGGCCGGATCGCGGGCGAGCTGTCCGCCGACGAGGCCACCCAGGACTCCGTGATGGCACTCGCCGTCAGCAACCCCGCGGTCACCTCCACGACCGACCCCACGCACGACAAGGAGGCCGCTCGTGGCCACTGACACGCTCAAGGGCAGCACGACGGGCGCCGGTGGCGCCGCGGCGGTCCGCCGTCTGCTCCTCGACAACGGCGCGCTCACCGCGCTGATCGTCCTCGTCATCGCCATGTCGGCGCTGTCGGGTGACTTCCTCACCACGGACAACCTGCTCAACGTGGGTGTCCAGGCGGCCGTGACCGCCATCCTCGCCTTCGGTGTGACCTTCGTGATCGTCTCGGCGGGCATCGACCTGTCGGTCGGGTCCGTCGCGGCGCTGTCGGCCACCGTCCTCGCGTGGAGCGCGACGTCCCACGGGGTGCCGGTCGTCCTGGCCGTGGTGCTCGCCGTCGCGACCGGCGTCGCGGCCGGTCTGGTGAACGGTTTCCTCATCGCGTACGGCAAGCTGCCGCCGTTCATCGCGACGCTCGCGATGCTGTCGGTGGGCCGCGGTCTGTCGCTGGTGATCTCCGAGGGCTCCCCGATCGCCTTCCCCGACTCGGTCTCGCACCTCGGGGACACGCTCGGCGGCTGGCTGCCGGTGCCGGTGCTGGTGATGGTCGTCATGGGTCTGATCGCCGCCTTCGTGCTGGGCCGGACGTACATCGGCCGCTCCATGTACGCGATCGGCGGCAACGAGGAGGCCGCCCGCCTCTCCGGTCTGCGGGTGAAGCGGCAGAAGCTCGCGATCTACGCGCTCTCCGGCCTGTTCGCGGCCGCCGCGGGCATCGTGCTCGCCGCCCGTCTGTCCTCCGCGCAGCCGCAGGCCGCCGATGGCTACGAGCTCGACGCGATCGCGGCCGTCGTCATCGGCGGTGCCTCTCTCGCGGGCGGCACCGGCAAGGCGTCCGGCACGCTGATCGGCGCGCTGATCCTGGCGGTGCTGCGCAACGGGCTCAACCTGTTGTCCGTCTCCGCCTTCTGGCAGCAGGTCGTCATCGGCGTGGTCATCGCGCTGGCGGTGCTGCTCGACACGGTGCGCCGCAAGGCCGGGGCGGCTCCCGCGGCCGGCGGTGCGGGCGGGGTCGGCGGTCTCGGCGGCGGTATCGGTGGCGGTTTCGGCAAGGGCCGGCAGGCCGCCACGTACGCCCTCGCGGCCGTGGTGACCGTGGCGATCGTCGGTGCGACGTCCTTCCTGCACGACGGCGGCTCCGCCACGGACCGGCCGAAGGTCGGCCTGTCCCTGTCGACGCTGAACAACCCCTTCTTCGTGCAGATCCGCTCCGGCGCGCAGGCCGAGGCCAAGAAGCTGGGCGTGGACCTCACGGTAACGGACGCGCAGAACGACGCCTCGCAGCAGGCCAACCAGCTGCAGAACTTCACCAGTTCGAGCTTCGGCGCGATCATCGTCAACCCGGTGGACTCGGACGCGGCGAGCAACTCGGTGAAGGCCGCCGACAAGGCGAAGATCCCGGTCATCGCGGTGGACCGCGGCGTCAACAAGGCCGATGTGAACGCCCTGGTGGCGTCGGACAACGTGGCCGGCGGTGAGCTGGCGGCGAAGTCGATCGCCGAGAAGCTGGGCGGCCAGGGCAAGATCGTGATCCTTCAGGGGCAGGCCGGTACGTCGGCGGCGCGCGAGCGGGCGGAAGGTTTCGCCAAGGGGCTGAAGGCGTACCCCGGCATCCAGGTGGTGGCCCAGCAGCCGGCCGACTTCGACCGCACCAAGGGCCTCGACGTGATGTCGAACCTGCTCCAGGCCCACCCGGACGTGCAGGGCGTGATCGCCGCCAACGACGAGATGGCGCTGGGCGCGATCAAGGCGCTGGGCGCGAAGGCCGGTACGTCCGTGCAGGTCGTCGGCTTCGATGGAACTCCGGACGGGCTGAAGGCCGTTGAACAGGGTGCGCTGTTCGCCTCGGTGGCGCAGCAGCCGTCCCAGCTCGGCAGGATCGCGGTGGACAACGCGCTGCGGGCCCTGCAGGGCAAGGAGGTCCCGCAGACGGTGAAGGTGCCGGTGAAGGTGGTCACGAAGGAGAACGTGGCCGGGTTCAGCGGCTGAGACGGCTGAGACGGGTGAGGGGTGGGCGGTCGCCTGGGGGTGACCGCCCGCTGGACGTGACGGGGAGAAGTGCGATGTGTGATCGGGGAAACGGCTGATGCGTGATCGGGGAGATAGCTGATGTGTGATGGGGGAGTTGCCTGATGTACGACTACGACCTGTTGGTCGCGGGGTCGGCCAACGCCGACCTGGTGATCGGCGTCGAGCGCAGGCCGGCGGCCGGTGAGACGGTGCTCGGCTCCGACCTGGCCGTGCACCCCGGCGGCAAGGGCGCCAACCAGGCCGTCGCCGCCGCCCGCCTCGGAGCCCGTACGGCCCTGCTGGCCCGCGTGGGCGACGACGCGCACGGCCGACTGCTGCTCGACGCCCAGCGGGCGGCCGGGGTCGACACGGTGGGCGTGCTGGTGGGCGGGGCGCCGACCGGGGTCGCGCTGATCACCGTGGACCCGTCGGGCGACAACAGCATCGTGGTGTCGCCGGGCGCGAACGGCCGGCTGACACCGGCGGACGTACGGGCCGCGGCGAGCCTCTTCCACGCCTCGCGGGTGGTGTCGGCGCAGCTGGAGATCCCGCTGGAGACGGTGGTGGCGGTGGCGGCGAGCCTCGCGCCGGGCAGCCGCTTCGTGCTGAACCCATCCCCGCCCCGCCCGCTGCCCGCCGTGCTGCTCGCGGCCTGCGACCCACTGATCGTCAACGAGCACGAGGCCAAGGTGATCCTGGGCGAGGCGTGTATCAGTGACGCGCCGGAGGACTGGGCCCGGCTGTTGCTGGCGAAGGGGCCGCGGTCGGTGGTGGTAACACTCGGCGGGGAGGGCGCGCTGGTGGCCTCCGCCGAGGGCGTGGTGCGGGTGGACCCGGTGAAGGTGGAGGCCGTCGACACGACCGGCGCGGGTGACTCCTTCACGGCGGCCCTGGCATGGCGGCTGGGCGCGGGCGCGTCCCTGGCGGAGGCGGCGGCGTACGCGGCCCGGGTCGGGGCGGTGGCGGTGACGCGGCCGGGGGCGCAGGAGTCGTTCCCGACGGCGCAGGAGGTCGAGGCGCTGTGAAGAAGGCGGGAATCCTGAACCGCCATCTCGCGGGCGCGCTGGCCGAGCTGGGGCACGGGGACGGGGTGCTGCTGTGCGACGCGGGCATGCCGATACCGGTCGGGCCACGGGTGGTGGACCTGGCGTTCCGGGCCGGGGTGCCGTCCTTCGCGGAGGTGCTGGAGGGACTGCTGGCCGAGCTGGTGGTGGAGGGGGCGACGGCGGCATCCGAGGTACGGGGCGCGAATCCGGCGGCGGCGGAGCTGCTGGAGGAGAGCTTCGGTGAGCTGACGTATGTCTCGCACGAGCGGCTGAAGGAGCTGTCGGCGGGGGCGCGGCTGGTGGTGCGGACGGGGGAGGCTCGGCCGTATGCGAATGTGCTGCTGAGGTGCGGGGTATTTTTCTGACCGACCGCCCTGCGGAACTCTTCGCCCTGCGGAAATACTTCGACCCGCGAAATTACTTCGAGGGACCCGGTCCGTCGACCGGGCCCCTCGGCTGCCCCCCTCTTGCCAGAACCCCCCGATCCCCCCGGGTCCCCCTCCAGAAGTTCTGACGCCATGTACGACACGCTCGGAGTCGGGAGGGTTGCAGGGTTCCCGAAGATTTTTTAAAACGGTCAGATCCGACACAAACCGGTCACATCCGTACGCCGTCTCCCGCACAGAGACGCCCGCCCCGTACGACCCTCGCGTAGACCCCGACACAGGCATCCGGCGCACGCCCCGGCAGAGCGGGGACGCGGTTGTGCCGGGCCGGAACGCGCAGGGCTTCCGTGTCACGGGGAAGATCGCCGTGGGCGAGGGTGGGCACGGCGCACCGGGGAGTCGAGGCGACGATCTCCACGATGACGTCGGCGCCGATCCGGAGCCGCTCGCCGACCCACTCGTGCTCGGGGAACCCGGCGGCGTCGGTGTCGATGACGAGGTTGGGGCGGTAGCGCCGGATCTCGATGTCACCTCGTGAGCTGAGGCTCGCGATGCTCCGGAAGGACGAGGTGGTGACCAGGTGCAGCGGGGCGAAGTCGAAGAAGGTGCCGGGCGGGGCGGCGGAACCGAACGGTACGAGGTCGGCGGCGACATCGGCGTCGACCCCGGCTTCGAGAACCTCGTCGGGCCGGTCCCGCACGAGCGTGGCGCCGGTCGGCGGGATGTCGATGAGGCTCACCTTGCGATTCAGATAGGCGGAGAGCCCGTCGTGGACGTCGAGATCACCGGCGTGCCATGAGGCACCGTCGGGCGTGGCGATCCGAACACCCCCGGTGCCGGTGGTGCCGGTCGCCGTACACCGCAGCAACTCCCGCCACAAGCGGGGCGACTTGGCGCTGGCGACCTTGCCGGTCTCCTGATCCAACAAGGCGAACCCCCGATCGCCATCGATCCCCCGCTCACTCACCTCCGCGTCGGCGATCCGCTCCCCGAGCATCGACTTGACGGGATACCGCCACAACGCCCCGACCGTCCCCACGACTTCACCCATCAGCCGGCGACCCTTCTTCATTCACTACCAAGGCCCTGTTCAACGAAGAACTCCACCCCGGCGTCACCACCGTGCCCCAGCCGGGCCCCACGGCTCTCGGCGATGCGGGTGAGATCGCGTAGTGAATCACAGAGCCGTCGGGCCAGGTAACGCAATTCCCCGGCGGTGGCCCGACGTTCCGCGAGCAGCGCGTCGGCGTGACCGAGCAGCTCACCGGCCATGCGGAGCTGGACACCTTCCATCTCGTCGGCGAGCCGAGAGACGTAGCCGGTGCCGTCACCCACGACGTAGCAGGGCTTGCCCTCGGGGCTCGTCCAGGGCAGCAGGCGTGCAGCCGGCTCCTCGTGTCCCGTGCCGCTCACTTGTCGCTCTCCTCACGCGGAAAGAACAGCGAGCCGACGCCGACGCCAAGGACGCTGGGCGGCGTTGTGGGCGGACGTTCCTCTACGGCAATGGGGCGACGCTTGCGCGCCAGGGGGCAGAGCTTCCGGAGCCCCTCGAAGAGACGGGCGATGGATCCGGGCACGTCGGCCTGCTTTCTCACCTGGGGTGACTGCGGTCTGTTGCGAATCACTCACAGAGTGGGGTCGGCCGTGGCTACGCTTCCAGGGGGTGGAGCTTGACAACGCACTCGTCAAGTTGGGAGTTGCCGGATGTCGAATCCTCGAACACCGCGCACTCAGCGGGAGAAGTACGGGGAAGAGCTGAGGCTTCGGCGCACAGCGGCCGGCCTCACGCAGGAGGAACTGGGTGAACTGGTCGTGTGCTCGGCCACGTTGATCAGCCACTTCGAGGCGGGGCGGCGATTGCCGAAGCCGGATGACGCTCAGCGGATCGATCAGGCGCTGGGCACGGACGGGTTCTTCGCGCGGTGGCTTGAGGACCTGGAGAGCAGGTACGACCCCCGATTCGCTGCTGCTGCCGAACTGGAGCGGCAGGCCACGCTGATCCAGCAGTTCGCGCTCACGCTGGTTCCAGGACTGCTTCAGACCCCCGATTACGCGAGGGCGGTGTTCGCCGCATATCGCACCAATTCCACGGAAGAGGAACTTGACGAAGCGGTTGTCATTCGAACAGGCCGTGCCCGGATCCTCGACGGACCGTCGGCCCCTGTCATCTGGACGCTTCTGGACGAGGCCGTACTGCGACGCGCGGTCGGGGGACCTCAGGTCATGGCGGAACAGCTGCGAAAGATCGCGAACTTGGCCGAGTCACGACGGATTCGGCTGCACGTACTGCCGTACAGCGTTGGTGCGCACCCGCTCATGGAGAGCCTGCTCACGTTGATGAGCTTCGAGGACTCCGCCCCGGTGGCCTACGTCGACGCGTTCGAAACCGGGCGCCTGATGGACGATCCACCGTTGGTGAACGCCTGTCAGACGGCCTACGCTCTGGCCTTGAGTGACGCAATGTCCCGACAGGAGTCGCTGGCCCTCGTCAGAGCCGCGGCTGAGGAGCACGCACATGGTCAGCAGTGACTACACCGTCACCGATGCACTCACGATCACCGGCTGGTACAAGTCCAGTTACAGCGGCGGAAGTCAGGCCGATTGCCTAGAGGTCGCCCGTGGCCACGCCGCCATACCGGTCCGCGACAGCAAGGCGGCCACCGGCCCGGCTGTGGTCTTCTCGTCGGACAGCTGGTCGGCGTTCGTGGTTGCCGTCAGAGACGGGAAATTCCGCTGGTCGCCGCTGTCTTGAGGTGCGCGGCGAGACTCTGGAGCACCATCCAAGAATTGGGGTCGGCCCCGTCCCCAAGGGGGTAGTGCAGAGCCGGTGACGCAGACGACCCAACGTGCTGCGGGCGGCGCGCAGCGGGGCGCCGCTGAGCGAGGCCGACCTTGCGCACGTCCCGCGGGCCGAGAGTAAAGGACATCGGGAGGGGCGGTCCCTCCACATGCGCGGGCACGGTGAGGTCGGCGCGGGCCGCGCGGACGGTGACGAGCATGGTCGTCAGGCCGTGTTCCGCGACGAGGATCTCGGCGAGGGACTCCACGGCATCCAGGGGCATGTCATGGGGCTGGTCATAGCCGAGGGTGAGGTTGACCTCCTCGACGACACCCGCCGTCGTACGGGAGACGCGGTGCGTGGCGATGGCCGGTCGGTCGGGACTGCCCACGGCGATGAGCTGGGTGGGGGCGGGCGCCCGATCGCGGGCGAGGTCGGTCAACTGGGCCGTCGACCAGGGAAGGTTGACCGGCTCGGCGGTACCCCAGCCGACGGGCGCCGCGCCGGTGAGGTGGCGCCAGGCGGCCTCCAGGGCACGACCGAGGACGAGGTGATGGTCGGGTGCGTGCACGGACCGGAAGGCAAGGGTGAGCTGCCGCTGCTCGGTGGGTGCGGCTCCGCCGGTGAACGAGTCGGCGACCACCCCGTCACCGGTCGGCAGGAACGAGCCGCCCCGCCAGGCCAGTGGAACCCCGGACAGGCCGTCGTAATAGCCACCGTCGCGATCCTGAACCACCCAGCGGTTCGGCGCCGCCCCCAGGGCTGTGCGGAACGGCAGGGTGAGGCGGGTGCGGGCGGGGGTGACCAGGTTAAGGGCGCGGTTCGCGGCGCTGGTCAGGCGGAGGAGATCAGCCAGCCGGGTGGTGAGGCCGAGCACCGGGCGATCGGAGAGGACGACGGCCGTCGACTCGGTCAGGACGTCGACCGAGGCCGCGAGGTCATCGTGCTGATCGGGAATCGCCCGGTCCTGAGCTGCCGGGATGTCCACCGTACGGGTGGTGGCCGCGCCCCGTGGCCACACGGTGCCTCCGAGAAGGGTCGTCAGCCTCCCACCAACCGACCCGGCGAGCACGCCAGCCTCGGGTGTGGCGTCCGAGGTCCTGATGTCCGTCCACCAGTAGGGCAGCGGCGGAACGGACACATCCGGGCCGAGGAGCCGCTCGGCCTCACCCGGCGTGTGGACGAGGAGCGGGGCCTCCATGGAAACCAGCGGGCTGCCGTCGGGGGTGCACAGATGGAGGACGGCACCGTCACTGGCAGCGGTCAGGCGCAGTTCCGGGCCTCCCGCGAAGAGACCGACCAGCAAGGAGCGGGTATCGGGCATCTTCGGGGTGAGAGCGACGACATCCTTCGTCATCCGGTGTCTCCGTGAGCTCGATGCCGTTCAGGGGAACGAGTGAAGCGCGCCATGGCTACCAGCGCCCTGAGAGCTCTTCCAGCGCATCGAGCGAGGCGCAGGTTCGGGGTTCGTCCTCCGCGATGTGCCCTGCCCCAGCAGGGGTCTTCTGCTGGACAAGCCAGTTCAGGACACCGGCGGCGGGAATGCCGAGCCGATGTGCCTCGCGCAGCCTCAGAAGCCACGCCCGCCCGGCCTGGAACGCCGGCTCACCTGCGGCAGTCCGGGGCTCGAAGCCGGCTGCGTTGTCTCCCTGTGCCGCCCATACGTAGCCCAGTGTCCCGCCGTCGTCCTGCACGGTGAAGTAATGAACGGGCTGCTCGGTGGTCTCCGGATACTCGTCCTCAGTCGAAGGAAGCGGGGATCTGAGCCGTCGAGAGCGGGCCGCGACCTCGAACGTTCCCCAGGCGTCGACATATGCGGGACCCTCGTCCCTGACATCTTCAAAGCCACTCACAGTGGGGACCGCATAGCGGTTCTCGTCACCTGGCTCAGGAGGACAGCCGATAAGACCCGAAATTTCATTCAGGGCCAGCGCAAGCCGAGGGGCGTTCTCCTTGCAGATGGCGATCTGTTCACGACCGCGAGTGTCCATTGTCAGCCAGACATCGGAGTAGGTTTGGAGTGTCACAACGACGAGACTCCGCTTCCAGACGTCGACCTGGATCGTGAACAGTTCCTCAGCTCGATGTCGAGCGCCCGATTCCGACCACAGACCCGGGCATCGCATACGAACGCCGATGACAAAGTCACCCGACAAGGAATCGACATGCGTGGCGACGCGGGACCACGCAGACCCAGGCGCAAGCGGTTCTCCTTCTATGGAAAGACCGGTCTCCTCGAAAGCGATATCCCGCGCGTCACGCATGGCACGTACAGCGATGTCGGCCTCTGCGGCCGCGACGGCGATTCCGGTCTTGACCAAGGTCTTCCAAACGACCACCACGAGTTCGAGCGCTCTCGAAGGCTGGACGCCGGGACCGTCGGAGTCGACCTCCCAGGTCCACTCGCCAACGGGGTCGGTGGTGATCACAGCATGTCCTTAGGGTCGGTCTTGGCGCCGGGCGGGATCACCAGCGTGCCGTCTTCCAGGCGTACGACGAAGGTGATGCCCTCACCCTTCGGACCGTCTACGCCGTTATGAACATCCATGAGAGCATCGTAGGAGCCGTTCGCGATCCAATCGGCTCGCGTCCCTCGAGCACCGTCCACGAGCATGATGCGACAGTCGGCCTCACTCCGGGCCAACTGCAGCAAATACTTACCTCTCGTAATCTCGGCTACTTCATTCGCAGGGTTATTGAGGTGCTTCATTTGATAGGAATACACGAATCCTGAATCATCCCTGATGCGAATATCAGCATCCGAACCCGGCGGGATTTTGTATTCAAAGTCCATATTTTGCGGCGGTACTCCGCTGCGCGCCAGATCCTCGGCAAAAATGATCTGGTCAGCACCGGGCCCGAACATCCCCTGCTTGTGGGCACCCAGCGACGAAACCACTTGACCGACAGCACATTCGCACTTCAGCTCACAGACCACCCTCTCGTGCGCGCTGTTGCGAACGCAACGCGAGGTCAAGCCAAACGGCCGCCGGGCGCTCCCTCGCGCCCGACGGCCGTGCGGCCCTTCCCCCGGCGGCGACTCACGCGATCACGTGCCGCGCGAACCGCTCCGCCGTCTCCCCCAGCACCTCCCGTCCGTCCCGCGCCCACAGGTCCTCGTTGAAGAGTTCCACCTCGATCGGTCCCGTGTAGCCGGCCGTCGTCACATGGCCCAGCCACTCCCGCATGTCGATCGCGCCGTCGCCGATCTGGCCCCGGCCGTTCAGGACGCCCTCGGGCAACGGCGTGGTCCAGTCGGCGAGTTGGAAGGTGTGGATGCGGCCGGAGGCGCCCGCCCTGGCGATCTGGGCCGGGGCCGTGTCGTCCCACCAGATGTGGTACGTGTCGACCGTGACGCCCACCTGGTGTGCCGGGAAGCGTTCCGCGAGGTCCAGGGCCTGGGCCAGGGTGGAGACCACGCAGCGGTCGGAGGCGTACATGGGGTGGAGGGGTTCGATCGCCAGCTTCACGCCGTGCTGTTCCGCGTAGGGGCCCAGTTCGGCCAGTGCGTCCGCGATGCGTTCGCGGGCGGCGTGGAGGTCCTTCGAGCCGGACGGGAGACCGCCCGACACCAGGACCAGGACGTCCGTGCCGAGCGTGGCCGCCTCCTCGATGGCCCGCCTGTTGTCCGCCAGGGCCGCCGTCCGCTCCGCCGGGTCGATCGCCGTGAAGAAGCCGCCCCGGCAGAGGGTCGTGACCGTCAGGCCCGCCTCGCGGATCAACTTGGCCGTCGCCTCAACGCCGTACGCGTGGACCGGTTCGCGCCACAGGCCGACCCCTGGCACGCCCAACTGCACACACGCCTCGACCAGTTCGGGCATCGACAGCTGCTTCACCGTCATCTGGTTGATGCTGAAACGCGCGAGATCCGACGTCACTGGTCCACCCCGTACAGCGAGAGCAGGTTCTTCATGCGTTCCTCCGCCAGCTTCGGGTCGGGGAACAGGCCCAGCCCGTCCGCCAGTTCGTACGCGCGCGCGAAGTGCGGGAGGGAGCGGGCCGACTGCAGACCGCCGACCATCGTGAAGTGGCTCTGGTGGCCGGCCAGCCACGCCAGGAACACGACTCCCGTCTTGTAGAAGCGGGTCGGGGGCTGGAAGAGGTGGCGGGACAGCTCGACCGTGGGGTCCAGCACCCCCCTGAAGCCCCTCACATCCCCCGTGTCCAGGATCCGTACCGCCTCCGCCGCCAGGGGGCCCAGCGGGTCGAAGATGCCGAGCAGGGCGTGGCTGAAGCCCTTCTCGTCGCCCGCGATCAGCTCGGGGTAGTTGAAGTCGTCGCCGGTGTAGCAGCGGACCCCGTCGGGCAGGCGCCGGCGCAGGTCGATCTCGCGCCGGGCGTCCAGGAGGGACACCTTGATGCCGTCCACCTTGTCGGGGTGGGCCGAGATCACCTCCAGGAAGGTCTCCGTCGCCGCGTCCAGGTCGGTCGAGCCCCAGTAGCCCTCCAGCGCGGGGTCGAACATCGGGCCCAGCCAGTGCAGGATCACCGGTTCGGCCGACTGGCGCAGGAGCCGGCCGTAGATCTCCAGGTAGTCCTCGGGTCCCCGGGCCGCCGCCGCGAGGGCGCGGGAGGCCATGAGGATCGCCTGGGCTCCGGATTCCTCCACGAGCGCGAGCTGCTCCTCGTACGCCGCCCGGACCTCCGCCAGGGAACCGGCGGCCAGCTGGTCGGTGCCGACCCCGCAGGCGATACGGCCGCCCACGGCACGCGCCTCGGCGGCGCTGCGGCGGATCAGCTCCGCCGCGCCCGCCCAGTCCAGCCCCATGCCCCGCTGGGCGGTGTCCATCGCCTCGGCGACGCCGAGCCCGTGGGACCACAGGTGGCGGCGGAAGGCGAGGGTGGTGTCCCAGTCGACGGCCGCCGGGGAGTCCGGGGTCACGTCGGCGAACGGGTCGGCGACGACATGCGCCGCCGAGAAGACCGTCCGGGAGGTGAAGGGGGTGCCGGGGGTCACGGCGAGGGGTTCGCCGCGCGGCTCGTACGCCCGCAGCCGCCCGTCGCCCCGAGGCAGTCGGATCGTCACAGGGAGACCTCCGGCACGTCGAGGCGGCGGCCCTCGGCCGAGGACCTCAGGCCCAGTTCGGCGAGCTGCACGCCGCGCGCGCCGGCCAGCAGGTCCCAGTGGTAGGGGGCGTCGGCGTAGACGTGCTTGAGGAACAGCTCCCACTGCGCCTTGAAGCCGTTGTCGAAGTCGCCGTTGTCCGGGACCTCCTGCCACTGGTCGCGGAAGACCTCGGTGGCGGGGATGTCCGGGTTCCAGACCGGCTTGGGGGTGGCGCTGCGGTGCTGGACACGGCAGTTGCGCAGCCCGGCGACGGCGGAGCCCTCCGTGCCGTCGACCTGGAACTCGACGAGTTCGTCGCGGTTGACGCGGACCGCCCAGGAGGAGTTGATCTGGGCGATGGCGCCGCCTTCGAGTTCGAAGATGCCGTACGCCGCGTCGTCGGCGGTGGCGTCGTAGGGCTTGCCGTTCTCGTCCCAGCGCTGCGGGATGTGGGTGGCGGTGAGGGCCTGGACGGACGTCACCCGGCCGAACAGCTCGTGCAGGACGTACTCCCAGTGCGGGAACATGTCGACCACGATGCCGCCGCCGTCCTCGGCGCGGTAGTTCCAGGAGGGGCGCTGGGCGGGCTGCCAGTCGCCCTCGAAGACCCAGTAGCCGAACTCGCCGCGGATGGAGAGGATCCGGCCGAAGAAGCCGCCGTCGATGAGGCGCTTCAGCTTCAGCAGGCCCGGCAGGAAGATCTTGTCCTGGACCACGCCGTGTTTGATGCCGGCGGCCGCCGCCAGCCGGGCCAGTTCGAGGGCGCCCGCGAGGCCGGTCGCCGTCGGCTTCTCCGTGTAGACGTGCTTGCCGGCGGCGATCGCCTTCTTGATCGCCTCCTCGCGGGCGGAGGTGACCTGGGCGTCGAAGTAGATGTCGACGGTGGGGTCGGCGAGGACCGCGTCCAGGTCCGTCGCCCAGTGCTCCAGGCCGTGCCGCTCGGCGAGCGCCGTGAGGGCGTGCTCGCGGCGGCCGACGAGGATCGGCTCCGGCCACAGCAGGGTGCCGTCGCCGAGGTCGAGTCCGCCCTGGTCGCGCAGGGCGAGGATGGAGCGTACGAGGTGCTGGCGGTAGCCCATGCGGCCGGTCACGCCGTTCATGGCGATACGCACCGTCTTGCGTGTCACGTCGGTCCCTTCGGAGAAGCGGTAGGCGGGGTGTGCGCGCCGCACGTACGCCTCCACCTGATCAGCGTCACAGCAAGCGCTTTCTATCAATGAGAAGCTAGCCTCTCGGCGGGGGTGCGGACAAGGCCGTGTCCACTTCGAGTTGTTCGAGGGGGCGAACAACAGGGGCCCTGGGTCGTATGGTCTGCTCGACACGCCCGTCGACACACCCGTCGACACGCTCGGAACCAAGACCCAGCGCGGCCTGTCTACGAGGGCGTACGACCACGTACGACGAGATGCGCGACCGGAGGACGACGAGATGACGGTGACCCTGGCGGATGTGGCGGCCCGCGCCCAGGTCTCCCCCGCGACGGTGTCGCGCGTGCTGAACGGGAACTACCCGGTCGCGGCGTCCACCCGCGAGCGGGTGCTCCGGGCGGTGGACGAGCTGGACTACGTGCTCAACGGCCCCGCGAGCGCGCTGGCCGCGGCGACGTCCGACCTCGTGGGCATCCTCGTGAACGACATCGCCGACCCCTTCTTCGGGATCATGGCGAGCGCGATCCAGTCGGAGATCGGCGGACCCGGGGGCCGGGCGGGCGGCGAACGGCTGGCCGTGGTGTGCAACACGGGCGGCTCGCCGGAGCGCGAACTGACGTATCTGACCCTGCTCCAGCGGCAGCGGGCGGCGGCCGTCGTGCTGACCGGCGGGGCCGTGGAGCACGAGCCGCACGCGGCGGCGGTGGCGGCGAAGCTGCGGAAACTGGCGGCGGCCGGGACGAAGATCGTGCTGTGCGGGCGGCCGCCCGCGCCGGAGACCGACGCGGTGGCGCTGACCTTCGACAACCGGGGCGGCGGGCGCGAGCTGACCGAGCACCTCATCGGGCTCGGGCACCGGCGGCTCGGGTACATCGCGGGGCCGGAGGAGCGGACGACCACCCGGCACCGGCTGGAGGGGCACTGGGCCGCACTGTCCGCCGCGGGGATCGAGGAGGATCCCCGGTGGACCGTGCACGGGCGCTACGACCGGCGGGCGGGGTACGAGGCGACGCTGGAGCTGTTGCGCCGGGACCCCTCGCTGACCGCCGTGGTCGCGGCGAACGACTCCGTCGCGCTGGGCGCGTGCGCGGCGCTGCGGGACTCCGGCCTGCGGATCCCGGAGGACGTGAGCGTGGCCGGGTTCGACGACCTGCCGTTCAGCGTGGACGCGGTGCCGGCGCTGACGACGGTACGGCTGCCGCTGGCGGAGGCCGGCGCCCGGGCGGGCCGGATCGCGATGGGCCGCGAGGAGCCCCCGCCCGGCGGCATCGCGATGATCCGCGGGGAGCTGATGGTACGGGGGTCCTCCGGGGTGCCTCGGGGATGAGGGACGGTGGCCCCGGCTTGGCTTCGGGCGGGGGCGACGGGGCTACGGGGGTGCGGGCGGCTGGGATCCCGGTGAGGGCGACTGGGCGGCGGGGGTGTGGCCGGCTGGGATCCCGGGGCGGGCAACGAGGCGGCGGGGGTGCGGGCGGCCGGGATCCCGGGGCAGGCGACGAGGCGGCGGGGGTGCGGCCAGCAGGGATCCCGGTGGAAGCGACGAGGCGGCGGGGGTGTGGCCGGCTGGGATCCCGGGGCGGGCAACGAGGCGGCGGGGGTGCGGGCGGCAGGGATCCCGGGGCAGGCGACGAGGCGGCGGGGGTGCGGCCGGCAGGGATCCCGGTGGAAGCGACGAGGCGGCGGGGGTGCGGGCGGCTGGGATCCCGGTGACGACGACGGCGCGGCGGGGATGCGGGCGGCGTGCCGGGCGGGCTGCGGGAGTGGGAGTGTTCGGCCGGGGCGGCGGGGTCGGGCCGATTCCGGTGGGTGCCGATTACGGCTCGCGCGGGCCCCTAGATGAATGAGTCCGATGTTTGTGCTGGCCGCGACCATGGCGAAGGGCGCCCGTTGGCTCGTGTGTGACTACCAGCCTGGACGCCCTTCTCGCGGCACTGTACGTGTTCATCGACGACCATGTGGCACCCCGTCGCCGGATCGGGCGACCCCCGAAACTGACGGACGCCGAACTGCTGTGCCTCGCGGTCGCACAA
>NZ_JBVIMA010000014.1:0-97672 GCF_055580085.1 Streptomyces sp. NPDC032126
CGATCAGCAACGAGTCGAGACTCCCGCCACAGCCGGAATCTCATGCCTGCCCAGCGGAATCCGCACACAGCATTCGGAAAGCGAACGGCCTCTAAAGGCTCCCTCCGTTTCAACTCTATCGAACGTTGATTCGAACATGCGAGTTTCGGACACCGAGGACCAGCCATCTGGCTGCTGTGACTGAGCACTGCATCTGTCCAATGAGCACTGGACCGGCCGCGCTGTGTATTCGAGTTGGCGGGCGGGTTGGCCCTCGTCGAGGCTGAGCTGATGGGGTCAGAGACGGCGTGAGCGCTGGACCGAAAGGGTTTGGCGCGGGGGCCACACGTCGACGATGATCACCTCATGACGACCAGAAAGGGCCATGTCTTCTAGGCGCCCCGGTTCCCTCTCCACCGCACGTGCACCGCCGCCGACGCTAACCGCAGCGCCCGACCGCCGTGACCGCCCATCCAGGAGAGCCCGCCCGTGCAGAAGACTGCCCTCGCTTCCTTCGCCCACCTCCCCCGAACGCACCACGACCGCCACGTCCTGACCAGCACCGTCGACGTCTTCGGCGTCGCCCACTGGCTGCTTGCCGACCGAGCGCCGCAGCCCGGCGGCGATGCCCGGCCCTTCGACGCCCTGGTCGTCTCCGTCCATCCGGGCGGCAACATCGAACTCACCGAGCTGAGCGCCGTGCGGGCCCGCTGGCCGCACCTGGACCGCCTGCCCGACGGCGGGTTCGTCGTCGCAGCATCCCGCACCCGCCGGTACGAGGACGCCGACCAGGTCCAGGTCTTCGACGCGCTCGGCCGCGAGACCTCCTCCTTCTCCGTTGGGGACGCCATCGAGCACCTGCTCGTGGACGAGGCCGGCCACATCTGGGTCGGGCACTTCGACGAAAATCCGGCTGGAATCCGCCGCTGGAGCCCCACAGGCCACATCTACTGGACGTCAGAGGGCGCAAGCATCCCCGGCCTCTTCGACTGCTACGCCCTGAACGTGTCGGGCACCACCGCCTGGGCGTGCACGTACACGGACTTCCCGCTCGTCGAGATACGCCCCGACCGCCCCGACCGGCCCGTGAGGGTTTGGCCGAACCAGGTACGGGGCGCCAAGGCAGTGGCCGTCCACGGCGAGCGGGTCGCCTTCTACGGCGGCTACGGCGAAGAGGCGGACCGGCTCACCCGCGGAGAGCTCACCGAAGCATCCGTCCACCCAACGGACGTCGGCCTGCTCACCCTGCCCGACGGCCACCTCCCCGGCCGCCGCCGCGCCGTCGGCCGAGGAAGCAGGATCTACGTCCAGGCCGAGCCGTTCACCGCGTGGGGCGTGTTCGACCTCAGCAGCTGAGCCCCCCGAATGGAGTTGCCGCAGCGCGTGCCAGCGAGGATCCAGACGGTCTTCGACGCGCAGGCGCCCGGCGCTCTTCTACTGCGCTGGCCTCTAACGTCACCTGGGGGCCAATTCTGTGCATCGGAGTTGTCCATCCGTGCCAGGCACCGTGCTCGGTCACAGCTGCCGCGACGGGAGGCCGGCTGGGGTGAAGGCGGTGCCGAGGCCGCAGTGGTGCGGCCGCCGCGATAGCTCTCGGGCCTGCGGCAGCGTCCTCCCCGGGCCTCGCCCGCCTCCGGCTGGGCCCGCCGAGTACCCCTGCCCGAGGCGGTCATCGGGGAAAGACTGTGCGCGGGCAGGCAAGGTGCGAAGAGCGTAGGACTGGACGGGTGCACCTTTCACCGCCGGTCGAGCCGATGCTGGCACGCTCCGTGACGACTCTGCCGCCATCCGGGCCCAGGCCCATGCTCTTCGAGCAGAAGGCCGACGGGTTCCATGTCCTTGTGTTCACCGGTCCCGAGCCGTACCTCCAGTCCAGGCGAGGCGCCGACCTTCGCCCGGCCTTCCCGGAGCTCGCCCGTGCCGCGGCCGCGCTCGGTGTCGAGGCAGTCGTCGACGCCGAGTTGGTGGTCTGGCACGACGGCAGGCTGGACTTCACGGCCCTTCAGCACCGAGCCCGGCTCCCGCGGGCCCCGCGCAGAACTCGCCGCCCGCGATCAGCCCGCCCACCTGATCACGTTCGATCTGCTCGAGGTCTCCGGCGCCGTCCTCATGGACCAGCCCCTGCATCAGCGCAGGAGGGCACTGGAAAGCCATTTCGCATCCCTGGAGCTCGCAGCGCCCTGGGCGCTGTGCCCACAGACCGCCGACGCCGCAACAGCCCGCACATGGCTGGATCCGGCCTGGGGAGCAGCCGGCGTCGAAGGCCTCATGATCAAGGATTCCGGCTCCCGGTACCGGCCCGGGGAGCGCGGGTGGCTGAAGCTGAGGACGCGCATGACAGCGGAAGGCATCATCGGTGCGGTCACCGGCACCGCGCACGCCCCCCGCAGCCTCTTGCTCGGCCGGCTCGACGCGACCGGCCGTCTCCGGCTGATCGCCCGCTCCACACCGCTGCCTCGCACGGCGGCGCTCGAGCTGGGCGCGGTGCTGCGCCCGGCGGGAGCCGAGCACTCCTGGTGGGGCCGGGAGCTCTCGGCGGGCTGGAGAACGAAGGAGCTGCTGGTCTTTGAGCCCGTCATGCCCGAGCACGTCGCCGAAGTCGACGCCGATACAGCGCTTGACCTGGGCCGACACCGCCACCCGGTGCGCTACCTGAGGCTGCGGGACGACATGGCTCCCGGAGACATAAGGGAGTGACCGCCGCTCGCCGGACCGCTCTCGTGCTGCGCCCTCGGGTCGGAGAGTGAGAGCCGAGTCACAGCCGTAGCGCCCAATCGTGGACTACGGCGCGCCTCTCACCTAGTCATGATCAGAACTCCACTCGCGACCAGGAGGAGTTCCGCTGTGCCGGTCCTGCGCCAGATCACCACATGCACCGCGCCGTCGACCGTCGTCATCAAGCGCCGCACCCGGGCACGGGGCCGGACGGTGGACTACCGGCTCGAGGTCTGCCACCGCCATCGGTGGCTGGCGAGCAACTGGACCGGGCGCCGCGGTGCCGGCGGCGCGGGAGGCCGGTGTGGCACCGTCACGGACTACCGGCCCTTCGCCGCGATCGTGCAGTCCCATGCTGACTTGTGGCTCCGGGCGTTAACCACGAACGGTCCCGAGGACCACGACGGTGACCTCGCGGCCGCGCTCCGCGCGGGATTCGAGTGGCTGACCACTTACCGGGAGCCGACCGGCGTGGCGATGGCACTGGAGCACGCGGCTCGGGTCGCCGAGGCGACCGCAGCCGGCACCCTTGAGCCGGCAGAGGGCCAGGTGCAGGTCCTGGCCGCGCTCAGCCTGGCGGAAACGCTCGACGCCGGCTCACGGGGAGCATGAGCCGACGCCGTGCGACCGCATGTGCCGTCACATGCGGGCCGTAGGGTCGAAGCCGACCGGCCCGTCACGGGGAGGCCAGGCCGTGCACGTAGGAGTCTAGTTTGTCTGCCCTCAGCGTTGCCCTGACAGCCGCTGTCGGAGCCCTGGCCGGTGCTGCGGCCCGCCCAGTGGTCTTCGCACGCTCCGTCCCGGCGGCCGCGCCCGCACGCAGCGACTGCCCGCACTGTGGCAGCGGCGTCCTCGGACACCGGCTGCCGGTGCTGCCCGTCTCCGGGCGCTGCCCGGCATGCGCCCAGGCGATCGGGCCGGGCGCCTTCACGCCGGAGGCGGCAGCCGCCGTGGCGTTCGCCGTGATCGCGGCGGGCGGGGCGAGCGGCTGGGTCGCCGCCGCCCAGTACTGGGTCGCCGCGTGCGGTGTCGCACTCGCCCTGATCGATGTCGCCGTGCAAAGGCTCCCTGACGTGCTCACCCTTCCCGCCTTGTGCGGGACGTTCCTCCTGCTCACCGCGGCCCAACTGGCGGACGAGCACGGGAGCCTGGGCCGCGCGGCCGCCGCTGCTGCCGTGCTCACCGCCGTCTTCCTCCTCATCGCATTCACCAGTGCCATGGGGCTCGGCGACGTCAAGCTCGCACCGGCCCTTGGGGCGCTCCTGGGCTGGAGTAGCTGGACAGCTTTGTTCTGGGGAGCAGCCGCGGGCTTCGTCATCGGCGCGATCTTGGAGGTGGCGCGGATAGCAGTCGGCCGTGCCCGCCGCACGCATGTGTCTTTCGGCCCCTACATGGTCGCCGGAGCCCTCGCTGTTTCGATCACCGCGGCCTGACCGCTGGCCTCATAGTCGCGTCCTACAGGTTCTCGCCGGGGATCGACAGGTACGTCTCCTGGAGCTGCCGCAGGACAGGGTGCTCCACGGCGAACTCGGTGTCGTCGATGGCGGCCAGGGGGCGGACCCCGATCGACGTGTTTGTGGCGAAGGCTGCGGCCATGCCCTTGGCCTGTTCCAGGGTGATGGCGGCAACGCGATGCTCGGCGTACTGCTGTAGAAGAGCCATCGTGACGCCGGGGAGTACGGGCGCATTCGGCCACACGACCGTGCCGTCCTGGTCGATAAACGCTACGTTCCAGGTGCCGCCCTCGGAGACGAGTCCATCCCGTCTGACGAACAGAGCGTCGTCGAAGCCGGCCCGTTGGGCTGTAGCGCGGCTGTGCAGAGCACCGAACAGGCCGACATGCTTCACCTCGGGCAGGTCGCGCTCGAACACTATGCTCTTGGCGCGCAGCGGCTGCGGGGGCAAGGCGCCGGCCTTGCGGGACGTCACCAGGACGTGTGGCTCGTGGGCATCTGCGGGGCGCCCCATGTCCACCGTCGGATCAAAAATCGTGACGCGAACGACGCAAGGGAGCTGATGGCCCTCCAGGGCCTGCCGGACGCAGTGGCGGACATGACGGGTGTCCAGGTCTACGTGCCACACGTGCTTGCAGTCCCGTGCGAGGCGCTCGAGGTGCATCGACAGGCCCCGGATGCTGCCGTCATCGGAGACACGCATGGACGTGAAGTGCCCGGTGTTGGCCAGTGCCAGGCTGAGCAAGTCGTCTACGGATGCGGGCTTTCCATCAAGAGTTGCCATGCGATCCAGCATGTCAGCACCCCTTGTCGGCGTACATGTGAACGTGCCCAGTCACGTACGGATGGACGTGCTCAGTTTGTGAGGTGCGGTGAGCCGTTGCTGGGCAGTCTGCTGCTGATCTGTACGGGCGGCAGAGAGCGGCTCGTTATGGTTTTCGGCCCTCATCGGTGGTTGGAGCTTCGCCGGTTTGGCGGTCTGTATGAGTCTGGTGCGGTCAGCCTGTCGGAGATCGCGAAGGAGACCGGGCTGAACCGTCGGACGGTCCGGAAGTACCTGTCGGCCCAGGCCCCGGTGGCGCCGCCGCGGCGGGCGACCAGTGGTCGGGCACGCCCGCGGGTGATAGATGAGGTTGTCCCGCTGATCGACGCCCGGCCCCAGCCACCGGCTCAAGAACCGGCTCGCCGCCATCGAACGGGACACCCAAGTGGCCTGACCAGCGAGAACGGCGGCGTCCATCACCGGATAACCGAAATCTCCGGCAGCGGCTGCTGCCATTCACCCAGCTCGGCAACGAGTACCCGGCGGGCCAGCCGCCGGGCCTGACTCCACCCCTCATCGACGGACAACGCGTCCTTCGTCCATCGATCAGCGTTCTCCGCACCGCTCATCCCACTAAGAACAGCGTCGATCTCCTGCAGGTCAGGCAAACGACCGCAACCGAGTTGCCCTTCATCCGCCAAGGCTTCAGCCATACCAAAGGCGTGCTCGAAGTCCAGGGCTATCTCATCCGTCGCCACGTCGTGCTTGGTCAACCAGGCAACCTGGGACGGGGCATCAGCAGCCAGCACGACCAGCGACTCAAACAACAAGCGCCGACGGAACAAAGGACCAGGACTCTCCATAACACGATCGTCGCACGCGTCCACCTGCCCGAACCCACAAACGAACACCTGGCTGAGCACGTTCGTCCGTACTTCCTTGAGCACGTTCACCAGTACGCCGACACCCCTCGCTTCGGTGGCGCTCCGAGCCGAGTAACTGACGGGACAACGTCACTTGAAAATGCGTCACTGTCCGATGCTCGCTGGTCACCGGGCGAACGCGGTCGGTGATCTGCGCCATCCGTCTCAGCCGCACATACCCGCCTGGACGTCCCGGGTTCAGGCAGCAAGTGGCTGCTCAACCAGACAGCGTTTCTGAGGAGTTCCAGGCGGGGACGCCGTCTCGTAGGTACCGGGGGATTCCGTCAACGAGGGCACCGAGTGCTTGGGTCGTTCGTGCGCGCTGCCGTTTCGGGAGGAGGCGGAGGGCTTCATCGGGCGGGAAGAACCGGAAGCCATTGAGCTCGTCGTCCTTGATGGATAGCTTCTCGACTCGGTCATTCGGTAGGACACCGCCGTCGAAGACGAAGGCGAGGAGGTCATCCCACGGGCCGTGGGGACCCACCCAGTCCATGCAGAGTAGGCCGCGCATCTGGACGCAGTCGGCTTCGAGCCCGAGTTCTTCGCGGAGTTCCCTCGCGACAGTGTCGAGAGGTTCCTCGTTGGCCTCAGCCATGCCGCCAGGCAGATCCCACCCCTCCTTGTAGGCCGGGTCGACCAGGAGCACGTGTCCTTGGTCGTTTCGGATCAGGGCGTCCGCGACCACGCGTTTCCGGGCCTGCTTGGCGTTGCCCTCAGCGAGGTACACATCACGACCGGGATCTCCCGGTTGAGGTGCGTTGCTCACACCTGAGACCCTTCCGTGACGATGAGGCTGGCCAGCAGCAATCTACGGTGCCGGGCCACGACGGTCATATGGTCAAGGACTTCTTTGACGTGTCTGGAGCTGGCGTACGGCTCGAGTGCGGTCCGAAGTTCCGCAAGGTCCCGGCTGATGCGGATGGAGCCCAGCGATTGGCAGGTTTGCAGTAGGTCGTGGGTGACGGCACAGGCCGCGTCCACCTGGTCTTGCGCGATCAGTGACTGGGCGAGCGTGATCTGCCCGAGGCTACGGCTACGGGCCCGGCTGGCGTCGCGGAGCTTGAGGGCACGGTTCGCCTCGGCGGTGGCCGCCGCAAGGATTCGTAGGTCGAGCAGGATGGATGCGGCTTCGCTCGCTAGTGCCGCGGCGTCGAAGGGGGCCACCCAGTCCGGCACGAGCGCTGTGTCGGCAGCGGCTAGTTCCTCGCGTGCCGAGTCCAAGCACTGCTGTGCCTGCTTGGCGTAGCCGCCGCGCGCGAGCGCCCGGGCCTTCATGGCGTGAAGTCGCGCTGCCAGCACCGGCACAGGCTCGGCGGCACGGAGCCGGTCCAGCCCACTGCGTGCAAGTTCGACCGCTTGGTCGGCGTTGCCTCCTTGGAGGGCCAGGTGGCTCATGCCGGCTTCCACATTGGCGGCGACAGACGGGTCGCTGGCTGCTTGGCCGAAACGGAGAGCACTGAGGAAGTGTCCCTGGGCAACGGTGTCGCGCCCCGAGTCGTGTGCCATCCAGCCGGCCATCTCCGTCAACACTGCCGCATCGCGGAACGCCTCTACGCCTTGGACGGCGCCGAGACCGATGAGGCTGGTGGTGACTTCGGTGCGGAGGTAGAGCAGAAGCGAGTTGTAGACGTGGCCGCCGCCGAGTTGGCGGTCGGCGAGCCGGAAGGACGCCATCGCGTCGAGGTGAGGCGACAGCGCCTTTTCCTGCTCCTGTCGTGGTGGAGCGGGGCGCGGCGGGCCGAAGAGGACCTCTGCGGGTTCGCCCAGGAGGTGCTCCAGGACTCTGCAGGTGTCGGCCCGGGGAGTGCCCTGGATGTCCCCGTCCATCCAGCGGTCCCAGGCGCTCCGCGAGACCATCGCCGTCGCGAGACGGGGATTCTCGTCCAGTTGAGCCACTTCATGGGCGGCGCGTACAAAGTGGGAGCAGAACGACTCGAAGAGGTGCAGGCGTCGTTGGTGGACCACCTGGCGAAATCGAGTAGCTCTGCGCATGGCTGTCGACGCCGTCGCCGCTAGTTGTGAGGGCCGAAGCCGAGGATGGGTACTTCCCCACCGAACAGGTGTGGGTCCCGGCTTCGGGTCAGTGCTGGCCCATCCGTGGCTCCGATCACCTCCACCACGGGGATCTCGCAGATGAACTGGACGGTGGCGCCGAGAAGGTGGGAGACGCGCCCGTCGGCGGAGGCGTCCTTGATGCCGGCTGCGACGTGGATGTGTGGCGCCAGCTGGCCCTTTTCGGCGTCCCAGGCGAGCGTGCCACCACCGAGGGCCTCGAGATGTTCTACCTCGACCTCTTCCCACAGGGGAGCGTCCGGGTTCTCGAGGGGCTTGCAGTCGCCGACGAGTCGCGCAGTGCGGAAGCCCCCGACGAAGGAGGGGATGTAGCCCGACCGAATGTCGTGCTTGGCGCACGCTTCGGCCAGGCCGGCGTAGAAGTCCTCGCCGTGTTCGAGGACAACCATGATCTGGCGGCGGGCGGTGAGCTCAGTGGAGCGCATGACGGAATCTCCGAGGGGTGCGGTCGTGGGTCACCGGCAGGTGGCGAAGGCGGCTTCGATGTCAGCGCGGGAGCTATTCGCAGCAAGGTGGGCGCTGAGCAGCAGCCGGGCCTTGAAGGGGTCGAGAGTGCCGGCGCCGATCAGTCCCCTGGCGAGCAGGTCGCTTTCCGATCCAGCAAACCCGTAGGTGCTCGTGAGCACGGAACCGGTGCCGATCCGGGAAGCAAGGACCACCGGAATCGTATCGACGAGTGCTTCGAGCCTGTCACACCAAGAGGCCGGAACATGGCCTACGCCGAAGGCGGCGATCACGAGACCTTGGACTGTGTCCTTGAGTGTGTCAAGGAGAGCGCCGTCGCTTCCGAGTGCGGCGGTGACCACCTCGACACGGGGCTGCGGGCCGCCGGGCCAAGGAACGGACGGTGTGCGCTGTCCGCGGTTGTGGATGCGAGGGGTGCCCTCCACAACGTGTCCGATGGGCCCGGCGTTCGGGGACGCGAAGGCGGTGATGCTGGTCGTGTGCATCTTGCGCACGTGCCGGGCGGCGTGGATCTCATCGCCGAAGACGACCAGGACTCCGAGGCCGCGGGCCTTCGTTGAGGCGGCAGTTTGTACTGCGGCGAGGATGTTGGCTGGCCCGTCGGCGCCCGGGAGGCTCGCATGGCGCATGGCGCCGGTGAAGACCACGGGGATGTCGCCACGGTAGTACAGGTCTGCCAGGAAGGCGCTCTCCTCGATCGTGTCGGTGCCCTGGGTTACCACCACGCCTCGGACGCCCTCGGCCTCGGTCTTTGCGATGTGCTCCACCAGGGCAACGATGTCTGCGGGAGTCAGTGAGGCGCCTGGGAGCTGTCGGAAGTCCTCCACCGTGATCCGCGAAGCGCTACGCAGATCAGGAACGGCGTCGACCAGGTCGGCTCCGGTTAGGCTCGGCGTCGCGCCCCCCGCCTGGGAACTGCGTGTCATGGCAACGGTTCCGCCGAGAGTGATCACTTCGACGGTGTCGTTCGTGCTGGAGGAGGCTGGCACAGGAGCCCTTTCAGATTCGCGGCGGCGGAGGAGCGTAAACAGTTTCAGATTCTGGGGGCGAAGGTGCCGAGGAACGACAGTGCATCGTCGAGGCCGTCACTCGTGAGCAGGCGGCTCCGCGTCCGGACGAGGCCGGCGACACCGTGCTCGGCCACTTCTCGGCATCGTGTGGTGATCCACTCCCAGTCGATGTCCAAGTAGCGAGCGAGCTCTTCCAGGCGCCCCTTCGGGTCGGGGCTGATGAGGATGTTGATCTCTTCGGCATCGCCGAAGGCGGTGCGATACGAGCGAAGATCCCCGCGACTGCTGGTGGTGCTGGCGGCCCACAACGCCTCTCCGGTACGCACCCAGTTGGCGACGACGGCCTTCTGGCCGGGGATGAATGCGACACCGTCCATGTCGGCGTAGGCGGGGTTTGTAACGAGTCGGACGCGGATGCCGTGGCGTTCCATGAGGGCAATGGCGAGCAACAGCAGGATGCGTTCGTGGCGCTCGGTGCGGGTGACGGCAGCCTCGGGGACGCAGAAGACACGGGAGGTCGTCTGGCCGCCGTCGAGGAAGCGGCCCATGCGCCGCAGATAGTCGATCTTGTGGGAAAAGATCATCCAGGGTGCTGCCTCGGCGCCGCGTTGTTCGCGCGTCCAAAATGCGGGAATCTCTCCGGCGCTTTGGAGTTCCCGCTCGATGTAGTGGGCGCAGAATGCTGACCCCCACCAGCTGGACCCCGCAGAGGTCAGTTCCAGCAGCTGTCGGTTGGGGGCAGAGCGCGGGAGCGCGAGGTAGGTGTCGAGGTTATGGCTCTCGGCGTCGAGGGCCTGGTCGTCGGCGAGGAGACCGTCGTCCAGTTGTGTGAGGGACCAGAGAATTCCGTAGGTGAGGTCGTCGAGGAGGTACGCCCTGGGGATGGAAACGGGATTGCTGCGGGCGGAGGCGACAGCCTGGGCACGCCTTGCCGATGCGGCGTCAAGTACGTACAACCCGTAGTCCTGGGCATGCTCTGCCACGCCGAGAAGGAAGCCGCGGCGGGCCGCGGGCCGTAAGAACTGTTTCAGGCCTTCGTCCGAGTCGAGGACCCGTACCTCGTCGCCGTCCTCCTCGTGTACGGCGGTCATGACCTGTACAGCGGCGGCGGTACCGGCCAGGGAGTCCCGGCCGGTGAGCTCCCACATCCCTGCGGCTCCGGTAGCCGGCACGATGAGGCGCGATGTGGAGGGCCAGCGGTCGTCAATCACCGCCGCCGCTTCGGTGGTCGGCTGGCGAAGCTCGGCAGGTGTACGGGCCGGGCTGAACAGTTCGTCCGTGCCGTGGCCGAAGATGTGCTCCAGGATTTGAGCCGCTTCTGACCGCGGCCGGCCACAATAGGTGGGCTGCGCCCAGCGTTCGAACGTGGTGCGACCGACGCTTGCGGTGGCAAGGCGACGCTGGCCCGTAAGCTCCGCCAAAGCCCGCCCGCCAGCCGTGAAGTGGATGCAGAACTCTTCCCAGCTGTCCCAGCCACGTCGCTTCAGCTCAACGTGGAACAACGTGGGGCGGCCCATGGTGCGGCCCTCCTCGGACGAAGGCGGGGGGACGAGCTGAGACCGGCACAGCCAGCGGCACATGCCACAAGCCGCGACGAATCTCGTACGCATCGTGACCCTCGCTAGGATGCGCCTGCCGACGGGGAGTTAGCAACATGAGTGAGCAAATTGCTGAAGACATTTGTTGTCGGGAGCCCGGCGAGAAGGCACACTAACCGGCATGTCGCCCGGTAACGAGGCTCCGTCGTCACTGACGCTCCGTGAAGTAGGCGCGCGCATGGAGGAGTTGCGCGAGCGCCATGGCCTGACGCTGGCCAAGGTCTCCGCGCTGCTCGTGGAGCAGGAACCGCCGCGCAGACTGGGGCCCAGTCAGCTGAGCCGCATCGAGCACGGCCAGCGCAAGCGCTTCGCCCAGGAGACGGCGCTGGCGCAGGCGATCCTTGATTGCATCGGAGCGGAGCCCGCCGAGCGGGACGAGATCCTCGCGCTGCTGAGCTCCGATAGCCCCTCCACCCGTCCACGGCCGGCTCTTTGGCGACGCAATGCCGGAGTCCTCGGGCCGATGAACTTCGAGGGGTTCCTCGCCCTGGAGCAGAAGGCGACACTGTTCCGCACCTATCAGCCGCGGATCGTCCCCGGCCGGCTTCAGACCCGGCAATATGCGCTTCACGTCATCGGGCGCATGCGTCCCGATCTGCGCCCTGCCGAAGTGAAGGCACTCGTCGACATCCGCATGGACCGTCAGAGGCGAAACGCCGGCAGCGCACTCAGCGACTTCCAGGCCCTGATCGACGAGGACTGTCTACGTCGCACCCTCATGGACAAGGCCGTCCTCGAGGAGCAGCTGGAACGACTGGTCGACGAGTCCGAGCAGCCCAGATGCACGATCAGGATCCTGCCCGGTGCGGACACCATCGGTGTCCACCCCGGCGTCGCGGGCGGATTCGTACTGATGGATTTCCCCGGGCCTGCGCGGTCCGTCGTATGGCTCGAGAGCATGGTCAGCTCGGGGTATGTCGACGAGGAGCTGTACACGGACCGCTACGCCGCGGTGTTCACCGACCTCTGGAACCAAGCGCTGGAGCCAGAGGAGACCCTCGTGCGCCTCAAGAAAATGTTGAAGGAGTTGTAGTGACCGTGCAGTCGCAGAGGCCCGACCTCTCCAAGCTGGATTTGTCCCGTCTGGAGGGGACGGTGTCGTCCTACAGCGGCGGGGGTGGGGACTGTGTGAGGGTTGGCCGAATGGGCGACTGGATCCTGGTCAGCGACACCAAGTGCACCGACCGCCAGCCCCTGCTGTATCCCCTGGACGGAGCTCGGGCCTGGATTCAGAGCGTGAAGGACGGTGCGTTCGACCCGATCGCAGGCTTGGACTGACGTACGAAGTGACCCCTTGGGGTCGGCTGGCCGCCACGCCAGTTGAGGCCGACGCCCCCGGATCTGTGCCCGTCTCAACGGCAGGAACACCACCCGTTCAGGCCGACTGTCGGCCGAAAACCTTGTCCGGCTCAGCCGAGCCCCCCGACTCGCTCGTGCATGACAGGCCGTCCCGCTAGCATCTGCAGGCTGAGCCTCATGCGGGCGAAGACGGCATCGATCTGATCAACCTCGTCTTGAGAGAGCGAGCCGGGCAAGGCATCGAAGCACTGCTCAATCAGGTGTTCTTCCGTGACACCGACGGCGACGAGCGCATGGGGCGCCTGCTGGAGGCTCGACCGCAGCAAGAGCGGGGCCAAGCTACCGTGCCCGGATCCGAATAGCCCGGCCAGCTCCCGCAGGCCGCCCTCTACAACGGCGGCAGCCGCCTCGGGACAAACACCTTGCCCGCAAAGTGCCCCCAGCGCTCTGCGGTTGCGCTGGCCGGCGAGCATTCCGTGCCCGAGCGGGGAAGCAACGACCAGTCCCAGGCCCCTTCGCGCGGTGAACTCGCTCAGGTTCTCGCCCTCCTCCAGAATGGCTGTGGGCAGGAGGCCGTTTGCCTGGGCCCACACGATGTCGGGCTGGATCTCCTCGACCAGCCAAAGGAAGCGCCGTATCTGGTGGGCGCTGTCAGCGCTGGTGGGGCCTCGGAGGCCGATTGCCCGGATCTGCTCAAGGTCGCGCATGGCGCGCATCTGCGCGATCACGGGGCCGAGGTACATATCTCCCGGGCCGAAGTCGTATGAGTCCAGCACGTAGACGGTTAGATCGTCTCGGTACAGATTCTCCAGGGTCTGCTCCAGCTGGTGGCGGACCCTCGGGCCGGCGTACGGGTGTGGGGCGGAACCACGGAGCCGCCCGACCTTGCTGATGGCGTGTACCCCATAGCGACGGTATTCCCGAAATACCTTCCCGACCAGCCGTTCAGCATGTCCGTCGCCGTGGGCATCGGAGGTGTCGACGAACGACGCTCCCAATTCAATCGCCCTGCGTAGACCTCTGAGGATCTGCCCGTCATCGGCAATCTGCTCAGGGGAGTCCCAGCGCGTGGTCCCTGTGCTGACGCCCAGCGGGCCGAGACTCAGTCCGGGGGTGAGGTCTCTGGGGCGCAGGTCGCAGCCCTTCATCGCCCTTCCCCGGCCTGCTGGTGAAGAAACAGTGCCACGACGCTCTTGCCCATGTCGGTCGGCCGCACGCCCCACGAGCTCGCCAGAGTGTTAATCAGGAAGAGGCCGCGCCCTCCCTCGTCCTCGAGTGCCGGCTCCTTCGGCTCACACGAAATGGCGGTGATGTCGCGCCCGCTGTCTTCGACTTGGACAACTGCCCCCCATTCGTACACGTCCACGGCCATCCTTATCGGCTTGCCGGCCTCGACGTGCTGGTGAGCATTTCCCACCAGCTCGTCGGCGACCAGGACGATGACGTCCGTCCACGAGTCGTTCGCGTCGGCGAGTACCTTGTGGACGAGGTGGCGGGCGACTACCTGGGGGGCCAATAGGCCAGTGAGGTCGGCCTCGGCGTGTGCGAGGGGCTCGCCACGCAGGGCGGCAGCGCTCGCCGAGGTTGTAGCGGGGATGGGCATGCCCTCGTCTCCTGGTTGCTCTGAGACGCCCGGGGGCGTGGACCGGAGTAGTCCTCTGGACCACGTTGGCTCATGGCAGATCGGCGCGGTACACGAGAAGGCACCCCACTTCACCCCACTTGGATGAGTGCGCTGGGCCGCCTCCTGGCCGCCAGGGAGATGAATTACCCCAATTGCCTGGTCTTCTCGCGGTCGGCGCGCGACCGGAGGCGTTCGGCACGTCGCCGCACCGCCGCAGAGTTCACCCGCCCGCAGCACCAGGCCCGCTCAGGGGGATCTGACCAGCCGCAACGCCACGCCTGCACGCCGCGTCCCGGACCCGCTCGGCCGCATTCAGAGGGCTAGCTGCACGCAACGGTCAAGCCACTTCAGCGAAGTGGGGTGAAGTGGGGTGCTGGACTCATCAGGCGGCCGGGCACCCGATCCGAACGGGGAGCGCTCGGCAGAGTATCCCCCTAAGGGCTAAATGTCCCCACGTCCGCAATGCATACACGAGAAGCCAAACGCTCTGATCGCTCGCCCCAAGTGGGGTGAAGTGGGGTGCGGATTCATCTACCGATGGCGCTGGCGACCGGGAAGGCTTTGGTGCACGGCCTCGGCTCATCCGAAGCGGCCGCCTGCTGCCCTTCGTGCACAGGACTCGGTTTCCCCTCAAGGATCTCGACTAAGGAACCACCACCGTGGCGACTCACCCCTCGCAGCTCGGCGTCCTCGGCGCGCTCCCGTCCGGCATCACCAGGCTGGTGTGCTGTCGCGAGGACGTCCTGAAATCGGGCTCGGCGGCATGAAGAACAACGCACTCGGCTTCCTCGGCTCCCGGGCTCCGTAAGCCGTCGCATGAGCGGCGGCCGCGTCCGTCGACCTCGCACTCATCGACCTGGGCACCCGTTTCGGCAATCCCCCGTTTGCCGCTCGGGCTGCCCGACCTGGGCTCCGACTTCCGTCGCCTGGGGATCGCACGGGCCCTCGATCCCCGGAAGTTGAGAGCGAGACTCAGCGCACCTCGCGCTCGGTCTCCCGGCTGCCGCCGGCGCGGGGATCCACTCCGCCCAGCGGCAGCCGGCCCACCTGCTGTCCTGCGACCGGCGGGCACGGGAGCGCGGGCACAACTGCACAAGGCTCGTCGCTCCTCGCCCCGCTCACCGTGGTCCCTGCCGCGAAGGTTGCGCACTGACCCGACGACGGGCTTCCCGTCCTGACCGGAGAGCTGATGACTCCCCTGATCACGCGCCATGCCTGGCGGATTCAATTCGGCGAGGCCCCCCTCCCACCGAGGCTCCCGCGCGACTTCGACATCGTCCGCGTCGGCGTGGGTCTTGGCATGGCTTCGGTCGACTTGATGGTTGACCAGAGCCGCGAGGTCGGACCGCTGCTGTGCTGCCTCACCCACCAGGTCCTGCTCATCCCTGTGGGATCCGGTACCGCCGACCGGTGGGGGGCACCGCATTCCGTTTGCAGCAGCGGCCGGAGCCTCCAGTGCCCCACCAAGGGGTATCAGCTGCCATGCCGGGCGCGGTTCTGGGCCAGTGCGCCTGAGCCAACGGCTGCCGCGGTCACGGAGTCGGCAGCGCTTCATGAGTCGCTCAGCCAGACACGGGCCGGCATGCGACGAGTCCGGGCTCACCGGCGCGAGGTGTGCCATGTCTGAGCACTTTGCCCGCGAGCAGACCGCGACTGGCGGCAGCCGTCGCAGAGCGCACGCCGATGGCAGCCTTCGCCTGCCCCCCGCAGTCCTCTCCAGCACGCTCTCGTCCCTGGCACTGGGTGGGGCATGGATCCTCGACCGGCTCGGCGCCGTGCCCACCGAAGCCAGCGTGGTCGGCGCGGGCGCCGCAGCGGGGGGCCTGTTGTGGTGGACGGTGACTCGCTCTCGACGCGCCCACAGAGCTGTTGCGCACGTCTTGCAGCTCCGCGCCGAGCACGATGGAGCGCTCAGGCAGCTCTGCGCCCAGCGCGACGAAGCACTGCGCGCCTTGGCCAGTGTCATGGCCGCGATCGACAAGGGCCGGGAACAGGTGCGCTGGGCGCTCGGGCAGGCCCAGCAAGGCGCGGCACGGACCAACTTCGCCGAGCCCGCTGTCCAGCCGCGCACAGGCGACGTGCGCCTCGATGTGATCCCAGCTCTCGAAGCGGGGTTCACCGAGGCCTGGCAAGCCGTTATGCGGGCGGCGGCGCATACGCACGGTGTGCTGAACCCGCAGGCAGAGCTGGCTGAGATCTTCAAGTCGGTCGCTCCCCGGCTTCAGGGCCTGGTCAACCGAAGCATCAGCGTCATCTCCGATGTGGAGAACGGCGTTGAGGATCCGGACCTTCTGCATCAGATCTTCAGCATCGACCACCTTCTGACGCAGATTCGGCGCGCTGTAGAAAGCCTGGCGGTCATAGGCGGGAGTCTGCGGTCCCGCAACACCCCGCCCATCCTCGTCGCGACGACCATCCGCCGAGCTGTCGCCGAGATCCCCGAGTACGCGCGGGTGCGTGTCGAACTGACACCCGTGACGGCGTCGGTCCCCGGATACGTCAGCCCCAACCTGGTGCATCTCCTGGCCGCACTGATGGAGAACGCCACAGACTTCTCCACCGAGAAGGTCGAGGTTCACACCACCCAAACCGGCGACGGCATCGCCATCGAGGTAGTCGACCGCGGTACGGAGATGTCTCAGGACAAGCGTGATGCCCTCAACCGGCTCCTGGCCAACCCCGAAAGAGAGGATCCGCGCGACCGTCTACGCACGGGCCAGCTCGGACTCCTGGTAGCCGCACTCCTTGCCAGGCGCCACAAGATCACCATTCAGCTTCGGCCCAACATCGTGGGCGGCACCCACGCCATCGTCTTTCTGCCGAGCGAACTACTCGTCGAGGCCCACGAGACGCCGACGCAGTGCGCCGCTGTCGCGGGCGCACCAGCCTCGCCTCCAGGCCCGAGCGGCGTGCCGCACTCTGGCAGCGCAGGGTCGCCCAGGACGGGCCAGACAAACGATCTTCCGCCCACGCCCGCCCGGCCGCACCCTCCAGCAGACGCTGGCAGCGACAGGCCGCCGTTGCCGGTCCGGGACGTCAGCCAGCCAAAGGACCATGCGCCGCGACCGCGGCAGCAGGAACCTGCCGGCCGTCCCACTGGCGGCTTGATGGCCAGCTTTCGGTCTCGTGCGCCCCTCGATGAGGGGCAGCGGCAGTCGGCAGCTCCCAACACACTGACCGCCACCGACGGCTCTTCGACCTCCAATCCCCCCATGCAGAGCAGGAGTTGACAATGGACGCGGACAGCCAGGCCATCACCAGCGACCAGGCAGCGTCGGCGCGAGCCCAGTTGGACGGACTTCTCAGCAGCTTCGTGAGCCGGATCCCTGGCGCCCAGCACGCTCTGCTGGGCACTGGTGACGGCCTCAAACTCGCCTATACGGAACAGACGGTTGACGAGGCGGACACCACAGCCGCGGCCATCACCGGGATCTGGGCCCTGGCCCGACAGCAGTTCAAGAACGCCAAGGGCGGTGTGCGTCAGGTCGTAGTAGAGCACGACGCCGGATACCTCTTCCTGATGAGCGCCGGAATGGTGAACGAGGCGGTCCTCGGCACCGTCCTGGCCGTCGTAACCGACCCCCAGGCCGACGTGGGGCAGGTCGGGCACGAGATGGAGAAGCTGATCAAGGGGCTCGACGAGCACCTGATCATCCAGGCCCGGCGCAACAACGGCTACAACTCGGGACTTTGACGTGGGATCGCGTGGCGGGTGGTCCGACAGCGCGTTAGGGGATGTGCGCCCTTACACAATCACCGGAGGACGCACCCGCCCTACCCACCCGCTGCACCTGACCACCTGCCTTATCACCGAGGCCACAGTCCTGCCCGATCAGCTGAGCCGTGAACACGAGTCGCTGCTGTTGCACTGCAGCGGCGCTCCGTGTTCCGTCGCGGAGCTCGCGGCTCGGCTGCATCAACCGGTCCAAGTGGTCAAAGTCCTGATCAGCGATCTTCTCGACGCTCAGGCACTCGCTCTCGCCAACCCCGCTGGCGCGTCCGACCCCGACGTGCACCTTCTGGAGAGACTGCTCAATGCTCTACAAACCTCCCTCTGAAGGCGACCGCCACGGGCGCGCCGGCACACCTGCGGAAGAACTCAAGATCGTCGTGGCAGGCGGCTTCGGCGTCGGCAAGACCACGATGATCACGACACTCAGTGAGATCGAACCTCTGACGACCGAGGAAACCCTCACCGTTGCCAGCGCAGGGGTCGACGACCTCGCAGGAATAGCCGACAAATCCGTCACCACCGTGGCCATGGACTTCGGCCGGATCACCTTCGCCGACCCCCACTCGCTGATCCTTTTTCTGTTCGGAACCCCCGGACAGGAGCGGTTCTGGTTCTTCTGGGACGACCTCTCCTACGGCGCCGTGGGCGCCGTGGTCCTCCTCGACACACGGCGTCTGCCGGATTCCTTCGCAGCCGTCAGCTGGTGTGAGGAACGTGGCCTGCCCTTCGTCATCGCGATCAACGAGTTTGACGGCGCCTTCCGATACACCCCCGATGAAGTCCGCCAGGCCCTCCGTCTCGCCTCGCACATCCCCGTCATGACCTGCGATGTGCGGCAGCGCTCCTCGGCCAAGCACGTCCTGATCACTCTCGTGCGCCGCAGCATCGAACTGCGCGGCGTCTCCTCCTCTGGAGCCCTCACATGACCCGCCCGAACCCCACCACGCCACCAGCCCATACCGCCGAACAGCTCGCGCGTGCGGACGCGCAGCGTGCTCTGGGCCTCACCGGCCCCGACGCGGAACTCGACGCCTTCGCCATCCAGCTGGCACAAGCCGCACGGGTGCCCTACGCCATGGTCAACATCTTCGGCGCTGACCAGCAGTTCTTCGGTCTGGCGACCCCCGGCGACGACAGCGAGCTGCCCACGGTAGGCCGGAGCATGTCCCTCGACCACGGCTTCTGTCCCGAGGTCGTGCACAAGAAGAAGGCACTCATCCTGCCTGACGTATTCGCCTCCCCCCGTTTCGCAGGCAACGCGGTGGTGGACCTGATCGGCATCCGTACCTATGGGGGCGCACCCCTGATGCATGAGGACATCGCGCTCGGGACCGTCTGCTTCGTCGGCCCCGTCGAAAAGCCCCTCGCCACTGGTCAGGGATCGCTCCAGCTGATCAGACAGTGCCGCGACGAGGTCATGGCCTTCCTCTATCGCCGCGCCGGCTTCCAGCCGCCGCACTAGAAGACACCCCGCGCCGCGCCCTACAGCGCTCTCTCAGGGAGGGAACCCCCACCATGTCCGCCTCGTATCTCGCTGCAGAGCACCACCAACTCCGTGAAGCCGTACGGGGTTTCGCCGAGTCCCAGGTCGCACCGCGTGTGGATCAGATGGAGCAGACCGGGGAGATCGAGACCGACCTCGCGGCCGCGATCGCCCGCCAGGGATGGATCGGCGCCACGATCGGCGAGGAATACGGCGGCATGGCCGCTGGCCACTTGGCCAAAACGATCATCATCGAGGAACTCTCGCGCGTCAGCGCCGCTATGGGAGCCATGGTGCAGGCGTCCCAGCTCGGAGTCGCCAAGATCATCCATTTCGGCACTGAAGACCAGAAGCGTCGTTATCTGCCGAAGGTTGCCGCAGGGGACTGCCTGCCCACTATCGGGGTCACCGAGGAAAAGTCCGGCGGCCACGTTCTCGGCATGGAGACCACGGCCGTACGCGACGGCGACGAATACATCCTCAACGGCGCAAAGGTCTACGTCGGCAACTCCCACATCGGCCACCTCCACGGCGTGGTCGCCCGCACCGGCACCGGATCCGGTGGCCTGAGCGCGTTTCTCGTCGAAGCGGGCACCCCCGGACTGACCCTTACCCCGCACCCAGGGACCCTGGGGCTCCACGGATTCAGCTTCGGCGAGCTGATCTTCACCGACTGCCGCATCCCGGCGAGCAACCGGCTGGGCGCCGAGGGCGACGGCAGGGACGTGGCCTACTCCTCCAGCATCCTGTACGGGCGCCTCAACCTGGCCGCCGTGGCCCTCGGGCTGCACCAGGCCATCCTCGAGACAACCACCGCCCTCTGCCACGAACGCGAGCGCTACGGCAAGCCGCTCCACCACCTGCCAACAGTGAAGGACAAGCTCGGCCGGATCCAGTCACGACTGATGACCGCACGGCTCTCCGCCTACCACGCGGCCAGCCTCCTCGACCAGGGTCTTCCCTGCGACCCAGAGTTGATGAACGCCAAGCTGGTCGCCGAAACCGTGCTCGACTCGGCGCGCGCCGCAATGGAGATCCACGGGGCCGCGGGCCTGGTCGACAACCGGCCGATAGGCCGCTACGTGCGCGACGCCTACCACATATACGCACCCGCCGGCACTTCCGACATCCAGGCGCTGCGGCTGGCCGAGTTCGCCCTGGGCATCGACAAGGGCCACTACTCCGAACGTCTCGCCAGCCAGCAGGACAGCCCCACCACGCAGGTCGTGCCGGCCTGACACAGCACATCGGGCAGCCAAGCCGCACCGCCGGCGGCCCTGCCGCACGCCCCGACACCGCTTACTCGCCTGGAGACACCACATGGCCACCGTCACCGCCCCGCTCGCGCCGCCGCACCACGGCACGGCGGACAGGCCAGCCGCAGACGTCGAACCATGCCCCACCACGCCGGCCCTCGACGATCCTGAACAGGAGGCATTTGGACTTCTGGGCCCAGCGTGGCGCAGTTCCACCGCCACAGCATTACCGACGGGGCGTGCCTTCGACGTCGTCCAAGCCCCCGCACACCATGCTGCTCCAGCCCTCCTGCAGCTCAAGCGTCTCGGCCTGCCCCAAGGAGCCGTCTTCGCCGACGGCAGTGTGTGGCACTTCCTCGTCCCGCTCGGATCCGGCTACGTACCTCCGCAGCTTGGTGGTCCGGGCTGGCCACCCCCAGCCAACTACTTGAGCGGAGAGTGGATCACGATCCCTCCGCGCCGAGCCCGCACCGCCGATGTGTCCCTTCGGTGGGTGACCCGACCACTGGCCGGCCGACTGCTCACCGCCCCGATCTGGCTCTTCGTCGCACTCTCAGTCCAGAGGCAGCAGGCTGCACCCCACAGCGGACAAGCGGCCCCCGACGAAGACGCGCTGGCGCCGCCACGCCACAGCAGATACGCGCCCACGGCTGTACCCGGCCCGATGCGGGGGTAGCAGTGATGCCCGATCCCCAGATCGCCCTCTTTGACCTGGTCCTCTCCGCTGTGTTCACACGGCCTATGAAAGGCAGATGACGTGGCGCTTTCCCCAGCCGAGTACATGCCCGAGGTACCCGCCAAGGCGGTGTTGAAGGTGTCCGGCGGACGCCCGCTGCGCGGCCGCTACCGGGTGCAGGGCAGCAAGAACGCGGCGTTGCACCTCATCGCCGCCGCCCTTCTCTGCGACACCCCCGTCACCATTCGCCGCGCACCGGACATCGTCGACGTGTTCGTCCACGAGCGGCTGCTGGGCCACGCGGGCTGGCACGCCGAGATGGATCGTAATCGATCCACCTTCTCGCTCGATCTGCGTAAGCCGAGTTGCGAAATCCATCCCGTCCTGGGCGGTCTGGTCCGGACGACCCCGGTCCTGGCAGCAGCCATGCTCGCGCGTACCGGTCGCGTGACCTGGCCGCGTCGTGCTGGCGGTGACGCCTTCTGCCCGCGCCCCACCGACCGCCACGAGGCCGTCATGCTCGCCGCAGGCGCCACCATCGAGTCCGGCGCGACCAGTCTCACCGCCACTTTCCCTGCTGTGCGGCGGTCCTTCCGCGTCGATGTCGCCACAAGGTACGGCGCCAGCAGGGGCGCCACCGTCACCGCCCTGCTCCTCGCAGCGCGAGCGCGCGGCACTTCTTTGATCACCAATCCGAGCAACGAGCCCGAGATCCGTGCGACGGTGGCTTTCCTTGCCGAGCGCGGCATCCTCGTCGAGCAGGACACAGACGGGCTCCATGTCACCGGCGCCGACTGGATCGCCGGCGGCGAGGTCGCCGTGCCCGGCGATCGCGACGAAGCCGCCACGGTGATCTGCGCGACCGCGGCGACAGGCGGCGAAGTCGGCATTGACGGCATCGGGCTCGACGAGCTGACCGTCGGCCTGACTGACACCCTCAGCCGGACCGGCATCGCGATCAGCTCCGTAGGCGCCCACGCCGTGGAAGCGAAGGCCACGGGCCCTCTGACAGGAATCGAAGCGGTCACGGGCGAAGGCCTGCTGCCGAGCAACGCCGGACCGCCGCTCGCGGCGCTGCTAACGCAGGTCTGCGGTGACTCGGTCATCACAGAAGGCGTCTATCCCTCCCGCGACACCCACATCAGCCCGTTAAGGCGATTCGGCGCCCGTATCTCGTCAGACGGTCCGGTCATCCGGGTCCGAGGCGGCACGCAACTGCGCGCGGCCGACGCCGCCGTCGGGGACATCCGTGGAGCTGCCTCGATCGTTATTGCCGCGCTCGTCGCACCAGGGACGTCCCTACTCCACGTGGGCCATCCGGCGTGGCGCGGCCACCAGGACCTCACCAGCGGCCTTCGAGCCCTCGGGGCCGACCTCCTCGTCGAATACCCGGAGGACTGACACGCCAACCCGCCGTGTGCCCCAGCCTCTCTACCGCCCTGCTCTGGCAGATACCGGCTTTCCGGGACGTGCTGCATATGGACCCGCCGCAAATGCCGAGTGATCTCCTTGAGAAGAATGGACCCGTCGTGGTCGGCTTCTTAACCCGTAGCCGCACGGACCCACGAGCGGACACCGCCCTCCGCCTCGCCACCGCCTGGGGCCCCCGGTCAGGCCGTGGGCGGCGTGAACGCCCTGGGCCACGCCGTTCACGTGGCCAACACCCTTGGCCCATATACCGACCACCTCGCCTTCGGCCACGGTGCCCACGTCTGCCTCGGCGCCGAACTGGCCCGCATCGCCCTTCCCGAGCTCTTCACACGCTTCCCCGACCTCCGCCTTGCCACCCCCGCCGGCCGTCTTCAGCCGCTGCCCAGCTTCATCTCCAACGGCCACCAGGTCCTCCCCGTCCTCCTCGGCCAGCTGGCCACCTGACCCCGCGACCAGGAACTGCTGATGAACACCTCTCTTTCGATAAGACCGCTCACGAAGGCCCAACTACGCGTCGCTCGCCGCGCCATGAACGTGGAGGGATGCTCACGGGCCGTCCTCGCCCATGCCCTGCTCTCCCATCATCAGGTCGACCCGCCCGAGTGCCACAGACCGGCCCCGGACTTCACCCCACACGAGCTGAAAGTCCTCGACGCGCTCACCAACCACAGCATCCGCCAGGACATCGGCCGTGCCATCGGCCTAGAAGACCGTGCCGTGTCCAACGCGATCAAGGCCCTCGTCAGCAAGGCGGGTGCTGACAACCGCGTCCACCTGATCGGCATGTGCCACGCGTGGGGCATCCTGGGCGGCCCTGCGGGGCCGGCCCGGGTTACGCGACGGCGTGCAGCAGTTCAGGCACGCCCTGCGCCGTGCGGTAGGGGGTGAAGGCGGGGGCGAGATCGCGGACGAGTTGAACGCATCGCGGGGCCCCGATCCGTTCGGCCAGGTGGAGCGCTTCGAGGGCGTCGGCGGCTGCTGCTTCGGGTTCGCGACGGCTGAGATGGCCCTGCGCCCGGTACGCAAGGAAAACCCCGCGCGTCTTGTCGCGGCTGGCCGGCAGGAGCGCTTGGCCCTCGGCAATAAGGCGGTGCGCCTGTGTGGTGTCACCAAGGTCGAGCAGGCAGCGGCCAGAGTCGACCGCGAGGTCGGCGGTCGACATCCACGAGCACCAAGCGGGGGTGTCGTCTGTGTCCCCGGCGTTGAGCAGGCGTTCTGCCGCGTTCAGGGAGCGCAAGGTGGCGCTGCGTTCGCCGAGCGCGGCTTGGGCGCGTGCCAGTCGCAGGTGCAGCAGCGAGCCGGCGGCGGGGTGGGTGGTGCGGCTCAGGGCCTTGGTCAGGATGCCGGCGGCGGTGGCGGGGTCATCCCGCCAAGAAGCCTGATAGGCGAGGTCGCTGAGGAGGGCCGCGCCCATGTCCCGGTCGTTGCCGACGTGAGCGTTGTGCAGCCCGGCGATCCAGTACCGGCTGGCGGCGCCGTGCTGGCCGTGGTCGAAGCGGATCCAGGCGACCGTCTGGGAGAGGCTGGCGGCGAGCTTGTGCAGGCGCACTCCCAGGGGGCGGGTGTAGCGCTGTTCCTCGATCAGGTCGGTGACGCGGGCGAGGTGGGCGTCGTAGAGGGGTGCAATGTGCTGGCGCTGCTCGGTGGCCAGTGCGTTAAGGCGGGCGCTGGTCTCCTCCAGCAGGGCGACGACATCCTCACCCACCGCGGCGCCCGGGCGCGAGGGGCTGGCGGCGAGGGCCGCGGGCTGGGTTGCGGCCCAGCTTCCGGCCAGGACGACGAGCGCGGATCCTGGGATCGCGCTGAGGAGGGTTCGGCGGTCCATGGTGTGCAGGGCCTCTCGCAGAGCGGGCACGATGTTGGCGGGGCCGAGCGGCACGACACCCTGGTCGACGCGGGGAAGCCAGGCAGGCCAGGCGGCAGGGTCGACGTCACCGGCCGGGATGCCCAAAACTTCCGCGATGTAGGTCTGGGAGACCGCGTCGGGCCGTACGCCGTTGGCCTCCCACTTGCGCACCCGGGCCTTGTCGACGCCGGAGCGAAGTCCGCGACGGTGAGCAGCGCCGTGTATCGCCTCGGCGAACTCCACACGGTTGAACCCGCGCGCGATGCGGACCGCGGCCAGCGGGTGGGGTGTGCGCTCATCCTCGTCCACGACGAAATCCAATCAGGCAGCCACGGCCTGAGAGTACCGCCGCAGGCGACGGGACTCCCGCGGGACTCCCGCCAATCCCTTTGGCTACACGCACAGTTGGCCGACACTCGATCACCTCAGCGGTCTCGTGTGCCGGGCCGCCAGCACCGACAGGTCGGTGCCGGCTGCCCGGCCTCTTCGTCCGCTGGCCCGCGGAGCGGCACAGACCCACGTCACCACCGTTCGCATCCCCCCGTGATCTCGAAGGATGTCCCGAGACCGGGCCAGTCGACCGTTCGAGAGGAGATCGACGTGCAGCCTCCGTTGGATCGGGCGAACTCCGCGCCGCCCGTCCCCGCCAAGCCCAGTGGGCCGACCTGGCTGGTGACTCCTGGTATCGCGCCCGCGCGTTTCGACACGGCAGTCGGCTCCGGCGCCGAGGTGGTGCTGCTCGACCTGGAGGACTCGGTGCCGACCGGGTCCAAGGCCGATGCCCGGGCCGCCGTGCTGGCGTTCGCCGATGCCCGGACGCGGAGGTCCGACGGGCCGCTGCTGGGCGTGCGGATCAACGCGGTGGACGGCGCCGAGGGCCTGCGCGACCTTGCTGCCATGGACGAGGGGAGGCTGCGCCCGGACCTCATCGTGGTGCCCAAGGTCGAGGCGGGCCGCGAGATAGAGGCCGTGGTGCAGGCCGCCTGCGGGGCGCAGGCGGCGCCGAAGATCTGGGCGCTGATCGAGTCCCCGCGGGGAGTCGTCGGTCTGCCCGGCATCGTGCGCACCCCGGGCCTGGCGGGCGTGCTGTTCGGCGCCGCCGACTACGCGGCAGCGGCTGGCTGCCAGCTCACGTCCCGGGCGATGTGGTACCCGCGCGCTCAGCTCGTCACCGCGGCCGCCGCCGCCGGAATTCCGGCCGTGGACTCGCCCTTCTTCTCTCTCGACGACCAGGACGGGCTGCGCCGGGATGCCCTGGAGGCGGTCGAGCTGGGCTTCGCGGGCAAGGTCGCCGTCCACCCCCGCCAGCTGAATGTCATCGCGCAGGCGTTCGCTCCGAGTCCTAGCGAGCTGGAGGCAGCTCGTGCGGTGCTCGACGCGGCCTCCTCGGCGGCCCAGGCGGGCGGCGCCATCACCACGGCGGACGGCGTGATGGTGGGACCGCCGCTCGTAGAGGCCGCCCTCGCCGTCGTCCGCCGAGCCGGGCCACCGCCCAGCCGTCACCACCACCTCTGTCACGAAAGCGAGCTGATGATGCAGAAGCAGCAGTCCCCGTCGTCCTCCCCGGCCGGGTTCCGCCCGGTCGCGGACGGTCGGATTCGCGAGGTTGTCGGCCTGGGCCTGGACGACCTCGTTCCCGGCCTGGTCATCGAGCACCGGCCGGCACGGACGGTGACCGAGACGGAGCACGTGCAGGTCCTCGCGCTGATGGGCAACGAAGCGCCGGTCCACTCCGACATCGAGTACTGCCGCCGTACCGGCCACCCGCGGGTTCTGGTGTGCGGGATGCTCACCCTCAACATCGTGCTCGGGATGACGGTCCGCACCACCAGCGGCATGACCACCGGAAACCTCGCCCTGGATGAGGTCAGCTGGAAGAAGCCGGTCTACGTCGGCGACACCCTGTCCGCGCGCAGCACCGTCCTGTCAGCCCGCCTCTCGGGCAGCCGCCCGGACCAGGGCATCGTTACCTGCCGGGTCGAGGGGTTCAACCAGCGCGGCGAGCTGGTCGTCACCGGCACTCGCACCTTCTTCGTGCCCGCCGACCCGGACGTCGTCCGCGACGCCACCGGCTACTAGAACAAGGGGGAGCCCCCATGGACGCGGAGTTCACCGAGGCCGACGACGCCCAGTGGGAGGAGTACGACGCTCTGACCCGCCGCGCCTACGGCCAGCCGGTGCCCGACATCACGCGCCTGGGCGCGTACGCGGACCGGCGGGTGGCGGTGCGAGGCGGCCGGGTCGTGGCCGGGGGCATGGGCATGATCGTGCCGCAGTGGTTCGGCGGCAGGCCGGTACCCGCCGCGAGCATGGGCTGCGGCTGTGTTGCCCCGGAGGAGCGCGGCGGTCGCCTCGCCGCCCACCTCGCTCAGGAGAGGGTGCACGCCTTGCAGGACCAGGGCGCGGTCCTCGCCACGCTGTGGACGGCCTCCAACGGCTACGTGCGGCGGCTGGGCTGGGAGGCCCCGGCACAGGTGTTCTCCTGGACGGTGCCCACCGCTGCCCTCAAGCAGGCCGCCGCGGACTCGATGGAGATCACCCACGGCGACACCGCGCAGCTCGCGGACCTGCGTGACCGGCTGGCCGGTCGGTGGAACGGGCCGTGGCAGCGACCCGCGTGGTGGGGGACCTGGCAGCAGGAACGGCATCCGGATCTGGAGACCTACGCGATCGCCGAGCACGGGCGGGAACCGAGCGGCGTCCTGACGACAGCGACGCAGCGCACCCCTGACGGCCAGCAGCTGGTCGTCCACGACTTCTGGGCCGCCGACGCGCCGACCGCCGACGCGATGCTCGCCTTCCTTGGACGACACCACGGCCGCATCCCCACCGTGATGTTCGAGCGCACCGGACTGCCGCCCGGCCCGCTGCTGCAACAACGCCTCGCGAGCGTGGGCACGGCGGCGGCCAGAGCCTGGCATCCGTGGATGCTGCGCGTCCTCGATCCCGCCGGCGCCGTCGAGCTGCGTGGCTGGCCCGAGCACCTGGACGACGAGTTCGTGCTCGACCTCGCCGACCTGGACGGCGGCGGCTTCAGCCGCCACACTCTGAGCATCAGTGCAGGCAGCGCCCGCCTCGCCCCCGGCGGTGCGCAGCGCGGCCGTACCGCCGATGTCACCCTGACCATGGGGCAGTTCGCGCTCTGGTACGCCGGCGCCTACCGCAGCCCGGCCTCCGCCGCGATGGCGGGCCTGCGCGGGGAGGACGCCGTCCTCGCCCGCCTGCTCGCCGCCACCGCCGACCGGGAGCCCTGGCTCGCCGATTACTTCTGACCCTCACCCCGCCCGGCATCCGGCCGTTGAACCGGCAGAACCCGCGGTGCTCCCCTGGCACCCGCGTGCACGACCTCACCGAATCCACCCCCTCCACGCCCAATCGGAGACCTACCTTCATGACGACCTCCAAGCCCTTCCCGCCCGAGCTGCGCGACTGGGTCGTCGGCCACCTGCCCGGCCTGGACGCGAACGAGGACCGTTCCTGGCCACGCAGCACCTCCCTCGTGTGGCGCGTGAGCGCCGGAGACCGGCACGCCTACGTGAAGATCAGCCCCAGCGACCTCGACTTCGACCGCGAAGTCGCCGGATACGCCTTCACCGCGGCGCACCTGAGCGAGACGGAGGCTCCGCGGCTGCTGGCCTGCGACCCGGGCCTGCGCGCGATCCTCAGCACACCGCTGCCTGGCCGCGTCGTACGGGACCTGCCTCTGGAGACGAACACCGAGTTGCGCCTGTACGAGGACGCCGGGCGGCTGCTGCGCCGCTGGCACGACGCGTCCGAGCCCGGCACGGACGCGGACCGCGCCGCGGTGCGCTCCGACATGGAGGACAAGGCCCGCGAGGCCGCCGACTGCCTGGAGGATGTCGCCCCGCACCTGGCCGGCGACCGGCTCGCCCTGGTCGAGGCCGCGTCGAAGGAGATCCCCGGTCTCGCCGAGCAGCTGCCGCTGGTCTACCGGCACGGCGACTACGAGACCCGGAACTGGATGTACGACGAGGCCACCGGCGGGCACGGTCTGATCGACTTCGCGATGGCCTCGCACGGCGTCGCCGCTTCCGAGTTCGTGTGGCTGTGCGGTGCCGTCTGGTCCGTCCGCCCGAAGCTGCGGGAGGCGTACTTCACGGGCTACGGCCGACCGCTGACGGCCGAGGAGGACCGCCTGCTGCATCTGCTGACCGTCCGCCTAGGCGTGTCCTACCTGCGCAACGGCCTGGCCAAGAACCGCGATGAGCTCGTGGCGCGCGGCCACCTCGTCCTGGACCGGATGGCTGCCCGCCATCCCTAGCACGAACCGCGCGGACCCGGCACGGCCCTGGAGCCGGGTCCGCGTCCTCCCCCTGCCGCAGCGATCCGGATCAGGAGTTGCCCGATGACTCTCACCCCCGACCTGCGCCGCCGCCACACTGCGGGCCGAGGACCGCTGGGCGCACCTCGGCGCGGGCTTGGACCTCGGCCTGCTGGCCGGCGACCGGCTCGTGCACACCGACTTGAACGAGGGGAACATCCTCGTTCAGGGCGACGGCAGTGCCTGCCTGCTGGACTGGGCGTGGCCCGGGCGGGGCGCCGGGTGGCTCAGCGCCGGTTTCCTGCTCGCGCAGCTGATCGACGCCGACACCCCAGCGGCCGACGCCGAGGCGTGGGCCAGCTGGGCGCTGCCCTGCTGGGCCTCCTCTTCCCCCGACGCAACCGACACCTTCGTCACCGCGCTCACCCGGCGACGCGCCGAGCAGGCCGCCACCTGCCCTCCCGCTCGCCGCGCCGAGCGGGAGGGGCAGTTGCGCTCCGTCATGACCTGGCACCGCTTCCGCACCCGCACCTGAACCACCACCCCCCCTTCCCCACGTTCTGAACGCCACCGTCGAACGGAGAACCATGTCCGACACAGCCACCTCCACCGGCGGCTCCGCGCTGGCCGAACGGGCCAGCGTGCAGGTGCCGATCGCCGAACTCGAGGACCTGATGGCCCGGACCTGCGCGGCCGCGGGCGTACCCGACAGCGCGGCCTGCCGGGTGGCCGATCACTTCCTGACCGGAGAACTGCGCGGCAAGCCCGCCCACGGGCTGGCGAAGTTCGCCTTCGAGTCCCGGTTCTTCCCCGAGCGGCAGTCCTCGCCCGAGATCGTCCGCGAACGCGGAGCGTTCGCCGTCGTCGACGCGCACCGGGAGATCGGACCGCTCAGCGCCGACTTCGCGACCACCGCCGCCGTCGAACGGGCGCGCCGTCTCGGGGTCGGCCTGGTCGGGGTCATCAACACCCAGCGCTACGGCGTCCTGTCCACCTTCACCGAGGCCATCGCCGCACACGGCCTGGTCGGCATCGCCGCCAACACCTCCCGGGCCGAAGCCGCACCGGCCGGTGGCGCCACCCCCGTACTCGGCGTCAATCCCCTCTCGTTCGCCCTGCCCACGCTCGGCGAGCCCCTGAGCGCGGACATGGGCACCACCCTCGCGCCGATGGGCGTGCTGTGGGAGCACCGCCGCTCGGGCCGGCCTCTGCCCGAGGAGTGCTTCGTCGACGCCGAGGGCCGCACCACCCTCGACCCCCACGCCGCCTCCTCCGCGATCGTCTTCGGCGACCACCGCGGCCTCGCGCTCTCCCTGCTCCTGCAGACCCTGACTGGCTCTCTGTTCGGCTTCCCCATGGGCCGCGACGTCGACTCCACCTGGACCACCGGCTACGCCTTCGTCGCCCTCGACCCCGCCTTCGCCGCCCCCGACAAGGACGCGGCCGCCGCGAACACCCGCCTCGCGGACCAGCTGCGGGCCGCAGCGGCGGCCGACGGCACCTGGCGCGTTCCCGGCGACCAGGGTCGCGCGCTCGAAGCCGCCGCCCGCGAGAAAGGCACCGTCCCCGTCTCCGGCCCTCTTCTCGCGCGTCTGTCCGCGCGCGCGGCCGGCGACTTCACCTCGGACTGACGCCCAGGAGACATCCTTGAACCGCTTGCAGTTCCACTGGTTCCTGCCGACCGGCAGCGACGGCCGCACCCTGACCACCGGGATGCGCGGGGTCCACGGGCCCGGCCACGACACCACCGCGGCAACCGGACCCGGCGCCGACCGTCACCGTGCCCCCGACCTGCTCTACATGACCCAGGTCGCGCAGGCCGCCGAGCACATGGGCTTCGACGCGATCCTCACCCCCGCCGGTACATTCAACGAAGACCCGTGGATCACCTGCGCCGCCCTCGCCCAGGCCACCGAGCGCCTGAAGTTCCTGGTCGCGCAGCGCCCGGACTCGATATCCCCGACGCTCGCCGCGCAGATGGCCGCGACGTTCCAGAGGCAGACCCGGGGCCGGCTGCTGCTGAACGTCGTCACCGGAGGCGACGCGGCCGAGCAGGCCCGCTTCAGCGACCACCTCGACAAGGCCGCCCGCTACACGCGCACCGACGAGTGGCTGACCGTCCTGCGCGGCGCCTGGGCCCCCGAGCCGTTCGACTTCACCGGTGCGCACTACGACGTACGCGGAGCCGCCGTGTTCTCGTCTCCTGACCCGCGGCCCGGCGTGTACTTCGGCGGCTCCTCCGCCGAGGCCGCCCCGGTCGCCGCCCGGCACGCGGACGTCTACCTCACCTGGGGCGAACCGCCCACCGACGTCGCCGCAAAGCTGGACCGCATCCGCGCCCTGGCCGCAGACGCCGGGCGCAGCACACCGCGGTTCGGGATCCGGTTCCACGTCGTTGCCCGCGACACGAGCGAGCAGGCGTGGGCCGCCGCCGAGCGCCTGCTGACCGGCATCGACCCGGAGCACGTCGCACGGGTGCAGGCCACCCTGGCCCACAGCCAGTCCACCGGGCAGGCCCGTCAGAGCGGCCTGCACGCGGCCTTCCGGGACAGCGGCCGGACCTCCGACCTGGAGGTGTGGCCGAACGTGTGGGCGGGCGTGGGGCTGCTGCGCGGCGGCGCGGGCACCGCGCTGGTCGGCTCGCACCGCGAGGTCGCCGACCGGATCAACGAGTACGCGGCGCTCGGCATCACGGAATTCATCCTGTCCGGGTTCCCCCACCTGGAAGAGGCGTACGAGGTCGGCGAGGGCGTCCTGCCGCTGCTCGGCGCCGGGATCAGCCGCGCGGCGGTGGGCCGGTGAGCGGTGCCGTGAACGTGCTGATCGTCGGGGTCGGCCCGCACACCCGCCTCAACCACCTGCCCGCGCTGGCCGTCGCCCAGGACGCCGGCCTCGCTGGCACCGTCACCGGCGCCGACCTGCCCGACGCGGCAACTGCCACAGTCGAGTACGGCACGCCGGGCCGTCCGCGGCGCATGCCCGTCGTTCCCGTCCAGCCGTTCCCCGTCTCCCAGCGATCCCTGCCCGACGGTGTGCGGCGCGTGCTGGAGGGCGTGGTGGCGCGGGAGCGGATCGGCGCGGTCGTCGTGGCGACCGAGCCGTCCGTGCACCTGCCCTACGCCCTGTGGGCGATGGAGCGGGGCCTGCCGGTGCTGCTGGACAAGCCGCTGACCGTGCATCCGGGCGCGTCCATCGACCCGGCGGCCGCGGCGGCGATCGCCGACGACTTCGACACCCTGCTGGACGCCTACCGGGCGGCGCGGCGGCTCGATCCGCAGATGGTGGTCAGTGTGCTGAGCCAGCGCCGCTGGCACCCCGCCTTCCGCCGGGTGCGGGAGCTGATCGCCGAGGTGGCCGAGGCCACGAACTGCCCCGTCACTTCGGTCCAGTCCAGCCACGGCGACGGCCAGTGGCGGCTGCCGGACGAATTCGTCGACCTCGGCTACCACGGCTTCGACCGCGGCTACGGCAAGGCCGCGCACTCCGGCTACCACCACTTCGACACCGTGCCGTGGTGGCTGGCCGCAGGAGAGCGCCCGGGCAAGGAGATCGACGAGATCGAGGTCCACGCCGCGTGCACCAGGCCCTCCGACTTCCTCGCCCAGCTCACCGTCGCCGACCACGCCCGGCTGCTGCCCGGCTTCGCCGACCGCAACCCGTACACCGGGCAGGACCTGGACCGGCTCACCGCCGGCTTCGGCGAGGTCGACGTGTTCCTCAACGTCGCCTACCGCAGCTGCGGACGGGTGATGACGCTCGGCAGTCACAACCTCAACCACACCACTTTCTCCCAGCGCAGCGCCCTTCACCCGGTGCCCGGCGGCCTCTACAAGGGCAACGGCCGGATCGGTCAGGAAACCCACATCATCCAGCAAGGGCCCTTCCAGGCCCTGCACCTGCACGTCCTACAAACCCTCCACGGCGACGAGGACGGGGTCGACCGGCGGGCGGCAGGCGGTGCCGACCACATCGAACTCCACGTCTTCCGCAACGACCGGCTGCGCCCCGACTGGCAGCGGCACCGCGCGCTCGCCTTCGCCGACCTCGTCCACGGCAGCGGCGACAACGCGGTGCTCCCGACCCAGCGCTCGGCACGCACCTGCGCCATCACCGAGTTCCTCTCCTACCTCACCGGACACATACCCCGCACGGAGATGGCCTCCGACCTGGCCGACCACCGGCGCCCCGCGCGCCTGATGGCCGGCGCCTACCTGTCGATGTCCCAGCGATGGGCCGATGCCGGCCGGCCCGCCGCCCCCGTCGTGCTCGACTTCCGCCCGGCCGCGCCCCCGGCCCCGACCGCACGCGCCCTCGCCACCGTGGGAGCCACGCGATGATCAACTCGCTCGCCATTGACCTCACCGAACCCGACCTGGGAACGGTCCTCGGCCCGCACCTGCACCAGGTTCTGGCCGCATGCCATCCGCACATCGGACGCCCCGCCCGCGTCGAGGCGTGCACCGGCGGAAACGTCAGCCACGTCTTCCGCCTCCATGGCGAGGCCGGCACCGTCATCGTCAAGGTCCGCGGTCGCCGCTTCGCCCGGATCGCGCACATCGCCACCGACCCGGCACTTATCTCGGTCGAGCACCGTGCCCTGGCCCTCCACCACGGCCTACTGCCGGACCTCTTCCCGAAGGTCCTGGCGTTCCTGCCCCACGCGCACACCATGGTGATGACCGACGTCTTTCCCGACGGCCGAACCTGGCGCGAGCACCTCGACCAGCGCGCCGCCACCCTCGAGGAGTGCACGCGCCTGGGCACCGCCCTGACCCGCATCCACCACACCACGGCCGGCCTGCCGCCGCTGCGCGATGGCGACGGCGACGACCTCTTCCGTGTCGAGCATGCCTACGGCTACTGCCTGCGCGCCTGCGGCCACCGCGCCCTCGACGAAGCGTGCCACCGTCTGGATGCCCTGCCCGGCCGGCAGCTGATCCTCGGCGACGCCTGCCCGAAGAACCTCAGCCTCGGGGCGGGCCGCACCGCGTTCGTCGACCTCGACAACGTGCACACGGGCGCGCCGCTGTTCGATCTTGCCTACCTGCTCGCCCACCTGGTCCTGCACCACGCAGCCCGGCCCGAGTGCCCGCACCCGCTCGCCGCCGCGTTCCTCGACGCCTACACCCTTCCCGGTCCTGCCTGGCCCTGGCGCACTGACGGCCTCCTCGCGACGGTGACCGCCGGAGTGCTGCTGTACCGGCTGGAGGCCCGCACCGTTCCCTACCCGGCGACCGCCCCTCCTGCCACCTCCGACCGGCTACGCCACACCCTGCGCTGTCTGCTGGACGCCGGGCCGTTTACCGTCCCCGACCTGCTGGACGTCGCCGCCGGACCGGTGACGGCATGAACGTCCCCCTCGCCCCGCCCGGTGACCATCCGGACCTGGTCCCGCTCGCCGAACTGAGCGCCCGCGGCGTCCACGTGCCCAGCATCCAGTCGCTGGCCCGCGACCAGAGCCCGTTCGCCCGCCCCACCCCCACCTGGACCCGCCACCTCGCACCGGGCGTCGTCCTCACCGCCCGCCCGATCGACCTCAGCGACGGCTGCCTCACCAACGCCTACACCCTCACCGTCGACCTGGACCGCACTCTGTGCCGACCTGTCTCTTCCCGGCGCGGCTTCCACCTGCGCCGCCTCGTTACCGGCCCCGTCATCGCCGCGGTCTCCGGGGCCTTCGCCTACATCTCGGACGACCCTGACTACCAGCCCGCCGAACCCTGCCTCGACCTCGCCGTCCGCGACCACCACGCCGCCAGCCTGCCCACCGTCACCAAACCCGCCCTCCTCATCCACCACGCTCGCCCGGTCGTACGCACCCTGTCCGCAACCGGCACCCTCACCGTCGCTGGCCGCACGCACACCTGGAGCGGCTCCAAGGAGCCACCGCTGGACCCGGCACCGCCCGGTCACCTCACCGTGTACGGCGCGGCGAACTGCCGCATCCGCTACCACGACGACCCCCGCACGGGCTTCCGCCGCGACGTCGACCCGGCCGCCAACGCCACGCCGCGCGACCCTGCAGTCCTCGACTGCACCATCGCTTCCACCCCCACCGGGGCGCGGATCACCGCCCTGCACCCCGGCGGCAGCGCCGACCTGTTCGCCGGCGCCTACGTCCTGCGCAGTCACCGGCCATGGCCCGCACACCTCGTCCCCGGCGCGCCCGTCGACGTCACGGCCATCGACGCCTTCGCCACCGCCGACGTCAGCGGCGCCCTGTCCCTGGGGCCGTCCGCCGGCGACGCCGCCGCCGGACTGACCGCCGCCTGGGACCAGAGCCTCGGCACGAGCCCATTCCGTCCCGACGTCCGCCACGCCCGCACTCTGCTCGCCCTCGACGGCCGGCATCTGACCCTCACCGTCCTGGACGGTGCACCGCTCGCACCCACATTCCAGGGCGTCACCGTCCAGGAGACCGCCAAACTGTGTGAGCGGGCCGGCCACGACCCGGCGGCGGTGTTCCACCTCGACGGCGGCCAGACCTCCAAGATCGCCTACAGGAACGGCCGCGAACCAGCAGACACCGTCGGCAGTCTCCACTACCTGCGCTGGCCACAGCACGAACACGAACCTTTCCTCTGGCAGGGCCTCGACGGCCGCCGTCTGCACAGTGCTCTGCAGATCACCCCCAACGAGGAGTCCCGTTGACCATTCCCCGGTCCGTCTTGGTCGTCGTCGCCCATCCCGACGACGCCGAGCTCGCCATGGGCATGCGCATCCGCGACCACGTCCTCGCCGGCGACCACGTCCGTGTCCACTGCCTGTGCGTCGGGCGCGCCGACAACGGCGACGGCGCTGCGCGCCGTGACGAGTGCCTGGCCGCCGCAAAGATCCTCGGAATCGGCGGCTACACCTTCTCCCCCATACCCGACACCCGGTTCACCGACCACCGCGGCACAATCAACGCGGCCCTGTTCGACGCCTTCGCGATCGAGCGCCCCGACATCGTCTACACCCACTACCCCGACGACCAGCACCTCGACCACGCCGTCACCGGCGAGGAGGCCAGCACCGTCGCGATGCGTGAGGCCGCCGACCTGATCTACTTCCGCTCCCCTTACAGCCGCAACTTCGAGCCGAACCTGTACTTCGTTGGTACCCCGGACCTCCTTGAAGCCAAGCGGGCGGCACTGGCCTGTTTCGCCTCACAGCAGCAGCTCGACATGGAGGTCTTCAGTGGCCTGACCGCGCTGGCCTACCGGCAGCACGTTCACCACCGCGTCGTCGAGCGCTTCCCCGACGGCGCCCACGGTGCCGAGATGTTCCGCACCGCCCGTCAGATCATCCAAGCCTCCTGGCAGGCCGTCGCCCGCTTGTAGACGTGACTCTGTGGACTCACGACCGTCGGCGTTTCGGCCAACCACTCTTCGAACCGGGGCCCTGAGCCGACAAGGGTCGGTGCATTCCACACGATGTGCGAACCCCGAACTGCTGGCATTTTCAGCCCGACCGAAAGACACCAGTTCGAAATCTGCGCCAGGTCGTTGAGTTTGTCGACCCAGCTGGACGACGGCCAAGGGGCGCCTCCGCGCCGCTGCACGCTCACCTCCCTTGGCCGATTGCCCGTCTGCGTATCCGCACGTCAAGGAGCCTGAGATGACCGTGTCTGAAGACCCGCGCGGAACGGCCGCACTGCTGGTCGACTCCCGTGGCCGATACCTGCTGCACCTTCGCGACGCCAACAAGAAGATCTGCGACCCCGGGACGTGGAGCATCCCGGGCGGTAATCGCGAAGGAACAGAGTCCTCAGACGAGGCGGTACAGCGCGAGCTGCTCGAAGAGACTGGCCTGGAGCTCCCGCTGGAAGAGTTCACGGTGGTCGACTGCGTCGGCCCCGACGGGGCCAAAGGCCAGATCCGCGTCTACCTCGGAACCTGGGACGGCGACGCCAACGATCTCCCCTGCCCGGAGGGGATCATGTTCCGCCACTTCGATGCCGAGACCATCCCGCACTTGACGATGTGCCCCTGGACGGAGCAGGTCATCAACCTCCACCAGGCCCAGGCTCCCACACGGTCGCGGGTTCCGGCGCAGGCCCGCCCCGGCGGGCAGGCCCGCCTCAACGTCGTCGGTGTCCACCTCTACCTTGAACAGGAAGGCATGGTCCTCCTCGGTCTGCGTCACCCCAGCGCCGCGTTTGCGGCCTCCCGTATGGCGACCGAGCCGGGCACGTGGACCCAGCGGAGCCAGCTGGCGCCGCCCGCGGACAGCGACCGCGGATTCTGGCTGGCGGCCGACCATCTCCTCGGAGGCGGTCTGGTGCGGGACTTCGGGTCTGAGCACCTGGCGATCGGCGCACCTGGCTGCGGATCCTGGATGCGCGCGGAGCCGGTGGGCCACCGGCGCTGGAGCGTCACCGTCCAAGGGCCGCGGGACATCTGGAAAGAGATCCAGGACCTCGCCGACCGGTGGCGGGCCGCACGCTCCCCCGACCGCTACCGCCTCTACTTCGACGCGGACGGCGTGCAGCGCGCCGTGTCCGAGTGCGGATGCCTGTCCTGGCACCTGCCCGCCTCCCACCCGCGCGATGAGGGAGCCACCTCGTGACCTACCCCGACGGGCCCCTTCCGGGCCTTGCACCGGAGCATGAGGCCATGTTCGAGGGCGCGGCGTTGACCTACGCCCGCCACCGCCCGGGCCTGCCGGAGGCGGCGGTGTGCCTGCTCGCCGGCACGCTGCGGGGCCGGCCGTCCCCGGTGCTGCTCGACCTGGGCACTGGAACCGGGCAGGTGCCCCTCGCGCTCCTGTCCGCCGGCGCTGAGCTGACGCACATCGAAGCGGTCGACGTCAGCCCGCAGATGCTGCATCAGGCCAGGCAGGCCCTCACCCCCGTGCTCGGCCACTGCACCCTCACCCTGGTCCACGCGGCGGCCGACGCCTACGAGCCGCTCGCGACGCTGCCCGGCGAACCGGACTCCGGCCCGGACCTGATCACCTTCTGCCGGTCCTACCACTGGATGAACGGTGAGGCGGTCCTGGAGATGGCCGACCGGGTCGCCACACCAGGTGCCGCAGTAGCGATCATGGGCGACGGGAGCCTGTGGACCCACGACGCCGACTGGACCCGTGCGCTGCGCGAGTTGATCCAGCGCTACCTGGGCGCCGAGCGCCGGGCGGGCGCCCGCCGTGCCTACGCCGAGCCCCGCCGCTCGTACGAGGAGGACCTCGCCGACTCGCCCTTCAAAGACGTCACCGAGCACCTGTTCCCGGTGACCCGCGCCTGGGCACCGCACGAGGTGCTCGGCTACCTGCGCACCACGTCGTTCGCCGCTCCCGAGCTCTTCGCAGGGCGGCACCAGGCGTTCGAGGACGAAGCCCTCGCACTTCTCCACGCGCACCCAGTGGACGGGTCTCTGGTCGAGGAAGCGACGTTCAGGATTCTGCTCGCCCGGCGTCCGGAGGGAGCGCGATGAGCAGCGAGCAGCGGCACACCGAGCCGGTGGACGTCCACCTGATCCTGCGTCGGGAGACCGCCGACGGGCCGCAGGTTCTGCTGTCCCGGCGGGCCGGGCAGGTGTACGCCGCCGGCTTGTGGCACCTACCGTCGGGGCATCTGGACGGTCCGGACGAGGACGTGGTCACCGCCCTGATCCGCGAGGCACGGGAGGAGACCGGTGTCGTCATCGACCCGGCCGACGTGCGGGCCGCCGTGACCGTGCACCACCGCAGCCCCGGAGGCGCCAGTCGTACCGGGCACTTCTTCGAGATCCGGCGGTGGAAGGGCGAGCCGGAGATTGCCGAGCCGGACGTCTGCGACGCGATGGACTGGGCACCCCTTACCGCCCTGCCCGCCCCAATGGTGGCGTACTGCCGTGCGGGCCTGGACACCTACAGCGCCGGCGCGCGGCTCGCCCTGCACTTCCAACTGCCCGGCGACAGCATCGCCTTCGACCCCGGTGCCGACCGGCTGCTCATCGTGCCGGACGTGACCGGCCAGGCATCTGCCGCCCGTCCCGACGCTGCGGTCGTGGAATTTGCGGAGCGGGCGGTCGGCGGGATCGCGCAGTGGACGGATACGTCATGGGCGCGCGAGGAGAGCCGGGTGTGGCGGGTCCACGGCGTCCAGGGCGGCACCTGGTATGTGAAGGTGCACCAGAGCGAGCGGTTCCACGGCAGGGAAGTGCGGGGGCTACGGACGTGGGCACCGGGACTGGGGGCGGCCGCCCCCCGGCTGGTCGCCGCCGACGAGACCCTGCGGGCGGTGGTCCTCACCGCGGTGCCGGGCCGCCCGCTGCACGGCGCCGTCCTTGCCCCGGAGCGGGAGAGGAAGGTCTTCCACCGGATCGGGGCGCTGGCCCGCCGCATCCACCAGTCCTCTCTCCCACGGCCCGCTCCCGCCGGCAGCGGCCCGGCCGTGGCCAAGGCCGACCGGCACCTGGCCGGGGCGCGGTCTCATCTACTTCCGGGTGATGAGGAGTTCGTCCGCGAGCTCGTCCGGCAGGCCGAGGACCTGCCACCACTGGAGTGGGTGGAGACCCACGGAGATTTCCAGCTCCGCAACATCCTCGCCACCCCCGACGCCGCCGACGAAACGGACGACCGTGAGGTCTTCGTGGCGGTTATCGACCTCGAGCGCAGCGAACCGGGGCCGGCCGTACGGGATCTGGTTCGCCTTTCCGACGCCTGGGCTGGCCGCGACGACCTCCTCGAGGCGTTCCTGACCGGGTACGGCAGGTCCCTGACCGCCGCCGAACAGGCCCGCCTCCTCATCGACGCAGCGCTCGATTCCGTGAGCGGGATCGCCTACGGCGCCGCCCACGGTGACCCCGAGCTGGTCGAACGCGGCCGGCGGACCCTGGCCCGGCTGCGCGCCGAGCACTGTGCCGCCCTCTCACCAACAGGAGACGCCCAGTGAACGCCGACTCAGCACCCACTGCCGCGGCCGAGCCGCGCGACGCCGCCGGACGGCCGCCGGTCCGCGCGGCAACCCCCGCTGACGCCGAAGCCGTCACCCGGATGCGCTCCGCATACGTCCTGTCCGCACCGTTCGCCGAGGACTGGGTCCGGCAGTGCACGGACGAGCTGGCGCCACGGCTCACGCCGGAGGGAGACGCCCGGGCCTTCGTCGTCGACGCCCCGGACCGCACGATGGCCGCCTGCGCCCTCGGCCTGATACACCCCGTGCTCCCGGCCCCTGCCTACCCCCGGGGCCGGGCGGCCCGCGTACAGATCGTCGCCACCCAGCCCGAGTTCCGCCGCCGCGGTTACGCCCGGGCGGTCTTATCCGCACTCCTCGACCACCTCGCCGACGTCGAGGACGTCACCCTGTTCGAGCTGCACACCAGCCCGGAGGCTGCGCCCCTGCACCGGGAGCTCGGCTTCAGCGGCAGCCCGGCGCTGATGCGGATGACCCGCCACCGTCAACGTGCCAGTGCTGTGCCCAGTGCGCAGCCGGACTCGACGTGGGTGCCGCCGCAGCAGTACGCCGACTCACTGCCCCGGGCGGCCGCGTACGTGTGCCTCTACGTCACCGACGAGGACGACCGGCCCCTGCAGCTGCACTCCGTCTACTCCCCCGGCCACCCCTGGCACATGATCGGTGGCGCGATGGATCTGGGCGAGCGGCCCTGGGACGCGGTGGTGCGCGAGTGCCGGGAAGAGACCGGCATGACCGCCGCGGGGCCGCCCCGGCTGCTGGCCACCGTGTTCGGGCTGCCCCGGGAGCAGCGTCCGTACAGCACTCTGCAGCTGATCTTCGACGGCGGTCGCCTGACCGATGAACAGATCCGGGGCATCACCCTCAATCCGCGCGAGCACGACGGGGCCCGCGTCCTGCCCTTGGCCGAGTGGGAGGCCTTGATGCCGGCCCGCGACTTCGTGCGGCTGCGCGCCGTGGAGGAGGCCCGCCGCACCGGCGTCGCCGCATACATCGACACCTGGGGGAACGCATGAGCGCCAGCAGCATCGTCTTGATGTCGGACCCGCGGGTCGCCGCGATCCCTGTCCAGGAGCGCGGCGAAGTCCTCCTCGACACCCGCGTGCACGGCCTGAGGGTCGACGACCGCAAGCAGGACGCTGCGGGCGCCTGGGCCCACGTCCGCCAGGGCGTGCTCACGCGGCTCCAGCAGGCGCAATCGCTGCTCCCCGGCGGTGTGCAGTTGCTGTTCATCGAGGGCTACCGGCCCCCCTCCCTGCAGCGCCGGTACTTCGAGGAGTACTCCGACGAGCTCGGCCGCGCCCACCCGGACTGGCAGGCCGCCGAACTCCGGGAGGCCGCCAGCCGCTTCGTCTCACCACCGGAGATCGCGCCGCACTCCGCCGGCGCGGCCGTCGACGTGACGCTGATCGACCACCAGGGCCGCGAGCTGGACATGGGCACGCGCGTCAACGCCTCCCCCGAAGAGTCCGAAGGCGCCTGCTACACCGACGCCCCCAACCTGAGCGCCCGGGCTCGCACGAACCGGGCCACCCTGGGCGACGCGCTGTCCACCGCAGGCTTGATCAACTACGGGACCGAGTGGTGGCACTGGTCGTTCGGCGACCGGTACTGGGCCCTGCAGACCCAGCAGCCGGCCGCCCTGTACGGCCCCATCGAACTGCCCTGACACCGCACCATCACCCCGCCTTTCACGAACGAGGAGCGACCTTGTGGGATTCACCCGCACTGACTGGTCCGAGCACTACACCGAAGGGCGAGGCTTCCGGCGGCTCGGCGACGAGGAGAAGCGCCTGCTCGTCGAGCATGCCCCGGCAGCCCAGGGCGGCCGCGCGCTCGACGTAGGGTGCGGAACGGGCGAGATGTCCGTCTACCTCACCTCGCTCGGCTACACCGTCGACGGAGCGGACTTCGCCGAGGGCGCGCTAGAGCGGGCCCGCGCGGAGCACGCCGGGGTGGAGGGGGTGCGCTGGCTGAGCCTGGATGTCGAGCGCGACGACCTGGCCGCTCTTGCCGAGGACGGCTACGACCTGATCGTGCTGCGGCTGTGCATCGCGTTCGTCCGCGATCGCGCCCGTGTCCTTCGCCGTCTGGCCGCCCGGCTGCGCGAGGGTGGGGTGCTGGTCATCATCACGCCGATCGTGGAGAACACGCCGGAAGAGCGGCGCCACATCGCGCTGGACGAGAACGAACTAGCCGCGCTCACCGACGGGTTCGAGGACGTCGAGCAGTTCGACGCGGAGGGCCTGGCGGTGCTGGTCCTGCGCGGACCGGCCGGATTCAGCGCGGAGGAGAAGCTGCGGCCCGAGCCGCAGGCCGTCTTCGGTGCCGCAGTGGTGGTCACCGATACGTTCGGCCGGGTCCTGCTGGGTCGCTCCACCCGAGGCATGTGGGAGCTACCGGGCGGCCGCATCGAGACAGACGAGGCCGCACCAGCGGCCGCGGTGCGGGAGCTGAACGAGGAGACCGGACTGACGGCCCGCGTGGACGACGCTCACGTCATCACCGTGCTGCACGACGACCGCCTGGATGTACGCCGCGTCACCGCCGTGGTCCGCATCTCCCGCTGGGACGGTGAACTCTCTCTGCCCGAGCCACACCGCTTCGTACGCTGGGAGTTCCACGACCTGAACACCTTGGCGACCCTCGGGAAGATCTTCGCGCCCAGTGCCCAGGGTCCGCCCGGCCTCCAAGGTCGACCTGGCCGGCGCCTGGTGGCAGACGGCCGCCGAACTACGGGGCCCGGCCCGGGACTGGATTCCCCAAGCCCAGCGCCCGCTCGCCTGGACGCCGCTGCTCGCCTCTGCGGACTGGATGACCCACAGCGCCCGGCTGATGCTCGCCTCCGCCGTGGACGAGGCCGCAGGCGCGCTCACCGACGCCCCGGCCCGGCTGGCCGAGTGGTCCGACCGGCAGGACCTCGCGCGGATCGGCGCAGACAGCGCCGGGTGGCGGACGCTCGCACTCGCCAGGCACGGCATCGACCTGGCCGCCCCGTTCCTGGACAACGAGGTAATCCGGGCCTGCCTCACCGTGCCCGCCGACGACCGCGGCGCCCCCGGCACCTACAAGCCGCTGCTGGACGCGGCGTTCACCGGCAGCCGGGTCCTGCCCGGCTTCGTGCTCGCCCGTACGACCAAGGGCGGATTCAACGCCCTCGCGTACGCGGGCCTGCGCGACAACGCGCCCGTCCTCAAGGACCTGCTGGGGCCGTCGTCGCAGCTGGCGGCGCTCGGGCTGGTCACCGAGCAACCGGTCGCAGACGCGCTCACGCGGGCCGCGGCCGGGCAGCCCACCGCCCAGGGCGCCCTGCACCTGGTGGTGGCCGCCGAGGTGTGGCTGCGCCAGCACGCCGCCGCCCGGGCGGCGTGCTGGGAGGAGGTGAGCGGCCATGTGGCGGCTGCGTGAAGGTACCCACCCCGTGCTCACCGACGAGGGCGGCGCGATCCTCAACGAACGGACCGGCCGCTGGGCCTACCTGACGCCGACCGCGTCGGCCGCGGTGATGCTCCTGCTCGCCTCCACCACCCAGGAGGAGGCCGCCGGCCAGTACTCCGAGCGGTACGGCATCAACGCCGGGCAGGCCACCGCCGACGTCCGCACGGTCGCCGAGGCCCTGGCCGCCCAGGGCCTCGCCCACGACGGCCAGGCGCCGGCCCGGACGCACTGCCGCCGGTGGAGGTGGCCCTCGTGACCAGCATGGAGGCGTACTCCACCGTCCGGACCGGCACCTTCTCCGAACGCCTGGCAGCCGCGGCCGGGCTCGCTCTCGCCCTGGTCCTGCTCCGGCTGCCGTTCCGGCACACGGTCCGGGCCGCCCGTCTCGCCCGCCGCCTGGGCCGGCGCGAGCTGGACGCGGCCCGGGCCGAGGCCCTCGTCGGCGCCGTACGGCACACCGCCCGCTGGTGGCCCGGGCGGGCCGCCTGCATGGAGACCTCTCTCGGTGCCGTCCTCGCCGCCGCCCTGCTCGGCCGCCGCCTCGACTGGCGCCTGGGGGCCCGGTTCGCCCCGCCGCCGGTCGAGTACCACGCCTGGGCCGACCTGCCCGGCCACGGCCCCGTCGGCGAGTACACCGCCGCCGGATGGCACCACCACACCGCCCTGACCATCTGACCCGCCAACGAACCGCCGGGCGCGTGTCCTTCACCCGCCCGGAGCAGTTCTCGCATACGAGTGCCCGTAGCCCCTCGAAGGAGTGAGCAGTGACCGCCGTCTCCGACGCCGCCACGACCGTCCCCGAACGCCACTACACCCACCACGACGGCCGCGGCGCCACCCCGCACCGCTCCAACCCGGCCGTCATCCACCGCGAGCTCACCACCCTCGACGTCCAGGCGGGCATGAACGTCGCCGAGTTCGGCACCGGCTCCGGCTACTCCGGCGCCCTGCTCGCCGAACTCGTCGGCCCCACCGGCGCGGTGACCAGCCTCGACATCGACGCCTACCTCGTGCGCTGGGCGAACCTCATCCACCACGAGCGCGGCCTCGACCACATCCGCTGCCACGTCGCCGACGGCACCGCCGGCTTCGCGGACAAGGCCCCCTACGACCGGATGGTGGCCTGGTGCACCCCGCCTCTGCTGCCGAAAACGTGGGTGGACCAGGTCATCGACGGCGGCCTGATCGTCGCCCCGCTGCCGATCGCGACCGTCCCCAACATGACCGTGGTCGCGAAGGTCCGCGTGCACGACACCGAGCCGGTGGTGGAGGAGGTGTTCACCGGCGGGTACATCGAGACGACCGGCTCCCCGAAGGACAACCTCGACCTGCCCGGCCGGTGGGTGGACTGGGAGAACCGCACCCCCGCACCGTCGTGGATCTCCATCGCTTGGCGCGGCCGCGACGACCGCCTCCACACCGGCGCCCGCACCGCGCTCGCCCGCCTCCTCAAGGACGCCCACACCGAGCCGTATGACGCAGACGAACTCGAACTCGACTGGCCGGCCTGGCGGACCTTCACCGCCGCCCAGGCCGACCCGCAGCTCACCATGGCCGGCCTCACCCCGGACCTGTGGGCCATCGGCCACTCCACTGCGACGACGGCCGCCGTCCTCCAGCAGGACGGCACGATCCTCGCCGACCGCCCCGACTCCCCATCCCTCGCCGTCCTGCGCGACTGGCTGACCGCCTGGGAGGACGCCGGCCGCCCCGCGCCCGAGACCTACATCCCCGCCCTCGCCCGCGGGGCCGACGGCTGGCACCTGCGCCTGACCCGGTAGACCACCGGCAGGCCCATCGGACTCAGGAGCCCGGGCGGGAAGCGTGACGGCCCCCGCCCGGGCCCCTGGCCGCTCTCGCCGTGCTTGCCGGTGACCGCGACCCGCTTGATGCCCATGACAAATTCCCCGCCCGGGTTCACCGTCTACGACCGGGGCCAGGCGGCCGGCGCACTCGGCGGCAGCGGGATCTCGTCCAGCCGCAGCCACCGCTCGCGACCCGTCGGATCGGGCAGGCAGAACCGCACGTCCCCGGCAGGTACTGGACCGGGGGAACTGGGCTCCCGAACTTGCCCGCCACGAATGGCGTGAAGGGCGAGGACGGCTGCGTGGTGCTGACCTACGCCCGGTCGGCGCAAGGGCACCTACACCCCGCCCTCGACCATCGACCGCCGCCTGTCCGGCGTGGTCGTCACCGGCCGCACCGACCACCACCTGGTCCTACGACCAAGTCGTTCAGCCTCTCCGCCTGGGTCCGTCTCTCGGACATCTCCCGCAGCCAGACCTTCCTCTCCCAGCAGGCGACCACGCTGGATGCGGTCCGCTATGTCGTCGACAACGGCGTCAAGTGGGTCAACCTGCCCTGTGACTGCCCGCCGTACCGGCGCGCGCACGCGTTCGCCCGACGCTGGCAGGTGACGGGCCTGCTCACAGAGCTCCACGACCGGCTGCGCGACAAGGTCCGCCAGAAGGAGGGCCGTTCGCCGGACCCGACGGCCGCCATCGTGGACTCGCAGTCACTGCGGACGGCGACGAACACCCCGCGCTCAACGTCCGGGTGGGACGGCGGGAAGAAGGGGTGGGAGACCGCAAGCGGCACCTGGTCGTGGACTGTCTCGGCCTGGTCCTGGCCGTCGCGGTGAGTGCGGCGAGCGTGCACGATCGCGACGCCGCCGTCCCGCTGCTCGGGCGGCTGGGCACCATGTACTTCTCCATCCGTCTCGTCTGGGCGGACGGCGGTTATGCGGGTCGGCTCGTCGACTGGGCGGCCGAGAAACTCCAGCTCACCCTTGAGATCGTCAAACGCACCGACTCCACCAGCGGATTCGTGGTGCTGCCGCCCAGGTGGGTGGTGGAGTGAACCCTGAGCTGGCTGATGCGCTCGCGCCGCCTGGTGCGTGACTACGAGACACTGCCCGCCATGCACGAGGCCATGGTGCTGTGGTCCATGACCATGCTCATGAGCAGCCGCCTGGCCGGGCGCCAGCCAGGCGCCTTCAGCCGACCGACGCCCCGATCGGGGTAAACACCCCCGACTGCACCTCCTGGCCGATACATCGCCATACCGGTCGATGTGCGCAAACAGGATCTCGTGGTCCTGCGCGACGCGGGTGCGCCAGACCCGGGCCTGCTCGCGGGTCAGGTCCTCGAGGACCAGCTCCCGGTCGACGACGTGCGCGAGCTCCGGCGCAGGTGCCGGGCCGGGAGCGGCAGCACGGCCAGGGCCTGCAGGGCGGCCGGTGCGGCGAGGGCGGAGCGCGCGGCCACGACGGCGGCGCGGGCCTTGGTGGCCGCCGCCTTGCGGGCGCGCTCCTGCTCCCAGCGGTGCTCGCGGGCCCACGGCTGGGCGGTCACGGTCTCGTGCAACTGCCAGCTGGCCGCCGCACGGCGCTCTCTGGCGTGGCATACGGCAGCGCGGCCTGCACGGCAGCCGTGACCACTTGGCGTCGGGCACGGCTGCCGACGCGCCGGCCCTCGCACCGCAGGCAGTGCCGGACCGAGTCCAGCAGCGTGCCCACGTCACACCGCCGGTCGCCGCACTCCTGACGCTGCGGCAGCGCACGGCTGACCAGCCAGCCCACAGGGCTCGTGATCGGCGCTCCCAACCGCAACTGCTCGTCCAGGCGCCGGGCGAGGGGGTCGGCACGGATCTCCGGCGCGGCTTCCCGGCACGCGAAACCCGCTACCTTGACCAACTCAATGCGGGTCGCGGCCTCCACCAGCTTGCGGCCGAATGCTCCAAGCGCTCCCACACCAGCCGGATCGGAGCCAAGACGATCTGCAGGTCCTGCAGCGGCAGAGGCACCCTCCCCTGCGGGACGACCGGGCCACCGCCGAGGCGGAGGCACCAGCCCGATACGCAGGACACTGCGTATCGGCGTCACGGGTGTGCCCGGCACGGGCTGACACCGCCGGGGCCCGGCAGCCCGCTGGACGACTCAGCTTCTCGCGGCGCAAACACCAGCCCGTCACGGCTGCCCTGGCAAGCCTGGGCTGGCAGGGTCGTACTGAATGTCGTAGTCGCGAGCGAAGCGGCGGGCCTCCGCCGCCGACCCCGCCAGCTCATGCAGCCAGAACCCGTACGCCACGCAGGCCATCTGCATCGGGGTCAGATACAGCCGCCACCGCTGCACACCCCGGTCGAACACCGCCGTGCGTACCTGCTCGACCATGCCCTCCTCCAGCCCAACCCGCAGCTGAGCAGCGAGTTGGGTCAATACACGCAAGGCGTCCATCTGCGAGGGCACGAGCTCAACCAGCCGGTGGCCCGGCAGTGGTTCTCCCCCGCCCGGGACGGGTCGGCTGCGGGTGTAGAGGAGTAGGTCGTGACCGCTTGGGGCAAGGCGGACCGCCCACCGCACGGGGCGCTGCTCCAGTGCGGACAGCGTCGCTCTCATCAGCACGTCGGCGCTCTCCACGAGCCCAAGGGCATGCACCCGGCCCAAGGCCTCGCGCCGCAACGGCGATTGCGGCCCATCCACGCTCCAGCCGTGCGCAGCCAACTGCTGCTGGTCGTGCACCAGCTCCAGCACCGCGTGTACGTCCGCCCTGCCGCTCATTCGCTCCCTCCACGGCCCACTGATTGCATGTACCTCGGCCGCGCGCCGCCAGTCGTTGCCGACCGAGCCCGGCGGGCGACCGCATGGTCTCGTGAAAGGCGATATCCGCCTCCGTGCGGGACTCGGCTGCCCGTTCCAGGTGCCTCTCCCCCTCTACAACGGCTCGCAGGCCCTGAGGTTCGCCTTGGCCAGCCCGTGTCCGCCGATGGGCGGGTGGATGCGGCCGCCCACTGAGCTCCTGGGCTCTGCCGCAATCGGCGTATGTCGGCATGCCACGTTCTGAACTCGAAAGTGCAGCCGCTCCACCGTCGGCTGCGTCTCGCCGTGGCCGGGTGTCCGCCCGGCAGGCCCCATCCCGCACCTCAAGTTGTCGAGCAGGCGTTCCACTTGTCACTAGCTTGAGTGAACTGCGGGTACGGCGGGGGAGATTCGCGGCCGCGGGCGCGTCTGGTGGGCGAGACGCGGAGCGCGTCCCTGTCCGACGGATGGAGAGCCACTTACATGACGCCGTTCTTGGAGTGGACCGGGTATCTCCCGGCCGCCGTGAGCGCGGTGCACGCGCTGGGCGCCCTGGTGCGCGTATGGCGGCAGAAATCTGCCGGCTGCGAGGCCGGACGACGCGACGCTGTGTTACAGCCCCAGGTCCGGGATGCCCAGGCCGGGGGTGACCCCGTCGTGCAGGTCAATGCCCCGTACGCGAGTGGCGTCGTGGTAGTACGGGTCGAGCTCACTGCCCAGGCCGCAACCGAGGACGCGGCGCCCGATTCGGAGCGCGGAGCGTGGTAAGCGACGGGCTGTCGGGCAAAGCCGTCGCGGTGAGCGGAGATGTCGGCCAGCGCCTGCTGGATGCGTATCAGGCATTCGTGAAGACGCAGCCCGCTGCTCTGCAGCGGGCGTACCGGACACTGTCGCTGGCCACATGCCAGGACATCGTGCAGGAGGCTTTCCTGCAGGTGGGGCGCAAGGCTGACAGAGGAGAGCTGGCGCCCGAGACGAATGTGACCGCCTACCTGCGGCAGGCGTCCCGCAACCTCGCCGTCGACGTGCTGCGCAAAAGACGGGGGGCGAGCGGACGCCTGGCGCAGCAGGGCAGCGCCGGGGTCTTGGACACCACGGTGCCGCGACAGCGTGATCTGGTCGATGAGGATCGACGGGTTTTGAACGAGCTCGTGATTCCGGCGATCGCGCAAATGCCGGCCAGCCAGCGCAAGCGAGTGGTTGATCTGCAGAGCCGCGGAATGAGCGACGCCGAGATTTCGGCGCTGCTCGGAATCCCTCCGGCCCGCCTTCACAACCTGCGCAATAAGGCAGTCATGCAGCTGAGGCGCACCCTCGCTGGGCATATTCGGGACGGGCAGCAGAAGAAGCGGCAGCAAGGAAAGCAGGGGAACAGGTGACCGATGTGGGCAGGTACGACGACCGCAGCAGCGGGGCTGGGCACCCAAAGCAGGTGGTCCCGGCCGGGCTCGCGGAATTGCTGGCCCGTCTCGCCGGACGAGACTTCTGGGACAGGCCCGATGGGGACTTCGGGCCTCTTACGGCCCTCTATGCGCTCAGCGGCGATGAGGCACAGCGTGTCAACTCCCTTTACCGGCTGGGAACGAAGGCCCTGCTGCGAGGAGAGCTGCTGCGAGCCGCTGACTGTCTCGGTGCGGCTGCCGAGGCCGGGCACCCCGGGGCGCTGTTCAGGATGGCGGCCCTCGCCTCCCGCGCAGGCGCAGACCGACGCGAGAACGTACGGTTCCTGGTCGCGGAGGCGGCCCGGCACGGACACGGCGATGCGGGCCGGCTGCTGAGTGCGGCGGACCGCCCGGCATCGACCGCTGGTGACGGCCTGGCTGCGGTGGAGGATCCGGAGTTCTTCGACGAGGTTCATGCAGCCCTGGGACTCCGGGCGGTTCCCCCTCCTGATCCTGGCCAGCACCTGCCGGTCATCCCGACATCGGGGCAAGGTGAGACGGTGGCCGTCCCAGGCACTATGCCGCCGGCTCGGCAGGGCGTGGAGCGGCAGTCGGCCCCACGTGGCTCTGCGGGGTGCGGGATCGAAGCAGCACAAGGACACACCGCCGACTCCGGGGGCAGCCCTGGGGCTCGTCCCGATCCGGCTTCTGCGCCGGTGGCGGGGGCGGATTGGGCGGCGCAGACGCTGCCGCCAGACACGTCGCCTGCGCGCCCCTACTGCGACACGGGTCATACGATGCTGCTGGCGGCCGGCCCCACGACCGGGTTATGGGCGCCGCCCCAGGGATTGTGGACCCCGTCCGCCCCGGCTCCAAGGTCCGAACACCGGCCTGGGGAATGGGAGTCTGCCCTGCGAGTGCTGGATGTCCTCCACCTCGTCCACGACTCGGGCGCGGCCGTCACCAACGCCGATGCCGCCCGCGCGGCCAGCGTCACCACGGCGGCGGCCGCCGAGCTGATGGCCTGGCTGAGTGAGAACAGCCTCACCACCGTCCTGCCCGACGGCACGTATGCCCCTGGCCCCCTGATGCAGGCGATCGACCGCGGTGAAGACGTCCTCCAGCAGCTCCTCGACCGGCTGCGCGAGGACACGGGCGCCGCGGTGTACGTCAGCGCCTATACCGACGGCGATCTCACCGTCACCCACGCCTCCTACACGGCCGACGCCCCAAAGGTCGACGAATACGTTTCGTTCAGGGAATGCGCCCACGCCAGCGCGGTCGGCAAGAGCATCCTGTCCCAGTTGACGTCCGAAGCAAGAAGAGAGCACCTGTCACGCTGGCGCCCGATCTCCCTCACCGCCAGAACCATCACCGACCACAAGGCCCTCTTCCAAACACTCGACACACACGGCCCCACCGGCTCCCACTTCGACGTGATGGAGTACTCCGACAACGAAGTATGCGCTGCGGTCTCTCTGCCGCTGCCCGGGCAAGCCCGCTGCGTGGCGCTGTCCCTTCCGGTCGCCGAACACCATCGCCTCACCACAGCCGCCCGTATCCTCAGCAATCGCTCCACCGGACTACTCCTCGCCGTCATCACAGCAGCAGCCCACCTTCAGCCCACGGCAGAAACAGGGCAGCCCTCAAAATCCACCGCACCACCAGGCAACCAACCCAACACACCCAACACCAGCAGCGACGTCGTCACGGCGCTCCGGTTCCATGAACGCATTGCCACCCCAGCCCGCTTGTTCATCGGAGGTCCTTGAAGCCACAGGGCCATCACCGAGGCACACCCCCAACCTCCTGCCCCGGCTGAAGCCCCGAGCAGTACGCGCCTCATCACACCGCACCTCCCCCACCTCGTACGGCGGATGAGCGGTCACACACCGCTCCCCGGCCGGTGCCTGCGCGGGGCAACGACGACCTCCGTCAGATCGCTGCCGAGGTCCTGCGTGAGGTCCGCTTCCGCGACAGCGGCCGCCGCGCCCACGGCATGACTCATCGCGGCCCGACCAGGCCAACGTGCCCGCGCCCTCCGGCAGCCGCCGAAGCGCAATGGCAGCGCGGCCTGCCGCACGATACGTCAGCATCCCCTCCCAGTACGCCTGGTGGATGGTGCCGCACTTGCCGTGGCACACGTCGCGGGTGAGCTTGGGGCGGGACTCCTGCACGGTGAACTGGTTCATCTGCCAGCGGTCGGTGTCGTCGACCGGGTCGACCACGGCCAGCAGGTGCAGGGCCTCGGCGATGCGCCCGTACTCGGCGAACGCCTACCCCGGCCAGGTGGGCCGTCCCTCACGGCCGAACATCCGCAGCAGGTCGGGCGCGGACCTGGTTGGTGACCAGGGAGCCGGCCACCCGCAGCATGTCCGGCCAGGCGTGATCATCTTGTTCAGGTTGACCCGGTTGCGGGCGATGTCCTCCAGCGGCCCGTACGTGCCGGTCTCCACGCCGGGCATCGCGCGCGTCAGAACCGCTGGTCGTCCAGGTTACGGATCCGCGGGCTGACGCCGTAGCCGACGATCTTGAACAGGCCGAACACTATGTCGGAGTAGGAGGCGTTGTCGGTGTCCACCATCTGCGGCTTCACCTCGCCGTCGAGGTTCAGTAGCGCGTCCAGGATGTGCAGCAAGTCGCGCGGGGGCCCGGGACGACCATCTGCCCGATGCCACCGCCCTCACTGACGACCTCAAGCTCGACTGATCGTTTCTCAGCCGGCCGGGGCCAGCGGTGCGAGGAGGCTGTCGACGACGCGGCGGACTTTCGCGGTTGCCGTGTCGTCGCCCAGGCGCATCGCGGTGTTCGCGGCGGTGAGCACGGCGTCGATCTGGAACGCTGTGAGGTCGGCGTCGAGGCCGTCACTCGTTGCCGCATCATCGGCGGCGTGTCGCAGCTCGGCGGCGATGCGGTCGCGCCAGGCTCGTTGCTGGCCGGCCAGCATGTCCCGCACCGGGCCCGGCCGGCTGTCGAACTCGGGCAGGTTCGCCGCCCAGAAGCAGCCGCCCGGGAACAGCGGCTGCTCGGCGTAGGCGAGCCAGTGCTCGATCAGAGCGCGCAGCCGCTCGGTGCCCTGGGGCCGGGCCAGCGCGGGGCGGATCACGGCTTCCTCGAAGGCCTCGCGGGCCGCGTCGATCACGGCCAGTTGGAGTTTCTCTTTCGTGGCGAAGAGTGTCTGGATGCTGCTCTTGCCGACGTTCAGGTCCGTCGCGAGCCGGCCGAAGCTGAGCCCGTCGAGCCCCTCCAGTGACGCAGTGTCGACGGCGTGCCGCACGATCGTCCGTCGCGACCGCATGCCTCGAAGCAGGCCACCCATCAGATGCTCGAGCTCGCCCAGGCGCTGGCGCACGCCAAGAGCCGTCAGGACCTGCCCGCGGCGCTCCGGCTCCTGCACCAGGACGTACGGCTGGAGTCGCCGCCCTTCGCCACCAACGCCCGCGGCCTGCCCGACACCGAGAAGGCGCTGGCACGCTTCTTCGCCGCCTTCCCCGACTACGAGGTCACCCTCGACGGGCACGCCGGCAACGACGACACCTGGTCTGCTGGGGAACGGCACGCATGACCATGACCGGTGACCGGTTCGGCGCGGCGCCCAACGGCCAGCGCGCCGAACTGCCGGTGTTCCTGAAGTTCACCTTCGCCGACGGTCTGATCGCCGGCGAGCGGTTCTTCCTCGACCTCGCGGAGCTGCGCGCCCAGTCGGGCGTCTGCACCGACCAGGTCCGCCACACCCTGCTGGGAGGCAGCGCATGACCCCCGACCCTCGCACCAAGTCCCTCCGCGAGATCACCACACGCCACCTGTTCGACCTCGTCATCGACCTCAGCCCCCGACTGGACTTCGGCGCCGGCCCGCTCGGCCGCAGAACCCTCTTCGGCGACACCGGAGGCACCTTCCAGGGACCGCGCCTGCGCGGCGACGTCCTCCCCATCGGCGGCGACTGGGCACTGCTGCGCCCCGACGCAACGATGTCACTGGACGTACGCCTCACCCTGCGCACCCACGACGGCGCCCTCGTCTACATGACCTACGGCGGCCGCTGGGTCACCCCGCCCGAACTGCGGGCCGACATCGCCGATCCGGCCAAGAGGTACGACATCGACCCGGCCCGCTACTACTTCCGCACCAACCCGCTCTTCGAGACCGGATCGCAGGAGTACGCATGGCTGAACGACATCGTCTGCGTCGGAGCGGGATACCTCATCCCAGGCGGCATCGCCTACAAAATCGCCCAGGTCGAATGAACACCGAAGGCCGAAGAGCCGTCACGACGAACCGCTCCGGCTCCGGTGGGACAGGACAGCCGCCGCGCCCAACTGGTCTGGCCGGTAGGGGCATAAGTGGCGCATCGTCGATCGGGCGCGGTGCGCCACCATAGGACGCCACCAGCAGTGATCACGACTGGGTGGGCATCCCGAAGCGCACTCGCACCGTGAGCCGTGGGCGCGATCCTCTGCCTGCTCAACGGACAGGGCCATCCGCGCAGTGTGGTTTCTCGCGCAGTTCCTGTGCCCCTCAATCATGCGCAATGAAAGGTTGCACGTTCGACCCAGCCGCCTTAGAGTCATGTGCAACCGAAGGTTGCGCGAGGGCGGGAGTGACGCGATGGAGTACGGCAGTATCTCGCGGGAGATCCACATCGAGGCGACGCCCGAGGTCGTCTACCAGGTGATCAGCAGGCCGGAGCACCTGCGGGAGTGGTGGCCCGACGAGGCCGAGCTGGAAACACCGCTACCAGGTGGCACTGGGACGGCGAGCTTCGGGAGCGGGCCGCAGGCCAAGGTCGAGCCGCTGACCGTCGTAGAGGCCGACCCGCCCCGGCGGTTCGCCTTCCGATGGGTCTGCGAGGACGGCGAGACCGCCGGGCCCGGCAATTCGCTGCTGGTGACCTTCGATCTCGTGCCCGCCGCCAACGGCACGCTGCTGCGGTTCTCCGAGACCGGCTTCCGCGAGAAGGGCTGGGAGGCCGCCGTGCTGGAGGAGGCGTACCAGGACCACGTCCGCGGCTGGGACTACTTCCTGCCCCGGCTTGTCGGCTACGCCGCCAAGGTGGCGACGCGATGACCATCAGCGGCGTGGACGACGAGCTGTGGTCCGCCGTCGGAGACCCGATACGCCGACGAATGCTCGACCTGCTGCTCGCCGAGAACGGCGGAACCGCCACCACGCTCAGCGCACACCTCCCGGTGACCCGCCAGGCGGTGGCCAGGCACCTCGGCGTGCTCGACCGCGTCGGACTCGTCCACGCCACGCCCTCCGGGCGCGAGCGCCGCTACGAGGTGGACGAGGCCCAGCTCGCCCGCGCCGTCGCGCAACTGTCCTCGGTCGGGGCCGCCTGGGACGCCCGACTTCACCGCATCAAGCGGATCGCTGAGGCGATCCAGCGCGGGCAGGGCTGACCAGCCCGCCCCGCCCGGAAGGAGACATCGACAATGGCAGACATCCTGCACCGCATCGCCATCACCGTCGCCCCCGAGGACGTCTACACGGCGCTCACCACCGTCGACGGCCTCTCCCGCTGGTGGACCGAGCAGACGGACGGGGACCCCTCCCTCGGCGGCGTGGTCCGGTTCCGCTTCGAGCCCGGCGGCTTCGACATGAAGGTCCTCGAGACGAGCCCCGCGGAGCGTGTGCTCTGGGAGGTCGTCGACGGGCCCGAGGAGTGGATCGGCACGCAGATCAGCTTCGACCTCAAGCAGGAGGGCGAGTACACCATCGTCCTGTTCAAGCACGAGGGCTGGCGCGAGCCGGTGGAGTTCATGTCCCACTGCAGCACCAAGTGGGCGACCTTCCTGATGAGCCTCAAGCGCCTGCTGGAGACCGGCGCCGGCGAACCCGCCCCGCACGACGTCCAGATCAGCAACTGGCACTGAGCAGGGTCCCATCCTGGAGGGCTCGCGTATTCAATTGCTGTGCCTCCCGGAACCCGGAGGGGTTCCCGCCTACTGACCTCTTCGGAGTGTTGTCGGCAGTGGTGACGTGTGGTGATCCCTGCGGTAGGCCGGTGGTATGCGATACGCGCAGGGTGGCGGACTGACCGCCGAGAGGCGGCGATTACGCGAACGGATCCGGTACGAGGCAGGCGAGCGGTTCGGTTGCGGTGAGAGAACCGCGGTGATCGCGAAGGATCTGCGGGTGAGTGAGCGGTCGGTGGAACGCTGGCGGCGTGCCTGGCAGGAGGGCGGGGTGGACGCACTCGCCTCCGCGGGACCGCCGAAACTGCCCAAGCTGTCCGATGAGCAGTTCGCCGAGCTGGAGAAGGAACTGGCGCTGGGGCCGGCCGTGCATGGCTGGGAGGACCAGCGGTGGACCCTGGCCCGGATCAGAGAACTGATCGCCCGGAAGTTCCGACTGGAGTGCTCCTCGGCGGCGGTGTGGCGGCTGCTGCACCGGCACGGCTGGTCCTGGCAGTGTCCCGCCCGCCGGGCACTTGAGCGCGACGAGCAGGCGGTGGGCCTGTGGAAGAAGGATGTGTGGCCGCAGGCGGAATGACTGCGGCGGCGCTGGGGGCCTACATCGTCTTCGAGGACGAGGCCGGATTCTCGATGACGCCGCCGCGCGCTCGCACCTGGGGCCGGCGTGGGCACACACCGGTGGTGCGGGTGCGGGGCCGCTCCTGGCGCCGCTGGTCGATCGCGGCGATGTGCTGTTACAAGCCGGGCGAGACTTCCCGGCTGATCTACCGGCCGCGCCGCCACCGCAAGCACAAGGGCAAAGGACGCGACACCTTCGCCTGGAGCGACTACCGCGACCTGGTCGTCCGCGCCCACATCCAACTCCAGGCTCCCATCGTCTTGATCTGGGACAATCTCAACACGCACCGGGCCGCCGGGATGCGCGAGTACGCGGCCGCACACGACTGGCTCACCATCGTCCAACTGCCCTCTTATGCACCGAACTTGAACCCGGTCGAGGGGGTCTGGTCGCTGTTACGGCGCGGCCCACTGGCCAACGTTGCCTTCACCGACGACGAGCATCTCGAGCGCGCCCTCCGCCGGGGCTTACGCCATATCCAGCTCCGGCCCGACCTCATCGATGGCTGCCTGGCCGGCACCAGACTGACCCTCACCCAGCAGCCGACAACAACCTGCGGAAGTCAGTAACACGCACCGCTAACGATCTGTCGGGCAACGACGGCACTACGGTGAGGGCGTATGAGGAGTTGGTTGCTGGATGCCGTGCCCCGTCTTGCCGGCTCGGTGATCCTTGGTGCTGGGGTTGGCGTGGCCGTCGGCATCCCGGCGGACCCGGCGCTGGGGGCTTTGGCCGCCATCGCCGCAATGGAACTGTGCTTCGTGCTGACGGGCTGGGTGGTGCTGTGGCCGATGGACGCCGTGGCGACCCACCGCAATGCGCGGCGGGAGGACTTCCGGCCTCTGCTCGATGAACTCGTCGTGGTGGCGGTGGCGCTGTGCGGGTTGTTCGCCATCGTGCTGCTGCTCCTGCGAGGCAGGTCCGACAGCACTCACGCGGCGGCGGCGACGTCCCTGTGCGGGGTCTTCGTTGCCTGGGCGGCGCTCCATCTGATGTACGCCGCCCGCTATGCCTATGTGTACTGCGAGGCTGGCGGCGGGATCGACTTCAATACGGACGATCCGCCGGCGTACCGGGACTTCTTCTATTTCAGTTACAACCTCGGCATGACCTATCAGGTGTCGGATACCGATGTGTCGAGTTCGGCGATCCGCGCCATCGTGCTGCGGCACACGCTGTTGTCCTACGTCTTCGGCACCAGCATTCTCGCCACCGCCATCAACCTCGTGGTGGGACTTGTCAGCGGCTGACGGCCTGTCGTGTGGGCGGGCCGGCGTTCTGTTCCACGACCGTGCCCGAGGTGCCCGTCGGTCATCGCCTGGCGGCGTTGAGGCGTACTGCTTGTGCCGCGGTCGCCAGTTCGGCCAGCGCCAGGGGGTCTTGGAGGGAGCGTCCGGTCAGTTCGCGGATGCGGTTGAGCCGGTAGCGCACCGTGTTGGGGTGGCAGTGCAGGAAGCGGGCTGCCCGCTCGGCCGATCCGCCGTGGTGCAGGAACGCGTGCAGGGTGCTCAGCAGGGCGTCGCGGTCCTCCGGCGGGAGATCGAGCACCGCGCCGAGGACCCGGTCCGCCAGCCGCCGTCCCTCGTCCGGGTCGTGGGCGAGCAGCGCGGCGAGCGGGCTGGAGCTGAACGGGCGTACGTCGGCTGTACCGGCCGGGATCTCGGCGAGTGCCGAGCGGGCTAGGTGCAGTGCGCGCGGCGTTTCGGCGAGCGACAGGTAGGGCGGGCTGATGCCGGTGCGGGCGCCGGCCCCATCGCGCAGTGTGGCCAGCATCGCGGAGCCCTGTTCCTCGCGTACCGCCACGACACCGGCCTGCGTGGTCGGGGTGAGCTGCCAGGCCGACACGATGCCCCGCTCGGCGAGACGCCGTTCGATCCCGAGCAGGCTCTCCTCGGCGAGGCCGGCGGTTTCCGCGGCCACCACCACCAGTTGCGTGTCGAGCGGCAGTCCCAGGAGCCGGCCTACCTCCCAGGGGCCGGCGTCCTGCACCAACTGACCGGTGAACAGCGCCTCCACCAGCGCCGAGCGCCGCCGCTGCTGGGCGGCCAGGAGCTCCGCGGTGGCCGCCCGGTACGCCTCCGTGAGTAGCAGCGCGTGCTCGTCCGCGAGCCGCCACAGCCTGCTCGACGCCTCCAGGAGCGCGTCCATGGTGTCGGCTCGGCCGTCCTTGCGGGCGTAGGCGACCAGCGCGTCGAAGAGCATCGAGCAGCCGATCCGGTAGACCTGCAGGACCTCGGGCAGGGGCGCCCGCTGGTGGGCCCGGCGTCGGCCGGTCTCGGAGGGCGCCGCCCGGTCGAGGGGGACGTCGGGATCGTCGAGACCGCCGACCATGAACCCGAGGTTGCGTTCGATGGACCGGCGCAGATCGTCGCGCGGGACGACTTCGCCTTCGCGATACAGGTCGATGCGTTCGCACACGGCCGCGTCCACGTCGTTTATCAACGTGGTGAGGTGGTCGCGGGCCCACGCGACCAGGGAGGTGAGCGCGGGATTGCGCACCCCGTCAGCTCTCTGTGCAGTGGTCCGCTCAGCCATCGACGCTCCCCGTCCGGCTGACATCGTACGCGCAGCCGTACGCCGGCAATGCCCGGTGCGGGCTCGGCCCGGCCTTGACGCGGGTGCCCTGATGCTGTGTGCCGTGGTGTCGTTGGAATGTGATCGGTGTCGTGGTTCGCACGGGTCAGTCGGTTGCGGCGGGGTGGACGGTGATGTGGAGGGTGTCGTGATCGACGTCGGCGATGATTGTGTCGCCGGGCTCGGCGGTGCCGCTGAGAAGGATTTCCGCGATCCGGTTGTCGAGTTCGGCCTGGATCGTGCGGCGCAGGGGGCGGGCGCCGAACTCCGGCTGGTGGCCGTGCGCCACCAGCAGTTTCTTGGCTGCCTCCGTGACGTCCAGCGTCATTCCCTGCGCGTGCACCCGGCGCTTGCTCTGCTCCAGGAGGTGGTCCACGATCTGGGCGAGGTCGTCCTCGGTAAGGCTGTGGAAGAGGATGATGTCGTCGATGCGGTTGAGGAACTCGGGCAGGAACCGGGTGCGCAGGAGCTGCATCAGCTCGTCCTTGAGCTCCGACACGTCGCCCTTGTGGTCGATGATGCGCTGGGCGCCGAGGTTGGAGGTCATGATGACGACACAGTGCCGGAAGTTGACGGTGCGGCCCTGGGCGTCGGTCAGCCGGCCGTCGTCGAGGAGTTGCAGCAGGGTGTTGAAGACATCGGGGTGCGCCTTTTCGACCTCGTCGAACAGGACGACGCTGTAGGGCTGGCGCCGGACCTTCTCCGTGAGCTGGCCGGCCTCCTCGTAACCGACGTATCCGGGAGGTGCGCCCACGAGCCGGGCGACGGTGTGCTTCTCCTGGAACTCGCTCATGTCGAAGCGGATCATGCGGTTCTCGTCGCCGAACAGCAGCTCGGCGAGTGTCTTGGCGAGTTCGGTCTTGCCCACGCCGGTGGGGCCGAGGAAGAGGAAGGAGCCCACGGGCCGGTTCGGGTCGCCCATGCCGGCGCGGTTGCGGCGTACGGCCTGGGAGACGGCGGTGACCGCCTCGTCCTGGCCGACGATCCTGGCGTGCATCTCCTCCTCCAGCTTGAGGAGCCTGTCCTTCTCGCTGGCGGTGAGTTGGGAGACGGGGATGCCGGTACGCCGGGAGATCACGTCGGCGATGTCGGCGGCGGTGACGGAGACGACGCCTTCGCGCCGTTCCTCAATCCCGGCCAACTCGCCTTCGGCCTCGTCGATCCGTGCCTTCAGCTCGGTGGCTTTCTCGAAGTCCTCCACTGCTACCGCCTGGTCCTTGTCGCGGCGCAGCCTGGCGAGGCGGTCCTGCACACCGACCACCTCGGTCGAGCGGTCGGCGCTGCGCAACCGCACCCGCGCGCCCGCCTGGTCCATGACGTCGATGGCCTTGTCGGGCAGGAAGCGGTCGCCGATGTAGCGGTCGGACAGTTCCGCCGCCGCCACCAACGCCCCGTCGGCGAAACGGACTTGATGGTGTGCCTCGTAGGCGTCGCGCAGGCCCTCCAGGATCTGCACCGTCTCCTCGACCGTGGGCTCGGGGACCATCACGGGCTGGAAGCGGCGTTCGAGTGCGGCGTCCTTCTCGACGTACTTGCGGTACTCGTCGATGGTCGTCGCGCCCACCACGTGGAGTTCTCCGCGGGCCAGGGCTGGCTTGAGCATGTTGCCCGCGTCCATCGCGCCCTCACCCGTGGCACCCGCCCCCACGACGGTGTGCAACTCGTCGATGAACAGGATGATGTCGCCGCTCGCGGCCTGGACGTCTTCGATGACCTTCTTCAGCCGCTCCTCGAACTGGCCCCGGTACTGAGCGCCAGCCACCATGCCCGACAGGTCGAGGGCCACTACCCGCTTGTCCCTGAGGGTGTTGGGGACCTCGCCGGCCACGATGCGCTGGGCGAGCCCCTCCACGATCGCGGTCTTGCCGACGCCGGGTTCGCCGATGAGCACGGGGTTGTTCTTGGAGCGCCGCGAGAGGATCTCCACGGTCTCCTCGATCTCCTGCGCGCGGCCCACCACGGGGTCCAGCTTTCCGGCCTTCGCCTCTTCTGTCAGGTCGCGCCCGAACTCGTCCAGCGTCGTCGACGGCGCCGCCTTCCCGTCCGCCGCGGCGGCATCGGCCTGGGACGTCCTGTCGGTGAGACCGCGCAGCTTTTGCACGTCCACGCCATCGCCGCGGATCAACCGCCCGGCGCCCGTGTCGGTACCGCTCAATATGGCGCCGAGGATGTGCTCGGGGCCGATGTAGGAGGCTCCGTTCGCCTGTGAGTGGGAGTAGGCGGCAGCGAGGGTGCGCTTGGCGGCGGGGGTGAGGCCCGGTTCGGCCGACGGCTCACCCGATTCCTGCGGAAGCACGTCGGCGATCTTCGACGCGAACGCATCGGGGTCCACGCCCGCCTGGGTCAGCAGGCTCCGTGAGGGTTCCACCTTCGTCGCGGCCCACAGCAGATGGTCCGTGTCCAGGTCCGAGGTCCCGTCCTGCACCGCTCGCTGCGCGGCGAGACTGAGCAGTTCCTGGGACGGCTCGCTCAACAAGCGTCCGATCGGGACCCGTTGCACGGCCGGAGGCGACGACGCGGGTGACATGCCGAAAAAGCGGTTGAACAAGTCACTGAAAGGGTCCGACGAACCGAAAGCTGAACCGAAAGGCATGGACATGGGAACTCCAGATGCGGTGGACACGCACGAAGTCGTACTTCGGCGAGCCGGCACGCTCGCAGCGCGCCGCGCGGACCGGGCCTTTGCCGGAAGTCTCACGCTAACGCCGATACGCGTACTCGACACCTTCTCGCGCCGGTACTAGCAGGCGTCACAAACTTGCTTGTCGCGACCGACAAACCGGGCCTCGACCTGCAGAAATCCGGGATGGTCGTGCTTTAGCTTCGGTGCTGTACGCCGTATCCTCGCCCGCTGTCCGAGCGGCAGGGCTTCCTGGAGGAACCATGCATGACACGCGGTCCCGGAATGTGATCGCGATTCGGTTCGCCGAGGACGACAAGACATATCGCGCACTGGCGCTGCTCAAGAAGGCCGACGCCGATGGTCTTGTCGACGTGCACGCCGCCGTGGTGGCCGAACGGAGGGCTGACGGCGCCCTTGAGGTCATGGCCGGCACCGACAACGTCACGGCGGCGGGAGTGACCACGGGCAGCCTCATCGGTGCGCTGGTGGGCCTGCTGGGCGGCCCGTTCGCCGTGCTGCTGGGCTGGGGTGCCGGTGCCCTCGTCGGCGGGGCGATCGACGTGCACCGGGCGTCCGGGGTCGACGCCGCCCTCAGCGAGCTGGCCAGGACGGTTACGCCCGGGCGTAACGCGCTGATCGCCGAGGTGACCGAGACCCGCGTGAGCGTCATCGACAGCGAGGTCGCGGCAGGCGGCGGCACGGTCGTCAGGCACCCGGCTCATGAGGTCCTGGACGAGTTCGAGGCCACCGCCAAGGCGGCCAAGGAAGCCCAGGCTGCCGCGGCCGCCACGCTCCGCACTCAAAAGCGCGCGGAGGGTCGCGAGGAATTCCATGAGCGCTGGGAAACGATCAGTAGCAGGATGCACCTGTGAACCCACGGCCCGCTCCCTTCCGCACGCCAGGAGCCGCAGCGCGTGGCACTCGCCGACTCCGGGCCCGCTGCACCGTGTGGCAGCGGGTGATCCCCCGGCATAGCCTGAGACAGCGACGACCGTTGGCCCGCCCGGGTCGGAAGGGGTGAGGCATGTGAGCGCCTCCGATGACAGCCGGGATCAGCCGGAACCGCAGGTGGGCCCCGTCGCCGAAGGCGAACCAACGGCCGAACGCTACCGGCATCCTGCCGCGGGCTGGGGGGCGGCCAAGAGCGTGGGCCAGGTACTGGTCCGCGAGGGCGCCCTCGTGGACGGGCCGCGCGCGATCATGCGGATGAACCACGAGAACGGCGGCTTCGACTGCCCCGGATGCGCCTGGCCCGACGACACCAAGGGCCTGCACCTGGACATCTGCGAAAACGGCATCAAGCACGTCACCTGGGAGATGACCCGCAAGCGGGTCGACCGCCGCTTCTTCGCCGCCCACTCGGTCACGGAATTGTCCGGCTGGAGCGACTTCGCCCTCGAGGACCAGGGCCGACTGACCGAGCCCATGGCCTACGACGCCCAGTCGGACCACTACGTCCCCATCTCCTGGCACGACGCGTTCGAACTGGTCGGCCGGGTCGTGCGGGAGCTGGACGACCCCAACCAGGCGTCGTTCTACACCTCCGGCCGGCTCGGCAACGAGGCCACCTTCCTCTACCAGTTGATGGCCCGGGAACTGGGCACGAACAACCTGCCCGACTGCTCCAACATGTGCCACGAGGCCAGCGGCCGCGCAATGCAGGCCTCCTTGGGCACCGGCAAGGGCACGGTCGACCTCAAGGACTGGGAGGCCACCGACGCCCTGTTCATCATGGGGGTGAACGCGGCCTCCAACGCGCCCAGGATGCTGACCGCGTTGGCCGAGGCGTACCGCCGCGGCGCCCAGATCGTGCACGTCAACCCGCTGGTCGAGGCAGCCGCGACACGCACCATCGTCCCGCACGACTTCACGGACATGGCCCGGTTCAAGGCGACCCGGACCAGCACCCTGAACCTTCAGCCGCGCATCGGCGGCGACATGGCGCTCCTGCGGGGCATGGCCAAGGCGATCCTGGAGCAGGCGAAGACCGATCCCAAGGCACTGGACCGGGAGTTCATCGACCGCCACACCGCCAACTTCGACAGCTACCGGAAGGTGTGCGAGGACACGTCCTGGCAGGAGATCGAGCACCAGTGCGGCCTCAGCCGCGACGACATCCTCAAGGCGGCGCGGGTGTACCGGGACGCCGACCGCAGCATCTTCAGCTGGTGCCTGGGCGTAAGCCAGCACGAACACGGCGTCGACACCGTCCGCGAGATCGTCAACGTCCTTCTGCTGCGCGGCAATCTGGGCCGGGAGGGGGCAGGACCGTCACCGGTGCGCGGACACAGTAACGTCCAGGGCAACCGGACGTGCGGCATCGACCACCGCCCCGCCGACGAGTTCCTGGACCGCCTCGCCGACGTGTGCGGCATCGACCCTCCCCGCGCGCACGGGCTCGACACCGTCGGCACCATCCAGGCCATGCACCACGGCGAGGTGAAGGTGTTCGTCGGCATGGGCGGCAACTTCGCCCTCGCCGCCCCCGACAGCGCCTACACCTACGAGGCGCTGCGCTCCTGCGACCTCACCGTCCAGGTGAGCACCAAGCTGAACCGCAGCCACCTCGTCCACGGCCGCCAGGCACTCATCCTGCCGTGCCTGGGCCGCACGGAGAAGGACCACCAGCGCACCGGCATCCAGAGCACCTCCGTCGAGGACTCGATGAGCATGGTGCACCTCTCCGTCGGCATGAAGCGTCCCGCCTCCGCTCAACTGCTGTCCGAACCCGCCATCATCGCCGGCATGGCGCGCGCCGCCCTCCCGGGCAGTGCCACCCCGTGGGAGTGGTACGTCGAGGACTACGACCGCATCCGCGACACCATGGCGCAGGTCCTCGACGGGTTCGAGGACTGCAACCGCCGCGTACGGCTGCCGCTCGGCTTCCGCATCAAACAGCCCGCCCGCGAGCTGGTCTTCCACACTCCGTCCGGACGCGCCGAGTTCTCCGCGGCCCCGCTGCCCGACGTCGTCCCCGCCGCCGGCGTCCTGGCCCTGGGTACCATGCGCTCGCACGACCAGTGGAACACGACCATCTACTCCGACAACGACCGCTACCGAGGAGTCAAGAACCTGCGCACGCTCGTCTTCATGAACGAGGAGGACATGCGCGAGCGCGGCATCGCGAAGCTCGCCCCGGTCGACATCGTCAGCACCGCCAAGGACGGCACCCACCGCCGTCTCAACGGCTACCTGGCGATCCCGTACGACATGCCCAGAGGCTGCGCGGCCGGGTACATGCCGGAGATGAATGTGCTGTGTGCGATCGGTGACTACAGCACGCAGAGCGACCAGCCGCTCATGAAACACGTCAAAGTCCGCATCACGCCCGCCGGTTGAGGCCTTTCCGCAGGACCAGTGCCCCGAAGAACGGGAAACACGAAACGATGGACGAGACAGGCTCCGTAGCCGAGCCGCAGTCCGTGATCATGCCGCCGGCGAAGTCCGCCGTGTTCCTGGTGTGCACCCTCACTCCGGGCGGCGAGGACACCGTGCACGCCCTGCTCCAGGACATCGCCGGACTGACGCGCACCGTGGCATTCCGCGCCCCGGACACCGAACTCACGTGCGTCGTCGGCATCGGATCCGACGCGTGGAGCCGACTTTTCACCGGCCCACGTCCGCGCGACCTCCACCCCTTCATGCCGCTCACCGGCACCCGCCACCATGCCCCCTCGACCCCGGGCGACCTGCTGTTCCATCTCAGGGCCCGTCACATGGGTCCCTGCTTCGAACTGGCCCAGCTGATCTGCGCACGTCTGGACGGCGCCGCGATGGTGGTGGACGAGGTGCACGGCTTCAAGTACTTCGACGAGCGCGACCTTTTGGGCTTTGTCGACGGCACCGAGAACCCGGAGGGCCGACGCGCCGCCGACGCGGTCTTCATCGGCGAGGAGGACCCGCGGTTCGCGGGCGGAAGCTACGTCGTCGTCCAGAAATACGTGCATGACCTCACCTCCTGGAACGCGCTGACCACCGAAGAGCAGGAGAAGGTCATCGGCCGGACGAAGCTGAGCAACGTCGAACTGCCCGACGAGGTCAAGCCGCCGGACTCGCACGTCGCCCTCAACACGATCACGGACTCGGACGGCACCGAACTCAAGATCGTGCGGGACAACATGCCCTTCGGTCGCGTCGGGGAAAGGGAGTTCGGCACGTACTTCATCGCGTACGCGCGCACCCCCGAGGTGATCGAGCACATGCTGCGGAACATGTTCCTCGGTGACCGCCCGCACGTCCACGACCGCATTCTCGACTTCTCCACCGCAGTCACCGGCGCCCTGTTCCACGTACCCACCACCGACTTTCTGCACGATCCGCCCAACCCGCCCCCGGGGTGACACCGAGTCCAGGACGAGTGAAGACGAGAGGAGGGGGCGCGGCTGTGGAATCAGCCCCAGGGGCAGCCTCGTACACCGAACAGCAGGACCGGCCAGGACACGGGAGCAGCTCGCGCCGCCGGATGGCGCGTCGATTTCTGACCGAACTGCGCAAGGACAACCTGGGCGACTGGGCTGCCGCGTTGACCTACTACGCCGTCCTGTCCTCTCTTCCGGCCCTCCTGGTGCTGACGTCCCTGCTCGGCGCCATCGGCCCCTCCCTGACCGAGCCGCTCCTGCGTGAGGTGAGCGACTTCGCACCGGGCCCCGCTCACGCCTGGATCACCCACGTACTGGCGGCCGTCGAGCGGCGGCACACGGCGGCGGGCATCGCCGGAACGCTGACCCTGATATGGGCGGCCTCTCGCTACGTCGCCGCGTTCATCCGCGCCATGAACGCCGTCTACGACGTCCCCGAGGGCCGCCCCACCAGGCTCCTGCTTCCGTTGCGCATCGGGCTGACCGTGCTGACGCTCCTCATGGTGACCACGGTCGCCTCAGTGGTGGTCCTCAGCGGACGACTGGCCGCCCGCGTCGGCGCCGGACACAGCGCCGTCACCGCATGGCAGTGGGGCAAATGGCCGCTCCTTCTGCTTCTGGCCGGTCTCCTGATCGCCCTGCTGTACTGGGCCGCCCCCAACGCCCGCCAGCCGTTCCGCTGGGGCACCCCCGGCGGCCTGGTCGCGGTCGCGCTCTGGTGCGCCGCCTCCACGGCCTTCGCCTACTACGCCGCGCACTTCGCCTCCTACAACCGGGTGTACGGAAGTCTCGCGGCCGCCATCACGTTCCTCATCTGGGTCTGGCTGGCCAACCTCGCTCTTCTGCTGGGAGCCGAGCTCAATGCAGAATGGGAACGCGAACGCGCCATCGCACAAGGGCTCCCCGCCGATCAGGAGCCCTACATGACCCTGCGCAGCGCGGTGAGGATCCACAATGACGCCCCGTGACACCAAGGGCCCCCCGCTTACGGGCGACCCGGCTGTCGGCGAACCGATGGCGGCGAGCTTTGACTTCGGGCCGTCGGCAGGCACTGGCCTCTAAAGCCCTGGTCCCAGAGGGCATCACCGCCGACACAGCCACGTCCAGCGAGTGCGCCAAAAGCCCCCACTATGTAAGGGAACCGGACGGCCCCGGCCCGCGGGAGGCGGGACGCATGCGCCGGGTGCGTTCCGCGCCCGCGGACGCAATCGGGCGGGCGTTCGAGGCATCGTCATGGCGCGTGAACGGTCCGCCGACATCGCCACCGGCAGTGGGCTGCCGCGTTGAGGTTCCCGTGACACCTCAGAAGTAACGGTTCTGCATTCGGGGCAGCCGACCCCCGGGCTGGCGGTGTCAGCACGTACTGATCTCTGACAAGTGTGAAAGACCATGAACATGTCGAAGTGTGTCGGCCATCGTGCCGTGCCGCCTGCGGACGGCGTCCGGGCGGCTTATGACCTGGTCGGCCGGGAGCAGGAATCTGCTCTCCTTGAAAGGTTCTTGACTGGGCATCGCCTCGTGACGGTGGCCGGCAGGGCCGGTGTCGGCAAGAGCCTGCTGGCCGCGGTGGCCGCCCGGAGGATGCGGGGGCCGTGGCGGCGTGTGGTCCACGTGCGCTGGCGTAACAGCGGGCCCGGGGAACCGGAAGGACTGGCTGCCGCCGTGTGCCGGGCACTGACCGGCCGGCGCCCGCGCCGCGGTGAAGCCGGCGTCACCGGCCTGTTGCGGCATGTGCCGGCGACTGGCCTGCTGCTGTTCCTGGATGACGTCGACCCAGTTCACCGGGAGTGTATGGGGCTGGTGCAGCGTCTGCTGGTGGGGGTGCCGGGGCTGCGGGTCCTCGTGACGTCGCGCCGGGCATTGGGGCTGGGCGAGGAGCAGGTCATGGCGCTGGAACCACTGGCCACGGACGCCCGCGGCGGCGGCGCGGCGGGGGCGCTGTTTCTGAGCCGGGCCCGGGTCGCGGTGGAGGACTTCCAGGTCGACAAGGCGGGCCTGCAGGCGGTGGAGGCCATCTGCCGGTCACTGGAAGGGGTTCCGCACGCGATCGAGCTGGCCGCAGAGCAGGTGGCGCATCGGACGGTACAGGAACTCTCTGAGCTCCTGGAGCACCACCAGTGCTGGCTGCACAGCCCGCACCCCGTCCTGCAGCGGCACCGTTCGGTGCGGGACACGATCGGGGCGAGCTACGCGCTGTGCGAGCGCGAGGCGCGGATCGTATGGGGCCGGGCCAGTGTCCTGGCCGGCGGTTTCAACGAGTCCACGGCCGTGTTCCTGTGCGCCGGCGGAAGCGTACAGCCGCACCAAGTGCCGTCCCTGCTGGCGCAGCTGTCGGCCATCCGCGTGCTGGAGCCGATGCGTGACCCCGGAGGGCTGTGCCCGCCTCGCTACCGGATGACCCGGGCAGCGCGGGACTTCGGGGCGGAACGCCTGCGGGCGGCCGGCGAGGCGGAGGTCGTCGCGGAGCGCCGAGCCGTGCACGACCGGCAGGTGGCGCTGGTGGCCGGGCGCCTGTGGGCCGAGGGCCGCCAGAGCCAGGCCGTGCGCCTGGTGCAGGAGGAACAGGACGAGCTCACCGCCGCCCTTCGCCAGGCGCCGAGCTCTTTCGACCAGGCCGAACTGGCTGTGGACACGGTTGTCTGTCTCTGGTTCTGGTGGGTGCTCTACGACCGGGCCGAGGAGGGACGCGACCACCTGCTGCGGCTGCTGCCCCAGTGCCCGGCCGACAGCACGGCGGGCCTGCGTGGCCGGTGGCTCGCGGCGTGGCTGACGGCCAGCCACGATCCGCAAGGCGCCCGCACGCTGCTTGGCCGGACCTGGCCGGCGGCCGTCATGGCCGGCGATGACGCCCTTGTCGGCCACGTCGCCCATGTACAAGGTGTCCTCGCCCTGCGTGAAGGCGATCCAAGGGCTGCCGCCGGGCACTTCGAGGAGGCCGCTGGCACCATTCCGGCCCAGGCGATGCGCGGCCCGGCGCCGGCCATGAGCGTAGCCGCCCAGGCCCTGGCCCAAGCGGCGTACGCACCAGATGCGGCACGCCGCACCGCACGGCAGGTGCTGGCCCGGCCCGGCCACCGCGACGACACCTGGGCCTGCACTCTGGCCCGCTACGTCACCGCGCTCGCCGACCACCGCAGCGGGCACAGCGGTCGTGCCTGGCGCCGTGCCCTTCGCACCCTCGCCGAACTGGAGCACACCCTTGCCGTGCCGCGCGGCTGTGCGGCGCTGCGTGCGCTGATCACCGACATCGAGGCAGGTTCTCCCGGCCCTGTGCACCTGCCGTTGCAGCGCGTGGTGGCCCGTCAGGAGGCATGCTGGGGCACGAAGTTCGGTGCCGTGATCGGTTGAGGGGCGGTGGTGCGCCGCCGACGGCGCCACTGCCGTTGCAGATGACCGACGACACGGTGGGTGGTGGGACCGCGCGACTCCAGGCACGGCAAGCGCCCCGCCCGCGGTCCACGCGGGCGGGGGTGCGACGCTCACGGCCCCCAGGAGGGGGAGGCCGGAGCACGAGCATGCCGTGGCCGTTCGTGCCGATGCTCTGACAGTGAGCACCAGCGGGTTCGACGTGCCACGGCCTGCTCGCAGGACGGGGGCGCCTGCCCCTGCGGGCCCGGACAGGGCTAGATCGACGGGGCATCAGGGTCGGCCAGGTAGCTGATGGAGCCATGGGAGTTTTGGCGCATGGGCTGCGCAGTTCCTCCGGGCGCATCACCATGGTCCGGTAGAACTCAATGTTCTCGTAGGCCAGTTCGACCATCTCCGCGGCGACGGCATCGAGCCTGCCGAGCCAGGATTTTGGCCAGCTCGGCCACCAGGAGTCTGGGCACTGTTACGTGGACGTGGCCGAGCCTAGGGCAGCGTCAGTGACAGGTTTCTCCCCAACGACTGAATCCCCGCGCGGTCGTTGTCGACGAGGACAGAAAACCGTGTCGATGACGACATGGTGTCCGGCAGGTCCCTGTTGCGAGGATCGTCACGTAAAGATCAGAACTGCATGCATGAAAGCGACCTGACGTGAGCAATCTCGCCACTACCCTGGCGGACGCGGCCGAACGACACCCACAGCGACCGGCGGTGCGCGTCGACGAGAGTGTCCTGAGCTATGCCGAGCTGGACGAGCTCAGTGCCCGGGTGGCCGGCGGGCTGCTCGCCCACGGCGTGCGCCCCGGCGATCGCGTGGGGATGAGACTGCCCAACGTCCCGGCCTTTCCCGCCCTCTGTTTCGGTGCTCTGCGCGCCGGGGCGATCGTCGTGCCGCTCTACCCCCGGCCCCGGCTGGTTGCGCCGCGGCCCCGCGGCACCGCCTGCGGTGCACGACTTGTCTTCTATGCATCAGACGCCGAGCGGGCCCAGGAAGCCGAGACGGGTGACACGACGCTCGTCCCGATCAGCCCCGCCTTCCTCGACCAGGTGGCCTTCTGGCCCCAACACCCTGCCGTGGTCGACCGTGCCGATGCTGACCCGGCAGTCATTCTCTGCACCGGGGAAGCCGTCAAGGGTCCGTGGGGCACCGTGCTCACGCATGGCGCGATGCAAAGCAATCCGGCCCTGACCTCCAGGGCGCTGTTCGACGAGGCAGCCGTGGACAACGCCTCGGAATCTGTGCCGGCATTCTCCTCCGGCGGTCGGGCCTACGGCCTCAGCGCGGTGCTCCTAGCCACAGCATGCCTGCCTGCGGGACCAACACCCCCCACACCGGCCGCACCCGACGAGTCAGCCGCCACGACGCTTGCACCCAACGCCGGGAGCGGGAGTTGACGCTCCGGCGGCAGATCCTGAAAGTGCTCAAACAGAGCGACACCCTCGACGATGCCGAGCGGGCAGACCTCTTGGCCGGCCGCGCCGCCCAGACCGCCGCGGGCGACAACCCACCCCCAGCGAGGTCATGACTGTGACGTTCCCAGAGATCGCGTTCGTCATGGACACCGATCAGACCCGCCCCGCCCGGCATGAATCCGGGCCAGCCCCAGGGACCCCGGACCGGCCGTACGGCCTGTACGAGGAGATCCAAGGAGACCCCCGGTGAACCCCACTGCCCCCTCACCGTCCCGGCCGCTGGCCGCGACCTTCATGGACCTGCCCGCAGGCAGCCCCGGCGGCAGCGTCGGACGCTACCTCAGCCTCTACACCGGCGAGAGCCCCCTCATTCCGGCCCGTGCCTTCATGCTCGCTCCCACCCACCCACGCTTGCGCCTCCCGGGAGGACTGGAACTGCTGTCGGTGGCAGGCAAGTGCCTTCACGGCCCGTCCTTCGGCCGCTACGTCCTCGCCCTGCGCAGGGCCCTCACGGCCGCACTCGACCCAGCCCGGATCGGCGTCCTGCACCTGCAGCACCTCACATTCGGCGCCACCCCGGCCCTGATCAGGGCCCTGCCCGCGCACCCGAGGATCGCCCTCGTCCACGGCACCGACCTGATCTGCGCCAGGGCCCACCGCGACCAGATGCAGATCCTGCGCGAGACCGCACGGGCCGCCGATGCCATCGTGGTGCCCACCGCTGCGATGGCCGACCTCCTGCTCAAGCTCGCCCCGATCGACCGCCGCAAGATCACTCACATCCCGTGGGGCATCCCTGACCACCTGCTGACCGCTCCGCCTGCCAGGCCACCCCGTTCGCCAACGAGCCATCTGCGACTGCTGTACGCAGGACGACTGACCGCCGAGACGGGCGCCGCACACCTGGTCAGCCTGGCCGCGATCCCCGGTGTCGAGCTGAGCGTCGCCACCCCCCAGACCCAGTTCCAGGCACTGGCTCCGCTTCTGCAACGCACCGGGATGCGGATCCGCTACCTCGGCTGGCTGCGCCGCCCACAGTTGTGGCGGGCCTTCACCGAGCACGATGTGCTCGTGAAGCCGGCGCTCGCACCGGAGACCATGGGGTTGGTGACCCTCGAAGCCCAGGCTTGCGGGCTGCCTGTCCTCTACCAGCGGGTTCCGGGCCTCACCGAGACCTTGGCCAGCTCCGGGATGGCGACCGACTTCACCCGCACCGCTCCCCTCGCCCGCGAGATCGAGCGCCTGCGGACCGCCCCCGGACTTTTGCCCGCTCTGCGGCAGGCCGGATACGCGAATGCCGCCCGCTACCCCCTCTCCGCAACCGCACACGCCCTGGACGAACTCGGCCGCCAGCTCACCTGACGGTCTCTCCAGCCTGCCCCCGGCGCAGTTGTCGACCGCTGGTGGCTTTGGCCACGACGCCGAGTCCAGCTCGTGGGGCCAGCAGCCCCAGTTCCCCCATCCGAGGTGTCCCGGCGCGACAGCCGCCGGGACACCGCCCACCGCACGGCCTGGCCCGCCCACGGCACTGGGCTGACCGGCGGGCAGCCGACGGCGAACAGGAAGACCATGACCTACGCAGGCCAATCCGATGACCCATGCGGCTTCGAGCCCGACGGGGCCACGACGACGATGTGGTTCACGCCCGTCACCCGTGTGTGGCGCAGAGGCAATGAAGCGGTTCTGCGTGCCGACCTGGAACCGATTTTCACCGAACTCGTTCGGCAGTGGGAGGCAGCCGGTCGATTCGTCCCCGGACGGGCGGATGAGGAGTGGACGGCAATTGCCCGCCGCTACCTCCGGCCGAACTGAACCGCATACGCGACGAGCACCGAGGGGTGAGCTTATTCCGCTTTGACGGACACCATAGGTGTGGTGGTCAGACTGCGAGTGCGGTCTCGTATTCGGCGGGACTGCGATAGCCGAGGCTGCTGTGCAGACGGTGCAAGTTGTACCGGCTACCACATACCACCGGCCTACCGCAGGGATCACCACACGTCACCACTGCCGACAACACTCCGAAGAGGTCAGTAACCACGTCCACGTTTCCCCCCGGATGTCCGCGTGCGCGGGCGGCGCGGGGTCTGCCCGCTACGGCCGCAATGTAGATATCCCACCAGTTATCTGTCTGCACTCCCAGAAGATCAGGGCTGGGCGAGGATGCGGGTCCGGAGGAGTTCGAACGAAGCCCGGCCGCACATAGCCCGCTTGAGCGTTTTCACCCGGTTCACACGCCTTTCGACGACCCCGGTACTCCAGAGGAGACTCTTCACGGGCTTCAGTGCGCCCTGTTCGGCCTGCCGGATCCACTCCCGCAGGAGGTATCCGCGCTGGTGGCGGACCATATCGGCCGCCCCAGCGGATTTTCGCGGGTGCGCCTGCCCGGCTCGTCAGCCCGTCAGGACGACCGGCTGATACGGCGTTCGCCCCCCGGGCAACTGCAGCAACCAGGTCAGCGAGTCCCCGGGGGTACACGGTTTCGGCCGGTGGACCAGAGCTCGTCCTCGGTCCACCAGCGGTGCTCTCAGATGTTGCCCACCCCGAGCGCCAGTTCGTCACGAAGGTCGTCCGCGTCACGCTCGAGGGACTCGTGGCCAAAAGGGAGGTCCAGCGCACCAAGCAAGGCACATCCGTCTTCTACGCCGGCCCCGAAACGCCCGAGCCGACGACCGCGCCCCAGACAGAGACACAGCACAAAGACACCAAACCGCTGAAGCACGTAGAGCGACACCGTGCCGAGCGCCCGGGCAAAGCGGTGGTGTCCGGGCCTCAATAGGGAGGAGCCCCGCCTCCGACAGTCGTTGACGCTCCGTCGCAGACCTCGCCCGCTGGCGCCTCCGCACAGCCGATGTTCGGGGCTGGAGGTGGTGTCAGAGGGAGGGGCTACGGTAGGTCGCTGTGGACGCTGCTGATCTTGACTATCGGGCCCGGACGCAGTCCGGCTGCATCCCGCCGCATCTGGTCTCCCGGCTTCTCGAACTCGGCCATCCCGAGAAGGTGGAGTTCTGGGCTGGCCACGGGGAGTGGTTCTGTGCGCGGGAGTGGGCGCGGCTGCTCGGTGCTCAGGGCCGGCAGGCTGAGGCGCTGGAGATACTCGCCCCGTATCTGGCTACGGGCTGGTGGACGGCGACCAGGAGCACGGCGGAACTGTTGGAGAGCTGGGGGCGGGCCGACGAGGCGATCGTGCTGACCCGAACACGCATGGAGGTCGGGCACCCGTTGGCGCTGGAGTTCTATGCGCGATTGATCGCCCGGCACGGCCGCAGCGACGAGGCATTCACTCTGCTGCGGCCGCACATCGACGAATGGTTCCTCGCTGCGGCCCTGGTCTCCGTCGCGGAGGCAGCCGGCCTTGATGAGGAAGCCGCAGCGCTGCTCGCCGCTCGGGTCCCCGACGAACACCGTTGTGACGCTCCGTGGTGCTGTCGCGGCCTCGCCCCCGACACGGCGATCGGCTTGCTCGCCTCGATCCGCGAGCGCCAGCGCCGCGTCGACGAAGCAATCGGCCTGCTCCGCACCCGCAAGGTCACCTCGGTCAACGGCCGGGACCAACTGGCCGATCTGCTGGCCCGGCACGACCGGACCGAGGAACTGCGCGCCTACGCAGCAGCCGAGGGGCTGGGGCACGCTGCGCATCGCCTCGCGGAACTGCTGGAGCAACGCGGCGACACGGAAGGGGCGATCGCGGCATACCGGCAGGCTGACGCATCTGCCGCCTGCGACCCCAACTCGGCCGTCCGGCTCGCGCAACTGCTGGCCCGGCACGGCCGAGGGAACGATGCGATCGAGGTCATGCGCCACCAGGCCGACGCCCGCAACGGCGACGACTGGATCCTCCACACTCTGTCCGACCTGTACCTCGACCAGGGCCGCCCCGAGGACGGCCTGGCGCACCTCGACGCCCTCGCCGCCACCCGCGGCGGCCGGGAGGACTGGGACCTGTTCCGGATACGGCTTCCACTCATGGCCGCCCGCAACGGGGTTGACGAAGCGATGGAACAGGCCCGCTCCCACCCCGAGGGCCGCACCTGGTACGCGGCACCGCACATCGCCGAGCTGCTCGCCGACGCCGGACGCACCGAGGAAGCCGTCGCCGTCCTGCGCCCCCACTCCCCCGCAAACAGCCACGATCTGGCCGGGTACCTCATTGACCTCGACCACATCAACGAAGCCATAGCCGTCCTTCACCAGGACAAAACCCGCCCGCCACAGCCCCCGACCACCGACCGGAGCGAAGATCCCCCGTTCTAGGAACCCAAGACCTCACGACTGGGACCGTCCCACCGGCCACCTGCGCCCAAACACGGGCCCGGGGGTTGCTGTCCGGGCCGGCGCTTCCTCGTGATGCTGGGCAGGACGCCTGGTCAGCGTGCGAGGGTGACCTCGATGGGAACGTTCGGGCAGCCCTCGAGAGCGCCGGCGAGGGCGTCCTGTTCTGCGGGGTCGACGGTGAGGCCCCAGCGGGTCTTGTCGGCGATCCAGTCGGTGACGTAGGTGCAGCGGTAGCCGGCGGCCGGGGGCTGCCAGGTGGCGGGGTCCTGGTCGGCCTTGGACCGGTTGGAGGTTGCGGAGACCGCGATCAGGGCCCGCGGGTCACCGAGGTCGTTGGCGTAGGCCTCGCGTTCCTTGGCGGTCCAGGCAGAGGCGCCGGAGTCCCAGGCCTCGGCGAGCGGGACGAGATGGTCGATGTCGAGGCCTCGCGGCCCGTCGATGTACCGGTCGTCATACGGGGAGTACCAGGAGCCTCCGGTCAGCAGACAGCCGGAGCCTTGCTCGGGCGCGGTGACGGCCTCTGCGATGAGGACTTCGGCGCGGGTGTTGCAGCCATCGCGGTCGGCGTCGATCCAGTGGCGGAACTTGTCGCGGCTGTAGCCCGTGCGGTCCTCATCGGTAACGGGAAGCGCTGCGAGGGCGTCGCGGACGGGCAGGGCGACGGTGTCGCCGGGATCGGCGGCGTGCGCGGTGGTGGCGGGGGCGAGCAGGGCGGCGAGGGCGGACAGGACGGCGGCCGCGCGGGCAATGCGGGTGGAGCGCACGGAAGTACCCCCTTCGGAGATCACAGACAGGTCGTGATCTTCGTAGCGGGAAGGCGCCCGGGCCGCCCGGTGATCGGGGCGCGGTCCACCCGTACGGGTGGTAAGTCAAACCGGGTGCCATGTGGGCCTGCCGTGGCGGGCGGGAGCATGCTGGGATCAGGGACTCCTGCGGGAGCGGGCACACGCGTGGGCTACGACGGCGTCGCCGATGAGCTGTACGGGCTACGGCCGGAGGACTTCGTCGCCGCCCGCGATGCCCCGGGCGGCAGCCGGGCGCCGCTGGCTTGGCGCATGCGCGATGTTGTTGGCAGGACGCCGGGCGACCTCCGGGCGGGACATTACGGCCGGAAGTCCGGGTGCGTGGAGAATGCGGCGAAGGCCGTGCCGCGCAGCGACCAGCCGAGGGCTGCATCTGCCCGGCGAAGTGGCTGTGCCAGTCGTCGTCGTGGTGCGGGGTACTCGAACTTCTCCTCCTCTGTGACCTTCGCCCGCTCGGCGATCCGCTTCCTTGAGGAGTCTGCAACTTCGAGCTCCTGCACATCCAGGACTGGGCGTCGCGACTCACCGCCCTCGACGGCAGCCACCTCGCCGCCGCCTCCCGCGGCCGCGCCGTCTCCGCCGTCCGCTCCTTCTAGACCCACTGCGAGGACGACCTCGGCGCGGCCCGCTGGAACCTCCCCCCGCGCCGCGCGCTCGCCGGGCCCACCCCGCCGGCCGCCCGCGAAACCCTTCACCCCGACGCGCTGGAGATGCTGCGGCAGGAGGCCAACGGCTGGGGCTGGCCGTCGGAGCAGGTTGAGCACTTCCTCGGCTCGCTGGACAAGGACGGCGAGGCGACAGCGTATCTCTTCCGGTGCCGGGTCTGCGCAGCCCACCTCGCGTACGCCGACTTCGCATAGGCCCTGCAAACGGGTCGAACGACGTTCCGAACAGTGTCACTCACCTAAGAGGTCGGCGGCGCGGACGGATGTCTTGGCGTGAAGCTGCGTGCTCTCCAGACCGCGCTGTCCACCGAGTCCACCGGAACCAAGACCGCCAGGAGTGAGTCTGGTGCACCACGCCGCAGCCTGCGGCCCGGTCTGCGGCTTGGTGTGCCTGATGCGGCCAAGACCGCCTCCAGGGCCTGACGGCTACGGAGGATGTGGGGGTGGGTCGGGGCCCAGGACGGGGGTGCGTGCGACGTCAGACCACTGGTGCCGGGAGTACTGCGCTGAGCGAGTACAGGATGGGCAGATAGGTGTCGCTGAACGGGAACCGGTACAGGCCGTCCCGGCCCTGCGGCAGGATGTGACGCCCGTCGGTCTCGGTTTCGGTGTACTCGCCGAGGCGCTCCACGACCAAGCCCGCCGAAGCGGCCGCCGTCACGATCTCGCCGACCGAATACGGATACTGGGTGGACTTCCTTGGCTCGACGAGAGCGTCGGCGTGGGCATACGTGCCCGTCATCGCGTCGTGCTGCGGTGCGCCGCCACCGTAGGGCCAGTCGGCGACGAACGGGTCGAACGTGAGCACCGTCTGGAAGACGGGGTGAAGGTCCACGAGAATCAGTCGGCCGCCCGGCCGCAGCGCTGTCGCCACACCGCCCATCCAGGCGCCAAGGTCCCCGATCCACAACAGGACCCCGTAGGTGGCGACGACCAGGTCGAACCTGCCTGCCAGAGCGCCGGGGAGACGCTGGGTGTCCGCTTCCACGAACTCCGCGGCGAGACGGGCCTGTTCCGCCAGGGCCCGTGCCCGTGCTATCGCCTTTGAGGAGAAGTCCACGCCGGTGACGCGTGCGCCCAGGCGCGCCCAGTTCAGGGTGTCCATACCGAAGTGGCATTGCAGGTGGAGGAGATCCTTGCCGGCCACGTCGCCCGCGAGTTCCCGCTCGATCTCGCGCAGCGTCTGCCCGCCGGCGAGGAATGCCTGCACGTCGTACGACCGGTCCTCAGGGTCGGTTCCGTGGAATTCGGCGAGGTGGTCCCAGAGGGCCCGGTTGGCCGCGAGGCCGTCCGCGGCGGCCACTACGCCGTCCTCTCGGGCGCATACGCCGTCAGGTGTGTTCTGCGCAGCCATTGCAGGCCTCTCCTTCGCTTCTGTCGCTTTCTGTTTGCGTTCCAAAGACGCTTTCCGACGGGCAGTTGGCGGCGCGGCCGCTAGAGGAGCGTCCGCCCCTCCTCCACAGTCCCCGCTGCCTGGATGCCCGAGCTGTGCGGGCTCTGGCGCGGCGGCGGCACGCTGGCCGCCGCGGACGTCGGCTGTGCGCTCTTCGCCACGGCCTCGACTCGCCTTCCGGCCGTGCGGCACCCCTGGCAGTCCGGGTGCCCCCGCCGGGCGTCGAGGTCCTTCACCCGCCAGTCCCACTGGTCAGTCGCGCGGGGGCCGCTGGGCTTCCCCCAGCCCGCCAGGTGGAGAAGCCAGGTGATGACGGCGGCCAGGGCGATCACTGCGACGCCGGACATCACCAAGGCCGCGGACACTGCGATGACTCCGAGACCTGCGACGCAGAAGCCGACCAGTGCGACGCCTGTTCCGGTCCAGCCGGCGACCGTATGACCCAGGTCGACATTTTCGTGTGCGCTCATCTTTCCTTCCGATTCTGTGGATGTCGCCGGCGCTTACGACGAGGCGCTGTCACCCCTGGCCGTCGTGCGACCGCTCGGGCCAGCGCGGCCCGTCCCCCGCCAGGTCGCGTTGCGAAGGCCGCGCTTCCGCAGAGGCCCTCGCGGGGAGGTGGTCCTGTGCCCACACGGTCAGGGCGGCCAGGGGAATGAGGAGTGCCTTGCCGTCAGCGGCGAGCGTGTAGACGGTAGGTGTGGGGGTGCCCGGGTGGGCGGTTCGGGCCACGAGGCCGAGGGCGGTCATCTCCCGATGTCGACGGGTGAGCAGACCCTCGCTGAGGCCGGGGACGCGCTCATGAATGAGGTGGAGGTCGGCCGGGCCCTTGGCCAGGGCCGTGATGACGAGCCCGGTGCCGCGTGTGCCGAGGAGGGCGAAGGCCCGAGTGAGGGCTTCCAGAGGCTCCGGCAACCGCTCAGGGCCGGGTTGGTGCGCCGTCTGGGTGCGCAGCGTCGCCATGTCGGTTCCCTTCCCGGTACGGCGCGCGGGACGGATCGTGGTCCCTCGCGCCGCCCGTCGTGGTGGATGTGTCCGGCAGTCGGCCGCTGCTACGCCGTCACCCGCGCCGTGTCCCGCTCCGCGCCGCCGGTCTGTGTCTCCACGGCGGCCGTGCCGGGCTTGCCGGCCCCGCGCAGCAGGAGCGTGACGACCACGGCGGCCAGGACGGTGGTTGCGGCGGCGCTTATAAGTGCGAGCTGCATTCCGGAGGCGAAGGCGTCGCGGGCCCGTTCGATCAGTGCGGGATTGCCCGTGGCGTGGCCTATGTGGTTGGCGGCGGCGAGGGAGGAGCGTGCCCCGTGGGCGACCGGGGCGGGGAGCCCGTCGGTGTCGAGCTCATCGCGGTACCGGGCACTCATGAGGCTGCCGAGAACGGCGATGCCCAGGGCGCCGCCGAGTTCCCGGGACAGGTCGTTCACGGCGGATCCCACGTTCTGCAGGCGTGGCGGCAGGGCGTCGGTGATCGCCGCGGTGGCCGGCGTCGTGGCCAGGCCCATACCCGCGCCGAGCGGCACGAGTCCGCCGACGACCAGCCAGTACGAACTGCCGGCGTCGAGCTGGGCCAGCACGACCAGGCCGGTGGTGACCAGGAGGAGGCCGATGGTCCAGGGGCCGCGGGCGCCTCGCCGGGCGACCAGGCGCGGGCTGAGACGGGCGCTGGGGATCATCGCCGCGGACATGGGCAGCACACTCACCGCGGCCATCAGGGCACTGTCGCCGCGCACCAGCTGCAGGTACTGCATGGTGACGAAGATGAACCCGAAGAAGGCGAAGAACTGCAGTGTGGTGGAGATCGATCCGGCCGCGAACGCCTTGTGGCGGAACAGCCGCGGGTCGAGCAGGGGATGCGGGTGCCTCAGCTCCCAGGCGACGAAGGCGGCCAGGACGACCAGCCCGAGGGCGATCCCGGTCAGGGTGCGGGTGCTGACCCAGCCGTGCTCGGGTGCCTCGATGACCGAGTAGACCAGTGCCCCCAGTCCCGCCACGGTGAGAACCGCTCCGGTCACGTCCACACGCTTCCTGCCCGGCTGCGCGGACTCCGGCACGAAGACGTGGGTGCCGACGAACGCCACCCCGGCCATCACCGTGTTCAGCCAGAACACCGATCGCCACGACCACACTTCGAGCAGCGCTCCGGAGGCGAACAGCCCCAGCGCGGCGCTGGCACCCGCGACCGCCGCCCAGATGCTGATGGCACGCGCCTGCTGGCCGCGCGGGAATGTGCTGGTGATCGTGGACAGCGTGGCGGGCATGACGAAGGCGGCGGCCACACCGAGTACCGCACGCAGGGCGATCAGGACGGCCGGCTCGGTCGTGAAGGTCGCGGCCAGCGACACGCCCGCGAACAGTCCGACACCGCCGAGCAGGGCCCTGCGGCGGCCGAAGCGGTCGCCGAGGGTCGCTGCGAGCAGCAGGAACGAGGCGAAGATCAGGCTGTAGGAGTCGATGATCCACGACAGCTGGGTCTGGTTGGCGTGTGTCTCCTGGGCGATGTTGGGCAACGCCACGCTCAGCGATGCCATCGCCGACACGACCGTCGCCAGGGCCAGGCAGGTCACGGCCAGAACGGGGCCGGTGCGTACTGCGCGCACCGGCCCTGCGGCCTGGTGCGGAACGGGGGAGCCGGGCATGGGGGTACCTCCTGTGAACGAAACGGGGGGCAGAACGGAACTGGTGGACGGGCGGCGATCAGGGTCGGCCGCCCCTGCCGGGGTCAGCTGGTCACGGCGTCGTCACGACGTCGTCGAGGCTGCGGCGCGGGCTGAGGCCCGGTGTGCGCTCGGGGTGGCCGATGCGGAAGGAGAGCAGGCCGGTCGAGGCGGGGCGGCCGAGGAGGGCGGCCCAGCGGGCGGAGAAGACGTCGGGGTTGCCGGCCGCGGTGTCGCGGTCGATGCGTTCGGTGATCTGGTTCATGTGGTGCAGGCCGAGGCCGAGTGCGGTGGCGGTCAGGTGTATCCGGGCCAGTAGCCGGCCGCCGTTGACCTGGGCGGTTCGGTCGGTGACGTCGTCGACCGTGATGACGCCGTAGGCGGCGGCGGTCGCGGTGTGCACCTCGCGGGTGGCCTTGACCCAGTAGGCGTCGCCGTCCTTGCGGGACTGCGCCGGCAGGAGTTTCGCGGCGAACAGGGTCAGCCCGCCAAGGCCCTGACCGTCGAGGGTGAGGCCGTCGCGGTGCTGGTCGATGCTGCGGCGCGAGCTGCGGAACCAGGTGAACGCCTCGGTCGACTGGGCGGTGTCGGCGGTGATCGCCTCGGTGGCCTCGACGTAGAGCTGTCCCAGGTGCTCACGCGCCGCCCTGTCGGTGATCCACAGCACGCTCGCCCCGTCGACGCGAGAGCTCTGCTCGGTGAACCCGCTGAGGTCGACGGGTTCGGATGTGTACGGGCCGCGGTTGGTGTGCCGGTGCGGGATCGCGGCGGCGAGGTCGTGGTCCCGTCCGGTGCCGCTGTCCCGCAGCACGATCCGCGCGACGTGCTCCGAGGCGATGCCGTCCGGGAAGAGGACGACCTTCGTGGTGAATCCGGCCGGTCCGGCGGCGATCACCATGTTCTCCACGGCGCAGCCGAGCCCGGCGAAGTGCTCGCGTCCACTGGCGTCGTTGAGCGGCGTACGCCGGCTCGGGTCGGAGTGCACGTCGATGGTGTGTCCGGCGACGTGGATGCGCCAGGGCTGGGTGTTGTGCGGGTTGCAGGCCAGGACGCCGGCAGTGACCACCTGCTCGATGCCGGACATCGAGCTCCAGTCGTGCCAGAGGTCGTACGGGTCGCCGGATCCGGCGCTGAAGGCGCCGTTGGTGATGGCCCGGAGCCCGCCGAAACCCACACCGACGGTGGCTACCGAGCCGATGCCGAGACCGGCCAGTTTCAGCGCGTCCCTGCGGGTGAAGGCGATCTCCGGTGGTTCGTCTGTGACGGTGTCAGTGGCCATTGCGTCTCTCCTGTCGCGCGGCCCCGGGATGTGCCAGGAGACTCGCGCCGGACAGGGTGTCGGCGCACCACCCCGCCGCGAGATGTACCCGGGGTGGTGGGGCTGGCAGAATCGGCGTCGGGTTGCGGTGCCGGGCGGAAGGTCGGGAGCGTCGTGACGTCGGACATACCCAGGCGGCCGCTGCTGGCCGTGAAGCAGATGATCCCGCCGACGCGGGTCGGCGCGGTCCCGCGTGAACGCCTGCAGCGGCAGTTGCGTCTGACGGAAACCCGTCTGACGGTGGTGGTGGCGCCCGCCGGCTGGGGCAAGACGAGTCTGCTCAGCGGCTGGGCGGCGGACCCCGAGGAGAAGCGGCGCATCGCGTGGGTCTCGCTCGACGAGAGCGACGACGAACCAGTGCGGTTCTGGAGTTATGTACTCACCGCGCTGCACAACGTCGGCGACGCGATCAGCAGGGGTCCGCTGCAGGCGCTGGGCGCGGCGGGTGTCTCTCCGGTCGATCTCGCGCTGCCGATGCTGCTGAACGAGCTGGCGGCGACCGCGGTGCCGCACGTACTGGTCCTGGACGACTACCACCTGCTCGCCGACCGGCGGATCCATGAGGCGGTCGAGTACCTCGTGGCATACCTGCCCGCCGCGTTGCGGATCGTGATCGCCTCGCGCACGGACCCGCCGCTGCCGATCGCACGACTGCGGGCCCGCGGCGACCTGACCGAGCTGCGGGCGACACAGTTGCGGTTCTCGCCCACGGAGGCGGCGGCCCTGGTGGCTGGGGTGTCGGGGCACGACCTCGACGAGGCGGTCGCGGCAGCAGTGTGGGAGCGGACGGAGGGGTGGGCGGCTGGCCTGCAGCTGGCCGCTCTCGCGCTGCGTGCGGACCCGGCGAAGGCCCACGCCGACGACCGGCATCTGCTGGACTACTTCGCCGCGGAGGTGCTGCCGGGCCTCGCGCCGAGCCATCGCGACCTGCTCGTGCGGGCCGCGCCGCTCGAACGGCTCTCCGGTCCGCTGTGCGACGCCGCACTGCAGGTGACCGGATCGGCCGGGGTGCTGGCCGACCTGGTCAGGGCCGACCTGTTCGTGGCCGCCCTGGACGACGAGCAGCAGTGGTATCGGTGTCATCCTCTGCTCCGGGAGGTTCTGGGACGTGAGTCCACGGCGGACTCGAGGGAGGTCCTGGGCCAGGCCGCGGCCTGGTTCGCCGACCAGGAGCGCATCGACGACGCGGTGCACCACCTGCTGCGGGCCGGCCGCGACGAAGAGGCCGCCGAGCTGATGCTGCGCACCGCGGAGAGCTGGTTCTTCCGCCGCGGGTCCGCGGCGACCTACCTGCAGTTCGGTGAGCGGCTGCCCCAGCGAACGGTGGGCCCGCAGCTGGCCTACTCGCTGGCCTTCGCGGCGGCGCTCTGCGGCGACCAGGACCGGGTCAACCACTGGCTGGACGTCTGCGAGGCGCAGGAAGCCCCGGACACCGTCCTGTCCGGTTGGCACAGCTTCCGCGCTGCCGTGCTCACCGTGCGCGCGGGCTTCGGCATGTCGGATGCCGAGGCGGCGCAATCCGTGGCCCTGGCGCGGGAGGCTCTCGAACTGGAAACCGCCGACGGTGTCCCTGCGCACCCCCACGTCCCTGCGACACTCGGTGGCGTGCTGGCTCGCGACGGCCGTTTCGAGGAGGCCGCGGCCCTGCTGCTCGACGTGTGGCAGCACCGCCACCGCGGCTCCTGGCCCCTGTGGACCGTCATGGCCGTAGCGGGCATGCTGGCGGTCAGCCTTGTCGAGGCCGGCCGCGACGGAGAGTGCGGCCGGGTGCTGCGCGAGGCCGGTCCGACAGCCGACTCCGTCGAGCGTGACGGGAGGCAGGCCAGCACGCCAGGGCTCGCCGCGCTGCGCATCGCCGCCGGCCGGCGGCGTTACCTGAACGCCGACGTGGAGGAGGCCGCGGTCCTGCTGCGCCGTGCCGTCGTCCTCGCAGAACTCCACCCGCGGCCGACGACGCTGTTCCTCGGCCTGCTGTACCTCGCCGACGCCGAACTCGCCCGCGGCGACCGGCCCGCCGCCCGCGCCGCACTGGCCCGGGCCCGCGAGGTGGTGGACGAGGAGCCGGTGAGCCTTTACGCGAAGCGGCGGCTCGAGGAGAGCGAGGCGCGGCTGGGCCGCGTCGGCTCCCGTACCGCCGTACGCTCCGGTGTGCTCGCGGAGGAACTGACCGACCGCGAACTGTCGATCCTGCGGGCTCTGCAGGGGTCGGCCACCCAGCGGGAGATCGCAGCCGCGATGTTCCTGTCCATCAACACGGTCAAGGCGTACAACAAGAGCCTGTACCGCAAGCTCGACGTTGCCTCCCGGCACGACGCCGTGGCAGTGGGACGCGAACTCGGCTTGATCTGACCCCACCCCGGGTGCTTCTCCCATCGGGTGGTGCGCGGCCACCCCGGCGGCGGGTCCCCTGGACGCATGGCCCCTCCCCGCTACGAGCTGACGCTGCGCGCACCGATCTCCCGCACCGTGCTCGACGTGGTCCGCACCCGGTTCGATCACGTGTCGACACCGGGCGCGGACGACACCGTACTGATCGTCGACAACGTCGACCAGGCCTCGGTGCGCGCGCTGCTGACCCTGCTCTGGGACACCGGCCACCACGTGCTGGCCTTCCAGGAGACGACAACCTGAGAGAGCGCTGAACACCGTGTGCCCTATCGGTAGTTGAGCTCGGCGAGCTCGGTGGCCAGCTTCTTCGGCATCGCCGTGTGGCCGAGCAGGGGAAGCGCGATGTTGCGCGCTCCGCGAGCCATCGGGTTGCGCGTGGTGGCGACGCGGGTCATCCGGTGGGTGAAGGCGACCACCCGCTGGGCCACCGGGCGGCGCTGCGCCTCGTAGCCGTCGAGCCGCCCGGATGCCAGCGCCCGGCCGAGGGCATAGCCGTCCTGGATGCCCGTGTTCATTCCCTGGCCGCCGGCGGGGCTGTGGACATGAGCGGCGTCGCCGGCCAGCAGCAGCCGCCCCGCCCGGTAGCGGTCGGCGACCCGGTGGTGCACCCGGAACCGTGACGACCATGCCAGGCCGGTGACCTTGGCCTGGCCGGGGGCACGCTCGTCGAGCAGGCGCTGGACGAAGGCGAGGTCCGGTGTGGCAGGCGCGTCGTCCACGGTGGCGACGATGCGGTAGTGGCCGCCGGGGAGCGGGGCGACGACGGTGAGACCCGCGGTGCCGAAGGTGAGCGAGACCTCGGCGGGGCCCGGGGACCAGTCCATCAGGACGTCGGCGAGTACGAAGGACTCGGCGTAGGCGCTGCCGGTGAACCCGATGCCCGCCGCCGCGCGCACGGTGCTGTGCATGCCGTCGGCGCCGACTGCGTACGTGGCGCGCAGTGTCTGGCCGGTCGTCATGGTGAGTGTCACGCCGTCCTCGTCCTGGATGACGGAGGCGACTTCGTAGGGGCGGTGCACGTCGCCGCCGAGCGCGCGCAGCCGGTCCAGGAGCACGCTCTCGGTCTCGTACTGCGGAACCATCAGTGTGTAGGGGTGAGACGTGGGCAGCTGTTCGAACGGCACGGTCAGCAGTCGGCGGGCGCCGTCGCGGACGGCGAACCGGGTGACCTGGATGCCTCGCCCGATGAGCTCCTCGGACGCCCCCAGCTCGTCCAGGACCTCCAGGGTGCGGGCATGGACGACGGCGGCACGCGAGGTGTTCGCACCCTCGGCCAGCCGGTCCAGGACGACGAAGTCGATGCCTGCCGAAGCGAGCGTGACGGCGAGCGCGAGTCCGGTCGGGCCGCCGCCCACGATGGCGACCTCCGTACGGGCAGGCAGTGCGGTGGTGTTCATGGTCGTTTTCCTCCAGAACGGCGAGTCAACAACTGTTTGCCAACACCTGTTGGCCAACGTTCGTTGACATGATGCGCGCCGTCGCACTGGAAAGTCAACATGCGTTGGCCTACAGTCGTTGGCATGAGGCAAACCAGCGAGACCACCAGTGCCGACAGGCGTTCGGACCGCACCAAGGCCGCGATCCTGCGCGCCGCACGCGAACGCTTCGCAGCCCACGGCTACGAGCGCACCACCATCCGAGCCGTAGCCTCCGACGCCGGCATCGACCCGTCGATGGTCATGCGCTACTTCGGAAACAAGGCCCAGCTCTTCGACGCGACACTCGCCATCGACCTGCGCCTGCCCGACCTCACGGGCGTCCCGGCCGACAAGCTCGCCCACACACTGGTGCGGCACTTCCTCCAACGCTGGGAGGGCGACCCGGCCGACGACGCGCTGCTCGTCCTCATGCGGTCGGCGGTCACCAACGAACAGGCCGCGGAGCGGATGCACGAGATCTTCGCGGCGCAGGTCGCCCCCACGCTCGCCGCCGCCCTGGGCCCACAAGCCGCCGCACAACGCGCGGGCCTCGTCTCCGCGCAACTCCTCGGCCTCGGACTCACCCGCTACCTGCTGCGCCTCCCGGCAGTGACCACCCTGACACCCGACGAGATCGAAGAAGGCCTGGCCCCGGCCATCCAGGCCGTCCTCGACCCCGAATAGAACCGCCCCCTCCCACCGCCACGCACACCGGGTCCGCCTCCGACATCCAGGACGAGGACGGCACGGCATTCGCGCAGGATGCCGGTGTGGTCGTTAATGGTTTGCTGCGTTGGTCGGCGATCGGAAGACTTCCGCCCATGCCTTCGACTGCACGTGAGCTGGTGCTTGAACACTTCCGGTGGATCGGTGGTCACGCGGACGTGTGGGCGATCTTTCGGGATGCCGAGGCACTGGCCGCGGTGGTCGCCGCTCTCGTCGAACCGTTCCGGGAGGAGCAGATCACGGCAGTCTGCGGGATCGAGTCGCGGGGATTCATTCTGGGCGGTGCCGCGGCCGTCGAGCTCGGCGTCGGTTTCGTTCCCATCCGCAAGGGCGAGGGCCTCTTCCCAGGCGACAAAGTCGTGCGTCAGTCGTCTGCCGACTACCGACGCCTACGTCACACGCTGCGTCTCCAGCGATCGTCGCTTGCACCGGGAGACCATGTGCTGCTGGTTGATGACTGGATTGAGACCGGTAGCCAGGCTGCGGCCGCCCGGAGCATGGTCGAGGAGTGCGGGTCCACCTGGGTGGGATGCAGTGTCATCGTTGATCAGCTCACCTGCGCCGAAGAACGCCCTCGGCACTGTTCGAGGCCTGTTGACTGCGCAAGAACTCCCACCGTGCCGGTAAAGATCAAGCTGAGCTCAGCCTGATCCACCAAGATCTTCCAGGTTCGCCGATGGCCTTGAGGGTCTCGGGGCGTTTGACGGTCTTGCCGACGTCGTAGCGGGGTGTCCGGTGTTTGTTCTTGGCGCCGGGTGACCGTCCAGGGCCAGCGCCACGGGCCGGGCAGGCGAGGTGGGTGCGGATGTTCCTGACCCCGCGGCGGGCCCGGGCTGCGGCGAGTCGGTCGGAGGTGGTGGGCTTCTCCCAGGGCCGGCGGAGATCCGGCGCTCCTCATGAAGCCAGCCGTAGCACCTGCCGACGGTGGTTGAAGAACAAGCTGAGCTTGTTCTTTAACGCCCAACTGCGAACAGGTGAGCCTGACGATCACGCCTTCGCGCGGTCTGTTCGGGAAAGCGCCGCAGTCCCGAGCGCAGTCAGGGAAGTGCCTCGCCATCGACGCCGGTCCGCTCGGGCATGATCTGCTCCGATGAGAATCGACCATGGAAGACAGGGTATGAGCGACTGGCGAACCGACCCGACGTACGCGATGTGCCGGGCCCTGGTGAACGGCGTGAAACTGTCCTCGTTCGCGGACGGGCCGTTCGACGTGCGCGCGGTGGCGGCCGCGATCCAGCCCGAGGCCAAGGACAGATTCCTGCTCGACGAAGTCCCCTGGGAGAACTTCCCCCAGGGGGACCGTGTCCGGGAGGCTGTCCGCCTGCTCCGCGCCGACGAATCTCCCGTTCCCGCCGGCGTGGGTGTGGTGAGCGGCATGTGCGCCAACGACCTGCGGGCGGCCGCCGCACTCGCCGTTGCGTTCCTGATCCGGATCGCCGCCGACCCACACCACTGCCACCGCGACGCCGCGCTCGCCGAGGTGCCCGCCCCGGCCCGCGCCCGCCACTTCGGAATCGCCTCCCGCACCGAACTGCTGCTCCACCGCACCGGGCCCCGGCACGACGACTACGACGACTACGGCCTTGAGGTGACCGGCTACCCGGCGGGCTGGTCGGTCGCCGCCGCCCGGGCCGCCATCACAGCCGACGCCGCCCTCCTCCTGCCCCTGCTACACGACCCCGCCCCGGCGACCCGCATCCGTGCCGCCTACGCCCTGGCCACCGCCGACGACCTCGACGGCACCGTCCGCACCGCCCTCCGCGCCCGGCTCGCCGACGAACCGGCCCCGGACGTGTGCGCCGCACTGCTCCTCGCCACTGCCGAAATCGCCCGTGCCCACCCCAACCCCCCGACCACCACCCTGCTGCGCAACTACGGACAGGACCACACCCAAGCCCCCGAAGTCCGGCTGGCCGCCGCGATCGGATGGCTCTGCCTCACCGACGAAGCCGCTCCCGACGACCTGCGCGCAGCCGTCAACCGCCTCGCCACCGAGGAGCGCGCCCGCACCATGGACGACCTCCCCTGGATGGCCGCCGCCGGTGGATCCGGCGAGACGGGGCTGCAGCGCTGCCTGCGCACGATGCTCCACCCCGAACAGCCTGACCCGATGGAGTACGACGACCCGTGGGCCCCACACCCCTGACGGCGAGAGCACATCCTCACCTACGTTCGGCGCCGAACAAGCGAACCCGATGACCACTCGTTCGGGTGTCTCCGGGACGTGGGCATGGCCTTCGCCTGATCCTGAACTCGGCTAAGAATTACGGGACTTGATGCCCGTTGCGCGCTGCTGTGGCGCGATCCCGGTCCTGGCCGACCGCATCAACGAGTTCATACGGCTCTTCGTGCCTTCGCAGGCGGCGTCCCCGCGCGGCGCCGTGAGCAACTGGGCTCCCTGTACAACGACGTGGCAGGCACCGCTTTCCCACGCCAGGTCCCAGCACTGCTGAAACTGGCCGGCCCCGGCCACGTACTCTTCGCCAGCGACTACTCCCGGACGCCCACACCACTCGCCGACACCCACATCGCGGCGACCGACACGGCCGAGCCATCGGCGCAAGATGCCACGTGGCGAACGCCCACCACAGCCAACGCCATGCGTCTGTTCGCGCAGACGACACCGCGGTGAACCCCGGTGCGCGGCTCCCTGGCTGACGCGTAAGCCGTGGGCATCGAGCGCCCAGAACGCCCACGGGAAGGAAAACGCATACGCGCACCCTGGGACGCGACGGGTGTGCTGGTCAGGACCGGACGGTCGGCTTCAGGACGTTCTGGCACCACTGACGGAAGTCGGTGACAGCGGCTGGGTCGCGGGCTTCGGCGTCGTAGATGCCGTTGTTCTGCGCGTTGACCATGTCGGCCATGTCCTGGGCCAGCGAAGGGCTCGCGCCGCGCTGCACCATGTGGGCCTGGAAGTTCGCCAGCGGCACCTGCCGGTAGCGCACCGTGCGGCCCAGGGTTTCGGAGATGATCTCGGCCATGGCGTCGGGCGTCAGGCTGTCGCGGCTGACCATGGGAACGCGGGCCCGCCCCCTCCAGGTGGTGTCGAGCAGAAGGGCTGCCGCCGCCGCGGCCACGTCCTGGGTGGCGACGGTCAGCAACGGCCGGTCCGCGGTGTTCGCCATGGCGAACACGCCCTGCTGTGCGATCGGCTGAGCCTGGCGCAGGACGTTCTCCATGAAGAACGGCAGCGCCAGCGCCCGGTACTGCACGCCGGTGCTCTCGATCAGCTCGTCCATGGCGAGCGCGGCCGACAAGAGGCCGGCCTCGCCGCTGTACCCGTGCCCCAGGGAGGTGACGTGCACCATCCGCACGCCCCGGCTCGCAGCTTCCTGGGCGGCGGCCCGGGTGAAGTCCAGGTAGTAGCTCATGGCAGGGCCGGCGTCCCGGAAGCCGGCCGGGGGCACGAGCCAGAACAGGCGGTCAGCGCCCTCCAGCGCCTTCGCGATCGTGTCAGCGTCGGCGTGTGAGCCCTCCACCACCTCTGCCTTTGCGCGCACGTGCTCCGGGAGGCGGGAGGGGTCGCGGGCGATGACCCGGACCGGCTCACCGCTGTCCAGGATGCGCTCCAGGACCTGTCGGCCAATGTCACCGGTCGGCGTGGTAATGACGATCACGAGTGCCTCCATCGCGTGGCGGTCGACGGCGAACCCCCGGGGGCGCGCCGTGCGGTCGCCTTCGAGTGAACCGGGAGCAACGGCGCAGGTGAAGGACCACCTTGGTCGCGATTGATACCCTGGAGATATGAATGACCTGGAGGTGCGGCAGCTCCGCTACTTCGTCGCGGTCGCGGAGGAACTGCACTTCGGGCGCGCCGCCGCCCGACTGGGCATGGCACAGCCCCCTCTGTCCCGCACGATCCGGGATCTGGAACGACAGCTCGGTGTGGCGCTGTTCGAGCGGACCACCCGGCAGGTGAGACTCACTGGCGCCGGCGAGGTCCTGCTGCGCGACGCCAGAACTGTCCTGGAGGCGGTCACCGCCGCTGCCCACCGGGCCCGCCACGCGGGCAGCGCATCGCCGCGGCTGCGGATCGCACTCAAAGCTGACATCGACGGCGGCCTGCTGCCGCAGATCCTGGACGCCTACAGCACCGACCCCGCCGCACTGCCCGCTCAACTGGTCCTCGGAGGGTTCGGCGCGCAACCACAGGCACTGCGCGACGGCCTCGCCGATGTCGCACTCGTGCTCTGCCCCATCGACGACCGCGGGCTGGACAGTGAGCCACTGCTGACCGAGCCAGTCCTGGTCGCCATGGCCGCCAGCGACCCGCTGGCCGCCCGTACCCAGCTGCGCCTGGCAGACCTGGCCGGCCGCAACCTCCCCAGCGGCGCCCCTGCCGACCACGGCCGAACCACGCCGCCCACGCCCGGGGCGACAACGCACGCGTCGAACCTGTCGGAGATCTTCAGCCTCGTCGAGACGGGCAGCATCGTGTTCTTCGCGCCCGCCTCGGTCGCCCGCCGCAACCCGCGCCCCGGGGTCGTCTACCGGCCGGTCAGCGACCTGCCGAACTGCACACTGGCCATCGCGTGGCCCCAGGACGCCCGTTCACCGGCCGTCGCCGCCTTCGTACGCGCCGCTTGCGCGATCGCAGTCGCCCACCACACCCAACCGGAGACCCACATGCAGAACACGACCACTTGAGCACCGTCACCATCAATACAAAAACCGTCTGCGGGATCGGGCCCAAAGCAACCAGTCGTTGCGTGCCCCGTTGCAGCGGTGCCCTGTGAGCCGCCTCACGCGGCGTTCTCCTGCTGAACGTGCGAACTGCCTGGTCGGCGCGTCTCTTCGTTGTTCAGCGACGGCTTGTTGGCCGGATCCGTCAGCAATCTGTCATTGCAGCCAGTGGGGTGGTCGATACAGGCTGTGACTGTGTTGGAGCGACGTGTTGTTGTGGTGGTGTACGCGGGTGCAATGGCCCTGGACATCACCGGACCGATTGAAGTCTTCGATACCGCGAACCGGCTCCTCGACGCCTCGGGCTCCCCTTATCGCATCGACTTCGTCTCCGCCGATGCACCGCTGGTGCGCATGAGTTCGGGAGTGGTGGTGGAAGCCTCACCCTTGGAGGCGGGGCAGGGGCCGATCGACACGCTCCTGGTGCCGGGCGGCTGGAGCCTTAACGATGCGCTTGGGGACCGGGCGCTGGTCTCCTGGATCGGCGGGGCAGCAGCCCGGTCACGCAGAGTCGCTTCCGTGTGCGGCGGGTCCTTTCTGCTGGCGGAGGCGGGTCTTCTCGACGGCAGACGTGCCACCACTCACTGGGCGTACAGCGAGGCAATGGCGTGCCGCTACCCGGACGTGACGGTGGACGCCGAGCCGATCTTCGTCTGGGACGGCCCTTTCGTGACTTCGGCGGGCGTGTCGACGGGCATCGACATGGCCCTTGCTCTGGTGGAGGCCGATCACGGTGCGGCGCTGGCGCTGGAGACAGCACGGTTTTTGGTGCTGTTCCTCAAGCGCCACGGGGGACAGTCCCAATACAGCGCCGTCCTTGACGCCCAGTTGGCCGATCATCCGCCGATCCGGGCAGCGCAGGAGTGGATCCTGGGCAACCTGGAGCACCCACTGCCCGTGGCCGAGATCGCGCGGCAGGCCCACATGAGTCAGCGCAACTTCGCCCGAGTTTTCCGGCGCACGGTGGGCACGACACCCGGCCAGTACGTCGAGCGCTCGCGTATCGCCCGCGCACGCGAGCTGCTCGAGACCACCGATCTGACGATCAGCCAGATAGCTGGCCGTTGCGGATTCATCGCCACCGAGACCTTCTTTCGCTCCTTCGGGCGAACCCTGGGACTCACCCCCAGGGAATACCGGCACCGCTTTCAGGTTATCTCGCCATCCGGCCTCATCGACCGGCACCACGAGGGAAAGAGGAGCCCCGCATGACAGGCACGACCCCGAAACTGCGTGAGCCGGAAACGGTACGCGTGGTCGACCATCTGGTCACAGAACTCGCCAGGGCCGGTGTCACCCACCTGTTCGGCGTCGGCGGCGCGAACATCGAGGACCTGTACGACGCCGTGCACCGCAGCGGCGCGGTCCGCGGCATCGTCGCCAAACACGAGTTCTCCGCCGTCACCATGGCCGACGGACACGCACGCACCACCCGGCGCATCGGCGTGGTAGCCGCCACTTCGGGCGGTGGGGCAATGAATCTCGTACCGGGTCTGGCGGAAGCCCATGCCTCGCGGGTGCCCGTGCTGGCTCTGGTGGGCCAGCCGCCGACCAGCCAGGAAGGCCACGGGGCGTTCCAGGACTCCAGCGGCAAGGCGGGTTCCTTCGATGCTCGGGAGGTCTTCGCACCTGTCTCCCGGTTCTGCGCCCGGGTGGATGACGCGGGCTCCCTCATGGAGTTGCTGCCCCGGGCGGTGGCGGCTGCCCAGGCCGATCCACGCGGGCCGGCCGTGTTGTTACTGCCCAAGGACGTGCAGCAGGCACAGATCCAGGTGCCCCGCCCCGGCGCTGGCTCGACACCACGGGTGTTGACGCCGACTGCGCCGACGGAGCGGATCGACGGAGCCGCCCTCACCACCGTGTCGGACATCCTTCGCGAGGCCGGCCGCGTCCTCGTCATCGCCGGTGAAGATCTCGCCGCCGCCGACGCGCGTACGGAGCTGGCCGAACTGGCCCGGCGGCTTGGGGCATGGGTTGCAGTCACTCCGGACGCCAAAGACGTCTTCGACAACCGTGATCCCCGATTCGCAGGCGTAACCGGAGTGATGGGCCACGCCAATGTCGAAGACTGTCTGCGGCGAGCCGACGTATGCCTCCTGGTCGGGTCCCGACTGCCGCTCCTGGCACGCGGCGGCCTCGAGCAGACCCTGGCCACCACCTACGTCGTCTGCCTCGGCCCCGAACCACCGTTCGTGGCAGCCACCGCGCTGGGCGGGAACCTGCGGGAAGTGCTGCGCGCGGTGACGGCCCGTCTGCCGCCCGGCACGCGTCCCTGTCCGCCGCACTCCGGTCCTCTTCCCACCCCCATGCCAACGCAGCGTCGTCAGACCGATGGGCAAACCATCCCCTATGCCCAGGCGGTCGCCGCGGTGGAGGCGGCGCTCCCGCAGGACGCACACGTCTTCGTGGACGCTGGCAACGCAGGGGCCAGCGCCGTCCATCTGCTCCCGGCACCACGCCGCGGCCGCTTCGTGGTGGCAGTCGGCATGGGCGGGATGGGCTACACCTTCGGTGCCGGCATCGGCGCCGCGCTCGCCACCGGTCGACGCACCTACGTCCTCGCCGGGGACGGCGCCTTCTTCATGCACGGGATGGAAGTGCACACCGCCCTGGAGTACGCCGCACCCGTAACCTTCGTGATCTTCAACAACAACGCCCACGCCATGTGCGCGCTGCGCGAGGAGTTCTTCCAGGGCTGTGTCCGAAACGACGACCTGTTCGCCCGGACCGACCTCGCCGCCGGAGTGGCCGCCGCCTTCCCGTCCCTCGATGTCACAGCGGCCGGCGACGCGGCACAGCTGCGCACGGCACTGCTACGCGGCAATTCAGGCCGCGGCCCGGTGTTCGTCGAGGTGAACTGTGACCCGCGGGAGATTCCGCCGTTCCTTCCCTTCCAACCGTTCACCGAAGTCACCCAGAGCACCAACGGCACCGAGAGCAAGGAGAGTTCAGATGAGCGCGGAGTCGTCCACGTTGGCTGACGTCCCCGGTCTGTTGCGGATCGAGAACTCCGGCAAGGAAGAACTGACCGCCCACTGCCTGGAGCTCACTCATGCCGTCTACCCCCACCATCAGGTCTACGGGCAGTACTGCACCATCCACGAGTACGTCGACTGCCCCCCGGAGCTGGCCTACGACTATCTGCGCCAGGGACACCACCTGGAAGAGTGGACCTACAGCCTGCGGGGGTTCGCACCCTCGGGCACACCGGGGCTGTGGGTCGGCCACGACCGGCTCGAGGACGACACCAGGATCTACTGCAAGGTGGTCGCCAACTCCGAAGCCGGGACCGTGGGCTACCACTGTTCCTGGGATCAGGGCGAGAAGCTGTGGATGATCTATCTGATGCGCGTCGTCCCGGCCCGTCTGGTGCTGGACAAGCCGGGTTCGGTGATCACCTGGACCAACTGCCGGCACCCCTACTACGACACCAACCCCCATCCCGAGAAGGCGCCCCGCCGGGACCGGCCCTGGGTCGGCGACTACTGGGACCTCTTCTACGCAGGGCACACCGTGGAGATGAACAACCTCAAGGCCATCCTGGAACACCGCCACCACAACCGCCTGCCGGTCAGCGCGGCTCCGGCACGGGCGGTGACAAAGTGACGACGGTCAGCCTCACCGACGTCGCGAGCTACCTTCCCGGCAAGCCGGTACCCGCGGAGTTCTATACCCAGTACCCCGGAGCCGAGGACAAGCTCCGCAACCACCCCATGTTCAAGGTCCCGCCGTTCCGCCATCACGTGGCCGCGGACGAGACCAATGCGGACATGATCGAACGCGCCGTGCAGCCTCTGATCGAACGGAACGGCAGGCAGGAGATCCGGGGCGTCGACGTGCTGTTGGTGCACAGCCAGCTGCCGGACCTGCCGTTCGTGGGCGCCGGCACCGAGGTGGCGCGCCGACTGGGCCTGAACCCGGAGTGGCTCGTTGACGTTGCCAACGCCGGCTGCGCCTCCTTCGTGTACATGCTGAAACTGGCCCGGCAGATCCTCACCACCACCCATGCGAAGACCGCTCTGATCTGCAATGCCCAAAGCGCCGCAGGCCAATGGTTCACCCAGTCCGAGGTGCGCGGGCTGGCTCAGGCCGCGATCCCGGGCGACGGCTGCGGTGTGGGGTATGTGACGACGTCGTCCGACGCACCGGTCCTCGACGTGGAGACCCGGCACATCGGCGAGTTCGCCGGGGACATGACCGTAGCCGCCGACGACGGCCGCAAGTACTGGGAGCCGGGCGAGTCCCAACTGCGGATCGGATTCACCGACGCCAGCATCGCCAAGGTTCTCGCCCGCGGGAACCGCCTCGTCCCCGAGGTGGTCGCGGACCTGTGCCGGCGGCTGGGCGTGGCGACCACCGACATCGACTTCCTCATCACCAACCAGCCCAACCGCACCTTTCTGCGGAACTGGCGGGAGGCACTGCAACTGCCCACCGAACGGCACCTGAACACCTTCGACGAGTGCGGAAATCTGTTCGGCGCGGCCATCCCGATCACCCTGGACCGCGCGATCGGCTGCCGACAGGTCGAGGACGGCAACCTGGTGGTGCTCGCAGGATTCGCCCACGCGGGTGACTTCGCCGGTGCCGTCGCCGTCCGCTGGCACGGTGGGCGGGACTGATTCGATGGACATCTCCGTACGGCACCGACTGGCCCTCAACGAGAGCCCGTATCCCCCACTGCCCTCGGTACGCGAGGCGATGCAAGAGGCCGTCGCACAAGCCCACCGCTACCCGCAGTTCCATCCCGACGAGCTGACCGAGCGGATCGCCGCATGGTGCCAGGTGCCCTGCGACCGCGTCGTGGTCGGCAGCGGTTCGGTGGGCGTGGCCCTGCAGTTGCTCCAGGCAGTCGTCCGCCCTGGCGGCACCGTGGCCTACGGCTGGCGCACGTTCGATGCCTATCCCATGCTGGCCACCATGGCCGGCGCACACCCCGTCCCCGTGCCCCTGTCGCCGGACGGGCACCAGGACCTGGGCGCCCTGCTCGCGGCGTTCGACCAACGGACCGCCGTCGTAGTTCTGTGCAATCCCCACAACCCCACGGGGAGCTTCATCACCTCAGACGCCCTGTCGACGTTCCTGCGGCAGGTTCCCCGTCATGTCACCGTGCTGCTCGACGAGGCATACGTGGAGTTCGCCCGCCACTCCGCTCTGCCGGACACACCCGCCCTCTTGGACTCGCACCCCAACCTGCTCGTCCTGCGCACCTTCTCCAAGGCCTACGGCCTGGCAGCCCTGCGGGTGGGCTACGGACTCGGCGTCCCCGAGCTGGCTTCCCACTTGGAGATCTCGAACGGCTTGTTCGGTGACTTCAGCTTGTCCATCGGCTCCTCCCGGAGAACGTCCGGTTGACCAGACACACACAGCCACGGATGACCCGGCCCCTTCGCTCCACCCCCGTTACAGGGGCTTCAGCACTACTACGGCCGGTCCGCCAGCACGCTCCGCGCCGGTACTCAGCCCCTCACGGTTCAGCCGCTCAGGGCGCTCCCTCTCGCCGCCCTCACGGGGCGGCAGTGTCGAAGCGTGCCTTCCCACGTTCCGTGCAAGACCAGCAGACCAGGCTCACGCCACCTCCGTGCCGGGCACCACCTGACCAATAGACGGGCTCCCGTCAGGCTTATCCCAGACCCAATCCCGTGGGCCCAGTTTTGATGCCACTTCGATTTCAATAACGACACTTCAGCAGTGGTTCACTTGCGTTCGTCTTCCTGATCCCCACCTGACGCCTCTCGGGCGCCTTCTCCACATCGCTCACCACGATCGCGTCACCGCTTTCGCAGCATGTGGTGGTTTGAAGCCTCCCCCCGCAGGGCGGCTCCGAAGGGCCAGACCTTCATGACTTGCACAGCATTGCTTCCAGAACTGTTCCTACATACGGTTCCTTTCGCATTCGTGGCACACGGGCTCTTTGAAGATGGCTCTGGCCGGAAGTCCGTGATGCCTGCGGCGCACGAGCCGACGCCGTTCGGTCACCTCAGCGCGGGTGATTCCACACCGTCTCGACACGGTGCGTCGGCCCCTGGATCGCCGTCCAGCACAGCTTGCAGAAGATCAAGTCGTTGTCCTCGTCAACTACAAGATCCACTGGCTGGTCTGGCACCGTCTTGGCCACGGCGAAGTCGATGGATGCTTCGAGGTAGCAGACCGGGTTGCCCGCAGTCAGCCAGAACGGGTCTGAGCCCAGGCCCGGTGGCCGTGGACGGAAGCTGTTGCCGGCCGTGACGAGGGCGTCGACCATCTCGTACATGTGCTTCTGCGAGTGCGCCATGACAGGAGTCTGCACGAGCCCTGTCTCCATCGATCACGGGTGCGTGAGGATGCGGATCCGCAGGAGCCTGAACGAGGCCCGACCGAACATAGTGCGCTTGAGCATCTTGACCTTGTTGACGTGCCCTTCGACCTTCCAGGAGCTGCCGCAGCGAGCGCCCGGTCTTGGACACCGACGAGATCTCCTACCTCCGCTGCGTCCGGATCATCCGGCGCTGTGTGCCGTCCCACACGAGGCCTCCCAGCGCAGGCTGATCAGCGCTTGGACGCAGGCCGCCCAGGAAGCGCGTTCCCGCCTGCTGCCGCCCCGGTCCGGCCGGGACTGGGGCGACGCGCTCAAAAAGCCAATGCGATGGCCGGTCCTGAGAGCCCGGAGCGGTCGCAGCAAGGTCGAGCCAGGTCAATGGGCAAGGCTCTCGATTCCGCGCCTATGAATCCGCCGGTCCTGCCGGACGAAGGGTCATTCTCACAAGGGTCCCTGACGTGTTGACGAACAGGTCAGGGACATCTTCTTCGTAGAACCGCACCTGCCCGATGACGCCCTCGGTCTTCGCGTGGGCGGCCAGCCGCCGGGCCAGCGAGTCCAACTCGTCCAGCTGCTCGGCATGCACTTCTTGACGCGCGGTCAGGGACCAGCGATCGGCGCTCCGGACCAATTCGCCCACCAGGACGCCTCCGATGCGCGCCGCGGAGCCACGACCGGACAACAGGGGGATCTCGTCGAACCTGTCGTCGAGCGCGCCGTCGTCGTCCCGCACCCCGAGATGCCACCGCACATCGTCCAGCACGCCGTCCGGCACGGCGAGCGAGAGATCCAGGGCGAAGTCCACGGCGAACACATCACTCATGCCACCACCCTAATCAGACGGGGGGTGGGGTCAGAACAGGCTTAGCATGCCCACACCCAGACCACCAAGCAGTGCAAACACCGGGGCGCCGGCAGATCCGTGGCGCGCCAGCCATCCATGTCCGCCGACTCCCGCCGCTCCCTCACCAGCACCAGACAGGCGCAGGGGAACCGGTCGGGATCATTTGCGTTCGGCGGGTTCCAGCTCGGTGCTCATCGTCCTCCATCCGCGGTTCCACTCCTCTCGATGGCCGGACCTGTCATTCAGCCGCCTTGACCTGGTCGGCGACGGCCTGCCGCATCCGCTCATGCCTGTCGTTCATCGTTTCCTCCCTCGGACGGGCTTGCTGGGATGCCCAGGTAGGCCGCGAGCGCATGCGTAAGGTCATCAACAAGATGGTCTCGGAAGAGGACCTGATCAGGACGGTCGCGACGGCGTACGGCAACGGCTGGCGCCAGGTGAAGCTGTACTTCAT
>NZ_JBVIMA010000015.1:0-82660 GCF_055580085.1 Streptomyces sp. NPDC032126
TGCCGCTGGACGCCGTGCTTCGACTGCGGCGTCTGCCCCGCGATGCAGACCGAGATCCAGGTCGGCCCGACGGGCAAGAAGCTGCTTCCGCTGACGGTCAAGAACGCAGGCCAGGCGTCCGCTTCAAGTAGTCAAGCGCACTGACCCGAGCGAGCACTCGATCGGGTGATCGCGGCGTCGGCGGGGGGTGAGCGAGGAGGAGGTGGCGGCCGCCACCGGCGCTTCGTTTCCTCGCCCGTCGGCGCGGCCAGGGCGGCACTCCACCGCGAATGTCGCGATTTGCGCCTGATTGATTACGCACGGTAAGTAAGCCATGTGCAGACCTTGTCGAAGCGGTCCGATGCCTCGCGGCTCGGTCCAGCCGGCCCGTTCCCCGCCGCCGCCTTCACCGATGTACTGGAGCGACGGTGGCTCCACTACGCGTTCCTCTCCCGCGACGCGGCCCAGGCCGTCATCGCCAACCTGTCGTGGCTCGGCACCGAACCAGGTGACCCGGGCGAACCGCACCGGCGGGCGATCCTGCTTCTGCACGACGAGCAACTCGGCTGGCACTCCAGTCAGTTCAACGCCGAGGCGGATGCCGAACCGTGGTCGTCGTTCCGTACGCCCCACCCGCACGGCCCGGCGGGGGAGCTGCGGATCGCCGCCCGCTCGGGGGCACCGGCCCTGCGGGCGGCGCTCCGGCGCACCGGCCGGGCCTGTACGGCTCAGACCGCGGCGTTCGGTGACCATGAGCATCTGCGCTGGCAGTCCGAGCCCGGTGTGCTTGGCGAGGCCCGGCTCGGCTTCGGTGAACACACGGTGACTGCCGAACTGGTCGGCTACCACGAGCGGGTACGGGGACGCTGGAGCTGGCCGCTTCTCGGCGGCTGGGTCTTCGGATTCGTCAACGACTGCACGGGCGACCCGGGTTCCGCTCCGCCCACCTCGGTCGTCTTCACCCTCATCCAGCCGGTGCGGCCGCCCGGGGCGGCGAACGGCTCCGTGATGGTGTGGCGCCACGGCCGTCTCGTCCGCCACTTTCCCCGCCGCGCCCTGCGGGTGGCCGTCGCGGGTGAGCTCGATCGCGACCGGGTGGAGCTCGTGCCGCCGCTGGCCGGGCTGCTGGGTACCGCGCCCATGGCCGCCGTACCCGGACGTCTGGTGGTGACCGCGGAGTGCGGCGCGGACCGGCTGAGGCTCGACTTCACCTCCCGGACCGCCGCACGCATCGCCAACCCCTCCGAGAGTGGACTGCGCCCGTTCAGCGTGCACGAGACCCTGGGCCCCTGCACGGTCGAGTTGAACCTCGGCTCGGAGCGCGTCGGCTTCGCCATGGGCGCGGTCGTGGAGTTCGCGGGCGGGGCGTGCGATGACTGAGCCGGCCGGCACCCCCGGGTGGACCGGGGCGCGGCTGCTCGGCGCGACGGTCGACGCGTTGGCCGAGCGCGCACCGGCCGTGGTCGCCGCGGCGGCCGAGGAGATGCGCGGGATCGTTCTCGGCCTGGAGTTCAACGACACCAGCGCCGCCACCCTCACGACACGGCACAGCCGACTGCTCGTCACGCCGGTCCCGCCCGCTCAGGGGGAGGGGACGCCCGTCCCGCAGGAGGCTCCCGACGTCCGGGCCGCCTTCGACGACCGGGCCATGAACCTCCTCTTCGACCTTCAGCGCCGACCGGTGGACCAGATCCTGCCCGCGAGCCTCGACATCCAGGGCGAGCGCGAGAAGGTGCTCGCGGTGTGGCGAGCCTTCGCCCTGCTGTCGCAGCGGGCCTCCGGGCTCCGCGCCGTCCAGGGACTGTGGCAGGACTACCGCGCCCACAGCCCCCACTTGTGGGGCCACACCGACCCCGCCGCACCCGACCCCGCCGAGCCCGGCCCCGCCGACGGCGACGAACGGCATCGGGACATCGCCGGCTGGCAGGCGCTCGACTATCTCGCGCGCCGCCGCCCGGAGAACGCCGGCACCGCCGACGACCGGATCGGCGGAACCGTGCTCACCCGCCCCCGCTCCCTCTGGGACGGGCGCTCCAGCGCGCCCTGGTGGGAGGAGCTGACGCTCACCGACGCGGACCTGATGGAGACGATGGCCGCCTGCCGGGCCCGGACCGCCCGCGAGATGGTCCGGCTGATTCCCGACCAGGCCGAGCCCCGGCGCGACCTGTACGACCTGATGCGGGCCTACCCCGCCCGGCAGGGCAAGGGCCTGCGCCCCACGCTCACCATCGCGGCCTGTCTCGCCCTGGGCGGCCGTGCCGAGGACGCCGTACGGGCCGCCGCGGCCCTGGAGCTGTTCCACAACGGCTTCCTGGTGCACGACGACATCGCCGACGAGTCCACCCACCGCCGGGGCCTGCCCACGCTGCATGCCCAGTACGGCGAGGGCCTCGCCGTCAACGTCGGCGACGGCCTGAACCTGCTCGCGATCGACGCCGTCCTGTCCAACCTGGAGACGCTCGGACTCGCCCGCACCCTCGCACTGATCCACGAGACGCTGCACATGTGCCGGGAGAGCGTCGAGGGCCAGGCGATCGAACTGGGCTGGATCCACCGGAACGTGGTGCCCGACACCGACGCCGACTACTTCCACATGAGCACCAAGAAGACCGGCTGGTACACCTGTATCAGCCCTTGCCGGATCGGCGCCGTCTGCGCCGGTGTCACCGACCCCGCGGTCCTCGCCCGCTTCGACGAGGCCTTCCGGCTGATCGGTATCGCCTTCCAGATACAGGACGACATCCTCAACCTCGTCGGCGACGAGGCCCGGTACGGCAAGGAGGCGCTCGGGGATCTCCTGGAGGGCAAGCGCACGGTGATGCTCATCCATCTCTTCCGCACCGTGCCCACCGCCGCACAGCGCATGCCCTTCGAGGAGATCATCCGCCACCGGCGCGCCGACAAGACCCAGCAGGACGCCGAGACCCTGCTGGCCGCCATGCACGAGTACGGCTCCATCGAGTACGCCGTCCAGCTCGCCGACCAACTGGCCGACGAGGGCATCCGGCGCTTCGAGACCGACCTCGCCCACATCCCCGAGAACGAAGGAAAGGCCGTGCTCCGCCAGATCGCCCACTACGTCACCACCCGCCCCCTGTGACCGCCGTCGACACCGGGGCGCCGCCCGCGCCCGAAGAAGCCCTCACCCCCGTGGACCGGGCCGCGCTCACCGCGCTGACCACCGCCAACCGCTGGACGCGGGCCGCGCTGTGCACCTTGGCCCGCCGGGGCGCCCAGGTCCGCCGCGACCAGCCGGAGCGGGCCCGGGCCTGGCTGGACACGCTGGACTCCTGGCCGCCGTACAAGGCGGGGCAGTTCCTGTTCGACCTCATGGAGTGGGAGGACTTCATGGCCGAGGGAGGGGAGGCGGAGACGCTTCCGCTGGACCGTGCCGGCGCGGTCCTCGACCTTCCGCTGCGCTGGCTGCGGGAGTCGGCCCGGGCACCGTTCGCGGGACCGGGCACCGGCCTCGCGGCGGCCGCCCGCCCGGCCGCGCTGGACCTTCCCCTGCGCTGGCTGCGGGCGACGGGGTCGGCGGTCGTGGCGGGTGTCCTGCGGGGGGCTCCCGCCGCCGAGGAACGCGCGCCCGCCGAACTGCCCGCGATGGAGACGGGGTTGCACCTGTACCGCGATGTGGTGCTCGGCATCGTGGACGTCCTGGGGCCGGTGGTCGCGGCGCAGGCGACGGTGCCGTCCGGGGGCGGAGCGGGGATCCCGGACGGCACCGCGGTGGATCAGGACTGCACGTAACCGCTCAACTGGGTTGTGTGGTCACCGACCTTGGCCTCGCCGTCCGAGGTCACGGTGTCCTTCTTCGCCTCGCCGTTCGGCATCACCGCGAAGGTGAGATTGAGCGGCTCGCGGTCGTTCTCGGTGAGGTTGAGGTGAGGAGCGAAACTGAAGGTCACGCTCTTCTTGTCGGCGGAGTAGACGGGTTTGTCGATGCGGCCGTCCTCGTTTCCGCCGCCGACGTAGCCGTACCGGGCGTGGGTGCCGGTGAAGCTCCATCCGGTGGGGAGTTTCATGGAGCACGGCAGATCCGCGGTCTTGATCTTGGCGCCGGTGACCGTGGGCCAGACCAGCACGGTGATCGTGCTGTAAAGCGTCTTGGAGTTGGCGGAAGGCATCCCGCTCTGCTCGATGCGCAGCTTCGCCGGGTCGCTGGAGACGTCCGAGTCCGCCACCACCATGATGGTCAGCTGCACGGTGATCGGTTCGGGCTTCTTGCCGTCCGGCGTGTAGGTGATCTGGGCCGTCGCGTGGTAGACGCCCGGCTTGGTGGTGCTGGGTGCGAAGACCTGGAAGGTACCGTCCAGCAGGCCGTTCGGCGGCAGCGTCTGCCCGGGGAACTTCTTGGTCAAGACGTGCTGGGAGTGGTCCTCGGAGGACACCAGCTCGTTCGGCAGGGTGAGCGTCACCGTCACCTGGCCGCCGTCCACCGTGGCAGGCCCGCGGTTGCCGACCCGGACGCCCAGCGCGGCGTGCCCGTTGACGGGCATGCTGGCGATGTGGACGGGCTCGCCGTACAGGTCGGCCTTGGAGTCGGTCTTCTTGGCTGTCGAGGAGACACGGATGACGCGGCGCACCCGGTCGCTCGCACCCCCGGAGTCCGAGATGTACAGATGGCCGCGGTGGTCCACCAGTACGGCGTTCGGGTGGGTCAGCAGGGCCGAGGTCGCCTGGCCGGAGTCGCCGAAGAAGCCCTCCTGGGCCAGTCGGCCGGCGATCGTGACCATCTTGCCGCCCTTGACCCGGCGGATGGCATGGTTGTGCTTGTCCGCGATGTACAGCGAGTCCTCGGCGTCGAAGATCACGTCGGTCGGGTAGTTCAGCAACACGGACTGCGCCTGGCCGCCGTCGCCCCTGGTGCCGGCTTCGCCTTTGCTGCTTCCGGCGTAGGCGCTGAGGGTGCGCTTGGTGACGTCCAGGTACCGGATGCGGTGGTTCGCGCTGTCCGCGATGAACAGCCGGCCCTTGCTGTCGAAGGCCAGGCCGTTCGGCTGGTTGAGCTTGGCCGAGGTGGCCTGCTGGCCGTCTCCCTCGTTGCCCGCAAGTCCCCTGCGGCCGGCGACCGTCACCACCATGCCGTCGGGCGACAGGTAACGGACCCGGTGGCGCCCGGTCTCCGAGAAGTAGACGTTGTCGTTCTTGTCGACGGCCAGGCCGCTGAACTCCCAGAGATCGAGGTTGCAGGAGGTGCCGAAGACGTCGTCCAGCGAGTCGCCGCCGCCGGCCACGGTGGTGATCGCGGCGTCGGGGGTGATGTCGCCGTCCTCGTTGGCCTCCACCTTCATGATCCGGTTGTACCAGTCGCAGACGATGTACAGGTTGCCCTTGCTGTCGACCGCGAGTCCGCTCGGGGCGGCCAGGTGGTACGACGTGGCCTGTCCGGCTGCCTGCTCGTAGCAGGAGTCGCCCTGACCGGCGACGGTGCTGACGATTCCGTCGCGATTGACCCTGCGGACCCGGTGGTTGTCCCGGTCGCTGATGTAGATGTCACCGTTGGGCGAGATGGCCAGTCCGCGCAGTGCCCGGAAGGCCGCCTGGAGCCGATGCATGGAGTCACCCGCGAAGTCCCAGACGCCGGTTCCCGCGTAGGTCCGGATGATCCCCGTCTGGAGACTGTCGGTCTCCATCTCGTCCATGGTGGCTGTTGTCGTAGTCACGCAATCTCCTTTGATCGCAGGTCGTGTACGGGAGCCCGCCGTCTGCGGGCCCGCACATCGTGGCGCGGGCAAATGTGCGAACAAGGGAGCGTCACTCGTTCTGGGCGTTTCCTCGAGGGCCGGAGAATCGTTATTGCCCCCTCGAATACGCTGCGGAATCGATTCCCCGAATATCCGCCGAATTGCCGCCGCCGCAGAACGTGCGATTCGAATCACCGAAGGGGCCCTTCCCGAGCGGGAGGGGCCCCTTCGTGTGATGTCAGACCGGCTGCGGGCGGGGAGCGCCGACGGTCAGCCCGGCGCGGGCGAAGTCGCGGTTGGCGAGGACCTGTTCTCGATGGGCGTCGGGCAGCTTCCCGCCGTCCAGCAGCCGCTCGCAGCACTCCAGGGACTCGCGGTAATCGCCCATCCAGTACGACGACACGGCCAGCTCGTCCAGCGCCCGCCAGTCGTACCAGCCGTGCTCGACGAAGAGCACGTCCCTCGGGCGCGGGATCTCCACCGCGCGCCGCGCGAACAGATAGGCCAGCGGCCACCGTTCCCCGGTCACGCGGAACAGGTGCGCGAGCTCGCCGAGCGGTTCGGCCCGGGCGGGCCGGTACTCGTGCGCGTCGAGGAAGCGGGCCGTCACCTCGGGCATCCGGCGCTTGAGCGTCACCGCGAGGCGGGCCGCGTAGAGCCGGGCGCAGAACGCCTCCTCGTCGAAGCCGGCCATGGCCGCCCGCTTGTCGTACGCGGCGAGCGCCTTCGCGGGTTCGCCGGCGTCGCGCCAGCTCTGGGTGAGGTAGAAGGCGTAACGGCGAAGTCGCGCGTGAGCGGCCCTGCCGGGGGTCCTCGCCCGCCTCCCCGAAGCCGACCGCACCCAGATCATCCAGACCGAACACTTCACCCGCCTCACCCCCGGCCCTGCGAAGGCCGCCGAATGGCCTCCAGGTCGGCAAGAGTCAGGACTCCTCCGTTGAACACATAGCTGTCTAGGCGGTGCTCGGGGGCCCGGCTCGGACCGCGAAAGAGCTCGCCGCCGACCCCCTCAAATCGAAGTAGGAGGGAGGCAAGTCGATCAGGCTCCGGCCGAGGAGACGGGCCGCTCGTACGGGGGCGTGCACCGCGTGCTCGAGGACGCAGGAGCCACATTCCATTCGCGCGGCGCTCCGCGCCGCAGCGAGCCCTGAGCGTTCCGCCACATTGGGTTCCCGGCCGCAGATGGGAGCCGTGAGGCGGTCACGACCTCCACCGCGCAGATGGCGGTTCCTTTGTTTGGTGTCGCCTGGTCGGCGGGCTAAGGCTGAGGAGAGATGTCGGTGCCCTGTGGTGGAGTGGCTGCCTGACCTGTTACGTCAACTCGGGGAGGGACAGGAATGGTTGAGGCTGAAGGGCATGGCGGTAAGTGGTCCGGCGACGGCGAGGATTCCGGCGGCTTAACCCAGCCGCCCGCGGTTACGGACGGAGGTCCGGACGCAGACCTCACGGTGGACCTCGCGGCCCCGGTCCGCGGGTCGGCCGGGGCGGAACGGTGGGTCGCGCCGGAAGGGCTACGCGGCGGCGTGCTGATCGGCGCAGCGGGGGCCATCCTCGCAGCGGTGGTCGGGTTCGGGATCTGGCTGGGGTCCTGGCTGAACGAGCACTGGGGGATCTATGCCGTTGTGCCGCAGGTGGCGTTCATGCTGCTGGCCGTCTGGGGTCTGGCCGGCGAGCAGCGCCGCCGGTGGGAGGAGCGGCGGGCCAGGGGGGTGCGGATGCCGCTGAAGAAGATCGACCCTCTGCACCACCGCGAGTTCGAGTTCGCGGTACGGGACTTGATGCGCCGCGACGGCTTCGAAGCCGAGCGGGTCGGCGGAGCGCACGATGACGTCTGTGACGTTCGCGGTGTGGACGCTGACGGCCGGATCTGGGCCGTTCAGTGCAAGCACAAGCGAGACGGCTGGGAGGGCAAGGCCATCGGGGTGGATGCCTTGCAGCAGCTCAACGGCACCGCGCAGCCGGTCCACGGCGCCCGGTTCGCGGTGCTAGTCACCAACGGCCGTTTCACCCTGCCGGCGCTGGAGTGGGGCGAGACGTACGGCGTCCATCTGATCGACCGGGGACGCCTGGAGCTGTGGGCCTCTGAGGGCCAGCCGTTGGTGAAGGTGCTGGAAGGGGTCAAGCCCTCCCGACGGCTGCCGGGACAGCGTCGCCGGCGGGGGGGGGGGGGGGGGGGGGGGGGGGGGGGGGGGGGGGGGGTGTGGGGGGGGGGGGGGGGGGGGGGGGGGGGGGGGGGGGGGGGGGGGGGGGGGAAGAGCAACCCCCCCCCCCCCCCCCCCCCCCCCCCCCCCCCCCCCCCCCCCCCCCCCCCTCCCCTCCCCCCCCCCCCCCCCCCCCCCCCCCCCCCCCCCTCCCCCCCGCTGCGGTGCTGGCCTTTAGCCGTCAGGGCCGGCCGAGGGCTCGGTAGGTCCACCCAGCGCCGAGCCAGTCGTCGGCGGTGAGGGTGCCGCGGGCGCCGATCACCTTCGGGTTCGCGACGCGGGAGGCGAGGCGGACGGGGGCGATGTGCTGGTAGGCGGGCCACTCGGTCAGGTGCAGCAGCAGGCCGGCGTCCTGTGCGGCGGCGATCGGGTCGTCGGCGTAGTCGAAGGCCTTGGGGTCGGTGACAGTGACCGAGGCGTCGAGGTCGTGCAGGACCTGGGCGACGGCGAGGGCGGGCGAGTCGCGGATGTCGTCGGTCTCGGGCTTGAAGGCAGCGCCCCAGACGGTGATCCGCTTGCCCCGCACGTCGCCGCCGAGCTGCTGGCGGGCCAGGGTGACGACGCGCTCGCGGCGGCATGACAAAGCCGGTTGACGGCTGCTCAGGCGGACTGCACCTGTTCGAAAGTCACCAAACGTGAGAGCCCAGGAGCACGCCGACGAACGCCCCGGCCAGCAAGAACGGGCCGAACGCGATCCTGCTTGCCCGTCCCGCCCGGCCCGTAACAAGCAGCGCCATCCCGTACAGCGCACCCAGCACATAGCCGGCGAACGTACCGACCAGAACGATCACCCAGCCGTACCAGCCCAGGACGGCACCCAGCACGAGAGAGAGTTTCACATCACCGAACCCGAAACCCTTACCAAGCAGGAACAGCATGAACGCGCAAACCGCCAGGACGAGGGAACCCAGCAGCGCGGCCGTCCAACTCCCGCCCGCGCCGGGCAGCAACGCGGCCACGCCCAGCAACGCCGGCACGGCCACCGCAAGCGGCAGCATCAGCACATCAGGCAGCCGGTGGGCCGCGACGTCGACAGCGGCCAGCAGCACCGCAGCCGGAGCGAACAACAACCACACCACCAGCTCGGGACGCACCCCGGTGACGACCGCCAATACGGCACAGACCACAGCCGTGCCAGCAGCGGCCAAGAGCGCACTCGGACCGAAGGCATGCCCGCCGGCACAGCGAGCACGCCCCAGCCACCCACGAACGAACCCCGCAAGCGGATGACCCGCCGGACACGCTGACCGCCAGGGTTCGTCAAAGGGCACCGAGAGCCGGTACGCCGGGCGAGGAATCAACAGGCCCGTGCCAGCACCCCACACAACAGCCACCACAACAACCACCAACGTCTCCACCCAACCGAGCCTAAACTCAGCTCCGTTCGGATATCGCGGACGCCCCACGATTTGGGAGCACGTGCTTTCAGCACCCCCGTTCCCTGCCTCACGGCTCAGGCACCAGCATGGTGTACTCAGGAGGCGTCCGACCGCCGGAACACCTCGGTCGGCCGCCACGGCTCGGGCATCAGGGCAATCGGCTGAACGTCGAGAGCGCGACCCGTTCGGGTCAGGCCGCGTCACTGTCCCCCCTCAACCACAGCGGCGTGAAAGCCCCCGCACCGCCGGCCAGACTCCACTACCGCCCCCACTCGCCCGGTGCCGCACGCCTCCGCAGTGCGTCAGCGAATGTACGGTGGCACGGCCCTGCGCGGACTTCAGCGGACGAGCAGTCCGCGAAGAACCACCCTTTCCACAGCGGCGACGAGTTCCGTCACATGGGAGGCGTCAGCGCGGAGTCGGTCCGCGCGCCAGGAGAGGCCGAGAACGCCGTTCATGGCGGCCCACAACGCGGTGGCGGTGGTGGCGGGATCGAGGTCAGCGGCGAGCGAACCGTCGGCCACCCCGTCGGCCAGGGCGGCGGCGAGTTTGGCGTTCTGCTCGTCGACGAGCGCGGCGACCCGTTCCAGGGCCGCGGGTTCGTCCGGCGGCTGGGCCAGCAGGCGGAACTGGTGCGGGCGCTCGGCGGCGAAGCGGACGTACGCGGCCGAGGCGGCCCTGATGCGTTCCACCGGGGTGCCCGGGGCAGCGTAGGCTTCGTCCATGTAGGTCCGATTGTCCTCGAGCGCCCGCTCGGCAACCGCGATGAGAACGGCCGCGCGGCCGCCCACGCGGTTGTACACCGTCTGCACGGCGACGTCCGCACGTTCGGCAACGCCTTCCAAGGTGACCGCCTCGGGGCCTCCGGAGGCCAGCAGTTCCTCGGCGGCGTCGACGATGGCCGCACGGGTCGCGGCGGCCCGACGTGTCATGCGTGTGACCTTGCTTGTCATGGTCTCCGCTACTTTACGAGGTACTCGAACGGCCGGGCCCCCTGGGCCGCTTCTTTCAGCCTGGAATTCGGCGGGAACCGGACTGGTGGCGCTCATGCACCGCCGGGTCGTGCCAGCCCGACCCCGAGGCGAGGCCGAGGGCGCGCTGGACCGTCTGAGGGCGGAAACCGATACGTTCGACTACCGGCCGGAACAGACCGGGAGCGTTCGCGGTCAGGGTGAGGGACCTGGGGACGACGACGCGGTCCGCACGGCGCTCGATGCCGCGGACGATGCCGGTGATGACCTTCTCCAGCGGCACCATCTTCCACAACCCCTTGGCGTTGCCGCCCCAGAGGGCCTGCCCGGCGGGGTCCGAGGTCACGTCGTCCATCATCGGAGTGCGGAAGAACGTGGGGTGGGCGCTGCCGACACCGACGCCCAGGTGGCGAACCTCCAGGCGAAGGCTGTCGCACATCGCCCACACGCCGGCCTTGCTCGCGGTGTAGGAGATCTGGAGCGGTGAGTGCACGAAGGCGGCCATGGAGGAGATCGCGAGGAGATAGCCGCGTTGGGCCTCGACGTGCGGCAGAGCCGCGCGGAAGGTGCGCCAGACGCCGTTGAGGTTGATGTCGATCACGCGCTCATAGGCGGCAGGGTCGATGGTCGCCAGGGGGGCCATGGTGTCGATGCCGGCGCCGGCGACGGCGACATCAAGGCGCCCGAAGTGTGCGGCGGCCTCGTCCATGGCCGTCTGCAGTCCGGCGAGGTCGCGGACTTCCACGCCCCAGCCCCGGGCGACTGTGTCGCCACCCAATTTCTCCGCCTGGGCCTGGGCCGCCCTGGCGTCGAGGTCGAGCAGCGCAAGGTTGGCACCCCGCTCACGCAGGGCCTTGGCCAGGGCGATACCGAGGCCGCCGGTGGAGCCGGTGAGGGCAACGGTGCGCCCGGCCAGGTCGTAACGGGTCATGACGGCCTACCTCGATGAGTTGGTCTGCGGGGACTTGCCTGTGGGGCCGGCCGATTCCTCGAGTCGGCGCAGGAGCCGGCGCAGTTCGGGGTGGCGCTCGGCGATGAGATCGGTGACGGGGTTAAGGACGCCGCGCAGGGCCGAAAACGGTACCCACCTGCGAGGGACCATGACACGGGCCGACCGGTTCTCGATGCCGCGAACGACGGCGTCCGCCACGCGCGTGGGGGCGATGGCCTTGCCGAGCAGGGACGGGAAGGCGATCTCGCGCATGCGGGTGGTGATGTCGTTGCTACCGAAGGCTGCTCCAGCGATCGGCGTGTGGACCCAGCCGGGGTAGAGCACCCCGGCGCTGGCTCCGTGGATGCCGAGTTCGGCGCGCAGGGCGCGGCCGAACTGCTCGACTCCGGCCTTCGCCATGGCGTAGGAGGCGTTGGTCATGCCGTTGAAGTAGGCGTACACCGAAGCGGTGACCAGGACGTGCCCGCGCACCGCGATGACGTGTGGCAGTGCGGCGCGAACGGTGCGCCAGACGCCCAGCAGGTCCACGTCGACGACGCGCTCGAACATGGCTGGGTCGATGGTGGCGATCGTCGCCGGCGGATCGGCCGCGATCCCCGCGTTGGCGAAGACGACATCCAGGCCGCCGAACCGGTCGACCGTACGGTCCACCGCGTCGGCCAGTGCGGCGCTGTCGGTGACATCCACCGACAGCGCCAGTGTCCTGTCGCCGCCGAGGTCGCGGGCGAGGGCCGATGTGGCGTCGATGCCCCGGTCGGCGAGGACCACGTTGGCTCCGCGCGAGTGCAGCGAGCGGGCGGTGGCCGCACCGATGCCTCCGGCTGCGCCGGTGATGAAGACGGTCTTACCCGCAATCGGGTAGGTGGGCATCTCGTACCTCTTTCAGGGTGTCGCGGGTCCCAGGGCTTGACCGCGTGCGGAGCCGATGGGGACGTGTCGCGCAAGGAAGGCGAGCTGGTCCGTGACAACGCGTTCGAAGGGCTCGCCGAGGTAGATGTCGAAGTGGCCGTCGGGGTAGAGGCGGATCTCGCCTCGCGGGGCCCTGCGGGCATGGCGCAGGGTGGGCCGCGCAGGGGCCACGCTGTCGTGCTCGCATACGCAGAACAGCACCGGGCATGCGATCTTCGCGGTCCGGCGGCCCGGCCGGTAGCGGAGGATGTCCAGGGCGAACCGCGCCGCAACCTGGTTGGAGAAGGGCGCGTCCTTGGGCACGAGGGCCAGGTAGCCGGGCTCGGCGTCCGCAGCGGTCATCAACGCGGCGGATCCGGGCGGTCCCGCCGTCGCGATCATGACGGGAGGGCGCCCAAGGCGGGCGCCGACCACGTCACGGACAGCGCGGGCCATCACCTTCACCGACGTGTCAGGGCGCATCGCCAGGGCAGAGGCGACACCGTCGGTGAACAGGCCCTGGGCGATGACGGCGGCGACGGCCGGGTCCTGGGCCGCTGTCGCCAGGACATGGCCGCCGCCGAAAGAGGTGCCCCACAGGACCACGCGCCGGGGATCGGTCTCCGGCCGGGAGCGCGCGTACGCCACGGCGGCCCGCCAGTCCTGGAGCTGTCGTCCGACACTCAGGAGCTGTCGCGGCTGACCGCCGCTGGCCCCGAAGTGCCGGTAGTCGAACACCAGGCACGCGTAGCCGGCGGCGGCGAAACGCTCGGCGTAGGCGTCCAGCCGCATCTCGCGGACCCCACCGAGACCGTGTGCCATGACCACCACGGGACGCCGCCCCCCGCCCTCGGGCAGGTACAGCCAGGCGTGACACTCGTCCGGCCCCGAAGGAAACGTCACATCCAATCGGTCGGCCATCGGACCTCCGTAACACCGCTCGAATCGTTGGAGTCGCTGAAACTTGGAATCACTTCCAACATTGGAAGTTAGCCCAACATTGCAGGGGTGTAAAGCAAACCGACGGCAACGAACCCGTCACGTCTCCGCTGAGTCCTGAGCCACGCCCTGGCTCAGCACCACACGCGGCAGACACTGGTCGACTCCGGCCGCTACAGCGACGCCACCCCGCTGAGGGCCGCCGCCCCCGCCGCGCGACCGAGGACCCCCTCGACCATGCCTGGCGCCGGTTGCTCGTCGTCGATCACGCCCCGACGGTGAGACGTTCTTACGCCAGGCCCGCGTGAGCGCACCTCACCGCCGCCCCGCACAACCGCGAAGGCAAGGTCATCTGCGCGGGCAGCTGCTTTCAGCCCCTCCCACCGAGGTCTCGTCCGCTCTGGCGTAGGTGCTGCACTCCCGCTTACCCCCCGTGCGGGCGTTGGCGATGAGCGGCGCCCGGTTGCGGGCGCCGAGCTTGTGCATCTCTTCCCGGAGATAGCTCTTGACGGTGTTGACCGACAGGTTCAGCTCGTCGCCGATCTCCGGGTTGGTGTATCCGGCCGCGACCAGGCGCAGCGCGTCGTACTCGCGCGCGGTAACGGGAGCCGCGGAGGCGCCGGGGAGGTCGGCGCGGAAGGCGCCGGTGCGGGCCACGCTGCGGATCGCGTCGCGCACGGCCGTGCCGCCGGCGTCCTTGACGAGTAGTCCGCTGGCTCCAGCGGCCAACGTCGGTGCGACGGCGGCGTGTTCGGGGAAGGCGGTGAAGAGCAGGACGCGGCTGTCGGGACTGACCCGGTGCACCGCCGGGACGACGTCGGCGGCGAGGCGGTCGGGGAGACGCAGGTCGAGCAGGATTGTTCTACGGTCGGTGCAGGCGGTCGCATGATCGCCGGCAGGTGGGATGCGGAAGTACTCGGGCTGCCGGGCGGCCCTGCGGCGATTCCCGCTCGCCGCAGGGCCGCCCGCCGCGCGCAGGCAAGTGGTGCAGAAGCCGTCTTCGGGCGCGGCGTGCCTCCCGTCGAGGACGCCGTGCGGCAAGGATGACGGGTCATGACGATCGTGTTCCGGGTCCCTGTCGGCGGTGCGGAGCGGGTGGCGTTCGCCTACTCGCCGACGATGGAAGCCGTACTGAGTCTCCATGTGCTGGTGGAGCCCAAGCACCACCCCGTCCAGCACAGTTGGGTGCGTGCGATGCGCAAGCTGTCCCCGGCGCTGAAGCGGGAGATCGAGGCGTTCTCCTACGCGGTGCGCTCATACTTCCCCGAGTTCCTCTTTCCGCAGCCGACCGGCCAGCTGGCGGACTTCGAAGCCGAACTGGCCGGCCTGCGCGGGGCGGATCCCGAGCTGGTCCGTTTGGAGTTCGCCATCCCCCTGCTCACGCCCTGGCCGGGCGGTGGCGAGGACAGAGATCCGCAGGTGCTTGACCAACCGGAGGTACGTGGCCTGTTGCGGGAGCGAGTCGCCAGGGAAAGCGACGAAGCGATGGCCGCGATGCTCCTCGATAACCCCGGCGCGCTGCTCGAACGGTTCCTGAACATGCTGGAGCGCTACTGGCGGGAGGCCTTCGAGGACGAATGGGCGCGGCTCGAACCCGAACTCGCCGCCGGCGTCAGCGAGGCCGGACACCAGATCGAGCAGCGCGGCCTGTACGGCATGCTCCGCGGCCTGTGGCCGGAGGTGCGCAGCGATCCTCAGACCGAACGCTTCTGGCTGGAGCGACCGCACGAGCACGAGGTCGCCATCGGCCCGGACGACACCCTCCTGCTCGCCCCCAGTGCCTATGTGTGGCCGCACGTCCGCGTCAACTGCGACGGTCCCTGGCCCCCCGCTCTCGTCTTCCCCCTCTCCTCGATCGTCCGGGAAGCCCGCCCGAGAATTCCACCGACCAGCCTTGTCGGCACACTCCGCGCGCTCGCCGACGACACCCGGCTGCGCACCCTGCGACTGCTCGCCGAACGGCCGCGCAGCACACAGGAGTTGGCCCCGCTCGTCGGAGTCAGCGAGGCCGCCTTGTCCAAGCACCTGCGCGTGCTGGCGGACGCGGGCCTGCTGGAGCGCCGCCGCGAGGGCTACTACGTCCTGTACCGCCTGGCGTCCGGACAGATCACGGGCCTGACCCCCAGCCTGGAAAGCTTCCTGCACGGCGACGGCAAGGCGGTTGAGCACGACTGATTAGCCATCCGCCTAATAAGTGGATCAGGGGCCCGGCGGGATCCGACAGTGGCGGCATGTCACTGCTGAGGGACCGCAACTTCCTGCTTCTCTTTGCCGGCCAGGGCGTCTCCCGCTTCGGCGACGGCCTGTACACCGCCGCGACCGCGTGGCTGGCCTGGTCACTGACGAAGGACCCCACGGCGGTCGCCGTGGTGAGTGTCTCCGCGTTCGCGCCCGCGTTCGTGGCCACCTTCGTCGCCGCCTCGTATGCCGACCGCCGCGACCGCCGGAAGCTGATGATCGCCACTGACCTGGCCCGGGTCGCCGTGGTGGCTGTGGCTTTCGTCCTGCTCTCTCTCAACCTGCTGAACCTGCCCCTGCTCGTGGCGACCACGGCACTGCTCGCACTGATCGGCGCACCATTCGCCCCGGCCCGCAACGCCATCGTCCCGCAGATCGTGCCGGACGACCGCCTCCAGCAGGCCAATGGACTGCTGCAAGTCGCCTTCCGTGCCGCCTTCTTCGTCGGACCGCTCATGCTTGCGCCGTTGCTGGCCTTCGGCTCCCTGCAGTCGGTGCTGGCGGTCAACGGACTGACCTTCCTGGGCTCGGCGGCCGCCGTGGCCGCCATCCACGTCACTCGCCCCGCCCCAACCAGCGGTCAGGCCGGGCTGTGGTCCGATCTCGGCGCCGGACTCAGGGCCGTGCGCGCCGCTCCCGACGTCCTCGTGGTCATCGTGGCCTTCGTGCTCGCCCTCACCCTGACCAACGGATTCCTGACCGTCGGACTGGTCGCGGTCGTGGGACAGGGCGGCCAGTACGGCCTGCTGCTCGGCGTCGCCGGGGTCGCCGAAGTGGTGGGTGCCCTGCTCCTGGCCGGCCTGCGCATCCGCAGACTCGCACTGGCCGCGGTGCTGGCGTGGGCCCTGCTGGGGATCTTCCGGGCCCCGCTGGGAACAGTCACCTCCCATGCCGTGGCGGTGGTTCTCCTGACCGTCACGGGGCTGACCTCGGCCCTCACGGACATCCCCTTGATCGCACTGGTGCAGCAGCGCATACCGAGCCACCATCTGGCGAAGGCGCTCGGCCTGTGGGAGGCAGGGGTAGCAGGAGCCCTGGCGGTCTCCCCCTTCGTGGCCTCGACCGCCATCACCCTCGCCAGGGTCGAGGACGCCTTCCTGCTCTCGGGAGCCACCGTTGTCGTCCTGTCCGTGGCCGCCGCGCTCACCCTCGTAACCGTCGGCCTGCGGCGGCCCGGTCAGGAGCCCTTCGCCACGGCCGACGGCACGGCAACTGTCGCCGTGCCGGAAGAGACAGCGGTGAGCACGGCCGAGCCGGAATGACTGCGCGGATCAGCTCAGGACGCCGAGGACCGGCCGTCAGTGGTGCGAGGCAGTGTCCACGGCACTAGCCAGCCCCCGAACTCCGGCCTGGGACCGCGATGCCACATCGAGGCCGGCGAGCAGCTCCGCAATGCCGCGGCGGCAGGTGCACAGTGGGTCCTCGCGAAGCGTGGACGGCGGACAGGTCCACCGCGAAGTTATTGGTACAGCACTCCTACCTACGGAAACGCGCTTCTGAGGCGTGCTGTCCGAGCAAGATCCCAGCATGGGAATGCCATCCCGGTGCCGTTCAGCGCGGACAACCCTCAGCCGTCCCGTCCCCTCTCCCCCCGCCTGGCCGACGCGCCCCGAACGCGAACGGCGGTGGATCGGGGCCATCGGTGGCCTTGAGCGGATGTCCCGGGGCGTCGGTGCGTGCCCTCGGGATTACCAGGCGGGCATCATCGGCGCGGGGTAGCGGTCGCCGACCGCGCCGTTCGGCAGAAGCGAGCCGATCAGATCCAGCCCTTCAGGGGTGAAGGTGAGGTGCGCGGCGGCGACGTTCTCGGCCACGCGCTGTGCGCTGCGGGTGCCGGGGATCGGCACGATGTCCTGGCCTTGGGCCAGCAGCCAGCCGAGTGCCACCTGCGCCACTGTGCAGCCCTTCCATTCGGCGATCGCGCCCAGGTCACGGACCAGCGCCTGGTTGGTTTCGTAGTTGCCGGGCTGCCAGCGCGCATCGTGGGCGCGCAGGTCGTTCGGCGGGCAGTCGGCGGCAGGGGTGGCTGTCCTGGTCAGGAGGCCGCGGCCGAGTGGGGAGCAGGCGACGAAGCCGATGCCCAGCTCGCGGACTGTCGGCAGCACCTCGGCCTCGACGGAGCGTTCGAAGAGCGAGTACTCGGTCTGCAAGACCGAGACCGGGTGGACGGCGTGGGCGCGGCGGATGGTGTCCGGGCCGGCCTCGGACAGGCCGAAGAAGCGCACCTTGCCTTCGGCCACGAGCTCGCCGACGGTGCCGGCGACGTCCTCGATCGGCACGTTCGGGTCGACGCGGTGCTGGTAGAGGACATCGATGTGATCGGTGCCCAGGTGCCGCAGGCTTGCGTCTGCGACCGCGCGGATGCGCTCCGGTCGGCTGTCGAAGGCGCGGCCGAAGCGGCTCATGTCAACCAGGTCGTAGCCGAACTTGGTGGCCAGGACCACCTCGTCGCGGAAGTCCTGGACCGCCCGCCCCAGCAGTTGCTCGCTCGTGCCGCTGCCCAGCCCATACAGTTCCGCGGTGTCGAAGTGGGTGACGCCGAGTTCGTACGCGCGGCGGATGGCAGCGATCCCGCCGTCGGGGTCGGCCGGGCCGTAGCCCATGGTCATGCCCATCGTGCCCAGGCCCAGCGCTGAGGAGGTCAAGCCCTGAGAGCCGAGCGACCGGACCGGCATGGCGTGCTGTGCGTTCATGCCCGTGACGCTAGGGGGCTACGTATCCGCAGGTCATTGGGCAACATTCGCATATGATTGCCTGATCGTCTCACCATGGTCGGCGTGGAACGCGGACCGAGCAGTCGGGGGATCCGATGCTGAACCGTCTCGCCCAGGCGATCACCGACCACCGCGACGGCCCGTGGACCACCACCGCAGTGCCCCGGCTGACGCTGGTCGCGACCGACGAGTTGCTGCCGCCCAGCCGTCTGCTGTACGAGCCGATGGTGAGCTTCGTCGCCGCGGGCGCCAAGCGCACCGTCGCGGGTTCGCAGAGCTGGAGCGTGCCCGGCGGCCGCATGCTGCTCAATACCGTGCGACTGCCGGTCACCGCGGTCTTTGAGCAGGTGCCCTACCGCTCCGCGGTCCTGGTGCTGGACAACCAGATCCTTGCCGAACTACTGCTGGAACTCGGCCCCGCCGCACCACCCCCGGCCGTCGAGCCCGCCTGGCGGGCCACGGCCGGTATGTCCGCTGAACTGATCGACGCCGTGACCCGTCTGGTGCGCCTGCTGGATGCCCCGAACGACATCCCGGCCCTGGCGCCGCGCGTCGAAGGCGAGATCATCTACCGGCTGCTGACCGGCCCGCTCGGTCCGGCGCTGCGCCAGGCCGCGGATACCCCGAGCACTCGGATCCGCGGCGTCATCGCCTGGCTCGGTGATCGCATCACCGAGCCGGTGAACATCGACCAGATCGCCGCCGAGGCCGGCATGAGCCCGGCGACCCTGCACCGGCATTTCACGGCTGCGACCGGTATGAGCCCGCTGCGCTATCAGAAACATCTGCGACTGCTGTCGGCCAGGCGCCAACTGTTGGCCGGCGACGTCACCGCCGCGCAGGTCGCCCACACCGTGGGATACGCCAGCGCGACCCAGTTCAGCCGCGAATACCGGGCCTTCTACGGACTGCCGCCGGTTCAGGACATCACCCGCCTGCGCGCCGGTATCACCTCAACCGCCCCCGCAGCTCCAAGGGACTGACCGAAAGGACACGTTGATGCGGGCTGGCACGGCCCTTACCCGACCTCCTCGCCCAACGCGGCCCCGGTGGTCGTGGACGGTTCGCCAAGAGCCAGTGCCGTCCCTGCCCTGCCCTTACCCAGTGCACCAGCACCGCTGTCAGTGCCCGCACTGTGGGTCTTCCCCGCGCGAGCTCGTGATCTGCAACTCCGCGTCCGGGAGCAGCAGAATCCCGAGTGGAAGACGCGTTAGGCGGTCCGCTCCGGAATGGGAGGGCGCGGTCACAGAGTTCACCCATGGCCACGGCATGCGGCGCTGCCGCTATCTACGACGGGGAAAGGCTCACATCCAGCACGTCCTGACGGCCATCGCCGTCAACATGGAACGGCTCAGCAGACTGCCGCCATCCGAGGAAGCCCCCGTACTCCGCCGACCACTGCCTTCCAGAGCTACCTCGACCAGGGCGAGTTACCTTGGCTGAAATCATGGCGAGCCCTGGGCAGTTGACATCGCCAACGCCAAGATCCCCCACAGAGTCAAGCTAGGCGAGCCCGTCCGCCACGACGGCGAGGGCCGAGCGCATGGTCGCTGTGAGCTCGGCTTCCGCTGTGGCCGCGTCTGTCGCCTCGTCGGCGACACGCCAGGCGTAGTGCTCGACGGCCGCGCGCAGGGCCGCGTTGATCATGGCTGCCTGGATGGTGGGCACGAGGGCGTCTGGGGGCAGCCCGGAGCGTTCGGCGAGGGCGCGGGCGAACGCCGGTTCGGCCGCGTCATACGACTGCAGCCATTCCGCGCGCAGACCTGGTTCGCTGCGGGTCAGTCGTACCAGGGAGCAGATGGTGGCGCGGTCCGGGCCGTGCACGAGGCGGCTGTCCGTCGGCAGGACGGTGCCGAAGACGTCCTCCAGCGGCCGATCGGTGCGCCAGCGGCGCAGTGCGTCGGCGATCGCTTCGATGCCGGCCGCGAACAGTGGTCGTACGCATGCCTCCTTGCTCGGGAAGTAACGCCACACCGTGCGCGCCGAGACCCCGACAGCCTGGCCGATCTGCTCGCCGGTGGTTGCGGCCACCCCGTGGGCGGCGAACAGGTCCACAGCGGCGCGGGCAATCTCCAGTCTGATCTCGGCCTTGCGCTCCTTGCTCAGGGGCGGCCGTCCCGTGCGTCCCCCTGCGGTCATCCTGTCCCTCCGGTCCCGATGGCTGCTCCACCGCGATTCTGCCCGAGGCGCTGGAATGACAGGAACCTCGGCCCCGACTTTATGTCACTCAAAGACATTAAGTCGTATGGTGTCACTGCACCGGGCGCCGAGCGCCCTCGGAACCACCTGATGGGAGCACCACATGGGCAGCGGACTCGACGAGCGCAGCGTCATCGTCACCGGCGCGGGATCAGGGATCGGGCGTGCCGCCTCCCTGGCCTTCGCGAAGGAGGGCGCCCGGGTCGTGGTCGCCGACCTGAACGCCGAGAGCGCAGTCACGACGGTCAAGGAGATCGAGGCGGTCGGCGGTACGGCCGTGGCCGTCACAGGCGACCTGAGCGAGCAGTCGGTGGTGGACCAGGTGGTCGCGACCGCGGTGGAGCGGTTCGGCGGGATAGACGTCCTGGTGAACAACGCCGGGATCATGGACCGGATGTCGGCACTTGCCGACGTCACCGACACCGAGTGGGAGCGGGTCATACGGGTCAACCTCACCGCGCCGTTCCTGCTCACCCGGGCGGTACTGCCGCACATGCTGGCGGCGGGCCGCGGCGCCATCATCAACACCGCCTCCGAAGCTGGTCTGCGCGGCAGCTCGGCGGGTGCCGCCTACACGGCCTCGAAGCACGGCATCGTCGGCCTGACCAAGAGCCTGGCCGTGATGTACCGCAACCAGGGCATCCGGGCCAACGCGATAGCGCCGGGCGGCACCAAGACCGGGATCCAGGTGGACGTGCAGGACGGCGCGCACGGACCGGCCGCGCTCGCCCCCTACTCCAGCAACGTGGGCCGGCTCTCCGAACCCGAGGAGCAGGCCGCCGCGATCGTCTTCCTGGCATCGGACGCGGCCAGCAACATCAACGGCGCGATCCTGCCGGTGGACAACGGCTGGGCGGCCGTCTGAGCGACCCGGTTCCTCCGGGGCCGGGCAGACGGTCACCCGCCGCCCGGCCAACCGGGCCGCCGGCCGCTCCCCCTGCGCCAGCACCACCGCATGTTCCTCGATGGGCTCGGCCCGGGGGTCCTTGACACGATGCAGGTGACACCGGACGACACGCCGCGCAGCAGGCGGGGCGCCGGCACAGATACCCGCCGACCACGGAATATCGCCGTGGCTTCGGTCCCCGTCATTCGAGAGGGGCTACGTCCCTCGTTGATCTGGGCCAGGGGACGACGCCGGGTGATGAGCTTGTCGAGTTGAGGGTCCCTTCTAGGTACTCGTAGGCACTCGCGCACCATGCGGCCCACTCGACCACCGGACACCGCAAGAAGGTGCTCACCACGCTGACCGGCGACCTGGACCTGGAGATCCCCAAGGTCCGGGCCCCCGAGTCACCGGCTCACGAACGAGCCTCGATCCACTTGGCCAGCACCTCGAGTGCCTCTTGGCCGTCCGGCGCCACAGGCCTGTCCAGGGAGCCGTGTGACGCACCGGTGAGCAGGTGGCGCTCACACCGCACGTCGGCGTCGGTCAGCTGGCGGGCGAAGAGTTCCGCCGACGGTCGCACCGTGTCGTTCTCGCAGTCCAGGAAGAACGTGGGGGGATGGCCGGGGAGCGGGTCTCCCAGCCCGGCGAACGCCGCCGGGTCGTTCATATGGTCCGGGCCGGCGTAGTGGTGGTTCTTCTCCACCAGCCATTGCGGTTCGAAGCATGTGCCGTCGGTGGCCTCCCGTATGGCGGCCAACTCTGCAGGGTCCCAGGCGGGGATTCCGCTGTGGAGGGAGGCGTAGGCCAGGATCAGTGTGCGCGGCGGCGGCTGATCGTGGTCGAGGAGATACCGGGTGGCGGAGGCGACCAGGTTGCCGCCGGCGCTCGCGCCACCGAGGTGGAGCGCGTCGGCCGTGGTGCCAAGGGCGTCGGTGCTGTTCTCGACGGCCCAGTGCCAGCCGGCCAGCACGTCGTCGCGGGGCACCGGGTAGCGCACACCGTGCAGGGCCTTCCGGTAGTCGAGGGCGAGCACCGGAATGCCCCTGGCGGCGAGGGCGAGGCCTACCCAGTGGGACTCGTGCATGTCGAGGCTGCCGCTGACGTAGGCGCCGCCGTGGACCCAGACCAGTGCCGACGTCGCCCGCTTGTCCGGGTGGCGGTACACCCGGGCCGGTACCCTCGCCGGGCCGAGGCTCAAGGGGCGGACCGTCACCGCCCCCAGCTCCGGAAAGAGTGCGACCAGGTCGATCGGGTTCTGCTGTTCCATGACGCGGTCTGCGGCTGGTCCCAGCCCTTCCAGGAAGGCCACGAACTCGCCGAAGGGCGGTAGCGCGGACTTTCCGCCCTGCGCCCCGCGTCGCAGGACCGACCCCAGCACCGGTGCGGGGAGCCTGCGCAGGACCTGTCCGACGAGCTTCATACGCAGCCGCCGTGAACGGCTGCTCGCGCCAACGGGTGTGGACACGCGTACTCCTTGAGGGTGGGCGGGTGAGGGACAGCCGAGCTGGTGCTCAGGACTCGGCGGCCGACAGGGAAGCGAACTTCTCCTCCAGATCCACCAGGAACTGCTCGCCGTTGGGCAGCATGCTCGCGACGGAACGCACCGTGGTCCCTGCGGGGGCGGAGGAGGCGCCGTCCTCGATGTAGGCCGCTGCTTCCGGGATGTACGCGATGAGCAGGTCCTTGAAGGCGCGCATCGCGTCCTCGCGGTCCAGCAGCTCGTCGACGGCCATGTCCACGGACAGCGGCACTCGCGCACTGTCATCCGTCGTGAAGGGCACCGTCCACGTGTGCCGTCCTGAGCCCACCTGAAGTTCCTCCTGGCCTGGCAGGAGCACGTTGGCGGTGGTGTTCGGCGGTACCAGGGCCTCGACGGTCAGCTCGCCTCCGGACAGGGACCAGGAAACGGCCGCCTCGCCGTACGGCGTGCGCAGCGCCGCCTCTGCGTGGGTGAGCCCGCCTCCTGGCACGGGCGCGATGCGCAGGCGCCGGTAGCCGGGTGCGGCGGGGGCGAGGCCGGCGACTGTGCGGTGCAGCCAGTCGGCGACGGCTCCGAGCGCGTAGTGGTTGAAGGAGGTCATGCCGCTCGGGTTGACGGTGCCGTCGGGCAGCATGCTGTCCCAGCGCTCCCAGATCGTGGTGGCGCCCATGGTGACCGGATAGAGCCAGGACGGGCATTCGCGCTGGAGCAGCAGCCGGTACGCGACGTCGACGTGTCCGGTGCTGGTCAGGGCGTCGCAGATCAGTGGGGTGCCGACGAAGCCGGTGGCGATCTTGTATCCGCCGCCCCGCACCAGCTGGGCGAGCCGGTTTCCGGCGTGGACGCGCTGGTCGGCTGTGGCGAGCAGGTCGAAGCAGAGGGCGAGGGCGTAGGCGGTGGGGGCGTCGGCCATCATGCGGCCGGCGCCGGTGACGTACTCCTGCTGGAACGCGGACCGGATCTCGGACGCCAGCGTCTGGTAGCGCTCGGCGTCGGCGGTCTTGCCGAGGATCTCGGCGGAGCGGGCGAGAAGGTCGGTGGAGCGGGCGAAGTAGGCCGTGGCCACGAGTTCGCCCGGGGTGGCCGCGGCGTCCGGGCGTCCGGCCGGGGCGGTCGGGTCGAGCCAGTCGCCGAACTGGAAGCCGGTGTCCCACAGTCGGGACTCGCCCGCGAGGCCGGCCACGTGGTCCACCCAGGCGCGCATCGAGTCGTACTGGGCCGCCAGGACCCCGGTGTCGCCGTAGCGTTCGTACAGCACCCACGGCACCATGACCGCCGCGTCGCCCCAGGCCGCGGTGGCGGAGTCGGCTCCGGGAACGACGTTGGGCACGACGAACGGGACGACGCCGTTCTCGCCCTGCTCTGCGGCGAGGTCCGCCAGCCAGGAGGTGAGGAAGCCGGCGCTGTCGTGGAGGTAGGAGGCGGTCGGCGAGAAGACCTGGATGTCGCCTGTCCAGCCGAGCCGTTCGTCGCGCTGGGGGCAGTCGGTGGGCAGGTCGAGGAAGTTGCCGCGCATGCCCCATACGACGTTCTCGTGCAGGCGGTCGACGAGGTCGTCGGAGCAGCTGAACGTGCCGGTGCGGGCGAGGTCGGAGTGCAGGACGACGGCCTTCACCGCGGTGGCGGCGTCGAAGTCGTCGGGCGCGCCGGTGATCTCGGCGTAGCGGAAGCCGTGGAAGGTGAAGCGGGGTTCGAAGACTTCGGTGCCCTCGCCGCGCAGGGTGTAGGTGTCGGTCGCGGCGGCGGTGCGCAGCGGGCGGGTGCACGGTTCGCCGTCTTCGAGGACCTCGGCGTGGCGCAGGACCAGGTTCCGGCCCGGCTCGCCGGTCACCGTCAGGCGCAGGCGTCCTACCAGGTTCTGGCCGAAGTCGAGGAGTGTCCTGCCGGAGGGCGTCGTGGTGACGGAGACCGGGGCGATCTCCTCGATACGGCGTACCGGTGGTCCGTCGGGGGCGACCAGTGTGGCGAGGTCACGCTCGACGGTGCGGACTCCGCGCCAGCCGGCGTCGTCATAACCGGGTTCCGACCAGCCGTGCCGTTCCAGCCGTGCGTCGAACGCCTCGCCGTCGTACAGGCTGGAGGAGACGACGGGGCCGGTTGCCGCCCGCCATGAGCCGTCGGTCACGATGCGCTCGGTGGTGCCGTCCTCGTAGACCACCTCCAACTGCGCGAGGAAGGCTAGGCGCTTGCCGTAGACGGCCCGGGTCTTGCCGTCGAAGCCGATACGGCCGCGGAACCAGCCGTCTGCGAGCGTCGCGCCGAGGGCGTTGCGGCCAGGGCGCAGCAGGCCGGTGACGTCGAAGGTGTGGTAACGCAGACGCTTGTCGTAGGCGGTCCACCCGGGTGCGAGGACGTGGTCGCCGACCCGGGTGCCGTTCAGTTCGGCCTCGTAGATGCCGAGCGCGGTGGCGTAGAGGCGGGCCGAACGCACGGGGCCGCGCAGGTCGAACTCGCGGCGCAGGAGCGGGGAGGGCTGGTCGAGCTGCGCGTCCTCCTCCCAGTCGGGAGTGATGAAGGACGCCGACCAGTCGTCGGGAGCGAGCAGGCCCGCCTCGACGGTCGCAGGCTCGCTCCAGGAGGACGTCTCACCGTCGGACCCGGTGACGCGGACACGGACGGTGGCCCGGTCGCGGGCCGTCAGCGGTGCGAAGGGCCATGGGACGAGGACGGAATCGTCGGATTCGATCCGCAGCACGGTCGGCTCCGATCCCCCTTGCCTGGTGAGCTCCACCTCGTAGGCCGCCTGATGCCAGTTCGCAGTGCCGGTGAGCGTGGTCCAGGACAGACGGGGGGTGGCGGTGCCCAGGCCGACGGGTTCACGCACATGCTCGAACCGGACCTCGGCAACGGTGACGGCGTGGGTGCGGGATGCCTGGATCACGAGGGTTCCCCATTTCCATGAATCGATTCAATCGAGAGCCACACCTTGGGCCGGCGGTCCGAAGGGGCTCGAAAAAGTCTGTGACGGAAACCCTAGCCATGAAACCCGAATGCTACTAGGTTTCCGCCGTGTGAACTTCCGACGTACCCGGATGACCCCGTTCACGTGCAGTAGGAAGCAGTCTTTCCCGTCGCTCCACCCTCGTCGGTGACCACCAGGTCACCACTGGTGAGGGTTGACGTTTCAGGCCATGGATCCCGTCATGGCCGCCACGGACATGAAAGGTTCCAACCCCTCGCGTCGGCATCCGACCTCGCCGCCGCAAGCCGCACGTTCCGGCTCCGTCCGAGTCCCCCACCGACATCGCCGCCGCGCCCCGCGCCTGCCCGTCGTGCTCGACAGCCACTCACCACCGCTCGACGCGCTCCGACCGCTCCGCATGAGCGGGCCGGTGCCGTCACCCTCCCGCAGTCCGCCGAGCCGCGCGGGCCGCCTTCTGATGAGAGGCCACACTGCCGTGTCTTCATCCACCACCCCCTCCGCGCCCCCGCCCACCGCAGCGGCGTCCTCGACCACCGCCGAGCCCGCAGGTCTTGGTGCACGTCTGGCACTGATCGCGGTGGCCCTGATGTGGCCGACCCAGCTGCTGTCACTGAGCGGCCTACTCGGAGGCAACGCCCAGGCATCCGTCGCCCTGCACTTCCACACGGCGGAGATCGGGTGGTTCCTCCTCGTCAACGCGCTGGTCGGCACGGTCATCCTGCCCTTCGTCGTGAAGGCGGCCGACCTGTACGGCAAGCGCAACACGATGATCGCCATCACCGTGCTCGGCCTGGTCGGCGACGTCATCGCCGCACTCGCCACCAACTACGAGACCCTGCTGATCGGCCGCGCCATCGCCGGCTTCTACGCGCCGATCGCGGCCCTGGCCTACGCCAGCGTCCGCGAGCTCTTCCCGCCCAAGCAGGTCGGCACCGCCAGCGGGTTCATGGGCAGCGGCATCGCGTTCGTGGCCCTGGGAGGCCCTTTCCTCACGGGGTGGCTGCTGGATTCCTTCGGCTTCCGCGGCGTGCTGTGGACTCTGGCCATCGCCACGGCCATCGGGCTGGTGCTCCTGCTCACCGTCGTGCCCGAGACACCCCACCGGGCGAGGGACACCAGGTTCAACTGGCTGTCCGGGCTGCTCCTGGGCGTCGGCGCGGCGTCGGTCATCTACGGCGTGGGCAAAGGCGGCGAGTGGGGCTGGACAGACGCCTGGACGCTGGGATTCATCCTCGGTGGCGTGCTGGCGGTGATCCTCTTCGTCACCATCGAGAAGAAGTCCGCCAACCCACTGTTCGACCTCACGATGATGTCCCGCCGCCCGGTGTGGAGCGTCATGGTCGCGACCTCCCTCATCGCCGGAACCATCTTCGGCACCGGCGTCATCACGCAGCTGCTGGTCCTCTTCCCCAAGATCCCCACGATCTCGGACGGCCTGGGCATGACCGCCACCCACTTCGCGGTCATCGGCATCCCCTCCAGCATCCTCATCCTCCTCGTCGGCTTCGGCACCGGCGCCCTGCTGCGCAAGCTCGACGCACGCATCCCGCTGGGCCTGGGCGCCGCGCTCACCTGCCTCGGCTTCGTGCTCTCGCACAGCTGGCACTACACGAGCTTCCAGCTGATCATCCTGGGGCCCATCTCCGCGTTCGCCATGGGCATGATCGTCGCGTCGATGCCCGTGCTCATCATCCAGACGGTCAATCCCGACGAGCAGGCCACCGCCAACGGCCTGCAGAACCTCATACAGGGCGTGACCACCACGGTGATCACGCAACTCGTCTACGTGGTCCTCGCCCAAGACAGCCGTGTCGTCCAAGGCACCCGCTTCTACCTGGACGCCGGCTACAAGAACGCCATGCTCCTCGGCGCCGCTCTCGCGGCGGTGGGGCTCCTGACCGTGGCTCTGATTCCCAAGCTCAAGCGCACCGAGGACGTGACCGCGGGCGAAGCCCTGAGCCACTCCTGACCGTGCTCTCCGGCTGGTCCGCCCTCGGCAGACGGCGGACCAGCCCCCCCACCATCGAAAGGCAACCCCCATGGCCCGTCGGCAGGCAGTTGACGAAGCGGATCTCACCCGGCGCCTCGACGCCATGTCCCTCAAAGAGAAGGTGACCCTGCTCACCGGCGGCGACGCCTGGACCCTGACACCGGTCGTCGCCGCCGGCCTCGCTTCCCTCGCCCTGTCCGACGGGCCCGTCGGCCCCCGCGGCACCACCTTCGGCGCCGACGCTCCCGCCGCACTGCTCTTCCCCAGCCCCACCTCGCTGGCCGCGGCCTGGGACGAGGACCTGGCCCACGAGGCCGGGCGGCTGATGGGACTGAAGGCCCGTGAGATGGGCATCCACGTCCTTCTCGCCCCCACCGTCAACCTCCACCGTTCACCCCTCGGCGGCCGCCACTTCGAGTGCTACTCCGAGGACCCTCACCTCACCGCACGCATCGCCACCGGCTTCGTCAAGGGGGTGCAGTCGACCGGTGTCGCCGCCACCGTCAAGCACTTCGTCGGCAACGACTCCGAGACCGAGCGCATGACATACGACGCCCGGATCGACCCGACGACGCTGCGCGAGACGTACTTGCCGCCCTTCGAGGCGACGGTGCGTGAAGCGGATGCCTGGGTGGTGATGGCGGCCTACAACTCGGTGGGCGGCACGACGATGACCGAGAACGCCGAGCTGCTCACCGGCCTGCTGAAGGAGGAATGGGGGTTCGACGGCGTCGTCGTCTCCGACTGGCAGGCCGCCCGGTCCCTGGAGGCCTCCGCCTTGGCCGGCCTCGACCTGGTGATGCCGGGACCGGACGGACCGTGGGGCGATGCGCTGGTCGCCGCCGTGGAGCAGGGCGGCGTGCCCGAGTCCGTGGTCGACGACAAGGTACGGCGGATCCTGCGGCTCGCGGCACGCACCGGCGCCCTTGACGGTGTCGACGCGCCGCCGGCGGAGGCCGTGCCCGGGGACATCCGCGCACGCATCCGCGACCTCGCCGTACGCGGGTCGGTCCTGCTGCGCAACGACGGCCTGCTGCCGCTGGCCCCTGCCGAGCTGCGCAAGGTCGCACTCATCGGACCCAACGCGGTCCGTTTCGCACCCCAAGGCGGCGGAAGCGCCCATGTCACGCCCGAGCATGTGGTGACACCCGCAGAAGGACTGCGCCGCGCGCTCGGTGAACACGTCGAGGTCACCGTCCACCCGGGCGTCTTCCCGCACGCCAAACTGCCTCCGATCCACGCCGGACTGGTCACTGACCCCGTGGACGGCGCGCCAGGCGTACGCCTGGAGTACCGCGCGGCGGACGGCAGCCTCATGTCCGACGAACACAAAGACCCCGCGGCCTGGTGGTTCCCCATCCTCCTTGGAGAGGACGTCGATGAACTGTGCCTGCGGACCCGGCTCACCCTGACGGAGTCCGGCGAGCACCGCCTGTCCGTCCTGGGAACCGGCCACTTCACCCTGCACGTGCCGGGCCAGGAGGCCCAGACCCACGAAGAGCTGCAGGAAGGCGACGACATCGCCGCACTCCTGCTCAACCCGCCGTCGCACACGTTCGTCTTCCCCGCGGTGCGGGGTGAGACCGACATCCTGGTGCGGGTGCGCCCGCAGCGCAACCTCCCCTACCCCATCGCCCTGCTGGGCCTCGGCTACGACGTCCCGCGTGGCAGCGACGAGGAAGAACTGCAGGCGGCAGCGGACGCCGCGGCGGACGCGGACGTCGTCGTTCTCATGATCGGAAGCGACGCCGACACCGAGACCGAGAACGCCGACCGCGCTTCCCTCACGTTGCGCGGCCTGCAGGACCAGCTCGTCGAACGAGTCTGCGCCGCGAACCCCCGAACCGCCGTGGTCGTCAACGCCGGCTCGCCTTTCCTGATGCCGTGGGCCGAACGACCGGCCGCGCTGCTGTGGTCGTGGTTCCCGGGCCAGGAGGGCGGCGACGCGATCGCGGACATCCTGACCGGTACCGAGCCGGGCGGGCGACTGCCCACGACCTTCCCCGCGGTCGAGGAGGACGTTCCGGTTCTGTCGACCCAGCCGGTCGACGGCGTCCTCGACTACGCGGAGGGAACACTGATCGGGCACCGCGCCTACGCGGCGTCCGGCACGGCACCGCTCTTCCCCTTCGGCCACGGGCTGTCGTACACGACCTGGCAGTACCAGGACTTCGTGGTCACCGGAGACCTGGAGCGCGGGCTCACCGTCCGCGTCCACGTCCGCAACACCGGTTCCAGGGCCGGCCGCGAGGTCGTCCAGGCGTATCTGGAACCGGCCGACGGCTCCGAACCGGCCCGCCTGGTCGGATTCGCCGCCATCGAGGCGGAGGCCGGCGCGGCCGCGGTCGCCACCATCCAGGTGCCCGCACAGGTTCTCGCACGCTGGACCGGGAGTGGTTGGGGCCACCGTTCTGGGCCGCACCTGCTCCGGATCGGACGCTCGGTCCTGGACACCCGGCTCAGTACCCACGTGGCACGATCAGCCTGAACGCCTGTGAGTCCCGGGTATGCCGAGCTGACGGACGGTGAAGTACGGTCGGGGCGTGAGCACACCACGCAAGCCCCGCGGCCCCTACCGCAAGGGCCTGGAACGCCGGAAGCAGATCCTGCGGGCCGCCCTGGAGGTCTTCAACGAGCACGGCGAACGCGGCTCGTCGCTCAAGGAGATCGCCGACCGCGTGGGCATGTCGCAGGCGGGTGTGCTGCACTACTTCGACTCCCGCGAGGAACTGCTCCTGGCCGTCCTGGCCGAACGGGACGCCCTGGACACCGAGTCGGTCGCCGACGCGACGTCCCCGGGCGAAGCCGTGGCCAGGACCGTGGCACACAATGCCCAGCAGCCGGGCCTGGTGGACCTGTTCGTCACCCTGTCCGCCGCCGCGTCGGACCCGGACCATCCGGCCCATGCGTTCTTCAAGCAGCGGTACGCGGACCTGAGTGCCCAGATCGAGGACGGTCTGGGCAGGGCCCAGCAGCAAGGGCAGGTCCGCCCGGACATCGCGCCGCGGCACATGGCGCGGATGCTGGTGGCCCTCTCGGACGGGCTCCAGCTGCAGTGGCTGCTGGATCCGAGCGTCGACATGGCGGAAACGATCGACGCGTTCAACCGGATGTGCCTGGCCTGGTCGGACGAGACCGATGGTCAGGCGCCTCAGGCCTCTTCCCGCGACCACGTCTGAGCTTCGACGCCACAACCCGCCGCAGTACCGCCTTCAAGCCGCCGCGCACCGCCACAGGGCCGCGCGGTCACTGGCGTGCGCCCTCGGCGGCCTCTCCGCGGTCCCGGCATTTCCGCAGCATCCAATACCTAGCTTCATTCGCTTTTTGCTTCTAGAGTCGGTCGTCGGCGCCCTTCTGTCTCCTCGCGCCTGACCCGCCACGTATTCGGCGCAGGTACCCGCCGCAGGCCGCGGCACGGGATACGCGCCTCTTCCGTCTCCTCGAAAACAACCACGATGCGTGCGCGCGCCGCACTCAGCGGCTCCGCCGCAAGACCAAGAGGTAGCCCTATGGAACGTCTGAACAGCCGCCGCATACTCGTCACAGGATCCGCTTCCGGCATCGGTCGTGCGACCACCCTTCGGCTCCTTTCCGAGGGAGCGCGCGTCGTCGCGACGGACATCGACAAGGACGGCCTGGCGGAGACGGCCTGGCTTGCCGCCGAGGCAGGAACCGGTGAGCGGCTCCGGACGGCCCTCCTCGACGTTTCCGACGAGAGCGCGGTGGACAGCGTCGTGGCGGACGCCGTCGCCGGATTCGGCGGCCTGGACGCCCTGGTCAACGTGGCCGGCATGCTGCGCGGAGCCCATACCCACGCCTGCTCCCTGGAACTGTGGAACCGCGTCATCGCGGTGAACCTCACCGGCACCTTCCTGGTGACCCGGGCCGCCCTGCCCGCACTCCTGGAGACGGGTCGGGGCGTGGTGGTCAACTTCAGCTCCACCTCGGCCCAGTTCGCCCACCCGTTCATGGCCGCGTACTCCGCGAGCAAGGGCGGGATCCTGTCCTTCACCCACAGCATCGCCCAGGAGTACGGCAAGCAGGGCCTGCGCGCGGTGAACATCAACCCGGGCAGCATCTCCAGCGGCATCACCGAGAACATCTTCTCGCTCGTCCCCGAGGACACCGACTGGAATCTCTTCACCAAGCTCACCCCCGCCCTCGGCGAGGGCTTCGGCTCACCCGACACCGTCGCCGGCGTCGTCGCGATGCTCATCTCCGACGACGGCGCCTTCATCACCGGCACCGAGATCCGCATCGACGGCGGGACCCACCAGTAGCACCTGCGTGGGGGCATCGCGCCCCGCGCGGACACTCCCCCACCGCACTCGCGCATGAATATGCCCGACCGGCCGGAGGCCGCCATGTCCCACCCCTCAGCCGTCCTCTCCGCCCGAGCAGTCGTGGCCGACGCACACCGCTCCTCACCTCTCCCGTAACGCCCAACCCGCCGTCGCTCCACGCGTCGGCATGCCGGTCCGCGTCTCTTGCACCCGGCAGCCGCCCAGAATTCCTGAGGGATACGACATGACTCACGCCCACACGGCCACCGAGCCGAGTCTCGACGACAAGACCGCGCTCCTTTCCGGCCGGGACTTCGGAAGCACCGAGGCCGCCGAGGCCTCCGGGATCCCCTCGCTGGTGCTCAGCGACGGCCCGCACGGAGTGCGGCGCCAGCGCGCGGACTCCGACCACATGGGAGTTCACCAGAGCGAGCCCGCCACCTGCTTCCCTCCCGCTGTGGCGCTGGCCTCCAGCTGGGACCCCGGCCTCCTGCGCCGACTCGGTGAAGCCCTCGGCCGCGAGGCCCGCCACCTCGATGTGGATGTTCTGCTCGGCCCCGGCGTGAACATCAAGCGCTCACCGCTGTGCGGCCGCAACTTCGAGTACTTCTCCGAGGACCCGCTGCTCAGCGGAGTCCTGGGGGCCGCCTACGTTGGGGGCGTGCAGAGCCAGGGCGTGGGCACGTCGGTCAAGCATTTCGCGGCCAACAACCAGGAGACCGACCGGATGCGGGTCAGCTCCGACGTGGACGAGCGCACCCTGCGCGAGATCTACTTCCCGGCGTTCGAACGCATCGTCACCCAGGCACGGCCGGCCACCGTGATGTGCTCCTACAACAGGGTCAACGGCGTCCACGCCGCCGAGAACCGCTGGCTGCTGACCCAGGTGCTGCGCGAGGAATGGGGCTTCGACGGCCTGGTCGTCTCCGACTGGGGTGCCGTCAGCGACCGCGTCGCCGCACTGCTCGCCGGCACGGACCTGGAGATGCCCGGCAACGGCGGCGTCACCGACGCGGAGGTCGCCGCGGCGGTGCGCGCGGGCGAACTGGACGAAAATGTCGTCGACACTGCCGTAGCCCGGTTGCGCACGCTCGCCGGACGCGTCCGGACCGAGGGCACCCCGGACGGAGTGGACCACGAGGCGCACCACCGCCTCGCCCGCGAGATCGCCGCCGACTGCCTTGTCCTGCTCAAGAACGAGGAGCGGACACTGCCGCTCGGCCCCACCGGCCGCATCGCCCTCATCGGCGAGTTCGCGCAGACCCTGCGCTACCAGGGCGGCGGCAGCTCCCACGTCAACGCCACCCGCGTCGACAGCCCGCTGGAACAGCTGCACGCCGCACTGCCCGATGCCCCCATCGACTTCGCCCAGGGATACGACCCCACCGGCCAGGCCGACGCGGCTCACCTGCGTGCGCAGGCCGTCGCGCGTGCGGCGCAGGCCGACACCGCCGTGCTCGTCGTCGGCCTGCCCGAGGCCGACGAGTCCGAGGGCTTCGACCGCGAGCACATCGACCTGCCGCTCGATCAGGTCGAGCTGATCCAGGAGGTGGCCCGCGCGGCCCGCCGCACAGTCGTCGTGCTCCTCAACGGCGGTGTGGTGAGCCTGGAGGGCTGGCACGACCAGGTGGATGCCGTGGTGGAGGCGTGGCTGCCCGGCCAAGCCGGCGGGGGCGCGATCGCCGACGTGCTCGCGGGCAGGGTCAACCCCTCCGGCCGTCTCGCCGAGACCATCCCGTTCCGGCTCCAGGACACACCGTCCTTCCTCAACTTCCCCGGCGAGCAGGGACACGTCCGTTACGGCGAGGGCGTGATGGTCGGCTACCGCTACTACGAGAGCGCGGACGTCCGGTTCCGTTATCCGTTCGGCCACGGCCTGAGCTACACGACCTTCGAGCAGAGCGACTTCCGCGTCACCGCCACAGGTCCGGACACGGCGACGGCCACCGTCACGGTCACCAACACCGGCGACCGGTCCGGCAAGCACGTGGTCCAGGTCTATGTCGCCGCCCCCAAGCGACCGGTCAGCAGCCCGGCCCGGGAACTGCGCGGCTTCGCCAAGGTGTCCCTCGCGCCCGGCGAGAGCACGGTCGTCGAGATCGACCTGGACCGCCGCGCGTTCGCCTACTGGGACATCACCCGCGCCGACTGGACCGTGGCCGCGGGCCGGTACGAGGTGCAACTCGGCGAGAACGCCCACACCGTCGTCGCCTCCGCGCCCCTGGACCTCGCAGGCGACCTGCTGGCGAAGCCGCTCACGCTGGACTCCACCGTCGGCGAGTGGTTCGGCCACGCGTCCGTCGGCCCCGCCCTCACCGAGGCCGTCGAGTCGGGATTGACCGGGGAGCAGGCCGCCTTCGCAGCGGAGAACGCGTTCGCGATGCGCATGGTCGAGTCCATGCCCATGCGTCAGTTCCTCGCGTTCTTGCCGAATCCACTGCCCGAGGGCCTCCTGGAACAGCTGATGCAGACGAGCCGCACCCTTGCATGACGGAGTGAGCGGACGGGCCAGTCGGCGGCCAGGGCCGGGAAAGCCATGACCCTCGTGGCCGTGCAGCAGCGGACCTGAACGCACCGGCCGTGACCGGGGCGACGCCTCCGCAGGATCGCAATCGAAAGCCCAAGGCCGGCCCTTCCCCTGCCTTGGGCGGCGGCCGGAGACCGGCTCACCCTCGGGAGGCAGGACGACCGGGTCCGAGCCGCATGACCGTGTCGGCTCATTCGGGCAGCTCGCGCGACGTGACTCGCAAGGAGCCTTGGCGAAGCGAGACGTACCGTCGCGGTCGTCAACACCCAGCCCACCCAGGTAACGCCAACTCCCCAGAGCTGCGGACTGTCACCCGTGTCGATGCCTTTGAGATCCGAGCAGCCCTCACAGCGTTGAAAGGTTCATCGTGAATCAGCCCACCCGCCCGCGCGTCGAACACCTTGACGATGACGTCCAGGGCATCCGCCACCGTGCGCCGAGGTTGTCGTGGTGGCTGCCGGCCGGCGCCAGCTCCCAGGTGGCGTACCGCATCCACACCGATGTCTGGGATTCCGGGCGGGTGGAGAGCGACCAGAGCGTGCTGGTGCCGTACAGCGGGCCCGCGATCCCTGACGGGCGGCGGGTGACCTGGCAGGTCAAGGTGTGGACCGATCTCGGCGAGAGCAACTGGTCCGAGCCCGCGCGCTGGGAGACGGCACTCGGACAGGACAGCTGGCAGGCATCGTGGATCGAGCCGTCCGAAGCCACGGTGGCGGAGCCGGGTGACCGCCCCGCTTATCTGCTGCGGCGCGAGTTCACGCTCCCCGGCGCACCCGAGCACGCTCGGGTGCGCGTTACTGCCCATGGCATCTACGAGCTGTTCGTCAACGGTGTCCGAGTCGGCGAGGACGAGCTGACCCCCGGCTTCACCGCCTACCGAACGCACCTCCAGGTGCAGAGCCATGACGTCACCGAACTGCTGCGGCAGGGCCCCAACGTCATCGGCGCGGTCCTGTCGGACGGCTGGTTCCGGGGACGCTTCGGGTTCCACCGGGTGGCCGACGGGTACGGCACCCGCACCGCACTGCTCGCGCAGCTGGACATCCACGTCGCCGGCGGCGGAACGGTGACGGTCGGTACGGACGCCGACTGGCGCAGCACCGTGGGCGAGATCGTCGCCGCTGACCTCATGGACGGGCAGCGTGTCGATTTCCGGCGAGCGATCCCGGGCTGGGCCGAACCGGGTCTCGACGATGCGGCCTGGTCGAAGGCCATCGTCCGTGACGACGGCCTTTACGCGGACTTCGGGCGCCTCACGACCGGCCCCGCTCCCCCGGTGCGCCGCGTCGAGACGCTGGCTCCCGTGGCCGTCACGTCGCCACGGCCCGGCGTCCAAGTGGTGGACTTCGGCCAGAACATCAACGGCTGGGTGCGCCTGAGCGAACTCGGCCCCCGGGGCACGAAGGTCACCCTGACCCACGGTGAGGCGCTCGGGCCGGACGGCGACGTGACGATGGATCACCTCGCCGTGGCGGACGAGACCCAGGGCGTCACTCTCGATCCGGGCCAGCGGGACGAGGTGATCTCCGCGGGGCGGCCCGGGGACGTGTTCGAGCCCCGGCACACGACACACGGATTCCGTTATGTGCGCGTGGAAGGCCTGCCGGTCAGCCTGTCCAAAGACACCGTCTCCGCAGCGGTCGTGCACACCAACCTCCGGCGCACAGGCTGGTTCCGTTGCAGCGACGAGCGCATCAACAGGCTGCACGAGGCCGCTGTGTGGAGCTTCCGTGACAACGCCTGCGACGTGCCGACCGACTGCCCGCAACGGGAGCGTGCCGGCTTCACCGGCGACTGGCAGATCTTCGTCCCGACGGCGGCGTTCCTCTACGACGTCGCGGGTTTCTCGGCCAAATGGCTCCGCGACCTCGCCGCGGACCAGTGGCCGGACGGACGCCTGCCGAACTGGGCACCCGAGCCCGGCCACGCACGTCGTTCGGAAGACATGTATGCATACATCTCCGGCTCGGCGGGGTGGGGCGACGCGGCGGTGATCGTCCCGTGGGAGATTTATCTGGCCTACGGCGACCAGCGCGTACTGGCCGACCAGTACGCATCAATGGTTCGCTGGGTCGGGTACGGCGCCAAGATCGCGCGTGAGCAGCGCTTCCACGAACGTGCTGCGATACGGCCGGTGGCCGCGCCGCACGAGGCCTATCTGTGGGACAGCGGATTCCACTGGGGCGAGTGGCTCGAACCCCTGCAGGCCGACGACACACCGTTCTACCTGCAGGACCACGGTCCGGTCGCCACGGCGTACCTGTACTGGTCGGCCCACCTGCTGAGCCGCGTCGCGACGGTGCTCGGCAAGGACGACGGGGCCGCCGAGTACGGCGAACTCGCCGCCCGCGTACGGGAGGCGTGGCGCGCCGAGTTCATCCGGGCCGACGGGTCACTGACCGTCGATACACAGGCCAATCACGTGCGCGCCCTCGCCTTCGGGCTGGTGCCGGAGGAACTCCGCGCCCAGACCGCACAGCGCCTCGTGGAGCTCATCCGAGCCGCGGACACACACCTCGGAACCGGCTTCCTCGCGACGCCGTACCTGCTGCCGGTGCTCGCCGACACCGGTCACCTGGACGTTGCCTACGAATTGCTGCTCCAGGACACACGCCCGTCGTGGCTCGCAATGGTCGACCAGGGCGCAACCACCATCTGGGAGGACTGGAACGGCGTCGATGACGACGGCACCCCGCACGCGTCGCTCAACCACTACAGCAAGGGCGCCGTCGTCTCCTTCCTCCACCGCCATGTCGCCGGCGTCCGGCCGCGTCAGGACTCACCGGCCTACCGGCACTTCGACGTCCGGCCCGAACCGGGGGGCGGCCTCGTATCAGCGGAGGCCGAGTTCGACTCCCCGTACGGTCGCATCGCCTCACATTGGCGCATCTCGAACGGTCGCTTCCACCTGACCGTCACGGTTCCACCGGGCACCACGGCGACAGTGACCATGCCGGACGGACGGGTGCTCGACGTCGGCCCCGGCGAGCACCACGAGACCTGCCCGACATCCTGAGATCACCGACCCAGAGGACCAGAGCGATGCCCAGCAAGGCCTTCAGCCTCATGACAGACATCATCAAGGCGGGTCAGACGGACGCGGCCGCGAAACCGGCCGACCTGGCCGCCGACCGGCGACAGCAGGCCGACATCGCCGCGATGTACCGACCCGTCCCCGGAGTCCTCGACGAACCCCTGGCGGACCTGCGGGACGGGTCGTACCTGATGACCCCCGACCAGCATCGCGAAGATCTGGTGATCCTCTACATCCACGGCGGGGGGTTCCGGACCGGGCTGGCGGCGATGGCACGACCGCTCGCCGCCCATCTGGCCCTGGGCACACAGGCGCGTGTGGTGCTCCCCGAGTACCGGCTCGCTCCTGAGGACCCCTACCCCGCAGCTCTGGAGACTGTGTCGCCGCGTTCGAGTACGCCGCGACCCTCGCCCCGCGCGTGGTGGTCGCCGGGGAGTCCGCAGGCGCGAATCTCGCTGCCGCGGTGCTGCTGCACGCGAAGGCCCAGCAGGACACGCGGGCCCTGGCCGGCGTGCTCTACTCCGGCGTCTTCGACCTGCGTATCGAGCGCTACAGCTCCGGAAGCTGGGTCGAACGCCGCGACACCGACCTCATCCTGGCAGGCGCGGACAGCGCGATGACCACTGACTACGTTGGTGACCACCGCGCGGACGCGCCCCTCATCTCGCCCCTCCTCGCCGACCTGCACGGACTACCGCCACTGTTCGTCCAGGTGTCGAGCACCGAGATGCTGCTGGACGACTCACTCGAGCTGGTGACGAGAGCGGGACGGGCGGGAGTGCACGTGGAGTTGGAGGTATGGCCGGAGATGACCCATGCCTGGCAGATCGCCGCAGGCTTCCTCCCCGAGGCAACCGAAGCCACCGCCCGCACGGCTGCTTTCATCAACCGCGTGGCCGAAGGCCGGGTCGTCGACGGGGCCGCCCTGCTCGGCGCTCCCGCGGCTCTCGACGAGGCCTGACAGCCTGGCTACTGTCGGAGGGCCCGCTGGCCCGACATCCGATGAGCAGCTCGTGGCCCCGTCGACGACCCGGCCTTCGGTCTCCGAAAGCCAGTAGGTTTTCGACTGGCTACGCATCGCCTCCCCCGGTGCCCACCGCGACCCGGGCGGCATCTGTCTGCCGTGGCGGCGCGCCGGGCGCCGAGGCCGGGTGAGTCGTCCGGCGGGCCAGCCTCTCCCCCTCGATGTCCACGTCCGGCAGGGCCCGCTGCAGGAGGCGCGGCAGCCACCAGGCTCTGCCGCCGAGGATCGCCATCACCGCCGGCACAAGCGTCATACGGACCACGAAAGCGTCCAGGAGCACACCGATCCCGAGGGCGAATCCCATGCCCTTGATGACCTGCATGTCGGCGAAGACGAAGGACCCGAAGACGGCGATCATGATCAGGGCGGCCGCGGTGACGACCTTCGAACCGTGGGCGAACCCCCGGATCATGGCCTCGGCGGGCGGCCGGCCGTGGGCGTGCTCCTCACGCATCCGGGAGACGAGGAAGACCTCGTAGTCCATCGCCAGGCCGAAGAGGATGCCGACGAGCAGCATCGGCAGGAAACTCAGCACCGGGCCGGTGTCCTTGATACCGAGGAGCCCGGAGAGCCATCCCCACTGAAAGACGGCGACCAGTGCGCCGAGCGAAGCCCCCAGCGAGAGCAGGAAGCCGACGGCGGCCTTCACCGGTACGGCGATCGCGCGGAAGACGATAACCAGCAGCAGTAGCGCCAGGCCCATGACCAGCAGGCAGTAGACGGGCAGGGCCGCCGAGAGCTTGTCCGCCACGTCGATGTTGACGGCGGTCGTGCCGGTGACCGCGATGTCCGTGTCCGTGCGTTCCTCGACAGCGTCGCGCGCGTGCCGGATTTCGGCGAGAACCCCCTTGGTGGCCTCCGTCTCCGGCCCGCTCGACGGCGTGACGCTGATCAGGGCGGCGTCGCCGGATGCCGCGGTCACCACCGGGGACACGGCGCGGACGCCGGGCAGGCCCCGGACCGTCGAGGAGAATTCCTCGGCAGTGGCGGCCACGGTCTTGGTGGCGCCCTGGACCAGAACAACCAGGGTGGCGCTGTAGCCGGGACCGAAGCCGTCGTCGACGAGTCGCTGCGCGCGCGCCGCGGAGGTGTCGGGGTCCTGGGTACCGCCGAGGCCGAGCTGCAGGTCGGCCGCCGGGACGGCAAGGATTCCCAGGCCCAGAAGGGACACGACGAGCACGGTCCAGCGGCGCCGTGACACGAGGGTCGCCCAACGCCGCCCCGCGCCCTTTCGGTCGGTACGGCGACCGGCACGCTCCGTGGAGCGGCGTAGCACCGGGACGATGCTGGTGGCGATACGGGCACCCATCAGACCGAGCACTGCTGGGAGAAGGGTGACAGCGACCAGCACGGAGACCACCACCGTCGCGGCGGCTCCCAGCCCCATAACGGTGAGGAACGGAATGTTCACCACGGACAGCGCGGCCAGCGCGATCACGACCGTGGCGCCGGCGAACACCACCGCGCCGCCGGCCGTGCCGTTCGCGAGGCCGGCCGACTCCTCGGGGTCCATGCCCTCCCTGACCTGGGTCTGGTGGCGGGAGACGATGAACAGGGCGTAGTCGATGCCGACCGCGAGGCCGAGCATCACGGCGAGGATGACCGAGGTGCTGTCCATCGTGACAACGCTGGTCAAGGACAGCAGGGCAAGGACGCCTACGGCGACCCCGACCAGCGCGGTGGCCACCGGGATGACGGCGGCGCGCAGGGATCGGAAGACGAAGACCAGCACGCCCAGGGCGATCAGCACGCCGACCGCTTCCCCGGGCCCCAGCACCTCGACCTTGACCTGGGAGAACGCGTCACCGCCGAGTTCCACGGTCAGCCCCGCCCGACGCGCGTCGGCGGCGGCCTCCTCGACGGCCGCCTTCGTGGTCGCCGGCAGCGTTGCGCCCTTCTTGGTGGAGAAGACCAGCTCGGCGATGCCCGTCCTGCCGTCGGCGGACACGGTTCCGGCCTTCGCCGACGGAGCGGCGGCCGACGTCACGCCTCGTACGTCAGCGACCGCTTCGACGCTTCGGCGAACGGCCGCTCCAGCTTCTCCGGCGCTCACTGTCGCCCCGCTCCGCGCCCGGAAGACGATCTTCCCGGTGATGTGGGCGTCGTCGGTGGGAAATTCGTCTCGCACGACGTCGAGAGTGCGCTGGGCCTCGGTGCCCGGAATGGTCGTGGCCGAGGCGAACGGCTTCATCAGCCCCAGCGCGGCAACGACCGCCACCAGCGACAGCACGGACCAAACGCCGATGACGGACCATTTGCGCCGGTAGGCGAAACGGCCCAGACGGTACAAGAGCGTGGACACGCGAAAACTCCCGGATACCTAGCGAGGACAGGCGACACCTGCGTGATCCACGCTAGGAACACCGTGCGGCCCTTCCCGCCGAAAGAGCCTCCGGCGGCCGCTCTTCACACACAACTCCCATGGAACACGTCCACGTGGCCGCGCAATGATCGAATGGAGTCGCCGAGAAGCAGCGAACAGAAGAGGGTCCGCATGTCCGATCAGCCCGCCAGGACCGACGCCACGGCACCGAAGCCGCTCGGTCGACTGCTGGTGGTCGACGACGAAGCGGCGATCCTCGACACGGTCGGCCGCTTTCTGCGATTCATCGGATACGAGGTGCGTGCGGCCACCACGGCCAAGGACGCCCTGATCGCGGCGCGCGAGTTCCTTCCTGAACTCATCCTGCTGGACGTGATGCTCCCGGACGGCGATGGTTTCGAGGTGATGCGCAGGCTGCGCTCGGACGGCCTGCCGCACGCCGTCGTCTTCCTGACCGCGCGCGACACCCGCAAGGACCTGGTCCGCGGCCTGAGCGAGGGCGGCGACGACTACATCACCAAGCCCTTCGGTCTCGACGAGGTCGCCGCCCGCGTCGGAGCCGTCCTGCGCCGGACCCGCCGCCACGAGCGCCCGGACCCCGTCCTGCGCGTCTGCGACCTCGAACTCGACCCCGACACCCACACCGTCCGCCGCGCCGGAAGCCCGGTGGACCTCTCCCCTACCGAGTTCCGCCTCCTGCGTTACCTCATGCTGCACAGCGGCCGGGTCGTGCCGCGCGCCCAGCTGCTGGAGCACGTCTGGTCGTACGACTTCAACGGCGACGACACCGTGGTGGCCACGTACATCAGTTATCTGCGCCGCAAGCTGGACGCCCTGGGCCCGCCACTCATCCACACCCAGCGTGGCGTCGGCTACAGGATCGGGGAGCCCCGATGCTGAGCCGGACCACCCGCCGCCCCCTGCGCACACGGCTCAGCGTGCTGGTCACCGCCCTGTGCGCCTGCGCGATGGCGGCAACCGCACTCACGTGGATCCTCAGCGGGGATCCGGCCGTCATCGTGATCGTCGAGCTGGCCGGCTTGGCCGGAGTGGCACTGGTCAGCACCGCGGTGGTCCGACGGGAACTGCGCCCTCTGGAACAGGCTGCGGACACCGCCGATGCCATCGCCACGGGCGACTTCGACCGACGGATCGTCGCGGCCGACGGCGCCCCGACCACCGAGGTCGGCCGCCTCACCGACGCGCTGAACCGGATGCTCGGGCAGATCCAGGCCTCCCTCGCGGCCCGCGAGCAGTCCGAGGACCGCATGCGCCAGTTCGTGGCGGATGCCTCGCACGAACTGCGCACCCCGCTCCAGTCGCTGCGCGGGTACGCCGAGCTCTACCACCAGGGCGCGCTCCCGGACACGGCAGCGGTCGACGACGCCGTCGCCCGCATGCTCTCCGAAATCCACCGCATGACACGACTGGTCGAATCACTGCTGATGCTGGCCCGCTTCGACGAGCAGGACCACGCCGAACTCGAACCGGTCGACCTCTCGCGCGTCGTGGCCGACTCCTGCCGCGACGCCACCGCCGTCGAACCGGCACGCCCGCTGCACTCACACATCGAGCCCGGCGTGACCGTCCTGGGCGACGAGGCACAGCTGCGCGGCCTGCTCGGCAACCTTCTCGGCAACGTCCGCATGCACACCGGCCCAGGCACCCCCTGCCGCGTCGATCTGGTGAGGGCCGGGAGCGATGTGCTCCTGCGCGTCCAGGACGAGGGACCCGGCATTCCCGACCACGCGGTGGCCCACGTTTTCGACCGCTTCTACCGTGCTGACAGGGGGCGAAGCCGCGCGAGCGGAGGCAGCGGGCTCGGACTGTCCATCGTCGCCGCCATCGCGGAACTGCACAGCGGCCGAGTACGACTGGACAGCGCGCCCGGCCGCGGCACCCGCGTCGAGGTGGTCCTCCCCCGAAGGGCAGCTTGAGGTTCCCCGAACGGACGTGAGGGACTGGGCGGAGCACCTCGTCTCCAACGGCCTGCCATGCTGTAGCGATCTCTGAAGCACCTGGCCGCGAGAGCAGGACGGACTCCCACGCGGACATGGTCGGACGGCGGGCAGGGTGATGGCTCACTGGAAGGAGCGCTCGCCGAGTTCGGTCCATTCGGCGACGCTGCGGTCGGCGGGCTCACGGAACCAGTACATGGCGGTGCAGTAGGGCTCCACGTACCTCTCGTCGGCGGTGTGCGTCACCTCGGCGCGGTCCGGTGTCCGCGCCGCGCCCAGCGCTCCCCCACTCGGCACCCGGCAGCGCCAGATTCCTCGGCCGCTGGTCCAGTTGGTGCCATTCGTTGTACTCACAGTAGCGGGAGGGGCCGGTGAGGCGTACGAAGGAGATGAAGGCGAACGGTGAGAGCACGGCGGTCACTTCGCTTTCGGGTACGCGTCCGCGATGTGGCGTACGGCGAGGTGCCCGAAGACCATCGCCGAGGCGATGGGGGCGCCGGGTAGTACGGGCCCGCGACGGACGCCATGGTGTTGCCTGCCGCGTACAGGCCCCGGTTCACCGAGCCGTCCTCGCGCAGCACCCGGGCTTCGGGATCGGTGCGCAGCCCGCCCGCCTGCAGCTGAGCCCAGGTGGCCGGGGCCAGCAGTCTCCGCTTCACATACAGTGCGGCGCCCTCGAAGCGATCCACCCGGTCCACCGCGTAGTCGGCGTCCTCCGCCATCGGATCCGGCTTCAAGGTGGCCACGGACAGCACCGCACGTGATGAGCCGGTTTCCAGGCGCAGAGACCGGATCGCGTCTCTGACGTACGCCGGGACAACCGGCGCTGGCCGTCGCCGACTTGGCGCGCCGCCCAGTCCGCTCCGGCATGCATCGCCGCCTCGTCGAACCGCAGCCCTGCGGCGAACATCAGCATCTGCAGGTGCGTCACGTCCCGTGCGAGATCAAAACGCAGCTCCTTCAACAGGTCCAGCAGCCTCTCCCCACTCAGCCCAGCGCCGTCGGCCCAACGCGCGCGTGCCTGCCCCTTCTTCGATCTCGGGGGCAGCTGTGCCGCCTTCGGCACGAGCAGTTGGGTGCGGGAATCGCGCAGCGAGATCAGCGGATCCTCGGCGTCTGGGGGCCGCTTGCTCAGCAACGCGAGATCGACCGGCGTGCCGTCCTCGGTGAGCCGCTGCCAGGCCTGCGCCGGCTTCCGCGCGCGACATCAAACGGAGAGCGCGGGGATCACCTCGGCGGCGATGCGCTCCGCGAGCGGCGCGGGGTCGCCGAGCGGGGTGAACAGGACGAGGTCCGCGCCGGCGTCGATCACCTTGCGGACGCCCGCCACGCACTCGTCCAGGGTCCCGGCGACCGCGGCCGCCTCGATACTGGCGATCCGGCGACCGTAGACACGGGCCAGTCCGGCGTTGGTCCGCTCCCGTGCCCGATCGGCGTTCTCGTCGATGTCGATGTAGACCCGCTTGGCGACCGGGAAGTCTGTCCTGCCCGCCTTGGCCGCCTCCTCGGCGACGAACGCGACCTGCTCACGGAACGCGGCCGTGGTGGACGATCCGGCGCCGAAGAACCCGTCCCCCAGCCGCACCGCGCGCCGCAGCGCCGACTCGCTCGAGCCACCGAACCACAGCGGCGGATGCGGCTTCTGGAGCGGCTTGGGCTCCATCGCGGCGTCCTCGAGCTGCCAGAACTCGCCGTCGAAGGTGACGCTCGGCCGTGTCCACAGCGCCTTGACGAGGTCGATGCCCTCGGTGAACCGTGCCAGGTACCGGGCCTTGTCCATGCCGAACGCGGCGAACGGCCGGTTCGGGCCACCGGAGCCCACCCCCACCTCCAGTCGGCCTCCGCTCATCTGGTCGATGGTCGCCAGCGCCTTCGCGAAGTGGACGGGCTGGTGGAGTGTGCTCACGAAGACGGTCGTCCCCAGCCGCAGCCGGGTGGTGCACGCGGCGGCGTACGTCATCGCCTCCATCGGCGACAGGATCGCCCCGGTGCCGAGTGGTGACTCCTGTGCCCAGACGCTGTGGTACCCGAGGTCCTCGGCCCGCGCGAGGTACGCGCGGAAGGCGCCCGGATCGAACTCGCCGTCCAGGTAGAACTGGGGGATGGAGATGGCAAAGCGCATGCCTCCAACGTATCGATGAACTGTGGCGGATGCAGCCTGGTCCGGGAGGTGCGCGGACAGGGCCCTGCGGTCGGCGGTGACGCGGGGCCCTGTCTGGATGGGGCTCGGTCAGCCGTCGGAGTCCGACGACGGGAGGTAGGCGCCGGGTACCGCGTTCGGCGCGTAGACCTTCTTGTCGCCCGGGTACGGCTTGGTGAAGTTGTGCGTCTGGTACCAGGTGTAGCGGTTCATCTGCTCGGGGTTGGCGTAGTCCGGCACGGCGTTCGGGCCGGTCAGGCGCTGGTGCGAGGCCCAGGCCTTCCACTGAGCCGCGACGGTCTGTGCCGCCTGGGGCACCGCGGTGGTCGTCGGTGCGGCGGCCGCCTGCTTGTCCTGCGCCGCCGGGGTGTCCGGACCACAGGTGGGCTGGGGGCTCACGCCGAGGGTCAGCGAGGTCCGGTTGGGCACCGCGGTGAACGGGGTGTTGTCCGCCTTCGGGGTGAAGGCCCCGTACATCGGGGTGGCCGCGCTGTCGAGCTGGTTCATCGGGTGGATGCCGAGGATCTGCTCGATGGTGCGGACCATCGTGATCTGCGAGTAGTAGTGGTGGTCGACGGTGCCGTGCTGGGCGTACGGGCTGATGACCTGGACCGGCGCACGGTGGCCGTCGATGTGGTCGAGGCCGTTCTGGGAGTCGTCCTCGACGACGAAGATCACCGAGTCCTTCCAGTACTTGCTGTGCGAGATCTCGTCGACCATCCGGCCGACCGCGAGGTCGTTGTCGGCGACCTCGGCGGAGGCGTTCGCCGGGCCGCCGGTGTGGTCGTTGGAGAACCAGAACATGTTCAGGTTCGCCGGACCGTTCTTCTCGAAGTCCTGCTTCCAGATCTGTTCCTTGTAGATGTCCGGGACATCGAGGTCGAACAGCGGGAAGCCCTGCACCGCCACCTTGTTGAGCGACGGGATCGCCGAACCGGTCTTGATGGGGTACTGGGTCTGCGCCCCGGTCGCGGCCATGTTCTTGCTGTCGCAGTACAGGTTCTGCCAGGTCGCGCCGGTCGGCTTGGACTCGATCGACTGGAACTCGCCGAAGTCCTTGACGGACTTCCCGGCCGCCTGCGCGCCGGTCCAGATGAATCCGGTCTTCTGGTGGCCGAGAACGTCGTCCTCGGTGTCGTAGCTGCGCGTGTACTCGCCGGCGGAGGACTCGGTGTACTCCGGGTTGTCCGACTGCATCAGCCAGTTGTGGCCCTCGGCGGAGTTGGTGCCGACGTCGTAGAAGTTGTCGTAGAGCCCGAACTGCTCGGCCAGCGCGTGCTGGTTGGGCGTCACGTTCTCGCCGAACGTCGTCAGCGAGGAGTTGCCGTCACCCTGCGGCAGGTCGCCGAAGACCTGGTCGTAGGTCCGGTTCTCCTTGACCAGCAGGAAGACGTGCTTGATCGTCGATGGGTCGCCCAGGCGCAGCGGGACCGGCAGCGCCTTGCCGTGGCTCTTGCCGTTGGCGGTGAGGACCGAACCGGCCGTCCAGCCGTTCTGCTTGAACACGTTGGCCGTCTGCGAGCGGACGGTCTTGTCGTCGGGCAGCGTGAACTGCGTCAGGCTCGACGTCGTGTCGTGGGTGTTGTGACCGCTGGCGGTGGTGGGGCGGCGGGCGTCGATGCCACGGGTGTTGGTGACGATCACCTGCTTGCCGACGGTGGTGATCTCCGAGGGGAAGTAGTCCGTGGGGAGCAGGCCGACGTAGCGGGCCGGCTGCTGCGCGGAGGTGTAGCGGTAGACGGCGACGGCGTTGGCGCGGCCGAGCGTCACCAGCAGGCGCCCGTCGTCGGTGAGCGTCACGGCGTTGGGCTCGTAGCCGACGGAGGCCTCCGGCCACGGCTGGGTGGCAATGGTCTGGACGACCTTGTCCTTGGCCGTGTCGATGACCGAGACGCTGTTGTCGGCGGTGTTCGTGACGAACACCGTGCCCTTCGTGGCGTACACCGCGGTCGGGTGCAGACCGACCTCGATGCTGCTCACGGCGGCCGACGGGTCCGACGTGTCGATGACGCTGACGGTGCCGGTGGTGGCGGCGCCGGTGTCGGGGTCGGCCGGCACCTGGGTGCCGTAGGAGTTCATGGTGGTCTCGCCGGCCTTGGCCGGGCGCCCGCCCTCGTTGCTGACGTAGAGCTTGCCGCCCACCAGGGCGAGACCGCGCGGGGCGTTGCCGACGGCCCAGCTCTGCTTGATGGTTCCGCCGGCCGCGTCGATGGCGACGACCCGGTTCTGGCCGTTGACCGCGGAGTAGACGGTGGAGCCGTCGGCGGAGAACACGGCCGCGCCCACCAGTGCGTGCTTGGTGCCGTCGGCCGGGATGGAGACGGTCACCGGGTTGGCGAGGGTGCCGTCCGCGCCCACGGTGAACTTGGTGTAGTCGTCGGCCTGGCCCAGCCACAGCTGCGTGCCGTCGGGCGAGTACGTCGGACCCTCCTGGCCGACGGAACCGGTCTTGATGCGCAGGTCGTCCGCCGCCTTGGTGCCGACCTTCTGCTTCACCTGCCCGGTCGCGAGGTCCAGGACGACCAGCGAGGCGTCGCCGTCGGCGACCGAGGCCGCGAGGTGGGTGCCGTCCGGGCTGACCGTGGACGACATGATCTTGCCGTCGTTGATGACGGTACGGTCGCCGTACGGCTTGATGTACTGGTCGTTGGGCAGGACCTGGCCGTTGCGGGTGACCTGGGCGACCTGCTGGGTGCCGAACTGCCACGTCGAGGCGACGGCGGTCCCCGTGACGCCGAGCGCGACGGTGATACCCGCCGTCACCAGGAGGGTGCGCCGGCCGACGCGTCTGCCGAAGAGGCTGACCTGCTCTTGCTCGTCAACCCGGCGCAGCCGTGTTACCTGCATGGACTTATCCCTTCTAGGTGGTGTCGAGCAGCTCGACGTTGCCGTCGAACTGCCAAAGGGGGTTCGGGGCGTCCCCGGTGGGGGTAAGGACGAGGAAGTAACCGTTGACTTCCTTCGGCCCGTCGCCGTCGGCCACGAACCGCCCGTCCGAGGCGACGTCGAGCTGGTAGATGGCCGTACCGGCCACCGCGACGTCGGGCAGATGCCAGGTCACGACGCAACGCCAGTCGTTGCCCGCGCCTTCTTGAGCGCCCTGGCCGTCGCTCTTGGTGCACGCCGCCGTGGTCCGCAGCTGCGCCTCCGCGACGGCGGGGCGGTGCAACTGCCGGGTCTGGAGCCGGTAGAGGTGGGCGAATACGGTGGCCACCGAACGCTGGACCTTGTCCTGCGTGATGCCGGAGCCCATGGAGGGCGTCGCCACGGCGATCACCGCGACGGTGACGGCGGTGAGGGCGGCCAGCGGCAGCAGCCCGAGCGTGAGGGCCCGGCGGCCGGCACCGTCGTAGGCCAGGTTGGTGAAGTCCCGCCGCAGGAACAGCAGATGGGCCAGCGCCGTCGCCAGTCCGGCCCACACCAGGCTGACCGCGACGCCGATCAGCAGCGGGCCGAGCTGGGCCGGGCTGGTGAACAGGCCGTTCCAGGAGAGGAAGGCGTAGCCCGGCAGCGCGAGGCGTACGGCGACCGGCAGGGGCAGCATCTGCGCGACCTGCATGCCGAGGGCGACCAGCGGCGGCAGCAGCAGGCCCATCGGGGAGCGCCCCAGGGCCACCGACCCGAGCAGGCCGATCGCGGCGAGCGCCAGCGTCGGGGCGAGTGCGCACAGCCACGCCAGCAGGACCCGGCCGGCCGCGTCCCCCGGTGTCAGCAGATGGCCGTCGAGGCCGACCAGCGGCTGGTTGCCGACCGACGCCAGCCCGCCGATCACGCTGGAGCAGACGAGCCCCGCCACCAGCAGCAGGATGACGGTGAGGCTGGCCAGCGACTTCGCCACGAAGATCCGGCGGGGTGAGCGGACCGCCACCAGCAGATGCCGCCAAGTCCCCAGCCGGTCCTCGGCGGCGAACACGTCACCGGCGACCACCGACGTCAGCAGCGGCAGTGCCCAGGTGCCCGCGAAACCGAGCATCACCAGCGGCCCGGCCCACCCCGTGGCATGCATCCAGCGGCCGAACAGCGTGTCGGACGGCAGGGTGCTCTGCCGGCTCACCCCGACCACGAAGAGCGCCGGCGCGATCCAGCAGGCCAGGACCAGCAGACGGATCCGCCAGTGCGAGACCAGCTTCACCAACTCGAAGCGGTAGCCGCGCGACAGCGGCACCCGGCGGACGATGGCAACGCTGTCATCGGCGATGGCCGTGGTCATTTGCCGTCCTCCTGAGGCTCGGTGAGGGCGAGGAACGCTGCCTCCAACGGCGAGACGACGGGCGCCAGTTCGCGCACCGCCACACCCGACCGCACGAGGTGCGCCACCAGTTCGTCGAGCGCGGGCACCAGGGCTCGCACCACCAGCACCTCGGCGTCCTGCCGCATCCCGGTGTCCTCGACGACCCTGATCCCGTCCGTGTCGTCGGCCAGCCGGCGCGCGGCCCGCGGATCGGAGGTGCGCACCCGGTAGTCGAGTTCACGGCTCTCGGTGGCCAGCTTGTTCAGCGGCCCGGAGAAGACGACCCGACCGGTGGCGAGGATGGTCACCTCGGAGCACAGCGCCTCGAGATCGTCCATCCGGTGACTGGAGACGACCACACTGGTGCCGTCCGCGGCCAGCCGGGTCAGAACCCGGTGCACATGTCTTTTGCCGGACGGGTCAAGGCCGTTGGAGGGCTCGTCGAGCACCAGCAGCCGGGGCTTGGTGAGCAGGGCGGCGGCCAGACCGAGCCGTTGCCGCATACCGAGGGAGAAGCCGCGGGCCTTGTCGTCGGCGACGTCGGTGAGCCCGACCTGGTCGAGCACCTCGTCGATTCCCGCCGTCCGCGCGTCGCGGCCCCGAAGTTGTGCCAGCGCGGCGAGGTTCTGCCGGGCGGTGAGGGAGGGGTAGAGGCCGGGGCCGTCCACGAAGCCGGCGACCCCGTCGGGAACGGCGAGCGCCCGCTCCACCGGCGTCCCGAGGATCTCCAGCCGGCCGCCGTCGGCGACGGCCAGACCCAGCAGAAGACCGAGCAGTGTCGTCTTGCCGGCGCCGTTGGGTCCCACCAGGCCGTGAATCTGACCCTGCGTCACATCAAGGTCGACGCCGTCAAGTGCCACGACATCACCGAAACACTTGTTGATCCCACGCGCCCGGACCGCGAGAAGTGCGCCCATAGTCCCCTCTTCCCAAACCCCCAGGAAACCTAGGGACGCCACACAGCGCAGGCGAGGGATGAGGGTTGAACGTCCAGGGAACGGATCGTCAAGTGATGGGCAAGTGCATGAGTACGAAGTACTCGCATCGGCCCAGAATCGGGCAAGGGAGTCGGCAGCGGGGCGTAGGGCGCCCAATGGGCGGACACGGGGAGAAATGACGCACGAGCCCGGTCAACCGTCCCACCGAGCCGTACCGCTGGGTGTCGCGGGCTGTGTTCTCGGCGCGGCGGGCTGCGGCAGCGGCACGTCCCACACGGCCCCCCTCCCCGTCGGGTGCCTCCCCGTCTGGCACCGCCCCGGCCGGTCCGCCCACGTCGTCGCCACCCACGGCGCAGGCCGCGGCCCTGCCGCGTACGACACTGGCGACCGACCCCCGCGGAGATCACTCCGGCCGCCGAACTCGTGGTGATGTGGGTGTGACGGGGATGGGCACACCGGTTCGGAGGCCAATTCACCGAGCGTGGATCCGGCGGGTCGGGATCAGGCGCCGGCGCCATGCCCCGTGAGATGGCCCCTCTCGCCCTGGGCGATCCGCGCCCGCGCCCGCCTAAAGGACGGCCCCGGCGTCTACGCGAACCTCCGGAAGAGCCTTGGCAACACCATGACCTTCAGACGGTGCTGGCCCTGCTCAACGTCTTCAACTACGTCGGCGCTCTCGTCGGAGCCGGCGCGAGCGGGGGCCGGGGGGGCTGCTGCGGGCCACTTCCGCACCGCCTACGCGATACCTGCTGCCCTCGCGATGGCCCTGGTGACCCTGGCGCGCGTCTTCCGCCCGACGGCACCCGGGCCGACGCACGCATGGACACCCCGCCGCCCGGGATTGACCCACGTCCTCCCCGTGGCCGGGGACAGGGGGCGTAGACCTTGACCGCGATGTCCCGCCCGACGTCGAGCACCTCGCCACCCGCACACTCGTGGTCGTCGCCAGCCGCCCGGGCCGAGTTGTGGTGTCGGGGCGCCCGGCCGGGGCGGCATCGTGGGCGGGTGGGCGGCCGCTGGGCGCCCGGTTACTGGGTCGAGTAGGGGTCCTGGCTGATCAGGTGGGCCTTCAGACCCTCGCCGACGCCAGGTTCCGGAGTGCCCGACCAGTCCTTGATGAGCACGCCACCACTGCTGCAACCCCATGGGTTCCAGGTCCACGCGAGATACCCCATGTTGTGCGCGTCAGCCCAGTCCACCAACCTCTGCATGTAGTCGAAGCCGCAGTTGTCCTGGCCGAACTCACCGATGACGACCGGAACTTGTTGTGCGAGCGGGGCGACCTGGCTGTCCCAGCAGGACGCTGTCGCACAGGCGTTGAAGCTGTACGAGTGCCATGACGCGGCGATGTTGTCCAGCGGGTCGCTCGGCATGTGCGTCAGCCACTCGCGCATGTCGTTGGCCCACTCGAGGCCACCCAGCATGAGGACGTTGGTCGCGCCGGTGGCCCGCACCGCGTCGACCAGGTCCTGCATGCCCGCCGTCTCGTAGGGCAGACCCGTGCAGGTGCCGCCGTCTCGCCAGCACTGCCAGCCGACGGCCTTGTCCCAGTCGGCGGCGATCTCCGGGTACGGCTCGTTGAACAGATCGAAGACGACGGCGTCGTTGCCCTTGAAGACGTTGGCGACACCGGTCCAGAACTGGGGGGCGTACGGGGCATCCGGCATGGGTTTCTGGCAGGTCGCGGTGGCGTCCTTGCAGTGCCAGTCCGGTCCGTTGGTGTAGGCGCCCCGCGTCCAGTGCAGGTCGAGGATCGGGGTGATGCCGTTGGCCACCAGCAGGTCGACGTAGTCCTTGACGCCCTGCTGGTAAGTGGTCCCCTCGGGCGAGCCGTTGAGGCCCAGCCAGCATTCCTCGTTCAACGGCACGCGTACCGCGTGGATGTTCCAGGTCTTCATCGCGTCGACGGAAGCCTGGTCGACCGGGCCGCCGTCCCACAGCCCCTTGCCCTGGACACAGGCGTATTCACCGCTGGAGCGGTCCACGCCCAGCAGCCGGTACGGCTTGCCGCTCACGGTGACGATCTTGTTGCCGGACACCTTCAGCTCCGGGGCCGGACCGCCGGGACCGCCGGTCGGAGTGGGGGTGGGGCTGGGGGTCGGGGAGGTCACCGAGCCGGTACAGGTCACGCCGTTGAGCGCGACCGACGCCGGTTCCGGATTGGCGCCCTTCCACGCCCCGTTGAACCCGATGGAAGCCGAACTTCCTGTGTCCAGCGCCCCGTTCCAGTCGAGGCTGGTGGCGGACACGTGGGCTTCGGACTGTGTCCAGGTGGCGCTCCAGCCGTTGGTGACCTTCTGGTCGGAGTTCGGGAAGTCGAACGTCACGGTCCACCCTCGTACAGGGGAGCCGAGATTGGTGATGGCCAGGTTCGCGGTGAATCCTCCCGGCCATTCGCTCTGCACCTTGTACGCGACCGAGCAGCCGGTGGCGGCTGCCGACGCGGGCAGGGTGGCGAAGGCAAGGCCACCCAGGATCAGTGCACCGGCGGCGCCGGTGGCCAATAGGGCGTGACGACGTTTCACCTGATCTCCTCGTTTGCCGTAAGGGATCGATGAGCTCGATACCCAGCTGATCGACGAAACGGTGAGCCGGGCCCGGACCGAGGGCCTGCGGCCGACCGGCCACCGGGGGTGCTGCGCGCCGTACGGATCAAGGAATCGACAGCTGCCGCGCGTTCAGATCCTGCCGTCCCGGCGGATTCCACGTGGACGTCAGCAGCCGATCGGTGAAGAGCCCAGGGCCACGTCGTCGAACCAGAGAGTGTCGTCGCCGGTGCCGTAGCTCTCCCAGCCCAGGCGCAGGGCGGTGGGGCGGGGAGGGGTCCTGCGGGCGAGCCACTGCCCGTCGACGTTCTGGGTCGGCACCCCGTCCACGTGCAGTCCGGCGACCTCCTGGTCGTCGACCCAGGTGCGCATGGACTGCGCGGTGGTGTCGATCTGGTACCGCAGGCACAGCCACCGGCCGGTCGGCAGCGGGGTGCTGAGGGCGACCCCCGCCGGGCTCTGTTCCGGCAGCGTCGCGTCGTCGCTCTCGCGGTTCCACTGCAACGCGCCGTTCTGCCCGCCGACGCGCAGCGCCCTGCCGCCCTGTGAGGCGTCCGGCATGGACACGAAGGTGACGTGGCTGGTGGGCAGGGCGGTGGTGTGCCGGATGCGCATGCGTACGTACACCACGGGTCCGACGGAGGACAGTTCGCGGGTGGAGGCCGCGAAGACGTGGTTGCAGTAGCCGGCGCCGCCGTCGACCCGCAGTGACCTGCTGCCGCTGAAGGCGACGGACGTGTCGACGCTGACCCTCCCCGTGCCCTGGCAGTCGGGTGCCGCGGTCTGCCAGGCTCCCGAGGGCACGGTGCCAGTCTGGTCCTCGAAGTCGGAGCAGATGGCCGCCCCGGCGCATTCGGCCGGCGCCGTGGCGGTCGGTGTCGGTGTGGGGGTCGGTGTCGGTGTGGGGGTCGCGGTTCCGCCGCACGGCACGCCGTTGAGGGCGAAGGCGATGGGAGCCGGGTCGGCGGTGCGCCAGGTGCCCTGGAGGCCGAAGTCGACGGTCCCGCCGGCGGTAAGCACGGCATTGTGCGCGGCGTTCACAGCGGTCACCGCGCTGCCTGACTGGGTGACCTGTGCGTTCCAGGCGGACGTGACCTGCTGGTCGCCGCCGTAGGTCCACTCCAGCCGCCAGCCGTTCAGGGCGGGGCCGAGATTCGTGACGCGGATCTGGGCGGTGAAACCGCCGGACCACTCGTTGGTGGTGTACGTGACTGTGCAGCCCGTCGCCGCGCCCTGTGCGCGCGACGTCGCCAGCACGGGAAGGGCAACCGCCACCACGGTCAGCACCCATGCCCAGAGAGGCAGGCGGTGGCGGCGCACACGTAATGAAGGCATGGCCATGATCACTCTCTCGACAGGAGTCAGGACGCAGTGCAGAGGAGGGTGCCGAGGTCTCGGTCGTCGCCGTTGAGCGTCATCCCCCAGGTCGTCGAGGCGCCCGGCGCCAGGGAGCCGTTGTAGGAGGCGTTGTGAACGGTGATGGCGGGGCGGGACGGATCCACCACCGCGTTCCAGCGGTTCGCCACGCTCACACCGCCCGGCAGGGTGTGATGCACCGACCAGCTGGTGACCGGCCGGGACCCGGTATTGGTGACCGTGACGTCGACCTGGTACCCGCCCTGCCATGAGCCGGTCACCTTCCATGCCGCCGTGCAGGCGGTGTCGCCGGAGGGGCTCGGCGCGGGGGTGGGAGGCGGTGTCCCTGTAGAGGTATCGGTGGTGTACGGGACGGCGGTGTAGTCCTGCGAGCAGCCTCCCGCACAGCCCGACGGCAGCGAGAAGGAATACGTACGGCCGCCGCCAAGCCAGGCGTCGGCGGCGTCGCGGATCCGAATGGTGAAGTCGCTTCCGCCGGAGGCCGTCGCGCCGATGACATACGACTGCCCCATGTCGCTGTTCATGGATGCGTCGGTCCAGGCGCCGTTCGCCAGGTACTGGATGCCGTGGATGCCGTTGGGTAAATGGGAGACGGCGATGGCGGGCCAGTAGCGCTGGGCTCCCCTGAGGAAGCCGATACGGATGTCGCCGCTGTAGTCCGGGGCCGGGACGAAGCTCCAGGAGACATGACGGTTGTTCCAGTGGCTCGGGTACATCGTCCCCACCGGGGTGCCGCCGATCCGGAAGCGATTGAGGGAGTCGGTCGCCAGGTCGAGGTGGTTGGGGTCGTCCCGGCACCAGGCGTTGGAATCGGCGCAGCTGTCCGCGACAAGCATGGTCAGGGTGGCCCCGTTGTACTGGTCGGCCGCCCAGGAGCCGTTGCGGCAGAAGGGCTGGCCCTGCGCGCCGTCGTTGGTTCCGGTGCAGAAGTCCCCGATCGTGACCTTGACCCAGCGGCCGCAGTTGCGGCCGTTGTCGAAGGCGCCCTTGATCGATGCGCTTGAGTCCGGCACGGGGCGGGGGTAGGCGCCCGAGTAGTCGCCGGGTGTGTTGAACACGTTGAGCGCCACGAAGTCCTGGCTGTCCAGTTCGCGCTGCGGCAGACCGCAGCCGCCGTAGGGGCTGCCGAGCCCGGAGAAGTGGGTCGCGTTACCCAGGACCTCAGTGGCGGCGGCACTCACCGCGGGCGGCTGGGCCGCCGCGGCCACGACGGGCAATGCGGCGCAGCACAGCGCCGCGAGCAACGCGGCGATGCGCCTTCGGGTGGGCGAGCGGGGGGCCGAGGGAAGCTGCATGGGGGGATCCGCCTTCTTCGTGACGGGGCACCGTGTCGTTCGTGCGGGACCCCTCTGGGGGTGAGGGGAGCGAGCGCTGGAGCACCTTCAGCCGTGGGAGCGCTCCCACAGCTCGTATCCGGGACTCTAGAAGAGGGTCATGACCTTGACAAGTGGTCGCGCATAGGTCGGAGTTTTCACCGTGTCCGGGGCGGGGCGGGGGCGCGCCCGGGCCGGACGGGGGGAGTCAGCAAAGGTTCCGCTTCTGCCGGGAGTCTTTGACCTTGCGAGGGTCGAGGTCGGGCTGGAAGGCGAAGTCGTACTCGTACTCGTACTCGTACTCGTCGAGTGTCGTGTGGTGCGGGAGCCGGGAGAGCCTCAGACCCTGGCGGAAGCGGCGGTCGTCGCGGACTGCGAGTTCCTCGGACAGCACCAGGTGGAGAAAGTCGAGGTAGCCCATCTTCCCTTCGTCAGCCCGCCTGATGTACTCGTTGATGGTCTCGGTCAGGTGGGGCAGGCCGAGCTTGCCGGCCGTGGTGCTGATGCGGGTGCTGACCAGCTCGCTCAAGACGTCCCCCCTCGTCCTCGGGTGGGTGGTGAAGGGGCGGGTGCCGGTCAGCTCGTCACAGACCGACAACGGACTGCGGCCGACCTCGACGCGGGTTGCCGCAGCCCGGTTCAGCTCACAGGTCGGCCGCGAGTTTGGCGAGGAAGTCGGCGTTGGCCTGGGTGTCGTGGCTCAGCACGACCTGGTGGTGAGGGAGGGCGGCGAGCCGGTCGGCGACGGTGGCGCGGGCCAGTTCGCTGCCGCCGCCGTTGATGCCGTGCGCGAGGCCGAAGTGGTCGGGGTAGCGGTCCTCGGTGCTGCCGCTCATGAAGTCGTCTTCACCGAGGGCCCGGTCGCCGTCGACCACGGCCGGGCTGGAGGCGGGGTCGATGCGGGGGAACAGCAGGGCCGCCGCGTGTCCGCCCGTCGCGAGTTCCATGCCGAACCAGGTGGCGAACTGGTCGGGGAAGACCTGCACCTTCATCTCCCGCTTGCCGCCCGGCTCCCACAGCGGCTCGCGGCGGCCGGCCAGAAGTGCGTCGGTGACGTCCTTGAGCTGGGTGGGGTGGAGCTGCTCGCCCGCCTGGAGTCGATCGCGCACGACTTCGTACAGCCCGAGCGCGTCGAGCAGGCCCAGCCCGATGGCCGCAGCCGACGGCCAGGGCAGCACGCGCAGCTCGTCACCGACAACCTTCACGAACACCCGGTCGTTCGCGAGGAGCTGGGCGCCGCGATGGGCCAGCAGCAGGGCCGTGGTGGTCCTGCCCGCGCCCTTGGAGCCGAAGGCGAGCAGAGCGCGGTCGTCGCGGACGACGGCGGAGGCGTGCAGGAGCGTCCAGCCGTCGCGCAGCAGGGACGCGCGGATCATCTCCCGGGCGATCCGTGCGGCGGCCAGCGCCAACGGCTGCGCCGTGCGGGCGGACAGGGTGACGTGGCTGCCGAGCTGTTCGGAGCGGTAGGCGAGTCCTTCGTCCGGGGAGACACCGGTGATGGTGCCTGTGCTGTCCTGGGCGAGCAGCAGTTGGGCCTTGGCGTAGGTGACCTCGTTGTGGGGGCAGGAGCGCACCAGCGCGGCGAGGTCCGTGTACGCCCTCTCGTCGAGGTCGGCCGTGACCAGCGGCCCGGCGCACACACTGCTCGCGGGCACGTCGAAGGCGTTCCACCATGATCCGAAGTAGCGGCGGGTCCAGTCGGTGACGAAGGCGGTGTTGCTGAGCACGGTCACGCTCGCGTCCGCGGCCTGCAGCCGGGTGGCGATAGGGGTACTCACGTCGTCTCCAGAGGGGTCGAGGATGGGGCAGGACAGCCGAGGGCCCGGTAGGCGCCTCGGAGTTTGATGATGGTCGCGGCCAGCTGCGCGTCTTCGTCCGCATTCAGGGCTGGCAAGCACGCTACGGGCCGACCAGAGGTGGCCCGCAACGGAATTCCGAGCCAGTCGCCGCGGTGCTCGGCAGTGAGTTCCTCGGTCCCCTCGACCAGGCCGAGAGCCTTATGCAGGGCCGACACCACGGCGCCGGCGGGTCCGAAGCGGGTCCAGCCGACCCCGGCGCTGATCCGCCCGGGGCGGGTACGCAGTTCCGCGCGTACCTCCGCAAGGGGTACATCGGCGGGGGTGCCGTTGACGGTGGTCGACGATGCGCACACCACGGCCCCGTCACCGTGCTCACCGATCACGTGCCCCTGTATGGCGGCCGCGGGCACGTTGAGGAGGTGGGCGAGGATGAGCCGGTAGCGGGCGGAGCAGGCGGCACCGGGGCAGGCCCTGGGCATGTCCCAGTCGGCCGTCTCCCGTCTGGAGAAACGCGGCCAAGCCTCCTACAGCACCGACGTCCTGGCTGCGGCGGCTGCCCATCTTCAGATCCCGCCGGCGCTGGTGGGTCTCGCAGACGGGCGCACGGCGCAGGTTCAGGTGAGAGACGACGATCCCATGCACCGACGCACCGTCCTTGGTGGCGCGGTCGCCGTGATGGCAGCCCCCATCCTGGCCGCCGTGCCGGACCCGCACGACACGATCGGCGGGCAGACCGCCGCACTCCGGTTGACCACGAGTGCCTACCGCAGACTCGATGGCACCACCCCTTCCCGTGACCTCGCCGACGCGGTGGAAGGCCATATCCGGCTCATCCAGACCATCACCCGCACCGCGACCGGCGATGCGGACCGGGCACGGCTGGCCGCCGTGGGCAGCGAAGCCGCCTCCTTCGCGGGCTGGCTCGCGTGGGACAAGGGCGACCACGGGTCGGCCCGCTCCTGGTACGGCGGAGCCGTCAAAGCCGCGCGCACGGCCCAGAACACGCTTCTGACCGCGTACCAGATAGGCACGCTCGCCCAGTTCGAGGCACACGCCGGCAACGGCGTGGAGGCACTGAATCTCGCCCGCCGTGCCCGGCGGGTTCTGGGCGAGCAGCGCCCGGCCGTCGCCGACGCGTGGCTGCTGACCGTGGATGCCCTCGGGTACGCGGTAGCCGGCGACCGGCGCGGGGCGGACCGGGCCCTGGTCGAGTCCCGGACAGCCACGAGGCGCTGACCGCCGAGCAGGAACCGCCACCGTGGCCGTGGGTGTTCTCCTTCACTCCCGACAAGGTGGCCGCCTGCCGCATCACCTGCGGTGCACGCCTGGGGCTGCCCGACTGGGTACTCGCCGAGGATGCGGACGCCCTGAACAGTGGACACGCGAAACAACGTGCGCTGCTCGTGCTCGACATCGCCGCCGGGCACCTCGCTGGCGGGCGGGTGGAGGCCGCGTTCGCTCTTGCTTCCCGCGCCCTTGAGGCCGGTCTGCAGTACCGGTCCGGGCGGATCGTGGAACGCGCTCGCGCCCTGCGCCGTAGCCTCGCCACCGCCTCGCCGCCCAGGGTGGTACGGGACTTCGACGAGCGCCTGCACGCCGTCTATCTGTAGGAGGGGAACATCGCATGAGGGTGGGAATCACCGGGCACCGCGGACTGAGCACACAGGTCGAGGCCCAAGTGCGGGCGCTGGTGACCGAGTACGTCACGGCACACGACCCGAGCGACCTGGTCGGCGTCTCGTGCATCGCCAACGGCCCCGACTCCTGGTTCGCCGAGACCGTGCTGAAGCACGGTGGTCGCCTGGTGGTCGTCATCCCGGCCGCCGAGTACCGCCAGAGCCTGCCCGACTGGCACCACCGCGACTACGACCAGCTCATCGCCCACGCAGCCGACATCCACCGCACAGGCATGACCGAGTCGACCTCCGAAGCCCATCAGGCCGGATCCGAGATCCTCGTCGGCCTGGTCGACGAGCTGGTCGCGGTATGGGACGGGAAACCGGCCCGGGGGTACGGGGGCACCGCAGACGTGGTCGCCTACGCCGAACGGACCGGCGTCCCGGTGCGGGTGCTGTGGCCCGAGGGCGCCAGCCGGTGACGTCAACAGGCTGGGCACTGCTCACGGGTTGCTCCGATTGCGTCGGCGAGCTGGTCGGCGCTCTCGCGGGTCCGGGCCGCGTACGCGCGCAATCCGTCGGCGGCGGGCTCCAGCTGCTGCCGGGGGGGCGGGGGCCGGCTGTTCGCTCATCGAGGGCCGCCAGGGCGCGAACGGGCGTGTCACCACGGTATCGGCCGCACGGCGGCTGTGGGACCGCTCAGCTCAGTCGGGCACAGGGCTCGCGACCGCGGCTCCTTCGACCTTGGCGCACCAGGGTTCGCCGGCGCAATTCCCTCCGAGTCCGGGATCGGCACAGGTGCACTCCGGTTCGCGCTCCGTGATCTGCCTGTCGATGCGCAGCTTCTTGACCGTCGCCGTGGCTTCTTGGATCGAGGCGGCATGGGTGGTGTAGATCAGGGCGGTTGCGCCCAGGTGAGACGGGTCCGTGCACGGCGCCACGACCTGGTACTCGTGCTTCGCGCCTCCCGGGATCTCAGGCGGGCAGGACCTGGCCGTCGGTGATCTGGGCGCGGGCGGTCAGAGCGTGGCCGTCGCAGACCACGTAGCGGTCGCCGTCGTCGGCCTGGACGGTGTGGGTGGCCGCCTCGGTCCAGGCCGCGTCCAGCGTCGTACGGCCAGAGGTTGAAGCAGACGGGGGGCTGTGCCCCTAGAGTCGAAGCCTCGGTGACTCGCGCGCGGGACTTGAGGGTGCCGCCGTGCTCGGGGCACACGCCCCACGGCACGGTGCAGCAGCTCGGGTCGGCGGCGGTGCTCTGCAGGGTCTGTGCGTCGAGCGCAGCGGTGGCGCTGTCGGTGGTCACCCCGGGGATTCTTCCGCCCCCGCTGGCCCGCCCGGGACGGATCGCGACGGTTACGTTCCGTACGGATCACGCCCGCCCGACAGCATGATCACCACCCCCGGATTTTCGGCCCTGGAGGGGGTCTCAGCAGCCTCCGCGCCCCGCGAAACAGACACAAGGGGCGCGAATCGGGGGTGGTGTGACAGTTTTTGAGGGCGGCTGACACCCGTGTCACGCTCACTCTCCGTCAGCGTGACACGGGTCCCAGGGGGCTATGGCCGGGGTCAGCGGTCCTCGGGACGGGCACGGGCGAGGAAGACGGCGAGCGCGCCGGCGGCTTCGGGCTCGATGGTGGCGAGGTGGGCCGCGAACGCCGGCTGGCCCATGTCGACGCCGGGGACCAGGCGGGCGAGTTCAATGAGCAGCGCGGCGTGGGCGCGGAAGACCCGGGATCGGCCAGAGCGGCGGACGGGTCAGCCGGTGCTGACGATGTCCGTCCAGAGGTCGCCGACGACACGGCCGGACTCGGTCTCGTAGGCGTGGGCCCGGAAGTGGGCGTTGTGGGTGCCACAGGACCACGAGACGCTGCTGTGGAAGGGGCCCTGCCCAGGGACGGCGTGGATGCCGCCGTCACGGTAGTTGGAGGCGACGACGCTCCAGGCGCCGGTGCAGTCGCTCCACAGCTCGTCGTAGACCCGGACGTCGGTGGTCGCACCGGCGTCCCTGACGGTCTGGTTGGTGTAGCCGCGGTAACCGGTGGTTTCGACGCACTCGGTCACGGACCAGCCGTATGCAAGGGTCTTACTCGCGCAGGTGTTGCCCGCGGCGTGGGCGGACGGGCCAAGGCCGACGAAGGTGGTGGCGAGGGCCGCTGCGGTGGCGGCGCCGGCGAAAATGTGTCTGATGTGCTTCATGGGATCCTGCCTGTTGTGGGAGCGCACGGGGGTGTCCCGTGCGCAAGGTCAGAGGCCGGCGGCGGGTTTCTCAGCTGACCAGTCACTGCCCTGCTGTGTTGACCCGTTGGAGACGGCGATGGCGACCTGGTGCGCGCTGTCGTGGTAGTACGCCGAGGCGATGATGGCGCTCGAGTACGCGCCGACGCTGACACTCTGATAGACCGGATGCGCGGGATCCGAGGTCCTCCGCGAGCGAGCCATGAATTGCCTCCAGAAATAGGACTGCCGGTGTTGTTCGCCACCTGGGCGATGTATCGCCGAACCAGAAAGATCGACGTGGCCGAGTTGCGGCTCTTTTCGCCCTGGTGTCGTGCCGTGGTGCGTCCGTATCGTTTCGGTTGCGGGCGGTCGCCGGTAGCTTTCGCCATGTACGCGCAAAAGCCCTGACGGGAACGTCAAGTGCGCAGGGGGTTCAGCTTGATACGGATTCATCTCGGGTCCGCTGGCCTCGGCAGCGTCCGTGTCTGTGCCGTCCCGGACTTCGGTGCCGAACTGACGGCGGCCGGGAGCGCTTACGCCCGCAGGGGGCACCTTCGGGACCCGCTCGTGCAGCTCTATACGCCCAGCATCTCGCCGGATCTCGCGGACGGTGTCAGCCGGCTGTACCTCTCCCACTTGTTCGCCCGGCGCAGTCCCATGCCCTTCACCAAGGCCCTCGCCGAGGGCGAGGAGCGGGCCCGTGGCATCCTGGCCGAGGCCGTCGCCCGTCTGCGCAGCACAGCAGTCGAGCCCTACCGATCAGGCATCCGAGCCACGGTCGCAGGCCGGGCCGCCGCACTCTCGCAGATCTGCGTCGGCAGTGGCACCTCGGCCATGCTCCAGCACCTCGGACACGGCATCAGGCTCCGTCACGGCGTCCTGGAACTACCGACGGCCTTCGACGCCGACCTCGAACTCGGCCAGCGGGCCCTGCAGATCCAGGCGGTTGCCCTCAGCGAACGGGTCACCCTGGCCGAGCCCGCCGGGGAACAGCTGACCGTCCGTATCCCCGCCGGGCCCGCCCCGCGCATCGAACCGGACCGGCGGGCGGCCCTGCGGTCGCTGCTGGGCACCAGCAGAGCGGAGGCGCTCGAGAGCATCGTCATGTCGGGAGGCGTCAACGGGCGCCAACTGGCATCCCTGCTCGGCGTGTCGAATGCCGCGGCCAGTCGGCACGCCGCGGTCCTGCGGCGTGCCGGCCTGATCCAGACCCTGCGGCGCGGGCAGAACGTCGAACACGTCGCAACGCCCCTGGGCTACCACCTGATGCAGCCGGAAACACCACCGGGAGCGTGATCGGAACACTCCGAGCCGAGCGGTTCCTCACGCGCGATACGCGCACACCTGCTCGGCCGGATTCCCCCATGGCAGCCGTCTGCCTTCGGACCGGTCGGCCAGTCCGGACGCACCGCCTGGGGCCTGTTGCGAAAGTGGCGTCGTCGCCCGGAGAGCGGCCGCGCGGCGTCCGGTGCGTGCTCTGGGGTCCCCCCTGCGCGAAGAGCTTGGGGGAACGTGCCGGGCGTCGCGCGGCAGGCGTCACTTCTGCAACACGCTTTAGACGTCCGGTGATCACTCGGCACCTCTGCCCGCCATCTTTCGTGACTACCCGCCAGCTACGGCGAACACTCACAACCGCCTCGCCGGTCGCGAGCCCCTGAACGGCTCCCACAACCCCGAATGGACAGCAACTGCTCAACATCATGGCCAACCACGACGCAACATCAGGCGCTGACCTCTTGCTCTTCCACGCGTGCTGGCCAACTATCGCGCAACGTCACACGTCTGTCCGTACGGTGGGAGACGTGGCGACGCCCTCCGCCCCCGAGCCGGTCCCGGTGCCCATCCGGGTACTGCTGCCCGGTGACCAGGAGGTCGTGGCACAGTTGGGGTCCCGTCGGCAGGCCCGCGACGGCTGGAGGTACGAGGTCGGGCTCCCTGGGTACCGCAACGGCCCCGCGGACACGGTGGAGGGCGACGGGCACGGGGAGACGCCGTGGCCACCGCGCGAGCCGACGTATCCCGGCGCTGCGTTCAACCCTCGTCGGATGCGGTGGGCGGGAGCGCGGAGGAGTCAACGCCCCATGACGTGACGAAGTCGGCCACCACCTCCACCCAGTTCGGGCCGCTGACGGCATTGGTGGCTGCGGCGACTGACTGGCGCGCCTCGCGCAGGGATTCCGTCAGCCCTCGCGGCGCAGGGCGGCCGGCGTCGTGCCGAGTTGGGCGCGGATCACTCGGGTCAGGTGCTCTTGGTGGGAGAAGCCGCATGCCGCCGCCACCTGCGCGATGGGCATGGAACCCCCGCGCAGCAGGCGGGCTGCCTGCTCCACGCGCAGGCGCACGAGGTACCGGTGGGGAGGGCACTCGACGCGGGCCTTGAAACGCCGGGCGAACTGGCTGACGCCGAGGCCCGTGGCCGAGGCGAGGTCCTCCAACGCCAGCGGCTCGGAAAGCCGGGCGTCGATGAGTTCCCGAACGGCCGCGAACTGCCGGTCGGTGAGCCCTACTTGCCGCCCCGCACGTTCGTCGACCCGTTGCCGCACGCTGTGGCGACGGGCCAGCTGGGCCGCGGCCATGAGCGTGAGCTGATCCGCGTAGGTGCTGGCACTGGGCTCCCAGCGCCGTACGACCCCGTCGAGGGCCAGAACCAGCTGCTCCAGGAGTGGATCCGTGGTGCCGAACTCTTCCTTCAGCCGTACCGGCCGGCCACCATCCGCGCTGGCTTGGAGGGCCGCGTCCGACAGGTAGACATGCACAGTGTTCAGGTAGCCGCCGAGTTCCACGTCCAGCTCCGTCTCGGCCGGATGCAGGAACAGACCGCCGGGCGGCACCTGCCGTGCGGCCGTCAACCCGCGGCGTCCCCTGCGGACGGTGACGGGCCCGTCAAGATGCAGGATCACCAGGTGGCTGCCGGCTCCCTGAAAGGCATCCCGGTACGGCAGCTCCCGCTGCGTCGACACATACAGCCTCTCCCAGCCGAGACCCGCACTCGTGCGGACGGGACGCACCCCTGGCCGAACCAGGATTCCGTGGGTGTCCCCCAGTCCCATCTCGCTCATGGCGGCCCTCCCTCTCGGCACAGTCTTGCTGCCTTCCGTACGGGTGGGCAAGCACGGACCAGGCGGCGGCCGACGCCGTTTCTGTGCAAAACGATGCCGAGATTGTGCAGGAACGCCGGTGCACGGCCTCGAATACTGCGACAGACCCCCTGACCCCCGCAGCACGGAGAGCGCTTCATGAGGAGTTTTGTGCACACGGCCAGCCCGAGCCGGGTGGTCTTCGGCGCGGGAACGCTCCCGCAGGTCCGCGACGAGGTCGAACGGCTCGGCGGATCCCGCGTACTGCTCCTCTCCGACGGATCACCGGTCCTGCGCAAGGACACCGAACGGCTCCGTGGAGTCCTGGGCGACCTGGTGGTGGCCGAGTTCGATGGCGCGGCCATGCACACCCCCGTCGAGGTGACCGAACAAGCCCTGGAACTCGCGCGCGACCAGCAGGTGGACTGCCTCGTGGCCATCGGCGGCGGCTCGACGACCGGCCTCGCGAAGGCGCTGGCGGTCCGCACGGACCTGCCCCAGATCATCGTGCCGACCACCTATGCCGGTTCCGAGGTCACCCCCGTGCTCGGCGAGACGGTGGACGGCCGCAAGGTCACCCGGTCCTCCCCCGCGATCCTGCCGGAAACGGTCGTCTACGACGTTGAGCTCACCCTCGCTCTCCCCACCGCCATGTCCGTGACCAGCGGCATCAACGCGCTGGCCCACGCCGTGGAAGCCCTCTACTCGCCGGACGCCGATCCCGTCACCGACGCCATGGCCCTGGAAGCGGTCGCCGCCATCGGCCGAGCCCTCCCCGCCCTCCACGACAGGCCCTCGGACACGGCGGCACGAGCGGAGTTGCTGCAGGCGGCATGGCTGTCCGGCAGCTGCCTCGGCGCCGTCGGCATGGGACTCCACCACAAGCTCTGTCACACGCTGGGCGGAGCCTTCGGCCTTCCGCACGCCGATACCCACACCGTGATCCTCCCGCACGCCATGGCGTACAACGCGCCCGCCGCTGAACAGACGATGGAACGCATCGCGCGCGCCCTGGGTGTGCCCGACGCCCCCACCGGCGTCTTCGACCTGATCCGCGGGGTCGGCGGCCCGACGTCTCTGCGCGATCTCGGCATGGCCGAGGCCGACCTGGACCGCGCGGCGGAACTGGCCACCGCACAGCCGTATCCGAACCCGCGCGAACTGACCCGCGTCGGCCTCGCCGACCTGTTGCGGGACGCCTGGCACGGCCACCGCCCGCAGGCGGCGGCCGGGTCCGTTCCCGACCTGCGCGCGCTGACCGACGAGGTCGTGGCCAGCTTCGACGGCTGCACGAACCCGCGTCTCAGGCAACTGCTGACGGATTTCGCCCGCACCCTGCACGCCTACACGATCCGCAACGACCTGACCCCACAGGAGTGGCAGCGGGCCATCGACTTCCTCACCGAGGCCGGCCACATCACCACCAACACGCGGCAGGAGTTCATCCTCCTCTCCGACACCCTCGGTGTGTCCAGCGTCGTCGACGCCCTCGCCAACTCCCGTACGCCCGATACCACTTCCTCCACGATCCTCGGCCCCTTCTATGTCGCCGGGCTGCCCGCCGCCGAACACGGCAGCGACATCGCGGGAGACTTCACGGGGACGCCGATGTGGGCGGACATCACGGTGACCGACCAGGAGGGGAGCCCGGTCGCCGGTGCCGTCGTGGACGTCTGGCAGTCCAACGAGGACGGCTTCTACGACGTCCAACTCCCCGATCTGGACGGGCCGGTGCTGCGTGCCCGGTTCACCACCGGCGCCGACGGGCGGTTCATGTTCTGGTCGATCCTGCCGTCCGAGTACCCGATCCCGGACGACGGTCCGGTCGGCAAGATGCTCTACACCGTCGGACGCCACCCCTACCGTGCACCGCACGTGCACTTCCTGATCAACGCCCCTGGACACCAGCCGCTGATCACCCAGCTGTTCGTCCGGGGCGGGGCCTACCTCGACAGAGCCCCGGGCCGGCGCGACGCGGTCTTCGGCGTCAAGGACGACCTGGTCACGGACTTCGTCCGGCACACCGGCCCCACGCCCGACGGTCGACCTGTCGACGGTGAGTGGCGCCGACTCGATTTCACCTTCCGCATCGCGCGTCTCGGGCAATGAGCGCCTGTTCCCTGACGGATTTCCTCAGAGCTTCATGGAGACAGCATGAGCACGCCTGAAAGCTACGACACCGATGTTCTCGTCGTCGGCAGCGGACCCGCCGGCGGAACCGCCGCCCTGCTGTTGGCCACCTACGGTGTGCGCACCCACCTGGTCACCAAGTACGGATGGCTCGCCGACACCCCGCGGGCCCACATCACCAACCAGCGTGCCATGGAGGTCTTCCGCGACCTCGGCATCGAGCAGGAGGCGCTGGAGAAGGGCACACCGAGCCATCTGATGGGCGACACCGTGTTCGCCACCTCACTCCTCGGCGATGAGATCGGCCGCATCCGAACCTGGGGCACCGGTGACGAGAGCCTGACCGAGTACGGGTCCCAGAGTCCCTGCGGGATGATCGACCTCCCGCAGACCTACCTGGAGCCCATCCTCCTGGCCAACGCCGCCAAGCGCGGCGCCGTGGTCCGGCTGAACACGGAACTCGTCGACTTCGCACAGGACGCGGACGGCGTGACCGCGCGCCTGCGCGACCGGCCCAGCGGAAACGAGCACACCGTCCGCGCCCGCTACATGATCGGCGCCGACGGCGGCCGCAGCATCGTCGCGGAGAAGCTGGGACTGCCCATGGAGGGGCAGATGGGCAAGGCCGGCAGCATGAACATCGTCTTCAGGGCCGACCTCGGGCAGTATGTCGAACACCGTCCCAGCGTCCTGTACTGGATCATGCGCCCGGGCGCCGACGTCGGAGGCATCGGCATGGGCCTGCTGCGCATGGTCCGGCCCTGGAACGAGTGGCTCATTGTCTGGGGCTACGACATCGACAACTCCCCTCCCGAGCTCACCGACGAAGCCGCGGCGGCGATCGTCCGCGACCTCGTCGGCGACGACGAACTCGACGTGCAGATCGACAGCGCCTCCCTGTGGACCGTCAACCACGCCTACGCCACCCGGCTGCACGCCGGCCGCGTCTTCTGCGCCGGGGACGCCGTCCACCGGCATCCGCCGTCCAACGGCCTCGGCTCCAACACCTCCGTCCAGGACTCCTACAACCTGGCGTGGAAGCTGGCGGCCGTCCTCAAGGGCCACGCCGGGCCCGAGCTGCTGGACACCTACTCCGACGAACGAGCCCCCGTCGCCCAGCAGATCGTCGAACGCGCCAACCTCTCCCGGGACCAGTTCCTGCCCCTGTTCGAGGCCCTCGGCGTCGTCGGCGGCGACGAGGAGGGCATTGCCAAGGCGCTGCACGCGGCCCGGCAGCCGGACGCCGACGGGGCGAAGAAGCGGCGGGCCATCCGCGAGGCGATCGAACTGAAGCACTACGAGTTCAACGCCCACGGCGTCGAGCACAACCAGCGCTACCAGTCGGCCGCCGTCATCCCCGACGGCACCGTCGAAACGATCTCCCGCGACGACGAACTCTTCGGACGCCCGACCTCCCGCCCCGGCGCGAAACTGCCGCACGCCTGGCTCGTGGACGACCGGGGCAGGCGCATCTCGACGCTCGACCTGGTCGGGAGGGGCAGGTTTTCCATCGTCACCGGCCTGGCCGGAGCCCCGTGGGCCGACGCCGCCGAGACCCTGGTCCAGGAACTCGGGCTCGACCTGCGTACCGTCGTCATCGACCGCGACGCGCACGACGCGTACGGCGAGTGGAGCCGCCGCGCGGAGATCGACGAGGAGGGTGTGCTGCTTGTCCGTCCCGACGGGTACGTGGCCTGGCGCCGGCCCGACGGCGCCGCCGACATCACCGAGGCGACCCGGTTGCTGCGGGAGGCGCTGACCATGGTGATCTGCCGATCCGCATGACGTGCGGCACACGCTGCATGGCCTTCGCCCACTTGGCGGCGTCTGCTCCTGACCCGCCGCGTTGGCCTGCGTGGTGCCGTGCGTCCCCGGCGTTCGGGGACTGATCCACGTGTTGGAGGGACCGGGGCCGTAGTCGGCACTCAGTGGTCGGGGAAGTCGGCGTAGATCTGCTGGACAACCGAAATCCGTGCCCACTTGGCCTGTTCCCATGCCGCGACACGTTGCAGATGTCGACAAGCTCCACCAGCAATCCACCACTGGCTCCCAACAGCGCTTGCTGTCAGAGATCCACCCGGTCCCCCTCGGTGCCTGATGTTTCGCCGCAGTTGTTCGAGACGACCTCCAGGCCGGTGGCGCCCTGCGTGTGGAGGGCGACGGCGAGTGACGCGCCGCCCGGGCAATGCCGGTGACAGCTGCTACGAATGGCGGCATGCCCGACGACGAGATCATCCAAGGAATCCGAGAGCAGAATGCGGCTGGCGAGTTGCCGCCGCCTGCGCCGCCCCGAGGCCGTGGCCGAGCTTGAGGCCGTGGTGGGGCATCCGATGCCACCGCTCCTCAAGCGGATCTATCCGAAGTCAGACGGTCACGAAGACGGAGATCCTGGAGCACGTCTGGGACGACCGGTTCGACGGAGACGTCAACGTGGTGGAGGTCTACGTCAGCGCCCCTACGTCGCAAAATCGACACGCCCTTCGGACGGCGGTCCATCCGCACCGTGCGGGGCATCGGCTACCGGCTTGAGGGGGCATGCTGAGGACTCGTCAGGCACAACCGGCCGAACGCGGTCTGCGCCCGGGCAGTGTACGGCTGTGGCTGACGCTGGCCGCGGCCCTGGTCGCCGCCGTCCTGCTGACGCTGGGCACCGTCGCTGCCGCCGCCTCAGTGCGCAACTCGCTCATGGCCTCGGCCCTCCAGCGGGTCACCGACGGCAGCCCCGTGCCAGCGGTGGAGGCGTCGCTGTGCGTGAGCGAAGCCTCCGGCTGGACGTCGTGCACCGCGGTGCCTCCTCATCGCGACGCCGTCCCGCGGGACACGGTTCCCCTGATCCGCGGTGAGCGCCTTTCGCTGTGGCCGTGGACGGATCCGGACGACGCGATACCCGTGCGACTGATTCCGGCCGACTGCTCCGACCCGATCGACTTCCCGGAGGCCTGGACGGATCAGGAACGGCTGAACACCACCGTGTGGTGGCTGGCAGGCGGCGCACTGACGCTCACCGCGCTGACAGCCGGCGGGGCTTGGCTGGTCATCAGCCGGGCCCTGAAACCGGTGGACGTGATCCGGACGCAGTTCGCCGCGCTGAGCCTGAGCCGCCTCGACCAGCGCATCCCGGCGCCACGCAGCGGCCGGGAATTCACACGGCTGGTGGAGACAATGACAGGCGTTGACGGACGCGCTGCGTGGCGTCGAGCGGACGAGGTTTTCCACGCTGTCACGTAGCCGGATGACGTCGGATGTGCCTACGCGTTGCGGGCGGGAGCTCGGGGAGGTGATGAGCGGTACGGCAACGGCGGCGGTGCGGGTGGCCGCGCCAACGAACTGGCGGCGGTGCACTGAGGGGCCCTCCGCTAGCGCTGCTGGGGGTAATGGGGCGGTCGTAGGTTTCCCCCGAGGCGCGAACAAAGGCTACGACTACGACCACCTGCGGAAATGGCTTCGTGAACGAGGTATCCGCCACCGCATTGCCCGCAAGGGCATCGAGTCGTCCACGCGCCTCGGCCGTCACCGTTGGGCGGTCGAGAGGACCGTGTCCTGGCTGGCAGGCTGCCGACGCCTGCATCGCCGCTACGAGCGGAAGCCGGAACACTTCCTCGCCTTCGTCGGCCTGGCAGCCTTTCTGATCGGATACCGTCGCCTGGGCCAGGACCGTCAGGGCCTGAGCCGATTCTGCTGAGGATCGAAGCAGACCAGCCCCATCGAGTCCGCGAGGCCGCTGCCCAGGCAGAGACCTCCTCAGCCCTGCTCCAACTCATCGGGAAGTAGATGAGCGGACCGCCAGCCCCGCCGATCAACGGTCCGGCAACCCAGGGCGAGGCGTCCTCCAAATCCTCAGTGACGTCACCCCACCGCCACCATGCCCGGGCTACCTGGTGGACCGGCGCTAACCGGCACTGCAGCTCCGGGACCGCCGACGTATGGCGGGCAGACATGCCATGTCTACCTAGGGAGCAACGGTGAAATAGCTATAGATAACGGCAGAAAGGGGCAGCCGAAAGACGGTTTTCATCCCTGCACTCCCGTTGACATAGACATGGCGCGTACCGCAACTTCTTACGTGACATCACGCACACGCTGCGCATGGTTCCCCGAGAGGCTCCGGGCGCCGAAAGAGTCATGTGGCGGTGCTGCCGTACGGGAACGGAGGGGGGACATGCCGTGGGGAAACTGCTCCACCGTGAGCTCCCTGAAGTACGCAGACTCCGCAGCCGGTCACGCGCTTCTCGCCGACAGAAGTGCCGCCGAAACCCCCGGCCCTGGTCTCCCACCACAGCTCTGACGGAGGTACCACCATGATCAACAGACGCCAGTTCCTGGCGAGCGCCACGGGTGTCGCGGCAGCGGCAGCCGCGGGCAACGTCCTCGCCGCCGGCACCGCCCGCGCCGCGACGACGTACACCCCCACGTGGGCCTCGGTCAACCAGCACAACGCGGCTCCCGAGTGGTTCAGGGACGCCAAGTTCGGTATCTACTACCACTGGGGCGTGTTCAGCGTTCCGGCCTATGGGAACGAGTGGTATGGGCGCCGCATGTACATCAGCGGCGATACGTGCAACCAGCATCACATCGCCACGTACGGTGACCCGGCTGCGTGGCCGTACCACAACTTCATCAACGGCGCGAACGACCTGAACGGCAACTTCAACAAGTTCGCCCCGAAGCTGAAGTCCGCGGGCGGAAACTTCGACCCGGACGAGTGGGCGCAGCTGTTCGTCGACGCCGGGGCCCGGTTCGCGGGCCCGGTCGCCGAGCACCACGACGGGTTCTCCATGTGGAACAGCTCGGTCAACGAGTGGAACTCGGCCGCGAAGGGCCCCCAGCTCAACCTGCTCCAGTTGTTCACCGACTCCATACGCGCCAAGGGGCTGAAGCTCCTGGTGGCCATGCACCACGCGTTCAACTTCAACGGCTACTACGACCACGTGCCCGCGCAGTCCGACCCGAGCCTCCAGAAGCTGTACGGGCAGTTGGGCACCACGGCCGAGAACCAACTCTGGTACGACAAGCTCAAGGAGGTCATCGACCTCGCCCAGCCGGACATCCTCTGGCAGGACTTCGACCTCAACAAGATCAACCAGACACAGCAGCTCAACTTCCTGTCGTACTACTACAACCAGGCCGAGGCGTGGGGTCGCGAAGTCGTCGCCACCTACAAGGACGGCTTCAACGGCCACGGCGAGGTCTTCGACTACGAGCGCGGCGGCCCCGGCGACATCACCGCCCCCTACTGGCTCACCGACGACAGCATCTCCAGCTCCAGCTGGTGCTACACGAACGGCATCGGCTACTACAGCACCCAGCAGATGCTGCACTCATTGATCGACCGGGTCAGCAAGAACGGCAACATGCTGCTCAACATCGCCCCGATGGCGGACGGCACGATCCCCCAGGCCCAGAAGGACATCCTCCTCGGCATCGGCGACTACCTGCACCGCTTCGGCGAGTCGGTGTACTCGACCCGGGCCTGGACCACGTACGGCGAAGGTCCCACGCACATGGGCGGCGGCGCCTTCACCGCCCCGAAGGTCGGAACGGCCCAGGACATCCGCTTCACCCGGAGCAAGAACAACACCGTCCTGTACGCCACGGTCCTCGGCTGGCCGGGCAGCACCCTGAACATAACGACGCTCAACTCGGCCCGGATCAACGTCGGTTCCCTGACCTCGGCGCAGCTGCTCAACCCCACCGCCGGCACGTACACGAACCTTCCCGCACCGACACAGGACTCGGCCGGCCTGCACGTCACCCTGCCTTCGTCGTCGGCGCCGTTCTCCGCCCTGGCCTACGTCGTGAAGCTGACCTTCTCCGGCCCGATCCCGGCCCTGAAGCCACTGTCCGGGGCCGTGGTCTACCAGGACGTCAACTACCTGGGCGGCTCTTCCGTGCTCCAGGTCGGCTCCTACACCGCCGACCAGTTGTCACTCGCCGGCCTGCCCAGCAGCAGCCTGTCCTCGCTGAAACTGGCCCCCGGTTACCAGATCATCGGCTACTCCGGCGACAACTTCACCGGCACCGCCTGGACCTTCACCTCCGACAACGCCGACCTGCGGGTCACCGGCAACAACGACGCCGTCGTGTCGATGAAGGTGCAGCTCAACCCCTCGACGTGGTTCAGGATCACCAACGTCACCGACGGGCTGGCGCTGGACAGCGGCGGGAACGTCGCCAGCGGCTCCAACCTCAAGCAGTGGACCTGGAACGGCAGCACCAACCTCCAGTGGCAGGCCGTCGAACTCGGCACCGGCTACTACAAGCTGGTCAACCGCGCCAACGGCCTGGTCGCCGACGGCGGCGGCGCCACCACGAACAACTCCCCCGCCCTGGAAGCTACCTGGGACGGCGGCACCAAGCAGCAGTGGGCGCTCAGGTACCAAGGTGGCGGCCGGTACTGGATCGTCAACCGCGCCACCGGCCTCGTCCTCGACGGCGGCGGCAACGTGCCCTCGGGCTCCGTGACCAAGCAGTGGTCAGGAAACGGCAGCACCAACGTGCAGTGGACCTTCACCGCGGTCTGAGTGGACGGGAGGAGCGGGGGCCGGAGCAGCAGCTCCGGCCCCCGCCGACGAGAAGCGGCGGACTCCGATCATCCAATGCCAGCAGCCGGCCTCAGCCGAACGCGGCCTCGAACACCACCGGCGTGCCCACTGGCAGGTCCATACGCTGTTTCCGATTCACTACCGAGATGCCGGACGCCCTCCACATCACAGCGGTTCACGGTGTGTTCCGCCCCTGACATCACGCCGCCGAACGTCAGGCAACGGGGAACCAGGCCAACAGGCGCTTGGCGCTGGCGGGAACATCGAGGTTGCCCTGCGCCACTTCCTCGACGAAGAGCCACCCGGCCCCACGCCACGTCCACACACCAGGGCCCAGGCGTATTCGCGCAGGTCGTGGGCGCCGTCGCCGGCTGCGCGGATCTCCCAGACATGATCCGACAGGATCGCCGAGAGGGTGCGGACGTTTTGCCCGCGCGGCCCGCATCGATGCTTGTAGCCGATCGCCAGCATGTAGCTCAGGCGCTGCTCGGCCAGCCAACCGCGCAGGACCGGGTCCTGGCCGGCCGTAGACCTCGTCGCCGACCACCCAGCACGGGCGGCGTCCGCCTCCGGCGGGCCGGGGCCGCCTTCGGGCAGCCGCTGCAGGGAACGGGCACTCACTCCGCAATGGCGTCCTCGGGCGTCGTGCGCCCATCCAGCAGGTCGTCGGCCCCAGTCAGCTCCAGCAAGCTCCCCACCGGCGGTGACGGCGCGGCCACCCGCAGGTCCGTCTGGCCGCGGAAGCGCAGCAGCAGCGCCAGGAACATCGAATCCGCGAAGGTCACCCCCGCCGCGTCCACCATCCCCTGGGATGCTGCCCCACGGCGCTCTCCACGACGTCACGCAACGCGCCCGACGTGTTCATGCCCACCACCCGGCGGGCAGCGACCACCCAGGCATCGCCCAGCGCATACTCCGCCACCACCGTGTTTGAGTCGCCCTCACCAGCCATGGGCTTGATTATGTCGACCCCACCCGAAGCCAGCGCCCAAGCGCGCCCAACTTCAGAAGCAGGTAATTACGGCGGTTTCCCGGGTACCCGGTGCCCCGCACACGCACAGGAGGCCGACCTGCCCCCATCCACGGTCGGCTGTCGAGGGCGCACCAGGAGGGCCCGATGAGCACGGTCAAGGAAACGGTCGACGTGGAGGTTCCGCTCCGCCAGGCCTACGACCAATGGACTCAGTTCGAAGAGTTCCCGAACTTCATGGAGGGCGTCGACGCGGTCACGCAGCTCGACGACCGGCACAACCACTGGACCACCAGCATCGGAGGGGTGCGGCGCGAGTTCGACACGGAGATCGTCGACCAGCTCCCGGATGACAGGATCACCTGGCGGTCCGTCGGTGGTGAGACCCGGCAGCGCGGCTCCGTCCGCTTCGAGCGCCTCGACGAGACGCGTACCCGGGTGGAACTCACGATGGACGTCGAGCCCACCGGTGTCGCCGAGAAGGGCGCGGACGCGCTCGGCGTGATCGACCGGCGGGTGAAGGGGGACCTGGGCCGGTTCAAGGACTACGTCGAGGGCGGCGGCACCGGTGGCGGCTGGCGCGGACGCATCCGGCCGGAGGACCCGGGCACCAGCCTCTGACGATTCAGGACTGCAGATCGGAAAGCACGGGGCGGGCCACCGGATCGCACAGCCCTGGGGCGAGCGCCCCCGTACGGCCCCCATGAGTGGTGGCCCGCCCGGGCAGTCTCGTTTTTGCAGGCCGGTGTGGCGGACAACGCGGTGGCGCGATGCACCCCCACGGGGGGAGGTCGGCCCTGGTCCGCCAGAGTGTCGTCGCCCCTGCCGTCTCCCCGGAAGGCAACAGGGCAGAAGCGCTGTTCTTGTTGTCCTACGTTCTCCGTATGACGGACGAGCTCACCCTGGAACGGCACCTGCTCCCTACCGCCGACCACGAGGTCCTGGCCACCGACCTCGGCCGCTGGTCCCACCAGCATGCCGAGCGCATCGCCAACGCCGCCGAACCCCATGATGACCGGTGTGATGGCGAGCTACCAGGTCGTTCTGGACCCTGCGGGCGAGCTGGTGGCGTACCAGCGCGTGCGCCGCTACGCCCGCTCGCAGGTCGACAGAGAGGGCCGCGACTAGGGATGTCTTGAGACCACAGGGCAGACACTGGGCGGCTTACCCTTCGTTCGAAGGGGCGGTCACTGGCATGGCAACGGCGGCGCCTTTGCTGGGCCGGCGGGAGGTTCGGGAAACCCGTCGCGCCCCTTGCCCCGTCACCTCCCCAGGTGCGCCTGCGTGATCGCCAGGGCCGTCGCCATGATGCTCAGCTGCGGATTCACTTCGGGACAACCGGGGAGCACCGCCCCGTCCGCGACCAGCACACCGCGCACGCCACGCAGCTGTCCCGTCCCGTCCACGGGGAAGCGCTCCGGGTTGGCGCCCGCCGCGACCGTGCCGGTGGGGTGGTAGGCCGAGAGATGCAGCTGCCGCGCGCTCGTGCCGGCGAGGACCGCGTCCAGATCCGGCAGACTGCGTACCCGGGGCGTGGCGGGGATGCCGGTGAGGACTTCCTCGGCGCCTGCGGCGAACAGCAGCTCGCCCATGGCGCGTACCGCCCGCATCAGACGGCCCGCGTCGCGGCGGTGCAGGTCGTAGCGGAGCAGGGTGCGCTCGCGGCCGAGCACCCGGCCGGAGGGCAGATCGGCGATCATCGCGCCGAGGGTGGCGAGCCGGTCGGCGCCTTCCAGCTCGCGGCGCAATTCGCCACCCACTCCGGGCAGCACGAAGGAACCCATGCCGGGTGGCGTGGCAGTGGCCTCGATGAGGACGCCCGCGCCGTGGTGCTCCTCCACGCCGACGCTCTGCAGCACGCCCTCCCAGGCCGTGACCGGTTCCGCGAAACGCCCGGCGACACTGGTGGCCGGGTGGACGCTGAGGTTCCGCCCGAGTCGGGGATGCCGGCCCAGGCCCGAGCGGCGCAGCAGCAGCGGCGATTCGAGGGCGCCAGCAGCCACGACGACCAAAGGCGCGAGGATCTCGAACCCGCCGTCCTTGCGGCGCACCCGCACCCCCGCCGCACGCGGTCCGCCGGGCCGGTCCGCGTCGATGAGCACGCGTTCCACCCGCGCTCCGGTGACGATACGGGCGCCGGCGGCGCAGGCGTCGGGCAGCACGGACAGTTGCACGCTCTGTTTGGCGCCGGTCGGGCAGCCCACGACGCATTGACAGGAGCCCTTGCAGCCGGGCGCGTTGCGGCGCAGCGGCGCGGCGTGCCAGCCGAGCTTGGCCGCTCCGCTGAGCGCGATCCGGCCGTTGTCGCCGAGGACGTCCAGGGGCTGGGTGGCCACGCGCAGGGTGCGTTCCGCATCGTCCAGGTGGCGGCCGAGGTCGTCGGCGAGGGCGAACCCGAAGTCCGTGCTCCAGCGGGCCAGGACATGATCGGGAGTGCGATAGCACGTACCGGAGTTGACGACGGTGGTGCCGCCGACGGCCCGGCCCACCGGCAGCAGCAGCGGTGGGCTGCCGACAGCGACGGTCGCTCCGCCGTCCCGGTACAGTTCCGCGAACCGGTCGAGCGGGGTGCGGCGCCCGAACGATTCGGTGGAGTGGTGCTGCCCTTCTTCCAGGACGACCACGTCGAGCCCCGCCCGGGCCAGGGTCCGCGCGGCCATGGCCCCGCCCGCCCCGGATCCGATGACCACGGCATCGGCGCTGGACCGCGCTGGCCAGGCGGGCGAGGGCACGCAGTCGAGCGGTGGGTCCGCCCGCGTGAGCCTGCGCGTCGGGAGGCCGTCCTCGATCATCCGCTCGGTCCCGGCCGCGAGGAGAACGGGAACCTTGAGCAGGTCCAGGAGCGGCAGAAGCGCCGGCCGTGCGACGAGCCCGGCCAGCACGGACTCACGCTCGGACCAAGTGAGCGCGGCCAGTCCGCGCCCGGTCCGCGCCACGGCGTAAGCGTCGAGGGCGCGCGCTGCCGTCCGTAAGCCGGCGCGGGCGGCAAGCGGCATCGAGGCCAGGACCCTCTCCACCCGCGCGGGGACGCGGGCGGGCCAGTCGGCCGTGCCGTCGTCGGCGATGACGGCGGCCACCAGGCCGGTGAGGCTCATCGGTGGCCCACCTCCGCATGGGCCGTGCCGTCCAGCGTCCATTCCCTCTCGGTGCGCCAGCCGCCGAACCACCAGCGTTCGAGCAGGACATGGGCGTCGGCGCGTTCGCTGTTGCGGCAGGTCGCGCGGGCGCCGTCGGGGTCGGTGTAGTCCAGGACGAGGGTGCGGTCCGCGGGCTGGGTGACCTCCACGCGGATCCGGCGCAGTCCGGTGCGGCCGGTGACCGTCCAGGTGGGCAGGCCGATGGCGGCGCGGAAGCGTCCTGCTCCGGCCCAGCCCACCGCCGCGCGTTCGGTGCGGCGCGGCCAGGTGCAGCCGGCCTGGCGCAGGCGGAGGAAGACCAGCGGGGGAAGCCTGCGCAGGCCCGGGCGCATGGAGACGGCGGCGACGATCTCCAGGATGTCGCAGCCGCCGAGGTCCGCGTGCAGCCAGGCCCATCGGCGGGCGTTGCCATGACCGAAGATCCGGGCGGACGCGCCCGGGGCCGCGCTGAGCGTCAGGGTCGTGTCGTCATGCGTGAAGGTCCCGTTGTACAAGGCCCGCGCGGCGGGGAGCATCTGGGCGGCGGGCAGCAGGGGACGGCGCCACGACCACCGGGGGAAGGTGAACAGCGCATCGGCCACGGGCTGTTCGGTCAGCTCCCAGCGCAGGGAGCCGCCGTCCGCCGACCCGGTCAGACGTCCGGGCCCGACCGAGACTCCGTCCGCGTGGAATCCGGCCTCGCCGACAGCCCAAGGAGCGGGTCCGAAGCGTGCGTGCCGTACGGGTCCGTCCTTGGGGAAGAGGGCCGCCCAGCCGTGCGCGTAGGGCTCGGTTCCGTCGGCGGGCGCGGTAAGTTCGTGGTGCAGCCACAGCCCGCTCCCGGTCACCGGGTCGGTGACGGTGGTGTACCAGACCTCGGTACGGCCTCGCTCACCCTTCCAGCGTGGCGCGAGGTGCGCATCGCGGTTCTCCCGTCGCGGGAAGCGGAAGCTCGCCAGGAACGGAGCGAGCTGCGTGGCCAGGGGGAAACGAAGGGCTCCGGTGCCGATGGGTGCACCGTCCTCGTAAACGGTGTACGGCAGTACGGTCATCGAGGCCACCGGTCTGCGCGGTGTCACGGACTTCCAGCCGTCGAGGGTGAGCTTGCGGCCGTCGGCGGTGAACGCGATGCGGTAGCGGATACGGCGCCTGGAGAGCGGCGAGATCTCCAACTCGCCGTGGGCGTCCGGGTCGTCGGCCCAGCCGGCGACCCGTATCCGGCCAGCGGCACGGGCCTCGGTCGTGCCGGTCAGCCGCATGACGCCATCCGCCGAGACGGTCAGGTCGAGGCGTACCGGGCGGGTGCGGTCCTCGTGGTCGAGTCGCAGCGTGCCGAGCATGGCTTCACGGAAGACGGTGCCGCGAGAAGGGGCGGTGCGCTTCGCGGCCGGGGCGGAGAGCCTGCTCATGCCAGACCCTCCAACATGATCCGTTCGGTGGCCGTCAGATACTCCTCCGCCGCGCGCCGCGCGCCGGTCTCGTCGCCGGCGACGACCGCGTCGATGAGCGGCCGCAGGCGGCCATGGGCCGCGGCGGCGTCGGCGAAAGGGCGGACGAGTGCGGCGCGCACCGGCAGGTAGGCGTTGAAGAGCGTGTTGGTCAGCAGGACGTAAACGCGGTTGCCGGTGGCGCGGGCCAGAGCCCGGTGCACCTCGATGTCCGCGAGCTGCACGGCGTCGCCGCCCTCCGCCTCGCTGACGGAGGTCAGCAGGGTGCGTAGCTCGGCGCATTGCCGGTCCGTCGCCCGGGCCGCGGCGCGCTCGGCGATCAACGCGCCGATGCTGCGCCGCACTTCGAAGATCTCACCGATCCAGTCGGGGCTGTGCCGGACGAGCATGGGCAGCAGGTCGGCTCCGCCGAGGCGCAGGTAGTCCCGCACTCGGGTGCCTACGCCGTGGCGTGTCTCCAGCAGTCCGGCCTGAACGAGGCGGCCGAAGGCGTGCTTGAGGGTGGTTCGGGTGACTCCGTAGCCGTCGGCGAGGCTCCGCTCCGGTGGCAGATAACTTCCGGCCGGGTGCCGCCCGGTGAGGATCTCCTCACGCAGGCGGCTCTCCAGCACGTCGACGATGGTTTCGCGGGGCAGTGCCTCCACGTGCTCCTCCCCAGTGGCTCAGTGGATCAGCCACTCAACCAACACCCGTTGACGAAGTCAAGGCCCCCAACCGCCAATGGGGGCAAGCCGGTTACGGAAGCGCCGAAACGGAGAACGGCACGGTCGCCGCCCCCAGTGGGCGCAGCGCATGGGGCGCGAGGTCACCATTTCGGTGCCAGTCCCAGATCCGGGGCCGAGGCCAAACAGACCGCGGCCACCACCAACGGCATCGTCATCCACACCCGCGCCCGCCTCGGCTGCACCGCCGCCCCCGGCACCACCGACGACGCGATGCCGCGCCAGCTCAGCGGGGCGCTGCTCCGCAGTAATGCCGCCCGCCTCTTCGAGGCCAGGGACGGCGGCGGCGTGCAGTCCACGGCGACTGGAACAAAAGCCAAGGACCAGGACTGCTCAAGGCGTTGGTGACGATGCTGCGTCACGGCCGTAAATGCGGCACATCGGACCGAGCCGCCTGGCGCGCTCGCGCCTACTGCGCAGTAGGTCGCACCTGCCCAATCGTGATGCTCAAGTTCAGCTCAGATGTGATGACGCTGGTCGCCTCGGCTCCTTACTGTCCTCCGCAGCCGAGGAGGACGGAGTCATACGGCGGTGACCGGCGTGCCGCCGGCCAGGAAGGCAGGGGTGGCCACGCGAGCGGTGCGGCGAAGCGGCCCTTCAGTCCTGAACCATTTTCCTGCGGGCGCAGTTCACGCTTCGCCCGACCGATCCTTCGGCACCCCGCGCAGCGACCGCGGCGGGCGGCGCGCCGAAACTCCTGCACCACTGGGCCTCGTCGTGCCCGCGACGGCGTGCGCGATCCCGCAACACGGCATCACCCTGATCACACGAAGGATGTCACCATGAAGCTCCACCGAGTTCCCGCCGCGGCCGCGGCCGTGCTGGTCCTGTCCGTGACCGCGACGGCGTGTGGTGATGACAGCGGTCAGCGCACCGGTTCGGGGTCGCACGGCGGTGAGACCATCAGGATCGGGATCAAGTTCGACCAGCCGGGTCTGGGCCTGCAGGAGCCTGACGGCGAGTTCTCCGGCTTCGACGTGGACGTGGCGACCTATGTGGCCAAGGAGCTTGGCTATGATCCCGGCCGGATCGAGTTTGTCGAGACGAAAAGCGCGGACCGTGAGAACGCGCTGTCCAGAGGCGACGTGAAGTTCGTCGTCGCGACCTACTCGATCACCGACAAGCGTAGGCAGAACGTCGACTTCGCCGGACCCTACCTGCTGGCTCACCAGGACCTGCTGGTCAAGGCCGGCTCCAAGATTGATGACGGCAGTGATCTCAACGGCGGAAAGCTGTGCTCGGTGACCGGTTCCACCTCGGCGCAGAACGTCAAGAAGGACGTTGCGCCCGAGGCCCGGCTGGTGGAGTACAGCTCCTACTCGGAGTGCCTCGCCGCCCTGCGCAGGGGTGTGGTCGACGCAGTGACCACGGATGACTCGATCCTGGCCGGTTTCGCCGCACAGAAGCAGTACAAGGACCAGTTCGTGCTGGTCGGTCTGAAGCTGAGCAACGAGAACTACGGCATCGGCGTGAAGAAGGGCGACACCGCCACCGTGGAGAAGATAAACAAGGCCCTCAAGAAGATGGTCAGCAGCGGTGCCTGGGGCACGGCCGTGAAGAGCAACTTCGGCCTGATCTACCGATACGAGCCCGCGCCGAGAATAGGTGTCGTGAAGGACTGACCCTCAAGCCGTTGACCCGCCCTCCCCGGCCTCGCCTACCGCGCCTCCATGGCAGGTCCGGCTGCTGGCGATGGTTGCGGGCCTCGGTCAGATAGCGGGCGCGACCGAGACCGGACCGATCCCAGCCTCGACGTGCCCGGCATCGCCCACATGACCGGCGCCGCGATCGGACTCGGCGGGGTCTCTCTCATGCTGCTCACCGGTGTGGAAGGCGTGAGCGTGCCGGGAGTCCTCGCCTCGGCCGCCGCCATGCTGGTGTCGTCCTTCGGCCACATCCTGACCAAACGGTGGCGCGCCGACGCCGATGTGCTCGCCTCGACCGCCTGGCAACTCGCCGCCGGAGGTCTGTTCCTGCTCCCGGTCGCGGCAGTCGTGGAGGGCCCTCCGCCCGCGTTCTCAACGCCGACGCTCCTCGCGTTCGGCTACGTTGCCCTGATCGCCACCGCGCTGGCCTTCGCGGCCTGGTTCACCGGGTTGCGGCACCTGCCCACGGGGACAGTCGGACTGATCGGGCTGCTCAACCCCGTTACCGGCGTGCTGCTCGGCACAGCGGTCGCCGGAGAAGTGGTGACCGTGCAGCAACTGTGCGGACGGGCCCTCGTCCTGACCGGAGTCATCCTCGGCCAACCCAAGCGCGCGGGCCGACGCGACAACCGTCAAGCACCTCCCCATCCGGTATCCGGCGAGCGTCCCGCGCGAGGCGCCTTCCATGCCCAATCCCCCGTGGGGATTCAGTATCACGGACAGTGATCGCCTCACGGAACTTGCGCCAGACCCCGAGATCGGACAGCAGTTGTTCAGCACTTCGGACAGCACCCAGCCCTGTCGCCGTTCGATTACGTGGTCAGGGGAGCATGCATCAGTCACGAATTCCCGCCGCGTGCAGTCTGCTGCGTACGTCGTCCCAATCCGGGGTGATCGTCTCGGTTCGACGGAGGCCGACGCTGCGGTTCTTGAAGCCGCTGGAGGTGGAGATACAGACCACCGGGCCGTCAAGGTCTACGACGGTGCGCAGGCCCGCGAGTCCGGCGGCGCTGGAGAGTTCGGTCCACAGGCCGGCTCGGGCGAGCTCTTGGTGAGCGGTCTCGAGTTGTGCGTCGCTGAGTTCGAGGACCTGGCCGCCGCTGTCCTGGATGGTGACCACGCCGCGGTAGCCGCTGACCGGGGAGACGATGGAGTATGCCTCGGTCAGCCCCACGGTGACGTGAGCCGCTGGTGCCCCGTGCCGCATGGCCTCGGCGAGCGGCGCGGCCGCGGCCGGCTGGCACGCGTACATCCGCGGCAGCCGCTCGGTCAGGCCGATGCGCCGAAGTTCGGTGAATCAAAGAGCGTCATCACCGCTGGCGTTCACGTGCGTCCGCCGCTGTTCGTCGGCGTTGTCACGCAGTTAGACACTCAGCCTTGCTCCTTCTGCCGTGTGGGAAACACCAGTGCAAGGGCGCTGACGGCTGTCCTACGGTGAGTCTGCCTGCGTCGGCCGGCGCGCTGCAGACCCGCAGCACCAGCCCGTTGTGGAGGGGACCAGCCCGTTCGAGCCGGGCCAGGTGGGCTGACATCTGCTGAGCGGTTCGATACGGGGCTCGTATGCCTCAGGGTGGGGCCATGGAACAGGACCAGCTCGAACGGCTGCTGGGTGGCGGCGACGACACGTCGTCGGCCGCTCTCGCGACCCTCCGCGCCGACGCTTCATTCGTCGTCTGGGACGGAACGACCTCACCCGAGTCACTCGCGGCGGTCTACGGGCGCCGACTCCGTCACACCCTTCGGAGGGGCATCGAGACCTCCGGCTTGGCCCGGGCCGTGCAACGCCTCGACCTATACGGCCGACCGGTTCGACTGGGGCAGATCAGGACTGCCGACGGATCGTGGATCTTCATGCTGTTTCTCGATGCGGACGGAAGCATGCTGGTGGCGTGCACTGGCGTACGCCAATCCCAACCGGGCTCGGCAGAGACCTGCTGAACCGTGCAGCCAACACGCTTTCCAACTGTGTTGGTGGTGCGGTGAGTGTTGTACGGGCTCGTGCGCCTGGGTTCAAGGGTGGCTGATCACCGCTGCGGAGAAACCCCTTGGCAGCCGTATCGGAGGGACCGCTAGCGTGGCCCCATGGATCGCCCAGATGAAGAGTCCGATGTTTGTTCTGGCCGCGACCATGGCGAAGGGCGCCCGTTGGCTCGTGTGTGACGTGTTCATCGACGACCATGTGGCACCCCGTCGCCGGATCGGGCGACCCCCGAAACTGACGGACGCCGAACTGCTGTGCCTCGCGGTCGCACAA
>NZ_JBVIMA010000016.1:0-62515 GCF_055580085.1 Streptomyces sp. NPDC032126
ACGGGGGATCGTCCGAGGCGGACTCTGATCGTTGCGTGAGCGGTCCTGGGGGAGACCGCGAACGCCCAGCTCAGGCCGTGCGACCATCATGACGCAGGCTCACCCAACGCGCCAGACTCGTTGGGTGTGGGAGATTCCTGGGAGACAATCTCGCTCCCCTGCTTCCGCCGGGGCCGGGCAGGCTCCCACTCCCCGGGGTCGTCCACCACCGCCACCGACGTCTCCCACAGCTTCTGCAGGTCCGTCGCGATGTCCTTCTCCATCGCCAGCGTCATGTGCGAATAGGCGCCCTCAACGCCCGGGATCCTGTGCCGCATCCGCTCCTCAACCGCCACCCGCGGATGCTTCAGCTCGTCCAGCCACACCTTCATGCTGTGCCGCAGCCCGTGCGGGACCAGATTCTCGATCCCGGCGACCGCCTTCATGTCCGGCAGCCGGCTGGGCCGGCCGAACCGGTCCGGCTGCGCCGCGTGCCCGTCGACGAACCGCCGCCAGATGTCCGTGTAGAAGTAAGCCCCCGTGTCCATCTTCCGGCCCGTCTTGCTGGGGAACACCCACTCCGACTCGTGCGCTTCGAGCAGCTCACTCAGGAGGCCGGCGAGGAACGGCGGCAGGATGATGCTGCCCGTCGACCCGTACTTCGGAGCCACCTGAGTCTTGCGGCCATCCACGTACTGGGTCTGCTCCTGTACCAGCAGACGGCACCCCTGGCCCTGGTCGTCGAGAAGCAAGTGTTCTCGGCGCAGGCCCGCGGCCTCGGAGATGCGCAGCCCGCAGTAAGCGATCGTGAGGACCAGTGTGTACCCGACGAGGCCCCGCATCTCCCGTGCGTTGCGGGCCAGCAAATAGGCCTGGCGTGGCGTCGCGATGACCACCTCGTCGTCCTGCTGCCTGCCCTTGTACCGGCCGCGCCGCCGCGACTTGAGGGTGGCCACCGGGTTATCGGCCAGCACCTTCGAGGCGACGGCGTCGTCGAACATCACCCGCATCACGGACATGATGCTCTTCACGTACCGCGGCTTGTAACGCCGCCGCAGCTGCTGCTCCCAGACGTTCACCGCGATGGTGGAGACGTCGGCCATGGCCACGTCTTCCCACCGGGGCAGGATCACGCTTCGCAGGCGCTGCCGGTACGTCGCGTCGCTGCGGTTGGCGAGCTCCACCGACTCCATCCACACCGGGGCCCACTCCCCGGCGGTGATACGCCCGTCGCGGGGGTCGAGGAACGTCTTGCGCCGCACGTCCGTCTCAAGGCCGGCGGCATAGTTGCGAGCTGACGACTTCGTCGTGAACGGCTTCCCGTTGTCATCGCGGCTGACCGAGCCCCACGTGCCGTCAGGGCGCTGGTAGCGGCCCCGCCACCTGTTGGGGCCCCGCTTCTCCGCATAAGCCATGGATCACCTCACCGGATCCGCGTGTCAGCCGGTGACGGCACGCAGTGCCCTGCGGACGACCGTATCGTCTAGCCGCTGCCAGCCGGAGGCGCTCGTGTTGAGCAACAGCTGCATGGCCTTGGCGCCGTGCTTGGTGATCATCCTGCGGTCGACGTAGATGGTGAACCGGCCGTCGTCCCGGTCCTCCAACCACATGTCGACGTTGAACGGCATTCCTGTTACTCGTACTACCCGCACGCACATGAGTCCCCCAAGACCCCGCGGGCGCCCCTCCCTTGTGGTTGCCCCATGGAAACACATTTCGTTGCAGGCCGGGAGGGGATGAGAACAACGCGTGCGCCCCCTGTTACGCGCCGTTCGCCGCCGGCGTGTCGTCGTCATCGTCGGGGAGCCCCTGGAGCTTGCTCTCGGCGCGCCGCCAGGCCAGGAGCGCGTCCTGGATCTCCTGAGGCGTGGCGTCGGGACGCCCGTGGACGACGACGGTCATGCGGACGCCCCGGGTGCCGGGCAGCTGGATGACGGCGGAGTCGAGGAGCGGGTCGTCACTTTCCAGCTCGTCGACGATCCGCAGTGGCAGCTTGCTGCGCAGCCGGTCTGCGTCACCACGTGTCCCCTTCGCCGCCTCTCGGGGCGCGTGGGCAGGGGTGGGCTGGCCGCCGTCGAGGATGGTGCGGCCGGACCCCTCGGCCCAGCCAAGGTGCGGCTCGATCCTGGCCATGGTCTGAGGCATCCGGGTGCGCGGTTTACCGCTTTCGAGGTTCTGGACGCTCCCCTCACTGACGCCGGCGAGCTCGGCGAGGGCGAGCTGCGTGAGGCCGCGGGCTTCGCGCGCCGCCCGGACGGCGGCCGCGAGCTTGCCCCACTGCAGTTTGGTCCGGTCCTCAGTCATGGGCGCCATCATGCCGCACGGTTTGGCAACGCGCACCCACTGAATCCCCTAATTGACCAGGATTGATCGGTCTTTGGGGAGCTTTTTTGTTGCCTCGTTAGCGCCTCCTTGCGCTTGCGCCCCGTGAACGCGCCGTTCCGCGCCGCACATCTTTGGCCATGGTTGCAGCTTCAATGGCCCTTCGAGCACCTAACCAAGCAGGCTGGACACCCAATAAAACCCAGCGAACACCTTGCGGGCGCCGCGTCGATAGGTTTACGTTCTGTCCTGTGAGACCCAACGGAGCCGCAATGAAGGCCATCCGCGAGCGCTCTGGAATCAGCCTTCAGCAGCTCGCAAAAGACATCGGCCGAGATGTCGGCTTCCTCTCCCGCGTTGAGCGCGGACAGCAAGGAGCGGGAGCCGAAACCCTCCACCGCTACGCCGAACGTCTGAACGTGCCCATCGACGCCATAACCCACAAGGAGGAACCCAGTGAGCGTCACTGACCTTGCTCCCCCCACCAAGGCCGGCGGGGAGGACAGCGCCATCGCAGTCGACACCACGCTCATCACGCGGCTCACGTCCGCGGTCGAGCAGGTGGCCGCCATGCAGTCGGCCGCGGCCAGCCTCGAACTGCGCTGCTTCACCCCGGAGGAGGCGGCCGCGCTCCTCGGCAAGAGCGTGAACTGGGTCGCCGAGAGCATCCGCGCCCGCCGCATCCCCTTCACCTACGTCGGCCGCACGCCGCGCCTCACCGCCGAGCACATCCGCTGGGTGCAGGCGCACGGCGAAGTCCTGCCGAGCAAGTACGCCAAGCCCCTCGCCGCCTGACGCGGCAAACAAAGAGGCCACCGCGTAACCGCCAAGCCCGCGATGACCTCGAACGCTCCACCCCTCACGAACTCACGAAACGAAAGGGGCTTCACGTGCCTCAATCCTCTCAGACGCCGTCCCGACGGGACGACCTGATCACGATCCTGCGCCACGGCGGAGCACGCACCGACGAGACCGCGAACTACGTGGTCGACGCCTTCGCCAATGAAGTCCTCCGCGAGGACGCCGAGCAGCGGAAGGCGATGCCCCGAACCGAGCGTTCGTACTGGCAGGCCATCGCCGACGCCCTCAACGCGGCCGAGTCGGCTGGCATGGCGGTCGGCATCGACCTCGACGGCACGCTGACCGATCACAACGCCTGGTCGGTCATCTGGGACCGCGACGCCAAGCAGTGGGTCCTCGCTGGCTACGACTCCGAGGGCGGTGCGGCATGAGCGACTACCCAGAGATCGCGGCCCGGTTCGCCCGGGACACGGCCGGCCACCAGATGACCGTCCTGCACGACGACGGGCTGTACCGGCACCTGCGGTTCTCCCGAGCCGGTTGGGGAAGCATCGCCTGCTTCGACATCGTCACCTGGCCGGGAGTCCTCGCCATCCGCGGCGACATCAAGGACGCCTACGTCTTCACCCGGCTGACGGACATGTTCCAGTTCTTCCGTGGGTGGGACGTCGACCCTCACTACTGGTCGGAGAAGCTCGACGGCGATCGCGACCGTGTCATGACGTATTCGCAGGAACTGTTCGAGCAGCAGGTCAAGAAGCACGTCGTCGACGCCATCCGCAGCGGGGATGCCCCGCGCGGCATCGGAGCCGAGGTCACGCGCGACATCTTCGAGTGGGGGGACATCACCCACGAGGACGGTGCCCGTAAGGAGCTGGAGAACTTCAGCTACGAGGGCTGGTCGTTCGGCGAGACGTGGGAGTGGAACTTCCGCGACTGGGACTGGGCGTTCCTGTGGGCCTGCCACGCGATCGTGTGGGGCATCGCCCGCTACGACCGGGTCCGCAAGTACGGGCTGGAGAACCTCGCCGCTCCGAAGGCGGTGGCGTCATGACCCGCCCGATCGACCACCTGGACGTGGCCACGCCGGTGTTGGAGGCGGAGCTCGTGGCCGTCGCCTTCCAGCAGGCCGCCGCCCGCACGCATTCCCCATCGGATCGGATCGCGTTCCAGATGGATGCCTGGCTGGTCACGCACCCGATGGCGTGTGCGACGGCCGCCGACTACCCGGACTGGGCCGCCGAGTTCGCCGCGATCCAGGCCGCCCACAGCAGCCCGCCGAAGGAGGTCGCGTCGTGACCGCCGTCGCCGAGCCCCGCCCGCTGGCGGATCTGGAGCAGGACGCGATCGCCCGCGTCGAGGCCGAGTTCGCGCGCCGCGCCAAGGGCGTTAAGCCGATGACCCCCGCCGAGTACGTCGAGCGGGTGGCGCAGGTCCACGTCCGCTACGCGCACCGCCGCCGCTGGCTGGCCGCACACGAGCGGGCGGTGGCGTCGTGAGCCTCCTCGACCTGCCGCCCACCCCGGACACTGCGGCGCCGATCGTCGTGCCCGGCCTGCTGTCGGGCCTCGGCATCACCCCGCGCCGGGTGCCCGCCTGGATCACCGACCCGAACCTCATCGACGACATCCTCTCCGGCCACGCCGACATCCCCGCCGAGTTCATGGGGGAGGCGTGATGGCCACACCCCGCCGCATCCAACGCCGCCGCGTCAAGGGCTGGCGCGTCGAGGACCAAACCACCAACCCGCTCGGCGTCGTCTACGTCGGCCGCGGCTCCCGCTGGGGCAATCCCTGCACCCAGATCCGCATGCCCGCCCTCGACGGCTCCGAGTGGGAGCGCGAGGGCCGCCTCGGCAAGACGTCCGGCGAGCGGCACGCCTTCGTCCACCCGGACAAAACCGTGACGTGGCACCTCGTGAAGGACGCCACCCGGGAGCAGGCCGTCGCCATGTACCGCGACTGGCTGGCCCAGCGGCCGGACCTCGCCGAGCAGGCGCGGCAGGAGCTGGCGGGCCGGGACCTCATGTGCTGGTGCCCCCTCGACAAGCCCTGCCACGCCGACGTGCTGCTGGCGCTGGCCAACCCGGCGGACGCGCTGTGACCGCCCCCTCCCCGTACCTGTCGCCCATCGCCGGCCTGTGGACGGCCCTGGCCCGCCTGTGCATCCGCCGACTCACCGACCGCGCGACCGAGTTGGAAGCCGAGTTGGCCGCCGAAACCGCACTCAACCAGCACCTGAAGGACGAAGCGAAATGACCATCGTCGATCGGCTGCTCGTGCGCCGCGTGCCTCGTACCCGGCATCGCGCGCCCGATGAGATCGCCCGGCTGCGACTCCTGCTCTCCGGGGCCAGGGCCACGATCGCCGCCAAGGACGGTCAGTTGGACGACCAGCGGCGGGAGCACGCCGAGACCGTGCAGCGGATCGACGAACGTCACGCCGAGACCGTGGCCGGCCTGGAGCGGCAGATCGCCGAACTTCAGCAGCGCCTCAACATCGCCTGCCAGGCCAACGCCGCGGCAGACGAAACGCAGGAGATCGACCCCGAGGTCGTGAAGCGGCTGTTCACCCCGGTGCCGCTGCATCAGGCGCCGTTCGCGACCACCGACCCCGGCCGCGTGCCGCCCTCCTGGGCGCGCACCGACTAGCTCGCCGCTCTCGCCGGATGACGACTGGCCGGCGAGGCAGCGCCACAACCGAAGACCTGCCGCGTCGAGTCCCCCCAGCTCCGCGGCCTCCCAGGCGGCTCGCCCCGCACCACCTCCCCCCGGTCGGGGCGGGCCGCCATCCATCAGCACACCCGAAAGCAGGTCACATGAGCACCAGCAGCCCCACCATCCCGGCGGACGTCGCCGCGCACGTCCTCTTCCACTACGGCCGCGAAGGCGGCTACCAGGCCGGGTCGTTCACCACCAGCCTGCTCACCACCATGGGCATGGCCGACCCCGCCAACCTCGACAAGCTCGCCGCCGCCTTCCCCGAGTACGTCGCCGCCATCACCGCCATCCAGTACGACCCGGACGGCGTCGCACACCTCCAGGCCATCGCCCGCGGCGAGGTGGCCGCATGACCGTCATCGCGTTCGTCGACACCGAGACGACCCACCTGGACCCCCGCCACGGAGACGCGTGGGAGATCGCTGTCATCCGCCGACGTGAAGACGGCGCCGACTGCGAATACCTGTGGCAGGTCCGCCCCGACCTCACGACCGCAGACCCCAAGGCCCTTGAGATCGGGAAGTTCGAGGAACGCTTCGCCGTTCCCGACGGCTGGGACGCCATCGAGTTCTTCCCGGCCGGCGGCCCGCCGCTGCGGTCAACGCTCCCCGAGATGCTGTTCGACCTGCAGGACGTCCTCAAGGACGCCGTCGTCGTCGGCTCGAATCCCGGGTTCGACGTGGCGTTCCTGACCAAGCTGCTGCACGCCCACGGTCGCAAGACCGTGTGGCACTACCGGCCGGTCGACATTGCCACCTTCGCGGCCGGCTTCCGACTCGGTCAGGCCGCGTCCGGCGCCTACGGCGGAGACTTCGCCTTCCAGGCCGACTATCCACGGCTGCCGTTCAAGTCCTACGAGCTCTCCCGCGCCGTCGGCGTTGAGCCGCCCAGCAAGGAAGTCGCGCACACCGCACTCGGCGACGCCAGGTGGGCCCGTGACGTGTACGACGCGATCGCCAGCGTGACGCCGATGTGCCTGGACGGCGTCGCATGACCGCGGCGCCGGTCGAGGTCGTGCCCGGCCTGTACGACATCGACGCCGAGCTGTACCACTCCGACCCCATTCCCGGCGGCAGCCTGTCGTCGACCGGCGCCCGCAAGCTCGTCACCGAGTGCCCCGCCAAGTTCAAGCACTGGCTCGACAACCCGCAGCCCCACAACAAGGCCCTCGAACTCGGCACCGCCGCCCACAAACTCGTGCTCGACGACGGCCCCGAACTCGTCCTCGTCGAGGCGGAGAAGTGGAACACCGACGCCATCAAGGCTGAGGTCGAGGCGATCCGGGACGCCGGGAACATCCCGCTCAAGCGTCACGAGCTGGAGCAGGTCAAGGCCATGGCGGCCGCCCTGCGCGCAGACGAGGAGGCGGCCCGCCTCCTGGAGCCCGGCTCCGGCGCCGCCGAGCAGTCCGCCTTCTGGGACGACCACGGCGTGTGGCGGCGGGCCCGCTTCGACTGGCTGCGCCACGACGGTCAGATCGTCGACTACAAGACCGCCCGCTCCTGCCGCCGCGAAGACCTGGAGAAGGCGTTCTACGAGCACGGCTACGCCCAGCAGCAGGAGTGGTACCTCGACGCCGGCCTGGCCCTCGGCCTGGTCGACCCGGAGAAGCCGTTCCAGTTCGTGCTGCAGGAGAAGGAACCGCCCTACCTCGTCGTGGTCACCACCTGCGACCCGATGGCCCGCAACATCGGCCGCCACCTCAACGAGGTCGCCCTCAACACCTACGCCATCTGCCGCGAGTCCGGCGAGTGGCCCGGCTACCTGCCCAACCCGATGACCGCGCTGCCCTCGTGGGTCGAGCGCCAGTACGCCTAGGAGTAGCCCGCATGTCCCAGCTTCCGCCCCCCGTCCGCACCGCGCGGCCCGCCGCCGAACAGAACGGCTCCTCCGAGCAGTTCGCGTTCCGGCCGGCCAGCAAGGCTGGCCGCAAGGCCCGCCTGTCCATCCAGGGCATGTCCGGCTCCGGCAAGACCTGGACTGGCCTGTCCATCTGCCACGGCTTGTCCGAGGGCCGCAAGTTCGCGGTCATCGACACCGAACGGGGAGCCGCCAGCCTGTACGCCGGGATCGGCGGCATCCAGTTCGACACCCTCGCCATGGACCGCTACGACCCCCGAGACCTCGCCCGCGCCCTGGCCGTCGCCGCCCAGGCTGGCTACCCGACCGCGTTCGTCGACAGCCTCTCCCACTTCTGGAAGGGCACCGACGGCATCCTCGACCAGGTCGAGAAGGCCAAGAGCAAGTACGGCAACAACGCGTTCGCGGGCTGGAAAGACGGCACCCCCATCCAGAACGACATGGTCGCCGCGATTCTCGCCTACCCCGGTCACGTCGTCTGCTCGATGCGCTCCTACACCGAGTGGGTGCTGCAGGAGAACGAGCGCGGCAAGAAGGAACCGACGCGGGTCGGCATGCGGCCCGAGCAGCGCAAGGGCATCGAGTACGAGTTCGACATCGCCGTCGCGATGGACCTCGACAACCGGCTCGAAGTCCTCAAGTCCCGCTGCCCGTCCCTGAATCGCGCGGTCATCGAGCGGCCCAACGGCGCCCGCGACATCGCCGCCCCGGTCCTCGCCTGGCTCGCCGCCGAGCCCGACACCACCGAGTAACCGCCTTCGGGGCCCCGCCCGCCGCAAACAGGCGGGCCCCCACTACCTCAAGGACATCACATGCTGCTCACTCCCGCCCAGGCTAAGGCCCGCGCCGAACGAATCCTCGCCGCCCTCAAGCCCACCGTCTCCCAGTGGACGACCGCCGTCCTCGACCAGGCCGTCCTCCACCTCGCCGACAGCGGAGCCCCGTTCGGCATGAACGACATACGACTCCTCGTCCCCGAGGACGACTGCCGCAAGGCCGGCGTCTACTTCGCCGCCCTCACCGGCCACGACGCCCTCCACCCCAACGAGCCGCAACTGCTGCGGAAGGTCGACGAAGAGCCGTCGATCAACCCGAAAGCGCACGGCAAGAAGGTCAACGTCTACCTGCTCACCCGGGCCGGACGGAAGTTCATCCAGGACCGGCAGGCCGCCCGCACCGAGCAGCGGAAGGCGGCCGCCTGATGAAATCCGCCCTCCTGTTCCTCGCCTGCATGGCCCTCATGGTCGGCGCATCGGCCGGCTGGTACGCGTACCTGAACCGCGACGCACGGAGGCGGCCGTGACCGCCTTCGACCTGCTGGCCGCGCTCGCCCACGCCGTCCTCACCGGATGGGCCGCCTTCTACGGCGCCTGCCTCGCCGCCCTCGCCATCGGCCTCGGCTACCGGGCCGGAACCACCCTCGCCATCCGCCACCACGCCCGCCAACTCGCCCGCTGCGTGCACCTGTACGCCAACCACCCCGGCCTGCGCACCGCACTCGACACCAACTACCAGCCCCGGAAGGAGGACTGATGGCCAGCCGCCCCGTCCCCCCTCACGGCACCACGGCCCGCGCCTACGGCAGCCCCGGCCGCCGGCCCCGTTGCCACTGCCAGCCCTGCCGAACGGCACGCAACCAGCACCAGAAGAAGACTCGGATCGACCGTGAGCTGGGCCGCAGCCCCTTCACTAGCCCGGTCAAAGCGCAGGAACACCTACGCACACTCCACCAGACCATGAGCTGGGACACCCTCGCCGCAGCAACCCGTGTGCCGTTCAGCAACTTGATCGCGATCTACCAGGGCCAGCGCAAGAAGATCCGCCACGAAACCGAAGCAAAGATCCTCGCGGTGCGACCGTTCGGCAAGGGCGACGGCGGTCAGTACATCGACGTCACGGGCAGCATGCGACGGATCCAGGCTCTCAGCTGCATCGGCCACTCCTACACCACACTCTCAGCCGCCGCCGACACGGCACCCAACCGGATCCTGTCCATCGCTAACGGACGGCAGCCCACCGTCCGCCGCGACCTCGCCGACCGAATCGCGGCCGTCTACCGGCAACTCGCCACCACCCCGCCGCCACGCAACAAACACACCAACCGCACCCGAAACCTCGCGCGGGCCAAGGGATGGGACGGGCCGACCGCATGGGACGACGACACCATGGATGACCCGACCACGCTGCCCGATACGACCGGGCACTGCGGAACCGACCGCGGCTACTGGCTGCACAAGCTCAGCGGCATCCCCGTCTGCAAGCGCTGCGAGACCGCCCACCAGCACTGGCTGGCCGAGCGCTCCCACCTCACCGCGCAGGAGCGATGGGCCGCGGTCGGCCAGGCCAAAGCAGCCGCCTCCAACCGCGGCGCCACGATCGCCGCCGACGCTCGCGAGCTCCTCTCCTATGGCGTGTCCATCGATCAGGCCGCCGAACGCATCGGCGTCACCCGCAACCACCTCCAGCAGGAACTCATCCGCCACCCCCAGACCGAACAGGAGCTCGCAGCGTGAGCCTGACCTTCACCGACATCTTCTGCGGCGCCGGAGGCTCCAGCACCGGGCTCGTCGGCGCCGGCCTGGAACTGCGGCTCGCCGCGAACCACTGGCAGCGCGCCATCGAGACGCACGCCGCGAACCACCGCGACGCCGACCACCTGTGCGCCGACGTCAACAACTACGACATGCGCCGCCTGCCCTCCACCGACGTGCTGTGGGCGTCGCCGATCTGCACCGAGCTCAGCCCCGCGGGCGGACGACGGCGCAAGACTGGCGCGGGTGCCGGGCAGTTGGGGCTGGAGGAGTTCGGGCCGATCTCCTCGGGCGCGTTCGACCGCACCAGGGCCACGTTCTGGGACGTCATCCGCGCCACCGAAGTCCACCGCTACAAGGCCGTGCTGGTGGAGAACGTGATGGAGGCCGCGGACTGGGAGCTGTTCGACGTGTGGCTCGCCGGAATGCGGACCCTCGGCTACAACATCCAGTTCGTGTCCCTGTCCTCGGCGCACGCCGGCGATGGGGACACGAACCCGGCGGCGCCGCAGTGGCGGGACCGCATCTACATCGTCGCCACCCGTAAGGGCATCCCGCTGCCGAACGTCGAACCGCGCCCGCAGGCGTGGTGCCCGGTGTGCGAGGAGACCGTCACCGCGTTCCAGTCGTGGAAGAAGGACGGCCGCAAGCTCGGCAAGTACGGCCAGCAGTACGTGTACCGCTGCCCCAACGGACCGAAGTGCAGGCACGCGGTCGTCGAGCCATACGTCCGTCCCGCAGCCTCGATCATCGACTGGTCGAACCTCGGCGTCCGTATCGGCGACCGCGCGGAGAAGGGGCTGCGGCCGCTCGCCGCGAACACGGTCACCCGCATCCGCAAGGGCCTCGACCTCCTCGGCGACCGCCGCATCGTCCTCACCGTCAACCACGCCGGGCACGACGGCCGCGCGTTCCCCGCCGACGGGGCGCCGCTCCCGGCCCGCACCGCGAAGATCGGCGACGCAATCCTCGTCCCCTCGGGCGGCACCTGGAACACCACCGCCACGTCGACAGCCGAACCGATGCGCACCCGGATGGCCAACCCGAAGGGCTTCGAAGCCCTGGTCACTCCGCCGCAGGCAGACGACAGCTTCATCATCACCCTCCGCCGCAACGGAGGCGCCGCGCCGGTCTCCGAGCCGGTTGACACCGTCACCGCGAAGGGCCGCCACCACTGGCTCGTCATCCCGTACCGCAACGCGGCGACCAGGACGACCGCCGAACCGCTGCACACGCTCTCCACGGTCGACTCCGCGGCGATCGCCTCGCCGGCGCCAACGCTGGAGGACTGCCACTACCGGATGATCCAGCCGCGCGAACAGCTCCTCGCCCAACGCTTCCCCGACGACTACATCGTCCTCGGCAACAAGGGCGAGCAGACCATGCAGGCCGGAAACGCCGTCTCCTGCAACGTCGCCCAGTGGCTCGGCGGGCGCGTCCGGGACGCCCTTAACCGCACCTCGGCAGCCGCCGCGTGACCGCGGGCCGCCAGCCGCGCGACCGGCCCTGAACCAGCAGTAACCCCCGACCCCACTCGCTCCAGCCGAAGGACAAAGCCGTGACCTTGGACGCCATGCCGCGACGGGAGGTGCAGTGATGGGGATCAAGCGCGTCGTCGACGTCCTCCTCCGTGCACCTGCCGACCTGACGCCGGGTGAGCGCATGGTGCTCGTGGCCATCGGTGAGAACGTCCGGGACGGCGATCCGTCGCGTCTCACCTGGCCCGACTTCAACGTGCACACGCTTGCGGAGAGGGCCGGGCTCACCGGCAAGGGCAGCTTGAAGTCTGCGCTTCAGCGACTGGCTAAGCGGGGCCTTGAGGTCCGCGTTCCGATCACCTCTGGCAAGGACGGTCGGCCCGTCTACGCCCTGCCGGGAAAGCAGTGCCGCTACCGCTTCCCCGCCTCCCTCGTAGGGGAGGTCACAACCTCCCCTAACGAAGGGGAAGGGGAGGTCCTGACCTCGCCAGGGGAGGTCACAACCTCCCCTAAGGGGAGGTCAGGACCCCGCCAGGCGGGGTCAGAACCTCCCCCTACCCCTCCCCCTACATCCCCTCCCCCCTCCAGCGCGAGCCAGGACCCCGCACCACCGGCCGACCTCGGCAGCCGAAGGCAGCAGCAAGACGACGAAGCAGCCACCGCAGCAGTCGACTTCCTCGAAGGCCTTCCAACCCCCTGGACCGTCGGCCCACGCACCGCTACCGCCATGGCGCCCGAACTGCTCGCCATGACCCGGCGGCAGGGATGGGACTTCGACGACGAACTCGTAGCGAAGCTCACCGAGAAACCGGAAGGCGTCAGGAACCACTCGCAGATCCTGCGGATCCGCATCGGCGACCTCCCGCGCCGGATCAAGAAGCCCCCACCCCGCCCGACTGCCCCGCTGCCGCCCTGGTGCGGCGAATGCGCCGACGGAGCCCGCGCCGCAGAACGCGAAGCACGCCTGCGCCTCGTCTACGACGACCAGGGCAACGGCCACCCCTGCCCCAAATGCCACCCCGACATGACCAGCACCGCCGCCTGAAACGGAGAACACCAGCAGTGGACGACGAGACCTTCGAGCGCATCCCCCCGCAGGACCTCAACGCCGAACAGTGCGTCCTCGGAGGCATGCTCCTGTCGAGGCGGGCCATCACCGAAGTCGTCGAGATCCTCAGCGGCGAGGACTTCTACCGCCCGCAGCACGAGACCGTGTTCCGCGCAGTCATCGACCTCTACCACCGCAACGAGCCCGCCGACCAGATCACCATCACCAACTACCTGCGCGAGCTTGGCGTCCTTACCAAGGTCGGGGGACCCGTCTACATCAGCGAACTCGTGCGCTCCGTACCCACGGCCGCGAACGCCGCCTACTACGCGGAGATCGTCCGCGACTGTGCCACCTACCGCCGCCTCGCCTCGGCCGGCCAGCGCATCGCCGAGATCGGCTACAGCGGCGAAGGCGAGGCGCAGCAGGCGGTCGACGCCGCCCAGGCCGAACTCGCCGGCGTACTCAAGGCGCAGGAGGACGCCGACTCCGCGCTCCTCGGCGAGGACCTGCCCGAGGTCGTCGCCGAGCTGGAGAAGCTCCAGGCTGAGGGCCGCGCCATGGGTGTGTCGACCGGCTTCAAGGACCTGGACTCCCTGCTGCACGGGCTCCACCCCGGCCAGATGATCATCGTGGCGGGGCGGCCCGGCCTCGGAAAATCCACCCTCGGTGTCGACTTCCTGCGCGCCACCTGCCTCCGCGACAGGACCCCCGGCGCCTTCTTCAGCCTGGAGATGTCCCGCCGCGAAGTGCAGCACCGCATCATCTCCGCCGAAGCGAAGATCGGCCTGCACAAAATCCGTGGCGGCATCATGACCGACTACGACTGGGCGGCCTTCGCCAACCAGATGCAGGTGCTCACCGCCGCACCCCTCACCATCGACGCCACCCCCAACCGCACCGTCTCCCAGATCAAGGCCCGCTGCCACCAGATCAAGCAGGCCACCGGCCTCGGCCTCGTCGTCATCGACTACCTCCAGCTCCTCGACAGCGCCGGCAAGAAGCGGCCCGAGAACCGGCAGGTCGAGGTCTCCGAGATGAGCCGCGGCATCAAGCTCATGGCCAAGGAGCTTGACGTGCCCGTCGTCGTCCTCTGCCAGCTCAACCGCGGGCCCGAGCAGCGCTCCGACAAGAAGCCGATGCTGTCCGACCTGCGCGAGTCCGGTTCGCTGGAGCAGGACGCCGACGTCGTGATCCTCGTGCACCGAGAAGACGCCTACGAGGACGAGTCGCCGCGCGCCGGCGAGGCCGACCTGATTGTGGCGAAGCACCGGGCCGGCCCGCGGTCGACAGTCACCGTCGCCGCGCAGCTGCACTACAGCCGGTTCTGCGACATGGCAGACACCTGATGGACGGGATCCGTCCAGACGACGTCGCCGCAATACGCGCTGAAGAGGGCTCCCTCGTCGCCCTGTTCACCCAACTCGCCGGGAAGACGCCGCAGCCACCGGAGCCGAAGCCCGATGACGAGAAGCCGAAGTACCACATCGCCCGACCGGGCGCCTGGCCGTGCGGTACGGCCGCCACCGGCCCCACCCCCCCGCCCTGTACCCACCGCACCGCCTGACTGACCACCCATCCGCAACCACACCAACCCGAACACACCCACAGAGGACACCATGACCACCCGCCAACTCACCCCCGAACAACTCGCCGAACTGAAGCCGCTCGCCACCCTCATCGCCGACAAGGTCTCCACCATCCCCGTCCACCACGGCCTCGGCGGCACCGACGACCTGGTCGCCGAACTCGTCCTCGCCGTGTCCGCCTACATGGGCCGCACCCTCGGACCCGACGCGCCAGTCCTCGCCGAGATCCAAGCCGAGCGAGAGCGGCAGGACGCCAAGTGGGGCGAGCAGAACCACCCCGACGGCACCGGCCCGCGCACGGCCGCCATCGTCGGCATGCTCTGCCACGCCGATCAGGCTGCGCACTACGCCCAACTCGCGTGCCAGTCCGCAGCCGAGGAGGGCGGGACCACATGGCGGCTCGTGCTCGCCGAGGAGGTCCTCGAAGCGCTCGCCGAGTCCGACCCGGCCCGCCTGCGCGCCGAGCTGGTCCAGGTCGCGGCAGTAGCCGTCGCTTGGGTCGCCGCGATCGACCGCCGCACCCCGGCCTGACCTGCATCCCCATCCCGCCGCACCCCAACCACAACCCGGAAGGACCCCCCGATGACCGACCAGCCCCGCCGCCACGCTCACGCCCGCGGTGCCGCAGCTGAAAATGCCGCCGCCACCGCCGCAGCGATCCGCGCGGAATGCGACGCCATCGACAGCGTGACCACCGACCCGGACATCCGGGCAGCGACCGCCCGCATCCGCACCATCCTCACCGACGGCCCTCCTGCCGTCCCCTGCACCGCCACCGAACCCGACCCGAAGGGCGGCGCCCCCTACACGTGCTCCCTGACCACCAAGCACGCCATGCACTTCGACGAGCAACGTCGAGTGCACTGGCTCCCCGACGCTCCGTCTGCCTGACCAGCCGCCCCGAACGGAGAACCCGATGACCGACCCGAACCCCCGCCGCTGCGGCAACGACCCGCGCGCCCGCTGGACGCCTGGCGACCGCCAGGCCGTCGAGAACTCCAAGGCGTACCTTGCCGACCAGACCGCCCTCCGCGACCGCATCGCCGCAGCACTCATCGCACGCATCAAGCAGGCGCCCATGGAACCCGCGCAGCCGTGGGGCGGACCGGTCGGTTCACTGCTCGCCGCCACGGAGTTCGACCTCGCCGACGCGGTGCTGGCGGTGCTGCCCGAGCCCACAAGCCGGGCCGCCGTCCTCCGCGAAGCCGCCGACGCCGTGGCCGCCCTCGATCCGGTGGAGGCCGCGCTCGCCGGACAGAACGCCTGGGCAGACGCTGCCACCCTGCTGCGTCGGATGGCCGACGAGACGCAGCCCGACACCGAGGCGTGCGGCCGGACGCGGGACATCAGCGGCAACGAGTACCCGCCGTGCGCGCGCAAGCTCGGCCACGGGGAGGCGTACTGCCGCAGCAGCGACGGCAAGGCGTACTTCCTCGCAATCGACGCCGACCAGCCCGCCGCCGGGGCGCGGCAGGGCGGGGCGCAGCAGTCGTGACCGTGTTCGCCATCACCGTCAGCCTGGCCGGGGGCTACCTCCTTGGCCGGGCCCGGCCCGCACGCCGTGCTTCCAACTGGGCGAACTGGCAGAAGTACGACCGATCCACGCGCCGCCACAGCGCCCGCTGGTGGACCGTCTGGGCCGTCCTGTCCGCCGAGAACATCGGCTGGCTGATCGCCCACCCCGTGCAGGGCTGGCACGCCTGGCAGCACCGCAACGACCCGCCCCCGCCCCGCAGCCCTGCCGTGCAGATCGACCCGGACTGGGTGGCCAAGCGGCAGACGGGAGGCGCGTCGTGATCGCCGAGGCCATCGACACCGCGCTGAGCCTCGGTTGGGCTTTGGTGGTGTGGATCGTGCTCGTGTCCCTCGCCGCAACGTGCGCCCTGTATGCGGTGCTCGCCGTCACGGTGTGGGTGGCGGTCGGGGCGTGGCGGGCCTGTCGCGGCGCCTGGCGGGCGCTCAGAGCGCCGCAGACCCGTTTCCGCGACTCTCGCGACGCCGGAGGAGATGAACGGCCCGCAGACGGGCGCACAGCGCCTCACGCCCCCTCATGGGCACGCGACGACCACGACTACCAGGAAGCCGCATGACAGACACCCGCAAGACCGGCGCCATCGGCGTCGGCATGCCAGCCGTCCTCCACCTCAACGCCTTCGGCCGCGAGATCAACGAAGCATTCGGCCACCTGCCCTACCTCGTCGGTTCGGCCGCAGTCGGCAAGCAGTGGCGGGACGTCGACGTCCGCCTCATGCTCCCCGACGACGAGTTCGACGCGCTCTTCCCCAACCACGTCAAGCCCGGCCGCTGCGACGGCAAGTGGTCGCTCCTGTGCGCCGCCATCAGCGAACTCGGACGCATCCGCACCGGGCTGCCCATCGACTTCCAGATCCAGCGCAGCAGCGACGCCAACGAGCAGTACGACGGCGTCCGGCAAGCCCTCGGCCTGCACTACACCCAACCCGCCTGACCGCCCGCCGCCTGTGCCCGGTCCTCGGCCGGGCCAGGCACACCCACCACAACCGGAGCACACCATGACCCGCAAGAAGACCGGCCGCCGCACCAGCGGAGACCCCCGCAAAACCGGCGGCGACATCGCCGGCCCCGGCGGACCCCACGACCGCAACAGCGTCATCGTCGACATCACCAACGCCGTCCTCCTCGACCACAGCGACGTCTGCCTCATGGAGACCAGCAACGGCAGCCCCGTCCTCGCGATGCTCCTCGAAGGCCGCATCAACAAAACGCCGGACCGCGCCCGCAACCTCTACCTCCTCAACGAAGACGGCGCCGCCGCACTCGTCACCGAACTCCTCGCCCTCGCCCACCGCATCGGCCCCGAATTCGGCGAACGCTTCACCACCCGCCTCCACCACCTCCTCGACACCGACGCCTTCACCGGCCACCAGGGAGACCCGTCATGACCGAGAACCGCCACCCGAGCACCACGCACCTGCTGCGCTACTTCGAGTACAGCCACCTGCCCGAGCGCCTCCAGGAATTCAGCGCGCCGTTTGCCGAGCTGGCGCACGAGATCGTCGACCACCTGCCCGACGGCCCGGAGCTGACGGCCGGTCTGCGCAAGCTGCTGGAGGCGAAGGACTGCATCGTCCGCGCCGCCGTCGACCAGATCCGCGACGAGGCGGACGCAGCCGAGGAGCAGCCGTGATGGCCGCCCGCACGCTGGCCCGCACCTACACCGCCGGCGCACTCAACCCGCCTGACCAGACCCCAGGAGTAGCCGTGCACTTCCGTGTCACCGCCGCAGAAATCGCCCGCGCCCTCACCGCCCGAGGCCACACCAACTCCCTGACCGGACCCGCCTGGAGGGCCGGACACCGCACCACCCAAGCCAGCCCCACCACCGTCCGCGTCTGGCACGACGGCCCCGACGAAACCGACCACCTCGACCGCTACGCCGCCGCGCTCCGGACCGCGGGCTACACCGTCACCCTCGAACGCCCGACCGGGAAGCGGCCCTCACTGCGGGTCACCCAACAGCCCAAGGAGAAATGATCGTGACCCGGCCGCCGCTGCGCTGGCAGCCCGACGACCGGTGCGCGGAGATCCTCGCCGCCTACGCCCGCCGCCGCGAACCCTGGCGATCCGTCCTCCGCCGCGCCCTCATCCTGTTGGCCCGCGCCGACGGAATCCTCGACACCCGCGGCCGCATCCCCCGCCAACCCGGACCCGGGAGACGACCGTGAGCCGCGACCTCACCCGCCGACAGCGCGAAGTGCTCCTCCACGCAGCCAACGGCAACACCAACACCCAAATCGCCGGCTGGCTCGGCACCACACCCAAAGCCGTCAGCAATCTCCTCGCCCGCGCCTACCACCGCCTCGGCGCCAGCGACCGGGCTCAAGCCGTCGCCATCGCACTCGCCGTCGGAGAGCTAGGCGTCCACCAGATCTACATCCCCGACCAGCAGCGAGAGGCAGCCGCATGACCGGCCAGCAGCAGCCCGCCTACGGCTGCACCATCGACGGGCAGCCCGCCCTGCCCATCCTGGTCAGCGAATACAACCAGCTCATCGCGAGGCTCGCCGAGGCCGAAGCCAAGCTCGCCGCTGCTAGGAAGGCTGCGCGCGGGATCGGTGCGTGGGGCGTCCTCCAGGCCATCGAGAACGCTGGTCAGGACGCCCACAACGCCGGCCCGTCCGTTGCCGAATGTGCCGCCAACGACCGGCGCTGGTGGGACGCCGAGAAGGGCAGCCAGCCGTGACTGCCCCGGACCGCCAGCTCACCTTCGACGAGCTCTGCGACCTCGGCGCCGAATGGCTCCACGAACCGTGTGAGCCGCGCTGGCGCGACATACGCGGCCAAGGCCTCACCGCCTGGTCCCTCGCCCGCATCGAAGACGTCCAACTTGTCGGCGACTACCTGTAACCCACCGCCCCGCCGCACCGCCCAGCAAGGAGCACCCGTGTACGACGACGACGCCCCGTCGCCCCGCTGTGTGATCTGCCCCCGCCAGCTCCTCGACCACGAGGCCGGCCGGTTCATCTGCTCGATCTGCGAGCAGCGCATCGACCGCGACCTGCGCGCCATCGCCGGACCCGCCGGCCTGTACGCCCGGCTGTGCCTGCGCATCCAGCCCGGCCGCCGCGGCGGCGACGGAGCCGCCGTCTCCGGCACCCCCGGCCGCGGCGTCCCGCCCGACCTGGAGATCCTCAGCCTCACCGCCAACGGGGGCATCGTGTCCACGCTGGAAACCTGGGTCGAGGACTGGGCCACCTACGGGCTTGCCATTCACGGCAGCGGCGGCCGCCTCCAGCACCGCGTCGACCAGGCCGTCGAAACCCTCCGCCGCAACCTCACCCGCGCGGCATCCCGGCACCCGGCGCTCGACGAATGCGCCCACGAGATAGGCAAGATCCGCCGCCAGGCCGAGGCGATCATCACGGGGGAGCGGAAGCCCCGCACCATCACCGTCGAATGCCCCTGCGGCACCGCCACCAGCGTCACCATCGACACCGACGGCTTCGAATGCCGCAACTGCTGGGCGCAGTACGGGCACTCGGAGGCGCTCCAGTTGCCGCTCGCCGAACGGCGGGCGGCATGATCCGTACCGGTAAGTAGCCGTACAGGCGGGCGAATTGTGACTTCATCAGATTCGGATATTCATCAACCCTTCATGCCGTCAGAATGGTGAATATCCGGTTACCTCCTGGCCAAAGACGGCCCCAGAAGACGGGACTCTTGGTGACCGAACCACCGCTGCACGACCCGCGGCGCCGCTTCAACAGCGCCGAAAGGACCGCGCTCTACCTCGCCGCGGACGGCATCTGCCAGTCCTGCGGAACGGAACTCGAGCCCGGCTGGCATGGAGACCACGTCGAGCCGTACTCCGCTGGCGGGCCCACCGAAATCCTCAACGGGCAGGCACTCTGCCCCCAATGCAACCTGCAGAAAGGCGCCACACACATGAGGCTTCGCAAGTGGCAGGAAGACGGCCTTCGTAAGTTCCTCGGCACGAACAGCGACTTCCTGGCGGTTGCGACCCCCGGCGCTGGCAAGACCACTTTCGCGGTCCAGGCAGCCAAGGCGATGATCGACAGGGGTGAGATCTCCAACATCATCGTCATCGTGCCCACCGCCCACCTTCGCGGCCAGTGGGCCAAGTCGGCCAGCAGGGCAGGCATCAAGCTGGACTCCAACTTCGTCAACCGCAACCAGCAAATCGCCCGCGACTTCGATGGCGTCGTAGCCACCTACCAGTCCGTCGCTGCCAGCTCCCTCCTGTGGCGCAAGCTCGCCTGCGATCCCCGCAAGCCCACGCTCGTCATCCTCGACGAAGTCCACCACGCCGGCGACGCTGAGCACCTCACCTGGGGCACCGCACTATCGGAAGCTTTTAGCGACGCATACAGGCGACTCTCACTCTCCGGGACCCCGTTCCGCAGTGACCAGAAGGCCATCCCGTTCCTGAACTACGACGCCGCCCGGCGCGTGGTAGCGGACGTCAACTACGACTACGGCATGGCCCTCCAAGACCAAGAAGTCGTCCGGCCGGTCGCCTTCCCCGCCATGGACGGCGAGGCTAGATGGCGGTTCGCCTCCGAGCACCCGATGGCCCAGAAACTGTCGGAGACCGACCAGAGCACCATCGCCGCCGCACTCAAGGCGGCCCTCGATCCAGCTGGCGACTGGATCCCGTCCGTGCTTGTCCGAGCGCACGACGAACTCGAACTCATGCGCATGGACAAGCCCGACTGTGGCGGCCTCGTCGTCGCCACAGACCAGGCCGCCGCCCACGCCTACGCCGAGATCCTCCGCCGCCAGACCGGGGAGCACGTCGACATCGCCGTCTCCGACGACCCGGCCGCGTCGAAGGTCATCGAGAACTACAGCAAGAGTGACTCCCGGTGGCTCGTCGCGGTGCAGATGGTTTCCGAGGGTGTTGACATCCCGCGGATCGGCGTAATCGTCTACGCGACCCGCATCCGAACGGAGATGTTCTTCCGTCAGGTCGTCGGCCGTTGTGTCCGGAAGCAGGGTGACGAGGACGACATGTGCGCCCGTGTCTTCATTCCCTCCATCAGCCAGCTTCTCGGCTTCGCTGCCACGATCGAGCGCACCGTCGATGCTGTCCTCGCCGATGAGGAGAGCAAGGTCCGCCAGGCGACAGCCGAAGGCGAAGGTTCTGAGCGGGCGCTTCCCAGGGTCCCGGAGGTCATCGGCTCATCCACCGCCGCCCACGCGTTTACGATCAACAGTGGCGACGCTTTCGACGAGTCGGAACTCCTGCACGCCCGACGCCTCGGCCAGCAAGCTGGTCTCCCGCCCGGCACCGAGCCCTCGGCCATCGCTCGTCTCCTCAGGCTGAGCGGGACGAGCGCCAAGCCCGGCGCCGCTCCAGAGCCGCAAGTCGAGCAGACCCTGTCTGAGCGGAAGCTGGAGGTTCGCAACCTCATCAAGCGCAAGGTCGGTCAGCTCAGTCGCATGACGCGTAAGCCGCACAGCCACATTCATGCGGAGCTCAACCGGGCATTCGGCGAGCGGTCGATCGACCAGGCCACGATCGACACCCTCAGTCAGCGGCTTGTCGTCCTCGACCGGTGGATCGAGGGTGCATGACGACACGCTCACCGAAAGCGAACGCTGTGTTGGTACAGGCGTTGGGCAGCGGCATCCGCTCAACTGGAAACGGCTTGGCGGACCTTCCAGCCCTGCTACGTCGGGTCATGGAGGAAGAAGCTTGGCGGGCGTTCGTTACCCCGATGGGGAGGCTCGTCGAGTATGAGCGCTTCATCGACTTTGTGACGACCCCGCCGACAGCTGGGCTCGGCGCCACGGTGGATCTGATGCGGAAGATCGTGGCGGATGATCCGGTCGCTAGCGACTTGCTCGATAGGGCGCTCAGCGGGCGTCAGGGTAGGCGGACGGACCTCTTGGATAACATACAAGAAGTTGCGGACCAGGCCGCCCCGTCGGGCACCTCCAAGGAGGCTGGCCTCCGTCGTCTTCGTAAGGACCGCCCGGACCTGCATGCCGCAGTCCTCGCCGGCCGCCTCTCCACTCACGCAGCCATGGTCAAGGCAGGCTTCCGGAAGCGGAAGATAAGCATCCCGGTCACGAGCGCCGCAGACGCCGCCAAGGCGCTCCGTCGAAACCTGCAGCCGGAACAGGTGAGGGAGCTTGTCAAGCTCCTCACCGACGAGGACTGAAATGCGAAGGCCCCCGATCCGCATGGCGGATCGGGGGCCTTCGTGTGTCGTCACGCGGCGGGCTGGCCGCTCCCCGGGCAGGTCTCCGTCCCGGTGCCGTTCCGCTGATGCATCGTCGTTGGCGTTCCGGGCTCCGAGCCCACCCCCGCCCCGCACTCCGGACAGGTCCCGGCTAACTCGCCCGGGTCGAACCGTTGACCGTTCACAATGCCCCCTCACTCGATGAGATCGCGCAATCACACAATGCGCCCGAAGCGAGGAAGCGAACAGGGCTTAAACCAGGCGAACGAAAGCGCGCTCGCCATTGTGGAAGAACACGGTCAGCCCCGCGCTGCTCTCGTCCTCGCGAGACGACCACACCTCGATGCGTTCCGTATCGGCCGGCTCCGACGCGCCAATGAGCCCAGCCAGCCACGCATCCAGCGACCCGGTTGCTGGGGCCGCAACGAACGCGGGCGGACCCGCCTGCACTGGAGGCGTCGGAGCGTCGTGTTTGGCGCCATCGGCCAGCTGCCCGATCACCTGCCAGCGAGACTCCCGGCCAGCGACCGTAGCCGCCAGCGCATACGGGTGCGGGCCCTTCTCCAACACCTCCACCCGCTGCACGTCAGACGAGTTTTTCAGCAGGTCAACGAGGTGATCGCGGAAATCCGCGGGGCGCATGGGGCAGTCCTTTCGGCGGTGGCGGTGGCCAGTCTACGAGGGTAGGAGTGAGAGGGAAGACGTTGGGCAGAAGGTGTCGGCGAGGCCCGCGTGGATGCGGTACAGGAGACCCAAGCCGGTGCGATTGAGGGCCCCACCCGGCGCACGGGTGAGGCCCCAGGAGAACAGCTACAGCTCGGTCAACTGATACAGGTCGGGCAGCTCCGGCAGCGGCACCCCCAGTGCACGCCCCAGCATCGACCGCGCCACCATCTCCCACTCGGCCTCCGGCCGGCCCGATGGGCGAACGAAGAGCAGCGATCCGTCCCCGCGGATCGCTGCGCCGCCCGTGAATCCGGGCTCGCAGTCGAGCACCGAGACGGCCACGCCGAACTCGGCGAGCAGGTCGTCAAGAGGGGCGTCCATCAGGCGGTCGACCGACGGCTTTCGCTGGGGAATGGTGCAGCCCTGCGCTACAGTCATGGGCAGACTCCAATCTCTGCTGGGATTGAGTTGCTGTCGGCGGGTGGCGACCCGCTGGTTCTTCGGCCGGACGGTGGCAACCGTCCGGCCGTTTTCGTGCGCAGCCCTACGCACCCAACCCCTGTTCGGGGGTGTGTGGCGGCTGGCACACTTACCGTGCACCCACTCCTTCGAAGGAGTCAAGCGGGTCGCAGAATTCGCCCACTTCGCAGTGACTGAAAAGAGGTAGCTAACATCTTCGAAGAAGTCGATCGAGGAGGACCAGTGGCACCACGCAAGGGGGAGCCGGGACGGTTCCTGTACAGGGAGCTCGCTGCCGAGTTCCGCGCCCAGATCCAGTCGGGCGCACTGCCCCCTGGTGAACTGCTGCCCAGCGAAGCGACCCTCATGGAGGGGCGCGGCCTCGCGCGGTCGACCGTGAGGCAGGCATACGACCTGCTGAAGGCTGAAGGACTCGCTGCGAGCAGGCAGGGCAAGGGCGTCTACGTCCTCGATCCGAAGAAGATCATCCGCAACGCACAGAAGCGCCTCTCTCGCGACGTCTGGGAGTCCGGCCACTCCATCTGGAGCGTCGACCTAGAGAACCGCGAGCCAGAAGTGCAAGTCGACGTCGCACCGGACGAACTGGCCCCCGACCACGTTGCGGCCGTGCTTGGTGTCGATCGAGTGTGCCGCCGGCGTCGCGTCTTCTCGCTCGATGGCCGCCCCCTCCAGCTGGCTACCTCGTACCTTCCTGCCGATCTGGCAGCCGAAGCGGGTGTCGATCGTTTGAACACCGGCCCGGGCGGCTCCTACGCCCGGCTCGCGGAAGTGGGAAGACGTCCAGTCGAAGCCACCGAGCGGCTCCGCGCCAGAATTGCCATGCCGGATGAGGCTGAACAGCTCGGCCTCGGTGCAGGCGTCTCGGTGATCCTCATCGAGCGCACCGTCAAGGATGAGGCGGGCGTCGTCCTGGAGGTCAACGAGATGACCCTCGACGCCGCGAAGTACATCCTGGAGTACGACTTCAAGCTCTGACCTGACGTTTCATCGCCCCCGCAGGTGCCATCTGCGGGGGCTTTTGCGTGTGCCCGCGACGCTGCGAACTCAGTTGACTCAGCGAGCTTGACGACTCCTTCGAAGGAGTGCCATGGTTGTCCATGTCGGAACTCCTTCGAAGGAGTCGTCTATAGCCGTTGGAGTGCGCGTGAAGACCGAAGCCCAGCCCCCAAGCACCTCAGGAGCCAATCAGCTCTTGAACGCCAAGCAGGTTGCCGAGCGCCTGCAGGTGCACGTCGCCACCGTCTACCGCCTCGCCGAGAGCGGACGACTGGAGGCGATGCGCCTCGGCTCCGGCGAGAAGCGTCGCCGCGGATTCCGCTGCTGGGAGTCGGCCGTCGACGCATACCTCTGCGAGTCCGTCATCGCCCCCACCAATGAGGAGGTGGCCTGATGACCACCGCGACATACTCGCCCGCCGACGTTGCCGCCCACGTGGCCGCCCAAGGCCCGGTCCGCACCGGGAAGCCGTCCCGCCCGCAGCGCACCGTGCTGGAGCGGTTCCCGGCGGGTGCCCCGCGCGGCAGCTGGCCGGCGGAGGAGTTCGCGCAGCAGCAGCGCCGTGAGGGCGTGGCCGCCGAGGTCGTCATGGACCTCGCGTCGGACAGCTACCTCGTGGTGGTGGCCCGATGACTTTCCAGCTGAGCAGCGAGGAGTGGCGCCGTATCGAGCGGCAGCTGGCCAACCACAACGGGGCCACCCGTATGGCCGTGAGCTTGGTCGAGGCCGAGCGTCTCATGATTGCGCGGGCCACGGCCGAAGCGGTGATCCGCTCGGTGACCGAGGCGCCCGAGGGCGACCGGCTGATCCGCCTGTCCGCCACCGACGTGCAGACCGGGCTGCGGCTCGCGACCGGCTTCGTCAACTACCAGGCCAACGGCCGGCCGTCCCTCCGGCTGGTGACGCCGTGACCGACGCCGAGCTCGCCCGCCTGCTGGAGAAGCTCCGCCGCGTCAACGAGCGCAGCAAGCACCCGCTGCCGAAGTAGCACCCCTAGACCGCCGCGTCGCCGGTCTGACAATCCCCCCGTCCCGGCGGCGCGGCCACCAACTCCGATGACTTCGCCCAGGAGGGCTCATGTCTCAGCACAGCTATGCCGTGAACGCGCTCCTTGAGTTCCCGGCCAACGGCTCGACCGGCCGAGCCACCCGGAACGGCCACATCGACACCGCTCTGCCCGCCACCGCGGACGAGATCCGCAGCGCGATCGCCCAAGTGACCGCCGAGCAGTTCAACTGCCGCCCCGACCAGGTCGTGTTTGTCGAGTTCACCTACACCGAGCTTCCGTAGCCCCCGCCACCTCCCACCGCCTGACCCCCAATCCACTGCACCCCTTGAAGGGCACAACCATGTCTGTTCTGTCTCTCAGCTTGATCCCCACCGCTCCGTCGGATGCCGCGTACCGCACCGAGCTGATCCGCCGGTACCTCTCCGCGAACTTCACGGTGCGCGTGCACCTGATCTCCGAGGCCATCGACTACGACAAGGCCAACCCGGGCGCTCCGTCCCTGGTCGACGAGCTCTACGGCGCGCGCCTCGGGGACGCCGCCTGATGTGGGAGTGCGGCCTCTGCTGCCAGGACAACGAGGACACCGCCGAGGTGTGCCAGTTCTGCGGGCGGCGGCGTGACGCCCCCGACCCCTACCAGGAAACCGACCTGGTCGACCCGCCCACCACCCACCCGGCCCGAGAGGAGCCCGTCATGGGCCTGTTCAAGAAGACCGCCGAGAAGCTCGACAACACCGCAGCCGTCCTCCACCGCGTCGGCGGCAAGGCCGGGGACGCCGTCGCCAACGCCGTCATCGCCCCCGTCCGCCGCCAGATCGACACCGGCTGCACTCGATGCGCCAAGGGCAAGTGCAAGAGCCACTGACCCGCCCAACCCGCCAACCAACCCGAGAGGAGTCCATTGTGGGCCTGTTCAGCCGTAAGGCCGCCGACGCCGCCGACACTGTCGCCGCCGCCGTGATCACCACCGGCATGAAGATCGGCGGAGAGAAGGGCGGCAAGGCCGCCAACAAGGTCACCAGCAAGGTCCTCGGCCGCGAGTACAAGCCGTGCGCCGACCCCAACTGCCGCGGTTGCTGACCGGCTGTCTGTCCGCCAGGACGACGGTCCTGGCGGGCGGAGAACTGACGCAGCGCCACCCCCACCCAATCCGCTACGACCCCGAAGAGGTCGCCATGCTCCGCAAGCTCCGCTGGCCGCTGCTGGCCCTGTACCTGCTCGTCGTCGGCCTGTGGCCGTCCGCCGCCGCACCGGTCGCCCTGATGCTCGCCGGGCTGGCCGCGGTCCTGGCCATCGTCCCCGGACCTGCCTGGGCCCTCGCCGCCGGAATCGCCTGGTACCGCAATCAGAAGGCGCTCGCCTGATGCCGTGGCGCAACGAGACCGAGGGCGGCGCCGGCCGCACCGACGACAACCGCGGCCCCAAGCCCGTCCGGGCCTGGCAGTCCACGGGACCCGGCGGCAGCACCTTCAACGGGATCAGCCCCGACCCGCCGCCCCGCCAGGGCGAATCCACCCGCCTGTACCGACGCGCCCGCGTCACCGCTTCCTGACCCGAGAGGACACCGATCACTGTGAGCAGCTGGTTCGAGGAGCGTCGTGCCGACAAGGCCGCCGATGCCCAGCAGCGGCGCGAGGACCGCGAGTTCGAGGCCATGCTGCGCCGCAACGAACGCCGTCGGGACCGTGAAGAGCAGCGCGAGGTCAAAGCGCAGCAGCGCCGCGACCGCGCCGCCCGCCGCCAGGCCCGAGCCGCCCGTCGCGAGAAGACCCTCACCCCCGGCAACGTCTACCGCAAGGGCACTCTGGCTCTCGTCACCGCCTCGGCGCTGGCCTCCCTGCCCGCGCAGGTCGTGCACTTCGTGTCGATCAGCTTGATGCTGCTGCCCCTTCCGTTCGCCCTCGAAGGCGCCGCGTGGGTGATGGCCGCCGGCGTCGCCTACGCCGACGACCGCAGGCTCCCCGCGTGGGTGCGGTGGCTGCTGCGGGGGCTGTCGATGAGCGCCGCCGGGTACGCCGCATGGATCAACTACGGGTACGGCATGGAGACAGGTGCGGCCGTCGGCTACGGGCTCGCCGCGGTGACCCTGCTCGGGCCGCTGTTCTTCGAGGTCCGCCAGTGGGTCACCACGCTGACGTTCGACGCCGGCGAGCGGAAGCGGCGGGCTGAGGCGAAGGCGCGGGACAAGCACGAGCGGACGCGGCGCGCGCACCACAAGCAGGTCGTCGAGCTGGCGGAGCGGCTGGTGTCCGCGGCGCCGTTCGGGTCGCTGGCGTTCGAGGACGCTTTCGCCTCCGCGTGGGAGATCAAGTACGGCACCAGAAAGCTCGGCATGATGCCCGCGCTGCACGCCGAAGCCCTCGCCTCCCGCAAGGCTCTCGCTGATGCGATGGACGCCGCGAACGGCTCCCCGGTCAGCACCCGAGGCCGCCTCCTGGAGATCCTCCATCCTGTCACCATCGGCGCCACTGAGAGCGACGGAAAGTCGCAGGTCGTAACCGATCTCCCCCCCTCCTCCACGAAGCCTGCTGAGAAGCCGAAGAAGGCCGCCCGCAGGCAGCCCCCACCGCACCGCCGCAGCAAGGGCGACGCCGTCCCCTTCCACCCCCTCGCCAAGTCGCAGGCTGCAGAAACGGCCCGCCAGTTCGCCACCGTCAACGGCCACCACAGCTAATCCGACAGGAGACCACCGCCATGAACCGCACCGTCCGCCGTATCGCCGTCTCGACCACCGCCACCATCGCCCTCATGGGCGGCGCCGCCGCCACGGCGAGTGCCGTCACCGAGCAGCACGAGGCGACCGTCGTCGCCATCGCCAAGACCGACACCCAGCCCGGCATCGGCACCGGCCTCGCCCCCGCCGGCGGCACTGGCGCCCAGCTCCAGTCGCCGATCAGCGGGCAGCAGACCGGCGTCAACCAGCAGATCACCACCCAGTCCGCCAGCGGCGAAGTAGGCGTAGGCGTCGGTGTCGTCGCGATCCTCTTCCTCGGGACCGTCGTGTTCTTCCGGGTGAGGGGCCACCACATCAAGATCGGCGATGCAGTCGTCGTCGCGCTCCTCGGCGTCGCCCTCGCCGGAACCGTCATCGGCGGCATGGCCGACCAGATCACCGACTCAGGCGTCGCCTCCCTGAGCAGCGTCCTCGGCGGCCTGTAACCCACCCACCCGCAGCGCCCGGAAGGAGAGGCCCCGTGGCCACCGAAGCACAGCCCGTCGAGCACGAACTGCCGGAGGAGGCCACCGAGCCCACCCGCGGCGACCGCGCCAAGGCCGCGTTCAAGGAACAGCGCGGCCACGCAGTCGCCCGCGTGAAGGACTGGCTGGCCACCGGCGACATCGACCAGGTCGCCATCATCCAGGCCGCCACCGACACCAAGACCCGCAAGCACAACGAGAAGATCGCCACCCAGCAGCGGCGCGCCGCCGAAGCCCACGGCCACTTCGCCGCCGCCAAGGCGCAGGCCGAAGACGGCGCCGACGGTGCAGCCCTCGCCAGCCTCGGCGGCCGTGTCGCCGCCGAGGAATCCCGCCTCGCCGCTCTCCAGGCCACCCCCGTCCTGCCACCCAACGACCGCGAGGTCAACGCCGAGCGGGCCCGCAAGAAGGCCGGACGTGCCGCGATCCTCGCCGGGGGCTCCCTGGCCTCCCTGCCTGCCCTCGGAACCAGCCTGGAGATGGCCGCCCACGGGCAGCCCCTCCTCCTCGCCGCCCTCGGCACCGCCGCGGGCTACGGCTGGTACCTCGTGAGTCGCCCTTTCGCCGCCGGCCAGCCTGCACCTGCCCCGACCACGGAGATGCAGACGCTGGCCGCCCCGGTCGACCTGACCAAGACCGAACCGCAGCCCCGCATGCGGGAGTTCAACGCCCCGCCACCGCCCGCGCTCACGGTTGAGGAACTCGACCAGGCGCTGCGCAACATCGGCGAGGTCAGGCCCAACGAGCAGATTCAGATCCTGGCCGTGCCGCAGCGCGACGGCGACGGCAACACCACCGTCGTGTTCGACCTGCCGCCACGCACCACCGTCGCGGAACTGAAGAGGAAGCTGCCGAAGCTGGCCGGCGCGCTCGGCCGCGACGTGTCCATGGTCGATGTGGAGAAGGCTGGCACCGAGGTCCGCACCTCACTGTGGCTCACCGACCGCGACCCGTTCGAAGACACCCGTCCGTCGCCGCTGCTTCGGCAGCCCGCACAGCTCGACGCGTGGAAGGACGGCGTCCCCGTCGCCTGGAACAAGCGCGGCATCGCAGTCCGGCTCGCAATCAAGGACCAGTCGTTCGTCATTGCAGGCAGGAGCCGGTCCGGCAAGGGCGTCGGCGCCTCCAACCTGGTCGTCGGCACCACCTTCGACCCGCGGGTCAACCTGCGGATCGTGGCGGGGAAGAACAACGGCGAATGGGACCCCTACGCCAAGGCAGGCGCCGCCAGCACCTACTTCAAGCCCAACCCCGAGCGACTCCTGGCCCTGCTGAAAGCGCTGCTCGCGGACAAGGACCGGCGAGAGGCGGAACTCGGGCGCCTCGGCAAGAGCAAGCTCGTCACCCCGGTCATCGAGCAGATCGGCGGCCTGGAAGTCGTGGTCATCGACGAGCTCGCCACCTACACCCGTCCCGGCAAGCCGCTGCGAGACGAGATCCTTGAGGCTCTCATCGAACTGTCCGCCGTCGGCCTGAGCTCAGGCATCTTCCTGGTGCTGATCACCCAGTACCCGGAAGCGGACGTCATCCCGCAGGCGCTGGCCATGAACTGCGGCGCCCGCTGGGCGATGGCCGTCGAGAACGCCACCCAGTCCAACGCGATCCTCGGCGGAGGACAGGCCAGCGCGGGCCGCGACGCCTCCAAGTTCGACCCGCCGCGGCCCGGCTTCGGCTGGCTCGTCAACACGTCCGCCGGAGTGACCGACCTAGCGCGCTCCTACGACCTCGACGAGGACGAGCGCGGCGAGATCACCATGCTGCTGGAGAAGTCGGCGCGCATCCGTGAGGCTGCGGGCCGACTGGTCGGGCAGTGGGAGGACCCGATCGAGAAGCACCTCCTCAACGCCACCGGCCTGTCGTCTGCGGCCGGCGGACCGAAGCGGGACGGTGTCCCGGGCCGTAACGTCCTCAGCCACACGCCTGAGCAGCGTATGCAGATGGACGCCTGCCGAGGCGCGCTGAAAGCGATGGAGGCGCTCGGTCGGACGGTGGCACAGGTGCGCGAGATGGCCGAGATCATCGGCGGCGGAATGTCAGAGACCCGGCTCAGCAAGCTCCTGCGGGACGCCGGGGCCGGCGGCACCGTCAAGGTCGACATCGCGGGTGTGGGCCGCGTGAACGGCTACCAGAGGGCTGACATCGCTGACGCGCTCAGCCTCCTCGAAGGCAACTAAGAAGCAGTCAATATGTGAAGTTTGCCCCAGGCTGCCACCCGGACAGCGCCCTGTATGCCCCGGACTGTCCTATCCGTGGCTCGATTGCCACCCGGACACCGTCCGGACAGTGTCCACCCACTGTCCGGGCGTCAGAGGGGGGCAGTCTGGGGCAAACCGTCCCATGTCCACCTGAACAAATCACCACAAACCAGAGGAGACCGATCATGCCCGGACGCTGCTGGCAGCCCGCCGAATCGAAGAAGTTCGCCCGCCAACTCACCCTCGGCCAGACCTACTACGTCGTCTTCAACATCGCCCACGCCAAGACGACCAGCTGGGGCGCCGACCAGATGTACAGCGCGTACACCTTCACCAGCCACCTGCCCTTCACCGGCAACCCCTGCACAGCGGAGGGCTACAGCGCCGAAACCCTCTGCCGCCAGTTCGGGCCCGTCTACGACACCCCGCCCCCCGGCATGCCCAACATCGCCGACAAAGCCCCCAACGACTTCGCCCCGCCCCGCACCCACGGCGGCCGCATCGCCGACTGGATCTGACCCGCCCGCCACCGCCCACCTCGCCGAGGAGAACCCATGGAAACCCAGCACCAGACCGTCCGCGACTACATCGACGCCCGCAAGCGCGGCGACCGCGCCACCGCCGACCGCATCCGGGAGGAGGCGACCGGCCGCTTCAACACCCGCACCACGGACGGAACCGAACTCCGCGACCTCATGGAAGCGTCGATGACCGTTCCTTGGGGCGGCAGCAAGTAGCCATGCCGGGGCGCCCCTCCAGCCTGCCAGCGCACAGGGGCGCCCCATCCCACCCGACCGATACCAGACCGACCGAGGAGACCCACATCATGACCGACCAGGAATGGGAAGCACAGAACAGCGCCATCGGCCCCGACGAGGCGCACGCACAAGGCCTGTGCTGGTGCTGTGCCGGCAACGGCGTCCTCTACACCGCCTTCGGTGGCGTCCAGCGAACCGTCAACTGCCCCGAGAAGTGCGACAACGGCAAGGCCAAGCCGTGACCACAACCCTCACCCCGACCGCAGCCGCGCCCCACCTCGACCTCGAAGCCCGGCTCGCACTCACTGCGGCCTCCATGAGCCTGCGGCTCGACGAAGCCGCCGTCGCCTTCGAAGTCCGCACTGCCCACATCCCCTCCGCCGACCCCATTCCGCACGTCGACGCCGCCCCCATCCTCGCGCCCGCGGTGACGCCGTGCCCGTACACCACCCCCATCGCCGCCACCCTCTGGCGGGCCGGCCAGCACCTCACCGCCAACGGCTGGTGCGCCGGAGCCATGCACGGCACCGACGGAGCCGTCTGCCCCTACGGCGCCATCAACGCCACCGCAGCCACCGGAGGCCACAGCCGCGACGCCATGAGCGTCCTCCTCGAAGTCATTCGCCGTGACTTCCGCGACGCCGACAGCGTCCCCACCTGGAACGACCGCCACGGCACCGCCGCCCTCGCCCACCGCTACCTCGACCGCGCCACCCAACTTGCCGCAGACCGCGGCATCTAGGAGACCCATGGCCTTCGAACGCATCAGCAAAATCCTCGAAACGCCTGACGGGGCCTTCGTCTACGCCCAGGCGGACAGCGCCTCCAACCAGTTCCGCGTTGTCTGCTCCGGCTGCCCCGACCTTCAGAACACGCCCTACAACAGCTCGGCAGGCGCCATCCTCGCCGCCTCCTACCACGCCGAACACGACCCCAACCAGAAGCACGTCCCCACCCGATAGGAGCCCCACATGGGACTGTTCAGCAGCAAGAAGCCCGAAGTCATCGCCACCGGAGAAGAGATCGAGCACGCCGCCAGGGCCCTTGCGTCCGGCGACCCGACTCTCGCCGACCAGCTCTGCGAACGCGCCGGAGACCACAGCCAGCGCGTCGCCATGGCCATCCTCGCCGCCAGCGTCGACCACACCCCGCAGAACTGAGCAGCACCCGCGGCGTGTGGGTGAAAACCACCAACCGGCAGTGAGGAGACGTCAACCTCAGCTGGCCAGCCAGCATCCCGCTTGACCCCGCTGATCACCGTATGTCACAGTGCCCCCAGGGCAGGACACCTCTGCCCGCAAGCCCACCAGGCCCCCGAGCTGCTGCCGGGGGCCTTCTGCATGCCCGGGGAGGCCCGCCGTGGACGTCACCGAGCTCTACCCCGACGACCTCGTCTACGAGCACGAAGCCATCGCCGCAACCGGCGTCCCCGGCCCCGTCATCCGCCAGTGGGCCCGACGCGGCAAGATCCGGCGCTTCCAAGGCGACGGCCGCCTCACCGGCAACGGGCACGAGTACAAGACCATGTACGCCCTGCCCGAGATCAAAGAGCGGGCCCGCAACTACCGGCCCATGCCGCAGCGAGCCCCCAAGGCCGCCTGATCTCCCTGCCGTCCGCCTGACCCCCCGTCCGGACGGCGGGAATCCACCAACCCGCCGCCGAGGAGGCCCGATGCCCGACGAGTACGTGCTGCGGCTGGAGGCCTCCGGCGAGGTCACCCCTGCCCAGCCCGACGAAGCCGCTGAGCCCGAGACCGAGGAGGGCGAGCAGTGACCGCAGGACTCGCCCCCAGCCTCGTCTCCAGCTGGCTCAACACCCTCCGCACCGCAGGCGCAGCATACGGCCCGGTCGCCGGCACGTTCGTACAACTCCACACCGGCGACCCAGGTGCCGCCGGCACCTCCAACATCTCGGCCGGCTCGACGACCCGCAACAGCTGCACATTCGCCGCCTCCTCCTCAGGTACAGCCCTCGCGCTCAGCGCGACGCCGTCAGCGTGGACAAACGGCGGCACGTCGGAGACCCTCACCCACATCTCCGTGTGGACCGCTTCGAGCGCCGGGACGTTCCTCTTCTCCGTGGCACTCACGGCCAACAAGGCGTGGGCGTCAGCCGACACCTTCACCCTGAACACGCTCGGGGTAGCGCTCACTCCGCAATCCGCGTAGCGGCCTGGAGGCGTCGCCATGACGACCTTCACCGACAACTTCAACCGCGCCAACTCGACCGACCTGGGCGCCAACTGGGTCGAGGTATCCGGCGACTGGTCGATCATCTCCAACCAGCTGAGCTCCGGATCCGCAGGCGGCACGATCATCCTCCGCGCCGCCACCGCGATGGCCACCAACGACCACTATGCGCAGGTGACGATCGCAGCCACCGCAGCCGTCAGCCACGGCGTTTGGTGCCGCGGTAACAGCAACATCACCTCCGGCTACCTGTGGCGCAACGACGGCACCAGCTGGAACCTTTTCAGTGTCGTCGGCGGATCCTTCACCTCCATCGGCAGCTACGCGGCAGCCGCCGTCGCGGGCGACGTCGCCAAGGTCCAGGCGATCGGATCTACGATCAAGGGCTTCGTCAACGGAGTCGAACGCGTCTCCGTCACCGACACCAACGTCACCACCGGCACGAGCGTCGGCCTGCGGGCCGAGTCCACCAGCTCGCTGCGCTTCGACGACTTCGCCGCCGCCGACACGACCAGCGGAGCAACAGGCGACGCAGCGCTGACCGGCACCGCCACGCTGACCACCGCCGGACAGCGAAGCACCGGGGGAGCAGCAGCGCTCACCGGGAACGCAGCCCTCACAGCCGCGGGCCTACGGAGCGCTTCGGGCGACACGTCCCTCACGACCACGGCCGGGCTCACCACAGGAGGGACCCGGGCCGCGAGCGGCTCCTCCAGCCTCACCGCAACAGCGGGCCTCGCTGCGGACGGCACGCGCGCAGCGTCCGGACCGGCCGGGCTCACCGCAGCGGCCAGCCTTGCCGCATCCGGGCAGAGGGCAGCAGCCGACGACGGCCAACTCGCCGCCACATCAGACCTGACCGCGCAAGGACAGGCGGGTCACAGCAGCGGCAGCACTCTGGCCACCACGGCCGTGCTCACAGCCGACGGGTCGACAGCCGCAAGCAGAGACGCGGCCCTGGCCGTTACCGCGGTGCTCACCGCTGGCGGGACAACGACCTCGGCGCACGACGACATCGACATCACCGTCGGCACCCCCTACAGCCCCTGGGCGGCAGGGCAGCCCTACACGCTGGCCTGGAACGCGCAGAGTCCGCACGCAGACGGCTGGGAGGTGGATCCGCCGTGGTGATCCCCGCCACCTCCACCGAATACCTGCACGTGCCGGTCACCGCGCCCGCGGGTGTCGACATCATGGGCAGCCCACCCAAGATCGCCATCCTGCCCGTCCACAACCGGGCCAACCCCACCGTCGGGGAGTGGAAGACCGGAGCGTGGACCAGCGGACCAGAAGCCCAGCTCCTCGTCGGACCCGACGGCGGAGCGCTCACCCTGACCCCAGGCGACTACCGGGTCTACCTGTCCTTCGACCCTCCCGGCTCGGAGAACATCGTGCGCATGGCCGGCTACCTCAGCGTCACCTAGCCCTACGACGCCAGGGCTTCTCATCGCCGCCAGGCCGAAGTACCACGTCCGGATCGGGCCCTGTCCGGCGCCGCCGCGCGGTCGCCGCAACGGCGCCGAGCATCATCAGTCCGCCGATCACGAGCAAGGGCACCGTGAACCCGGTGACCACGCCGATCATCAGAACGGCCAGACCGACCACGAACACGCCGAGCGCTGCATCCATGTGCCACCCCCAAGGCGGGACACCGTACCGAAGCGGAGGCGGCCATGCCCAGACGCGGTGGCTACCGGGTATGCACCGTGCCCGGGTGCCCCGAGTACACCCAGGGCGGGGGGCGGTGCGAAGAACACCAACGCCAGGCCGAGCAGAGCCGCGGCACGGCGAGACAGCGAGGCTACGGCAGGCAGCACGAGATCCGGTTCCGGCCGGCCGTCCTCGCCCGTGACCCGATCTGCGTGCTGTGCACGCAGCGGCCCAGCGTGCACGCCGACCACCACCCGCTCAGCCGGCGCGAGCTCGTCGACCGAGGCCTCGACCCCAACGATCCCGCGCACGGACGTGGGCTGTGTGGTCCGTGCCACAGCAGCGAGACAGCCAGGGCTCAGCCTGGAGGGTGGAACCAGTGACGGGGCAACGCCATGCGCTGGCTTGCGTTGCGCAACGTGACATCGCTCGGCGGCCGAGTCGAGGTTGATCAGCAGTCGATTGATCAGGTCGAGCCTCTGACCTGCGGAAACGCGATTGCCGGAGATGATCGTCGACCGGCGGCGATCAACCCGCAAGCCTCTGACCTGGGGGGATACCCTCCGTGGCCACCCCCTATCGGACCGCCGGGGAGACGCGGCGGATGTGCGCCGGGTTCCGATCTTCGTAAGTGATCTTCGCTGTCACGCAAGGTGACGGCGGTTCTGGCCGCGCAAGGCGGCAGTTGAGGTGATCGAAATGCCGAAGGGTGGTGCACGGGCCCGGTCTGGTCCAGCGCCTGACCCGAACGCGTTCCGGCGCGATCGGGATGCTGGCGAGTGGGCGATCCTGCCTGCTGACGGCCGTGGGGGCGCAACGCCCGAGTGGCCGCTGAGTGAGCAGAGCGACCGTGAGGCGGAATTGTGGACGGACCTGTGGCGGAAGCCCCAGGCCATCATGTGGGAGCGGTTCGGGCAGGAGCTCGAAGTGGCCCTGTATGTGCGGCGGTTCACTGAGGCGGAACTGATGGACTCCCGGGTGAACCTGTCGACGCTGGTGCGTCAGATGGCCGACAGCCTAGGGCTGACGACGCCGGGGATGCGGGCGAATCGGTGGCGCATCACAACCGACGAGTCGACCGCTGCGAAGCCGACGGCCCGTGGTAGGGCAGCGTCTTCCTCGAGGTCTGCGCGGTCGCGCCTGAAGGTCGTCTCCGGTGACGGGGACTGAATTCGTCGTCGACTTCCCGACCTTGTGGGTCGCATGCGACTGGGTGGAAGAGCATTGCGTGGTCCCCGACGGGTTCCGTAAAGGCGACCGGTTCGAGATGTACGACTGGCAGCTGTGGTGCACGGCGAACTTCTACCGGGTGAGGGCGCAGGCGAAGGTGGGCCAGTTGGCGCCGGCGTTCCACTACCGGCGTGGGCAGTGCGTGGCACCGCAGAAGACTGGCAAGGGCCCGTGGACGGCGGCGATCTGTGCGCTCGAGGGCGTTGGTCCGGCGGTGTTCAATGGCTGGGCCGATGGCGGGGAAATCTACGATTGCCGGGACTGGGGTTGTGGCTGCGGCTGGTGCTACGAGTACGAGCCTGGGGAGCCGATGGGCCGGCCATGGCCGACGCCTCTGGTGCAGATCACCGCGTTCTCCGAGGAGCAGACGGACAACGTCTACCGTCCGCTGCAGTCGATGATCCGCTATGGCCCGCTGGGCGAGCTCATGCGCGTGGGTGAGCAGTTCATCCGGCTGCCGAACGATGGCCGTATCGACGTGGTGACCTCGAGCGCCCAGTCCCGCCTCGGTAACCCGGTGACGTTCGTACTGCAGGATGAAACGCAGCTGTGGACGGTCGCGAACAAGATGGACCGGGTCGCCACAACCCAGCGTCGAGGTGCGGCTGGCATGGGCGGCCGATCGCTTGAGACAACGAACGCGTGGAATCCGGCGGATGACTCGGTGGCCCAGCGCACAGCCGAGGCCAAGGTCAAGGACATCTTCCGATTCCACCGCGTGCCGCCAGCGTCGCTGAAGTACACGAACAAGGCAGACCGCCGGAAGATTCACCGCTTCGTGTATGCGGGCTCCACACACGTCGACCTCGACGCGATTGAGGCCGAGGCGGCGGAGTTGATGGAGAAGGATCCTGAGCAGGCGGAGCGGTTCTTCGGGAACCGCATCGTGTACGGCTCCGGCGCCTGGATGAACGGCGACGCCTGGGATGGTCTGGCCCAGCCGCGGGAGGTGCCGGACGGCACGACGGTCGTGGCCGGCTTCGACGGCTCCGACGTTGACGACCACACGGCGCTACGGCTGGAAACGCTGGACGGCTACCAGTTCACTCCGACGTTCGGGCCGGACAGTCTGCCGACAATCTGGAATCCGGCAGACTACGGCGGGCAGGTGCCTCGCCTCGAGGTGGATGCCGCCGTCGATGAGGTGTTCACCCGTTACAACATCGTCCGGTTCTACGCGGATCCCCCGTACTGGGAGACCGAGGTGGACGCGTGGGCGGAGAAGTACGGCGAGAAGCGCGTGGTCCGCTGGTACACGTACCGCACGGTGCAGATGCATGCGGCGGCGGAGCGTTTGCTGACGGATGTGAACAAGGCGGACTCGCCGTTCCGGCATGACGGGTGTCCGATCACCAAGGTCCACGTCCGGAATGCCCGGAAGGCAGCCCGAACGGGCGGCCGGTACGTCCTGAGCAAGGCGAGCCCGGCACAGAAGATCGACGCTGCGATCCCGAGCATCCTCGCCCATGAGGCAGCGGGCGACGCTGTGGCCGCGGGTCAGGCGCGTCCAAGGAAGAAGTCCAAGATGCTGGTGCTGAGGTGAGGTGGTGAGCCCGTGGACCGGTCGGAGCTTCAGTGGCTCAAGCACCTCATCTCCTGCCATGACAGGTGCCTGCCGGAGCTGAAGCGGCTGAACGCCTACTACGAGGGCAATCAGCCGCTGTCGTACATGGCGCCGGAGTTGCAGGCTGAGCTTCAGGAAACGGTCCGCCAGGTCGTCATCAACTGGCCGCGCCTCGTCGTCGACTCCGTCGAAGAGCGCCTGGATGTCGAGGGCTTCCGATTCCCGGCTATGGCCGAGGCGGATGATGAACTGTGGCGGATCTGGCAGGCCAACGATATGGACACCCAGTCCCAGCAGGGCCACCTGGATGCCCTGATCATGGGCCGGGCCTACGTCGTGGTCGGCTCCCGCGAGGACGACGCGGACACGCCGCTTATCACGGTCGAGTCGCCGCTGGACATGTTCGCCGAGTTCGACCCGCAGACCCGAGAGGTCCGGGCCGCGGTGAAGCGGTGGTCCGAGGACGGCGACGACGGCGCGAAGATCGAGCACGCCACCCTGCTCCTTCCGAACGCCACGTCATGGTGGGTGAAGGAGAAGGGGGAATGGGTTGAGGATCCCGCCATCGAGCGAGACGACCACGAGATCGGCGAGGTCATGGTCGAGGTGCTGGCGAATCGTCCGCGCCTGAAGTGCCCGAACGGCGTGTCGGAGCTGATGGACGTCATCCCCTTGTCGGATGCCGCCTGCAAGATCGCCACGGACATGATGGTGTCCGCCGAATACCACGCGACGCCTCGCCGGGTGGCGTTCGGGTTTGGCGAGGAGGACTTCGTCGACGCCAACGGCCGCCGCGTGTCGGCGTTCTCGCGGATCATCGGCCGGATGTGGGCGACGGAGAAGAACCGCAAGGAGGATGGCGCGGACGTCGTCCAGTTTCCTGAGGCGTCACTGTCCAACTTCCACGAGACGATCAAGCAGTTGGCGATGCTTGTGGCCAGCCTGTCCGGCCTGCCCCCTCACCTCATGGGCCAGGCCACCGACAACCCGGCCTCGGCCGACGGTATCCGCAGCGCGGAGACCCGCCTGGTGAAGCGCAGCGAGCGCAAGCAGCGCGGCAACGGTGGGACGTGGGAGCGGGTGCAGCGCAAGGTGATCCGTATCAAGACGGGCCTGTGGGATCCGGACGCCCGCTCACTGGAGACGATCTGGCGGGACGCTTCGACGCCGACGGTGGCCCAGGTGGCGGATGCGGCGGTAAAGAAGTACACGGCAAAGATCGTGCCGCTGCGGCAGACCCGCGAGGATCTGGGCTACACGCAGGCGCAGATCGAGCGCATGGAAGAGCAGGACGAGAAGGCCGCCCGGGACGCGATGCAGCGCATTATGTCCGGCGACTTGGCCGCGCTTGAGGCCGGCCCGAAGCCGCCCGTTGAGGACGTCGGCGAGGAGCCGGCTCCTGAGTCTGTGAGCGTCTCGTGACGACGGCTCCGGAGCGTCTGTCGGCGGCGGAGTTGGCGCAGGCGTACTACGCGGCGCAGACGTCGCTGGCGCGCCGTACAACGGACCGGGTCCAGGGTCTTTGGCGGGAGGTGGACCGGAGGGACCTGACTGGCTCGTGGGAGGAGCTGGTGGGGCCGCGGGTGGTGGCGGCGGTGGCGGCCGGTCAGGTGGCTGCCGCCGCCCAGGCCGATCCGTACATCGACGCTGTTGAGGTGGCGGACGGTGGCGTGCCGGACGGCTCGGCCCGCATCCGGGCGGCCACGTTCGCTGGGCATGCTTCGGATGGGCGGGCGCTGGATTCGCTCCTCTACCTGCCGGTGATCACGACGAAGCAGGGCATCGCCGCCGGCCTGGATGACGTCGAGGCGATGATGCGGGGCCTGAACCAGCTGTTGCGGATGGCGGCCACGCAGGTTGCGGACGCGGGCCGTACCGCGGTCGGCGCCGGGATCGCGGGCCGCCGGACCATTCGGGGCTATATCCGGGTGGCTACGGCGCCATGCTGTGCCCGGTGCGCGATCTTGTCCGGGAAGGAGTACGGGTGGAACGCTGGTTTCCAGCGCCACCCTCGATTATCGCTGCGACTGCATCCATGTCCCGGCGACCCTGATTGCCCGTAGCAGCCTGCGCCGTGGCGTCGTTGAGCACCGGGAGTTCGCACCCACGGTGGGAGCTCGCGGCCCGCGTGGGTTCGTCGACTCCGGCACGTACTTCAACTCGTTGTCCCGCCGTGAGCAGGACCGCATTTTCACTGTGGCGGGCGCGCGGGCGATCCGCGACGGAGCGTCGATCACGTCCGTGGTGAACGCCCGCCGCGGCATGTACACCGCGTCGACCTATGGCCGCCGCCTTCAGGCGACTCGTGAGGGGACGACGGCCCGGGGCGCGTTCTTCCGCTCGGAGCGGGGGCGCGCGATCGCTCGGGGCCAGGCTCCGCCGACGATCGGCCGGGCCTATCGGCTACGGACGCCACGACTGATGCCCGAGCAGATCTATGAGCTCGCCGGATCACGCGATGAGGCCATCGCGATGCTCCGGCGCTTCGGCTACATCGACTAGCCGATCCTTCACCGGCCGTGCGCAAGGCGCGGCCGCCTTATCCCGCAACGGGAGACCCATCACATGCACAGCACTCGTAGTAGCTGGCTGCCCGCCGCTCAGAGCGTGGGCTGGTTCCAGCTGAACCGGCACGACGACCCCGAACCGGCCGACCCGGAGCCTGCGGAGCCGGAAGTTGAGCCGGCAGAGCTGGAGGACGATCCGGAACCGGATGGTGCCGACAAGCTCGGTGATCCGGGGAAGAAGGCGCTCGACCGTATGAAGGCCGAGCGGGCCGAGGCCAAGCGGCTGGCCGCCGCCGAGAAGAAGCGTGCCGACGAACTTGCCCGCAAGGTGGCCGAGTTCGAGGACCGCGACAAGTCCGATCTGGAGAAGGCGACCGCGAAGGCGGAGCGTCTCGAAGCCGCAGCCAAGGCGGCCACGTCTCGGGCCGTGCGCGCCGAAATCCGCGCTGCCGCTGCCGAGTTCGCCGATCCCGAGGACGCTGTTGCGTTCCTCGACTTGGCCAAGTACAGCGACGCCGAAGGCGAGATCGACGCAGGCGCAATCTCAGCCGACCTCGCTGACCTGCTTGAGCGCAAGCCGCACCTGCGCAGGCCGGCGCCCGAGGCGGCAAAGAAGCCTGCGCCGAAGCCTGACCCGGGGCAGGGCGCCCGTCCCGCCGAACCGCCCGCCGACTTCCGTACTGCAGACCGGGAAACCCTTGAGGCCGAACTGGCCAAGGTCGCGCCCGGCTTCCGTCTCCGTTGATCCGCATCCGCGCCCGCCTGGGCGACGGCCATACCTCCATCGAGGTCGACGGTCACGAGGAGCATGCCGAAGCCGGCCGGGTCTGCGCCGCGGTGTCGGCCATCACCCAAACCGCGCTGCTTGGCCTGGAGCAGGTCGCCGCGCAGCATCCGGACCTCGTGTCCGTCGAGATCACACTGGAGAGATCATGACCGTACTGACGGCTGCCAAGCCGTGGTTCGACCTGGGCCGCCATGATGTGCGGTCGACCGTCCCGGCTGCGATCCGGGCGATGATGCAGAACGGCATCCTCGACAAGGTCTTCCAGGACGCCCTGCGGCCCGAGTTCATCTTCCCCGCCATCGCCGACAGCGAGCCGTGGCAGGGCGGCCTGGGTGACACCAAGACGTTCACCCGCAAGGGTCTGCTCGCGCCGGCCACCACGCCGATCACCGGTTCCGACACGTCGGCATCGACTTACAGCATCGAGCAGTGGTCCGTGACCATGGACCAGTACGGCAATGCGGTCGACACCAACATGCTGACCAGCTCTATGGCGCTGGCCAGCAAGTTCCTGGAGGACGTGCAGACCCTCGGCATCAACGCCGGGCAGTCCCTCAACCAGATCTGCCGCAACAAGCTGTATGCGTCCTACGCGGGCGGTCGGACCTGGTGCACCACGGCGGGCACCTCCGACACCTCGATCATCGTCAACTCGGTGGACGGGTTCACCAAAGTCCTCGTGAACGGTGTCCCGACCGACGTCTCTGCGTCGAACCCGCTCACCGTCACTATCGCCGGTGTCACGAACACTGTGACCGGTGTCAACACTGGCACGAAGACGCTCACGCTTGGCACGGCGCGTGCGGACGTGGTCGGTGACGCGGTCGTCGCCGCGAACGCCCCGGTCAGCATCCGCCCGACGGGCTCGACTCCCTACGACCTGACCACGTCGAACACCGTGACCTTCGCGATGTTCCGTGCGGCGGTCGCCCGCCTGCGCAAGATGAACGTGCCGACCGTGGGTGGCTACTACGTCGCCCACATCGACCCGGACACCGAGACGCAGCTGTTCAACGACTCGGACTTCAAGCAGGCCCTCCAGGGCCGAGTCGACAGCCCCGTCTACCGTGACCTGTCGATCGGCCGGTTCGGCGGCATCGACTGGGTGCGCAACAACGAAACCCCCACCATTCTCGGTGGCTCTGCCGGGAACGTGACCGTGCACCGTCCGATCGTGCTCGGCGCGGGCGCCCTGGTGGCGAACCCCTTCGACGGCATGGGCAGCCTGCTCGCTGGCACCGGCGTCGAGGACGTTCCTGACGTCTCGATGATCCAGGTCGCGACCGGTGTCGAGGTCGCCCGGATCGTCCGCCCGCCGCAGGACCGCCTGCAGCAGGTCCTGTCTACCTCGTGGTCGTGGGTCGGCGACTTCGGTGTTCCGTCTGACTCGCTCGCGAATTCGGACGCTGCCCTGTTCAAGCGGGGCGTCGTCCTGGAGCACGCCTGACCAATCCCCGCTGGGGCGGGCTCACACTCGTCCCAGCGGCGTGAAGGAGGTTTTGCATGCGTGCTCGCGTGCTGGAGAACATCGCCCCGTATTTCAACTACGGCATCCACCCGCTGAAGAAGGACGACGAGGTGACCGGCGAGCTGGCCGCCTATCTCGTGTCCACGTACTCGCCGGTCGAGCCCCTCGACGACGACGCCCGCGCCCTCCTGGAGGCTCCCGTTGAAGAGCCCGAAGAGGCTTCGGATCCGCCTGCCGAGCTGGACATCGACGGCACGGCCGCGGATGTGCTGGCCTGGGTCGGTGAGGACCCGGAACGGGCGGCCGAGGCGCTGGTGGCCGAGCAGGCGAAGGATAAGCCGCGCTCGACTCTCGTGAAGCAGCTGGAGAAGCTCGCCGACTCCGACGGCGAGTGAGGGGAGGCCGCCATGGCTCTGCCGCTGCTCGCCACGGCGGCCGACCTGCGAAACGCAGGCGCCACAGGCTCGGACGCCGCTCTCGATCTGGCGCTGCGCCGGGCGTCTGCCCGGGTGCGTCGCTACACCCGGCAGGACATCACGCTCGTCGAGAACGAGACGATCACCCTGCCGGGCGGCGAGCGAGTACTGCGGCTGCCGCAGTATCCACTCGTTGTGGACGCCTCCCACCCGCTCACTGTCGTTGAGGTCGCCGACTTCAGCGGCATCGAGTGGGACGCCGTTGAGGGCAGGGACTATTCACGGCTCGGGAACGAACTGACCCGCGGCTACCCGTGGCAGGCTCCGACCCGGCTGATGGGCTGGCCGTGGAACCGGGCACAGGGCGTGTGGGCGCCGAAGGTCCGCGTCACCTACAGCCACGGCTACAGCGAAGTGCCCGACGACATCGTCGACATCGTGCTGGACCTGGCGACGATGAACCTGGCCAACCCGGAGAACCTCCGCAGCGTCGCCATCGACGACTACTCCAGGACGTTCGCGTCGGAGACGATCGGCGGCGCCCGGCTGTCTCGCGAGCAGAAGGCTGACCTTCGGCCGTACAGGCGGGCTGCGTTCACGGTGGTCACGTCGTGACCGCCCTCGATGTGGCCCTGGCCGCGGGTCGGCGCGAGGCGGAAGCCCTGATGCGGGACACGGTCACCCTGTACCGGCCCGGCGATGACCTTTTCAACCAGACCACCGGGCAGGTAGTTCCGGCGCCGCCGGCCGTCAGTTTCTACAGCGGTAAGGCGCGAGTGAAGCCAGAGCAGCTAGCCGACTCCGAGGTGCAGGCGGGCGAGCGGGAAGTGGCGTTGCGCCAGTACAAGGTGACGCTGCCGTTCTCCACCACCCTGCCCGCCACGGGGGAGCGGCCCCGCCCGGGCGACGTCGTTGACGTCACCACGTCTCCGGATCCGCGGCTGGTCGGGCTTCGGCTGTGGGTGACGGGCGTGCAGTACAGCGGCACGGCCACGGCGTGGCGGATCATTGCGGAGGACCGGTCGTGAGTATCAACGCCAATACGCGGCAGCTCGACGCGCTCGCGAGCGTGTTCCGGGTCAACGCCGTCCGCGCGCAGGTGCAGGCGCAGGCCGTCGTCCGGCGCGGCGCGCTCAATGTGAAGAACGGCTGGCGGGCCAACGCCGTCGCATCGTCCGGACGGCACGCCCGCCTGTACCCGTCGAGCATCTCCTTCGACATGCTGTCGCACCCCCGGGGCGCCTCGGCGGAGATCGGCCCGGACAAGGGGCGCCCGCAGGGTGCCCTCGGAAACCTCCTTGAGTTCGGCAGCATCCACAACCCGCCACACATGGATGGCGCACGGGCGCTGGCCGCCGAGGAGGCCGCGTTCACGGCGCACGTGGCGGCGATCGGCGCGCAGATGGGCCGCGGATGACCACCCCGGCCCCCGGAGTCCTGCCGCACCGTAACGCCGTCAAGGACGCTCTGGAGGCGGGCGGCTTGCTGGTGGGGCTTGGGCAGGCCCCGCCGACCGCACCCCCGAGCGGTACGTCCTACGAGTACGCGGTCCTCTACTTCGCGCCCGGCCAGTCCATGCCCGAGTCCCTCGCCGACCAGCGCACGGACTTCAACACGGTTTTCCAGGTGACCGCTGTCGGGAAGTCCGAGGAGCGCTGCCTGTGGGTCGCCGACCGGATCCGTGCCGCCCTGCACGGCCCGCTGTCCGTGGAGGGCCGACGGTCGTGGCAGCCGGAGGAGCTGGGCGGGCCTCCCGTACAGCGTGACGACGATGTGTCTCCGCCGCTGTATTTCGTGCCGGTGCAGTACCGGCTGATGTCCACCTCCGCCTGATTGGAGTTTTCTCATGGCGCTTCTCGCTCAGCAGGTCATCGCACGGTCTGGCCTGACGCCGACGTACTCGGCAGCTGCCGGCTCGACCACGGTGACGTGCGGCGACCGCTCGTTCCTGCACGTGAAGAACACGAACGGTAGCTCGATGACCGTCACGATCGCGGCGACTGCCACGGTCGACGGCCAGGCCGTCGCCGATCTGGTCGTCACGGTCCCGGCGACGACCGGCGACAAAATGATCGGCCCTCTTCTGAGCAGGCTCTTCGCGTCGGCCGCCGACGGGACGAGTGCCGCCGTCACCTACTCGTCGACCACCGGTGTCACCGTCGCGAACCTCGTCATCTGACGCACTGCCTGCCCTGTCCCGCCCCGTCCTCGGGGCTTTTTTCATGCCCCGAAGGAGGAGCACGTCATGTCCGACGTGATCAATGACGGCAAGACCCGGGTTGCCTGGGTGACCACCATCGCCAACATCGCCGCGCCGACCGCTGCCGAGCTCAACGCCGGCCTGGACTTCACGACCAGGGTCACCCCGGACGGCCTGAGCATCCCCGCCGAGACTGCGGACGTCGACAACAGCTCGCTCGCGTCGACTTTCACCACCAACCGAGCTGGGCGCCGCTCGTTCTCGCCCGAGGTGACGTTCAAGCGGGGCGACACTCCCACCGACGACTTGCCGTGGACGACGCTCACCTACCAGACCATGGGCTACCTCGTAGTGCGACGCGTCCTCCCGTACACGACTGCGTGGGCGGCCGGGCAGAAGGTGGAGGTGTATCCGGTGGAGTGCGGCGAGCGGAACAGCATCCCGCCGGCGCCGAACGAAGTCGCGAAGTTCACGTCGCAGATGAAGCTGCGTGAGGAGCCGAACACCAACGCGACGGTGGCCTGATGCCCGACATCAAGGACATCCTGGCGAAGGCGCGCCCTCGGGAGCACACGGTGCGGATCTGCCTGGCGGGCGATGTGGCCGCTGAGGTGGAGCGGCTGGAGGCAGAACTGTCGGCGGTGTCGGGCTGGCAGTCCCAGTCGATCGCCGACCAGCACCCGGGCATCGCCATCGCCGAGCGCATCGCCGAGGCCCGGAAGCGCATGCAGGAGGCGGAGGTCGACTTCACGTTCCGTGCCCTGGGCGCGAAGGCGTGGTCAGATCTGGTGGCCCAGCACCCGAGCGAGAAGGAGGGTGAGGCGTGGGATGACGAGTCCCTCGCCCCTGCGCTCGTTGCCGCGTCCGCATTCGACCCGGTCATGACCCCCGAGGATGTGGTCGAGCTGTTCGAGCAGATCAACCTCGGGCAGCGCCAGGAGCTCATCAACGCCGCGTGGTCGGTCAACGGGGAGGCCACCACTGTCCCTTTCGCGTTGCACGCCTCCGCGATCCTCGCCTCCCGCACCGACGAGAAGTAGAGGCCGCCCGCGCCTGGGGTGTCCCGCGCAGCATCTTCTTGGGCCGTCCCTGGCCGCAGCCGGGCGAGCCGCTGTGGACCGATGAGGACCGTGAGTGGGCGCTCGCCCTGGTGCATGTGGAAGCGGATGTGTGCCCCGACTGCCGTCAGCCGTGGGGCGAGGCCACCGACCCGAAGAACGAAGGCGCCTGGACCGCGCACCTGGTGCGCTGTCACGCCTGCCACACCGCGGCCCGCACGGTCGGCCAGTTCGAGAGCAGCGGCGGCGATATGCGTGGCCTCCACGTGAACCTGAGCAGGGGGTGAGCCGTGGCCGTCCGCACCGTCTCCGTCATCCTCACTGCGGACATCGCCGCCTTCCGGGCCCGGATGGGCGAGGCGTCCCGTGCGTCAGCGCGCACCTCCCGGGACATCCGCACGTCAATGCGGAGCGCGGGCCGCACCCTGAACCAGGTCTCGCAGAACCAGAAGAAGACCCTGCAGGGCATCCGGATGGCCTCGCTCGGCCTGGTCGCCGCGTTCGGGTTTGCGGTCGCCGCCTCGGCGAAGTTCGAGAAGGCCATGAGCAACGTCAAGGCCGTCTCGCAGGCGTCGGCGGGCGAGATGGGCAAGTTGCGGGCGGCCGCGCTGGAGGCGGGCCGCACCACGGCGTTCAGTGCGGTGGAGGCTGCCGAGGCGGAGCATGAGCTCGCCAAGGCTGGCGTGTCGACCGCAGACATCGCCGGTGGCGCCTTGAAGGGTGCCCTGAATCTGGCGGCAGCGGCGGAGATCGGTGTCGCCGAGGGCGCGGAGATTGCCGCGAACGCGATGACGGTGTTCGGGCTGAAGGGCAAGGACGTCGGGCACATCGCGGACGTGCTCGCCGCAGCGGCCAACAAGTCCACGACGGACGTGCACCAGATGGGCATGTCGCTGCGGATGGCCGGGCAGGTCGCGTCTCAGACCGGCCTCAGCCTGGAGGACACTGTCGGTGCGTTGACGCTGTTCGCCGCGGAGGGCCTGAAGGGATCCGACGCCGGAACGTCCTTCAAGGTGATGCTGCAGCGGCTCACCCCGCAGTCCAAAGAGGCCCAGGCCACGATGGACAAGCTGGGCTTCTCCGCCTACGACGCGAACGGGCAGTTCGTCGGGCTGCAGGAGATGGCCCGGCGCATGCAGGCCGCGTTCAAGAACCTGACCCCGGAGGCCCGCAACGCGGCCATGGGCGTCATCTTCGGCTCGGACGCCGTGCGTGCCGCGAACATCCTCTACAAGTACGGCGCGCAGGGCGTGCGCGCCTACACGGACGCCGTCAACGACCAGGGGTACGCGCAGGCGGTCGCCATGACCCGCCTGGACAACCTGATGGGCGACCTGCAGGTGCTGAAGTCGGCGCTGGAGACGGCGCTCATCGAGACGGGCACGGCCGCCAACTCGACGCTGCGGGACATGATCCAGTGGGTCACCCGCCTGATCAACGTGTACAACGGTCTGCCCCCGGGCATACAGCAGGCCGCCGGCATGATGACCGGCCTCGTCGGCGTCCTCGGGCTCGCCGGCTCGTCGATGCTCCTGCTGTTGCCGCGCATCATGACCGTGCGGCGCGAACTCCAGGCGATGGGTGTCACCGCCGCGACGGCCCGGGCGCAGATGATGACGCTCGGCAAAATGAGCCTGGTGCTGGGCACGCTCACCGCGATCGCGTGGGGAATCGACGCACTCGCCGACAAGCTGGACGGAGCCGGCCCCAACGTCACCAAACTGACCAACGCCCTGGTCGACCTGGCGCAGAAGGGCAAGGCGTCAGGCGAGCTGACGAAGACCTTCGGTAAGGATCTGGACGGCTTCGGTGAGGCGGTCGCCCGAATCGCGCATCCCGGCGTGCTGGACCGGCTCACCGACTTCTTCTCCACGTTCGACCCGATGGCCGAGGGTGGCCCCGGCCTTGAGGACGCCCGCAAGAAGGTCAAGGCGCTGGATGAGGCGCTGGCGTCACTGGTGCAGTCCGGGGCCGCAGACACGGCCGCCGAGGGCTTCAAGCAGATGGCGGCGGAAGCGGAGAAGCAGGGCACCTCGTCAGAGAAGCTGCTGACGCTGCTGCCGCAGTACGCCGAGGCGCTGGCCGGGGCCGACACGCAGTCCAAGCTGACGGCCGAGTCCCAGGGCGCTCTCGGGGACGCCTCCGCGATGACCGCCGACCAGCTGGAGGATCAGCGGACCGCGGCGGAGAAGCTCACTGACGCCCTCAATGCCCTCAACGGCACTGCAATCACTGCCGCCGAGGGGCAGATCAACTTCGAGCAGTCCCTCGACGATCTGTCGCAGGCGGTGAAGGACAACGGGCACAGCCTCGATGTCACCACCGACAAGGGCCGTGAGGTCATGGGCGCGTTCCTCGACTCGGCGAAGGCCGCACAGGAGTACGCGCAGGCCGTCGCCGACCAGAAGGGGTCCGTCGAGGCAGGCAACATGGTGCTGGAGGACAGCATCGGCGCGCTGAAGCGGACGATGAAGCAGGCCGGCTTCACCGACAAGCAGATCAAGGATCTGATCGGCACCTACGCGCAACTGCCGCCGAAGACCGAGACGCAGATCATTGCGGAGACCGAGAACGCCCTGATGGACCTGGAGACGGTCCAGGCGAAGGTCAGCAGCACCAAGGGCAAGACCATCACGGTCGACGCCCTCACCAAGGAGGGGCAGAAGAACCTCGAAGACCTCGGCTTCAAGATCTCGCGCACCAAGGGCAAGAAGGTCACGATCACGGTGCCGACCGGCACCCAGAAAGCCGCGGTCGATGCATTGCGCCGGGCCATCGAGGCCCTGAAGAGCAAGACCGTCACCATCACCACGCACCGCATCCAGATCGCCGAGTACAACACCATCGGCCGTCCCGCTCAGGGCGAAGGCGGTGTGTCGAAGTACGCCTCCGGCGGCATCGTCGGCCACGCCGCCGATGGTCTCTACATCCCCGGCTACGCGCCCCGACGTGACACCGAGCTGATCCTCGCGTCCAAGGGCGAGGGCGTGCTTGTGCCGGAGACCGTCAGCATGCTCGCCCGGGCCGCGAATACGGGCCCGCGTCAGGCCATCGACGCCCTCAACCGGTGGGGTCGCCACGGCGGGCCGGGCCAGCTCATGCCGGCCCGGGCCTATGCGAGCGCCCCCGCTCCCACGGCTAGCCCTGCACCGAGTGGCGGCGTCTTCACCGGCGAGTTGTACCTCGACAGCGGCGTCTTCCTTGGTGCCGTCAAAGGAGTCATCCAGCCGGCACTGCGGGAGTCGGAGCAGCGGCAGGCGCGGCAGGCCAGGGTGGGGAAGGCGGCGATGCGGTGACCATCTCGTACAGCGCCGCCGGAGCTCTCAGCCAGCACACGGATACGATCACGCCCGCCTATCCGGCCACGCCGACGGCCGGGCACCTACTGGTGCTGGCAGTGGTGTCAGGGCACACGGACGACCCCACGCCGTCCACCCCGTCGGGATGGACGCGGGTGGATTCGACGTCGGGCGGCGGCGGCACGTTCGGAGCATCGACCGGGCCACGCCGACTGACGTGGTTCGTTCGGGTCGCCGTCGGCGGTGATGCCACGCCGACAACGGCCATCCCCTCAGGCTCGGCGGGCTCGCTCATCGCCGGCCGCATCCACGTCCTGGCGCGCAGCGCGGGCACCGGCTGGCGGTGGGCAGCCACCACCGGCGCGGACACCACCTCTGGGACCGGATTCTCGGCCGCCGGGGCGGGCGCACTGACGTGGGCAGCTGGGGACTTCCTCCTGCTCGGCTACGGCGTCACCGCCTCCACCGCGTCGATGACCGTGGAGGCAGCCACAGCGACGGGCATCACCTTCGGTACGGTCACCGAACGCGCCGACGACGCCGTCACATCCGGCAACGCCGCGCGGGCCGTTGTCGCTACCTGCTCGGTGTCCACCGGATCCGGCACGCAAGTGCCGACCGTGTCGGCGACGCTCGCGGCGGCCGCCACCGGCGTCGGCGGGGTGCTGCGACTGCGCGAGGCGTCCAGTAACGTCGCGGGCGCCCAGCAGACGGTGTTCCCGCCGCGCACCCTCGTGTCGGCGACCGGCCTGCTCGCCGACGACATCGTCAGTGTGTCGCTGTACCGGCAGGTCGGCTCCGCGCTCACCCTGGTCCGCGCGGCCACGGACGTCGGCGTGACCGGGCAGAATGCGCTGCTGCGCATCGACGCCGAGATGCCGTTCGGCGCCGCCTACGCGTATCTGGCCGTGCTCACCGACGTCAACGGCCTGCAGTGGAACGTGAATTCGTCAACGCTGACCTCCACCGTCACCACGGACGTCATCTCGGATGCGATCCGCGGTGTGGGCGCCCACATCACCATCAAGGACTGGCCGGACAAGAAGCGCACCCGCGAAGCCGCCGTCTTCAACGTCAACGGGCGGCTCATCGTGGTCGGCAAGAGGCGGTCGGCCGCCCAGGCCACGATCATGGTGTCCACCGAGACCTCCGCGGACGGCGACGCCCTCCAGGACGTCCTCGCCAACGCCACCGAAGGCATCATCCTGGTGCGTGCCCGCACCAGCTTCGACGGCGTCGACGGCCACCAAGCTCTCATCAACGACAACGAGCGGCGCGCCTGGTACTCGCCGTACCGCGAATGGGACCTTGAGGTCGCCGAGACCGAAACGTGGTCGGACGTGCTCGAAGCCCGCGGGTTCACCCTCGCCGACATCGCCGCCAACTTCACCACCCTCCAGGACATCGCCGACTTCTTCCCCGGCACGCTTCTGGACATCGCCCTGTTCGACTTTGGGGGCTGACGTGCTCGACATGTCGGACGAGGCGAAAGCGATCGTTCTGCGCGGCTTCAACATGAGCATGCGCGCCGAATCCTGGCTCGGCGACGACCTCCTCGCCGCGGACATCCCCATCTCCGGGGGCACCGAGACACGGGACCGGTCCGATTCCATCCCCGAGACCATCACCATCACTGTGCCCCGCCAGGAAGGCGCCACCGACTGGGATCCGCGCACCGTCGACCACCCGCTCGCCGCCTACGGGCAGCGGCTGCGCGTCGACTACGGCGTGGACCTCGGCAACGGAGACACCGAGTGGATCAACCGCGGGTGGTTCATCATCACCGATACCCGCACGGACGGAGACACCGTCACCGTCAACGCTGACGGACTACTCACCCTCATCGACGAAGCCAAGTTCGTCGCACCGTTCCAGCCCAGCGGCACCCTGGGCAGCACCGTGCGCGCCCTCGTCGAGCCCGCGCTTACGGTGCAGTTCGGAGGCAGCCTCGTCGACCGGTCTGTGCCGCTGGGCATGCAGTGGGACGACGACAGGCTCGGCGCGCTCATCGAGGTACTGGGGGCGTGGCCGGCCGATGTCCGCGTCACGGAGGACGGCTATCTACTGGTCGACGAGCTCGCCGACTCCGGCACGTCCGTCCTCGATATCACCGACGGCACCGGCGGGACCGTCGTGGAATGGCGGGGCGCCTCATCCCGGACCGGCGCCTTCAACTGCGTGGTCGCCCAAGGCGAGGACGCCGACGGCAACCAGATCCAGGGCGTCGCCTACGACCAGAGCAGCCCGTACCGGATCGGCGGCCCGTTCAACGAACTGGCGGTGCCGTACCGGTTCGAGTCCCCGCTGATGACGACAGTCGCAGCCTGCCGCAAGGCGGCCGCAACGAAGCTGCTCGGGCTGCGGCGGCAGGCGTACCGGAAGCTCGACGTCACGATGGTGCCGCACCCGGGACTGGTGGCCGGCGACTTCGTGACCGTGACCGGCGCCGGTCTGTCAGGCGCAGCCGGCGTCATCGAGGCACTGTCCCTGCCGTACTCGCCGGACGAGATGAGCCTGACCGTGAGGGTGCTCTGACATGGCAGATCTGGGTATCTCACGGGTGTCTCTGGCTGGCCAGGGCGCCCTATTGGGGCGAGCTGATACCGCGTCCAGCGCCGGCGCGTGTCTGGCGACGATCAGCGGAATTCAGGTCACCGCCCGGGTCGTGTCGGGCGTGACCGTCGCGGTCGGCGACCTGGTGCTGATCCAGCGAACCGGATCGACCTACTGGGTGACTGGCGTGGGAGACGCGGCACCAACCGTGCCCCCCACGCCAGGCGACACCCTGGGCACCACAGTCGACACCGGGGATCCTGCACCCGCCCCAAAACCGACCACGACGACCGGGGCCCTCACCTGCTCGCCGGTGTCGACCGCCACCTACCGCGACAGCAGCTGGCGCTCCGACGGCGGCAGCGTCAACTCGTTCGACACCTACCAAGGCCGCTACTCCGGCAGCAGCTACGGGCGCATGACCGGGTGCGCGTTCTACGGCTCGAAGCCGAGGACGTTGTCCGGCGCGACCGTCACGAAGGCGACCGTCAGGCTGCGCCGTCTCACCTCGGGCGATTACGGCAAGCGCTCGCCCACCTTGCGCCTGGTCAGCCAGTTCACCCGACCGGCGGGGGCGCCCACCCTCAACGAGACCACTACGGGGCCCGCCCTCGGCGTCATCGGCAGGGTCTCACCCTGGGAGACCACGTTCACGCTGCCCACCAGCTGGGGCCAGGCCCTCGTCGACGGCACCCGCGGCGGCCTCGCCATCTCCATCAGCGCGGACACCCCATACATCCGCCTCGCCGGACGCGCCTCCTGGTCGGCGGCCTGGACGCTCACGATCTACTGGAGACGCAGCTCATGACCCAGCAGACCAGCAAGGGCATCACCTACCCCGAGTCCACAGACCACGACCGCCTATGGGAGCACTACCGGACGCTCGCCGAGACCGCGGACGCCATCATCCCGACGACCCCCGACGTGCAGGTGTTCACCTCCTCCGGGACCTGGAACAAGCCCACCGGGGCGCTGTGGGTCGTTGTTGAGGTCGTCGGCGGTGGCGGTGGGTCGGGCGGCGTCGGCTCCACAACCGCCAGCCAGGGCTCCTGCTCGGGCGGCGGTGGCGGCGGCGAGTACGCCAAGGGCACATACGCGGCCAGCGCCCTCGGATCCAGCGTGGCCGTCACCGTCGGCGCTGGTGGCGCTGCGGGGTCGGTTGGGCCGGGCGCCGGCGGCACCGGCGGCACATCCAGTTTCGGCGCAACAATCACAGCGATCGGCGGTGCCGGATCCGTTGCCGCCACCGGATCGACCGGCAACCTGTTCGCGGGCGCCGGGGACGGCGGGTCGGGCGGATCAGGCGGGGACTACCGCGTGAAGGGCAGCGCGGGCGGCACCGGTCTCGTGCTGTCCGCCCTGCCCGTCAAGTCCAACTACGGTGGCGGAAGTTTCCTCGGCGGCTCGGCGCGCGCGAACCCCAGCACGTCCGGAGCGCAGGTCGGCAACACCGGAACGTCCTATGGTGGCGGCGCGTCCGGTTCCTCGAACGGTGCAAGCGTGGCGGTCGGCACTCTTGGCGCGGCCGGTGCCGCTGGCGTCGTCATCGTCACCACCTACAAGGCGTGACCATGGCCGTCATCGAGACGGGCGACACCATCGTCCGCGAGCAATGGGACACCGATGCGCGGGTGTACCGGCGGTGGGAGTACGGCCTGCTCGTCATCGAGCGGCCGTTCACCGACGCGGAGAACGCAACGGCCAACACGCGGCTCACCCAGCAGGCTCGTGAGTCGAACCGCGCCGCGCTGCTGGACAAGGCCCGCACGGCGCTCGCCACCAACCAGACCTATCTCGACAAGGTCACGGCTGGCGCGGCCACAAACGCCGACCACATCGCCCAAGTCCCAGCCCTGACACGGCAGATACAGGGGATGATCCGGCTCATCGTCGGCTCGGACCTCCTCGACCAAGCCTGATTCGCTATCAACTCGTGCCCCGACTGGGGCTTTTTCATGCCCCGAGGAGGGCGCACGTGAAGCTCGTTACCAGGGCCCAGCTCGGCTGGCCCGCCTCGGCCGCCCCCGACCAGGCCTCCACCCAAGGCGTCAAGGCCCACTACGAGGGCACTCCCGTCAGCACCCGCCTGCTCGACGACCACGCCGCATGCATCGCGGAGTGGAAGGCGATCCGGGCCAGCCACCTGGCCAATACGGAAGAGAACTACAGCGACATCGCCTACAACTACGGCGCCTGCCCGCACGGCTACCTGCTGGAAGGCCGGGGCATCGGCAAGCGCACTGGCGCCAACGGCAACCAGGAGCTGAACCGGGCTCACTACGCGATCGTCGGGCTCGTCGGCACCGAGGGCGTGACCCGGCCGACGGACGCCATGCTCGGCGCGATCCGCGACGGCATCGAGCTGCTGCGCGCGCACGGCGCAGGAAACGAGATCAAGGGGCACCGCGACGGCTACGCCACCGACTGTCCGGGCCCCGCCCTGTACGCGTGGGTGCAGAGCGGCGCCCCCCGGCCGGCCGACGCCGTGCCCGTCCAGCCCACCCCGACCCCGTCCACCCCGCCGACCCCAGAGGAGACCGACATGCCGACGATGCTCGACGAGTCCAACGCCCGCGACGTGGTGCTGCCCTCCGGCGAGTGGGTGGGGCTGGCGTTCGCTGATGCCGTGCTGCACTCCGGGCCCCGGCTGCACGACACCCTCGTGCACATCACTCTCGACGCCCAGGACGACGCCCTCGTGGAGGGCCGCTTCTACCTGACCGACACCGCCGGCGCGAACCCCTCCGGCTACCAGGTGATCACCCACTTCGGCGGCGGCGGTCACCAGTTCGCGCTCTCCGGGAAGGTGCCAGCCGACCGGCACCTGCGGTTCCAGCTGCGCGTCACCACGCCCGACGACACCTCGACCAGCCTCCTCCACCGCACCGCGTCCGGCCCGTACTGGGCCGCCTGACCCCACCACGAGAATCGAGACCCCATGAAGATCTTCGGCAGAGAGCCGGTCTACATCCTCGCCTTCGTGGCGATCGCCCTGAAGCTGTCGGCCGCCTACGGCTTCGACGTGAGTGCGGATCAGCAGGGCGCCATCATGGCCGTCCTGTCCCTGCTCGTCGCCGTCATCAACGCCGTCGTCCTCAAGACCGGGGCGGCTGCGGCGGCCGTCGTGAACCTCGCGCAGGGCGTGCTCGCTCTGTTCCTGGCGTTCGGCCTGCATCTGTCGGCGGACCAGCAGGCCCTGTGGATGGGCGCGGTGGAAGCCGCGGTGGCGCTCATCATCCGCAAGGAGGTCACGGCACCGGTGCCGGCGCTGCGGGTGGAGCAGTCGAGCCCGGTCAAGTCCGGCCCGGCGGGAGTCTGAATGCGGCGGGCGGTCCGGCGGGCGCGCAAGATGCTGGGCCGCCGCGGCGCCTTCCTCCTCATCCTCGGCGTCGGGAAAACCTGCTGGGGCGTCTCATTCCTCGTCAACCCGCCCCACGACCCCGGCCTGCACCTCCTCACCAACCTGTGCAGCCTGCGCCACTGGTCATGGCTGTGGATCGTCTGCGGCCTGGTCACCACCGTGTCCGCGTTCCTCCAAATCGGCCGCGACTGGTTCGGGTTCGCCGCCGCCCTCATTCCCCCCACCGTGTGGGCGTTCGCCTACACGGGCGCCGTCATCTCCGGCGACTACTCCCGCGGCGGCTTCGTCGCCATCTGGTACCTCACCTCGCACGTCGGGGTCATCATGTGGGCGGCCACGGTCCCCGAGTACTCGGTCCCCCCTGCGCCGAGGCCTGCCCGGAGAGGCAAGGCCGCATGAACGTCGGCGAGTGGACAGCGGTCATCGGCGCCGCCGGCAGTGTCCTCGGCGGGGGCGGCTGGTTCGTCGCCCGCGCCACCGTGAAGGCCGCGCAGGCGACTGCTCGCGCGAACGAGGCCGCGGCGGCGATCCAAGCGGAACCGTCGCAGCGGCAGGCCGACCTGGCGGCGTTTCGGGAGATCCGCGACGACATGCAGAAGGACATCGACGACATGAAGGCGGAGACCCGGTCGCTTCGGTCGCTGGTGCGCGCGTTCGCCGGCTATGTGGGGGAGTTGACGGCGCAGATGCGGGGGCACGGCCTGGAGCCGCCCGCGCCGCCGGACAGGGTGGACGAGTACAACCGAACTGGAGTGTGACCGATGCCCGTCGTTCAGCCGCGGCCGCTGCCGGAGCAGCCGATGGCTGCCCCTCCGCCGGCCTTCGAACCGGCGTAGCCTGGGCTCAATACCTCGCGTCTAGCGAGGGACCTGGGGGTCGCTACCCCAGGTTGCCCGAACGGCAGGGCCTCCAACGGCGAGACGCGCGCAGTCGACCCCGAGGACTCCTGGACCGCGAACCTGCGGGATGGGCTCCCGCCGCCAACGACACCGCCCCCGCTTCCCTGCCGGTTGGCAGGGAAGCGGGGGCGCTTCGTCATGTCTGCGGCCCCAACTGCGGAGTCACCGGCCAGCGGCCTTCTTGACCAGCTTGTTGACGGTGGACTGGTCCATGCCGAGGGCGCGAGCAGCAGCGGACTGGCTGCCGCAGGCGTCGGCGAACTCGGCGATGCGGCGTGCTCGTTCGGCGGCGAGCCGGTCGGCCTCGGCGGTCGCCTTCTCCCAGGCGGTGGTGACGTCGCGGATCTCCTGGACTGTGACCAGGCCCTGGAGTCCGGCGTCGTTGTTGATGACGGCGGCCATCTCGTCGGCGACAGCCGAGTGGAGGTCACCGTTGTCGTCGAGGGCGTCGGGGAACCAGTCGCCGTCGTTGACGGTCTCGCGCTCCAGGAGCACGGTGACCTCGACGTCGTCGTCGGTGGTCGTGACGCCGTATGCGTCGGTCCGGCCGGTGAGGTCGCTGCGGTCAAGGGTGACGAACTCGCCGTCCTGGGTGAGGGCGAGGATGTCGTCGCGGCCGTTGTGGAAGTCGATGATGTCTGCGCCGGTGAGCAGTCGCATGACGGTTCCCCCTGGGGCTGTGTGGCGGGGCGTTCCCGCCGACAACACGACTATGGCACCCCTCCCATAGGCTGTCAATGGGAGGGGTGCCATAGCTCGGCGGTGTCCTCGGCAACCCGCTCTTCCTGAGGGCCGATTGGACGGCTCCGCTCTCGATAACATGCCGGTATCAGGTGTCGTCTGGTCCGAACAGGATCTCCAGTAGGCGCTCGCGGCGACGCTTAACCTGGGCTTCGCTCAGCGGGGTCGCGTCAGGATCCCAGTACCGCTCCCATTCTGAGCCGCCACCCTTGCCGTCGGTCGTACACCGCATCATCCAGGCGCCCTTGCCTGTCTCTTCTGCCATGCGAGCAGCCTTCCGAAATGCCGGACAGACGGCAACTCGATGGTTGATAATGACAGTTATCCCATACTGGAGGATGCCAAGCCGTGAGCTACCACCCGTACCCGAGCCCCGCCCGTGCCCGTCACCAGCTGGACCGCCACGACGACGAGACCCCGCCATACACCCCGCCGCGCCCGCAGTCCCCGCTGGAACAGCAGCTCGTCGAAGGCGCGGCAGCCATGGTGAGGGCGGCTCAGCCAGGGTTGGAGTTGGCCGCCGCACGGCTGCGGGCTGCGTTCCAGCAGCGCCCGGCGAGCAGCGGGGAGGTAACCGGGTGAGCCCGGTTGCGGGGACGACCCGCTACCTGTGCCCGCTGGAATGCGGCTGGCACCACGACGTCCCGCCTCCGACCGTCGACCGCATCGTTGAGCTGGACGTGACCGCCGACCCGGCCGCGTGGGACATGAGCGAGGCTGTCACCTCGGTCGCGCACCGGGCGCTCTACGCGGAGGCCGACCGCACTGAGACGGCACTGCGCGAGCACCTCGCCACTCATACGACCGAGGAGTTCTTGCGGACGATCCAGGGGCTGCGGGCTGAGGTTGAGCGGCTACGCGGCGCGGGCCTGGTGCGCCCGGATGAGGAGCCCAACACGTGACCGCCATCGTCCCGCGCCCGTCGGCGGAGCTGTCGACCGACCGGCACGACCCCCGCGACGACTGGCCCGACGAAGCCTGCCAACTCGCCGACCACCTCACCGCCATCTACGGCGACCACGACCCGCTCCCCACCATCGCCGGAGGATGGATCGCCCGCCAGAAGAGCCGCCACACACGGCGGGCCTACGCGCGCACATTCAAGGCGTGGGAGGAGTACGCCCGCAGCACCGGCATCCACCCGCTCCAGGCGAAGCTGCCGCTCGCCGACGCCTACGCCAAGCACCTCGCCAAGACGCCGACGAGGAACGGGCGGCCCCCGGCCGAGACCACCCAGGCGCAGGCCCTCGCCGCCGCCGGGAGCTTCTACACCTACGCAGCCCGACTCCAAGCCGTCGACAGCGACCCCTTCGCCGCCGTCAACCGGCCCTACGTCGACCCCGACTACTCGCCGACCGAGGGGATGACCGAGGCCGAGACAATGCGGCTCGTCCAGACCGCGCGCGACTGGGCCCCTCGCTCCTACGCCCTCGTCATGCTCCTCTACCTCACCGGCGCCCGCGTCGACGAACTCCTCTCCCTCAACGCCGACCAGCTCGGCTACGACCGAGGGCACCGCACCCTGCCCCTCACGCAGAAGGGCGGGAAGAAGCGGCCCGCGCCCGTGCCGCCCCTCGCCCTCGATGCGCTGCTCGACTACCTCGGCGGCCGCGCGGACGGCCCGCTGTTCGTCACGGACTCCGGCCGCCGCTGGTCACAGACCGAGGTGTGGAAGCACCTCCGTGTCCTCGCCCGCCGCGCTGACATCCCGCAGGCCGCCAGCATCAAACCCCACACGCTGCGGCACCAGTTCATCACCGACACCCTCGCCAGCGGTGTCCCCTTGCAGGACGTGCAAGACGCCGTATCGCACTCCGACCCGCGCACCACCCAGCGGTACAACCGGCGCCGGCGCCAGCTCGACAACCACCCCGCCTACGCCCTCGCCGCCAAGCTCGGGGAGAGGCTCCAGCAGAACGAGGACTGAGAACGCGAACGCCCCCGCAGCCGTCGTGCTGCGGGGGCGTCGCGCTGTCCGGAGTCTCAGCCCCAGGTCGTGTCGTCGCTCATGATGCCTCCCCAGAGATTCGGTGCGGCCTGCCGAGGGGTAACCCCTGCACCCCGTAGGGGTCACGGCAGGCCGCCCGGTCACGGTACGCGGAACAGGACCGTCCTGTCAGCGCCCGTGCCACACTGGCCCTGCGCCCGCCAGGCTCCCCCGTCTTGGCGGGCGCTGTCGTGTGCAGAAAACTGGGCCCCGGCCGGGTGGACTCGATCCGCTCCGGCGTGTAGCGCGCTTGACATCCTCCGCACGGAGGGGCAGTCTATGTGTAGCGCGCTACACAAGGTAGGCGCTGGGGAGGGTCAAACCATGAACATCGCGACCGTGACCGCCGCAGCCGCAGCATTCCGCGAAGTGGCCGACTCCACCTACACCGCAATCCTCCGCGAGTACGGCGAACACGTGACCATCGAGGTATGGGACGAGGCCGCCCGCGAGGCAATCAGCCGCGACCCCGACACCATCCTCGACATGTCCGCACTCGTCACCACCGGCGAACTCGGCGCCTACGGCGGCGGCATCACCAACCAACCCCACCCCGGCATCATCAAGAACCGGGCCCTGGCATGGCTGAGCAAGCACGGATGGGAGGCCGCCACCGACGCGCAGTGGCGGATCACCGAACCGCTCCCCGTCCGCCCGGCAGTGGACGCTGACCTGTCCCGTGTCACCATCGCGGCCAGCCGCATCAACGAGGCCGAGTACGCCCGGGACGAAGCGATCCGTGAGGCGCTCGCCGCTGGCCACTCCGCGATCTCCATCGCCCGGGCAGCCAACCTCTCCCGCGCTCGCGTCTACCAGATCCGCGACGGCCGCCGCTGAGAACGAGAAGGTCCCCTAGCTTGCACCAAAAATCGAACAAGGTTTCTACTGGGGGCATGGCCCAGCACCGCGTCGACTACCTCACCGCCACCCAGGAACGCATCCTCCGCGTCATCCGCGAATCCATCCTGGAGCGGGGCGAGGCGCCGCTGGTCACCGAAATCGCCGAAGCTGTCGGCCTGCGCAGCCGAGCCTCTGTCCACTACCAACTCGTCGAACTGGAGACGAAGGGTGCGATCGTCCGCGAGCGCGGCCGCACGCGCGGGATCCGGCTCGCATGACCAGGCCCGGCCGATACCACCTGCTGCTCATGGCGGACGGGCGTCCATCCCAGCACGGGTGGTGGAATGACGAGGCGACCGCGCGCCGGAAGATGGCCTCCTGGATCGGCGACTGGGGACGGCTCGGCGTGCGCATCACCCTCACCGACGAGGAGACCGGCGAGACGTTGACGACTTGGCCCGAGAGGTCGTAGCTGTCTGCCATGCTGGGGATCATGGCCCACCGCCCATACCCGGATCGTGAGCGCGCCCTCCGGCAGGTCGCGCGCCACTACCCGCTCCCGCCGATGAGCGCGCACGCATGGGGGCCCGATGGTCGGACGGCCGGCGCGCGCTTGCACGCCGCCTTCGCCAGCCTCCCGACAGCGCGCGACTACGTCCTGTCCACTCGCCGCCCCGGCGTTGTCAGTGGGCCCAGCTAGCCTGAGTCCATCAGTAGCCCAACGAGCAAGTCGGGTCTGCTTCTGCTGGTCGCCCTGCTCCGGCTTGATGCACCGGAGCAGGGCGCTGCCGCGTCAGGCGGCTGTCGTCATCTCTTCGCGCACGGCCCGCACCCACTCATCACGCAGCCGCTCGTACCGCTCCCGCGTCGGCCCCCACAACCAGCCGCCCGTCTCCTGCATCAGAGCACGGATCTCCTCCTGCACGGCCTCGGCAGAGCGCGCAGGACCCTGGGGTGGAGAAGGGGAGGACATGATCCCGAGTCTATGGGCGGCGTCTGACAGCGGGCTACGACCTCCGGTCGACGACGTAGATGCCCATGCCAGTCACCGTCTCCACCAGCCCCTCGTCTTTCAGCACCTTCGTGGCCTTACGGAGGGTGTCCCGGGCGACGCCGTACTCCTGCTCCATCTCGACGATCGACGGGATGCGCCGGCCGGGCGGAATCGTTCCGTCTTCGATCTTCCGGCGGATGTCGTCGGCGATCTGCCGGTACGGAGGAATGGGCCCCTCCCTGTCGATGATCATGGTAGCGGACCGTAGAACACCACCCCCGGCCGACCATAGCCACCCCCAGGGGTAGCAAGGGGTAGTACAGTCCCCTCAACAGCACAAACGCCCCGGAGTCGCGGACAGGCGGCCCCGGGGCAGCCGACGACTGGAGCGTCGACATGGACGAGCGTAGAGACGAACCGCCCGAGGCCCAAGCCACCGTCCGGCCCGTCGTCGGCGCCGGGCGGCTCAGTTCCGTCCAGCAGGCCTACGGCGCCTGGACCCGTCACTGCCTCGGGTGCGGCACGTGCCGCGACGTCGACGCCGGCCGCTGCGACACCGCCGACGAGTTATGGAGCGCGTACCAGTCGGCGAGCGATCGGGCGTTCCAGGCGCTCAACGGGACGGCGTAAGCCCTAGCCAAGGCGTGAGCAAGCGGTTACAAATTCGCACGGGGCGCATATGATCCACACGCATATATGCAGCGGCCACACTTCCAGTGTGGTGCGCACTGCTGTTGACTTTTTGTCGACAGTCAGCCGTGAAGGAGGTCGGTGACGTGAACGCGCAACGCTTCCGCAACGCGCAGCAGGTGACTGAGCTTCATCTCGTGCCCGCCCTCCATTCGCTGGATCGTCGACCGGTCGAGGCCGGATGCGTGGGCGAGTCGCTCTTGGGTCATGTTCTGGTCCATGCGCCGGATCCGGATGCGGTCGCCGACGGCTCGACGGGCGTCGAGGATCCACTTGGGTTGATCGGGTGGCACCCGTGCAACGCTTTACGGATCATGATCGCTAGTCAGCAGCAGATCTGAAGCATTCTTTGATCATGCCCAGCCTCGCGACGGTCTGGCATATGCCGCGAGGCTCGATGTAGTGTCCAGGAATCGAACGCGTGTTCACTCGAATGGGTGAATCAAGGCATCCACCTGCATCCTTCCGGTCATCCGGATTGTCAGGGAGGGTAAGACGTGTCGGTGTGCGGCTTAGGACGCCCCTCCCGAGTGGCCACCGATACGAGCGCACCCCCTGCCCGAAGGCGGGGGGTGCGCGCATTTCCGTGGCGCTTGGGAGACGGGCGGGAGACGATCACTCCGACCCAATCCAGGCGAACACCCAACGAAGCCGAACCAATGGGCGCCGCATCTCCGTGAAATGGCGGAACGGCCGGGATCTCCGCAGGTCAACGAGCACCCAACGAAAAACCTCAGACGACACGGGGGATCGTCCGAGGCGGACT
>NZ_JBVIMA010000017.1:0-37686 GCF_055580085.1 Streptomyces sp. NPDC032126
CGGCCAGTGCGCCGGCCGCTGCGGAGGCCCCGACCTGGGCGACCGGATCGGTGACGTTGCCGGCCACCCACACACCCGGCACCTCGGTGGCGCCGTCCGAGCCGGAGGCGAAACCGCGGCCCACATTCGGCAGGTCCCACACCGGCAGGCCAAGTCCTTCCAGGCCCTGGGTTCGGGCCTGCACCTGCGGGACGACCGCGAGGACGCGGCGGGCCACGACCTGGCCGTCGGCCAGGCGCACCCCGGCGAGGGCGCCGTCCGCGTCGTCGACGATCTCGGTGACCGGGGTGTCGATGACGCGGATGCCGCGGGCGGCGAAGCGGGCGCGGGTGTCCTCGTCCAGGTCGGTGCCGTGGGTGAAGTAGGTCAGGTCCTCAGTCAGCTGCCGGAACAACAACGCGGGGCCGATGGAGGCCGGGCCGGTGGCGAGGATGCCGATGGGCTCGTCGCGCACCTCCCAGCCGTGGCAGTACGGGCAGTGCACCACACTGTGCCCCCAGTGCTTGGCGAGCCCGGGCACCTCCGGGAGCACATCCTTCAGGCCGGTGGCCACCAGGACGCGGCGGGCGGTGATGCGGCGGCCGTCGGCCAGGGTGACGGTGAACCGCAGGTCCCCGTCTGCCGACGGGGCGGCAGGCTCGGCCGAGACCACATCACCGTGGACGACGCGTCCCCCGTACTGGCGCACCTGCTCCCGGCCCCGTCGAAGGATCTCGGACGGCGGGGTGCCGTCCAGGGCGAGGAGGCCGTGCACGGCATCGGCGGGCGCGTTGCGCGGGGAGCCGCTGTCGATCACGACGACCGAGCGGAGGGAGCGGGCCAGGATGAGTGCACCGTTCAACCCCGCGGCGCCCCCGCCGATCACCACCGCGTCGACGGTCCCCTCGGCCAGTGCGTCGCTCACGTACGGAGGAGTCGTCGCAGCCACGGCCTCCTGCCTTTCCTTGTTTCAGTCATGGTTCGGTCAACCCTTCGAGTTCTCGGTGGTCGGACGAGGATCAGCTGTTCAGGGAGCCCAGGAAGTCGGCGACCGTCGTGGGCTGGCTTCGGTGTCTCTGTTGTTGGACGCGTGCGACTCCTCAGGCGCCGGGTGCACTGCGGAGTCAGCCCGCCAGTCGGTTGAGCTTGCGGATTTGGCTGTCGAAGGCGCGCGAGGGCACGATCTGGCGCAGGACGCTGACGCGTTTGGCCATCGAGCCGGCGGTGTACCGGAGCTTGGGCTTGGAATCGGTGGCGGCCGCGACGATCACCTTCGCGACAACGCCCGGGTCGTCGGCGTTGCGCACGGCCGTGGCCAGCACGTCTCGGGAGACCTCCCGCTGTGCGGCGTAGATCGGCACGGGCGAGTCGGGTGCCATGCTGCTCGCCTCGAAACTCGTACTTGTGTAGGCCGGCTCGACCAGCAGCATCCGGATGCCGTGCTCGCGAAGCTCGTGGTCGACGGACTCGGAGTAGCCCTCGACCGCATGCTTGGTGGCGGCGTAGACGGCCATGAAGGGGGCTGGGATCAGGCCGAGTACCGAGGAGACGTTGACCACGCGGCCACTGCCCTGGGCGCGCATGTGGGGCAGCACTGCGTTGGTCATCCGCATCACGCCGAAGACGTTGATGTCGAAGACCTCCATGGCCTGGTTGATCGAGCTCTCCTCGCCGGCGCCGACCGCGCCCACGCCTGCGTTGTTGACCAGGACGTCGATCCGGCCGAACCGCTCGATCACCTCCTCGACCAGGGAGCGGACCGACTCGTCGCTGGCCACGTCGAGATCGAGGAACGTCACCCCGGCGAGCGGCTCGGCGTTCGCCGCGTTGCGGCTCGTGCCGACCACCGCGAAGCCGGCGCCCACCAGGGCGAGCGCCGCCGCCCGCCCGATCCCGGAGGAGGCGCCCGTCACGAGGGCCACAGGGGGAGCTGTCTGCATGGTGGTTCCTTCGGTTGAGGGCATGGCTTCGTCATTGCGCTGCGCGGGGTGGCCTGTGCTCAGGTCGATCTCATCCGCACCGGTCCTGCAAGCCCGGACCAAACCTGTCCGGTGAGCTCAGGACAGTTCTGTACTGAACAGTCGGAAACCTAGGTGGTTCTGTACTGAGTTGTCAAGAACGGCAGGTCGGCTTTACCTTCTGTGTATGGCGAGACCACGAAGCTTCGACCGCGACCACGTCCTCCATGCCGCCGAGCGGCAGTTCCGCGCTTCGGGCTACAACGGCACGAGCGTCGACGACATCAGCGCCGCCACCGGCCTGGGCCGCGGCAGCCTCTACGCCACGTTCGACGACAAGCACGGCGTGCTGCTGCAGGCGATGGCCGTGTACTTCGCCCGGCTGGAGCAACTGCCGAAGGCGCTTGCCGGACCGGACGAGGGCGCCCTGGAACGACTGCACGGCTACTTGCTCCGCGCCGCCGTCCACGGGGTGCCACTCGCCGCCGACGTCCCCCCCGCCCCTGACCGGGCGGCGGCGGCCTGCTTCGCCGCCAAGATGGCCCTGGAGATCGGCGCCTCCGACCCCGAGGTGGAACGCCTGGCCAACGACTGCTTCTCTGTGGTCGTGACGGCGGTGGCCGAGTGTGTGCGAGCGGCGCAGCGCAACGGCGACATCGACCCCGACGCGGATCCCGACGACCTCGCGCACCTTCTGTGGACCATCATCCGCGGGATTGATGTCGCAGGCGCGTGCGGCAACAGTCCCGCCCGCCTGACCTCGATCGCGGAGAGCGCGTTCGCCTTGCTTCCTCGCCCGCGCCACCACTGAGAAGGGCACGGCCGGCCTCGTGGCACAGGCAAACTGCCGAGGTGCATCTAACGCCCGATCAAGGCCGGCCGACCGCGCGGCACCAACCACGTCGCCAACTTCCAGTCCAAGTGACAGACAGCTAACCCACCCCGGGGCGGCCCCTTGCGGCAGAGGGGCCACCCCACAGGCTTCTGACCGAATCCATGGAAGAGGCCGTCCGGGAACCGCCACCGGACCGCAGATCGGGAACCAGTGTCTCTGAGACATGCCTCAGTCTGGAGAAGGACGGGTTCCGGGCGGCCGTCTGCGTCGACGCGGGCCGAGGGGTGCTGCGCTCCAGGCGCGGCACCGACATGGCGCCGGCGTTCCCGGAGATGGTGGCCCGGGCCGCGCAGCTGCCAGATGCGACCGCCCTGGACGGCGAGCTGGTCGTATGGGACGCCTCGGGGCGGCTGGCCTTCGAGCAGCTACAGAACCGGCTTCAGGACGCGACGCCGAGGCGGCCCGGGCGGCCGACCAGTGGCCGGCCCACTTCGTAACCGGAGCACGTACGGGTTCCGGAGTGGCGCGCTGTGGGAGAAACGCCGCAAGTCAGCAGGTCAACGAGGCCTGTTCGACTCGTCACCCGATGGCGTGAGATTCCTGTGATTACTGGCAGATTCTGCGAGCAGCGGCCCTAATCTGCGGATCCGTGGAGGAATCTGAAACTCGTCGCCTGGCGCTCCTGCCGACGCATGCCCCACAGAACGATGATCCCCTGAACTCCGGGATGCCTCTGGCCGATGTCTTCACGCTGCACGGGCGGCGGTCGGCGTCGTCGGATCCGGCGGACGAGCGGGCGTTCTTCCTGGACGTGCTGGCCGAGTATCAGTGGGCCAGGGACGCCGCCGGGCTGATGCCGGGCACCATCGACAAACTCGTGAAGCCGGTGATCGAGCTGTGCGATCACTACGCAACGGTCCCCTGGCGGATCGAGCCAAAGCACCTGGACCGGTACTTCGCGGGCGTGGGCAAGCGGGCGCGGTCCACGGTGCGAGCGAAGATCACCAACATCGACGGCTTCTACGCGTTCCTTGAACAGCGGTACGCCGGGGAGATCAGTCGCCTGTTCGGCGCCGCGGTCGAGTCGCCCGTCGATCCGTTCAACCGGCCACGCCACCGTGGGGACCTCGGCCTGCGCGTGCCGCCGTCGCAGCGGGCGATGACCGACTTCTTCGCACGGTGGCGCAAGGCTCTGCCGACCGCGCGGAAGGAGGCAGTGGCCTACCGCCACTACGTGATGGCGAAGATCGCGTACCTGTCCGGGGTGCGGGCCTCCGAGTGTGCGGCGTGCGGGTCTCGGACGTGCACTGGGAGTCCGGGCAGTGGGGCCGGTTCATCGTCGAGGGCAAGGGCGCACGCGGCGCCCGGACTGCTCAGATGGCTTCGAGCGTTGGCTCGGCGCCGACCGGAGCCAGCTCCCGGGGCGCTGGTTGTCCTGTGGCGGCTGGCGGGCACCGGAACGGGTGACCTTTCGGCTGGCAGCTTGCGGAAGTGATCAATCGCGCAGTGTGCTTGGCCAGCGGGCGCCGAAGGGTCAACATCCAGACCGGCGCGCCGCTCCGGCGAGCTCCGATTTGCGCTTCCGCTTCTTCAGAAAGGCACCCCAGAGGCGATGCAGCTCTACATCGACATCATCAGCGGCGACGAACTTTTCACCGACGACTTCCCCGTCAAGGAGGCGGAGGGCGCCTACGAAGTCGAGTGCAAGTTGATCGAGGTCGAAGGGCCCTCCGGCGGCATGAAAACGGTGCTCGACGTGGTATTCGCGCACAGTCTGCGGCCGACAACGTTCGATAAGAAGTCGTACGGGGCTTACCTCACGCATTACCTGAAGGCCGTGAAGACGAAGCTGACTGAGACGGCCCCGGAGTCCGTCGAGGTCTTCGAGAAGGAGTCGGCCGCCCTGGCCAAGCGTGTCCTGGAGGCCAACTTCATGGACTACGAGTTCCTCACGGGCCAGAGCATGAACCCTGACGGTGCGGTCGCTCTCCTGAACTACCGGGAGGACGGCACTACGCCGTACCTCACCTTCTTCAAGCACGGCGTTGAGGCCACAGAGCTCTGAGGGCCGCAACCTGACCGGGGCGTGCTATGCATAATCGGGCCGCCCCACACCGGGCACGTCAGCCGCGGCAGCAGGCGCTTGTCGTCGGTGGCCACGGCCTTCAGCAGCAGCCGGCCCGGTGCTCCGATTCGCTCGGTGGCCTACCGCACTCGGTACGCCTGGGCCCGGCAGGCCGGCCCCCAGTACAGGCACCGCCGTGCGGTTGTCGACCGGTTCTGGAGTCAGTTGTCGATCAGCCGGCTCGTGAGTGTCGAGGAGAATGACGGCACTGCCGAGTGAGTGAGGGAACGTGGGACGGCCAGCCGCCCGTCAGGGCGGCTGGCCGTCGAGGCATGTAGCGGCGGAAGCGATGCGTATGTGGCGGACGCGGTGCTATGAGACCAACAGAGCCAGTGCTTCTTTCGCGTTGTGCTCGGCGATTTCCTGCATCACCGTGCGGTGCGGGAAGTCGCCATCGAGCAGACGAAGGGGGCCGGCCACCAGTGAGAGACGCATCGCGAGCATGTAGAGGTCGAGCCGTGCCGGATCGAGTCCGGGGCGGGACAAGGCCGCGTACTGGTCACCGAAACGAAGCTGCAGGAACACGTGCTCCCACTCGACATCGAAGAACATCAGGCCCTCGATGTCGATGAGGACAGGATGGCCGGAGGCATCGACCAGGACATGGTCGGGCCCGAGTTCACCGTGGATCAGTCCGTGCTGCGTACGCGGAGCCACTCGTGTGGCCAGCTCCTGCAAGCGATCGTGCAAAGAAGCTGCGGCTGATCCGATGATGGGGTTGCGTTCGGCCGCCTCAGCGAGATCCTCGATGGCACGTTCGAGCACCAGTTGCTCGCATGAATCGCCACTCGCTCTGTCGCCCCGTTCGAGCACGTCCACCCTGCCGTAGTGCTGACTGCGCTGCTGATGCATCACGTCGAGCATTGCGGCCAGCTCGCTCAAGGCACGTGATGCGCGTGCGGGATCCGTCTTCAGGAGCGTTTCTAGCGTGCCGCCGGCAACGTCCTCGACAACTGCCACGTCCGCCGGGTAGCGACGTCGGCCGTCGTCAGCGAGAAGCACCCCTGGAACCCGGACTCCAAGGCCGTCCAGTCTCCGCTGGGCCGCCAGGAAGGGGACCAGCCCGGAGGCGGGAGCGAACGGGTAGGCCGCGTCGATGGCTTCGGCAGCCGGCCAGAAGTTCTCGGCCTCGGCCCAGCTGTAGACGATCACACTCGCTGCATGTGATCCGCTCGTGTGAACCCGGTAGACCCCCTTCTTGCTCCCGCCGCGCAACCGGTCCACTCCGACAACGCGGGCCTCCGCCCCCAGTGCCTCATGCACGATCCCTGACAAGGCTTCACTATCTGTGAACTGGCGCATCCGACGACCCTATCCCCGGCCAGATGCACCGTCGGGCCGAGTCGGCTTCCAGTGAATCAGCCGACCTTGGCAGGTTCTTCGGCTCGTGCTCGGGTGCTGGCGAGACGGTAGGAGTCGGTGCCGGTCTCGATGACGGTGCCGTTGAAGGTGAGACGGTCGACGATAGCCGCGCAGAGGCGGGGATCGGTGAAGGTCTTGGTCCAGCCATCTGGGGCTGGCACTTGTTCCCTCACAAGTGTCGTGGCTGCCTGGTCCGCGGCCCCGAATCTTCTTGGGTCAGCGCGGCGAGCTGCGGCAGAACTACCGCGAGGGTATGAAGGACCAGCTCGGCGCGCTGGGACTGGCCCTGAACGCCGTAGCGCTGTGGAAAAGCCTCTACCTGGACGGACGGTCAAGCAGCTCGCCGCTGGCGGCTTCCCCGGCACCGACGACCTGCTGGCTCGCCTGTCACCGCTGCGGTTTGACCACATCAACTTCGCCGGCCGCTATGCGTTTTTCCGCCCGCAGGAGGCCGGCCGCAGGCCGCTACGCGAACCCTCGACCGGCGGGGAGGACGACGGCGAGTGATAGGAGCGCCAATCGCGCAACGGAAGGGCTGCGCGGACGCGGACAGCCGGCCTTGCGAAGGCCGCGCCCGGATGGCGACGGCATTCCTGGGACTCTTGGGCGGACCGCGCAATGCGCGGCCCGACGCCTCTTACGGGATGAACTTCACCTCTGGGAAGGCCGCGCTCGGGCCGTCGAGCAGATGTCGGCGGCGGTGTCGCAGGTGTAGGTCGAAGAACGCGAGCGGGTAGGCCTGCTGGATCCGGACCGCCCGAGTCGGATCGAGGGTGCCGGTCATGTCCTGGATCTGCTGGCTCGTCATGCCGAGGACCTTGCCCGCTTGCGGGATCAGTGTCGCGTCGTCGCCGTACGTCTTGTGGATGGCCCCGTCAGCCTGGATGTTCAGCCGCCAACCGCGAAGGTGTGTCCAGAACTCGGCGACGTCCGGCATGGCGGCCCGGGTAAACGAGGCGGTCATCATCATGAACGGCCGGTCCAGGTCGGTGGTGATGGTCGGCTGCATCGGACCGTCGATACTGAGCCCGGCGCCAACGCGCTGGTCGGCAAGCATGGTGAGCGCGGTGGCGGTGCCGCCCTTCGACCAGCCGAACGCGCCGATGCACCTCGGGTCGAGGGCGCCGAGCAGCCCCTGGGGCAGTGGCCTGCCGTCGACGTCGGGGTTGTGCCCGGCGGCCATGGCCTCGACGGTGTCGAGCACGAACCGGAGGTCCGTGGCGAAGTCCCGGGGCCCCAGGAACGGCGGGGCCTGTGCCGGAACGGTGAGTCGGCCGTCGGGGAACTCGCTGAACGCGTCGTACGTGTGGTCGACGGTGACCACGGCGTAGCCGTGGCTGGCGAGTTCCTGGACCATGATGGTGTGGTCGCCGCGATGGCTGCCCGCGCCGTGCGAGTACACGAGGACGGGCAGGCGGTAGCCCGTTTGGTGCACGGGTGCGCCCACGTGTGCGGCGGTGAGTGGGCCGAGGGCGGGATCGAGGGGGAAGCCGACGTCCGCCAGAATCGCCCGCAGCGCACCCTGGGTCATCCAGGGAGCACGCGGCAGGTCCTTCGTCTTGCAAGCGGGGTACCAGACGCTGGCCATCAACTCGCGATGATGTCCTGGGCCGGCCGCAGGATCCGGACGCGAGGTGTCGACGAGGTGGAGCGGCACCGTGCCCACCGGGTGCGGCCCGGTGGGCCTGGGCAGCGTGAGCCGCGACAGACCGGGGGCGGTCGGAGCCGCCCACGCCGGGCGCGCTGCGCTGATCGGCACGGCGGCCCCTAACCCCGTTATCAGTGCGGCTGCGAGCATGCGGCGGCGCGTCATGTCCGTCGTGGTGACCGGTGTGATGCTCACGGGTCCTCCCTGGGTTTCTTGGACGGTGTTCGGCGTGCTGTCCGGGTCCGCCGGACGCCGGCGGGAGCCGCTCACGGCTCACCACGGTTCGCCGGGATGCGGATCAGGACTCGGGGGCTGAGCTGCCGTGCTCGATCTGGTGAATGAGTCGCTTGAGCTGGGTGACCTCGTCCCGCAGGGCGCGCTCCCCCGCGGGGGTGAGGGAGAGCCAGGTGCGGGCACGTTTGCCCTCGTAGCCCTTCTCGATCTCCACCAGCCCGGCCTTCTCCAGCACGGACAGATGCTGGCTAAGGTTTCCGGCGGTGAGGCCGAGCGCCGTGCGCAGGAAGCCGAACTCGACCCGGCGCGCCTGATGGGCAACGGTGAGGATGCCGAGGCGCACGCGCTGGTGAACCACGTCGTCCAGGCCGGTGACGGGGTGCTGCTCGGGCTGATCGGTCATGACGCGTTACGCCTGCCGGACAGCTCGGCCAGGCCGAAACCGAGGGCGCCGAGCAGGAGAAGCACGCCGGGGACGCCGAAAGTGGGCAGCGCGGACCACGGCGAGGTGAACGGGATCCCCGCCCAGCCGGTGGACAGCGGCACCAGCACGATGGCCAGGTACACCACAGCGAGCAGCAGCAAGGCGCGGCTGCGCTCCACCCAGGCCAGCACCAGCAACGGCAGCCCGACGGCCATGGCGTTCCCGGCGAACCGTTCGAGGAACCTCGTCACCCCGGAGGCGGGGTCGAGGTGCAGGCCCCAGAAATCGAGCGGTTCGCCGAGCTGTGGCATCCCGTGGCGCAGGCTCCACATCGCGGTGACACTCGCCAGGGCGACCAAGACGATCCCCGTCAGGACGTAGGGCCCAACCCGGGTCCCGACACCGCGGTTGCGGGAGCGGCGGATGTAGAAGCACGCCGTCGCGGCATAGGCCACGGCGAGCCCGAGGGGCCAGTAGACCGCCGAGCCCTGCGTGACCAGGGTGCAGCCGCTGCCCGCCGCGGCTTCACCCGCCGGGCAGGCAACGGTCTCGACCTTGAAGGTGAAGCGGCCGACCAGGATCCCGCCCAGTGTGAGCACGCCCAGCAGCAGGAGAGGGAACCAGGTGCCACGCTGCGCGGCACGGACCTGGCGGGTCAGGTCGCCGAGACCCGCGAGGACTTCGTGGGGAGTGCCCGCAGAGGACATCGATGCGTCTGTCACACCGTCAGCTTTGCATCACAAACTAGTTATGGCAAGAAATCTGTGTGCACTCCAAGATCGGATCCGGGAACCCGGCAGGCCAAAGCCCGACCGCCAGAACGACACACTCACCGCCGCCGGGTGCCCACGCATCTTCGCCGACAAGAAGTCCGACAATGACGACCTCCGGCCCGAGCTCAAGGCCCGCCACGCCTTCCTCGCCGCCGGCGACACCTTGGCGGTCCCCGCGCTCGACCGCTACGGCCCCTCCTTCAAGGACTTGGAGAACATGGTCGGTAACTGCGCCGCCGGATGATCGGGTTCTGCTCGCTGCACGAGTTCCTGGACACCACCACCCCGGCGGCCGGCTCGTCTTCCGCGTCTTCGCCGCGCTCGCCCAGTTCATCCGCGAGCCGATCGTTTCCGGCACCCGCGAGGGCCTGGACGCCGCACGCTCCCGCGGCCGGGTCAGCGGTCGGCGGTCGGCGGTCGGCCCACCGTGGCCCCGAGATCATCCGCGCCGCTCGGGCGCGGTCGAAGGCCATGTCAACCGGATCAAGATGCTCAAGCGCCAGATGTTCGGACGGGCGGGACACCAACTTCTCCGCAAGCGCGTCCTATTAGCGTGACGGAGAATCGCCGCGTCACAGAAGTTGAGCCAGAGCCCGTTCTTCGCAGACAAAGCCACGCCTCGGTGGCAGCCGGCCGCCACCGCTTGTCGAAGGCAAACCGGCGGCCCTCCAGCAGCCCGGTACGCAACCGCACCGGCGCAGGGGTCCTCCGCGGAGCCATCGGCGCTCCACCACAGGCGGTGTGATCCCGACGGCCAAGCACCGCACGGCGGTTGCGCAACCAGGCCGCGCAACCCGTCGAGGACCGCGCCCAGTCCCCGTGCGACGATCCGGCAACCCAGCCGTCGAACTGCCATGGCCGGGCCTATGGTCGGGCCGACCACGCGCCTCAGCCCGGCGCGCAGCCGCATCAGCGTAGAGGTCCTCCGCGGGGCCATCGGCACTCCACCACAGGCAGTGTGATCCCAATGGCCAAGCACCGCACGGCCGTTGCGCAACCGGGCTTGCGCAACTGGTCGAGGACCGTGCGCAGTCGCCGTGGGCGGGGCTGCGCAGTGCGTACTTGGGTCTGTCCATCCTCCTCTGGTGCGCAGGCCCGCATGCCGCACTGCGCAGGTGCCGATCGTGGGCCGGGCGGCGCGTGCCTGCGCAGCAGTTCGCGGGCTTCGGTGGCCGCCGACAGGGTGGTCGCGCAGTGGGCCGGTGGCCGCGCCGGGTGTGCCGGCCCCCTTGGCCGCCCGGATGTTCGCGAAGGAACCCGTGGTCGGGCTCGTGGTCGGGCCGACCACAGGCCCGACCACAGGCTTCGTGTCCCCTTCGTGACCGTGGTCGGGGGGTCATGGTCGGTGGTCGGGTCAGGGCCGGCGGGTTTCCTCAAGGCCAGCAACATCCGTTCCGACCCGGGAGTTTGACCATGTCCCCTGCCCAGCATGCCCCGCAGAGCGAGGCTGCGGCTCCGATGGCCGCAGGCGCCCGGCTGGAGGCGATGCGCCGCCGCGTACGCCTTGCGCGTCTGGCGCTCTGGACCATCATCGCGGCCGGCCCGATCGCCCTGTGCGTCGCCGTCGCCTCCACCCCCACCCCGGCCGAGGCGGCCGCCCCGGCCAAGCCCACCACCGTGCGCACCACGCCGGCCGCCGACCCGGGCGGCTATGCGCAGCTGTTCCTCAGCGCGTGGCTGCGCAGCAGCGCACAGCACGCGACAAGTGCGCAGGCGCGGCTTGCGCACTCCCTCGCGCCCGACATCGAACTGCCCGACCCGGCCCCGGGTGCGCAGCCCGCGCCGCAGTCCGTGACAGCGGTGCGCAGCGCGCAGCACTCCGGACGGGCGTGGTCGGTGACCGTGGCCGCGCAGTACGCCGACGGGCGCTTGCGCTACTACACCGTGCCGGTCACCGCCGACCGCGCGGGCGGCTCGTTCGCGGTCACTGGCGCGCCCGGCGTCGTGGCCGGCCCGGCCCGGGCCCAGGCGGCAACGTCGCCCTACGGCGTGACCGTCCCCGAGGGTGATCTATCTGCCGCCGTCGGGGACTTCCTCACCGCCTACCTCACCGGCACCGGCCAGGCCAACCGCTACCTCGCCCCCGGCGTGACCCTGCCGCCCCTCTCCCCCGCCCCCTACACGACGGTCTCCGTCCAGCAGGTGTCAGCCGACTCGGCCGCGGCCGCCGAGCAGGTGCCGGCCGACGGCACGAAAGTACGCGTCCTGGCCCAGGTGCAGGCCCGGGACACCGACGGCCGGTGGCCACTGGCCTACGAACTCACCCTCAAAGCCCGCTCGCGCCGGTGGGAAATCACCGCCCTGGAGTCCCGGACCACCCAGAACGGCGGTCCGCGGTGAACATCAACACCACGCACACGCTGATGCACGCCGGGCAGCTGGACGACCTCGGCAACTCCTGGATCACCATGTTCCAGAACTGGGCAACCAAAGGACTTCAGGCCGGTCTGCTCGTCCTCGTCGTCACCATCATGATCCAGAGATTCTCTCTGAAGGCGGGCATCGGCGCCCTGCTGCTGATGGTGATCGCGCTGGGGCTCTACGACTCGCGCGACAGCCTCGCGAACATGTTCGAGGACGAGGTGAAGCACCCTTCCAAGGGCGCACCCGCCGCCCCGGGCATGATCCAGCCCGAACTCCCGGCCCCCCGCAACCACTCGCCCGGCGCCGGGAGCCGGCTGTGACCGCGGCCGCAGACCGGGTGAGCCGCTACTACACCTCCGCCCGCCGCCACCCCTGGGTACTCGGGAAAGTCGCCGACTGGAAAATCCCCCTCGGCCCCTACACACCCGCCCAGATCGGCATCGCCGTCACCGGCGGCTTCCTCCTCATCAAAACCATCCACTGGTGGTCGTGGATGGGGCCGGTTCCGCTCGTGGCCTGGCTGGGGACGATCTGGACCGTCCGGCAACCCAAAATCCGGGGGCGTGCCCCGATACAGGCCGCATGGGGCTGGGTGCTGTTGGGCCGGCAGCCCCGAGGAGGACGGATCGGCGGGCGGGCCGCCCGCGACCGCGGGTCCCACCCCCTGCTCGGCGGCTGCACGATCGAGGACGCGTCCGCGCTCGCTGCGGCGCCCGCGTCTCGTGCGGCTGTGCAGCGTGCTCCCCAGGCGCCGCATCCGAGCCCTGCCGCGGGTCGCTCGTCCACGCGCCACCGCAGGCAGACGGCTGCTCCCGCAGTGTCGGTGCGTCCGGTGTCGGGTGTGCAGCAGTTGCTCGCTCTCACCGGGCAGGGCGGGGGTGTGCGGTGAGGGTTCCGATCCGGCACATCGCCGGACACCTGGTGTGGTCGACACAGGGCCCCGTGTGGGCCCTCTACCGGTTGCATCCCGGGCCGGACGCGCGGGGACGACGTGAGGAGACCGTCCAGGGCACCCATGTGCCTGCCGCGGTCCGTGACGAACAGCTCGCCAAGACCACACACCTGATCCGTTCCCTGTCCGGGGCGCCGCGCCTGTTCGGGCTGTGCGCGCAGGTCGACCCTGGTGAGATCGCTCTGCGCATGATCGAGGGCATCGAGCCCGCCGAGCAGGCACCAGGGGCGGGCCGGCATCCGTGGGTGGAGAATGTCGAGGCCGCCCTGGACCTGCTGGACGACCAGGAGATGCACCGCCGCACGCTGTGGCTGGCCGTGCCCCTGCAGACCGAGACCGCGGGCCTGCAGGTGTCGGCGTCCCTCGGTGCGGCGTGGGCCGAGGTCGCGCCGATGCTGGGCCTGCGGCCGGCGCCAGTGGCCCGGCGCGAGGTGAGCGCCTACCGCGAGCAGGCCTTGCGGGTGGAGGCCGCGCTCGCGGGCGGCGTCGCCTTTCGCCCGGCCCGTCCGGCGGAGATCGTGTGGATGATCCAGCACGCCCTCCACCGCGGCCTTGCCGAGCCGCTGCTCGCCGAGGCCGAGAGCAGCGAGTTGTACGGCGGGCACATCCGGGACGGCGTACTGCGCTCGCCCAGCTACGCCGATCTCGGCCAGGTCCGCCTGCAGGAAGGCGGTATCGACCCCGACCTTGACGACGTCGACGAGCTCAAGAGCCGCAACGCCTGGTGGCGCCTGAACACCGGCTCCCCGCTCGGGCGGCGCTGGCTGCAGGTCGAGACCGACACCGGGATCGGCTACCAGGCGCAGTTGGCGCTGGCTGAGTGCCCGCCCGCCGTCGGCCAGGACGCCGCCGACCTGTTCGCCCAGCTGGAGCTGCTCGACTTCCCCGTCGACTACACCGTCGACCTGACCCTGGTGCCCGCGGAAAAGGCCCGCGGGCAGGTCCGGCGCAAGAAGAACGAGCTGGTCGACCAGGCCGACCAGTACGACGCCCGCCCCACCGGCATGCCTGCCTCCCTGACCGAGGCCGCCCGCGACCTCGGCGAGCTGGACGCCCGCCTGTCGCGCACCAGCGTGGAAGTCGAGGTCCAGTCCGTCACCGTGCTGACGGTGTGGGGCCCGACCGCCGCCGTCTGCGACGCCCGGGCCCGCGCCCTGGCCGCCTTGCTCGCCAGCGCCGACTACCGCGCCGTGCGCCCGGCCGGCCTGCAGGAGGCCCTGTTCACGCTGGGCCTGCCCGGCACGGTGCGCCCAGGCGTGGTGCGGGAGTTCACCCAGCATCAGGTCAGCGAGGACTGGGCTATGGGTGGGGCCTTCACGGCTGCGGAGGTCGGCGACCCGAACGGCATGTTCCTCGGTATCGACCTGGACTGCGGCACCACCCGCCCCGTGATGATCAACGTGGCGGACGCGCCGAAGCAGGACGCTTCCGCGTCGATGGGGATCGTCGGGGATCTCGGCGCGGGCAAGAGCGTGCTGCAGAAGCTGATCGCGGAGGCGGTGTGGGCGCGGGGCGGGTGCGCGATCTGCATCGACCGCACCCCGGTGCGGGAATGGGCGACCTTCGCCCGCACCGCCGCCAAAGGGCGCGTCCAGGTCATCGACGCCGCCCGGGCCGAGGTGTCCATCGACCCGCTGCGCATGTTCGACGGGCCCGAAGGCCGCCACTACGCCCTGTCCTACCTCACGCTCCAGCTCGGTATCGGCCCGATGAGCACCAACGGGGAGATCCTGCACCATGCCGTCGAGCGGGCCGCCGCCAGTGACGCCCCCTCCATGCACCGTGTCCTTCAGGTCCTCGACGAAATGGCCGGGACGCAAGCGGGCAAGCGGCAGGACGCGGCCGCCACCCTCGCCGGCCTCATCCGCGTCGTGGCCGGCAACCCCCTTGCCGCGATGGTGTTCGACCCGACGCTGCCGCCGGTACGGCTGGACGCCTCCAGCACCTCCGACATGATCGTGATCACCACGACCGGTCTGAAACTGCCGCCCAAGGCAGCGTTCGACAAGCCGGAGGTCCTGCACCAGCAGCCGCTGGAGGCCCTCATCGGCCGCGCCGTGCTCTACCTGATCGCCGCGCTCGCCCGGCAGACCGCGTTCGAGGACCCCGACCGGTTCACCGCGATGGTGCTGGACGAGCTGTACTGGCTGACCTCGTCGGCCGAGGGCACCGCCCTGGTCCACGAGATGCTCCACGACGGCCGCAAGCACGGCGCCGGCCTGCTCGCCGCCTCCCACGACTCCCTCGAACTGGGTCCCGACCGCGGCCTGATGGCTTACCGCGCACTCGCCCGCACCACCGACCGCGAACGCGCCCGCCGCGGGCTGGAGTTCGTCGGTCTCGACCCGAACGACCCGGAGCTGCTGCGGCTGGTGACCACCGGCCTGTCCCCCGTCGGCCACAAGGGCCGCGAAGGTGAGTTCCTGCTGGCGTGCCCCCGGCAGAACACCGGCCGCATCAAGGTCGTCATCCCCCGCATCGAGCGGATCTCCTCCTCCATCACCACCACACCGGGTCCCCGCTCCACCCCGCCAGGGTCCGCGTCGCTCGCCGACGCGGCCACGGGCGAGCGTTGAAGGAATCTCCCATGACCTCTTTCGCACCCAGCCGTGCCCGGCGTCTTGCCGCCGCCGCCAGCGCTCTGTCGGCGATCGGCGTCGCCGTCGGCCTGCTCGTCCTGGCTCTCGGGGCGAGCCTGCCGGAGCCCTGGTGGCCGAGCACCGGACACGCCTTCTCCACCGGTGACGCCAAGGCACCCGCAGACACGTGCGATCGGATAGCCGGTCCCGCCAAGGCGTACTGCGAGCGCGGCCGCCACGCCACGAGCGCCGGATCCATCCGGGCCGGCGGTGACGCCGCCGCATGGAAGCTGCTGCCGGTTGCAGCGGCCATCGGTGCACTCGTGCTCTGGCGGCGCCGAACACCGACGAGGCAAGGACGGGCCTGAGATGTTCCGTCCAGACCGGGCAGCCCTGCGTTCAGCCGGTTTCGTCGTGCTGCTCACCGGCGTGTTCGTCCTGGTGAACAGCCAGGTCGTGTATGCGGCCGACGCGAGCAGTGAGAGCGGAGACCTTCTGGCGCCGCTGAACCTCACCAGCTCCGAAGGAGCGCCGATCAACGGCTACGAGCTGAACGCCGACGGGGGTTCGATCTTCTCCTTCCGTACCCAGTCCCTCGCGTTCGCCCTGTCAGGGCTGTTCATGCTGATCCGGCTGCTGGTGGGGCTCGCGGGGTGGGCGGTCGAGCTGGCGTTCCGGTTCCCGCTGCTGAAGATCCTCACCCATCCCGCGCAGAAGACCGCCGACACCTATACCCGCATCGTCGTCGACTCCCTGGGGCTGAAGGGGCTTCTGCTGGCCTGGGCCTTCGTGTTCGCGGGTTTCATGATCGTGCGCGGGCGGGTGGGCCGCGGCCTGGGCGAGATCTTCCTGACCCTGCTGATCGGGGCACTCGCCGCGTCGGTGTTCGTCCGCCCCGACTACCTCCTCGCCCAAAGCGGCCCGCTGGGACAGGGCCAGCAGGTGGCGGCCGAGGTCGCCCAGCAGAGCGTCAACTCCTACGACTGGGGCGGCAAGATCGCCAGCAAGAACCCGTGCGACGGCATGGCCGGCCGTCAGGAGGCAAAGTGCCTCGAGGAGCAGGGCCAGTCCCCGGTCACGGCCGAGGAGGTGGCCCGGCCTCTGCAGGACTCGATCACCAACGCGCTGATCGTCAAGCCGTACATGCTGCTGCAGTACGGGCGCATCCTCGACCCGGCCAAGGCCTCCGACCGCCAGGCCTACGCCGTCCACCTGAAGTGGGTGCTCGGCGGGTTCAAGCCCGACGCGGACCGCGAAGCTCCTCATGACAAGCGGTGCGACCGGATCCCGGCCGAGGCCAGGAAGTACTGCGAGAAGGCCTACGACCCCAAGCCCGCCGTCCCGGACATATCCCAGGCGGATGACGGCTCGTCGCTCATCACCAGCGGCGGCGACGTTCTCAGCGCGGCGTCCAAGCCCTCTCAGGAGCAGGTCGAGTTCGACGCCTTCATGGACGCGATGGAAAAGGCCGGGCCGGTCGGCAAGGCGTGCGCCGAGTACGCGAAGAAGCCCACCTGGTGGCGTCTTGGAGGTGCCTTCCTGCTGCTGATCGGGGCGTTCTTCATCTGCGGCATGCTGCTGTCCAGCGCGATCGTGCTGCTGGGCACCCAGGCGGTCTGCGCGGCGGCCGCGGCCGCCGGGGGGATCACCTTCGTCGCGGGCATGCTGCCCGGGCCCGCGCGTCAGTCGGTGTGGAAGTGGCTGTCCCTGTGGGGCATCGCCATCCTCGCCATGGTCGGCATCTGCGCGTTCATCCCGTTCTTCGGTATCGCCATCGACGCGACCGTCACCGCCGGCCCCGACTTGATGGTGGAGCGGATCCTGCTCATCGACGTCCTCGCCATCGCCGGCGCGGCCGGGCACCGCCGCCTGATGACCGGCATCACGTCCTTCGGCCGGCGGATGGCCATGCGGATGCGCTACGCCAAGGTCGGCGGCACCCACCTGCCGGGCGACACCTCCGAGCTCGGCGCCGCGCTCGCCATGAACTCCCCCGCCGCGCTCGGGGGTTACGGCGCAGGCTTGCGCGCCTTCACCAGCGGGGGCGGCGGCAGGTTCGGGATGCTCGGCACCCGGCAGCGGCTGATGGGCGCGCTCACCTCGCTGCTCGACGGCGCGGGCATGCCGCTGGACACCGGCAGGGTCGTCGCCGATGCCACGGCCGAAGCCGGCCGCGGTCTGGCCCCGCTGACCGCGGCCGCGGCCGTGGGCGGGCTGGGCGCACGGCTCGGTGCCCGGGGCGCCAACTGGCTGCTGGTCGGCCGCCGCCCGGATCGGGAGCAGCTGGCCAAGTGGCAAAAGCCCACCGCCGACGGCGACCTTGGCGCGGGCCCGGGCGGTCCGCCGGATGGCGGGGACGACGGCCGGGGTGGTGGTTTTGGCGGCGCGGGACCGCGCCGGCCTTCCGGCCCGCCCGACCGCTACCGCAACGAGCAGGGGCAGGTCATCGACCGCACCACCGGCCAGGTGCTGCACGACCAGAACAGCGACCGCACACTGCTGTCGACCCGCGCCCACAACCGGCTGGTGCGCCTTCGCGGTTACCGCATCCTGAACCGGGGCGGCCGGGCCGCGTACGGGGCGACGCTCGGGCTGCCGGCAGGCGTCCGCCGGGCCCGGGCGGGGGGCTCGCGCTACGCCCAGGATGCCCGCCAGCAGGTGCGGGTGTGGGGCAACACCATCCGGGAGGACGGCCGTGCCTGGGCCGGTGCCGGGCGGCAGGTGGCGCGTGTGCTGCGGGAGAACGACGACCGGGGCGGGAGTATCACGTTCGCCGGCCGCCGCCTGCCGACCGCAGCCAGCCCGGTAACGTCTGCCCGCCCGGCAGCCCCTGCGCGTCCAACGCCTTCCGGCCGGCCTCCAGGTCGTGCAGAGCCGACCCCGGCTCGGCCGACCGCGCCAGCATCCCCAGACGGCCTCGCGGGCGGCAGAACCACGCGCCCGGCAAACCCTGCACCAAGAACGGTCCCGGGCCTCCCCGGCGCGGGAAGCGTCCGCGACAGCCCGCGCGATCAGGCGCGTGCCCGGATGCGGGATCTGCTGCGGCAGAGCCAGCCCGCGCAAGAGGCTCAGCGCCGGGCCGATCGGCTGGGCGAGATGCGGGCGCGGTGGCAGGCCGAGGACGGTGAGGACGAGTGAGGGCGCCTGGGCGCCGCCTGGGGCGGTGGGGATGCCTGGTCGTGGGGCTGCTGTTCGCCGGCGTGTGCTGCGCGGCTCCTGTCTCAGGCGCGATCAGCGCGTACGTCGCGATACAGACCGGGTTGCAGAATGACGGCCAGATCGCCGGCGACGGCACGGCTGCGGACATACCCGCGCGGATGCTGACCGCCTACAAGAGGGCTGTCCAGCAGGTCGGGACGTACAGCCCGACGTGCCGGGGTATGCGCTGGCCGGTCCTGGCGGGGATCGCCAAGGTCGAATCGAACCACGGCGCCGGCCACGACGTCGCCGGCAACGGCGACATCCATCCGAAGATCTACGGGGTGCTCCTCAACGGCTCCGGGACCGGTGGAAACACCGCCGTTGTCCGGGACACCGACGGCGGCAAGTGGGACGGCACCGCCGTCGCGGAGCGCGCGGTCGGTCCCTTCCAGTTCCTGCCGTCCACCTGGGAGGGCATCGGCCGGGACGCGAACGGGGACGGGAAGGCCGACCCGCACAACGCCGATGACGCCGCGCTCGGTGCCGCCGTCTATCTGTGCGGCAGCGGACGGGATTTGACCAGGTCGGCCCAGCTCAAGGCCGCGATCTGGCAGTACAACCACTCGGGTGAGTACGTCGCCAACGTGCTGGGCTGGGTCGACCAGTACACGGTGGCCGCGAAGGGACCGGATCTGAAGAACGTGCCCGGGAAGGTCCGCACGGTGATCGAGGCGGCGCTCTCCCAGCGCGGTGTGCCCTACTCGTGGGGCGGCGGCAACGCCGGCGGCAAGTCCTTCGGGTTCTGCTGCTCGCCCAGCGGTAAGAGCGGTGCGAACGTCAAGGGCTTCGACTGCTCGGGGCTGACCGTGTATGCCTTCGCCAAGGCCGGCATCCGGCTGCCGCGTACCGCTGCCGCGCAGGCCGGGACAGGCCGGCGTATCCCCGCCGGGGACGGCACCGGAGCGCTCAGAGCCGGCGACCTCGTCTTCTACGCCGACGCTCCCGGCCGCGACGCGACGATCTATCACGTCGGGATCTACCTGGGCGGTGGGCAGATGGTCAACGCTCCCCGTCCGGGCGCCGTCGTCCGGCTGGACGGCATCGACGCGATGTCGGGATACGCGGGAGGGGCCCGGCTGCTATGACCCACGTCCCGGCACATTCCCCGCGCCCCCTGCTGATCGCCACCGTGGTCCTGATCGTGGCCGGGGTGATCCTGCTGGCGCTGCCGCGGCCGCCGACGACCTCCGGAACCTCGCCACCACCGCGCCCGGCCGCTCCCACGACAACCGCTCCCAGCAGCCGCACAGGGCAGGCCGGCATTCCCGCGCGGGCCACGGCCTCCACCGCGTCGACGCCGTGGGCCGGCGCGTCCGCGCCGCCGGCGTCCGGCGAGGGCGCGGCCGGCGACGGGGCCATCCAGAAGTCGCTTCAGGACGCCTGGCCCGCCGACCTGGCCGCCGCCGACGAGCACCAGCTCCTCTCGGCCGGCCGCAGCCTGTTGCGGGCGGACGCCACGGGCGTGGGACGCGCCGCGTGGCCCGCACTCTTCGGCACCCGTCACCACCCGATCGCACCGGCGTTCGCCCCGGCCCGCTTCCGCATCCAGGCCGCCGTCGCCCGCCGGGACGGCAGCCCTGACAGGGCGGTGGTGCACCTGGTGTGGGCCGGTTGCGACCGCGGCGGCACCTGCACCGACCGGCGCATCACCGACTGGTACTTCGCGCGCACTTCGACCAAGGGAGGATCCGTGTGGACACCTCAGCCGCGTCCCTGACCGTCCGGGCGGATGACATGGCGGCCGGTCAGGCCCTCGGCATGCTGGCAGGCCTGGCCGACGCCGCCCGCTGGATGATGGCCTACTGGTACTTGCCCATGGCGGCCGCCCTCGCCGTCTGGGCCGTGAGCGAGGGGACGGCGCGCCGTCTGGCGAAGAAGGCCTCGGCCCAGCGGATGGCGCTGGAGCTCGTGCCGTCGCAGCACTTCGACCCCGGCCCGGAGGAGATCTTCCGCCGCGGCGTGCAGCTCGCCCGGGCCTCGACGAGTATGCCGTGGTGGGCGCCCAGACGGTCCAAGACGGTGCAGATCCGGCTGCGTGCCGACGGCTCACACCCGTTGCGCTACCGGATCGAGGGTCCCGCGGGCGGCGAACGCCTGCTGTCGATCACCCCCTTCGGGCCGGCCGTCACTGTGAAGCGGGCCCGCCCGGTCACCGACAAGCCGCGTAAGCATGTGGTGCGCGCGGAGTTCGTCCTGCGCGGCCGGCCCACGGCCCCGCTGCGCGACGTTCCCCTGGACCCGGATCCGCTGCAGCCCCTGATCGACGCCGTCTGCGATCTGCGGGCGGAGCTGGGGGACCTGGCCGAGATACGGCTCGACATCCAGCGCTCTCCCAAGTGGGCGCTGCGGGCCCGCCGGGTGCAGCTGATGGCCGACGCCCGCCGCAGGGAGCGGCGCGAGGCGCAGCGGGCGGCCCGGTGGGTGCGCCACGACGCCACCGGCATCGACGACTCGCTCGCCTGGCAGCTGAAGCAGCTCGTCAGCGGCACGCGAGGCGTGGGCGGGCAGCGCCGTCTGGTCATGCCGCCCGTCCCCCGGCGGGTGGACCCCGCCGAAGCGCTGGGCAAGCTTGCCGACGACGACCACCTGGTGCGCGTGCAGCTGCTGGTGATGTGCGCGTCGAACATAGAGGGCCGTTCCCAGGCCCGGCTCGCCCAGCTCCAGGCCGCCCTCGACGTGTTCGGTGGCGGCTCACGGTGGGCGATGCGCGGATGGCGGATCGGCCCGTGGCGGATCGGCGCGGACCGCTGGCCCAGCCGCCGCGGCTTCGAGCGCCGCTGGACCTGGGGCCACTGCCAGCCGCCCCGTGCGAACTGGGTCCGCCTTGAGGAGCTGGCCGGCCTGCTCAAGCCGCCCACGGTGCACTGCCGGCTGCCGCTGCTCGCCGGGGACCTGCCGGCCTTCGAATTCGGCAACCCCGCGCTCCTGCTGCAGGGCATCTACCGCGGCCCCGACGGCCGCCGCCGACTGGTCGCCACGTATGCGAAGGAGACGCTCTTCGAGGTGGGCGTGGGCAAGGCGGGCGGCGGCAAGACCGAACGGGCCCTCGCCCAGGCCATCGGCTGGGCTCACGCCGGCGGCGGGCTGATGTTCGTCGACCCGCACCGCGACTCCTGGCCTCGCGCTCTGCCGTTCCTGGCCCACGGCACGCTGATGAACCGGGTCGCGCTCATCGACCTCAACGCCCACGGGCCGGCCCCCAAAGTCAGCTCATGGAACCCGCTCGGCATGCACCAGGGCCAGGTCGCGCACGAAGTCGTCGAGGCCACCGCGGACGCCTGCGCTGCCGCACTGGGCTGGGACGACGCCAGTGCACCCCGCGCGCTGACCATCCTTACCGCCGCTCTGGCGGTGCTCGTGGCCGTCAACGAAGCCGCCTGCCAGGCCGGACGCCCCGAAGACCAGGCCACCGTGTTCCACGTGCGGGCGCTGCTCACCGACCCAGCCTTCCGCGCCGCAGCACTCGCCTGCGTTCAGGGGCGCCTGGATACGGAGACCCGATCCTGGTGGCGGACCGTGTTCCCCACCCTGCCGCCGGACTCCTTCGCCGTGGTCCTCAACCCGATCGCCCGCCTCGCCGCCAACCCCGTCACCCGCGCCTTCCTCGGGCAGCCGGCCGGCCACTACAACATCCGCGCCGCGATGGACTCGAAAATGATCGTGTGGGTGTGCCCGGGCGGCAACGGCCCAACCGACCGGCTCGTCACCGCACTGCTCGCCCGTGACCTGCTGCGCGCCGTACGCTCCCGCCGCGACACCCCCGAAGCCCGACGGGTGGCGTTCCGCGCGTACTTCGACGAATTGATCACCCTGACCGGCGCAGCCCCAGAAACAATCGCCAGCATGTTCGAGGACTTCCGCAAGTACAAAGTCCACGTGCACGGCATGACCCAGCTGCTGGCCCGCCTGCCCAACCCGGTGCGGCTCTCCCTCGTCCAGAACGCCTCCACTCTCGCATCCACCGCCGGATCGAAGTCCGCCATCGCCGCGATCACCGCCGAATGGGGCGACCGTCCCGGACCCGACGTCGTCGCCACCCTCGACCGGTTCGAGCACTACATGTCACTGACCATCAGGGGCCGGCGCATCGGCCCTGTGGTGATCACCGGCCCGCACCTCGACGAGGTATTCGCCCACTACGCACGCCCCCGCCAGGCGGCGGCGCTCGAACGAGCCGCCCTCACCACGGCCGGCGCCCAGCCCCTGGATCAGCTAACGACCCGCGCCACCGACCAGCTGGCCCGCGTAGGCCGCCTCCTCACCCAACTCGCCCCCATCATGCCGTCGGCCGTACGTCAGCAGAATCAGGGATACCAATGACCACGACCTTCCAGACCGTGTCGACCGGTCATATTCCGAGCCCGGTGGAGCCGCTGCCGCACCAGCTCCTGGCCGCGCTGGGGCAGCACCGCATGGCGACCACGCGTCAGCTGCACGACCTGCTGCGGCCCCACGCAGCGCGGCAGACCGTCTCCATGCCGCTGAACAAGCTGCGCCGTGACGGCCTGGTGGACTACACGGTGCTGCCGCAGTCCAACCGCTCCCGTGCCTGGTATCTGACAGGGGAGGGCGCCCGGCTGGTCCGGGACTTCCCCGCACTGCGGGGCCGGCCGCCGTATCCGATCACCTCGGCCACCGCCGCCTCGCTGAAGACACCACACACCCTGACCGTGGTCCGCACCCACCTGGCGTTCGCGGCCGATGCCCGCAGGCGTGGCGACGAACACGGGCACCTGGACTGGACCCCTGAGGTCTCCCACCCGCTGGGCGATGGCGAGAAGATCATCGCGGACGCGCTCATGCACTACACACTCACTGGCGAGGAACAGCGCACGAAGCTCAGGGCGTTCGTCGAGGTTGACCGTACGACCATGAGCAGCGAGCGGCTCGCGTCGAAGTTGATCGAGTACGCGCGGCTGTGGTCGCACGAGCCGCTGCCTGTGGGGCGGCAGCGCTCGCGGCAGTCGGTCGTTCCCGGCGTCGTCTGGCTGCGCTGGTACCCCGTATTCCCTCGAGTCTTGTTCGTACTGACCGGAGCTTCCCGGTTCGTCTTGGACAACCGGATCAGCGACCTGCAGGCCATGGTCGCGCAGCACCCGCTCGTGGGCACGCTGGCCCGGCAGGTTCCACTGGGCGCCGCCGTCCTGGACGACCTCGAACTCCGGGGGCCCACGGACGACGTCTGGGTACCCCTGGCAGGTGGCGAGCCGCGGCCGTGGACCGAGCTGTGACACGGGCCCACGGCGACCGGATGCCACAGCTTCGCAGCCACGCCGGAACCCACTTGATATTTGCTTACGCGAATGCTTTATTTACTTCCGCACCGCAGGACCGCGCCCTACAACTACCCCTGTACGCCGTGAACTTGGGAGGACTCGATGCTGCAGCTACGGGTGGAGTTCGCATCACGGAAACAGAATCTAGCGAGGCACGGCCCGGCCTTACGCACGCCGCCCGGGACGCCGGAGAGCCTGTACAGCCCGAAGAGGCCGAGGGCCTCGCCCCGGACAACCTGGACCTCGCGCACACCGCACCCGATCACCCCGGCGGCGGCCGCCTCACCCACGACCCCGCACACACTCACCCCTCTGCGTACGCACCGCATTTCCCTCACAGACGCCAGCCGCCGCGACTACGAGTTCACCCCACTCCGGAATGGGCCACGACTGACCGGCAGCCTGAACAGCGAATCCGGCTAACACTCCATCAGAACAAGGGAGTCCGGCCCGTTCCAGTCGAAGCCTTCCAGCCAACAGCCGCCAACGGCCGCACCCATGCGGGCCACGGCTCACTACGGGACTACCCGCCCGACACCACACAACATCCGCAGCGCGCAGACCAGCACATTCACCCCATCCGTAGGGCACACGAGCTCGAAATGCCCCTCGCCTGCACGGACAGGCGAAGCCACATTGCACTAATCACCACCCCAACAACATCAGTCACAGACACCCCTCAGCATTCATTCAACCCACAAAAAAGAAAGCAAGGTTGACTGGCATATGCATAATCTGACGACTCCTGAAGCGCACATCCACACGAGCCGCTCAGGGCTACCGGTCGGCTCTGACCACCTGAATCCCAGCAGGCCCTGGCACAAGGCGCTGGACAGGGAGACAACGTGACACACCAGGAACACCACAACGCCTTAACTGCGCGCGGTCTCGCAGCCGTGTCCATGGTGCTGTGTGCCGGGCTCACGCTGTCCGCATGCAACTCCTCGAACGACGAGGCGCAGACCGCGAGGCAGACCACCAAGGCTCCACGGACACCGAGTGCGAACCCGTCCGCCTCAACGGAACGAGCAGACGCTGCCAAGACGCAGGCCATCGCAACGTACGCAGCGTACTGGCGGGAGATGGAGAAACTCTATGCCGACGCCTCGGGAAAGAGCGCCCATCTTGATCATTATGCCGCGTCTGCTGCTTTGAAGAATGCTGAGGCAGACGCCAAGAGCACCCACGACCGCGGTCTCATCAACACCGGAGACGTTGTCGTCACTGACCAGTTCGTCACCAAGGTCAACGCCGTAGGCCAGGTCCCGAACGCAACCGTTTCCAGTTGCTTGGACATCACGCGTTGGCGGACCGTCAACTCCACAACAAAGAAGCCAGTCTCCCTCCCGTCCAACCGACTGACGAAGTACGTGATCGTCAGCGTCGTCGAGCAGTACCCGGAAGGGTGGCGCGTCACCCGCGACGAGCCGCAGGGGAAACCGTGTTGACCCGCCTCAGCACTGTAACCGCACTGACCGTCATGGCCGCGCTCTCTACTCCGGCCACCAGCTACGCGAAGGACACCGCCCAAGGCAGTGGCGGCACCCACTGCGGCTTGTACACGTGCGAGGTCGAGGTCGGCGTCCCTGGCCGGGACGGCGGCAAGAGCTCCAACGCTCAAGGCAGTAAAAATGATGGTGCCGCCGGCAAGGGAAGCGGAGCCGACATCCAGTGCACCTACACGCTGGCCGTCCCGCAGCCCCCCGCGGGGAGCCAGGACTGGCAAGGGCACCACCCCGGCGACGGTGCCGTTTACGACAAGACATGCCGCGACGGGGACAACGACCTCCGGGTCGATCCCGTCTGGCTCGCTCAGCCGCCCGCCCAGGCCGTCGACCCGGCTGTGCTGGCCCAGCAGGCCGTCGACAGGATGACGCTGCTCGGACCGGACATCGCCAGTCCCCGGGCCGCCGGCAGGTACACGGTGGGCGTGCCGATGTGGCTGTGGGTGAATCAGAGCGCCACGACTTTCGGTCCCAACACGGCTTCCGCCTCGGCAGGAGGTATCACGGTCGCTGCTACCGCGAGGGTGTCGAAGATCGTCTGGCAGATGGGCGATGGCACGACGGTGGCTTGTTCCGGCCCTGGTACGCCCTATACGGCCTCTGCCGGTATGGCCAAGTCGCCGACCTGCGGCCACGTCTACGCAAGGACCTCGGCGATCGGCGGAGGCAGGTACCGGGTCACGGCGACTTCCACGTGGACGATCGACTGGCAGGTCACTGGGGGCGGGGGGCAGGCCGGACAGCTCATTCAGACGCGGCAGTCCCAGATGCAGGTGGCGGTCGGCGAATTACAGGTCGTCCGGTAGCGCCGCCGGGAGGGTGAAACGTTGAGCAGGACCAAAGAACGCAGGCCCGTGGCGGGCGATGTTGCCGCGCAGGGGCAGTTCCGTGGGCCGGTGGCGCCGCCTCGGGTCTCGGCTCGCCGGCGCCGTCCGGGAATGATCGCCTTGTCGCTGGCCCTGATCGCGGCCGGCGGCGCCGGTGTTGCGGTGCTGCTGTTGCAGGTCGGGGACCGTACGGACGTGGTGACCGTGGTCCGCGAGGTCCACGTCGGCCAGGTCCTCACCGAGAACGACCTGGGCAAGGCGTCCGTCGCCCTGGACCCGGCCGTCAAGGCGGTGCGCGCCGGTGATCTGACGTCGGTGGTGGGCAAGCGGGCCGCGGTGGACCTCAAGCCGGGCTCCCTGCTGGCCCCCTCGCAGGTGACGAAGGATTCGCTGGTGAAGGCCGGTGAGCAGTTGGTGCCGATCGGGCTGGAGCCCAAGCAGATCCCGGCCACGGCTTTGGTGCCGGGTCAGAGGGTCCAGCTGGTGCACGTCCCGGCTCAGGGGACGACGGATGGCGGCACGACGTCCGGTGATGTGCCGCAGACGATTGACGGCCGGGTCGTGAAAGCGTCCGGGGCTGCCCCCGGCACGGGAATCGTGGTCGTCGATTGTGCCGTCTCCGCCGCTGAGGGCCCCACGGCCGCCGCATGGGAGGCGGCCGGCACCTTGCGTCTGGTCCTCGCGGCTGAGGACGGTGGCTGATGGCTGTGATCGCGCTCGCGGGGTGCAGCGGCGCGCCCGGCGTGACCACGAGCGCTCTGGCGCTGCTGCTGTCGTGGCCGCTTCAGGCGGGGCGGCGGATGATCCTGGCCGAGTGCGACCCGGACGGAGGGGCTGTGCTGCATGGTCTGCTGCAGGGCACGCTCGGTGACCGGTACGGGCTGCGTAACCTCTCGGTCGCCGCCCGCACGGGCGAGTTCAGCGATGCCTTTTGGCGGCAGCTGATCGACCTCAGCGGGGAGGACGGCAGGCAGGAGTCTGCGCGCGACCGGCTGCTGCTGCCCGGCATCACCGACCCCGCGCAGGAGGCCAGCTTCGGGGCGGTCTGGAAGATCCTCGCGCGGATGTTCCGCGGCATCGAGGCCGAGAGCGGCCACGACGTTCTCATCGATCTCGGCCGCCGGGGGGCGTATGGGCCCTGTGGTGTCCTGGCCGAGCAGGCCGATGCCACCTTCGTGGTGGTCCGCAACACCTTGCGCTGCCTGCAGGCGGCGGAGGGCCGCGTGCGTGCGCTGGAGGAGCGTGTGGGGGACGTCGGCGTGCTGCTGATCAACGAGGGCCCGTATCCCGCGGGCGAAGTGCAGCGCGTGCTGCGGGTGCCGGTCATCGCCACCCTGCCGTATGCGCCCGGGGATGCCCGTGTGCTGTCCGACGGCGCCGAGCAGCCGCGCCACTTCACCCGGTCGCCGCTGATGAAGGCGGCCCGCACGGGCAGCACGCTACTCATCCAGCGGGCCGCCCAGCGGCGGGCCCGCCTGGATCCACGCGAGGCACGCAGGCTGGGCGGGGAGGTGCCCCATGCAGGCTAGGCCCCTGCACCCCGACCCCACGGTGGCGCCGCTGCCCCCGAAGCGAGTACGGCAGACAAGCAGCACAGCAGGGCGTGAGGGTGCTGCTTCGGCTGCGCGGGTGCTCGGCGCGGCGGTTCCTGAGATCACGGTCGACTACCGGGTGGCCCGCGAGATCGGCTCTCAGGTCGCCAAGCAGCGCGAGGAGCTTCTCAAGACGAAGCCGGACATGGACCGGGCCAGTGAGGAGCAGCGTTGTCTGAACTGGATCGCCGAGGCGGTCGCGCTGTGGTCGGACGCGCAGGCGATGTCGCCGCAGGAGGACGAGGCGCTGCGGCGCGCTGTGTACGATCTGCTTTTCCGGGCCGGCCGGCTCCAGCCGTATCTGGACGATGAGCGGGTCGAGGACATCATCATCCAGGGCCCGCACGAGGTGTGGCTCGACTACGGCGACGGCCAGCGCCGCCGCGTCGGCCCGATCGCGCACTCCGAAGAGGAACTGCTGGAGCTGCTGCGGGAGCTGGCTCGGGGTTCGGGGCACAGCGAGCGCACCATCTCCACGGCGAACCCCACCCTCGCCTTGTCGCTGCCCGACGGCTCCCGCCTGCAAGCCATCACGGGGCTGGGGCCGATGACATATGCGGTCATCCGCCGGCACCGGGTCTCCCACGCGGATCTCGACGACCTCGTACAGCTGGGCACCATCGACCCGATTCTGCGCGCCTTCCTTCGCGCCTGCGTGCGCGCCGGAAAGAACATCATGATCGCGGGGAAGCAGAAGGCCGGGAAGACCACGCTGCTGCGGGCGATGCTCAAGGAGTTCGACCCGCAGTGCCGGTTCGCGACCATCCAGACCGAGGACGAGCTGTTCGCCCACGCAGGCGGCTACCACCAGCAGGTCGTGTCCCTGGTCGGGCGCGAGTCCAACGGGGAGAAGGACGCAGCCGGGCGCGGCGCGGGTGAGGTCACGCTGCTGGATTTGATGCATCCCGCGCTGCGGATGTCCCTGGAGCGGATCGTGGTCGGCGAGGTCCGCGGGCCCGAAGTCGTCGCCATGATGCAGGCGTTGACGAACGGCTCGGGCGGCAACCTGTGCACCATCCACGCGCGTCGCCCGGACATCGTCTTCGACCGGATCGCCGAGCTGTACGCGCTCGCCCAGGACAACCTCTCCGAGCAGCTCGCCTACCGGCAGACCGCCAACGGCCTGGACTTCATCGTCTACGTCGACATGACGGACGAGACGCAGATCGGCGGCCGCCGCCACCGCTACGTCTCGCACGTGCTGGAGCTGACCGGGATCGGCGAGACGGGCCGGCCAGCCACCAATGAGATCTTCGCCCCCGCCCTGGAGTGGGGGGAAGTGCGGGCGGTGCCGAAGATGGACCCGGCCTGCATCGACGATCTGCGCCGCGTCGGCTTCGACTCCGGCCTGCTGCAGCACTCGTCGGGGGCCTGGCCGGGACCGCTGCCGCTGAAAGTGGGAGCAGGCCGGTGACCTTGACGGTGCTGCTCGCTGTGCTGTCCGGCATGGCCGTGGCCGGCGGGCTGATCGGTGTCGTGGCCGGCGTCGTGGGCACCACCGTGCCGCGCCGGGCCCCGCTGCGCCGGCGCTGGCAGGCCGCGCTGGCAGGCGGCAAGAGCCAGAACGAGGGCGGCCGGATGCGGCGACGCACCCTCGCGGTCGCGGCCGTCGTGGTGTTCGTCGCCGTGTGGCTGGCCTCGGGGAACTTCGTCGGCGGGGTGCTGCTCGGCCAAGCCGTCATCGGCGTTCCCTGGCTGATCACCCCGGCGCAAATCGCGCAGGAACGCATCGGCCAGCTGGAGGCCTTGAGCGAGTGGACACAGCGGCTGGCCGGCCTGCTGCGCTTGGGCATGGGCCTGGAACAGGCGATGATGACCAGCCGTCAGGGGGCGCCGGACGAACTCGCCCCGCAGATCACCACCCTGTCCGACCGGCTGCGACTGGGGTGGCGGCCGGACGGCGCGCTGCGCGCGTTCGCCGACGAACTCGACGATGTCACCGCGGACAAAGTGATCGCGGCACTCATCTTGTCGGTGGGCGACCGCGGCCCGGGCCTGGCACAAGCGCTGGAGGACCTCTCGGGCACCGTCCGCGAGGAGGTCGCCAAGAAGCGTGCCATCGAGGCGGACCGGGCCAAACCGCGCACCACCGTGCGGTGGATGACCGTGATCACCGTCGGTGTCGTGGTGGCCGGGTTCTTCGTTCCCGGCTACACCAAGCCCTACTCCACCCTGCTGGGACAGCTCGTGCTCGCCCTCCTTGCGGCCGGCTTCATCGGCGTGCTCGCTCTGATGCGGCAGCTGGGCTCCTTCCGCCGCATCCCCCGCTTCCTCATCACCGACCCCACCAGCACCGTCCGGCTGCCTTCCCCCGCCCCCGCGTCGGAGCGGGAGCGGGATGTGCCGGCCGGCGCCCGCGAAGCGCAAGGAGCCGCGCCGTGATGCTGATACCTGCCGTGCTGACCGGCAGCACGATCGGTGCCGGGATCGCGCTGCTGGTCCGGGAACTGCTGCAGCCGAAGCCCGCGTTGGCGTGGGCCCTTAAGCGCACTGCACCGGCCGCCTTGACGATGCCCGAGCCGGAACTGGACCGCGAGGAGTTGTGGGGCCGCTGGCTGATGGCCCGCCTCGTGCGGCTTCCAGGCGTGAGGGTGCCCACGACGAACCTGGCCCTGCTGGGGCAGGGACCCGGCCAGTTCATGCTGAAGAAGACCGCGCTGGCCGCGCTGGGCCTGCTCAGCCCCGTGATCGCGACGATTCCCTGGATCATCGCCGGCGTCAGTCTGCCCTTCTACGTGCCGACCGGCGTCGGACTCATCGTGGCGGTGCTGCTGTTCATCACCCCCGATCTCGCGGTCCGGGACGAGGCCAAGCGGGCGCGGGAGGAGTTCGCGCACGCCCTGTCCGCCTACCTCGACCTGGTCGCCCTCAAGCGGGCCGCCGACGCCGGCCCCGCCGAGGCTCTGGAGAAAGCCGCCGAGGTGGGCGAGGGCTGGCCCTTGCTGTATCTGCAGGGCGCGCTGCGCCGGGCGCGACTGGAGAAGATCCCGCCCTATCAGGCGCTCACGGAACTCGCCCACGACTACGAGCTGCCCGTCCTGGACGACGTCGCCGACATCATGCGCGGCTCGGCCACCGACGGCGCCGCCGTCTACAAGGCACTGCGCGCCCGTACCGCAGCACTCAATGCCGAACTGCTGACCGGCCAGGCCGCAGAAGCCAACGCGGCCAGCGAGAAGATGACCGCCCCGGGAGCCCTCCTCGCCGTTTTGGTGATGCTGCTGATGGCCTTCCCCGCCGTGATCCGCATGCTCACCGTCTGACGACCCGAGTCGTCCAACACCCACGAGAGGAACAGCACATGAAGCACTCGTCACAGCGCACCCGCCAGGCGGTGCTGCGAGCACCCACGCCCAGCCCATGCCGAACGCCCGGCACCGGCCGGCCAGCAGGCCACCCCCACTCAAACCCGCACCCACACCCGCACACCAGAGCGTCCGTCTCGTCCCGCGAGCCGGGGCACGGCGGCCGGGCGGCCCGGATGCGGTCGCGCGGCAACCGCGCGGTGCTGTGGTTCACCACCCGGATGCGGGAGGGTCTTGTGGAGGCGGCCCGCCGGCCGGATCGCGGCGACATCTCCACCACGACCGTCATCATCTGGGTAGCCGCCGTCACCGGCGCCGTCCTCATCGCCGGGACCATCGCCGTTGTCATCGCCAAATACAACGGCAAGCTCTCCGGCCTGTGACCGCCCGCGCCGAACGGCTGAAGGAGTGGTGGCAGGGGCGAGGATGGCGCGACGACCGCGGCGACACATCCATCCAGATGGCGATCATCTTCCCCCTCGTGCTGCTCGCCACGGTCGCCGTCATCCAGGCCTCCCTGTGGTACTACGCCCGGCAGATCGCCCTGACCGCCGCCCGCGAAGGCGCCACCACCGCCCGCGCCTACCCCTCCAGCCCGGCCGACGGCGCGGCCCGCGCACGCGGTGTGCTGGAGCGCACCGCGGGCGACAGCCTGCGCGACTACAGCGTCACCGCCGCCAGCGACGGACAACGGGTGCGCATCCAGGTATCCGGCACCGCCCTGTCGATGATCCCCGGCGTGCCGGGCCTGCACGTCACCCAGTCGGCGTCCGGGCCCGTCGAGCGCTGGACCCTCCCGGGGGAGTGAATCGCATGCCACAGACGGCCCGTTGGATACGCAGGCTTCGCGGCGACGACGGCGGTGCCGCGATTGAAGCGGCCATCATCCTCCCCTCTTTGATCATGTTCCTGTCTCTGGCCATCGCCGGCGGCCGGATCGTCACCTCCGGCGCGAAAATCGACGCGGCGGCTGAGGACGCAGCCCGGGAAGCATCCATCCACCGCACGGCGGCAGCCGCCCAACAGGCCGCGCAGTCAGCAGCCGCCGAATCCCTGACCGACCAGGGCATCACCTGCGCATCCACGTCCGTCCGCGTCGACACCGGCGGCCTGACCGTGCCGGTGGGGCAGGTCGGCACGGTCACCGTGACCGTGACCTGCACCGTCAACCTGTCCGACCTCCTGCTTCCGGGCCTGCCGGGGGCCAAGACCCTCACCTCGACGGCGACCTCGGTGGTGGACCAGTACCGTCAGCGAGCTCTCGGGTTCGCGCGTTCTGAAGTGCCATGGAGTGCGGACCGAAGTGCGGGTGCTCAGCAGTGAGCGCGCGAGAGTACGCGGGTTCACGCTCCGTCCATCGAGCGATTCCGAGCTCTCGCCTGGCAGGCTGCTCGTGCTGCGAGCCAGACGGTCTCGAACTCATTGAAGGTGAGGTCGTCCGGATCGTGTCCGTCCCACTCGCCGACGGGAATCTCAGCGGTGAAGCCGAAGGCTGCTTCGTAGTTGGCGAGGGTTCCGGCCTGCCGGGCGGCTTCCCACTCAGCCGACGAGGCTGCGGCGACGGGCTTTTCGAGCGGCCCGTGGAGTTCAACCTGGCGGGTGACCCAGCCGTCTGCGTCGACCTCGAAGTAGAACCAGGTGTCTTCCTCTGCCCAGTGACTGCGGAACCAGCGCGTCATGGCGTCATTGTCCCCGATGGCATCGCGATCGTCCGTTCACAAATCCTGCGTCCAGACCCCGACGGGATGTTCGCCGGGGTGCAGGTCCAGCCGGGGCTGGTGGCTCAGGAGGTCTTCCCCACCGGGCTGCCAGGGGAAAGCTCCGTCACGGCCCGGCCAGACCACCTGGAGGAACGGGAACGGCGGCTTGCGGTAGTAGCCGATCGCAGTGCCGAAGAACGCCTTGTACCAGCGGTAGTCGACCGGTTGGAGCACGACCCGGACGCCGGCGACGTCGTACGCCTCATGGCCGGCCTCCAGCCGCTCTCCTTCGAGGGCCCGCCGCCCGAGGTCATTCAGGACTGTCTGCATCAGGTGGATGTCCAGGCCGAACATCGCAAGCTCGGGCATCCGGTGACCGTGCCACAAGCCGATGGTGTAGGCCCAACCCGGTCCCAGACTGTCGGCGGGGATCATCATGACCTGCCAGCCGTGCTGATCAATGGTGTCGACGGTCGACTGGGTGCTGGGGGCCAGTTCGTCGATGTTCTGGCAGACGACGCAGTGGCAGTCGGCGGGAGCGGTGGGCATGGCCGTGAGGTTACGGGAGCGGGCCGGCCCCACGTGCACGGGAACGCAACCGGGAGTGGCGGCCTCCACCGAACCTACGGCCTGTCCGACACGAGGTGACTGATGATCTTACGTCGGATGCGGCAGTCCCGAGGTGGCGACCGGGGCGGCGTCACCGTGTTCGTCGCCGTTTGCGTCACCGCGCTGATCGGCATCATCGGCGTCGCCGTGGACGGCGGCAGCAAGATGCGCGCCACCGAACGCGCCGATTACATCGCCGGCGAAGCGGCCCGGGCCGGCGGACAGGCCATCGACCCCGCCAACGCCATCAACGGCACCGCAATCACCGTCGACCCGCAGGCAGCGGCCGCCGCAGCGCAGGCCTATCTGAGCTCCGCGGGTGCCACCGGCACCGTCAGCGTGTCCGACGACGGCAAGACCCTCACCGTCACGGTCACCGGCACCTGTGCCACGACGTTCCTGTCGGTGGTCGGGATCGACTCACTGCCGGTGACCGGCCATGGAATGGCCACTCTCCTGCACGGCGTCACCGCACCCGAAGGACAGGGAAGCTGATGCGCACCACCACCCGCTCCCCCGCCGCTGCCTCCGGCCGCACCCTGGCCCGGGTCCTCAAGGCCGGGCTGAGCCTGCTCGTTCTGGCCACCGCACTCGCCGGTCTGCCGCTGCTGCTGGCCTGGGCCACGCCCATCATCTGGACGGCCACCCACGACGACCTCACCCACCTGCTGGACCGGCAGGACACCGGCGGCGCGTTTGTGCTGCTGCTCGCCTGCGTGGGCTGGATCGGGTGGGCGCAGTTCAGCTTCTGCGCCGTACGCGAGCTGATCGCACAGCTGCGGGGCCGGGCCTGGCGCGCCCCGCGCGGGCTGGGGGCCTCGCAGCGCACCGCGGCCCTGCTGATCGGAAGCATCCTGGTGCTGCTGCCCACCAGTTCAGCCCTCGCATCCGACGCCCACGCCGCACCCGCCGCGGGACACGTGCCGGGACAGACGGGCCAAACCCCGCCCGCGGGCGCCGCCGAAGCCGGCCAGGCCTCACCCACATCCCCCGCGAGCACACCGGCGTCGCCCACGTACGCGGTGCGCGAGACGCGGCCGGCGGAAAGCCTGTGGGGCATCGCCGAACGCGAGTTGGGGGACGGCGAACGGTGGCGGGAGATCGCCGACCTCAACGAGGGCCGCACCATGCCCGACGGCACCCCCTTCCAGGCCAACAGCTTCCTGCAGCCCGGCTGGCAGCTGAAGATGCCCCGGACCGCTACTCCAACGGAAAGCATCCGTACGCAGCTGGGCGACGAAGCAGCGGCCGACAGCGAGAAGGGCGGGCACGTCGTCACGGTCCACTCCGGCGATTACCTATCGAAAATCGCAGAGAAGGAACTCGGCGACGGCAACGCATGGCCACAGCTGTTCGAAGCCAGCCGGGGCAAGCCCCAGCCCCACAGCCTGCCCGCCATCACCGACCCCGACGTCATCTACCCAGGCCAGCACATCACCGTGCCCGCCACACGAACCGACCAGCCGCCCCAACACCACGACCCGGGCAAGGAACCGACCGGCCAGGACACCACTCCCCCGGCCACCCAGAACCCCAACGGCCCGCAGAACTCCGACGCCGCACAGCCACCAGGCGACAGCACCGGAGATGCACCAGCACCAGCCCCCAGGCAGAGCCAGGCGCCCGCACCACAGCCGTCGGCGCCCACCGCACCGACCGGTCGCCCGGCCGAGCAGCCAGGGCACGATCAGGCCACTCCGTCCGCGACGCCCGAGCCCAGCGCCGACGTCTCGGCTTCTGCTGCCGACCCGCCGGCGTCGGCTGAGCCGTCCGGCGCTGCTGCTTCCTCCCGCGCGCCCGAGGCCCCGACGGCGGCCCCGGCCAGCAGCCCGCTGAACCTGCGCATCGTGCTCGGCGCCGCCGCACTGCTCGCCGCTGCCGTCACCGGTGCGCTCGCCCTGCGCCGGACGCTGCAGCGCCGCCGCCGCGAACCGGGCGAGAAGATCGCTATCGCAGCGGAGACTTCCCCCGCGGAGGCCCAGCTGGCGGCAGCCGCAGAACCCGACGGCGCTGCCCGTCTGGACGTTGCGCTGCGGACCCTGGCCCACCACCTGACCCAGCAGCAGGACGATGACGCGGTCCTGCCGCCGTTGCGGGCAGCCCGGATCGCGACCCGCACGGTCCAGGTGCTGCCCGAGGACCTCGCCCAGGAGCCCGTGCCGCCCTTTGTCTCTGGAAAGGCTGGCTGGTGGGTCCTTCCTGCGGAGGCCGACCTCCTCGACGAGGAGACGGCCCGCGAGGTGCAGGCGCCCTACCCCGGACTGGTCACGATCGGCACCACCAACACCGGCGACCTGCTGCTGCTCAACCTCGCCCACCAGCCCGCGCTGCTGCTGGACGGCACCTCCCTGCACATCACCGAGGTCTGCACCTCCCTCGCCCTGGAACTCGCCATGAGTCCATGGGCGGCCGACATCGAAGTCGTCACCGTCGGGTTCGGCGAAGACCTGCCCCAACTGCTGCCCACCACACGGATCACCCACATGCGCCAGCCCGCACATGCCCTGCGCGACCTGAGCGAACGCCTCCTCGAAGCACACCAGTTGCTCCCCAACCCACACCAGCCCTACCTGCTGCTGTGCGCATCCAGCCTCGACGCGGACACCGCCTGGCAGTTCGCCGACCTCATCGACAAAGCCGGCACCCTACCCGTCACGCTGATCGCCCCGGCCGGTACCACGGCCGCGCACTTCCCCTACGCGGACATCCTCAACGCCTCCGTCGACACACCACAGCCACTCGCCGCCGCCGGCCTCGAGATCACCGTGCAACGCCTGGAACACACCGCCTACCAACAGATCACCACCGCCCTGAAGATATCGGCACAACCGCCCCACCCCGCCGAAGGCCCCTGGCAGCACGTCCCCGACGAACCCGACACACAGCACCGGCAGGCAGCGCCGAAGAAGCCCCCCACGCCCGCACCCACCGCCACGCCGCACCCGCCGACCACAGCGGAGGCAGCAACGGCGACGGAGGTGGACGGCGAGATCTTTCCGGCCCTCCTCGCCGCCACCACCGACCCCGCCGGACCCCTCCTCCACTCCCCCGCCGCACCACCGGTACGGCCCGACGAAGAAACCAGGCTGGTCACCGCAGCAGCGGTGCCGTCAGTCCCGGCATTCCCGGCCGCCGCGGACCCCGCCGACACAGCACCCGCCGCGCAGGCGAGCGCCGAGGCCGGACCGGTTGCGCTGGCGGGCCACTCGGGGCCCGCCGCCGCGCAACCCGCGGCAGCGGACGCACACGACACAGAGGTGCAGGACCTGCACGCCCCCGAGATCCGGGTCCTGGGGCCGGTCGAGGTGACCGGCGTGGCCAACACCGGCCACGGCCCGCGCATGGCCCAACTCGCCGCCCTGCTGTACTTCCGGCCCGGCCGCAACGCCGACACCCTGTGCACCGACATGGACCCCAACAGCCCCTGGACGGCAAGTACCCTCAACGCACGCATGCAGGGCCTGCGTAGCTGCCTGGGCAGCGACACCACTGGCAACCCCTACGTCCCTCGCCGCAAAACCGGCGACGACCCCTACCGACTTGCGCCCGCCATACGCTGCGACTGGGCCCGCTTCCTGCACCTCACCGAACACGCCCTGCCCCTAGGCGCCGACGGCCTCACCGACCTCGAAAAGGCACTCGCCCTGGTCCGCGGCAAGCCCTTCGGCGGGCGGCCCCTGCCCTGGGCCGAACCCCACGCGCAGGAAATGATCACGCGGATCATCGACGTCGCGCACACCGTGGCCACTCACCGCACACCCCAAGGCCCCCACCACGACCTCAGCGCCGCCCGCCACGCCATCACCACTGGCCTCGACGTAGACGACACCGCCGAAATCCTCTACCGCGACTGGATACGTATCGAACACACAGCCAGAAACCGGCAAGGCATCCACACCGCCATCACCCGCCTCCAACAAATCAATCAGACACTCGACTGCTCACCAGAACCCGAAACCACCCAACTCATCAACCACATCCTCGACGGCAGCTCAAGCACACCAGCTATCACAACGCAGCAGAGACAGCCGGAAGGCCACCGGGCGACACCCACCCGGTGAACACCCTCGCGCCCCACACTGCACTGAACACCGGACGGGCCACAGGTGGGCGAGTACGAGCTCATACAGAGGCTCAGCACCCCCGGCGGCGCCAAGGGAGTACTCAAAGAACGCCGACGCTGCCAGAGAGGAGCAGACGTGGCTGCGGGCAAGGCTGGGAGACCCCTGAGCCAAGCTCAGCGGGTTCTCATCGGCGTGGTCGTGACCGGCGCCGTGATCATCGCCGGCATCGGCTTCGCCGGTTCGTACGCGGCCGTCCGAGAGCTGGCGATCAAAAAGGGCTTCGGGAACTTCTCCTATGTGTTCCCGATCGGCATCGACGCGGGCATCTGTGTCCTGCTCGCCCTGGACCTGCTCCTGACGTGGATCCGCATCCC
>NZ_JBVIMA010000018.1:0-33541 GCF_055580085.1 Streptomyces sp. NPDC032126
TCCTGTTCCTGACCTACTACTTCGCGGCCAGCCTCGGCTACTCGCCGATCAAGACCGGTCTGGCGTTCCTGCCGATGGTCGCGGCCGTCGTCGCTGCGTCGACCACGATGGCTTCGCTGGTACTGCCCAGGGTCGGCCCGAAGATCGTCGTCAGCGCCGGCTTCCTGGTCGCCGCGTCCGGTATGGCCCTGCTGACCCGGCTTGAGCTGGACAGCACCTACGCCGCCCACATCATGCCCGGCCTGATCCTGCTGGGTCTCGGCATCGGCGCGGTGATGTCCACCGCGTTCCAGGGGGCGACCTCGGGCATTCACCACGAGGACGCGGGTGTCGCCTCGGCGCTGATCAACACCGGTCAGCAAATCGGCGGCTCCATCAGCACGGCACTGCTGACCACCGTTGCCTCGTCGGCCGCGACCGACTACCTGACTTCGCACAAGCCCAGCGCGCTGGCCGCGGCGCAGGCCGGGGTCGAGGGCTACACGGCCACCCTGGCGTGGGGCTCCGGGTTCTTCGTGGTCGGTGCGGTGATCGCCGCGTTCCTGATTCCGAATCGGGCTCTGGAGCCGTCCGAGGGCGAACCCGTGATGGCTCACTGAGCCTGGATCCCCCCTAGAGTGCCGGGAATGCAAAGTAGCCCGCTCGCACGGCCGCAGTCGGCCAGCTGCCCCATCAGCTGGTCGACCACGGCATGTTCTTTGGGCAGCTCAGAGCTGCTCACGGCCGTGCTAAGCATCGGCTCCAGCATCACCCATCGCGTCATACCCCCATGCTCCGAGGCGTCGCGGTGCGCCGCTGGTCGAACGCGGCCGGGGCCTCGCTATCGGCTACCTGGCCGGGCCGACACGAGTGAGCGGGACGACGCCGGCCGGCCTGTTCGCATCAGAGCGGCTTCGTGTTGACCGGCAGCTCGAAAAGGCCCTGACCCACGGGCCTGACCCACTGCATCTCGCCGAGGTCTTCGGGCTCGACGAGAAGACCGCGATGCGCTACGCGGACTGCGCACGAGCCCTGCTGGAACAGGCCGCTGAACAGCACCTTCGATGAAATCCGGTCGACCTGGACGTGTCGTGAAGGGAATCATGGATGAGTGATGTCGACCGAAGCAGCAGCAATCGCTCTCCAGGACCATGCCGCTCTCTGGAGCATGGGGGAAATCCGCGCGAGCGACGTGGTGAATGCCGCCTGTGATGCGCTCGTCGCCGGACTCGACACCCCCGGCCTTCGGATTCTCGCGGCCTGCACGCGCGCCGAGGCGGACTACGACGTCCACGACCTGCTTCCCGCAGCACTCGACGAACTCGGCCTCGCCTTCTATCCGGTCGGCAGCGAGGCCGGTCAGGAAGCCGCCGCCCGAGCCCTCGCACGCCGCATGCTCGCCGGAGAGCTCACGCCTCGGGAGTTCACCTTCCGGATTCACCAGCGCCACGGACATGAGCTGCCCCTGACCGAGCGCCTCGCTGAACTCGACGACGAGTACGACATCCTCGAATACGGCGACAGAACCGTTGACCAGGTCGATGCCGAGGTCACCGCCGAAGCCCGCCGCCTCGCAGCCCACCCCACGGTTCCCGTCGAACCCACGGATTCGCGCAGCTGATGCACACGGACCGACCCGCGCGTTCCCGCTGAACAGACTTCGGTTTTCCTGAACCCGCGGGCCTCCCCGGGTGTGAGTGGTTGGCGTACGGGAAATCCCGGTGAGAACGGTCACGGGCTGGTCGGTGTGACGCTCAGGGCGCTGAGCAGCCGGAGGGAGGCGGCCGTCTGCGAACCCGGCTCGACGTTGTAGACGCACAGGGTCTGGCCGGTGTCGCCGGGCGGTTCGAAGGACTCGTAGGAGAAGTGGAGTTCGCCGACCACGGGGTGGTGGTAGTGCTTGGTGCCGTGGGTGCGGTGGAGTACCCGGTGGTCGTTCCACCAGCCGCTGAACTCGGGGCATTTCAGGGTGAGTTCGCCGACGAGGTCGGCCAACTGCCGGTCCTGCGGGTACCGTCCGGCCTCAAGGCGCAGCACGGCGACGGTGTCGGTGGCGATCTGCTCCCAGTCGCCGACGCGGGTGCGGGCCTCGGGGTCGAGGAGGTAGTAGCGGGCCAGGTTGCGGCGGTTGGCGGGGAGCGCGTCGAAGTCGGTGAGGACCTCGCGGGCGAGGCGGTTGGATGCCAGGACGTCGGTGCGGCGGCCCAGGACGAACGCGGGCACGTGCTCGAGGGTCTGGAGCATCAGGTGCAGGCCCGGCCGGACCCGCTGCGGGGCGACCGGGGCGCGGCGCGGTGCGGAAGGGCGGGCCAGCAGGTCGGTGAGATGCTCGCGCTCGGAGAGGTCGAGCTGAAGAGCGCGGGCGAGGGCTTCGACGACCTCGGGTGAGGGGTTCTGGGCGCGGCCCTGTTCGAGGCGGGTGTAGTACTCGGTGCTCACGCCGGCCAGGCGGGCCGCCTCGTCGCGGCGCAGTCCGGGGACCCGGCGGGCCCGGCCGTCCTCGGGCAGCCCGGCCCGGTCGGGGGTGAGGCGGGCCCTGCGGGAGCGCAGGAAGTCGGCGAGTTCTCTGCCACGGTCGTCCATGCCGTCCAGTCTGCCGAAGACGGACGTTACCTGTCCCTGCGTGGGTGGTCCTGCCAGTACCTGCCTCGCGGATACCTGCCCGGTCAGGGCACTTTCCGGCGCTCTGCGGGGCCTGCAGGGGCGGTTGTCTGGAGGAGGGCCACAGCGGCCCGCCCTTCACCCCATACTCGGAAGGCATTCCTCATGACCACCTCCGCACTCCCCCTCTCCGGTCGTGTCGCGGTCATCACCGGCGCTTCCAGCGGCCTCGGCGAGGCCTCGGCCGAGCACCTGTCGGCGCTGGGCGCCCGGGTCGTCGTACTGGCACGTCGCGCCCGGCGGTTGGACGATCTGGCCGCCCGGATCGAGAAGAACGGCGGCCAGGCCCTCGCCCTCTGCGTGGACGTCACCGACGCGGCGGCGGTCCAGGCGGCCGCCGACCGGGTGGCGGCCGAACTCGGGAGCGCCGATTTGCTGTTCAACAACGCCGGCGTCATGCTCCCCGCCCCCGTCGAGGAGTTGGCCACGCAGCAGTGGCGGCAGCAGATCGACCTGAACGTCAACGGGCTGATGAACGTCATCGCGGCCTTCACACCGCAGTTGGTGGCGTCCGCCGCCGAGCGCGGTGTGGCCGACCTGATCAACACCTCGTCGATCGCGGCCCAGAACATCTTCCCGACCTTCGCCGTCTACTCCGCGACGAAGGCCTACGTCAGCCATCTCTCCCGGCACCTGCGGGTCGAGCTGGGCCCGAAGAACGTCCGCGTCTCGGCGCTGGAGCCGGGCATCGTCGGCACCGAGCTCCAGAGCCATGTCACCGACGAGGGCGCCCGCGCCTGGCTGGACGGTGCCCGGGAGTCGATGGAGTGGCTCGTCGCGCAGGACATCGCCGAGACCGTCGGGTTCATCGCGTCGCTGCCGGCGCGCGTCAACGTCCAGCAGCTCACGGTCATGCCGACCGGCCAGGCGAACTGATCGCCACGACGCGGCCCTGGACTCCCAGCTCTGCCCCCATGCCAGGAAGTTGATGTGCCGGTCCTTGAGCGGAGATAGGCGGCGACGTCCTCGTCCTTGATGTCGTGTCCCTCGGCGCGCAGCTGGACGACGGCGGCATCCAGGTAGCGGTTGTTCCCCGGGACGACGGCGTTGAGGACCAGGCCGAGGGCGGCGAGCTGGTCTTGTCCGAACCGGTCCAGCTCGGCGGCGGGTCCGCCGGTGAGTCGTCGTTCACCACGGAAAGCAGGGGTGGAGAGGTTGGGTGGACGGGTTGTGTCGGGCGTGTCGTGGGCGTCGTCCGCGCGCGCTTTGCCGTTCTAGTGGGAGAAGGCGTAGGTCCGGACGGGGTCGAGGTGCAGTTCGAAGGGCCCGAAACAGTCGGCCGCGAGGGTCGCGGCCGGAGCGCCGCAGGGGCAGGCCCGGTTGAGTCCCTCGTCGCCTGTCGGTCCGCAGCACCCACTGCTGTTCTCCCAGTTGGGCAGTGGCTGAAGACCGGCGGCGTCATCAGGGTGCACCAGCACGGTGTGTCGGCTGCCGGCCGAGATGACGAAGCCTTCTTCGCGGCAGAGCACAGGTCCGCGCGGCTGAGCCGGCTTCGGGTCCTCCTGATCGTCCTGCAGGATGTAGGGAGGTCCCCAGGGCTCGGGGTCGATCGCGTAGTGGCCGTGCGGAATGGTGGAAGGCGCCCGGCGTGTCTCCTTGTCCCGGTCGCGCTCGTTGTCTGAGACGTCAGGGACGGCGGCAAGCTCGGCCAGCTCCGGCGTGATCGCGGTGCCGCACGTGGAACAGAGGAAGACGGTCATCCCCTCGTTGTAGTGCTCAGGGCTGCTGCTTCGCATCTTCGTTTCGCTGCTCGGAGTTGCTGCGCGCGACGACGCCACGGAGATCGGGCATGCCCAGGTGGACGGTGGTGTGCCGGGCCGCGAGGTCGTGCGGGGCGGCGAGCCTGTGTTCGGCGGCGGCGAGGCTGGCCTCGATCGCGGCGACCTCGCCGAGCCATCCCTGTTCCTTGGCCTCCTGGAGCCGGTCGAGCAGGTTCGCGTGGATCTCCTCCCGGCGGGGCATCTGCTCGGGGCCGGGCCGCAGGACAGGGCAGCGGATGCAGGCGTGTTCATGGACGCAAGGGGGCGCCGAAGTCGCGTGCGCAGACGCCGAGGGCGACCTTCCGCAGCTCGAAGTGGGCGAGGAAGTCCTGCCACTCCTGGGCGGTGGGCTCGCGGTACTCCTCCCCGGCTCGCAGCGCCCGGCGGCGGGCGATGAAGGACCGGTGGTGGTTGATGACGTCCTCGGGATAGATAGCGGCATAGCCGAGGGTCGTGTCGACCGTCCGGTGGCCGCAGATGCGGGCGGCGATGTGCGGGGGCAGGCCGGAGCGGAGGGCGTCGGTCACGAAGATTCTTCGGAAGTCGCGGGGCGTGTATCGCAGCTGCTCGTTGCCGGGCCCGGTCAGCCCGCTCGCGGCGAGGGCGTCGTTGAGGCAGGTGTAGATGTAGTTGCGCGGGATGGCCCGGTCCTGCGGGCCGCAGCGGCGCTGGAAGAGGAACGGCAGTCGGTGCACTCCAGAGCCGTTCCAAACCGTCGTAGGCGGAGACCAAGGGCATGGCCTGCTGCCTGCGCCGGACGCGACGAATGATCGCAGTGAGCACCTTGCCGAGCTCTGGTGAGACCAGCAGCAGCCGCTCCTGGTCGAGCTTGGACGGGGCGACCTGGAGCATGGGCACGATCTCGCCTGTGGTGGGCAGCTGGTAGGCGACGAAGCTGTGGTGGGTGAGTTCGAGTGCTTCCCCGATGCGCATGCCAGTGTGACGAAGGACCTCGACGATGGCCCAGGCGCGTTCCTCTTCCACGGTCAGGTTGGCTCTCTTCATCAGGGCGGACAGCAGATGTTCAGCAATGTGGGAGGCGCTGTGCGTGGAGGCTGTTCGATTCCCTGTCGGGTTGGCATCCCAGAGGGCGCTCCCGCCAGTCCGAGGTCCCTTGTTCGGCTTTCAGTTGGCTGCGAGGACGTCCACGCCGAGCGCCTTGAGCTGCCCGATGAACTTGTCGTGGGAGTCAGCATCGGTGATCAGTCCGGTGACCTTCTCCCATGGAAGGACGCGGTACGGCGAGGTGGTGCCGATCTTCTCGGAGGAGGCGAGGATGTAGGTGTCCGCGGCCCGCGCGGACAGGGCGCGCTTCATCGCTGCCTCGTCGGCGTCTGCGGTGGTCAGCCCCGCCTCGGGGTGGACGCCGGTGACACCGAGCAGGCAGAGTTCGGCGGAGACGTTCTGCGCGGCCTCGACTGCGGCGGCGCCGCAGGTGACCGCCGAGTGCTTGAAGACGCGGCCTCCGAGCAGGAAGAGCTCCGCCCGCGGGTGGTCGATCAGGGCCGTGGCGATCGTCGGGCTGTGGGTGATCACAGTGCAGGCGAGATCCTTGGGGAGCGCTCGCGCCACGGCGAGGGCGGTGGTGCCGCCGTCGAGGATCACCGAGCCGCCCGGCCGCACCAGTCCGGCGGCCATCGAGGCGACCTTCCGTTTGCCGTCCGGGGCCACCGCCTGCCGGGCATCGTAGTCCACCACAGCGGGAGACACGGGCAGCGCGCCGCCGTAGACCCGCTGGCACAGTCCCTCGGCGGCGAGGTCCCGCAGGTCGCGCCGCACGCTGTCCTCGGAGATACCGAGGTCGGCGGCGACGTCCTTGGCCACGATCTTTCCCGTGCGAGCGAGCAGATCGAGCAGGTGCTCGCGTCGTTCAGCAGCCAGCATTCATGTTCCTTCCTGTTCTTGCACGATTCTGCATGTATCTTAGCGGTCATGACCGACAAGCCCCTGCTTATCCTGATCGCCGGCCCGTACCGCTCCGGCACCAACGGCGACCCGCACGCCATGGCCGCCAACCTCGCCCGCCTCGAAACCGCGGCCTGGCCCGTCTTCGAGGCCGGTCATCTCCCCGTGATCGGCGAGTGGATCGCCCTGCCCGTCCTGCGGTCCGCCGACGCGGGCGTCACCGACCCCCTCGCCGAGCAGGTGCTCTACCCGACCGCCGACCGGCTGCTCGCCCACTGCGACGCGGTGCTGCGCTTGCCGGGCAAATCCGCCGGCGCCGATCAGGACATCGCCACCGCCCGCCGCCGCGGCCTGCCCGTCTACCACGACGTCGCCGAGATTCCCCGCCGCACCCCGCGGGAGACCGTGTGATGAGCCGCGCGGGTGTCGACGTCCCCGATCACCGCGGGCGCACCGGTCTTCACCTGGCCGGGCGCGACCTCGACCGCAACCCCGACGTCCGGATACGCAACGTCGAGCTCACCTCCCAGGGCTGGCACGTCCTGCGCCGCACCACCTTCGACTACCGGCGCCGCGACGGACGGTGGGAGACCCAGCAGCGCGAGACCTACGACCGTGGCAACGGCGCCGTCGTCCTGCCTTACGACACCGAACGCGGCTTTGTACTGCTCACCCGCCAGTTCCGCTACCCGGCCTACGTGAACGACCACCCCGACGGCATGCTCATCGAGGCCGCAGCAGGACTGCTCGACGCAGAAGACCCGCACACGGCGATCCGCCGCGAAAGTGCCGAGGAACTCGGCGTCAGACTCGGCCCGCTCACCCACGTGCTCGACGCCTACATGAGCCCGGGCTCCGTCACCGAGCGCCTCCACTTCTTCGCCGCCCCCTACACCCCGGCCGACAGGACCGGCACCGGCGGAGGACTTGAGGAAGACGGCGAGGACATCGAGGTTCTCGAACTTCCCTTCGCGGAGGCCCTCGCTATGACCCGCGACGGACGCATCAGCGATGGCAAGACCATCCTGCTCCTGCAATGGGCAGCCCTGCACGGACCCTTCGCACGACAGCAAAATCTCTGAAAGACCGCCTCGGCTACGTCCAGGAATGCAGAGAGTTCGATTTTCGGAAGCGGCTCAGGCGCCTCCCGAAGTGGTGAACATCTGCTGCCCATTCTGGCAAACAGAGCCAGCCAGGTCCCGGCGTCGGCCGGTGGCGGGGTCGTCGGCGTAGACCCGGGAGGACACCCCTGCCCGGCGCAGGAGAATCTCGCCCGTCGGAGTGGTGAACGGGGCTCCGGCCGGGGTCTCCCGCCCGGTGGCGAGACAGGTCCGGGCGTCCTTGAGCTGACGCTCGACGGCTTTGACCAGGGCCGGGAGCGCGGCAGGGTGCGGGTTCGTCGGTCCATGGCCGCCTTGCGGCGGGCGCGGTTCTTACTGTGGTCGGTGTCGCGGACCGGGCAGGGTGCGACCCACGCGCCCCAGCGCGCCGATTCGTCGGCGGCCCAGCGGGCGAGGTCCTGGTAGAACGTGCGGACCCAGCTGAACACGGTGTGCGCGTTGACCCGCGGCCGGATGGGGGTGCCGTGCCGGTCACGGACCATACGGACGCGCTCCCGCCAGGCGGTGACGATGTCGGCGTCCAGCCGCAGCGAGTCGATGCCCGGGTGGTGTTTGTCCAGGTCGCGCCAGAACAGTCCGGCCAGGGTGCGGGCCATGTCCTCCAGCGTGGTGGAGCCGACGTCCACCGCGCGTTCGGTGAGGTAGTCGACCAGGAGGTCGCGTATCGCGGTGCAGGTGGTGTCCTGTCGGTCGACCAGGGACGCCGGTGTCAACTGCCCCGGCAGCATCACCGTCTTCAGCCGTGCCGTGCCGTGCCGGGGCGTCAGGGCCGAAGACGCCGAGGCCGCGCAGCGCGGAAGGCGGCGTGGCACGGCCTCGGGGGCACCGCCCGCGGGAGATGGCACCGGGCCCCGGTGAAGGCGAAGGGCGTCCAGCCGCGTACCCGGCGCTGCGGCGCCGCACGCGAGGAGTTCGTGCTGGAGACCGTGTCTGGGACGCCGGCACCGCCCGCCTGCTGCGCCGTCTGATCAAGGGCTGTACGAGCGGGCCGGTATGCGTCACCCCCCGCCGCCCACCGCCCGCCCAACGCCGGGAAAGGCCGTCAGCCCGCGCGACGCCTGCCGGGACACCGGGCTCGTCCAGCTGTCGTACGGTCAGGCCCGCGCCCTGCTGGATGAGGACACCGCACTCAGTGGCGTGCCGGGTACGGGTTGGGGCCGCCACGGATACCGGCACTCCGGCCTCACCCACCTCGGCCAGGCCGGGGTCAGGCCGCCTCGGCCCGGGCCGGTCCGGCTACTACGCCGGGCGATGTCGGTGCGGCTGCGCAACTGGGCTGAGGTGTGTGGTGGGCCTGGCGGCTGGTCCGGTCATGGGGGCTGGGTGGCTGTGTTGCCGGATTGTGACTGGTGGTCGGGGTTCATGGCTGTCGGTCTGGTCGGGGCCGGGGGATGAGCTGTCGGCATGGAACACTCGCACGATCGTGCACCCGGGCCTGCGGCCCGTCCTACCCCGGTGGGTGTGGGGCGCTGCTCTGGACACCGCGCGCGGCCCGCCCCGAAGACACCGCGGTGAGCCGTTTCGGGGCGGGTGTGCGCCGGGGTGTGATGGCGGCTGATCGGTTCACGCAGATCGCCAATGGCTTGTTCCGGGACTCGAGGTTGTCGTTCAGGGCGAAGGGGATTTTCGGGTACGTCTGCACGCACCGGGACGGCTGGCAGGTGACTGTCGCCCGCCTTGTCGCGGTGGGTCCGGACGGGCGTGAGGCGGTCCGTGCCGGCCTGAGGGAACTGCAGCGGTACGGCTACCTGATCCGTGAACGCCTGCGCCGGGCGGACGGCACACTCGGCGGTGTCGTCTATGCGATCACCGACCGTCCCGCCGCCCTCGAGGTGGCCTTGCTTCAGGCCGCCTGCGCCCCCGGAATCGACGACGAGCACGATGCCGGTTTCCCGGCGGGTGTGCGCCGGGGTGTGATGGCGGCTGATCGGTTCACGCGGATCGCGAACGGCTTGTTCCGGGACTCGAGGTTGTCGTTCAGGGCGAAGGGGATTTTCGGGTATGTCTCGACGCACCGGGAGGGCTGGCGGGTCACCGTCGCCGAGCTGGTGCGCCGCGGCCGTGAAGGCGTTGATGCCGTCACTACGGGGCTTCACCAGCTTCAGCGGTACGGATTCCTCTGCCGTACCCGCGAGCGGAAGCCCGACGGCACGTTCGGTCAGGCGCTGTACGTCATCACCGACCGGCCTGCCCTGCAAAACGCCAGCTCAGCACCAGAGTCGGGTTGTCCAGGATTGGCTGAGCCTGCGTTGGCTGATCCCGGCACTAAGAACACCATCAGTAAGAAGACCAACCAGCAGAACACCAGAGCCCTCCGTCCGTGCGGCCAGGCGCCGTCCAGCGCCCGCGCGGGAGAAGACCGCGTTGCGGACTGCCGTCCGTGCGGCGAAGCTCTGTCGGCGCGTGGACGGACGGAGCAGCCGCACACACCGACCACATCTTTGCCGGCTGTGCCGGCAGCGGATGAGATGCATGCGGGGATCCGGCTGCTGCTCGAATGCGGGGCAGTTCGGCCCGAGTTGCTGCTGACCGGGCAGGCGCTGACTGATCAGGGCCGCGTCGTGACGGTGATGCTGGAGGCCGGCTGGAGCCGCGAGCAACTCCGGCATGTCATCGCGGCCCGGCCCCTGCCTGACCCGGTGCGGACCACGGTCGGCGCGGTCATCGCCGCCCGCCTCCGGGCCGCCCAGGCCTACCCCCCGCCCGCCCTCACGGCCGGCCACCACGACGAGCCCGCGGGGGACGACCCGCCGCGGCGGCCGGCCGGCTCCGCGGCCGCGCGCACGGTAGGTGAGGCCCTGACTTACCGGGCGCTCGCCGAATGCGCCGGCTGCGGCGTTCCCGCAACCGTCCCCGGCGAGGACCTGTGCCCGGCCTGCCTGGGGTGGCCGCTGTGCCGGACCTGCCCCGGACCGACACCCCGGCGCGCCCGCCCTGACGGTGATGGCCGCTGCACCACCTGCGCCTGCGGATCGGCCCACCTGCTGGAAGGAAGTACCTCATGAGCCATGCACCGCCGACGGCCAAGGCCGCTGAGCGCTTGCGCCCGTTCGGGCGGATGCCCGAGCGGTGGCCAGGAAACGCTCTCGCGCCGTGCGCCGCGGGCACACCTGCCGCCGCTCGCAGTGCGCGACGGGCTGCGAGGTCGTTGTGATCCGTGAACGGACGGGCTGGGGGTGGATCGACTGGACGGTTGTGGCCGATGGCAGTCTGCCCGAACAGCCGCACCGCATGGCCGTGTGCACCCCGATCGCGACCCGGTCCCAGCGGCTGGCTCTGTTCTGGCCGGCCAGGCGTGCGGCCCACCGGATCCGCCTCGGCACAGCGTCCGTGAGGCCGGCCACGACCGTCGTCACGGCACTCAACCTGGTGGCGGCCGCCCTTGCACTCATCCACAACATCCCCTTCAGCATCGTGGTGCCGGCGGCCGCCCCAGCCCCGCTGCTCGTGGAGCACCTGCCCGACCGGCTCGATACCCGCACCGGCAGGGAACATCCGGATCGTCGAGGACGAAGCCGCCTGCCGCTACCTGCAGCGCCTCGCCGCACCCACACCGGCCTTGTCCAGGCCGCCGTCACCAGCACCCGCTACGAGACGCGGCGCGCCGTAGAGATCGGCCACCACCAGATGTTCGACACAGCAGACCTGCTCCAGCACCACGGCACCCGCTCGGTCTGCAGCGAGCTCATCGCCCGGGAACGCCTGATGCTGCAACTCGCCGTCAAGACCCGCCGGCTCCTCACGCCCGAAGGCAGCGGCGCGGCAGCCGCCCGGCACGACCGGCCTGGCGGGCAACCGCCGACAGGTCCCTCTCCGCAGGAGCCCCGCAGGCGGCCCCGGCGTCCAGCCGAGCACACGACCCCAATCCCGTTGACGAAGCAGGAGACGAACATGCCCCCAGATGATTCGAAGCAGCCCGCCGACGAGGTGTACCTGCTCTTCGCACACGAGGCCTACTACCTGGCCGCCGTCCACGAGATCAACACCTCCCTCGTAGCCGCCGCCTCCCTCCTGCACCCGCGCGTCCGGCAGCCCGACGGCGCCCGCATCCACGACCGCCTCACCAAAGGGCGCCGACCGGGTGAGATCGTGCCGCTTGCCACGCTCACTCACGAACTCGACGGCGGCAGGCGCTGGCCGGAGGTCGGCGACTGGGAAGCGGTCACCAGGGATCTGCTCCAGCTCATCCAGGACTGTGAATGCGACGCCCTGAGCCTGGACCTGCCGGACATCGCCCGCGCCCTGGTGTGCTCCGGCCCGCACAGCGAGGTACGCGTCTACAACCCGGCAGACGACTGCTGTCAGGCGTACGGGCCCGCCGAACGCAGCGAGGTCCTGGCGGAGGTCGGCAGGCAACTGGCCTGGGCGAAAGCCGGAAGCCCCCTGTGGCCCGGCGACGGCCTGCTAGCTCCCGCGAACCGCGAAGGAGCCAAGTGATGTTCGGCTACACGGTGTACGAAGTCTGGGCGGACTTCCGCAGACTGCTGACCCGGTGCACGCGCGCCCCGCGCCACGTCCGCCGCCGGGCAGGACGGACAGAAGGAGTCAGCACCGAGCCCGTCACCGCGTCTGGGAACGACGAAGGCGAGGACTGCCAGCACGGCAGTTGAGGCCAGCCACAGGCCGTCGCGCCGCCCTGCGCCAAGCGGTGGGCAGCGCGACGGCAGTGCGGCGTCTGGCGAGCATTTCACGTGTCGACGATCACGCCTTTTTCCCCGCGTTGGCGGGCGGAACACCCCGCGTCGGCGGGGACCACCACATCCGCAAGGACCAGCACTGCCCCACCTGTGGAACACCCCGCGTCGGCGGGGACCACAGCCGGTGCCGATTGGCGTCCTCGTTGGCCTTCGGAACGCCCGGGCATCGGCGGGGATCACCTAGGAATTCGGGACGAGGTAGGACGACAGCCCAGAACACCCCCGCGTCGGCGGGGAGGACTCGCGCGCGTCCGCGGAGTGGAACGCGAACTTCGGAACACCCCCGCGTCGGCGGGGAGGACTTCGAGTCACGTGGCCGCGTCTTGCGGTCCTTCGGAACACCCCCGCGTCGGCGGGGAGGACGCGAAGAGCCTGCTCAGAAGAGGGCCAATCATCGGAACACCCCCGCGTCGGCGGGGAGGACGCTTCCTGATCTGGTCTTGGATGGGCGTTTTGCCGTCCGTTTATGGAAGTTGCGCGTGTGTGGGTGGTCGTTCTTGGCGTGGATGTGGGCGGTGGAGGTGTGCTGCCGGTGTGTGTCAGTGGCTCGTGGTTGGGTCGTGGGTCGTCGCGGTAAGTGGATGTGGGGAGGGAGCCTATCTTGGCGCGGTGGTCGGTATCGGGAGTGGATGAGTCGGTTTGGGGGAAGGCGCGGGGGCTGGATTCGTTGCTTCCGCCTTATCCGCTGGTGCGGCATCTGCTGGATACGGCGGCGGTGGCGTTGTGCCTGTGGGACAGCTACCTGTCGGAGTCCCAACGCCGTTGTATCGAGGCCGGTTTAGGGATGGATGGTGAGCGTGGCCGGGCTCGTGCGGTGACGGCGTTGTGTGCCGGATTGCATGACGTGGGCAAGGTGTCTGGTTTCCAGTTGTGTGATGCGCGTGCCCGCGAGGGGTTGAGTGAGGCGCTGCTGCGGGACGTGGGGCGTATCGGCGTGGAGCGGTTCCGGCACGAGGTGGCGGGCATGAAGGCGGCCGCCTCGGTGCTCACCGTGCTGGGGTTTGATGAGGGCGAGGGATCCGGCGACGATGCGATCCGGCGGGTGGCGGAGATCATTGGCGGCCATCACGGCCGGTTCTATGAGGCGGTTGACCTGCATCCGGCGAACCTGGACTTGTTGGGTGGTCCGTCGTGGGCGAGGCAGCGGGAACTGCATGCCGGTGTGGTGTTCCGGGCGGTGGGGGAGCCGGCGGCACCGCAGTCGGTGGAGGCTGCGGCGGCGGTGCTGGTCACCGGTGTGGTGATCCTCGCGGACTGGCTGGTGAGCCAGGAGGAGTATCTGCGCGGTCGGCAGCGGCGGTTGGAGGAGTCCCTTGAGGCGCATTTCGAGCAGTCGCGGAGGGATGCCGAAGTGCTGGTGGGGGAGGCGGGGCTGCTGCCGGTGGAGTTGACGCGGAAGGGCTTTGCCGAGGCGTATGGCATCAAGGGGGAGCCGAATGCGTTGCAGCGTTCGGTGGCTGAGGATCTCGCGGCGGCCGTCGGGGCGGAGCAGGGCGCCGCGAGTGGCGGCCGCGGGGGTGGGATTGTGCTGGTGACAGCGGCGCCGGGGGACGGCAAGAGCGAGGCGGCGCTGGAAGCCGAGCGGGTGTTGTCAAAGCGGTTCGGTACGCGTGGTTTCGCTTTTCTGCTGCCGACGATGGCGACGAGTGACCAGATGTATGGGCGGGTGGCCGGCGTGGTGGCCCGGCAGGCGGGCGAGGGCGCTTCGCTCTCGCTCACGCACAGCATGGCCTGGCTGAACAGCGCGTACGCGGAGGACGACGTCGGGGCGGTGCGGGTGGTGACGTGTGAGGGGGAGGAACACGGCGGCGACGGGCCGCAGCGGCGCGAGGTGGACATGCGGCCGCGGCGCTGGCTGCGGGGCGCGAAGCGGCCTCTGCTGGCCCAGTTCGCGGTCGGCACGGTGGACCAGGCCCTGATGGGCGTGCTGCCGGTGCGGCACAACGCGCTGCGTCTGCTGGCGTTGTCGGGCAAGACGTTCATTGTGGACGAGGCGCACGCCTACGACCCTTACATGCAGGTGCTGCTGGGGCGCCTGCTGAACTGGCTGGGCCGGTACGGGACTCCGGTGGTGCTGTTGTCCGCGACGCTGCCGGTCTCGGTGAGTGACCGGCTGATCAAGGAGTACCTGCGGGGTGCGGGGCTGCGGTGGGCGGAGCTGAGGGGGCGCACGTTCGCGGCGCCGTATCCGGGCTGGCTGTATGTGGACGCGTCTGACGGGCGGTGCTCGCAGATCTCTCCGGTGCGGCACAGGGAGCAGGCGGCCGGGCGGGCCATGCGGCTTCAGGTGCAGGTGGCACCGGTGGTCCATGGCGCCGGCGGGGGAGAGCGGAATCGGCTCGCCGTCGTCGAGAGCCTGCTGGAGCCGGTGTTCGGTGACGAGGGCGGCTGCGCGCTGGTGGTGTGCAACACCGTCGCCGAGGCTCAGGAGACCTACCTCCACTTGCGCCGGGCGTTGGCGGACCGCGTGCCGTCGGGACATGACAGCGAGGTGCAGTTGCTGCATGCCCGCTTCCCGGGCGACGAGCGCGAGCGGCGTACTGCTGCTGTCACCGCCGGACTGGGACGCTCAGGTCCGCGCCCCGAGCGGCGGATCATCGTGGCGACGCAGGTGGTCGAGCAGTCACTCGATCTGGACGCCGACGTGGTCATCAGTGATCTGGCTCCGCTGGCTTTGCTGCTGCAGCGGGCGGGCCGGTGCTGGCGGCACGAGAGCTGGTGGGCCAGATACGGCCGGCCTCAGGGCCGCGAACGCCCGGCCTGGGCCGCGCGTGCCCGGCTGGTGGTGCTGGACCCGCTAGCCGGCGGCGGGAGGATGCCTGGGCAGTGGGGTGAGGTCTACGACGAGTTCCTCCTGAAGGCGACCTCCGATGTCCTGGGCCGGCTGGGTGAGAGGCCCGTCGCGATTCCGCAGGACGTGCAGAGCCTGGTCGAGGAGGTCCACGGCGACCGCGCCGACCGGTTCGCGTGGGACGACCCGGCGAAGTCGGCCGCGTACACCGCCTACCGCGGTAAGGAACTCGCGGACCGCAGCGTCGGCAAGATCGTCGTCATCCCGCGGGCGGGCAGCGTGGCGGGGCTGGAGGGCCTGCATCACCTCACGGGGGCGGAGGAGGAGTGGGAGGCGGCCACCCGGCTCGGTGCGGATGCGGTGCGCCTTCTCTGCGTCTACGCGCATGCCGACGGTTCCAGCACGCTGGATCTTGCAGGGGCCCAGCCGCTGCCGGGTGCCGGCGGCGGCTCGCTCAGCCCGGCCGACGTCCGTGCCGTGATGGCCCGCACCCTCGCCGTGAAAGCCGACTGGTTCAAGGGCGAACTGGAGAACCACAGGGGCCCGGACGAATGGCGCGAGCACCCTGTGCTGGGCGACCTTGTCGTGCTGCGGCATCCGGTCGTGCGTGGGCAGGGCCTACCCGTGACGGTGGGCGGCAAGCCCCTTCGTTTGGATTCGGAGCTGGGTCTCCTGCGAGGGGATGTCGGCATTCGCAGAGCCCCCACTTGACACCCCCGCTTCGGCGGGGAAGGCATCAATAAGGCAAGCCTGGCGGACGCGTCCATCGGAACACCCCCGCGTCGGCGGGGAAGGATCCGAGGTGTATTAGCCGCAGGCAGAGCCGCGTCGCAGCCGACGGTGTGCCTCACTGAGCGCGGACAAGACTACGCCACAGGCGGCAGCCGAAGCTGGAGTTGGTCGGACAACCAGGATTATCACGATCAGCAGCACTAGTAGTGGGAGAGCGCTGCTGCTGGGCCTCGCCGGTAACGAGGTCTGAGCGGTACTTCGCGACATGGCTGCCTCCTCAGAGCATCGATCAGAGTCGCGAACCGTGTTTGACGATGCCCGTTCGGTGCCGTTGATCACAAGAGGAGGGGCAAGACTGGCGAACGCATCCATCTTCACGCCAGCTCATTCTCCGCTCCACACTGTCTGGTCAGTTGGGGAGGAATCGGCGTCGGCGAGCGTCCATGCTGCCGTGTCAGTAGGGGCTGCTTCACTGTGGCGCACGGCCAACGGTGCTTCTTGCTACGGGGGCTTGATCAGGCACGTGTGTCGAGGGAGACAACGCAACGAAGGGAGGACCGCGTGGCTGGTGTCTTTGACTTACGTGATGAGCCGTGGATCCCCATCCGGTGGGTGAACGGTGCAGCCTCCAGGGTGGGCCTGAGGGAGTTGTTCCACCGGGCGCATGAGGTGGCCGACGTGGAGTTGCCTGTTCCGCCGGCGGGATCCGGGCTCTTACGGCTGCTTGCGGCGATGACCGCGCGGATCGCCTGCGACGGTGAGGGTGTACGTCTGGACGACGAGGGCGAGGCGGAGGAGATCGCCGCGTGGCTTCGGGTGCGCTCCCGGGTGCTGGCGGCCGGGCGCTTCGATCCCGATGCGGTCGATGCGTACCTGGACGGGGACGTTCCTGAGGGGCGGTTCGATCTCTTCGACCCGCAGCGGCCCTTCCTGCAGGACCCGCGTCTGATGGCGCAGTGCGTGACACCGCTGGGGGAGCCGAACCCGTCGGGTGTGAACAAGCTGGTTTTCGGGCGGCCGACGGGTGTTAACGGGGCTGTACTGTTCGGGCACTTCAGCGATGGTGATCCGGTGAGTGTGCCGGCGGCCGAGGCGGCCTGGCACCTGATCGCCCAGCTCTACTACGGGCCGGCCGGGCAGTGCACGCCCCGCCGTATCACCGATGTGCGCACGGGCAGCGGGGACGCGGGACCGCTGCGCAAGACGGTCTCCTATCACCCCTGGGGTCCGGATCTGTTCACCAGCCTCGTCCTGGGTGTGCCCCTGCCGGACGGCGGCACGGACACCGGTGTCAGGGATGAATGCCCCTGGGAGGCCGACAAGCTTCCCGATCCTCTTGCCCAGCCCGATGAGCTCACCTGGCCAGGGCGGATGCTGACGGGGCGGTTCCGGCACGCGGTTTTGCTGGTGCCCTGCGAAGACCGCACCGCCGTCAGCGACGCCTACATCACCTGGTCCACCCACGAGCCCCGGCATGCCGCGCATGATCCGCACCTCATCCTCGACCGCGGCAAGGACGGCGAGCTGCGCCCGCGGGAGGCGGATGGAGGGCGGGCCCTGTGGCGGGACGTGGATGCTCTGCTGCTGATGGACGGCACCCGCTCCACGCTGCGTCCGCGCAGCCTCAACGCCCTTCCACCACGGCTGCGTTCGCGCCTGTCGGTTCGGGCCTACGGCTTCCATCAGGACGGCAAGCAGACCGACACGACGTGGTTCGAGGCGACGACTCCGCCCGTCCTGTGCTGGCAGGAAGAGGCCGACCCGCGCATGGCCCGTCATCTCGCGCGCTGCCACGAGGCGGCCGAGGCCGTCGGGGACCGCCTGGCCTACGCCGCCCGCCTGGCCTGGAGGCTCGCCACCGACACCAGTGCTGCTTCGGCTGCCCAGGTGAAGCTGGACCGGCGCAAGCCGGGACCGTGGGCCGATGCGGCGCTGCGCCGCTACTGGCCTGCAGCCGAGCGGGAGTTCTGGCGGATGGCGGACCCTCAGCGGTGCGACGAGCTGCCCTATCCGCCGCTGGTGAACGCCGCACTGGCAGCACTCGATGACGCCATCGGCCCGGCCAACCGGGCCGATATCCGGGTGGCCCGCGCCCGTAACCGTGCCCGTGCTGCCCTACGCGCCCTGCTGCGCACCACAGTCTGACCCTGGCACCTCACACGTCGAGGAATTTCCGTCATGACCACCACACCCACGCCGCCGTCCTCCCCGCCGCCGGCCACGCCACAGCGTTCATCGCAGGCGGCGGACGCCTTCGTCACCTACGTGATCAAGCTCTGCGGCAACAAGCGGATCCAGGCCGAACTGCGCACCGGCCTCGGTCGGCCCGTTCAGCGCTGCAACTTCATGCACCGCCACCTGGTACGCCGCTTGCCCGAGGACCTGCACCCTCATGCCCGCCGTGCCCACTACGCGGTGGCCGCACTGATTGCCGCGCGTCCCAGGCCGGCCCGTACCGCTGACGCCGAAAGGTCCGCGAGCGCGCAGAGCGCCGGCACAGCCCCGGTGCGGGCCAACCTCGGTGCGAGCCTGGCCGCCGCGGTCAACGCGCGCGTGATCAAACCCGACTCCGCCGAGGGAGACCTGCACCTGTTCGCCCGGCAGAGCAGCGAGGCCCTCCACGCACGCCTGCCCGCACTGACCCGGCACCTGCTGGCCGGCGGCGTCCCCGTCGACTGGGCCGCCCTTCTGGAAGACCTCACCTGGTGGGACCGCTACCGCGACCGCATCGTGACCCGCTGGCTGGAGAGCTACTACCGCTCCGCCGCTGTAGAGGCAGACCAGGCCCCGGCCGGTGACGACCCCACCACTGACACTCCCACCCGTGTGACCTGCGAACTGCACGAGGAGAACAACTGATGTCCCTATTCCTCGACCTGAACGCTCTTCAGTCGGTGCCGGCCGCCAACCTCAACCGCGACGACCTCGGCTCACCCAAGACCGTCCGCTACGGCAACACGCCCCGCATCCGCGTCTCCAGCCAGTCCTGGAAGCGGGTCATCCGCCACGGCGTCGAGCACGACCTGGGACAGAAGGCCGCCCGCACCCGCCTGGTGCCCGTCAAGGTCCGCCAGGCCCTGGAACGGGCGGGCTGGCCCAGGGAGCTGGCCGAGTTCGCGGGAGGCCAGGTCGCCGCGAGCGCCGGCAAGAAGGGCATCGGCACGGAGAAGGAGGGGCACACCTCGGTGCTGCTGTTCCTTCCGGAAAGCGGCCTGGCCGAACTCGTCGCCCTCTGCATGGAGCACCGCGAGCAGCTGGAGCAGAACCTGACGAAGAAAAAGCCCGGGCAGGTCCTGCCGACCGACGCAATCGAGGAGATCCTCAAACGGCGCACCGCCTCCATCAGTCTCCTCGGCCGGATGCTGGCCGAGCTGCCCGGCGCCAATGTGGACGGCGCCGCCCAGGTCGCCCACGCCTTCACCACGCACGCCGCCGAGCCGCAGCGCGACTACTTCACGGCCGTCGACGACTGGCTCGGCCAGGCCGACACCGGCAGCGGCCACCTGGACACCAGCGAGTTCAGCGCCGGCGTGTTCTACCGCTACGCCACCGTCAACGTCACCGACCTGCTCGCCAACCTCGACGGCGACGACAAGGCGGCCCGCACCGTCCTCGGCTCGTTCGCCGAGCACTTCCTGCTCTCCCTGCCGCAGGCGAAGAAGAACAGCACCGCCCCCCACACCGTCCCCGACCTCGCCTACCTCGCCGTGCGCACCCAGCGGCCCCTGTCCCTGGCCGCGGCCTACGAGACTCCCGTCAAGCACAGCGACGGCGGATTCGCCCGGGCCTCCCGCAGGGCACTGGCCGCCTACGCCAACGACCTCAACCGCCTCACGGGCCAACGCCACCGCCCCTTCCACGGCCACGCCGCCGTCGACGACGAGGCCGTGGACCTGAGCGCACTGGGCGCGGCGCATCCCTCCTTCTACGACCTCATCGACGCCGCCCTCGACGCGGCCATGGCTGGGACCCAGGCATGAGCGGACTGATCCTGCGGCTGGCCGGCCCCCTGCAGTCCTGGGGCGAACGTTCGGCCTTCACCCCCGACCGGGACACCGCCCCCTTCCCCACCCGCTCAGCCCTGATCGGCATGTTCGCCGCAGCACACGGCACGACACGGCACGACACCACGGCCCTGGCACGCTACGAGGACCTGCAGTTCACCATCCGTATCGACCGGCCCGGGCTCCAGCTGGTCGACTACCACACCGTCGGAGGCGGCCGGCCCCCTCACCTGACCGCAGCCACCAGCGGCGGCAGCCACAAGGGGGCGGCCGTCATCACCCGCCGCCACTACCTCGCCGATGCCGCATTCGTCATCGCCGTCACCGGCCCCGACCACACCACCTCCCGCATCGCCGACGCCCTGCACCAGCCCCACTGGGCGCCCTACCTGGGCCGGCGCTCCTGCGTGCCCGACGAACCGCTCCTGCTGCGCACCCACAGCCCCGACCCGGTCAGGGAATTGCTGGAGCAGGTACCGCTCACCCCCGATCCCGCCCGGCCCGCCCCGCACAACGGCACCCTCACGGCCACCTTCCTGTGGGAACACCCCAACCGCTCCGCCCACGGGGCAGATCGGCTCACCGTCCAGGACATCCCACGCTGCTTCGCCCCCCACGGCCGCCACCACGACCGCCGCACCCTCTACCGCACCCTCGAACACCTCCCCGCCCGCCTCGCAGCCAACCCGCACACCCTGCACCAGCAGCTCATCGACTACGCCACGAAGGAACCCGCATGAGTCCACGCGCGGCGCTCGCCCGCATCCGCCTCAACGTCCACAACCGGGCTGTCCAACGCGACCTGCGCGATGCCACCCACATGCACCGCACCCTCATGCGGCTGGTGCCCGACGGCCTCGGCACCTCCCCCCGCCACACCGCCGGACTGCTCTACCGCCTCGACGAGACCGACACCACCAGCACCCTCCTCGTTCAGGCCGACAACCTGCAGATCGCCCGCCTGCCTGACGGCTACGGCCACAGCGACGTCAAAAACCTCACCCCCATGTTCGATGCCCTCAAAGAAGGGCTCGCCGTCCGGTACCGCATCACCGTCAACCCGGCAAAAACCGAACGCCTGCCCCTCGAAGCCAAAGGCCAACGCGGCAAACGCACCCCGCTCACCGGACCGGACGCTGACCAGTGGTGGACCCACCGCGCCACCGCAGCAGGCCTCCAGCTCAGCACACTCCTGCCCACGCCCATCACCCCGGCACGCTCCTACGCAAAGAACGCCCCGCCCATCCGCCACCACCTGATCCGCTACGACGGCACCGCCACCGTCACCGACCCCGACGCCCTCACCACGGCCATTCTGACCGGCATCGGCCGGGCCAAGTCCTATGGCGCAGGACTGCTCAGCCTCGCCCCCGCAACCACCCCATGACGCCACCAAGCACCGGCGGCCAGGCACGCAAACGCCTGGCCGCACCCACCCTCGCCATGCTTCCGCGCATCGCGGACTCCCTCTCCTTCCTCTACCTCGACATGGTCCGCGTCGTGCAGGACGACACCGGCGTGTGCGCCCAGATCAAGACCGACGACCACCGCACCGACACCGTCTACATCCCCACCGCCGCACTCACCTGCCTCCTCCTCGGCCCCGGCGTATCCATCACCACCCGCGCCCTGGCCACCCTCGCCCGCCACGGCACCAGCGTCGTATGCACAGGATCAGGCGGCGTACGCGCCTACGCCGGCATCCTCCCCGACTCCCTGACCACCCACTGGCTCGAGCAACAGGTCAACGCCTGGGCCGACCCCCACCAACGGCTCGACGTCGCCACCCGCATGTACGAAAAACGCTTCGGTGAAGACACCGTCCCCGACGGCACCACCCTTGCCCAACTACGCGGCATGGAGGGCCAGCGCATGAAAGCCCTCTACAAACTCCTCGCCCAAAAACACGGCATCGGCCGCTTCCGCCGCAACTACCACCCCGACCAGTGGCACCAGCAAGACCCCGTCAACCTCGCCCTGTCCGCAGCCAACACCTGCCTGTACGGCATCATCCACGCCGCACTCCTCGCCCTGGGCTGCTCACCCGCCCTGGGTTTCGTCCACACCGGCGCCCAGCACGCCTTCGTCTACGACATCGCCGACCTCTACAAAGCCGACACCACCCTCCCTCTCGCCTTCTCCCTGCACCAAACGCCCAACCCCGAACAAGAAGCCCGCCGCAAATTCCGCGAAGACCTCCGCCTCATCAAACTCCTGCCGCGCATCGTCCACGACGTCCAAGACCTCCTCATGCCCTCCACCGATGCTGCGGACGAGGACCTCCCCGAGCGTCACGACATTCGCCTCGTCCACCTCTGGGACCCGAAGACCGGGCCCCTTCCTGCGGGCGTGAACTACGCCCCGGACGGAGGCTGACATGCCCTCCATGCTCGTCATCGCCACCACAGCCGTCCCCGACCACCTCCGCGGCGCCCTGAGCAGATGGACCACCGAAGTCGTTCCTGGCATTTTCGTCGGCGCCGTCTCCGCACGTGTCCGCGACCAACTCTGGAACAACGTCGCAGACGTCGTCGGAGACGGCGCTGCTGTCCTCATCCATCCCGCCCCAACGGAACAGGGCTACGCCATCCGTACGGCAGGAACCCGCCGCCGCATCCCCATCGACTTCGACGGCCTCACCCTCATCCGAATGACAGGAGTCCCTCAAAAACCCAACACGGCAAAGAAACGGCAAATCGATAGCTAGAGTGCAGGTCACGAAGTGTGCTCCCCGCCGACGCGGGGGTGAACCGCAGGCCGCCGACCTGTACCGGCTGGGCCACACGTGCTCCCCGCCGACGCGGGGGTGAACCGTCGTCGGCCTTGTTCACGCCGGACTGGAAGCCGTGCTCCCCGCCGACGCGGGGGTGAACCGCCGCAATCGAACTCGCCGACGCCCTCGACACCGTGCTCCCCGCCGACGCGGGGGTGAACCGGCGCACAAGGCCCGCGTCGAGGAGCAACGCCGGTGCTCCCCGCCGACGCGGGGGTGAACCGACCTCCGGACCCGGCTTCGGCATCGCCGTACAGTGCTCCCCGCCGACGCGGGGGTGAACCGCTGGAAGGGTTCCTGCGGCGGATGCGGAACGGGTGCTCCCCGCCGACGCGGGGGTGAACCGACGAGCTGACCACGGTCCGGCGCGGCCGCACGGTGCTCCCCGCCGACGCGGGGGTGAACCGCCCTCGACACCATCCGCAACGGCCACCGCCCCGTGCTCCCCGCCGACGCGGGGGTGAACCCGCGCGCCGGGAACCGCACCACCCGCACCTGCCGTGCTCCCCGCCGACGCGGGGGTGAACCGGTGACGCCGGGACAGACCAGGTGCAGGTACTCGTGCTCCCCGCCGACGCGGGGGTGAACCGCCGCGAGCGAGGCTGGCGCGAAGCACCGCCCCGTGCTCCCCGCCGACGCGGGGGTGAACCGCTGGCCACCGCGAAGGCCGAGCTGAAGACCGCGTGCTCCCCGCCGACGCGGGGGTGAACCCGCCGTGCCAGGGCCTCGCCGGCCAGCGCGCGCAGGTGCTCCCCGCCGACGCGGGGGTGAACCTGCAGGGCCAGCTGCAGCAGCTCCATGCGCCGCGTGCTCCCCGCCGACGCGGGGGTGAACCGGCCCTCAAGGAGGACCGAACCTACCCGCACCTGTGCTCCCCGCCGACGCGGGGGTGAACCGGCGGCAGCGCGGGTGAGGATCCCGTCGCGGGCGTGCTCCCCGCCGACGCGGGGGTGAACCGACTGCGGCCGAGAAGTGCCGGCTCCGGACGGCGTGCTCCCCGCCGACGCGGGGGTGAACCGGCGGACGGCATACCCCACCCCCGAGACGGTGCGTGCTCCCCGCCGACGCGGGGGTGAACCGCTTCCCCCCTCCCCCCTTTCCGCGCCCGAGAAGTGCTCCCCGCCGACGCGGGGGTGAACCGATGCTGGTTCTCAGGTGAGCGAGGTGAGCTGTGGTGCTCCCCGCCGACGCGGGGGTGAACCGGAGACGGTCAGCCAGCAGGCGCGGCGGTGGTGGTGCTCCCCGCCGACGCGGGGGTGAACCGCTGTTGACGTTGCCGGCGGCCGGGGTGGACGAGTGCTCCCCGCCGACGCGGGGGTGAACCGCAGGCGTCGTGGACGGCGGCGGCCGCTGTCGCGTGCTCCCCGCCGACGCGGGGGTGAACCGATGCGCTGCATGGAGGCCCGGTTACCGGGGGCGTGCTCCCCGCCGACGCGGGGGTGAACCGTCCAGGGAGCGGGCCCAGCCGTAGCGTTCGAGGTGCTCCCCGCCGACGCGGGGGTGAACCGGAGACGGTCAGCCAGCAGGCGCGGCGGTGGTGGTGCTCCCCGCCGACGCGGGGGTGAACCGCAGAGTCTGCGCAGGCTGGGTCAGCGAATGAAGTGCTCCCCGCCGACGCGGGGGTGAACCGGCGCCGCGGCGGCCCAGCATCTTGCGTGCCCGGTGCTCCCCGCCGACGCGGGGGTGAACCGCCGCGCTGGGTGCAGCGTGAGGTGGAGGGCGAGTGCTCCCCGCCGACGCGGGGGTGAACCGCAGTACGACGTCACCGGACAGCTCGGCCGGCAGTGCTCCCCGCCGACGCGGGGGTGAACCGAACGCCAGGAAGACGCCCTTCTCCATGGTTCGGTGCTCCCCGCCGACGCGGGGGTGAACCGACGTCCACATCTACGCCTACCTCACCGCCACCGTGCTCCCCGCCGACGCGGGGGTGAACCGACCTCGGCACCGCCCTCGTCCGCATCGTCGGCGTGCTCCCCGCCGACGCGGGGGTGAACCGCCTACGCGGGCGCCGCGAATGCGCTGCGGAACGTGCTCCCCGCCGACGCGGGGGTGAACCGTGGTTGTGAGGCCCCGCGCCTGTATCGGATGAGTGCTCCCCGCCGACGCGGGGGTGAACCGGCGGCGACCGACTGGTGGCCACCCTGTCCCGCGTGCTCCCCGCCGACGCGGGGGTGAACCGAACCTGTCATAGGCCGCTACAGCCTTCACGCCGTGCTCCCCGCCGACGCGGGGGTGAACCGTAGACGAGGGGGACGCGGCCGTCGTCGTCGAGGTGCTCCCCGCCGACGCGGGGGTGAACCGCTCGACTTCGACGTACCGAGACAGGGGGAGACGTGCTCCCCGCCGACGCGGGGGTGAACCGGAGGCGGCCTGCTGGAGTTCGCGGCTGCCGTCGTGCTCCCCGCCGACGCGGGGGTGAACCGAACATGGCGAACGATCCGCTGGCTGCGGACGGGTGCTCCCCGCCGACGCGGGGGTGAACCGGACACCGTGAACCCGGTGACCACGCCGATCATGTGCTCCCCGCCGACGCGGGGGTGAACCGCTGTACTCGCTCACCGCGCACTCCCGTTGTCCGTGCTCCCCGCCGACGCGGGGGTGAACCTGCGCGAGACAGGCCGGGATCGCCCACAGCTACGTGCTCCCCGCCGACGCGGGGGTGAACCGGCCGTCGGCTGCTCCGGCAGCGGCCGCGGCTGGTGCTCCCCGCCGACGCGGGGGTGAACCGCTTGTACAGCTCGTACGGGGGCGCGACGCGCAGTGCTCCCCGCCGACGCGGGGGTGAACCGCTGAGCCGGGTCTGGCCCCGGCCCGTGGTGAAGTGCTCCCCGCCGACGCGGGGGTGAACCGGTGGACGACACGGGCCCTTTGCCGAGCAGCTCGTGCTCCCCGCCGACGCGGGGGTGAACCGTCCATCCCCTGCTGCGAGTGCATCACGTCGACGTGCTCCCCGCCGACGCGGGGGTGAACCGGCCTTGCCGAGATCCTCCGCCTGGGTGCCGAAGTGCTCCCCGCCGACGCGAGGGTGAACCACGCGGAGCCGTTGGCGGGCGCGGGCAACGGTCGTGCTCCCCGCCGACGCGGGGGTGAACTGCCCAGCAGGACGCCCTCACCGAGCAGCAGCGCGTGCTCCCCGCCGACGCGGGGGTGAACCGCATCAGGGCGTCTTCAATCCCGACCCCGCATGGGCTCCCCGCCGACGCGGGGGTGAACCGTAGAAGTGAAAGCAAGGTGTCGTACATGTGCTCGTCCTCGCTCCGGCCGAGCGGACCGAGGATCTCGGGGAGGTGGCCGAGGGCGAAGTTGAGGTGTCCCGCCTTGCGTCCGCGGGCATCGGGCTGGTGCAGGTGCAGCAGAGCTTCTGGATCCAGGTTGTCTGCCAAAACCAGACGTGCTTCGGCTTCGACTCCAGCCCACGCGTTTCGGGCGCGTTTGTTGGCAACCCGCCGCGTATCGCTGCGGAGGAAGGCCGCCCCTGCCGAGAACCCAGCGGCGACCAGGGCGATCAGCGCGGCGGGGATACGAGCATCCGCCGAAGCCAGGCCCGCGGCTCCCGAGATCTCGGCAAGCAGGGCAGCAGGGCCCAAGGCCCACATCGACATAGACCCAGAAACGTACCCTTCTGTGGCAACGCTTCACCTGCTGTGCAGCCTCATCACGTATCCGTTCCAGCTCGACGCGTGTCCTGCTCAGGAGAATCGACCATGTGCCAATGGTCTCAGTTTCTCTGATCTATCAGAATGCTCGGGATGCCCTGTGATGGGCCCGCCGGTGCTGATCGTTTTGTTGTCGAAGTCGGTGCCGATGACGGTGAAGCGCTCAAGGAAGTCGGTGCGGTGAAGCCAGGTGCGGTGGCGATGAGCAACTCGACGGCGGCGGCCGGGCTGACCAGTCCGGCAACGTGGGCTCGTAGCTGCTCGGTGGAGTTGATCGGGGGCTTTCGGTGCTGTGGCCGTGTCAGGCTGTGCCCGGACTCCCCTGCGATCTGCTCCCAGCCTCATGGCGGGCCCAAACTCGGCTGACTGCAACGGAGTTGGTCATGAACAGGAGGCTGATCCGGCAAACCCGGCCATAGGATCCAGGTATGCCAGGAGGTGTTGGAAGTTCGGCAGGGACACAGGATGGAGCGCGCCCTGTCCGCTTAGGCCCGTTGAACAGATGGGAGCGGCCTGCGGCCGGGGTGGCCGGAAGCGTGCTCGCGGGGGCCGGGGTGGCAGCGGTCTTCGTCTCGAACAACCAGGCGGGTAGTGCCACTTTGGTGGTGATCGGCGGGCTGTTTTTGCTGATGGCCGTGAGCGGCCGCACCATCGAAAGCGTACGCATTGGCGATTGGGAGTTCACGATGGCGGAATTGCGCAGGCAGGCGGCCGAGCAAGCCCGTTCCGGGCTGACCGATCAGGCTCAGGCCACGTTGAGCGTCCTCAAGAAACTCAACCCGCAGTCGGACCGGGACCCGGAGGTTCACGCTGTGGAGATCTCGGTCTTCGAGAACCGGGTCCTCGAAGCTGTCGAGGCCGCATGTTCCGAGGACGAGCACGTGGAACGCCACCTCAACGCCGGCCTGGGCGAGCCGCTCGCCGTCCTTGTGGCGCAGCCCGGCGGCGCCAGGATCGGTGTCTTCGCCGCGTATGCCCTGGACGGCTCTGGTCACATCCAAGCGGCGGCCTCGGACATCTTCGTCCGACGAGCGAAAGAGGTGGACTGCCACGCATACCTTTTCGTCAACGGCACGCTCCACCGAGAGGACCTCGAGCGCCTGGCTGAAGGTATCCAGCGGGACGGCGGCCAGCCTGTGGGTATCGAGACCTGGGCGTCCACGACGCAATCCGCTCCTCTCCGCCCTGCCATTGACCGTCTGCTGGCCCGGGTTCGCGGCTCCCAGGACGAGAACGTGACGATTCCCCGGCAGTGACCGAGTGCCGTATGACTGCCAATTCAGCTGGCCTGGGCGCTCTGCTGTGCCCGCATCCCGAGCACGTTGGCGAAAAGCAGCGGGCGGTCCCTCTCCTCAGCAGGCGCTGGCAGTGACCATCCGGCGGGTCTTGGAGTAGGGGCTCGAACGCGGATGGCCTGCCAGGCAATGCCGGCGGGCCATCCGCGTTCGAGCCCCCTTGGTCAGGCGCGTCCGAGGGTTCGGGTGATCCAGCCGGCGTCGCGCCACTGGTCGGTGTTGAGGGTGCCGCGGGCGTCGATGACCTTGGGGGTGGTCGTGCGGGTGGCGAGCCGCTTGGGGTCGATGGTGGTGAAGTGGTGCCACTCGGTGAGGTGGAGGAGGAGGTCAGTGTCGTCGACGGCGGCGATCGGGTCTTCGGCGTAGTCGAGCTCGGGGTGGAGCTTGCGGGCGTTGTCGAGGGCCTTGGGGTCGGTGACGGTGACGGTGGCGCCGAGGTCGTGGAGGGCCTGGGCGACGGCGAGGGCGGGCGAGTCGCGGATGTCGTCGGTCTCAGGCTTGAAAGCGGCGCCCCAGATGGTGATCCGCTTGCCCCGCAGGTCGCCTCCGAGTTCTTCCCGGGCGAGGTCGATGACACGCTGGCGGCGGCGGGCGTTGACGGCGGCGGCTTCGCGGAGGATGCCGACGGCTTGGCCGGCGTCGAGGTCTTCGGCGCGGTTGATGAAGCCGGCGAGGTCCTTGGGCAGGCAGCCTCCGCCGAAGCCGAGGCCGGGCCGCATGCCGTGGCGGCCGATGCGGTGGTCGTGGCCGAGGATGTCGGCGAGCTCGGCGACGTTGGCGCCGGACTTCTCACAGACCTCGGCCATTGCGTTGATGAAGGAGATCTTGGTGCCGAGGAAGGAGTTCGCGGCGCCCTTGGCGAGCTCGGCGGTGGCCCAGTCCGTGACGATCGTCGGCGTCCCCGACTCGATGATCTTCTCGAACGCCTGCCGCAGCAGGGCCTCGGCCCAGGAGTGGGCGGTGTTGAAGCCCAGGACGAGGCGGTCGGGTCGGAGGGTGTCGTCGACTGCGAAGGACTCGCGGAGGAACTCGGGGTTCCAGGCGACCTCCACGAGGTCGCCGGCGGGGGCGTACTCGTGCAGGATCTCGGCGACGCGGGGTGCGGTGCCGACCGGGACGGTGGACTTGACCGCGACGACGGCCGGGGCCTTCAGACCGGGCGCCAGGCGGCGGACGGCGTCGAAGAGGTGGGTGAGGTCGTAGGCGTCACTGCCGGCCTGCGGCGGAGTGCCCACCCCGATGAAGTGCAGGTCCGCGAAGCCGGCGGCCTCGCCGTAGGAGGCCGTGAACTTCAGCCGGCCAGAGGCGGTGTGCTTGGCGAGGAGACCGTCCAGGTCGCGTTCGAAGAACGGCGCCCGGCCGGAGTTGAGGATGTGGACCTTGTCGATGTCGGAGTCCATGCCCAGGACCTCGTGGCCGAGCTCGGCCATGCAGGCAGCGTGGGTGGCGCCGAGGTAGCCGCATCCGATGACGGTCATCTTCATGCTCAGGGTCGTCCCTTCGTGTGGGGCCGCCGCTGGCGGCCCCACCCTTGGCCCGCCCCGAAGGGCGGGGTGATCAGGAGGGCCCGGCGGCCAGATAGCGGTGGATCCCGCCCCGGATGAACGGCGGGATCGTGAGGATGCCGAGGTGCTCGGGGGCGAAGAACTGGAGCTTGACGCCCTCGGCGAGCGGGAGGGCGGTCTCATCGCCGTCCCAGCGGGCGGAGAAGAAGGTGATGATCTGCCCGGAGCCGCGGTGGTCGGTGATCTCGAACAGCTCGGTCAGGCACCCGGCAGTGAGTCCGGCTTCTTCGTCGAGTTCGCGGACGATCGCGGTGGCCGGCGCCTCACCGGGGTCGCAGCCGCCTCCCAGGAGGCTCCAGTGGGCGGGCCAGGCGATGTTCGGGAGGTCATCGCGGAGGTGGAGGAGGAGTTCGCCGCGGCGGTTGGTGATGATCGCGACGGCTCCGCGGGCGGGGCCCGGCTCCGGGCTAGCGGTGGTGTCGGAGTGCATTCCGACACGCTAGTGGGGCAGTTGGGGATCACGAGGCAGCCTGGACGATCTGGTCAGAAAACCAGGCGGCTGCCATGAGGGCCTGCATGCGGGTGCGGTCGAACCGGCCGCCGGGCTGCAAACCCCCCTGAAGGAGGGGGCGGAATCCAGGCGGGGCGTCGGTGAGAGCCATGCGGATCTGGGAGTCGGCCCAGGCCGCGAGGTTGTCGTTGAGCCAGGACGGGACCGGGGAGGCGAACCCGAGCTTGTCCCGGCTGGCCCAGACCTCGCAGGGCAGGCCCAGGGCCTTGGCCGCGTCCCGCAGGATCCGCTTGCCCTGGGCCGGATCGGTGATCTTGTAGTCGACGGGCAGCCGGTAGGACAGCTCGACCAGGTCACGGGCGAGGTAGGGGGACCGGCGTTCGAGCGCGTAGGCGGAGGCGAGTTTGTCGCTGGTCATCACCAGCGGCCTCCAGGCCGTGGCCAGGTCCGCCAGTGTCAGGCTGCGGGCCAGGTCCCCGCCGGCGCGGGCCATGGCGTCGGCGACCAGTTCGCGGAGGCGGCCGTCGGGGTCCGGGCCGCGAAGGATGAGCCGGGTGACGGCCTCCGCCGGGTCGAGAGACTCGCCGGCGGTGTGCATGAGCTTGGCGGCCAGCGGCCGGTAGGCGTCAAGCCCGGCGTTCAGAACGGCGTCGGGTCCGAAGAGGACCAGGGCCTGGCGGACGTAGCCCATCAGGAACTCGTCCGGCCCGAGCCCGCCAATCACGACCCGCAGGCCGAGGCCGGCGATCTTCCGGTAGGCCATGTACTCGGAGAACGTGGACGCGTTCCCCATGGGGTAGTCCAGGGCCCGCATCATCTGCGGCAGGGCCCGGGTGAAGTCGCGATGGTCCGGTTCGACCACCACCAGTTCGGCCTTGATGTCCCGGGCGATGGCCGCGGCGGTGGAGGACTCGTCCAGGCGGTCCTGGCCCGGGTAACGGACCGTGACGCAGACGGGGGGCCGCATCAGGTAGGCCAGCACCGCCGAGTCCAGCCCGCCGGAGAGGAGGAGGGCGAAGTCGCAGCCCGGGGACCGCAACGGGATCTGCTCGGCCAGGATCGTGGAGAACCTGGCCAGGGCCTCGTCGTAGGTGCCGGCGTAGGGGGCCCGGTCCTCCAGGTGCCACCAGGTCATCTGGTCGATCGAGCCGGTGGTGACGTCGAAGGACAGCAGGGCGGCCGGGGCCAGCAGCTGGATGCCCTGGAACGGGGTGTCGACCCCGACGGGGGTCTCGATCGCGGTGACCTCGGGCCGTAAGACCAGCGGGGCCGGTCCGTAGCCGATCAGCGTGGTGACCTCGGAGGCGAACGCGAGCCGGCCGCCGTCCAGGCGCCAGTAGAGCGGCTTCTCCCCGAGCCGGTCGCGGGCCAGGAACAGCTTCGCGGTCCGGGGGTCATAGACGGAGACTGCGAACATGCCGTCCAGTCCGTCCAGGCAGGCCGGGCCGATCCTGGCCCAGGCCCGCAGCAGGAAGTGGGCGTCCGACTCCCGCTCGCTGATCTCGATGCCCCAAGCGGCGGCCTGCTGGCGCCAGTTGTAGATCTCCCCGTTGAAGGCCAGCAGGATCCCGGTGTCCCGGTCGAGGTAGGGGCCAGGCATGGCCTGCGGGTCGACGATGAGGAGGGTGTTCATGGCCAGCACCGCCCGCCCGTCCCGGGCGGCGGCATGCATAGTGCCGTCCGGGCCGCGGTAGTGCTGCGAGTCGCCCATCGCGGCGACGGTCTTCTCGTGCCGGAGAGCGTCGCCTCCGGCCAGTCCTGCGATTCCGCACATCTGGTTCACCCCCGAGCGTGAAGTCGTGGTGCCTGGCGGCGGTCGCCGCCGGGAGCCCCTTCCCGGCGTCCCGGCGGCGGCCTGTGCCCTCATCACACCCGCCGGGCCCTCATGCCAGGGAGGGCTCGCACGGGGGCTCACAACTCGCGAAACCGGTTCACCCAGGGTCCGCAGGGCAATACCCTCGGTGTCCCGTGGCGGAGGACAGCCGTCCTTGCCCGACCCGGCCGGAAGCCGTGCGGCTGAATGTGCCCACTCGCGCGAACCGGCACCGTGGCGTTTCCTCGTCAGCGGCCCAACCCGTTGCTGACCTGGAGGAAGAGGGGATTCTGGTGGCGTCGACCAGCCGTCGGAAGCGTCCGCCGAACGCGGACCTGGCCCGGCTCATCGAGACCTGCGGCGCGAGCCACAAGTCCTTAGCCCTGCGGGTCAACCAGCTCGCCCAGCAGGCGGGGCTGGAGACGGACTACTCACACACGTCCATCGCGAACTGGTGCCAGCGGGGCATGGTCCCCAAGTGGCCGGTACCGACCCTCCTCGCGCAGGCCATCGGCGAACGGCTCGGCCGACCGGTGTCTCTGTCCGAAATCGGTATGGGCGATGCGGAGACACCGGACGCGGATGTGGGGTTGGATTTCCCGCGGGACCGCGGTGATGCGGTCGAAGTGGCCACCTCGTTCTGGAGTTTCGTGAACCGCCGCGACTTCTTAACCGGATCCGGTTTCGCCGTGTCCGCGTTCACCACCCCCGTGACCCGCTGGCTGGTCACCCCCGCCGACGAGGCCGCCGACATGGCCGGCGGCAAGAGGGTCGGCCGCGCTGACCTGGAAGAACTCCGTGACGCGGCCGACGAGGCCCGCCGCTGGGACTCGAAATACGGCGGCGGGAACTGGAAGGCCAACTCGGTCGCCGTCTGCCTGCAGGAGCGTGCGGCCCCACTGCTGCGGGGCTCGTTCACCGACGCGGTCGGCCGGGACCTGTTCTCGGTGACCTCCGAGCTCTCGCGGCTGGCCGGGTGGACCGCGTTCGACGTCGGTCAGCACGACGTCGCCCAAAGGCACTTCATTCAGGCCCTCCGCCTGGCCCGCGCGGGCGGAGACGTCGAACTGGGCTGCTATGTCCTGACCACGATGGCGATGCAGTCCTTGCTGCGGGGCTTCCCCTCCGAGGCCGTCGACATGGCCCAGGGAGCCTTCGAACGAGCCAAGGGCCAGGCCGCCCCCAGGGTGCTGGCGTTCACCAAGCTGATCGAGGCCCGGGCCCATGCCCGTGAAAGGAACGCCAGGGCCGCCTCACGCGCTCTGGCCGCGTCCGAGGACCTCATCAGCCAGGCTGACCAGAGCATGGGCGACGAGCCGGCCTGGATCGACTTCTATCACCATGCGAGGCTCTCCGCGGACGCCGCCGAGGTCTTCCGCGACCTGAAGAACCCCAAGGCCGCCCTGGCCTGGAACCAGCAGGCCGCCGCCATGCCGTCCGGGGTGTTCACCCGCTCGGTCGGCATGCGGCTCGCGATCGTCGGGACCGCTCACCTCCAGGCCCGCCAGCTCGACCAGGGCCTCGACCTGGGCAACCGTTCCGTGGACATCCTCGCCCGCGTCCAGTCCACCCGGGCCAAGGACTATGTCCGCGAGTTCAACACCGCCCTCGCCCCCTGGCGCCGCGAGCCGGCCGTTCGCGCGTTCATCCACCGCACCCGCACTGAACTCGGCATCGCCGCCTGAGCACGATTTTCCTTGAGGGGCCGGTCGGTCAGCCGCCGGGGCGGAGACGATGAGCAGGGGGTCGTCGGCGGGCCGCGGATCGCAGGACTCCCGGGGATCGCCCTGGGACAGCACCACCACCTCGCCGGGCGCCGTGACGGGGCAGCACACGCCGCAGCCGCACAACGGGTTGAAGGGCTCGGGGTGGGCGCTGGAGGGGTGTTGAAGTAGTCGGCTTTCTGCTCTGAGGTGGGCTGCTGGCTGGGGCCCGCATAGTGGCGGATTCCGCTGGTGTCGACCGGGGTGCCGCGGGCCATCGCCTCCCGCAGCGCGTTGTTGGCGGTGGCGTCCTTAAGCGGCAGCATCGCGGTGGCCCGCCGGTACGGGCCGGTCAGGGTCTGCTCGCTGACGCCTTCCAGAATGCGGGCCGCGAAGTGCCAGGGCCGGGTGCGGGCCTGCCGGGTGACGACGATTAGTTCGATGGTGTCGCCGGAGCGGCGGTGCAGCCGTTCGTGTACCGCGTCCAGGACCGTGCAGTCCCGCAGCCACCAGCCGACCGTCAGTATCAGCGGCCGGTCGGTCGCGGGCGGTCCTTCGGGGGGTTGAACATCGGCACGAAACGCTCTCCGACCCCGCCCCTTCTGTTTTCCCGCAAAGGCAGTTACAGCGCGGGC
>NZ_JBVIMA010000019.1:0-33309 GCF_055580085.1 Streptomyces sp. NPDC032126
CGATCAGCAACGAGTCGAGACTCCCGCCACAGCCGGAATCTCATGCCTGCCCAGCGGAATCCGCACACAGCATTCGGAAAGCGAACGGCCTCTAAGAGGTCCTAACAGAAGTTGTTGATCAAGTGCCCGCCGGATTGTCTGCTCGTTGGTCCCGTCGTGGGGAAGCGTCAGTCGCGGCCGTGGGCGCGTGCTTGGTGTGGTCGAGGGGTGGCGGGTCGGTGTCGGCGGCCGCGATGAGCGTGGCACCGGTCCAGACGAGGCGGCGGCCGCCGGGCGCGTATCCGCCCTCCCGGTCAGCCCGGGGAACCCGCCACTCAGCGCAAGACTTCATATCGAGCTGACGGGCAGGCCGAGGCGGTCGGCGAGGTCGGGGACGCGGTACAGCGCCTCGGGGTCGATGCGGTCGACGACGCGGGCGAGCGGGTGGTCCACGGGGCAGTCCTCTCCCATCGACGGGGGACACCCCCGCAGGCGCGGGGAACAGTGTTTGACCCTTGGCTATGGGCATCACGTCCCGGGTCCACTCCCGCGTCGGCGGGGAAGAGGTTCGACCCCACTATGGCAGACGGCGCCGACAACAAGGGGTCTGATCGGGCTCAGTTCGCCGGCGGCCTGTCGCTGTCGTCGCGAGGTGATCCGCTACTGGTGGAGTGGGTCGCGCAGCATGGTGGCGAAAACCGGCGAGTCGTCGAACGGCTGCTGGCTGCCGATCTGCTTGTAGCCCCAGGATTCGTACACGGCCTTGAGGCGGCCATCGGACAGGGCCGGGTTCACCAGCAGGGTGACACGGTGCTCCTCGCGTTGTGCCAGCAGCTCCTCGTGCAGTGCGCGGGCCGTTCCCTGGCCGTGAGCGCCTCGCCACGGACGGCGGACCAGGATCTCGTTCAGGGCGAGGGTTCGCTGTCCGTCTTCCTTCACGAAGTCGGCCGGGAGCGGCTCGCGCTCTGCGTTCCACCACGCGGTGTTCTCGCCGAGGGGTACCGCGAAGACGTACCCGACTGGTTCCTCTTCGTGGTACCCGATGACGGCCTCCCAGCCGGGGCGGGACGAGTACGCCGTCAACCGCTCGTCGAATCGGTCGCGGTGGTAAAAGGGGCGGTCCATCAACCCGAACTCTCCGCGTACTTCCACGTGGATGTCGAGGATGAGCTGGCGTACCTCAGATACGTCGCTGGTCCGTCGGTAGGTTGTGCCGTTCATGCAGCTGCCCTCCGGTGCTCAAGCCACGCGATGGTTTCAGCACTGCGTGGCGCCATGGCCGTGAGTCGGTTGGTGAAGGTGTTCAGGAGCATGTGAACGCGGCCGTGTCCGGCCATCCCTGCGGGGACTCTCTGGGCCGCGGCGACGGCCGGTTCGACGTCCCCCTGGCCGAGCTGGGCCAGGGCCAGATTGGCGTACGTCAGGGCGCGGTTTCGTTCGAGATCGGGTCGCAGGCCGGCGAGGCATCGGTGTGCGTGACGCTCGGCTTCATCCCACTTGCCGAGCCGGAGGTACGCGAAGGTGGCCAGGCTGTCCAGCTCGGCCTGGTCGTAGAAGCCCATCCACGGCGGCCGGTGCTTCGCTTGGTCGGCGCGGTCAAAGCTGGCCTGCGCCATGCCGATCGCCCGGAGGGCACTGTGGTCGTCCCCTATGTCGGCTTGGAAGGTCGCGAGCCGGGCGAGGGCGAGGGAGGAGTACAAGGGGTCGCTGCGGGTGACGGACGTGGCCCGGGCGGCTTCGCCGGCGGCTAGAGCATCGGCGGGGCGGCCGAGGTGCCGGTACATGATTCCGGCGTGGCCCCACACTCGGAAAAGCACGTGCCGGTTATTGGCCAGGCCGGCGAGTGTGACGGCCTGGTTGAGGTACGGTTCCGCCTCTTCAAGGCGGCGGCCGTCGATGGCGGCCCACATGGCGCTCGCCATGAACGCTGCGGCGACGCCGTATAGCTCGGATCGGATACGGGCGGACGTGGTGTGCGTGTTCTGCAGGTCCACGGTCTCCGTGGCGAGCGCGGCGGCATGGTTCTGGAGTTCCTGCGTCCCCCCGTACTTGTTGTCCATGCTGACGACAGCTGCCAACTTCGCATTCATCCGGTCCACGTCGGCTGATCCGAGTCGGCGCTGCGTAGTGGACGGTGCAGTCAGTGAGGCTCCAGCGGCGGTGGCCGCGGCGAGGAAGGTGCGGCGATACAAGGGGTCGTCCTCGGGTGTTGGGGAAGCTTCTGAGTTCCTACTCCCCCGGGGGACGAAGCCTAACTCTGCGGTTGGGAGACCCGTAACCCTCTCAAGCGCCGTTCTCAGCAAGGCGTTGGGCGACCGATGTTCGCCGGAAAGAAGTTTGTAGATGTGTCTCTCGTTGACTGACCCGTGATGGCCCGTCAGGTCGTTGATCGCCGTGTTGACCAGGGATGTTAGCTCCCTGATGAGCATTCCGTGCTGCTGCATCCATGACGCGAGCACCTCGTTCCGTGTCCCCGGCATGACAGAACGTTAGGGCTCGGGGTCAACACGAAGCGCAAACAGAAGGTCAAAACGGCAGGGGGGTCGCGCGCAACTCCCGGCCTATTCGGCATCCACATCAGCCCCGGTCCGGCGGTTATCTGAGCACACGTGAGCCAGCAGGCCGCGGCATTCCCCTACCACCATCCGAACATGCCAGGGGGCTTCCCATGAGTACTGCGCCACCACTGGCGTACATCTACGACCGCTGTACGACATCGAATACCGCGATGTCGGAGCTGCGCCTGCGCGCCTGCGGCGAATACGTCGAGGAACAGGGGTGGAGGTGGGGCGGATGGTTCGTGGACAACGGCGATGACGCGCTGACCGCCGACACCCGGCCGGCGTTCGACTCCCTCATCCGCACTATGGAGACGGCTCACGGCGTCGACCGCGTATGCCTCCTCGCCGACTGGGGGCGCCTGAGCCACGATGCCACGCACCGCCGGGCGTTCGCCCGCCGGGTGATGGGCGCCGGAGGCTGGCTGGCCACTGTGAGCGGCGAAGAGCTGCGACCCGGGGGACCCCTCAGCGCACACCTCAACGGCCGCCTCACCTGGGCCCCGATCGTATGAGGCTCCGGGACCCGTTATGCGGGCTGTGGGCGGCCGGCCACATCGCCGCCGTCACCCTCCTCGGTGTCACCGTCCACGACGAGTTCGGCGCGCACGACGCAACCATTCCCATGGCCGAGCCGGACAGGCCGCTGGAACAGCCCGACCCGCCTTCGGGCGACGCATAGACCGGCGCCGGCCGTGGACGTCCCCCGTCGCCTACGGCCGGCGCCTCCCCACCCCGCATCCCACCCCGTATCCCCGGGAAGAGAGCAATGCCCGACCCCTCGCCTTCAAGAACCAGCCCGTGCCGTACATCACCGCGTGGAGCACCGAGCACCTGGAGATGCCGCCGCTGGCCGCCACCTCGCGCGGCCTGGCGTTCGCCCGATACCTGCACATGGACGACCCTGGTGCGCTGTGGCGGCCGTGGTCGCTGAGCGAGGGCCAGGGCGCGCCGGAGCACGGGACGTTACACGGGCCGCGTCAGCGCCGAGCGATGCGCAGGTTCCTGTGCCAGGTGTGCGGGGGCCCGTCGGATGTGAACGGGCAGGGTCGCCTGTGGCTGCTGGAGGACCGCCGCGGTGTGCACCCCGACTGGCCCGAAGGGCAGATGACGTCGGATCCGCCGTCGTGCCTCCTCTGCGCGCCGGTCGCTGCTTGGCTGTTCCCGCATCTGAAGGACGGGGTCGTGGCTGTCTGGGTGGCGCAGCCTCTCATCGACGGCGTGTACGGGCAAATGTACGAGCGGGGCGTGCCCGATCCAGTCCCGACGGAGATGCAGGTCGTGCACATCACCGACCCGCGCCGACGGTGGATGGTCGGGGATCACCTGGTGGCCACGCTTGCCGGCTGTACGGTCGTCGACCTTGCCGAGCTCGGTCCGGACACATTCCCGGTGCGGGGGGCGGACGAATGACGCCGCTCGGGCCGCCGACCGGCGGCACATCCACCGAAGCCGGGTTCGACGCTGACCTGTTGCGTCGGACGTATGAGTCGGTGTTCAACGCCATGACAGAGCCGTCGCAGGAGGAGAGGGCGCACGCGGCCGAGGTGATGCGCGGCCAGGTGCGGCTGCTGCTGCCCGACGTCGAGCAGCGGAAGTCCGGGCTGCACCGGGCATCACGGGAGGCGGCCGAGTACGTGATAGCCCGCGCACGCCGCGCCCTGGACAACGACGCCGCTGCAGCGCGGGACGCCGGCGAGGTGTACGACCTGGCGCTCCTGTCCCGGGCACTCCTCGCCCTGCAGGGCCAGCCAGCGCTCGGCGGGGGAGGAAGGGCGTCCCCACGCTGACACACAAGCCATGGCCCAGCGAGAACGCCTTCCGACGGGCTGTCGGGCTCTGAGACTCCGGCGCGCGGGGGGGGGCACGCAATCGTGTCCCCCACGGCGAACGACCGCGGCGCCGGTCGCACCACCGGAACGTCACATCGCTTCAAGGGAGAATCGCGTGACAGCTACGACGGTGCCGGACGTGGCCACCTTACGGATCGGTGTCCTCTGCGGAGGTACCTCCCCCGAACGCCCCGGGTCAATCGCCTCGGGCGAGCACGCGGCCAAGGCACTGGCCGGGGCGGGCCTCAACACCGAACTGATCGACATCGCCGACACTCCGATCTCCGGCCTCCCCGGCCGTCTCGACGTCGCCCTCCTCGGCCTCCACGGCCTCGGCGGGGAGGACGGGAAGATCCAGGGTGCGCTGGAAACGGTCGGCATCCCCTACACCGGCTCCGGGGTTCTCACATCGGCGCTGGGCATGCACAAGCCCACCTTCAAGCAGCTACTCGTCACCGCGTGCATCGACACCCCCCGCTGGGTCGTCGTGCATCCCTCGATCACGGTCGAGGCAAACCTGTCCGTCGTCCGCAACACGATCGGCTACCCGGTATTCATCAAGCCGTCCTCGGGCGGCGGCAGCCTTGCCGCGGGCATCGCGCGCGACGAGGCGACACTGCGGCGCATGATCGAAGCGGCGCGGTCCAACCCGTACGCCGAGTACATGGTCGAGGAGTACGTGCGGGGTATCCCGTGCACCGTCGGCCTGGTCGAGGTCGACGGCGAACTGGTGACCCTCCCCGTTCACGACGTGGAGCCGAAGAACGACTTCTACGACTACGCGGCCAAACACGATCCGGCGCTTCGCGTCGAGCACTGTCCGTCGATTCTGCCCGAGCCCCTCACCCAGGGCATGCAGCACCTGGCCTTCCGCGTCTTCCATCTCATCGGCGCGCACGGCGTGCTCCGCGTCGACTTCATGGTCGGCGCCAACGGCCGTACGACGGTCCTGGAGTGCAACACCCTGCCCGGTCTGTCCGAGCGCGGGAACCTCGCCACCATGGCGCGGGCCGGCGGCATCGCGTACCCGATCCTGATGCAACATATCCTCAGGTCCGCGTACACCAAGCCGAGTTACCTTCCATAGGAAAGACTGGGACGCATGAGCGTCCCGATCCTCCATCCCGTCCCCTACTACTCACAGTGGGAGTCCGCGTCGCTGGTGGCGGAGTTCGTCACTGGTCGCGTCCACGCCGCCGATGATCCGCTGTGGCAGAAGTCCGGCGCCGACACCCCGCAGGAGTACGCATTCTGGGCCCCGCGCATGTGCGGGGTGGCGTGCCTGCGGATGGCGCTCGATTTCTGGCGGCACCCGGTGCCGGCCTCCGTTCCGCTCGTCAACGAACTCTGTGAGGCCGGCGCCTACGTCCGCGACGGGGACGCGGTGAAGGGTCTGATCTATCAGCCGTTCGCCGACCACGTCCGGGCCCGGTGGGGGCTGCACGCGGAGGCCGCCCCAGACCTGCCCGCCGACCGTATCCCCGAGATCGTCGCAGGGGGCCGCCTGGTACTGCTGTCCGTGCACAAGACGATCCGCACACCCGAGGTTGAGCCACCGTCCAAGGGCGGGCACCTAGTGCTCGCCGTTGGCGCAAGCGAGGAGAGCGTGATGTTGCACAACCCGTCCGGTCTGCCGGGCCTGTCGCAGGAAGCCGCGCAAGTGCCGTGGGAACGTCTCGATGCCTTCTACGCAGGGCGGGGAGTGATCCTCGGTGTCTGATGAGCTCGGACCGAAGAAGCCGGGAACGCGGCGGATCGCGGTGCTCGGGGAGATGCTCGAACTGGGTGACGAGGCGGCGCGGGCCCACTGGGACACCGGCCAGGAGGCGGGCAGGCTCGGCGTTGACATCGTGATCGCGGTGGGCGACGTTCTGGCCAAGCAGCTCGCCCTCGGTGCTGCCGACGCCGGCGTGGACACTGCAATCGTGAGGGACAACGACACCGCTACGACACTGCTGGAGAAGCTGCTGCAGCCCGGTGACGTGGTCATCATCAAGGGCTCGCGGGGAGGAATGCGCTGGCAGATTGCCCAGGCCCTCACCGGCAAGCCGATCACCGGCATCCTGAGCTGATGGGGCGGCAAGGACGCTGAAGACGGGGACGATGCGCCGTCGCGGTCGGAGGCGGTCATGGAGGCTCACCGTCCAGGTCGATGTCTTCCCAGGGGCCGCAGAATTGCGCGTCGGTGTCGTCCCACGTGCGGACGATTCGGCGACGTGCGCGGGCGCCGCAGCCGGGTTACTCAGTGAGGGCCCGGCGGGGGCGAGGGGACGGAGCGCGGTCTGCAGCAACTCCGCGCCGAGGGCGAGGGGCAGGCTGGCGGCGGCTAGAGCGTGTCTCCTTGATGGGTTGATCGGATGTGTCTCTCCGGTTAGTGATCACTGATGTGATGTGGGACCGGATCGAGCCGCTTATGCCGGCCGATCCGGTCCGTGGACGGCGGTGGGCTGACCACCGCCGGTCTCTGGAGGCCATCGCGTGGAAGTACCGCACCTGCTCACCCTGGCGGGACCTGCCCCACGAGCTCGGTGCGTTCCAGATCGCTCACAAACGCCTGATCTGGGTGGGCTGCTGACGGCACCTGGCGACGGATCTTCGCTGCCCTCCTCGCCCAGGCGGACGCTGCTGACGATGTGGGATGGGCCGTGTCGGTGGACTCCACTGTCTGCCGGGCTCACCAGCACGCGGCCGGGGCCAGGAAAGGGAGCACTCGACGAGACTGAACCCGCCGACGCCCGGTCCATCGCCTCCGCCACGGCGGAACCGCGAAGCGAGTACGCGCTCGCTGTCGTGGAGCGGGCCACAGGCCAGGTGATCGGGTTTGGTCGGATTGCGATGGACTCCCATCAGCAGTGTGCCGCCAACTTCGGCATTGCGCTGTCCCTGATGCCTGGGGTGTCGGCTATGGCCTTGAGACCGTGCGCCTCCTGCTGGGTCTTGGGTTCGAGGAAATTGGCCTGCACCGGATTTGGGGTGCACGCTCCCCGCTGACCGAGGCTTCGGCGAAGACAATGGCGGCGGCGGGCATGGTAGAGGAGGGCACTGTCCGAGGCCACATCGAGAAGTCTGGTCGATGGCGTGACTCGGTCGTGCACTCGATGCTTGATGAGGAATGGGAGCCCTAGTAGGACTGCGATAGGTCTGTCTTGATCTTGGTGTGTCCTGCGGCAGAGGTTGGTGGGCGGTGCACGGAAGACGTGGTCGGCGGTGACCAGGGTGGTGTGGTGGTGCCAGCCCGTCCAGGAGCGGCCTTCCAAGTGGTCCAGGTCCAGGCCGTGGTTGAGTTCGCGGTAGTCGTGCTCGATGCGCCAGTGGGTCCTTGACCGTGCCGATGGCCTTCTGCAGCCGGTCGCCGGCGTCCGCGCAGGCGTAGCGCGGGCGGGTCGAGTCGGGACGATCGCAACATTTCTGACGCTCCCTCACTCGGTCATGGCACGCGCTAAGTTGATGGGCGCCCACCGTGCGTGCACGGCGGCGAGAGGGGAAGGTCTGCCGATGCCCATGCTGATCGTTGTGTTGGTCGGGATGCTCTTGTCTGTTGTCGCCTGGCTCTACTGGGCGGGGCGCGTCGTGGTGCCTGCCGACCACATCGGCATCGTGACCAGACGCTTTGGCCGGACGCCCTCCGCCCACGAGTTCAGCGAGAAGGATCCGGTGGCCGGCGGGAGCCGAGTGCTCGTCCGCACCCTGCCCTCAGGAGAACACCGCTGGCTGTTACCGGTGACCCGCTCGGTGGAGTTCGTGCCCCGAGTACGCGTGCCGGTCGGCATGATCGGCCTGGTCCGGGCGGAGGCGGGTGCCGCTATGCCTCCCGGCCAGGGATTGGGCCGGCATGTGGAGTGCGACAGCTTCCAGGACGGCCAGGCGTTTCTCGCGGGCGGCGGCCGGCGGGGCCGGCAGGTGTCCGTTCTCGCCGGGGGCCGGTCGTATGACATCAACACGCGGCTCTTCAGGGTCGAGTTGGTGCCGCGCACCCATGTTCCCGCGGGTACGGTCGGGCTGGTCCGGGCGAAGGAGGGTGCTGAAAGGCGTCCCGACCGGAAGTTCGGCCAGCATGTGGAGTGCGACAGCTTTCAGGACGGCCAGGCGTTCCTTGCGGGCGGCGGCCAGCAGGGCCGACAGCTCGCCGTTCTCGAGGGCGGGGCGGACTACGACATCAACCCCTGGCTGTTCGAGGTCATCACCGTCGACAACGTGCAGGCAACGCGGGAAGGGCTGACCGAGGCTCACCTGCGGGAGATCATCCTTGAGGACGGCCAGACCGGAGTGGTCGTCACCTTGGACGGGGCCGAGCCCCCCGAGGGCATCGCCGAAACTGTCGCTCCGCGGGTAGACGGGCATCGCGGCTTCCGACTTCCCTGGGTGTTCCTGGAGAACGGCGGCTGCCGGGGCGTGCAGGAGGAGACGCTGGACGGAGGCACCGTCTACGCGCTCAACCCTTGGTTCGTCCGCGTGATCGTGATCCCCACCCGGGCGCTGGTTCTCCGATGGCGTACCAAAGCGGCGTCCGAGACGGACAACTACGACGCGGACCTCGGACAGATCACGGTCGACGTCGAGGGCGTCGGCCTACGTGTGGACCTCCAGCAACTGCTGCGCATCCCGCCGAGCGCCGCACCGAAGTTGGTGAGCCGTTTCGGTGGCGCGAGCACGACCGGCTTCGGCGGCATCGTCCACGACCCCACGCCGATCAAGCGGTTCGTCCGGGACGTCCTCGGCGCTACTGTCAGCGGCTACTTCGACGGGACCACCGCGAGCAGTTCGCTGCTTGAGTTCCTCGGCGCCCATGACCGCGTCCATGAGGACCTTGCCGACCGCATCAGGCGCGCCCTGGAGACCTGGGGAGTGGAGCCGCTGGACACCGCTCTCGGGGGGTTCGTTCCCACGAGTCCGGCTCGTTTCGAGGCCATCAGGGCGAAGTTCGTCACGGGGAGCCAGGACGCACAGCACCGTGAACTGATCGAGAACGCCCAGTTGGACGATCTCATCGCCGCCTACCAGGAGCGCGCCGAATCCCGCAGCACCCAACTCGAACTCCAGGCGGAAGTGGAAGCGCTGGGTAGGGACAACGTGACGATGATTCGCGTCCTGCGCGAATTCGCCGGCCTCGACGTTCCTCAGCACATCAGCGGTGGCGACATGCTCGCCTACCTTCGTTCGCTGTCGATGTCCGCGACGCGGGACGTACTCGCGCGACTGAGGGAACTGCGCGAGGGCGGGCCGGCCGCCATCTCAAGTACGTTACGGCCGGGCCCCGGCCCACCCCCTGCCGCCCACGGCCGCGCCGAATTCGCCACTCCGCCGCCTGGACATCCCACCGGCGCGCCGGGCACTGAACCAGTCACGCCGCACCACTTGACGGCCGAACTGGCCGAGCAGGCGTCGCCGGGCCGTGAAGTGCCGCTGCAGGTGCAGGTCACGCGAGGCCCCGGCGATGTGGCTACGGGAATGGTGCTGCTTGCATTCCACGTACCAACCGAGGGCGTTCGACTGATGATCACGGTACACGCACCGGGGCTCCTGGCGCTCGGCGATCTCCAACAGGAGCTGACCGTGATGCCCGGACGAGACTCGGACGTCCTGCGCTTCGGGCTGAAGACGATGGCTCCCGGGCTGCACACGGTGACGGTGCGGGCCTTCCGCGGCGGCACCTTCCTCGGTGAGTTGCGCGCACAGATCTCCGTGCAGACGGGAATCCCGGCCCGGGACGGTCCCACCCGCAGCAGTCCCTTGACGACCCTGGCCTTCGACCCGGGCGAAGTGACCCTGCAGGTCCTGAAGGGCCAGGACGGCACCCACAGTTTCCAACTGCTCGGCGAGACCACCTATGCCCCCGAGTCGTTTCGCCTGATGGCCGGTGACACTCATACCGCTCGGGAACTGATCTATGACGAGCTGCGACACACCGCTGCGGCGGCAGGGCCCGGCACCGCAGGTGACCACGGGCAGGCTCGTCGACGGCTCCGCAATCTCGGGGTGCAATTGTGGGCGAGCGCGGTACCCGATGCCGTCCGTCGGCAGTTCTGGGAAGAGGCGGATCGCATCACGGCATTCACCGTGCTCGGCGAACACGACGCGGTGCCATGGGAGTTGCTGTACCCTCGCGACCGCGACCACGAAGGGGACGGTTTCCTGGCCGAATGGCTCCCGGTCGTACGCCGCGTCTTCGGCCAGGAACGGGTACGCGATCTGACCATGCGGCGCGCCGCGTTCGTGGTGCCCCCGGGTTCGCCGCCGGAGGCAGCCCGCGAAGTGGAAGCCCTCCGCGCCAGTTTGGGGAGCGCCGTGGTCGACCTCGGCACGCTGACACACGGCAGCCGGGTGAGCGACCTCATCGACGCGGGAGACATCGGCCTGCTGCACTTCGCCTGCCACAACGCCTTCACCGGCGCCGGCTCGCACGTCACCATGGCCGACGGGCCGTTCGATCCCATCGACCTTGCCTACGCCACCCAGTCCGGCGCCCTGCGGGACACTCACCCCCTGGTCTTCTTCAACGCCTGCCGCAGCGCCGGCGAGATCGACTGGTTCGCAACCAGCCTGGGATGGGCGCCGCAGTTCCTGCGCGCGGGGGCCGCAGCGTTCATCGGCACGCTGTGGCCGGTGCGCTCGGATTCGGCCCTCACCTTCGCCGACACCTTCTACCACCACCTGCTCACCCACGGGACGACCCTCGGCCAGGCCTCCCTGCACGCGCGGCAGGCCATCCGGGACCACGGCGGCGACCCCACCTGGCTGGCCTACGCGGTGTACGGCAGCCCGGCAGCGCGGGCTGCTCGGTCGTAGGAACGGGGCGGATCGCGGTCCAGGTGTCATGCCGTCCGCGTATCCTGCTGGCTGCCCGTCCGCTCCCCGCAGTCGATCGTGGTGGGGCGACGGAGGGCGAGCAGCTGCTGCCCACCCGGCACGGGACGTACCGGCATTGCGGGGGCGGCCGTCTGCGTGTGGTGGCGTGTGGAGGAGCGGTCCGTGGCCAGGCTCGGATGCGGCGCGCGGGAGGCAGGCTGCCCACCCGGTATGGGACGTATCGGCATTGCGGATGCGGCCGTCTGCGTGTGGTGGCGTGTGGAGGAGCGGCCTGCGGCAGGGCTGGGATGTGGCGTCTGGGGAGTTGGCTGCTGATCCGGATGAGACGGTGTGGGTGCCGTGGCGAGCGGGGGAGTGTCTTCGATGGTGAAGCCGCCGAGGAGGGGGTGGGGCCTGTGGTCGCGGGCGGCCCGGCCGCTGATGCGTCCTGTGTGGGGCTGCCGTGCCAGCTGCACCCAGCCCAGCGCGGCCTGGATTGGGGCACGACCGCGGATTTTGGGTTGCCGGACGGTCCAGATCGTCGCGAGCCAGGCGGTGAGGGGGATGGGTCCCATCCAGGACCACCAGTGGATGGTTTTGATGAGGAGGAAGCCGCCGGTGACGGCGATGGCGATCTGGGCGGGGGTGTAGGGGCCGAGGGGGATTTTCCAGTCGGCGATTTTGCCGAGTACCCAGGGGTGGCGTCGGGCGGTGGTGTAGTAGCGGCTCACCCGGCCGGTGGCCGCGGTCACAGCTGGCCTCCGGCGCTGGGTGAGTGGTCGCGGGAGGCCGGGAGTTCGGACTGGACCATGCCGGGGGTGGCGGGTGTGCTGTTGGAGGGGTGTTTGACCTCGTCTTCGAACATGTTGGCGAGGCTGTCGCGGGAGTTGTAGAGGCCGAGGGCGATGACCATCAGCAGCAGGGCGCCGATCCCGGCTTTGAGGGAGAATCTTTGGATCATGATGATGACGACGAGGACGAGGAGACCGGCCTGAAGTCCTTTGGTTGCCCAGTTCTGGAACATGGTGATCCAGGAGTTGCCGAGGTCGTCGAGCTGTCCGGCGAGGATCAGGTGGTGTGTGGTGTTCACCGCGCACCGCCGTCCTGATCGGTTCCGGTCTGAAGTGCCGTGACTTCCCACCGGCGTGAGCGCGCCGTCAGCGCGAGCTCGTACTCCAGCGGCCACCGGCCGGTGGCGTCCCGGGCCTCCACCCGGACGAGGACGCGTACTTTCGTGCCGTCGGCGGGCGCCTGCTCGGTCGCGGCGGCCGAGTCGGCTGACACCTGTCCGACGGAGACCGTTGTGTATGGGGCGGGGGAGAGGAGCGGCAGTGTCTCGCCGGGGGCGAGGTAGCGGTCGGCCTGTCCGGTGCCGGTGAGGTAGGCGGTGAGGAACTCTCCGACGGCGGAGGACAGTTCACCTTCGGGGACGCTCACGCCGTACGGCGACTTCGCCATCGCGGCCCGGGGCGGGCCGGCCACGACGCCGGGCGCACCGGTCACCGCGAACGAGCCGCCCGCGCCGCTGGCGGCCACCGGCACGGTGTAGTAGCGCAACCGTCCGTCGGCGTATTGCGCGGCCACCGTCACCGACCACGCGCCTTCGGAGCGGTGCGCACTGCGTACCGCTGTCACGGACTGCGGCGCAGGCTGCGCACCGGCGGCCGGGTCCGGTAATTCGACGTCGGGTGCGAGGGAGTGCGCAAGCCGTGCCTGCGCACTTGTCGCGTCGTCCGTGCTGCTGCGCAGCCACGCGCTGAGGAACAGCTGCGCGTAGCCGCCCGGGTCGGCGGCCGGCGTGGTGCGCACGGCGGTGGGTTTGGCGGGGGCGGCCGCCTGTACGGGGGTGGGGGTGGAGGCGACGGCGACGCACAGGGCGATCGGGCCGGCCGCGATGACCGTCCAGAGCGCCAGACGCGCAAGGCGTACGCGGCGCCGCATCGCCTGCAGCCGGACGCCGGCCGCCGTCGGAGCCGCGGCCTCGCTCTGCGCGGCCTGCTGGGCAGGGGACATGGTCAGACTCCCGGGTCAGAACGGTGGTTGCTGACCTTGAGGAAACCCGCCGGCCCCGACCCGACCACCGACCACGAACCCCCGACCACGGTCACGAAGGGGACACGAAGCCTGTGGTCGGGGTCGTGGCCGGCCCGACCACGGGCCCCACCATGGGGCAGCCGGGAGCCGGCGACAGGCCCTAACGTCCGCGCTGGTTCCCGGCCGGCGACCGCTGTGCGGTCACCTGCCGCCCGGCCACAGAGCCCGGCCACAGAGCCCGGCCACCGGGTGCGCGTGCGGAAGCCGGCGGGGCCGCGACAGACACCTGCGCAGTGCGCCGGAGGGACCTGCGCAAGAGAAGATCAGGAGACTGGGGGCGACTGCGCAGCGGCCCCAGCACAACTCGGCTGCGCAGGATCCCCAGGCTGGTTGCGCAGCCCGATTGCGCAACGCCCGTCCAGGGCTGCGCAGTTGGCTGTGCCATCACTGAGCGCCCGGGCTGAAGGCGCTGTGGTCGGCCACTGGTGGAGTGTCGGTATTCGAGAGTTGCAGTATTCGCCCGCAGGATGAGCAGCCCCGCCCGGTCCGGTCACGTCGGCGGTGACTCGGCGTACAGCTCTCCCCGCGACAGGCGCTGTCTGCGAAGACCGGATCAAGCACACGATCCCGGGTGTGAGTAGTTGAGGTACAGGAATCACAGTGAGATTGATCTACACACCGGCGATCCGCGATGGTGAGCCGCAGGCGTCGGTCTGGCCGCCTCCACGGCCCGTACCCGCACGGACAAGCCGGTGCTGACGTTCAAGCAGATCGCGGGTGTGGTCGAGTGGACCGTGGACGTACGGGTGAAGCGGCCGGACGGCGCCGGCTACGACGCTCCGCGCATGGCCAGCGCGGTTCGCGCCAGCCCGCGCAGCCAGGCGTGGGCGTGGTCGGTGTCGTAGCGCTGATGCCATGACAGGTATATCGGTGCCGACGGCAGTTCGAGCGGGAGGGGGAGCACGACCAGGCCGAGGTCGGCGACCGCTGACCGCGTGGTGGCTTCGGGGACGCTGACCAGGATGTCGGAGCCGCGCGCGAACTCCAGCGCGGCCGCTTCCGTGGGCGCGGTCGCCACCACGCGGCGGGTGAGGCCGAGCCGCGCGAGGGCGTCGTCGAGGGCATTGCTGAGGTTTCCACGTCGCGAGACGGTGACGTGCTCAGCGGCGGCGTACCGCTTGGCGGTGACGGCGCTGACGCGGGTGAGGGGGTGCCCCTGCCTCACGACGATGACGAGGCGGGTCTCGCCCACGTTCTCGGCGCGGATGTCCGGTGCGCTCGGGAGGTTGGCGTTCGCCTCCAGGTCGACCTCGCCGCGCCGCAACTCGGGGGTGTCGATGCTCGATTCCGCGACGAAGCGCAGTCGCACGCCCGGCGCCTGTGCGCGCACGGCCGCGAGCAGTGCGGGGCCGCTCAAGGCGACCAGGGAATCATGCCAGCGGAGTGTGAAAGTGCGCTCAAGCGTTGCCAGATCGAGTTCACGACTCGGTGCCAGCACCCCCTGGACCTGCTGCAGCAGCTCATGCACCTGTTCCCGGACGGCGATCGCATACGGCGTCGGGGTCATCGTGCGACCGGTGCGCACCAGGATCTGATCCCCGGTCGTGCGCCGAATCCGGCCCAGACTCCGGCTCATCGCGGGGGCGGTGACATGCAGGCGCGCCGCCGCCCCGGCCACACTGCCCTCCTCCAGCAGCGCGTCGAGGGCGGCGAGCAGGTTCAAATCCAATTGCATATGAGTAATCCTAGCCGTGCTTAGCATGCATTTGAAGTTAATGACGGGGCTCTATACCTTCGAGAGCAGAGCGCAAGACGGAACGCACAGCTCGATCCGACCGGCCTCAACACCCCTCTCTCACACGGGAGTACCGCCATGTCCGAAACGCTTCAGACCACTGACGTCGCCGTCTCCGACGCCGACCTGCTCGACCAGACCGCGATCGCCGTGCGTGAGGCGGGTTCGGCGCTGCGCGAGCGCTTCGGCGAGGTGGTCCGCTACCAGACCCGCGAAGAGCTGATGCGCGCGCTCGCCGTCAACGACGACGCTGCCCTCGATATCCTGCGCCCCCGCCTCACGCGCCTGCGCCCGGACGCCGGCTGGGTGGAGGACGAACTGGACGGCGGGGCGCTGCCGCCCGGCGAATGGTGGGTCGTGGATCCGGCCGAAGGCAACGTCAACCACCTGCACGCCCTGCCGGAGTGGGCGGTGACCGCCACCCTCGTGCGGGACAACCAGCCGGTGCTCACCGCGGTCCACCTGCCGTTGACCGGCGAGACCTATACCGCGCTCGCCGGTGCGGGCGCCCACCTCGACGGCCGGCCGCTGCACGTCTCCCGGACCGCGGACCTCGGCCTGGGCATCGTGGCCACCAGCCAGGCACGGCCGGACGAGGACGAGAAGGTCGTGCGGCGCGTCGGCTCCTCGATCAGCGCGATGCTCTTCGACGCGCTCGTCGTGCGCGCCGCCGTGCCCGCGACCCTGCACCTGCTGAACGTGGCCGCCGGCCGGATCGACGCCTTCTGGCAGTTCGCCGGTGCCCGCGCGGACCTGCTGCCCGGGGCGCTGCTCGTCACCGAGGCCGGCGGACGGATCTCCGATGCCGAGGGCCGCCCGTGGACCCCGCAAAGCGAGAGCTTCCTGGCTGCCGCGCCCGGCGTCCACGCCGAGGCAGTATCCACGCTCTCGCGCTGACCGCGCACCACACCCTGCACGTACGGAAGGACCAGATCATCATGACCACGATCGCTGTTCTCGGAAACGGCCGCGTCGGCGGCAACCTGGCCACAGCCCTCGCCCGGGCAGGGCATGAGGTGACCGTGGCGGACCGCACGCCGGGCGTCGCCGCCGACGCCGCCCGCACAGCCCGGATCGTCATCAACGCCACCCCGGGTGCCGGCTCGCTGGAGACGCTCGTCGCCCTGCGCGAGGAACTGCGCGACAAGATCCTCGTCGACGTCTCCAACGCCACCACCGACGGACCGGACGGACTGCCCGCCGACCTGGTCTACCCCGGCTCGAGCCTGGCCGAGCAACTCCAGGAAGCGCTCCCCGAAACGCGCGTCGTCAAGACACTCAACACCATGCTCTTCCCGGTGATGACCTCGCCTGCCACGCTCGACCAGACTCCGACCGCGTTCCTCTCCGGCGAGGACCCGCAGGCCAAGCAGACCGTCCGCGAACTGCTCACCGACCTCGTCGCGGGCGGTCCTTCGGGGGGTTGAACATCGGCACGAAACGCTCTCCGACCCCGCCCCTTCTGTTTTCCCGCAAAGGCAGTTACAGCGCGGGCAGGGGGTCGGTGGGGTCGTCGACTCCGATGAGGAGTACGTGGTGTCCGACGGCCTGTGCGGTGCCGTCGGTGACTTTCTCGATGTCGAGGCGTAGCCGGATGCGTGCGGCGCCTTCGCCGTTGGCCGCGAGGTCGTGTTCCAGCTTGTCGTCGAGGCGGTCCAGGGCGGCCTCGGCCGCGGCGTAGTCGGCCAGATCCCAGGCGAGGAGCTGGCGGGTGGTGGTGTCGCGGAGCTGATAGCTGGGCACCATGGCTCGTCCTTCGGCTGGTGGGCGGGAGATCAGGCGGTGGGGCCGGCGGGGTTGCGTGCCGCTTTCACCGCGCGCTCCCAGACGTCGCGGCTGCCGCCGTGCTCGCGGGCGAGGGCGGCGGCAAGCCCGCGGACGTCGCCGCGCTCGCGCAGGGCGGTCAGAGCGATGGCCGCCCGCCGGTCGGCTTCCGAGGGAGGCGGCGCGGCCGCCGGGCGGTGCTTGAGGGCGTTGCGTACGGCGTACTCCCAGGCCCGCTGCGGCCCGCCGTACTGCACGCTGAGCTCGGCGGCCAGCCCCGGGTGGTAGCCGTCGCGCTCGATGCGCTCGGCGGCGAACTGCTCGGCGAGCTGCGTGGCCGTGAGCGGCTCACCGTCAGCGCGGGCGCTCAGCTCGGCCGCGAGGACCTCCTCGAGGGCGGAGGGCCGGCCGACGGCCGCGCCGGGCTGCGGCCCGGGACGGCGGCCGGCCTTGCCGAGCCTGTCCCCGGTGCGCTTCTTGTCGAAGTCCTGCAGGTCGCCGATGCGGAAGGCCTGGATCATGCGGCCGGTCGGCCCCTCGACCTCGCCGACGGAGTCCGGGAAGTAGCCGGGGTTGGCCTGCTGGTACTTGCGGATCACCGAGGCGCCGCTGAAGTTCAGCAGCTCGGCTGCCTTGTTGATGGAGACGACGGTCTCCGGGTCGAGCTCGTACAGCTCGGGGTCGGCCTTGAGGACCTTGCTCGCCTTCTCCTGCTGGAACCAGGTGTAGAAGTCGCGGAACTGCTGCTCGTCGTAGAAGTCCGCGCCGTCGATGCGCTCCTTGTCCGGGTGGCGGTGCTCCTCGGGCTGCTCGAGGCGGATCTTGTACCAGCGAGCCGCGGTCCCGACGCTGGCGCCGGTGAACTCGCGGATCCAGTCGCGGTTGACCACGGCGCGGCCGCCGACGAGGCGGCGCTGCGGGTTCAGGGCCTTGGCCATTGCACTCTCCGGTTCTGGCTGCGGCCCTATACTGAGGGCCTGCTCCTCTTTGTTCCTTCGGTGCTCACGCGCCGGCGGGCGAGTCGAGTTGGTGAAGGTGGTCGGCGGGACGTTCGGCCGGGGTTGCCGCTCCGGGTCGACACCCCTTGAGGGGTGCCTTCCGCCGCCCACCACTTTTGCCGCTAGTTCCGCGTAATCAATATGACGCTCTTTTTGGGTGGCTGTCAATCTCGCCGGCATCCAGAGCGCGTCATGGCCGGCTGCCACGCTGCGGCCCCCTTCTTCTCGATGTGCGGCACTGCTTGCTTTGGACGTGGCACGGGGCGGTGACCATCAGTTCTTCCACCGTCGGGCGGATCCTGCCCGCGGCGCCGCATCCGCGTCCGCACCCGCCCGCAGCGCTCGTCGGCCTCGCCGGGACGCCGTGCCGCTCCGGGACGGTGTGCAGCCGTTGGTCCGGAGCGGATGCCCGGCTCACGTCGGCCTGCTCCACCGGGCGCGGTGCCCGGCCGCGCCCGGCTCGGATCCGCTTTCGCGGCGGGAGGACTTCGATTCGGCCATCGCCGGCCGGTGAAACGGGAGGTCATCGCCCTGTCGGTGCCGGGCGGCCCCAGGACGATCACGTTCTCCTTCCCGGGCGACGGAGTCCGGCGTCCCCGGATGGGCACTGGACGGTGCCGGACTGCAGCATCAGGGGGGACCTGCTGCAGCATGAGTGCTGCGGAATGCGCCGTCGGCCGGGAACTGGCCTCGTCACTGATGCCGGCTCCGAACTGATCTGTCTGACCGAGGCGTTGAAGGCCCCGGCTCTGCGGGACGCTTCCGCCCGGATCGCCGGGCGGGCCTGCGACGAGGGCTGGAGCCGCGAGGAGTATCTCGCCGCCTGCCTGCAGCGGAACGTCGCCGCACGATTCACGCGCCGCCGAGGGCCGCGATACCGCTGCCGAGCGCCAGGCCGACACTCGCTGGGGGTGTTGAGGGCGGTGGCAGGGCCGCGCCAACGGCCCTGCCGGGTGGTGCGCGTCCGGACCGTCGAGTTCCGTTCGCAGGGGCACCGCATTGTTCGCGGTTGTGTTCCCATCCTGATTATGTGCCCGGACCTCTTTCTTTAGGGGGTGCGATTCTTCGCGATGGCCGAACGGTGGCGGAATGCCTTGCATGTGCGCGCCGACCTGCAAGGACGGGCTCGCTGGTGATTTCTTCAGTTCCGCGCGGGCGCAGCCGGGGTATTTTCAGCCTGTAGCACATATCCAGCTAAAAGGTGCTCATGCCCTCATGTTGGCGGGCTGGTTGCTGGTTCGGTGACAGGGCAAGGTGAAGGTCTGCCCGCCGCTCGTGCTCATGGCGGCGAAGCGTCCGCAGCGCCAACTGCGGGCCGTACCGGCAGAGAGATGTGCGCAAGCACGTTCGGACCGTCGACCCGTTCCTTCCAGGAGGCGCTCATGTTGCAGCCCCAGGAGTCCTACCGCACCGGCTGGTGGACCCCGGTACTCCCTGTCCGTATCGTCGTGGTGATCGTGGTGGCCGTGGCCACCGTGCTGATGACCCGTCATGGTTACGACCCGAACACCGCGTTGGTCCTCATCGTTCTGGTTGTCACCACCGCGCTGGACCTGGCCCAGCGGGTCACCGTCCTGCTGAAGCCCGCACGCGGCCGGTAGGAGGCATCTGCATGTCCCGAGGGCAGCGCGGACGTCCGCAGCGTGAGCTCGACACGTCCATTCCGGCCCTGGCGGAACTCGCGCAGTCACTGCGCGAGTTCCGTCGTTCCGCCGGACTCACGCTCGACAAACTCTCCGCTACCGTGAACTGGAGCCCCGCCTCGCTCAGCATGGCAACCACAGGGCGGGATCTGCCCCGCTGGGAACTGGTGCAGGCGTGGGTCCTCGCATGCGACCCGGAGGCCAACCTCGCGCTGTGGCAGAGCCGCTACGCCAAGGCCGCGCTCGCCGTTCAGGTAGCGCACCACGGCAGGGACGGTGGGGACGGCGGGGAGACGTCCGTCGTCGGGCAGGCAGGCGAGACCCTGACCGCGCCTTCCGCGGCCGCCGAACAGAACGTCTCCGTGCCGCTGCAGGGGCCGAGCGCCGGGCTGGAGTCGGTGGCGCCGTCCGGCGCCCTGTCGGCGGCACCGTATCCCGGCAGTGGCACCTCGCCGGGCGCCGCAGCACTGGATCTGTCAGCGACCCCGGTCTGGCACGGTGCGCTGGAGCAGGCTGCTTGGCGCTCCCTGACACCGCAATCGCACGTGCGGGGGCTCGCGGCGCATCCGGCGCCGATCCCCGTGCGCTACAGCACTGTTCCGGCCGACTTCATGGACCAGGAGGAAGCCGTTCTGGACCTGCACGGGCGATACACGGACATCGCAGAGATCTTCGCTTTGGTCCCGGCAGGCCGCCTCCTCATCCTCGGCGAGTCCGCCAGCGGCAAGACCCAGCTGGCCCGCCGTCTGGGGGAGCACCTGCTCACCTTGAGCAAGGACCTGCTGTCAGCCGCCCTGCCCGTCCGGCTCTCCCTCAGTACCTGGCGGCCCGAGCGGCAGAGTCTGCAGCAGTGGATGGCGACCGAGCTGAACGCGCTCGTCGCCGAGGCACATGGCAAAATGCGGAGGAAGGCTGTCTTCCATGGCGAACTCGTCAACGTCCTGCTCGGCAAGCGCCAGCTCCTGCCCATCCTCGACGACTTCGGCAAGCTCTCCCTCGCCGAGCGCGGCCATGCATTGGATGCCCTCAACCACCTCCCGACCACTGCACGATTCGTGGTGGTCAGCGGCTATACCGAGTACACGGCCGCCGTGGAGCAGACCGACACGGTCATCACCGCCAGCGCCGGCATCCGGCTGGAGCCCTTAAGCCTCGACGACCTGGACGGCTGGCTGCAGCGTAGCTCCCGCGCCGAGTCCCGCGCCCGCGCCAAGGCCAAGGACTGGACTGCTGTGATCACTGTCCTGCGCGCCCAACCAGAGGCACCCGCCACCCGAGTCCTCTCCTCCCCGTTGCTCGCGGGGGCGGCCCGCATGCTGTACACCGACGGGCGGGCTGACCCGCGCGAACTGATCGCTGACGGCGTGAGCGCAGAGGACTTGGAATACCGGCTGGCCGGCTACCTTGTCGAGCAGGCTACGACGACCCGGGAACTCCTCAGTCCGCCGGACTCCCCCCGACCCGAGCGGCGCCGCCCGACCCGCGCGTCAACCCTGCACTTCGCACTGGAACGTGTCGCCACAAGCGAGTCCATCAGGGGCAGAGGAGTCCGCGTTCTTTCGGACCTGTACCGCCCGCGCCCTCGTGGCATTGTGTCCGCCGTCCTGCAAAGCGCCGTCCTCGCCCTGTGCGCCTACCTGTATCTGGAATCCATCACGGCAGGGCCTGACTACACCACGTATGACTATGCGTATCAGGACGAGAGCACCACTTCAGCGAGCGGTACTGCGATCGCTGGCTCGCTCAGCGCTTTCCTGCTGAGCTACGCCTACCTGCGCAAGGAATCGGTCCTGAGAGCGGTCCGGGCAGATCTGCGGGATCTGGCTTCCCCCGTACGAGCCGTCCTGGCGGCAGTCCCGGGAATCGTCTGCCTGGGCTTGAACCTGACCGCGATCACCGAACAGTCCTACGAAGTCGACGACCATCTGATGGCTCTTCCCTTCAGCTGCCTGGTGGCCGTGGGACCGCTGCCCGCCCTCTGGAAGACCACGACGCCGAACCGCTCGGTCGCAGACGCCGTCCTGCTATTCCTGACGGTGTATGCAGCGCCCTTGGCTGACTCTTTGGCCCTCGTGCTCATCGGGCTCCACTTCGCGTTCCTGACGACTACGACCGGCCAGTGGCTGTCTGTCTCGATCTCCCGTCCTGTGCTTCTGCGGCACCTCAGCCCCCTACGCCTGCCCACCGCCCTCGCACGCGCAGCCGAGGTGGGTCTGCTTGAACACACGTCCCAGGGCTACAGCCTGAGTCATGGCGCCGTCGCCCGGTACTACCGCAGCGCTCCCCGGCCATCCCGGCCGAGCCCACCACCGCGCACGGACACGGGCCACCTCCGGCGCCGAACCGAGTAAACCCGACTGCGCTTTACGGCCCCGGGGCCCCTCGACTCAAGATCAGGAGCTGAAGCGGCTCCGACGTAGTACACGACGGTCTGCTCGGCGAAGCGGGGAAGCGCGCCGCGGTGCACAGGAACTGGCTGACGGGCTTGGCCGCGAGGTCGACGTTGATCCGGGCGAGATCGTGCACGTCGTGCTCGAAGACGACCGTGCCGGTGCCGAGCCCGTACATGAGGATGGTGAGGGTGCGCGCGTTCTTGGTCTAGTTCGTCCGGCCGTTGGGGCGGTGACGGGTGAACTCTTCGACTACGGCGTCTCTTTCGGATCACCCGATGTCGGTGCTTTATGGTTCGTTTGAAGGTGCTTATCGTTGCCACGTGCCGAACTGACGGTGAGTCAGCTTCCGGACTCGAACCTGCCGGGCCGAGCCTGTCGGGGCTGGTGGGCGACGGCGGGGCCAGGGCGGCCTCAAGCTGGCTGTGGAGCTCGCGGGTGCGCAGGGTCAGCCGGTAGCCGCCGGGCAGGTCGGCGCGGGTGCGGTCCCGGCCGCGTAGCTGGTGTTCTCCGTTGGTGTCGGAGATGGCGTAGGCCGGTGAGGGGGCTCGAACTCGTACATGGTGCAGGCTTCCACAGGCGGCAGTCGGCGCGGAGTTTCGGGGCGGTCAGCGGGTGATGCGGGCCCTGACGCGGTCGGCCTGGACGTGGACGGCATCGGCGTGTGCGGCGGCGCGGACCTTGTCGGCCCACTCGGCGGCGCGCTGGGCCAGTTGGGCGAGGCGCACGAAGTAGGCGTCCTGGTGCTGGTGGGCGCGGTCCATCAGGGCCGCGTGCTCGGCGGTCAGCTCTTGGGCGGTGTACGCGGCGATCGCCTCGGTGCCGTGGCGGCGGGTGACGCGTCCGAAGGGGCAGGCGCCTTCTTCCTGTTCGATGACGGCGAGGTCGGCGGCGGGCCAGCCGGTGGCCTTGTCGCGCGGGCCGAGCTGGATGTCGAGTACACACACCGCATCCGGATCGTGCAGGCCGTCAGCCTGGTAGCGGATGTGCGGCCGGGGCACGGGGCCGGTGGGGCGTTCGGTGTGGGCGCGCCACAGTTCGGGGGAGGGGTCCTCCTCGTCCTGGTGGAGGCGGTGAAGGTAGGAGAGAAGGGCGGGCAGCTGCCAGGCGGGGGTGCCGAACGGCGCGGCCGGCATGGCGAGCCCGGTCCGGGCGATCAGGCCTGTGTGGTTGCTTAACGCGGCCTGGGCGACGAACAAAGAGGCGTTGAGGCGGAGTTCGGAGCGGAGCATGGCGAAGCCTTCCGGGCAGGCGGCGCGCAGAATGGGGTGGGAGGGGGTGCCCGGGCCGGACCGGTCAGGTCCGGCCCGGGCAGCAGGTCAGGACGCGTCCTCGGTGTCCTCGGTGTCCTCGTCGGTCTGGCGGTCGGCGTCGGCCGTATCGGGCCCGCCCTCGTGGTAGGGCTCATCGTCGACGATGGCCTGTTCGACGCTGGAGAGCGGGTAGCCGATCTCGGCGAGGAAGGTCAGCCACCTGCGGGCGTCCTCCCGGATCTCCCGCAGCTCGTAGACGGCGGAACGGGCGGTGCTGTCGGTACGCCAGGTCCGCACCTCGCCCATCCGCTTCTCGAACGTCGCGGCCAGCACCGCGAAGTTCAGCTGGGTGAGCTTGGCCGGAGTCGCCGACTTGGCGCGCTCGGCGGGGGCGTCGTAGCCGGTCAGCTCCTTGACCAAGTCCCGGCGGCCCACGTCGCCCACCCACTGAGCTACCGGCTTGGGGCAGGCAAGAAGCTGCTCGGTGACGAACGCGGCGAGCGGTTTCGGAGCGGTCTTGCGGCCGATCAGGTCCTTCAGCCACCCCTGCCGGGCCTTCTCGGCGGCGCGGTAGGCCTTGTTGCCCGCCTTGACGTACTCGCGGGACGGCTCCGACGTCTTGGCCTCACTCGCCGCCTGCGGCTGCTCCTCGGCCTGGTCGCCGTCCGTCTCGGGGGTGTCCTCCTGCGGCGGGTAGTGGCCGAAGCGGTACGGGTCGGTGCAGAAGTAGTCCACCTCGCCGGGCTCGCGGGGGTTCTCGGCCCAGGTCGCCACGTGGCCGGGGCACTCGGCGTGCGTCTCGGCGGTCATGGGCTCGCTGTCCGGGCCGTCGAGCTCGCTGAGCGGCTCGGCGGTCTGCGGAAGCGTGTCGCTGTCCTCGGCCAGCCGCACCCCGGCGGCCTGAAGCTGCGGGCGGACCCCCTCACGGGCGCGCTGCTCTTCGCGGTCGTCGCGCTCCCACTGCACCTGGAACTCGAAGCGGCCCTTGGCGTAGGCGTCCAGTAGCCGGTCGACGGCGGCGGGGTCGTCGTCGAACTCGCCCAGCACACCGAGGACTTCCAGGTCGAGGTCATAGGTACCGGCTTCGGCGAGTGCCGCACGGGTCCGCTCGCCGACCGACTTGGCGGTCTTCACCGCCTGGGACACCTCCTTGCGGGAGCGGCCGGTGAGCTCGGCGACCCTCGCCTGCTTCATACCAGCGCCGACCGCGCCGAACAGGGCGTCGGCCTGCTCCAGCTCGGTCAGGCCCCGGCGGTAGTCGTCGTCGTTCTCGATGAGCTGGTCGATGAAGTCCTCGCCCGCCTCGCGCAGAGAGGGGTCGAGGACGTACGCGGGGACCTCGATCGCTTCCTGTTCTTCCTCGGTCTCCTTGGTGGCCCGGGCGGCGAAGTAGCGTCGGTGGCCCATCTTCAGCTCGTAGGTGTCCTCGTCGAGCGGAAGGACCACGACGGGGACCTTCACGCCGTTGGCCGCGACGGACCCCAGGAACTTCTCGTCCAGGTTGAGGTCCCGGCGGACGTTGTTCTCGTTGACGCGGATCTGACCGAGACGCAGGGTGACCCGCTGCATCGGTGCGGCTGTTGTTGTTGCGGTGTCGCTCACGGATTGCTCCTCGTGCGATCGGGTTGGTGTCGAGCAAGTTGCCGCTTGCTCTCAAGAATTAATTATACTCTCTTCCCGGGGGGGGTGAGGGCCTTTACTCCTGGTCGGCGGCGGTGCGGTGCTGGCGGATCGCTTCCGCGAGGGCCTCGGCGATCGCTTCGATTCCCTCGGACGTGTGCACCTTGCGGAACGCGGCGAGTTCGCCGGTCGGGTCGAGGTTTGCCCACAGGCAAAGTTCGCCGTGGTCGTCGACGTGGAGCGTGTACGCGTCGGCGTCGGGGGCGTCCAGGCGGCCGTAGGTCTCCCAGGGCCCGGAGTCGGCCTTCCAGTCGCCGCCGAGGATCTCGGCGACGCGTGCGGCCATGCTTGCGGGGGTGGTCATGGGTGAGGATCCCTTCGCGTCCGGGGCCCGGGGGCGGTGCGCCCCGGGGCTGGCGGGGTGATCAGTCCTCGTGGGGCTCCATGATGGTGATCACGGGTTCGCCCCGGTCTCCGGGGCCGATCGTGCAGACGAGCTGGACCGGGCGGGCCTGCTGGGTACGACCGTCGCGCGGAACTCGCCGCAGGTCGACGGTGACCCGACCGCCGCCCCCGCCGCTGCGCCTGATCGCGTGGCGGGTCATGGTCAGCACGTCCCGCAGGCGGCCGCGCTCGTCCTGCGGCGTCTGCCGCTCGCTGTCGCCCTCGTTTCAGGCCACGCAGCCCTCCCATACGGCGCTGGTGAGGGCGACCAATACGCGGAAGCCGGCCTCCCGGGCCAATTCGGCGTCGGCGGCCACCAGGACGCCGTCCGCCAGGGCCTGAGCGCGGGTGTAGGCGTGGATGATCTCGCCCGGCTCGGCCAGGGGGACGGACCGCATGGCGCCGTCGCTGACGTCGGGGTCGTCGGTCACGGCGGCGTCGTGCAGAACCGAGTCGATGCGTGACAGCACGTCATCCTCGCGTGCCGCGCGCCAGGGTGCGGTCTGCTGCTGAGGGGAGCTGGGGCCGGTGGGGGAATCGGCGGCGGTCTGCTCGGCCATCATGGCGTGCACCGCGAGCATCACTGCCAGGCCGTTCACCCTCTGCGTGTCCCCGGCGGCCTGGGCCTCGGCGCGCTCCGGCTCGGACTCGTCCCGGATCCGCTCGTGGCTGTAGCCCCGTGCGAGCTTGACGCGCACGGTCTTGCCCACGAGATCGACTGCCAGGGCGGGCAGGTGGCCGGGCAGGCTGTCGTGCTCCTCGGCTGTCCGCCTGCGGTGCGTGACGGTGCGGGCTGTGCGATGGCCCCCGGCCGGGCTGGGCTCCCCGGCATGGTCGGCCGGTACGGCGCCCGCCTCGGACGTGGCGGGCGCCTCGGCGGTGAGGGTGTAGAACTCGTTCGAGTGGACCTGGACGGTCCACTTCTGCCCGGGGCTGTCCTCGGTGAGCCGGGCGCGCGGCTTGGCCTCCCATGCCTCGAATGCGCGCGCCGGGTCGACGGGCACCATGTTGCCGGTCGCGGAGTCGTAGGCGCGGCAGGATCGGGCCGCTGCGCGCATCTGTGCAACGCGGTTGGTCCAATTGCGGCGGATCGTGGTCATCGTGTGTCCTCCTGGGGGAGTTGGCGACGGAAGCAAGTTGCCGCTCATTTCTAAAATCAATAATACGCCCCCCGTGGGTGTTAGTCCTCCTGGAAGACACAGCCACCGTTGACCGTGATCCGGACCGGGATGGTTCCATCCGGGCTGATCAGGTCGCCGGGTACCTCGACGGTGTCCAGATGGACGGACACCACCAGGCCTTCACCGCAGCTCCAGTAGGCGTAGACCTGGGTCCCGCCGGTCTCCAGGCACGGCAACGTGCCCCGCTGCTTCCGGTGCTGGTGCAGAAACCGCGCGCGTCGGTTCAGGGTGGTCGCTCGGCGCTTGCTCAGTCGCATAGCTGTGCTTCCTCTGAGGAATCCTGGGAGGCGGCCGGTGCGGTGGGCGCCCGGCCATGGGGTGTTCAGGCTGTGGGGGCGGCGTGGTAACGGTCAGGCCGGCCGCGACGGCGGCAATGAACCCGGTGTCGGGGCGGGCTCCGGGGTGATGTCGCGCGGGTCGGCAGGGATCGGCTCACCTGCCAGGGCGGCCCGCATCTGCTCGGCCGACATGCGCCCGCTCACCTCGTGGTAGGGGAGCGTGTACGTGCTGCCCTTGTGCCGGGTCTCAGCCGTTGCCGCGCGGGTGACCACGCGGCAGTCGCCGACGGCGCCGACGGCGCCGCCATCGAACGCGGCGTGGATGTGCGGCACGGTCACCGTCTTGGCGTTGACCCGGGTCACCTCGTACCAGGACCCACGCCACTGCACGAAATCGCCCTTCACGAAGTCGGCCCGTCCCCACACCTTGTAGCCGCGCCGCTCCGCCTCCTTGATCGTTTCCGCCCAGTACGTCAGTTCTTCGTCGTACTCGGCCAGACGGCGCGTCAGCTCCTTTCGGCGCCCCTCGGACGGCTCGCGTCGCCACACATCAGCCGTGCGGCCCTTGTCGTCAACGCCGTCGCGCTCCCGCAGAACGCCGCGCCGCTCCGCCTCCAGCTTCTCGATACGGCGCAGTGTGCGCCCCGGGTTCTTCCGATACCGCTCGTAAGCCTCCGCCGCCTGGGCGCGGTTGGCCCAGTAACCGGCCCGCTCGCCCTCAGCGATGCTCTTGCGCATGGCGTTGTGCATGCGCTCCTGGTCCCTGCGGGCGCGCCCTTCCGAATGGTGGCCTACCAAGATCGGCTGACCCATCCAGAACCGTTCGCCGATCCGGTCCGAGGCATCCCGCGCAGCCTGCGACGATGCTGCCGCACGTCCGGACCGGTGCGCGTACCGCTGCGCCCGGTCCTCGGCCGCGTCAACGCGGGCGGCCTCCCGCTCGGCGAACGACATGGCTTCTTCGATCACCACAGCGCATGACAGGCCGAGTGCGCGCACCGCGTCCGCAGCCCGGTTGATCTTCCACCGGTCGGCGCCCTTGTAGCGGCTGCCACGGATGAAGATCCCCGGGGTACGCCGGTAGGTCCAGCCCAGCGGACGTAACGCTTCCCACACCCCGTCACCCTTGGCGGAGCCCTCAACGGTGGTGCCGTCTTCGTGGGTGTGCCGGATGACGATGTCCGCCGCTTCGGCCTCCTCCTCCGCCTCCGCGACGTCCCCGGGCAGGGTGAGCGCGCGCAGTGCCACCGGAGTGTGCCCCATGACCCGGTCGGCGCACTCGGCGCAGCGCGGAACACAGCCGGGCACGTCCCACAGCAGCACCCCGAACCCGCCACACATGTTTGCTGCCGCGCAGTCACCGCGCCCGGCAGGCTTCGCCCAGTCGATCGGCATAACCGCCACAGCCGCCGCGACGGGGGCCGGGGTGTCGACGCCCGGCACCGTGCCGCCCTCTGCATCCCACACGTCCGCCCCAGACGGGTCGGACACCACGTCAGCCGCCCGCGCGGACACTTCGTCACGGGGTGCCGGCGGGGGGAACTCTCCGCCATCATCCCGCGCGAGCGCTCCGCCCTCGCCCTCCCACCCGTCCAGGTCGACCGCGTCCGCGTGCGTGTCCGGCCGCGACTCCTCGGCCAGAGCACCCGGCGCCTTGCACTGCTGAGCAACCGTGGCGTTCACCGCCTGGAGCGTCGCCACGGTGTCCAGCCGGACCCCGTCCCCCCATGCACCCGACGCGGTCACGTCGTACAGACCGGCCGACCACACCGCGCGCACTTCCCCCGGAACCTTGCCCGCGGCCCGCCCCCCGGCGCGCACGGTCACCGTGGCGCCCTGGCGCTGCATTGCGACAGTCCACCCGTTCGCCGTCGCCGTCTCGGCGAACGCCACGGCAGCCATAGGCAGCCACACACCCGGCGCCGCCTCCGTCTCCGCCACGACCGGCGCACCCGCGTAACCGTCCTGCCAGTCCTCCAACTGAGCCGCCGTCGGAGCCTTACCCTCCGCCGGGATCTTCGGCGCCTTCCACGGCTGAACCAGGGCCTTGACCGACGCGGACGCCTGCCCCTTCTCAATCCCGCTCGTACGCCCGTGCGTCTTCTTCGACGGGAGGTCACGCCCGATCAGCGCGCGCCCCTCGTCACGGGCCGACACGGCGTCCGCGAGGAGATCCACGAACGCGCGACGCTCCGCCATGCCCGGTGCGTGTTCCATGTCCGGCGACACCTCAGCGCACGCCGGAAGCTCGAACATCGCCGCCGCCCCGCCATCGGCCGAGGCCCACGCCCCACGACCCGCCGGAACGTCACCGGCTGCCGCACTGGCCAGGAACTTGCGACCGGCCGCCGCACGCTCCCCGGCCTCCCTGGCCTCCGACTCCAGCGCGGACAGCTCACGCTCACGCCACCGCACCACATCCCGCGCACCCTGGCGCCGCTTGTCTGCGGCCCACGACACCTCACGCGCACGCGCGGACCACGCCCCCGCCGTCTCCTCTGCAACCCACACATCCGGGCCCAGCACACCCGCCGACCGGCGTACTTCCTGGTGAAGGTCGTACGCATCCCGCCGCCACGCCGCGCACGTCTCTGCGTGCTCCTCCGCCACTGTCAGCCGCTCACGCGCCACGGTCAGGGCGCGGCGCGCACGCTCTGTCAGCCACGCCCGCGACACCCGCACCGTGCCCTCATACGGGCCACGGAACGCTACCGGGAACACCCCACCCCCATTGCCGTGGCAGATCACCCGCAGCACCTCAACCGCGCCCCCGTCGGTCTCCCACCCGTCCACCCCGCCGGGGTCCGACACGACGTCGACCAACACCGCCAGGCTCTTCTTGACCTCGTTCTCCTCCGCCGGAACGTCCGGTGTCACGCCGCTACCGGCCGGAGCGCCCCCGGCCGGAACCTCGGCCGTTTCGGCAGGCCCCTGCCACCCCGGGCGGGTGATACGCAGCAGGAACGCCGATGCCTGGGGCCGCACCCGCCCAGCAACCGCGCGCGGTTCCGGCGCACGCTCCGCGCACTCCTGAGCCGACGGCATGTCAAGTCCGAACCAGCGCACGACGGCGAGACCGTCACGCGCTGCCCAACGGGCCGTGTCGACGTCGCCCCGCCCGTACGCGGACTCTGCCCCCTCCGCGCACTCTTCGGCCTCACGGACTGCACCCCGGGCGCTGTCGTACTGCTCGTCCGTCAGCCCGTCCCAATCGATGTGCTGAGCGAAAGTACGGACCATGTCCAGGGCAGCGCGCGCCATGCCGACCGATACGGCTGTCTGCGCGTTCTCCTCCGCCTTCTGCGCCGCCCTCTCCGCCTGGATCCCGTACACGCGCGCCGTCTCGGCCGTCGCGCGCAGCACCGCCGCAGGACGCTCCGCGATCACGTACGCGATAGCGGCCCCCGTGACCTCACCCCACGTCCCGCGCACGTCCCCCGTCGGAAGGGTCACGGAGTGTCCGCCGCCCGACTTGAAATGGAAGCGGAACGGGAACCGCTCACCGCACACGGACAGTTCCGACAGCAGGTCGGAGCGCCGGAACTCCCCCTCGTAACGGTCGCCCAGCGACCGCGCTTCCATCGCTTCCGGCCACTCCTCCGCCGCCCTACGCGCGCGCTCGACTTCCGCCACGGACGGCGCCTTACTGGCACGCTTCCGGGGGGCCGAAGTCTCCGCCGCGGTCTCGGCCGGACCGGGCGCCGGAGCGTCCGCCCGGTCCGGCGCGGTCGTCTGTGAGCGGGCGGTGGGCGCCTCGGCGGTCACCAGGTCCGCGACGGCGCGCCATGCGATGCCCTGGGCGGCCGTCTGGCCGTAGCGGGTGAGGGCGGCGCCGTCCCAGCGGTGCCCCTGGGCGGTGAGTCGCCACACGCAGCGTAGGACGGTTTCCCCGGCCTCCTGGCGGGCGGTGAGCAGCAGCGCGCAGTGTCCGGGCTGCGTCTGGACGGCGGCCGTCCATCCAGCCTCCTCGGCCTGGGCCGTAAGGCGGGCCAGATTGCGGGGCAGGGCCATCCCTCGGGCGTCCGCCGTGTGGGACTGCTCGGCGGGCGGGGCGGTGGGCGCCGGCACTTCGGCAGGGGGCGGGGCCGGCGCCTGGGCGGGGGCGCTCGTGCTGCTAGCGGGGCGCGTGGTCGCGGTCATGTCGGGTCACTCCTGGGCGGGTTGGTGCCGGGTGAGTTGCCGCTCACACCGGGAGGCAGGGCAGGGGGAGGCAGGGGCGTCCCCGCCGGGGCCGGTCGCCCGACCGGCCCCGGCGGGTGGTGCTCAGTTGCGGCGGTTCGGGGGCCGGTTGTCCCGGGGCGCGGTGTGGCTGGCGCTCGCGCCGTGCGTCGGGGCCTGGTCTGGGCGGGGCACCCGCTCGGCCTGCCGGTACTCCACGCCCGGTTCCGGGGCCACCGGCTCGCCGGTCTCCGGGATGACGGTGTACGCCTCCCGGATCTCCTGTGCGGTGAGCGGCCGAAGCCAGAAGTTCCGGACCTTCCAGCCGCGCACGAACTCCGACCCGTCGGGGCCGAAGGTGCGCACGGCCAGTCCACCGGTGCCGCACCCGACCATGCCTGCCGCGATCACTGCGCAGACACGCATGGATGCGGCCTCGTTGATGACCAGGGCGTCACCGATGACGGTGAGTTCCTGGCCTTCGGTGAGGTCACCGTGCGGCGTGCTGGCGCTGGCCACCATGTGGTGCGTCCCGTCGCCGAGAACGGCGTTCAGAAGGGACAGGTACGCGTCGGTGGCGCGGTCGAGCAACGCGTGCGCCGTGTCGGCGGCGGTCTGCGTCGCCTCGTCCTCGCTGACGGGGCCGGGCGTCCACCGCATCGCGTCAATGCCGAGATCCTCGTCCGGGTCGACGTTCTGCCCTTCAAGGCTCTGCCGTACGTGGTCCTGGTACTCGCTCATCGTTCCCCTGCCTTGGGTGGTTGAGTTGGCGGCGGGTGAGTTGCCGCTCATCCGCAGAATCAATAATACACTCTTGAGGGGTGATCGTCACCCCTCAATCACCGCACGGACCCAGTGAGTTACGACGACTCCACCGCCGTCACGCTCGTACGGAAGAACGGGCTGCGGCTGAGGCTGAAAGTCACGCGCTTCGTCTCGCCGGTACTCTCGCACCTGCCGTAGATCTCGACGCCGGTCAACTCGCCTTCAGCGTAAGCCACTTGCAATACCGTGCCTTCCCAGACCTCGGGCCACGGAGCGGGCCGGTTCGCGGTCCTCGGACGGGCGTAGGCGGCCAGACTCCGGGTCGGGTTGCGCTCGACGCGTACCCACTGCCCCCGGCTGATCGGTCCTGCGGCGGTCATTACTGTCCCTCTCTGGTGGCTGTGGCTCCGGCAGGGTGGGGCGACCGGCGGCCGCCCCACCCTGGGCGCGTCACTGCTTCCGAGCCGCCCGCTGCTCCTCGGCGGCCGTCAACAGCTCGTTGACCCCGTGGCGGACGTGGTCGGCCCGTACGCGCGCAGCCACCTCGTCGGCGGGCGGCAGTCCGAACCCCCCGTCAAGGGCCAGTACTTCGTACGCCTCGCGCCACCCGCGCACCTGGCACTCGACAGCCGCGCGGGAAGCGCACGCGATTGTCAGACCCCCGACAGTGACGGACAGTGCGCCGATTCCGTCGGGACTCACTGCCGCGCTGCGGGCCCGGATCCTGGCGCGTCGGGGTGCGTCGTCCAGGAGCACGAACGAATTGATGGTCAATTCGGGTTCGCGCAATTCTCCCGCGTCGACCTGCTCGGGAAAGATCCTGTCGAGCATCGCGGCGGCCTCGCACCAGCCTTCCCACCAAACGCGCGCGCCGGTGGGATGCCGGAATTCGATGATGGCCGTGGGGATCTTCAGAAGGGGGACGAGCGTCAGACCGATAGATGCGTCGGTCTCGTGCTCCCCCGCAATGTGGATCGTGAGTCGGCTTACCGCGTCAACGGTTTCCGCTTCCGTGTTCAAGGGGGCTCCTCGTGTTGGTGATTGAGACTGAGTCAGGTTGCCGCCTGACAGTGAAATCAATAATACACTCTTCAGGCGAGGGAGACACCCGAAACGCCGAACCTGGCGACATCCCTTGCGCCTTCTCTTGCGGCTAACTCCTGCGACATCTCTTGCGACATCTCTTGCGCGAGCCTCTCCGGGAGGAGCAGCGTATCCGCAGGTCAACCAACGTTCCATCGCATGGTCGGGGATCTGACATCCCCTCTGCTGCCACTTTTCCCGCGCCGGTTGAAGGATGAGTGAGGAAGGGGGCGGGGGCGTGGTCGGGCGGCTGCCTCGGGGATCAGGGGCGGCCTGTGGGTTGGCTGCGCGTCGGCTCCGCCGCCGTGCAGGGCTGGAGCCCGAACGTTTGGGGCGTGGAGAGCTGCTGGCGGGGCCCTAGCGGCGGGGCCGTCCACGCTCGGCGTGGACTGTGGGCGTGGGTTGTAGGGAACGTTGTCGCGGGCGTATTCTTGGCTCTATCGGGAATGGCGCATAGGCGCAATTGAGGAACGGTCATTTTCAGAATGTCAGCCCGAGGGTTCCGGGAATTACCCGGAATCAAGCTGAATGCTGAACGATTATCAGCTTCCCGGTAAGCCTGCCAATCCGGCCCAGCCCCGACCGCCCAGCCGCGCTTCTCCAGGAATTCGCGGAGCGAATTCCTGTGCTGAATTGCGGAGCAATTCATGTACCGTCACGGAGTGACGGTACATCAACTCCATTGCGGAGCAATGGAGTTGCCGCCGCGTAGCGGCGGCGCGTCGTGTCTGCGGAGCAGACCGCGCGC
>NZ_JBVIMA010000020.1:0-30647 GCF_055580085.1 Streptomyces sp. NPDC032126
CCTTCCTTCATGCACCGGTCCCGGACAACTCACCCGAACCAGGCCCCCGTTCGAACCTGTCCACCCACGCGAACGGATAGAGAACAGGCAGTTAGGCTTGGGTGCGGGGCCGTCTGTGCCCCAGCCGACGACAGTCAGCCACGATGGCGGGCGGGCCAACCGACCAGGCGCGTGTGCCTCGCTGCACCCCCACCGGCCTCAGCCACGCTGCCGGTGCAATCGACCAGAGGCACGCCAGCCCAGGCCGTAGGATCATCGGCTCGCCTGAGGCCAGCGCCCTTCACTGCTGCCGCTCTGTTGGGTCTTGAGGTTTCCACGGCATCCCGCCAAGGAACACGACCACGAGACCGAACGCTGTGAGCCCGATCGTCCACCCGCCTGATTCGCTCGCCTCCGGCTGCGCATGCAGGCGCGACGCTTCATCCACTTGCGCTTTGTAGAGAATGGCACCGTACGACTCATTTGTACTTCTAGGCTCCGCTGGCCAATCCTGCTGACTGACCTTTTCAGCCTTTTCCCCTGAACCCGAGAGTGGGACGAAAGGAGCTGGCACGTAGAGGATGCCTACCGCCATAGCGGCTACACTCGCCCTCAAAAGAGATGCCCTCAAAAGAATAAGCCTTTGCATCAGCCCAGTGATCTCATTGGTTCGATTCAGTGCATCCCTCGGGAATGACCCGGCCCTCTGCGGAGCTGCGACATTTTTCAAGTTCCTCGCAATGTACGCGCGATAGGCAGTCGACAACGAGATGGCCAGACATAGAAATGCGGGCGCAAGCACGCCAGTCCACGGCAGGGGCCGGGAGGACACACTGAACGTGACACTGAGAATTGCAGCATAGATCGTCGCAACCGCAGCAGCCGATTTCTGCACAGTTTCCGCGCCGGCATGCGCCCGATCAACCGAGGAGTCAGCCAGCTTAAGCAGCGACTCATGGAAACGCTGCGCGTTCGCCAGATCTGCCGCATGACTCGCTTCGACGCGAGTGCGACCATGCTGCAACAAGGCTTGATGTGATGCAAGTTTAGCTTCGAATAGAGATTTATCTGCGTCTTCCTCTTGGATCGTGGCCGGAGCAACTGGCCAGTCATCAGGGTTTGACACCAAGCTAGCGGTCGAGTCTGGATCTTGAACTGAGGTCATTTTCCACTCCTATTCCGCCAAAGGTCGTCGTAGCTAGCCGCTCATGCTGTGGTACTGCTGAAATCCGGCGTTGATCTGAGACGGGTTCCTTCGGTTGGGCTTTCGCCAGAAGGTTCAAAAACTCATCACTGAGACCTCATCGCGGAAGTATTCCTCGTGACTGCCACCCTGGCCGTACCTGCCTGAGTCTCCTTCGTTGCCGCTGCTGCCGTGGTCTTCTTGGCGGTTGCTTTCTTCGCCGTGGTCTTCTTCGCTGCTGCCGTGGCCTTCTTGGCGGTTGCTTTCTTCGCCGTGGTCTTCTTCGCTGCTGCCGTGGCCTTCTTGGCGGTTGATTTCTTCGCCGCGTTCTTCTTGGCGGTTGCTTTCTTCGCCGTGGTCTTCTTCGCTGCCGCCGTGGTCTTCTTGGCGGTCGCCTTCTTCGCCGTGGTCTTCTTCGCTGCTGACGTGGTCCTCTTGCCGCCTCTATCACTGCGGCTGCCCTGCGTCCCGGCCCCTAGAAGCTCGCCTCTGTGAAAGCGTGCTTGTAGTTCTTGCACCTCCACCGTCTCTGCCAACTCAGAGACGAGACGAAGGGCCGCAGGTGTGACAACGATGGGCTCGTCAAGTACAAGCGGATCTCCGCTAGCCGTGTGAGCATCACCATCAATGTGCACCCATACCGATTTCCCGCTGATGCGCAATTTGACGAACTCGATATCCGGGAACTGTCCGGGTTCGTAGTCACACCATTTCATACTGGGAGGATGAATTACCTGCTCCAAAACTGCAAGTCGAACGCCTCCGTTCGGGTTAGTTCCCCTTGGCCATTGGCCGGACCCAGCCCCGCATCGGCCGCTTTAGGAACTGCAGGCATCTGCGCTAACTAGAACAACTTTTCTTGGAATTGCATCGATATAGGCTCCGCCTCCTTCCCGTTGCGCAAATGGCCTCGATCTTCCGTGATGGTCTGCCGGTTCTCCTGCCAGGGCAGCGCGCCGGCTGTTGCATCGGGGGTGCTGGCTTCCTCTGTTCCGGTGCGTGTGATGCTCGGCAGGGCAGGTTTGGTTGCTGGGTAGCAAGGGAGGGTTGGAGACGCTCGAACGCGATTATGACCACCTTCGTTGAGGCCTGGGCACACGAAAAGCCTCGCCCGCCAGGCCCTCCTCGGTCATCGGGCAACGAAAGCCCGGACCAAGCCGAAGCCCCGTTCTGGCCTCAGCCACCGAACGGCATCCACTACGGCCGGGACGCCAAACGAGCATCCGTCACGTGTGCCTCCAGCAACCCCGCGCTGGCCGCAGCCACGCTTCGTGAACGCGTCACGGTTCGCACCCCTCCTGCCTGTGCGTTGCGGACGTTCGCCCAGCATTTGGCTCACCCTCGGGGTGGTCGGGTTGCATCTTGCTTTGGCGTCCGCCCAGGGCTGTTTCAAAGTCCCAGTAGTAGCGGAAAGTTGCAGGTCACGGTGGTGTGACGCCTGCTGGTCGTCCCGTCTCGTACGCAACGAAGCTCCGGTTGGAGCGGGTGACCTACCAAGTCGCCCTGCGGAACCGGAGCTTCGATGTACCGTCAGTCTGCCAGCGTCTGTCTGATCAAGTCGCCCTCGCGTCAGCACCGCGCTCTTGCGGGACTGCCGCAGCGGCTGGCCACGCTGGCTGACCCGCGGCACCGGCGGGGGAAGCGTCACCCGTTCGTGAGCGTGCTGTTGATCGCCTGCTCGGCCGTGCTGGCCGGGGCCCGCTCGTTCGCCGCGATCGGGCAGTGGGCCCGCAACGCCCCACAGAACACCCTCGCCCGCCTCGGCGCCCGCACGACGACCGTGTTCAGCACCCGGATCGCGCCGAGCACGGCGACCATCCGCCGCGTCCTGAACGCCGTATGCCCCGGCGGTCTCGCGGACCTGCTCGGCGCTGACCCGGCCGGAGCGGACACCCTGGCCGTCGACGGCAAGAGCGCCCGCGGCTCACGCACCCCCACCAGCCCGGCCGCCCATCTGCTGGCCGCGATGACCGGGACCGGGCAGACCGTCACCCAGCTGCGGGTGCCGGACAAGACCAACGAGATCACCTGCTTCGCCGCCCTTCTGGAGCCGTACGACCTGGCCGGCGTGACCGTGACTGCCGACGCCCTGCACACCCAGCGCGAGCACGCCCGGTTCCTCGTGGAGGACAAGAAGGCCCACTACCTGCTGCTGATCAAGGCCAACCAGCCCGGACTGTTCCGGCAGTTGAGGTCGCTGCCCTGGACGCTGGCCACCGCGCGGCGCTACGACCGTCCTTCACCCGTGTCGCCCAGGCTGCTGGCCTCCCCGTCATCCGGCTGCACGACGCCCGCCACGGCACCGCTACCCTCCTCACTGCGGCCGGGGTGGCTCCCCGCGTCGTGATGGAGATCCTCGGCCACTCTCAGATCAGCATCACCATGGACGTCTACACCCACACAATGAGGTGGATCGCTCCTGGCTGCCGTGTCCAGGGCGGGAGTTGAGCGTTCGGTGCGGTGTGGGGTCGTCGCCGTGGATCGTGTCGGATGAACTGTGGGACCGTCTGGAGCCGCTGCTACCGCGGCGTGAGCGCAGGTTCCGGTATCCGGGTCGCAGGCCGTTGCCGAACCGGTCGGTACTGTGCGGGATCTTGTACGTGCTGCACACCGGGATCCAGTGGGAGTACCTGCCCAAGGACCTGGGCTTGGGTCGGGCATGACGTGCCGGCGCAGGCTGCGGGACTGGAACGAGGCCGGCGTCTGGCAGCGGTTGCACGAGGTCCTGCTGGCCGAACTCAACGCGGCCGCACGTCTGGACTGGTCCCGCTGTGTGGTCGACTCCTCGCACGTCAGGGCGCTAAAAGGGGGCAGCAGACGGGCCCGTCGCCGGTCGACCGGGGACGAGCCGACTCCAAGCATCACTTGATCACTGATGGACACGGCACCCCGCTCGCGGTCCTGCTGACCGGCGGCAACCGCAACGACGTCACCCAGCTCCTGCCCCTGCTCGACGCGATCCCGCCGGTCCGCGGCCGGGCCGGGCATCCTCGCCGGAAGCCGGACTCCCTGTTCGCCGACCGCGGGTACGACCACGACATCTACCGGGACCAGGTCCGCGCCCGCGGAATCGTGCCCGCGATCGCCCGCCGCGGCACCCTGCACGGCACCGGACTGGTCACCTACCGCTGGGTCGTGGAGAGGAGTTTTGCCTGGCTGCACGGCTTCCGGCCGAAGCCTTCCTTAAACTCGCCTGCTGCCTCATCACCCATCGGCAGCTCAGAGCATTGCGCTGACACTGGAACCGCTGGGCACTCCATGGATGTCCGTGGCTCATGCCATGATCCGGCCTCATGAGTGACCGATCGCTTTCGCCTGCCTGGCTGGCCTCGTGGACAGCCAGAGTTTCCCGGACTCTCACGGCCATGACAGGCGAGTTCGAGCATCGTCACGGCTTCCCCCTGGGACCAACCAGGCCCGGCCGGCCGACCACGACGATCAAGCCGCGGCTCGCACGCTCGCCCAAGTCACCCCTACACCAGCTGACCTGGTCACCTTCTACGAGAGCATCGGTGATATCACCTGGGCGGACGTCGGTAACGGCTACTTCCTCGATCCGGCCGGTGAGGTCCTGCTGCGGCTCCAGGAGTACGGCGTTGTCGACGTGGGCACGGACCAAAAGGTCCATGGCCTGGTCATCGGCTCGAACGGCGGCGGCCTGATCTACGTCGCGGGGCCCGATGGGGCGGTTTACCGAACGCGGACGGCGTCGCTGGACGAACCGGAGTTCGACAAGGTGGCCGATGACCTCCGCCAGTTTCTGGAGCTGCTGGAGCGCTCCCTGACAAGGTTCAACGCCAACGGCGATCCGGGATACCTGTAAACGCAGGCCCCAGCGCCCATTCTGTTGGCCGCTGTAAACCTCTTTCATCCTGAATACGTGCAGGTCATCAGGGTGTGGACGGCTTGGACGATGGTGCCGATGCGGTGGTTGGCGCATCTGGCGCGTGGGAGGAGTCGCCAGGTCTTCAGCTGTGCGAAGGCGCGTTCTCCGGGAGCCCGTAGCTGGGCGTGATCGCGGTTGAACTGCGGGTAGTGCTCGGGTTGTTCGCGGTGGCAGTAGGGGTGCGAACGGTGGCGCCGGCGCGCTGATAGGCCCGGTCCGCGAGCACGAGGATCTGCCGGGTCAGGCACGCCTGGACGATGCCGTGGGCTCGCGCGGCGTCAGATCGTGGGTGCGCCCTGGTGTCGCGCGGGAGACCAGAGCGGGGTGCCGTCCGGCCGTGCGATGACCTGGACGCTCATGCCGTGCTGCTTGTGTTTTTGGGAGTAGTACGGCTCGTCGGCCTGGACGCGGTCGGTGGGGATGAGGGTGCCGTCGATGATGACGAAGTCGCCCTCGCCGAGGCCGGTCAGGGCTTCGTGCAGGCCGGGCGCCCAGGAGGCGATTATCTCGATCGTCTCGTCGACGAGCGCCAGGCGGTCGTCTCGGACACGCCGAATCTGGCGCCGACCTGCCGGTACGTCTCGTTCTTGCGTAGATGTGCCAGGGTGAGCAGGGCCTGCCTGAAGCAGCTCAACTTCCGCCAGGAAGAACGAAGTTCACGCCTTCGGGCGTAGATGAGCCAGGAGACATGTTCGACCCTTCGGTCGCCGGTGTGATGAGTGAGATCACCACGCCAACGACCAGGGGCCCTGCCTGTCACACCCCTGCCCACCAGCCTATTTACACCTGGGAGACAGGATAAAAGAGGTTCAGTGTGGAAGGCAAAGGTCTTGCGCACGAGGTGGTCCCTTGTATCCCGCTCCGTGCCCGGCCCACAACCAGCAGCACCCACGAGGGTAGCCGCACAGAGGGCCACGAAGGTCCTTGACACCAACGACAGTCGACTCAGGGGGCTCCACCGAGGCCGTAATAGAGGCGGTAGTGCGAACCGTCGCCCCACATTTCCTCGCGGAACTCGCCATCCCCGGCTCCGCTGACATTGATAGTGCCGATGATGTCATCACCCGAGCTCTCGTCGATTTCCTTCACATATACTGTTTTGCTGCCCTCGAAGTGCCTGAGCAGGCCCCCCTCTCCCCCTATAGGACGATTACTACCCTTCGCCATCTGCTCACGGAATATTCTTTCGCCTTGGAAGTAGACGGCACAGTCGTCGTCTCCTGCCCCGCTAGTCGTCTCGAGGCAAACAATACGGCGGAATAGGATATCGGGCATGCTTCTCCCCTTCCTGGGCCGCAGCGTTAGAGCCAGCAGGGCACTCGGCTTACGGGCAGGGAGGCCGGTGAGGCTTCTCGACCCATCGGGTTGAGAAGGTGGCGGTACCCACCAATTCCATGGTGTTACTACCTCCTCCGCCCTGCAACGTAGAACGGCCCTGTGCGGGGCCGTTCCAGTCGTCCCCTGCCCGGGCTTAAAGTGAGCGGCTCAGGAGCCCGCCGAGGCCGCGAACCCCCGGCGAGACAACCACTGAGCTCAGCACTCTGCCAGCCAACCAGGGCTCAACGGCCCAGGCGCAGCGCCCGCTGCAGGAACGGATTCGGCCGTGTACCGGGGTGCCGTACGAGCCGGGTGACCACCACGTGCCCGTCGGCCTCGAACCTGAGCGCCTTCGCGCGGCGCGGCCTGAACAGGTGGGGCCTCGTGCCGTCAGTACGAAAGTCACGGCTGGGTGGTCGCACACGATGACGCCTTCCAGACCGCAGGGCCCCTCCCGCACCTTCCAGCTCACATAGCGGCCCATGCTGCCGGGCACCTCCTGCTCTGCGATCCGCGCGACGCGTTCCGTCCGCCGGCTCATCCGCTGGTGGGCGAGGCCGGCCCTCGATCGCAGTCTCGCTGCGGTCCGCTGTGGACGCTCACGCAATTCGGCTCTGTCGGGGATCTTGTCACGTACCCAGTCTGAACTGGGCATCTACTGGGTGTGCGGTTCAGGGGGTTTGGAGCGGTTGTTGCCGCATTTATCCAGTGTGGTGGTCGAGTCGATCGAGCGTGAGGTCGGTACGGTCACGTTCTGCGCCCACTCCGCAGGGCCGACGGCGAGGTGCCCAAGATGCGGGGTGGTGTCGTGGCGTGTGCACGGCCGGTACGCGCGCCGGCTCGCTGACGCGCCCCTCGGTGGAGCCTCGACGGTGGTCGAACTCGTGGTGCGCCGGTTCAAGTGCCTCAATCCGTACTGCCCGGCGGTGACGTTTGCCGAGCAGGTCGAGGGGCTGACCAGTCCGCATGCCCGGTACACGCCGCTGCTGCGCACACTGCTCACCTCGATCGCCGCATGTCTGGCGGGCCGGCCGGGTGCGCGGCTCGGGGCCGCGCTGAGCATCCACGTCGCCAAGGACAAGCTCCTTGAACTCCTGCGCGGGTTACCGGAGTTTCCGCAGGCCAGTGTGCGTGTCCTCGGGGTCGACGACTTCGCGCTGCGCAAGGGCGACTCTTACGCCACGATCCTGGTGGACCTGGAAGAGCGACGCCCGGTCGATGTGCTGCGGGGCCGGGACGCCGAGCCGCTGGCCACCTGGCTGCGCGATCACCCCGAGGTCGAAGTGATCTGCCGCGACCGGGCCGGCGCCTATGCCGAAGGCGCCCGCAGCGGGGCTCCGCAAGCCCGGCAAGTCGCGGACGCCTGGCACCTGCTGCGCAACCTCGCCGAGGCGGTGGAAAATACGGTCGGCTCCCATCACTCGTGCATCCGGACGGCGTTCACCACGGACCCGGCCGTCACGGAGTCCGCCGCCGCGTCCACGGGGACGGCGGAGCCGCCCGTGGAGGAGGTACCGTTCGTCCCTCCGGACGGCACCCGGGACGTCCTCGGGCGCCCGAGGCGGCTGGTGGCCCGCACCACCGAGCGGTACACAGCGGTGCAGCAACTGCTCGCCGAGGGTGAATCTCCGGCCTCGATCAGCCGTCGGCTGCGGCTGGACCACTCAACGGTGCGGCGCTCCGCCCGCGCCCAAAGTCTCGACGAACTGCTGGTCAATGCCACCACCGGGCCTCGATCATGGACGAGTACAGGCCCTACCTGCACGAACGCTGGCGCGAGGGCTGCCACGACATCCCTCAACTGCACCAGGAACTGCGCGCACGTGGCTTCACCGGCAGTATCCAGTGCGTCCGCCGCTACTTCCGACCCTTCAAGAAGCCGCACAGCCCCAAGCCGCGCAACTCGTTCACGCCTGCTCCCGAGCCACGACCCGCCCCGAAAACCCCGACGCATCGTTCGCTGGATCATGGCCAACCCCGGACACCTCGCCGAGAGCGATGCGGCCGAACTCAAAGAGATCCGGGCCGCCTGCCCGCACCTCGACGCCACCGCAGGCCACGTCCGCGACTTCGCCGCCATGATGCGCGACCTGCGCGGCGATGACCTGCCCGCTTGGATGGACCGCGTCCTCGCCGACGCCCTGCCCGCCCTGCACTCCTTGGTCAACGGCATGAAACGGGACCTGGACGCTGTCACCGCCGGCTTGTCGACGCCATGGAGCTCAGGCCAGGTCGAGGGCCACGTGACCAGAGCCAAGCTCCTCAAGCGCATGGGCTTCGGCCGGGCCAACCTCGGCCTCCTCCGCAGACGCATCCTTCTCAGGACGTGATCGCCGAGCTCGCCATATGCTGCAGGCCATCTGCGGACTGACGGAGGGATCGGACACGGTGAGCGAATCGTTCTTGCTGGTCTGCGACGACCTGCCGCACACCGTAGTCCTGACTGACGCTGGCCCCCGGGCCATCGAGATCGTGAAGCTACTGCACCGGCGAACCGGGCAGAGTTTGTGGCGCTGCAAGTCCCTCATCAGCCACCTGCCCGCGACCATCCTCGAGAACGCGCCGGAAGAAGTCGCCACCGCCATGGTGGCCGAGCTCCACGAAGCTGGTGCCGGCGCTCACGCTGAAGTGAATCAGTAAGCCTTCGGCACCCTCATCATCACAAGATCCCCGACAGAGCCAAATTACGTGACCGTCCACACCGAGCAGCTCCACCTGAAGAACGTCCGGGTCAACTGCCCCCAAATCGACGCACTTAGCAAGCACGTCCAGTCCTCGTTGCGGCCCCACCGGGGTCTGGCAGCAGGTTCACCACGGGAGGCCCAGACCTGGAGGCTGAATTGGCGGCCGTTGACGGCGGGGCGCTGGTGGAAGGCGCGGGCCTCGGTGCCGACGGCCGCAGCGACCTCGCGGAGCAGCGCCTCGTCCCAGGTGGCACCCAGGCCTGTCGCCCTGCGGGAACACGATGGCCAGCCGCAGCCAGGCAACGCCGTGCAGGCTTTCGGTGCCGGTCTTGAAGGGAGCCCGTCCGAGACCGGGGTCTCCTGGTGAGTACTAGCAGAGCAGCTCGATGCGATCGTCGAGCGTCGGCCGGGAGATCAGATCGTCGACTCGCTGGGCGAGGAATCGCGCGGGTCACGGAACGGCAGGTCAGTGCCGGATGGTTCGGGGCGCGCGGTGGCGGTTTTCACCGGAGAGGTCCCTTTGCAGGAGGTCGAATGAGAGGGCGTGGAAAGCGTGGGCGGCTCGGCCCTGGTGGCGTACGGCTTCCTTCGGTCGCGCGGTCGTATAGTCGAAGCGCTTCGACAATGGCGTGGCGCCGAGTCGTGTGATGTCGTTCAGTCGTCGCAGCTCGTTTGTTCGGCATTAGTGTCGCACTGAAGGGGCCGCTCAGGTGCGGAACAGCCACCCGGAGGGCCTTATCTCCAGCCGATTCGAGCGCTTCCGTTACCGGACCGTGACCTAACAGCCCGTTGTCGTGTCCGGCGGCGCGGTCCTACATTCAACAAATATCGAAGCGCATCGACTCCCATTGATTCCGCCCTTCCGGCATCAGGCCACCGGACGACTCAGCGCCGGCCGCCCGCCGGTCGGACCCACGAAAACGAAGGGCCGCAACGACATGAGCCTCGAGATGAACCGCCGAGCCGTCCTGCGAACGGCCGCCGGCGTAGCGGGCGCCGCCTCTGTCGCACGAACTCCGGTTTCGGCGACGGCACGTCGCTGACGGCTCCGCTGTCGCTTCAGATGGCGGTGGTCGTGCTGACGCTGCTCCCAACGTGGCCGCCTTCCCCCTCCTGAAGCATCTGGTCAAGGGCATGCTCACCGGCGCGATCAAGGGCTGGGGGCGCACATGACGCAGCTCATCAACCAACGCCTCGGCGGCCCCGCCTTCGGCGAGGACCACAACTCCGAGCAGGGGGACGGGCGCGGGCTGCCGAACCCGAGGAGGGCCACGACGACTCCGGCACCTCCCGCATGCTCGGGGAACAGACGGCGGTGACACGCCAACGCCACACCGACTGACGCCTCCCCGTCTGCGGCCACGAACTGCTCACGGACGGCCGGTCGGCCCGGACCGGCTGACACCGTCCGCCCGACCACTCCCAAGCCGGCGGTCCTGCTGCTCGTCCGCAGGCCCGTACGGACCCGCACCCGAAAGGCCAGGACCCGCCATGCACCATGCCCCGCGCCTCTCCCGCCGAGGACTGCTGGCCGCCGGCGCGGCCGCGGCCACACTCCCTGTGCTCGCCCCCTCCGCTGCCTCCGCCACCGCGGCCGGGACGGTCCGACACGCGCGCTACGCCTTCCGCAACGCGGAGATAGTCGGCGGCGGTTTCGTGACGGGCATCGTCTTCAACCAGAGCGAACCGGGACTGGTGTACGCCCGTACCGACATCGGCGGCGCCTACCGCCTCGACACGAAGTCCCGGCGGTGGATCCCCCTCACCGACTGGATCGGCTGGGACGAGTACGGACACACCGGCATCATCAGCGTCGCCAGCGACGAGGTCGACCCCGACCGCGTCTACCTGGCGGCGGGCACCTACACCCTTCCCGACTGGGACCCGAGCATGGCCGCGATCCTGCGCTCGACCGACCGCGGCCGCACCTGGAAGACCACTGCCCTGCCGTTCCGGCTGGGCGGCAACATGCCCGGCCGGGGCATCGGCGAACGGCTGGTGATCGACCCCCACCGCAACAGCATCCTCTACCTGGGCGTGCGCGGCGGCCACGGGCTGTGGCGCAGCACCGACCACGGCAAGACCTTCGCGCAGGTGACCAGCTTCCCCAACCCGGGCAACTTCGTCATCGACCCCAGTGACCCCGACGGCTACAACGGTGACAACCTGGGCGTACTCCAAGTCGTCTTCGACAAACGCACCGGCAGAGCGGGCAAGGCCACCCGGACCCTCTACGTCACCGTCGCCGACAAGGACAACATCCTGTACCGGTCGACCGACGCGGGAGCGACCTGGGAACGCGTGCCCGGGCAGCCCACCGGCTTCCTCCCGCACCACGCCGTCTTCGACCACGTCGGCGGCTACCTGTATCTGGCGACCAGCAACACCGCCGGCCCCTACGACGGGTCCAAGGGCGACGTGTGGAAGCTGGACACCGCCACCGACACCTGGACCCGGATCAGCCCGGTCCCGTCCACCAGCGACGACAACCAGTACGGCTACAGCGGCCTGACCATCGACCGGCAGAACCCGGACACGTTGATGGTGTCCACGCAGGTCAAGTGGTACCCGGACTGCCTCCTGTTCCGCTCCACCGACGGCGGCGCGAACTGGACCCCCGCGTGGGACCTGGGTTCAAACAACGAGCGCATTTTGCGCTACGACATCGACATCTCCGCCGCCCCCTGGCTGACCTGGAACGCCACGCCGTCGCTGCCCGAGATGGCCCCCAAGCTGGGCTGGATGATGGAGTCGGTCCAGATCGACCCTTTCGACTCCGGCCACTTCCTGTACGGCACCGGCGCGACGATCTACGGCTCGAACAACCTGACCGACTGGGACAGCGGCGGCACCGTGCACCTGTCCGTGCGGGCCCAGGGACTGGAGGAGTGCTCGATCGCCTGCGTGATCAGCCCGCCCGCCGGCCGCGCGCACCTCTTCTCCGGCGTGGGCGATGTCGGCGGCTTCCGGCACACGGACTTCCGCAAGGCGCCGAAGATGTACGACAGCCCGACCTTCGGCGTGACCACCGCTCTGGACTACGCGGAGCTGGCGCCCCACACCATCGTGCGGGTCGGCGACCCCACCAGCGGCTGGACCCAGCACTTCGCCATCTCCACCGACAGCGGCGACACCTGGAAGCCGTCGGGCAGTGAGCCGTCCGGCGTCACCGGGTCCGGAGTCCACGACCAGGCCGTCGCCATCAGCGCCGACGGCAGGCGGATCGTGTGGTCACCGGCCGGAGCGCCGGTCAGCTTCTCCGACGACCAGGGCGCGACCTGGACGGCGTCGAAGGGGCTGCCTGCCGGAGCCCCCGTGCGCTCCGACCGGGTGAATCCGGCGACGTTCTACGCCTACGACGCCGGCGTCTTCTACCTCAGCACGGACGGAGGCGAGAGCTTCACGGCCACGGCCGCGGCCGGTCTGCCCGTCGCGGGGAACGTCCGGTTCAAGCCGGTACCGGGCCACGAGGGCGACATCTGGCTGGCCGGCGGCACCACCAAGCCCGCCACCCCCACACCGTACGGGCTGTGGCGCTCGACCGATTCCGGATCGTCCTTCACCAAATTCGAGGCGGTGGACCAGGGCGACGTCGTCGGATTCGGCAAGGCCGCCCCCGGTGCCACCTACCCCGCCGTCTACACCAGCTCCAAGATCCACGGCGTACGCGGCATCTTCCGGTCCGACGACGCGGGCCGCACCTGGACCCGCATCAACGACGACCGCCACCAGTACGCCTGGACCGGCAACACCATGACCGGAGACCCCCGGATCTACGGTCGCGTCTACTTCGGGACGAACGGCCGCGGAGTCATCTACGGCGACCCCGCCTGAGGTTCGGCCCCACGCCGCCTCGCTGAACACCCGCCGTCCCGAAGGGGAGACCGAGGCCGTCCTGCCGCCAGGCCAGGACGGCCGGCTTCTCCTCTCCTGTGTGATCCCCCCACTCAGCACACATTCCGGAGGGCTGATGAAATTCCGCATCGGCTGGGCCGCACTCCTCGCGGCTCTGGCCCTCGTCCTCACCCTGCCGAACTCGGCGGTGGCAGCGTCACAGACGTACTGGTTCAAGTACTACGCGACCGGCGGCAACGCCTCCACGTGGTACAGCGACGACAACAACTGGGGTGTGAACTCCTCCACCGGCACCGGCTTCGTCGCCATGGTCAACGGCAAGGACTGGGGCTATTCGTCGCCGGTGACCACACTCCCCAAGAAGATCCGCAACGTCAGCCCCAACAACACCTCGTGGTTCAGCCAGTCGGCATACCCGAAGTCCGGCTCGTACTACGACGCCGCGTACGACATCTTCATCGACCCCTACCCCGCGCCGACCGACCGCAACTCCAAGACCGAGATCATGATCTGGCTCAACTGGTACAACACCAAGCCGCTGGCCGACCACTACGACGCGAGCGGCAACGCGGTCCCGGCCGCGACCAACATCGGCCTGGGCGGCCGCAGCTGGGACATCTACGAGTACACCTGGCCCAACGGCGGCCACACCCTCAGCTTCCTGGACCGGAGCAAGTCCGGCTGGTGGTCCGGCAGCCTCACCCCGTTCTTCAACTACGGCCAGAACAGGGGCTTCTACAACGGCGACCACTACCTCAACAGCGTCATGGCCGGCTGGGAATTCGGGCCCGGTGACTACACGGCCCACTCCTGGGGCGCCGTGGGCTTCTGACGCCGCCGCAAGCAGACGGACGGACCGGTGACCGGCCGCCTTCTGCCGGGGAAGTACCGCCCGGCTCTCCGTACGAAGAGCCGGGCGGCCCCAAAACAGCGCCAGAACAGGCAGCAGCGGCGGCGGCAAGAAGCGCGAACAAGACGACCAGAGGGGTGGCGAACGAGCAATTCCCAAGACCTGTGGACCGGTCACGGGAGGGACGCAGAAGGCGTACCTTCCTGAATGATCCTGTGATGGTCACCGAGTAGGCCCGCGTTCGCGCCGCGGGTCGGGAAGGCGCGCCCGTGCTCAGCGTAGTCACCGACGACGGCGCCACCCAGGCCGACTCCCTGATTGACGAGATCGTCGGGACGGGCTCGGCGGATGCTCGCCGCCGCCTTGGAGGCGGAAGTCGACCAGTACATATCCGATTTGGCGGCCGAGACCGACGAGTACGGGCGGCGACTGGTGGTCCGCAACGGTCACCACCAGCCGCGGGCCGTGGTCACCGCAGCCGGACCGGTGAAAGTCAGGGCACCGCAAGTGAACGACCGTCGCGTGGATGAGGATACCGTCGAGCGCATGCGGTTCTCCTCGTTCATACCCGCCCTTGAGCAGCTCCTCGGAGGAGCGGCCGGACTGCCGCAGTGCAGCAACGGCCATGCCGCCTTCCAACGGCACGAACTGTCCGACCGCGACTCCGTCTACGTGTGGGCCGACGGGCTGCACCCGAAGCACCGACTCGGGAAGGCTCACTCCTGCGTACTGGTCCTGCTCGGGGTCCGCCTCGACGGCACGAAAGAGGTAATCGTCCTGGCCGAGGGCCTGCGCGAGTCCACCGAGTCATGGGCCGACCTGCTGAGCGACTGCCGCCGCGCCATGCGCGACCCCGAGCTGGTCGTCGGCGATGGAGCGATGGACTGGTGGAAGGCCCTGGCCGAGGTCTTCCCGGACACCCGGCGCCAAAGGTGCTGGGTCCACAAGGCCCGCAAGGCCACGAACTGCTTGCCCAAGTCCGCGCAGCCCGGCGCGGCGAAGGCGATGCAGGAGATCTACAACGCCGAGGACCGCACCCACGCCGAGAAGGCCATCGAAGCGGTCACGAAAACCTACCGCGCAAGGTTGCCCAAGGCCGTCGCGAAGATCACAGACGACGTCGAGCAACGGCTGGCGTTCGACGACTTCCCTGCCGAGCACTGGATCCCCCTGCAGACCACGAACCCCATCAAGTCAACTATCTCCACGGTCACGCTCCGCACCAGGGTCACCCGCAGTGCCGGCAGCCCAGCCGCCGCACCGGCGATGGTGTTCCAGCTCGTCGACTCGGCCCAGACACGCTGGCGCGCGGCCACCGGCGCCCATCTGGTCCCCCTGGTCCGCACTGGGGCCCGGTTCGAGAACGCCACCCTGGTCGAGCGACAGGAGCAGGCCGCGTGAACACGGCAAAGGACTATGGAGACTGCCAAATCTTTGTGCGAGGCGGCAACCGCGAGTCCGTGACAGCGCTCGTCGCGGCAACTCTCGGAGCCTCCGCCGACGATCACTACACCATCCGATCAGGTCGCATGGTCTTCGAGATCCGGCCCAACCCGGACGACGGGCTGGCCGAAGACTTCATCGGATGGCCGTTCACGATCGAGGCGGAAGCCGACGACCCCGACCCCGTCCTCGTCGACGCAGTCTCACGCGTGCTCAAGGCAGTCTGGAACCGCGGCCTCGACGCCGTTGCCGCCTGCGACTTCGAGGACGAGCTTCCGGACCTCGGCGGACTCCCGCGCTATCGCTGACCACGCCGAATCCACAGGTCTGGACTATTCCTCGTGGCGAACAGAACGATGGTGCGGCGGGACACGGGGATCTCCCTCCAGGCAGTGTTTGTCCGATCATCCGATCGTTGGACGGATCGTGAGGGATGGGGACATAACTGACGTCGCCTGGGCGGTGATCGAGCCGCTGTTGCCGCCGGCGGGCCGGGCCCGGGGCAGGTGGCGGGATCACCGCCAGGTGCGTGTTCAAGTTCCGCCCCCTAGTGCCCTGGAGGGATCTGTCGGAGAGGTTCGGGCCCTGGCAGGCCCTGCGCGGACGCTTCGCTGGGCCGCCGAGGCAGCCTTCGACCGGCTCCTGGCCGCGGCCCAGACACGGGCGGAGGTGGACTGGCTGGTCGCGCTGGACTCCACCATCGTCGGAGCCCAACAGCACACCGCTGCCAAAGGGGGCTCGACGAGCGCGGACTCGGATGCTCCCGCGGCGGCCGACCAGCAAAATCCACCTGGCACCTGCGACGGGCAGGGCAGGCCTCCGGCCTTCACCGTCACGGCCGACGCCCGCCACGACTGCACCCAGGCCGAAGCGGTCATCGACACCATCCGCGTCACCCGGCCCCGACCGGGACGGCCCCGCGTCCGCCGGGAGCGGGTCGTGGCCGACAAGGGCTACTCGGCCCGCGCCTGCCTGCGCAGACGCGGCATCAAGGCGACCCTCCCCGAACGCATCGACCAGCTCGCAGGTCGACGGCGCCGTGAACGACCCTGCGGTTCGGCAGGGCCGTCTACCGCCGCCGTAACGTCGTCGAACGCTGCTTCCACCGCCTCAAGCGGTGGCAGAGCATCGCCACCCGCTACGACAAGTGGCCCGACCGCCACCCGGCCGCCATCACCCTGGCCGGCACCCTCATCCGGCTCGATACATGATCGGCAAGACGGCCCCTGGAGCCTGTCTGACGGGTCGAGGCTTGAGGGTTTCTGTCGGGCCTGGTGGTGTCAGATGCCGCGTTCGATCATGTCGATGAGGTGCTGACCGGCTTGATGGGCCTGGGTGGGGTGGAGGCCGCGCAGGGGGCCGTCGATGAGCAGGGCGGCGAGTCCGTGGACGGCGGACCAGGCGAGGAACTCGGCCCCGGGGCGGCGGTCTTCGGGCAGCAGACCATGCTCCACGAGGCCGTCGAGGGCTTCGCCGAGCAGCTCGAAGGGAGTCTTGCCGGTGACGCCGGCAGCCGTGTCAGCTGCGGCGTGGGTCATGTCGCCGGGGACGTGGAAGGCCGTGCGGAACAGGCCGGGTTCCTCCTGGGCGAAGCGGAGGTAGCCGGTGCCGACGGCGCGGAAGCGGGCCCGGGCGGCGGCCACCGGGTCTTGCGTAGGCGGCAGGGCGTCCTGTTCGGCCTCCATGGTGCGGGCGACCTGGGCCATGGCCGCCTGGGAGACGGCGTGCAGCAGCGCATCGCGGTCGGCGAAGTGGCGGTAGGCGGCGTTGGGCACGACCCCGGCCTGCCGGGTGGCGGCGCGCAGTACGACGGCCTCCGGGCCGCCCCGGCGGGCGAGTTCGAGGGCGGCCTCGATCAGTGCATTGCGCAGGTCGCCGTGGCGGTAGGTGTCCCGCTTGGGCTTTGCGTTCCCGGTTGCCGCCATGGCCGCCGCCTCCAATGTGGACAGCATCCACTTAAGTCGTCTAGGCTCTCACTTGATCACTCGGGGGGTGCGGATCACCGCACCCCCCGGATGTGGACATCGTACACAAGGGCGGCCGGCGGCCGTCCCGGCACCTGTCGCCAAGGGGGAACCGCTACTCATGGGCAAGATCACGCACTTCGTGCACCAGTCGCTGGACGGCTTCATCGAGGGCCCGAACGGCGAGTTCGACTGGCCCCGCATGGACAGCGAACTGTCCGCCTACTCACAAGCCCTCACCGACAGCGCCGACATCTTCCTGTACGGCCGCGTGGTGTGGGACATGATGTCCGGATTCTGGCCCCGCGCCGAGGAGTTCTCCACCCACGCCCATGACCTCGCGTTCGCGCCCGTCTGGCGCAAGGCCTCCAAGGTGGTCGTCTCCTCGACGCTGACCGAGGCGGACTGGAACACACGCGTCATCAACACCGACGTCGTCGAGCAGCTGACCGCCCTCAAGGACAGCGGAGCGCACCTGCTGCTGTTCGGCGGTTCCACGCTGGCCGGCTTCCTCACCGAGCACCGGCTGATCGACGAGTACCACCTCTTCGTCCACCCCGTCGTGCTCGGCGGCGGCAAGCCCGTCTTCACCACCCCGCGCCAGCGCATCGACCTGACCCTGACCGAGAGCCGGACCTTCGACTCCCAGGTCGTCCTGCTCCGTCACCAGCGGACCAGCTAGGCCGGTCCGCGAAAAACAGCCCGGCGGGCGGCGACCGATGATTTCCCCCGCGCTCAGCAGTCAGAGAACACAGCCGGTGCACCGCAGAACCGAACATGAGCGCAGCGAGCATCGGCCCGGCCCCTTCCTACCCAGGCACGAGACACCGAGGAACCCACTATGCGTACCCTGATCAGCACCGCGTTCATCTCCCTCGACGGCGTCGTGGAGGCCCCCGGCGGCGAGCCCGGCTACCGCAACTCCGGCTGGACCTTCAAGGACGTCGAATTCCTCCCCGAGGCGTTCGACATCAAGGGCCGCGAGCAGCAGGAAGCCACCGCCATGCTGCTGGGCCGGACCAGCTACGAGGCGTTCAGCCCGGTATGGCCGGACATGGCGGACTTCGCCGACTACAAGCTGATGCCGAAGTACGTCGTCTCCACCACCCTCACCGAGGGCGACCTGGTCTCCAACTGGGGCGAGACCACCATCCTGCGCTCCCTCGACGAGGTCGCCGCACTGAAGGAGACCGAGGGCGGACCGATCATCGTCCACGGCAGCGCCAGCCTCAACCAGAGCCTCTCGGATGCCGGCCTGATCGACCGCTACCACCTCCTCGTCTTCCCGCTCCTGCTCGGCGCCGGCAAGCGCCTGTTCAGCACCACCGACAAGGACACCCAGAAACTGAAGCTGGTCGAGCACGAGGCCTACGCCAACGGCCTGCAGAAGAACGTCTTCGACGTCATCCACTGACCACACTCCCCCACCCGAACCACGCCACCCGCAGCACACGAAACAAGGACGGAAACCCGACATGAGCGCCGCAGTCAAAGGCCCTGCCAGCTACTTCCCCTCCATCGAGAAGAAGTACGGCCGCCCGATCGCCGAGTGGAAGGACCTCATCCGCGCCTCCCCGCTGACCAAGCACATGGAACTCGTCGCCTGGCTCAAGACCGAACACGGCCTGGGCCACGGCCACGCCAACGCCCTGGTCGCCCACACTCTCGCCGAAACAAACGACAACTGAACCCCCCGCCAAAAGGAGCGGGCGACGGTGACCGACGTGTACGGGGTCGACCACGATGCGGATCCGCCATCTCACGTCGCAGAGCCGGCTGATCCGTCCGGACAGCCCTTGCCACGCAAGGTCACCATCCTGTGCACCGTCGCCCTGCCATCCTTCACTGGCATCCTCGAGGTAGCGCCACACACCCGGCGGAGGCAGGATCCTGAACTGGTGAAGATGTTCGGTCCCTACGAACAGGAGGACTTCCTCACGCACTACAAGCCCCCGTCCATGCCGAAACTGGGGAGCCGCTCAACTGGCTTCGCCTGCCCGTCCTGGACCGCGGCTGGGATGAGACCGCCGCGCACAAGGTCGGCTTCGTCCGGGAGGTGACGGGCTGGAAGCCGGCCCCGCTGCAGCCGACGACGGACGTGCTGCAGATCTGCCGGGCGGCTGGCCTGTACATACCGGACCTGCCCTGACCGAGCCGCTCGGCGCGATGTCGCACTACGCCGCCGTACCCGGCCCCGCCTCCCTCGGATCCCCCAACGGCCGGGTCAGCGCATCATCCGCGACTGCCCGGCGTCCCGGCTCTGTCTCGTCCAGTTCCCAGTAGTGCCGGCATTCGTCGCACCGGTACTCAGGGATCCCTGCGTCGATCGTCAGTACAGCCCCGTTCGGGCATCCGCTGCCGTCGCCACGGCCCACACACTCCAGTTCCCTGGTGTCCCCCATGCGGTCGACCATGCGCCGTACCAGCCGGATTCGGGCAGAGGGCGTGCAGGGCGCACAGGCGCTGACCACCGGCAACACACCCCAGCACTGGCCAGCAGTCCCACAATGCCTCAACCGCCTGGAGGACTGCCCAGAAAGTTACGGATGGCAGCAGACCTCCACCTCAACGCTGATCGAGGTGACACCGTCGGCGCGCATCTTCTCGGTGCGGGCGGTGATGTCGGTGTCCGTGATCGGCGCGAGCCGGGCTTGCAGCGCTATCTTCCATAACTCACGCGGGAAGAGCGCCTCGTAGACCACCTGGTAGTGGCGTTCGTGCCGTCGGTCTCGCTCTGGCCGCCAGAGGTCAGGTTCGGGCGGGACGCCTTGAGTAACATGCCGTCACCGACGGTGGCCGCGTTGCCGGCCCTGCCGTAGGTGAAGGTCCACGCCAGCTCATCGGCGGGGTCAGCGTGGCAACGCGTCCGACGCTGTCGTAGGCGTAGGCGGTCTTCAGCTCGGGGCTGATCCGCGGGCCCACTCCTGTCGCAGGCGGCCGGAGTCGTCGCAGGCTTACTGCGCCACCACCGTGCACGTCGTGCCGCTGTCGGCCTTCGCCGTCCACGTGTTCTCGCTGTACGGGATGCAGGAGGTCGTCGGCGCTGCGGGCAGCGAGGCGTTCACCACGAACGCCGTGTAGCCGGACCAGGCTCCGTAGTCGGTGCCCTCATAGGTACGCAGCCGGTAGCGCAGATGCTTGTCTGGGGGAAGGGCCGAGGCCGTCGCGATCGTCCGGGTGGAGGTGGAGCCGGAGGGCACCCTCGCGCCGTAGTTGGTGTACGAGTAGGTGGTGGCGGCGTAGGCCGGGTCCGCGGTGATCTCGTACTGGGCCTGGGCGTTGCCGCCATCGGCGTCGGTCACCTTCGCCGACAGCGTCGGCGTCAGCGACGTCACGTACGTCTTGCCGTTGTAGGCGTTGACTTGCCAGGGCGAGATCGCCACCGAGGACGCGGGGGCGTAGGAGTTGTAGGTCACCACCAGCTTCGGCGCGTAGCCGGAGATGGTGTAGTTCGCCGAGCGGAACCGGCGCCAGGTGGAGGAGTCCGTCCCGCTGTCGGCGCTGATCTGGAGGAGAGAAAAGAGTGCAGTGGTCGGCGCTCTGACCTGAGCGCTGAACTCTGGTCTGCGCAGATGGGATCGGGGAAATGCGCACTGATCTGTTCAGTACGCAGATCCAGGCCCTGCATCAGCAGGTGAACTGGCTAGTCCAGTACCCCCCGGACCTGGTCGACGGGTGCCTCGCCGACACCAGCCTGATCATGAACGACTGAGCGACATCTCATCACCAGTCCAAGTTCAGACAGGGTGGCGGTGGTCTTAATACGGCCTCGGTACTGGTGGGCTCGCCTATTCAACTGTCGCCAGTTCCCCATGGAGTCCCGTCTGCTGGTGACCGTGTGTGGTCGCCCGCGGCGTATCGGCTGCAGGTTTCCTCCGGCGCCTCGGACGCGAGGCGGGTCGTGGTGAACGTGGTGGTGACGGCCGGGTCGGTGAGGTCTCGGCCCTGGATCGCGGGCCGTGGAAGACGCCCCCTTTGATCTCGTTGTGCATGTCGCGTCATCGGTGCGTACCAGCCGGGGCGGCTTCTGCCGCGAGCAGGCAATTCAAGGTTTCTTGCAGGTTCTCCCACGGTCTGTAGAGCAGGCTGCTCCCGTAGTTGACCGGACGGGTCAAGGGGCTCGTTGAGGGGAAGCGGGGTCGGCATCCGCACAGTGAGTGTCATGGACGGCACCTGGAGCAGGTCGGATGCCATTTCGTGCCTCGTATGCAAGAGCGACAAGACAAGACAGGCGCGGAGCGCCGGGTCCCTCGGGCACGGTCTTCGCTGGATGAAGGGGCACTGATGCGCACACGCAAGATCATCGCAGGACTCGCTCTCGGCACCACTGTCGGACTGGGCCTCATGGCGGCACCTGCCCAGGCAGCTTCCACGGCGTCACCCACCGCGTCCGCCGTGACCCACTCGAACACCACGCAGACCTTTGCGGACATACCGTCGCCCGCAGTGCTGTATGGCAGGTACGCGACCCTGTCCGAGTGCGTCAGGGTAGGAAGCAATGGAGAACTCCACGGTCGGTGGCGGAGCTGGAGTTGCTACGACAACAGGCCCATTGACGTGCAGCTCTGGGTCGTACCGTGGTGATCGTTTGAGTTTGTGCCGGAACGACCAGCGCTCGGCGCATTTTTGTCGCCGCTGCTCGACTCTGGCCGTGACGGAGATACCAGGCACCGAAGCAGGTCGGAGGGGAGATCTCTCCGACCGGCTTCGGCCCTCTGCTACTGGTGGGCTCGCGTAATCAACTGTCGCTGGTTCTCCGAGGAGCCCAGCTCGCTGGTGACCTTCCGTGATCCCCTGGGGCGTATCGACTCCCTGTGCCGCCGATTCGTTGTGGAGCCGGGTGGTGGTCTTGTGGTGGTAGCCGAGCGCGTCCGCGACCACGGGGGCGGCATTTCGCGGAGCTGCTGGCGGATGGCGGCGCCGCGGGCAGCTGCGGCCGGGACCCCGATCTCAGGTGCGCCGCCTTTGCCGCCGACGAACCGAGCATGGGTGTGTCACCGCATGCCGCCGGAGGCGAGCCACTGGCGCCCCCAGGAGAGCAGTGCGTCTCCTGCTTCTTGCCAACGCCTACCTCCCCAGCAGCCCGTCCCCCAGCCCGCTCCGCCGGTACAGCACCTGCCGCCCGTCCCGCGCCCGCGTGACCAGACCCGTCGCGTGCAGCACTCGCAGGTGCTGGGAGACCGCGCTCGGCGTGATGCGGAAGCGGCGCGCCAGCTCCACCGTGGCCAGTGGCTCCTCCAGCACCCGCAGCAGCTGTGCCCGCGTCGCGCCGAGCAGGTCGGAGATGGCACCCGGTGATGCAGGCGGCGGCTCGGACCAGAGCGTCGCCACGCCCCGGCTGGGATACGCCAGCATCGGCGCGACCGCCGCCGTCACCGGCGGAGCCGGCTTGTGGGCGAACACCGACGGCACCAGCAGCAGGCCGCGCCCCGCAGCCTCCGTATGGAAACCGGGTCCGATCATCCGGTGCATCTCCAGCACCCCGTCCCGCCAGAGGAGATCGGGGTGCATGTCGGCGAACAGCAGCCGTACCCCGCCCGTGGCGAGCTGCCGCGCCCGGTAGGTCATGTCGGCCTCCAGTACCAGGCGCATCTGCGGCCACCACGGCTCGATCGCGACCTCCCAATAGGCCTGCAGCAGTTCGCAGATCGCGTCCCGGAGGGCGAGCACCGCTGTGTCGTCGCCCTCTGACGCCGCCTGCAGCGGCGAAGGCAGCGGATCGGGAGCGTGCGTATCGCGCAGATCGCGGCGTACGAGGGCGGGCGTGGCCTGCCGTACGACCGCCAGCTCCTCCGCGAAGGACGCCGAGAACGCGGCCGGCCGCGGCGTGAGGAAGTCCGGCAGGGTGCGGCGCTGCGCGACCAGCGATAGCAGCAGGCCGGTGTCCAGGCCGGAGAGCCGGCCGAGGACCGCCCGGCGCCACGGCAGGTGCACCGCCGAAAGACCGGGCTCGCGCAGTACGCGCAGGCTGCACACCGCCTCGTGCAGCGGCGACAGTGCGAAGCGGGTGTCGGCGACGTCCTCGACCCCGAGAGCGAAGCTGATCATTAAGGCATACGCTACATCTGTTCCCGCCGGGCGCCCACGCGCCGTGGGATACGGGCATGACAGCACCGCAGCCGCACCTGAGCCGCCGGCTCGTCCTCCTGCTCGCGCTCACCTGCGCCGCCGCCGTGGGCAACTTGTACTTCGCGCAGGCCGTCACCCCACTCGCCGCCGCTGGCCTCGGCGTCTCCGCGGGCGCCGCGGCCCTCACCGTCACCGCCACCCAGGTCGGCTACGCGGCTGGGAACTTCCTCCTCGCGCCGCTCGGCGACCGGCTCCCCCACCGGCCGGTGCTCACCGTCCTGCTCTGCCTCACCGCGCTCGGCCTGCTCGCCGCGGGCTGCGCGCCCACCCTGCCCGCGCTCACCGCCGCCTCCGCCTTTGTCGGCCTGACCACCGTCGCCGCCTCCGTCGTTGGCCCGCTCGCCGCGGGGCTGGCCGCCCCCGAGCGGCGCGGTGAGGTATCGGGGACGCTGCTCAGCGGCTCCATCGGCGGCATCCTGCTCTCGCGGACCTTCGGCGGTACGCTCGCCGACACCCTGGGCTGGCGGGCCCCCTATCTGGCGGCCGCGGCAGTGATGCTGCTGCTGGCCGTCGTCCTGCGAGCGGCCCTCCCGGCGACTACGCCCGCAACGGCAGACACCCACACCCCCTACCTCGGCCTGATCGCCGCCCCCTTGCGCCTCCTCCGGGAGGAGCCCGAACTGCGCCGCTCCTGCTTCTACCAGGCCTGCGTGTTCGCCGGCTTCTCGGCGGTGTGGACGTGTGTGGTGCTGTTGCTGACCGGTCCGGTGTACGCACTGGGCGCGCCGTCCGCGGGGCTGCTCGCGCTGGTGGGGGCGGTGACCATGGTGGCCACGCCGCTCGCCGGGCGGGTCGTGGACCGGCGCGGGCCTGACGTGGTGAACCTGGTCTGCCTGCTGGGCACGCTCGCCTCCGCCGGAGTGCTCGTGGCCGGTGCGCTGGGCGGGGCCGTGGGGCTGTCGGCGCTGGTCGCGGGAACGCTGCTGCTGGACGTGGCGATGCAGTGCGGGATGGTCGCCAACGTCACCCGCGTCTACGCCCTGCGCGACGACGCCCGCAGCCGGCTCGGCACCGCGTACATGACCTGCGCCTATCTCGGCGGCAGCGCCGGCTCCTGGCTGGGCGCCCGGGCCTGGGACGCCGCCGGCTGGGCCGGCGTGTGCGGGCTGCTGGCGCTGCTCACCGCGGCTGCGCTCGTACGGCATCTGACCGCCGCCGGGCAGCACCGGTCCGGCAGTGTTCTTATGGGGGCACGCCGCATGCGGTGGGGCGTTGCCCGAACCGACCGCACGAGACCCGTCGATGGCCGAGCGCAAGCCGAAGATCCTTCGAGGAAATAGCGCCGTCACGGTGCCTACCCTTGCCGGTGGCGCAGACGCCACCAGACCACAGCCCGGCGCAGCCACTACCGACGACGGGCCCCCAGCGAACCCATCGGGTAGATCACGAAACCAGACTGGAGTACTAGGTCGTGTCTCCCAACTTGGGCGGGGCATCAGGGGCTTCGTCGATTCTCGTAGACTCATGACGTGGCATTCATGAGCACCCCGCACTGCTGCTTTCTGTGATCGGAAGGCGCTGAGGGCGATGCCGGACGGCGTCGCCCTCCTTGGTGTGCCTGCTGCGTGAACCACGTTCCCGACGCTGCCCGCTCCTTCCTGAGGCAGTGACACTCTGGGCGCGCGTGCAGGCACGGACTCTTCCCTTCACCCTTGCCAGGAGTGCCTCGTGCCCGTGTCGCTTCCCCCTGCCCTTGAGCTGTCCCTCGACCTGCTGCGTTGCCCAACGTGCCGCACGCGCCCCCTGCACCCAGGCCGCGGCGCACTGCGCTGCCCGGTGGGCCATTCCTTCGACATCGCCCGCCACGGCTACGCCAGCCTGCTGACGGGCACCCGCGCCACCAGCGGCGACGACGCGGCCATGGTCCAGGCCCGGGCCCGATTCCTGTCCGCTGGCACCTACGCGCCCATCCGCGAAGTCGGGGCCCGCCTGGCGGCCGACACCGCGTCTGAGCAGGCCACAGTTGTGGACGCAGGGTGCGGCACGGGTTACTACCTGGCCGGTGTACTCGACCAGCTGCCCGGCGCCCGCGGTCTGGGCCTGGACACATCAGTACGCGCACTTCGCTCGGCAGCCCGAGCCCACGAGCGGGGCGCCGCGGTGGCCTGGGACGTCTTCCGTCCCCTCCCACTGGTGGATGGGGCGGCTGATGCCGTGCTGAACGTGTTCGCCCCGCGCAACCCGGCCGAGTTCCACCGCGTGCTGCGCCCGACCGGCCGGTTGATCGTGGTCCGTCCCACCGGGCGGCACCTGGCGGAGCTGCGCGGCCGGTTGCCTTCGATGGTCACGATCGACCCAGCCAAGGAACGGCGCCTGCACCAGGCCCTGGACCCCTTCTTCGAGGTATCAGTCACCGAAGAGGTGGAGTACCCCGCGACCCTGTCCAGGCTGGATGCCCTGGACCTGATAGCGATGACGCCGAGCGCACGTCACGTGAGCCGCGCAGACCTGAATGATGGCCGCTTCCTGCCAGATCAGGTCACCGTCTCCGTGCTGGCCACCGCCTACCAGCCTCGGTGACCACGAGCGGGCGCATGCGCCTGCTGACCGACGAGCAGTGGGCGCGCCTGGCGCCGTGTCTTCCCCGCAACGCGGGGAAGACACGGCGCCAGTTCGCCGACCACCGTCGCATCATCGAAGGGATCATCTACCGGTACCGCACCGGAATCCCCTGGAGGGATCTACCCCGCGAAGAGTTCGGTCCCCGGCAGACGGTATGGAAGGGTCCTCTCAGGTGGGCAGCTGACGGCACCTGGGACACGGTTCTGGCGCAACTGACCGCCCAGACGGACTCGATCGACGAAATCGACTGAACGGTCTCGGTTGACTCGACATTCAACCGGGCCCATCAGCACGCCACGAACACGGCCCGACCTGAGATGGACACCAGCGCCGCCGCTCGCCTCCGCGAGAGCGAAGCTCCTGCGACCGGGAGTGAGCCAGCGGGCCACGCAATAGGTCGATCACGCGGGGGCCTGACAACCGAAATCCATCACGCCGTAGACGGCGACGGTCGCCCGCTGGCCGTCGTAGTCACTCCGGGCCAGGTCCACGACGCACAGGTCCTCCCCCTCTTGCTGGGCGACATCCGGGTCCCGCGACTCGACCGCGGCAGGCTGCGCACCACGCCGGACGCTCTGCTCGCAGATAAGGCGTACTCCTCCAAGCAGGTTCGCGCAGACCTCGCGACGCGTGGCATCCGCACTGTGATCCCCGAACGCGCTGGTCAGCAGGCCAACCGCAAGAGAAGGGGCAGCGGCGGCGGACGACCCCGCACTCTGGACACCGAGGCCTACAAGCGCAGGAACGTCGTGGAGCGATCTTTTGGCCTGCTCAAGCAGTGGCGGGGCCTGGCCACCCGCTATGACTGTGAGGATGTTGGGGTACCGCTCCCTCTTTCGAAGGTCCTGACGTCGATGTCAGGAGTCGGCGCCAGGACCGGAGCCCGCCTCCTGATCAAGGTCGGTGACGGCAGCACCTTCCCGACCCCCGGACACCTGGCCGCCTATGCAGGTCTCGCACCGGCGACCCGGAGCTCGGGCTCCTCAGTCCGCGGCGAACAACCCCCCAGACGGGGAAACAAGCAGCTCAAACGCGCCTTCTTCCTCTCCGCGTTCGCCGCCCTGGGCAACCCGGCATCCCGGGCGTACTACGACGAGAAGATCGCCCAGGGCAAACACCACACCCAAGCCCTGCTCTGCCTCGCCAGACGCCGCGCCCACGTGCTCTTCGCCATGCTCCGCGACGGAACCTTCTACGAGCCCCAACCTGCCGCTGCTCGGTGAGGAGTTGAGGCCGCTCGATCAGTCCTCCGGCCGCAGCCTCTGCCGAGCGGCCTCAAGCCGCTGGTCATAGTCAGGCGTGAACAGCTCAGGAAGCGCCTTGTCCAGCGTTCCGGCGATCCGATGGATCGGCCCCCAGACCGCTGGATCGTCGACAACACGGCTGAGGTCCGTCATCTGGAGCCTCTCCAGCCAGTGCGACAGCACCAGTGCCTCGTCACTCGTGAGCTTGATCGTGACCTCGCTATCGCTCATGCGCACCCCTGCGACTCGGCCCCACGCTCGGACTACACGAACCTACTGGCCTTCGACCTTTACCGCCCTGTTCTCATACCCGCGGCCAGCTGCGATCCCCCGATCGAGACTCCCGTTCGACGCGCACCCCTCAAGACCGGAAGGTTGGAAGGTGGTTGGCGCGCTGCGAAGTGGGCCGGGGCCCTGCCCCAGCCGGTATGTCGCCGCTACGGGCTCCTCATCCGGTGGAGGCCGAGCGTCTCAACGCGTCGGCGAGGCTCAGGAAGACCAGTAGGTTCGGGAAGCCGGGCGCCGGTACCTTGAGCCAGGCCGTGCGCTGGCCCCGGCGGTGGATCCGCACGTCGCCGTGCTTGACGTCGATCCGCTCCACCTCGTCCCAGCCGATGCGCTTGTCCTCCTGCCCCACACCGCCCAGCGTCATGCCCAGGACGCCGAACCACAGGCATTCGCCGGCCTCCAGACGGGCAGCGTCCTCCGCCATCCGGGCACGGCTGAACGTGTCCGTCAGGCCCTCGGCGAAGGGCACCATCCCGGCGTACTCGTCGTCGCTCACGGTGAACGACAGGCCGTCGGTCGCCCGCACGTGCAGCTTGCGCGTCGTGGCGCTGACGACGCCGTTGGTGACCTTGACGTCGTGCCGAGCGAGGGAATCGATCTGCGCCCACGGGTACGCGTAGATCTCGAAGCCCTCTGCGTGGTAGACCACCCCGCCTTCGTACCAGGCGATCCACCTCTGGTGGTCGCGGCCGCGCGACCACGCGACCAGGAGCCACACGAGGACCGCCGGCGGCACCATCGCCAGAATCAGCAGCGGCAGCGAGTAGTACCAGGCACCCTCCGTCCGCTGGTCGTTGACGGCGAAGGTCACCGCCACGGTCAGCAGAAGCACGCTCACCAGCGTCAGCCCGATCAGGGGTGCCCAGGGGAGGGACCTCGGGGAGTTGGCCACCAGCCCCTTGCGGGCGCCGAGGCCGAGTTCCTGCGCCGCGTCGCGCATCGAGCGCGGCGCCTCTCCGACGTCCCTCATGAGAATCCCCCTCGTTGCATACGGTCCGCCCGGATCGGTCCGGTGTGTCGCCGGTATCGGGCGAGGCATCCAAGTATGGGTGAACGCCAAGGAGTTGAGCGAGAGCGAAGAGGAACCGGAAGGAGAGGTACGTCACGCGAGCGCGATCATCGCAAGATCAGCCCCCGGGGGAAGCGTGGCCGAAGTCGAAGCCGACCTTTCTCGTGACGTAGACGCCGCTCACCTGCACCGAGGACATCCTGCTGCGCGCCGTCGAGTACCTGAACGAGGTCGGCGCACAACGGGGTGAGCGTGGGCTGCCGAAGCTGCTGCCCGGCCTCAACCTGATCTACGGCCTGCCAGGCGAGACACACGCCACGCATCTGGCCAACCTCAGGCACTCCCGCTGTTCGACCTGGCCGCGTTCGCGGCGGTGCGGGATGACCAGGCCGGTGCCCCGGTGACCGCGGCGGCTCCGGAGACCACGTTCTGAGCGGAGACGGACGGGAGTGACGCTCCGACACACTCCGGGTCTGCAGCCAGCGGCCGAGGCCCGCTCAGATACGGCCGGATAAGAAGCTGTTGTCTTTCCGAGCCTGAAAGTGGTGTTTGGGCTGTTCAGGTATAGCGCTGATGATTCCGTGAGAGCTGTGGCCTGTCGTATCGCCGCTCTTCGGGAAGTCGCGGATGCCGTCGGTCGTTGGGCTGCTGGAACTGCATGGGCTTGCTGCTCGTCGGCGGTGGGCGAGCTGCGAGAGGAGGCCGACCGCGTCCAGGCCGAGCTGGCCGCAGCCGAGCAGGAGTGGCAGGAGTGGGTGATCGCCCGCAGGCGGGTCGATACTGTGCTGGCTCCGGGCGACGCTGACACGGCCGAGGCGGAGGCCACTGCGGATCCGCAGAATGATGTCGCGCGGTCGACGGTCCGGAATGCGGCGAAGCCGAAGACGCAGGTGCCGTGTGGCGGCAGGGGCTGGCCTGGTCGGTGCTGTCGGTCGACTACCAGCGCATCCTGAAAGCCCTCGCCCGGGGCGGCTCGGCCAAGGGCAGCTGACCCGCCAGGAGATGGCCGCCGCCTTGGCATGGACGTGGTGCCGGCTCGGGTGGAGGCACTGCGATCGAAGGCGAAACGCATGGTCGCGCGCGGCTGGCTGGCGCGGCCCGGCGCCGTCGGGCAGCATCGGTCGCCGCGGGCATATGGTCGGCCGCCCCGGCCACGCAGCCAGCCCGGCACCGGCAGCAGCGGCCGGGCCACGAGCCACCCCGCGTCCATTATGTCCGAAGGGCACCGCCGAACACGTTCCGGATGACCGGCCGCGTTCCCGAACCGGTGAGCAACACCATCACACGTCGGTGCAGCCGAGTTGAACTCCACCGGCGCGAGCACACACAACTGCGGCAACAGGGTCTCCGGGATCCCGCTTGGCTCCGCAACCCCGAGCTACCAAGAGGCCCTGTTCTCATACCCGCGGCCAGCTGCGATCACCCGATCGAGACTGCGCGTGGGCGTCGGTATCCTGCGGCCTCAGCGCTGGCTCCCGCGGCGGCTGCTCTACCTCGCCGTGGTCGGCGCGGCCGTCGTGTATGGACTGCTGGAGAATGTCCATCAGGTTCGAGCCCAAGCCCCTGTGCACGCCGGAACTGGGGAGCCGCTCAACTGGCTTCGCCTGCCCGTCCTGGACCGCGGCTGGAATGAGGCCGCCGCGCACAAGGTCGGCTTCGTCCGGGAGGTGACGGGCTGGAAGCCGGCCCCGCTGCAGCCGACGATGGACGTGCTGCGGTCGGCCTGGGTTCTCCGGCCGGTCGGGGTCGGCCCCAGTCGCCGTGCGAGCTCCTGGACCAGCATCTCCTGCCGGCGGGTCCATCACCTGGAGACGCCCTGCTTTCCTGCGCTGATTCGTGTCCTGAGAACGACAGTCATCGCAGGTAGCAGGGCATCTCTGGGGTGGATCCAGACTCAGTGGGCCATCACGGGCTCGCCCTCGGACGGCGCCAGAGCCCGATTCGGGATCAGGAACGCGGCGATCACCGCACCGACCACGAAGAACCCGGAGCCCCAGGCCAGGGTGGCCGTGTAGCCCTCGACCCCGGCCTGCGCGGCGGCCAGCGCGCTGGGCTTGTGCGAAGTCAGGTAGTCGGTCGCGGCCGACGAGGCGACGGTGGTCAGCAGTGCCGTGCTGATGGAGCCGCCGATTTGCTGACCGGTGTTGATCAGCGCCGAAGCGACACCCGCGTCCTCGTGGTGAATGCCCGAGGTCGCCCCCTGGAACGCGGTGGACATCACCGCGCCGATGCCGAGACCCAGCAGGATCAGGCC
>NZ_JBVIMA010000021.1:0-28487 GCF_055580085.1 Streptomyces sp. NPDC032126
AAGCTGTGGGAGCTGCGCTCCTACGACCAGGTCATCAAGCTGGAGCAGGAACGTCTCGTCTACCAGGCGAGGCTGCGTTCCCGCTTCGGCCGGGCGTGGCGCCGCAAGGCCCCGGTGGAGTCCCTGATGCCCCTGCGCCTGGCCCGCTACGGCGTCCCGCTGGCGGAGACGGCCCCGGAGGGCCTGGCGGCCGCGGGCATCGAGATCCCGTTGCTCCCGTCGGCCCGGTCGGCCCCGGCGGTGCCGCAGAGCGAACAGCGCCCCCAGCTGATCCCCGCGCCCCGTGCCGAGCAGCCCGTCCACGCCCCCGCGCCGGAGCCGGAGCCCGATCCGGAGGTGAACCCCTGGCTGCACGCCAGGAATCCCCAGCAGATCGAGTACCACGGCGACTACGACCCCACCTACGAGCCGCCCTACGACCCGCAGTACGCCGAGGATCAGTGGGCGGCCTGGTACGAGCAGGACCAGCAGGGTTATCAGCAGGGCTATCAGCAGGAATACCCGCAGGGACACCAGCAGGAGCCCCTGCCGGAGGAGTCCCCGGCGGAGACGACCGGCAGCTTCCCCATCCCCTCCGGCCCGGGCCGCACCCGTGAGCTCGGCGACGGCGGCGGCTCGGAGCCGACCGAGGAGGACTACTACCTGGTCTTCCGCGAGTCGATCAAGAGCGGCAACGGCGCCCCCACGCCGCGCGGCTTCATCGACGACGTCAACGCCACCTACGGCATGACGCTGGACGAGGCCGACGCCAAGCGGATGGTGACCCGCTTCACCAACCGCCTCAACGCGGAGATGGCGGACGAGCACATCGCCTGACCCACGCGGCTACGACGATGGGGGCGCCCGGTGTTCACCGGGCGCCCCCATCGTCGTCAAGCGGCTTGAGCGCTGGTCGCTGCGCGCTACTCGCTACTCGCTACTCGCCGAGCAGGCGCCGCACCCGCTCCTGGCCCACGGCCAGCAGCAGCGTGGGCAGACGCGGGCCGGTGTCCCGGCCGACGAGCAGGTGGTACAGCAGCGCGAAGAACGTCCGCTGGGCCGTCTTGATCTCCGCCGGCAGCTCCTTGGGCGTCGCGTCGGCCGAGAAGCCGGCCTGCACCTTCGGCACGCCGTACACGAGGTGGGTCAGCCCGTCGAGCGACCAGTGCTCGGCGAGACCGTCGAGCAGCAGCCGCAGGGACTGCTGGGACGCCTCGTCGAGGGACTTCAGCAGCTCGGCGTCGGGTTCGTCGCGCACGATGGTGCGCTGGTCGGCGGGGACCTGGGTGTTGATCCACGCCTCCGCCCGGTCGTAGCGCGGGCGGGCCTCGTCGAGGGAGCCGAGCGGGTTGTCGGGGTCGAGCTCGCTGAGGATCCGCAGCGCCTGGTCCTGGTGGCCGGCGGTGATGTCGGCGACGGACGCGAGGGTGCGGTACGGCAGGGGCCGCGGCGTCGTCGGCAGCTCACCGGCGGCGGTGCGCACCGCCCGCGCGTGGGCGGCGGCGTCGGCGGGCAGGACCGTCCCGTCGGCGACCTTGGCGTCGAGCTTGTCCCACTCGTCGTAGAGCCGCTGGATCTCCTGGTCGAAGGCGATCTTGAAGGACTGGTTGGGCCGGCGGCGGGCGTAGAGCCAGCGCAGGAGCTGCGGCTCCATGATCTTCAGGGCGTCGGCCGGGGTCGGGACACCGCCACGGGACGACGACATCTTGGCCATGCCGGAGATGCCCACGAACGCGTACATCGGGCCGATGGGCTGCTTGCCGCCGAAGATGCCGACGATCTGGCCGCCGACCTGGAAGCTCGACCCCGGGGAGGAGTGGTCGACACCGCTGGGCTCGAAGATGACGCCCTCGTAGGCCCAGCGCATGGGCCAGTCGACCTTCCAGACCAGCTTGCCGCGGTTGAACTCGTTCAGCCGGACGGTCTCGGAGAAGCCGCACACCGTGCAGGAGTAGGTCAGCTCGGTGGTGTCGTCGTCGTAGGACGTGACGGTGGTGAGGTCCTTCTCGCAGTTGCCGCAGTAGGGCTTGTACGGGAAGTAGCCGGCGGAGCCGGAGGAGCCGTCGTCCTCGGCCGCGGCGCCGGAGCCCTCGGCGGCCTCCAGCTCGGCCTCGTCGACCGGCTTCTGGGACTGCTTGGCCGGGGCCTTCTTCGTGCGGTACTGGGCGAGAACGGCGTCGATGTCGGCGCGGTGCCGCATGGCGTGCAGGATCTGCTCCCGGTACACCCCGGAGGTGTACTGGGCGGTCTGGCTGATCCCCTCGAACTCCACGCCGAGCTCGGCGAGCGAGGCGACCATCGCGGCCTTGAAGTGCTCGGCCCAGTTCGGGTACTCCGACCCGGCGGGCGCGGGCACCGAGGTGAGCGGCTTGCCGATGTGCTCGGCCCAGGAGACGTCGACACCGGCGATCCCGGCGGGCACCTTGCGGTACCGGTCGTAGTCGTCCCAGGAGATCAGGTGCCGCACCTGGTAGCCCCGGCGGCGGATCTCGTCGGCGACGAGGTGCGGGGTCATCACCTCGCGCAGGTTGCCGAGGTGGATCGGGCCCGACGGAGACAGCCCGGACGCGACGACGACCGGTTTGCCCGGGGCCCGACGCTCCGACTCCTCGATGACCTCATCCGCGAAACGGGAGACCCAGTCGGTGGTCTCGGTGCTCTGAGCCACGGGGCACGTCCTTCTTTCTCCAGGGGCAGCCGTACGGTCAACAGCCGCGCCCCCAGTTTAGGCGGCGCAGCCGCCACTCAGGGGCGCGGGGAACTGCGCGACCAGCCCCCACCGGCCCGCAGCCGCAAAAACCCTTTTACCCCCCGTGGGATACTGACCACGTCTAAGCAACCCACGAGGAGAACGGCTCCCACCCCATGGCCCCGGTCACGCCCCTAAGCGCCTCCGTCGAACAGCAGCTCACGTCCGCCCTCTCGGCAGCCCTGCCGGAGGCCACCGACGTGGACCCCCTGCTGCGACGCAGCGACCGGGCGGACTACCAGGCCAACGGCATCCTCGCCCTCGCCAAGAAGAACAAGGCGAACCCCAGGGAGCTGGCCACGCTGGTCGTCGGCAACATCACCACCGGCGATGTGATCAAGGACGTCGAGGTCTCGGGCCCCGGCTTCCTCAACATCACGCTCACCGACAAGGCGATCACCGAGAACCTCGCGCGGCGGTACGCGGACGCCGACCGCCTCGGCGTCGCCGCCAAGGCGGACCCCGGCATCACGGTCATCGACTACGCCCAGCCGAACGTGGCGAAGGAGATGCACGTCGGCCACCTGCGTTCCGCGGTCATCGGCGACGCGCTGCGCGGCATGCTCGACTTCACCGGCGAGAAGACGATCGGCCGGCACCACATCGGCGACTGGGGCACCCAGTTCGGCATGCTCATCCAGTACCTGCTGGAGCACCCGGGCGAGCTGGCCCCGGCGTCCGAGGTCGACGGCGAGCAGGCCATGTCGAACCTGAACCGGGTCTACAAGGCCTCGCGCGCGCTCTTCGACGCGGACGAGGACTTCAAGGAGCGCGCCAGGAAGCGGGTCGTCGCCCTCCAGTCCGGTGACAAGGAGACGCTCGACCTCTGGCAGCAGTTCGTGGACGAGTCGAAGGTCTACTTCTACTCGGTCTTCGAGAAGCTCGACATGGAGATCCGCGACGAGGAGATCGTCGGCGAGTCCGCGTACAACGACGGCATGCCGGAGACCGCCCGCCTCCTGGAGGAGATGGGTGTCGCCGTGCGCTCCGAGGGCGCGCTCGTCGTCTTCTTCGACGACATCCGTGGCAAGGACGACCAGCCGGTGCCGCTGATCGTGCAGAAGGCGGACGGCGGCTTCGGGTACGCGGCCTCCGACCTGACCGCGATCCGCAACCGCGTCCAGGACCTGCGTGCCACCTCCCTGATCTACGTCGTGGACGTGCGCCAGTCGCTGCACTTCAAGATGGTCTTCGAGACCGCCCGCCGGGCCGGCTGGCTGACCGACGAGGTCACCGCCCACAACATGGGCTACGGCACGGTGCTGGGCGCGGACGGCAAGCCGTTCAAGACGCGTGAGGGCGAGACCGTACGGCTGGAGGACCTGCTCGACGAGGCGGTGCAGCGGGCCGCCGAGGTCGTCCGGGAGAAGGCGCAGGACCTCACCGAGGACGAGATCCAGGAGCGGGCCGCGCAGGTGGGCATCGGCGCGGTGAAGTACGCCGACCTGTCGACGTCCCCGAACCGGGACTACAAGTTCGACCTGGACCAGATGGTCTCGCTGAACGGCGACACGTCCGTGTACCTCCAGTACGCGTACGCCCGTATCCAGTCGATCCTGCGCAAGGCGGGCGACGTACGGCCGGCCGCGCACCCGGAGCTGGAACTGCACGCTGCGGAGCGGGCGTTGGGCCTGCACCTCGACGCGTTCGGCGACACGGTCTTCGAGGCGGCCGCGGAGTACGCACCGCACAAGGTGGCGGCGTATCTGTACCAACTGGCCACGTTGTTCACGTCGTTCTACGACAAGTGCCCGGTGATCAAGCCCGCACCGCCGAAGGACATCGCGGAGAACCGTCTGTTCCTGTGCGACATGACGGCCCGCACCCTCCACCAGGGCATGGCGCTGCTGGGCATCCGGACGCCCGAGAAGCTCTGACCTGCTCCTCATCGCTCGACCGCGGCCCCGCCAGGACCTCCTGGCGGGGCCGTTGTCAGTGGCCGGCCCTACAGTCGCCGACATGGCGACTCTTCCCAACCCGCTGCCCCAGCTGGCCACCGACCCGAGCGGACGGTCCCTCGGGCTTCAACTCCCGCCCGGGAGACTCATCGACGACACCGACACGGGCCGGTGGCACGAGCCTCTGCTGTGGCACGCGGACAAGGCGGCGGCCCCCGGCACATGGTCGGCGCTGGGCGTGCGGGCCGGGCGGGCGGGACTGCTGCCCGTCCTCGTCGACCTGGGCGGATCCCAGGGCGGCCCGGAGAGCTGGGAGTTGATGCCCGGCGAGATGTCCTACCCCGGGGACCACGACGCGGACGACGTGCTCGCGGAGTTCTGGGAGGAGTACGCGCCCGAGGACGAGGAGTGGCCCGGCCTCGGTGAGACCAGGCCCGGCGCGACCGCCACCCCGGACGTGAGGGCCGCCGAGGTCGCCGACGCCCTGTCCGCGCAGTGCCCCTCCTGGTTCAAGGACCCGCATCTCGCCCTGGTGTCCGCCCGTCGCAGCGCGGACATCCCGGCGGCCGTCGGCTGGAGCGGCCCGCTGAACCACGAGAACGACACGGCGCGGCTGTGCACCGTCCTGCGCTCCTGGGAGGACCGCTTCGGCATACGCGTGGTGGGCCTCGGCTTCGACATCCTGGTGGTGTCCGTCGCCGCCCCGCCCGCCACGCTCACGGAGGCCGAGGAGGTGGCGGCGGAGCACTTCGCCTTCTGCCCCGACAACATCGAGCAGTCCGGACCGGGCAGCCTGGAGGCGTACGCCAAGGACCTCATCGGCGAGCACACGTGGACGTTCTGGTGGGACTGACGGGACCGGGACCGGTACCGGCTATATCTGGCTGAGCCCCTTGTTCAGGCGGCGCAGGCCCTCGGCGATCTCCTCCGGTGTCTGCGTGACGAAGCACAGGCGCAGGGTCGAGCGGTCGGGTTCGCCGGCGTAGAAGGGCGCGCCGGGGACGTAGGCCACGTCGTGCTCGACGACCTTGCGCAGCAGCGCGGTGGTGTCGTAGGTGTCCGGCAGGCGGGCCCAGAGGAACATGCCGCCCTCGGGCCGGTTCCAGGTCGAGCCCGGCGGAAGCGCGTCGGGCAGTCCGGCGAGCAGGGCGTCCCGGCGCTCGCGGTAGACCCCGGCCACGCGGGCGACGTGCGCGTCGAGGTCGGAGTCGGCCAGGTAGCGGGCTGCGGCCAGTTGGTTGACGGTCGGGGTGTGCAGGTCGGCGGCCTGCTTGGCGACGGCGCAGGCGCGGCGGAGTTCGGCGGGGGCGCGCAGCCAGCCCAGTCGCAGCCCGGGGGCCATGACCTTGGAGAAGGAGCCGAGCAGGACCGTGCGGTCGGCGGCGTCGTCGTAGGAGGCGATCCAGGGGACGCGCTCACCGTCGTAGCGGAGTTCGCCGTAGGGGTCGTCCTCGACGATCCACAGCCCGTGCCGGGCGGCGACGGAGGCGATGGCGGCCCGGCGTTCGGCGGACAGGGTGCGGCCGGTGGGGTTCTGGAAGGTGGGGACGGTGTAGAGCAGCTTGGGCCGCTCGCGCGCCACGAGGTCGGCCAGCGCCTGCGGATCGGGGCCGTCGGCGTCACCGGGGACGGGCAGGACTCTTGCTCCGGCCAGCCCGAAGACCTGGAGGGCAGCGAGATAGCAGGGGTCCTCGACGAGGACGGTGTCACCGGGGTCGAGCAGCGCGGTGGCGAGAAGGGAGAGGGCCTGCTGGGAGCCGGTGGTGACGAGGAGTTCGTCGGCGTCGGCGGCGAGCCCCCGGGCGCGGTACCGCTCGGCGAGCCGGCCCCGCAGCGCGGGTTCGCCCTCGGTGGTGGCGTACTGGAGGGCCTGGGCCGGGGTCTCCTCCAGCACGTGCCGGAAGGCGGCCGCGACGCCGTCGCGGTCGAAGACGTCCGGTGCGGGCAGTCCGCCCGCGAAGTTGATCACTTCCGGGCGGGCGGTGACGGCGAGGATGTCCCGCACGGGCGACCCGCCGACGCTCCGGGCACGGGCGGCGAGGGGCGGGACGGCGGCGGCCCGGGCGGGGGACTGTCCGACGGAGGCGGTGGTCATGAGGCGGCTCCTTGGATGCGGCGGACGGGTGGTGACGAACGGTGCCCGACCGCAGCCTAGGGAGGTAGGTGCCGCCTACATGCGAGTTTCCGGGATACGGACGAACACTGCGGGCCGACGGCCTTCCGCGTCCCACGACGAGTCCCGCCGGCACACCGTTCCCGCAGGTCACCGGGGGTGGGACGGGCCAGGCGTCCCGAATCCGGCGGCAGTTGTGGCTTCCGGCCGCGGTCTGCGGCCAGGCTGAAGGCCGCTCCCGGTCCCCTCCCCACCACCGGCACGGAAGGTCCGCTCATGTCCGCACGCCCCGCCCGCATCCGCGTCCTCGCCGCCGCGCTGACGGCCCTCGCCGCGCTGGTGCTCACGGGGTGCCGCGACGGCCAGGGCCTGCGCGACGAGGGCCCGTCCTCCGAGGGCCTGCCCCCGATCGGAGCCGCCGCCGTCGCGCCCGACGGGTCCCGCTGAGGCAGGCCCTACGACACGTCCGTGGTGCCTTCCTTCACCCACGCCGAGCCATCGAGCGGGAACTCGTAGGCCGGGCGCCCGTTGTTGCCGCTCGTGCGGAAGGGACGGCCGTGGTCGTCCAGGACCAGCGTCCCGTGCCGCGAACCACTGGCCCAGTCCAGCTCCAGGTACCAGCGGACGTCGTACGCGGAGGCGTCGGCCTTCACATAGAGGACCTCCGGGTCGGACTCGCTCACCTTGAACGGGAAGTCCCGGTGCCCCGCCTCGGGCACGACGGCGGGCCGCGCGGCGTCGAGGGCGACGGTGAAGGACCGCGTCGGAACGTTGCCGCCGCAGCCGACGCCGGGATAGGCCATCGCGTAGTCGTTCCAGGCGAGCGGCGACCGCTTGCCCGCTGTGTGGACCCTGAGCCGTTGCAGCACCACGGTCTCCCCGCCGGTGCCCTGCACGGTCAGCGTCAGATACTGCTCGCCCGACGAGACCGCCCCCATCGCGGCCACCCACGCCGGCGCGTCGTCCTCCGTGGGCGGCCGCTTGACCTTCGCCGCCGGCAGGTCGCTCAAGTAGCGCTGGGAGCACGGGCTCTCCCAGGTGTACGGCCGTACGTCCACGGTGAGCGGCGGGGCGGCGGTGTCGGCCGAGGGGGTGGCGCCGCCGGAGACGGAAGCGGAAGCGGAAGCCCCGGCCTGCGCGGTGTCCCCGGCGGACGGCGAGGGCGACGGCGAGGCACCGGAGGGCGACGCGGACACGCCCTTGCCGGCGCCGCCGACGGCTGCCGTCGCTCCGCGCCCGGGAGAGGCGGCCCCGACGGCCCGACCATCACCGTCACCCCGACCGCCCGGCAGGTTCGCCGCGTAGGCGACAGCACCGAGCACAGCGGCGACAGCGATCCCGGCGAGCACGGCGACGGCCGTACGGGGGCGGAGGCGTCGACGGGGGTGGGGGGAGGGGGCGGCGGGGTCGCCGGGGCCGACGGTCGGCGGCTCCTCCGGCTCCCGCACCCGCCCCTCCGCCGGCCCCGGCTCCTCAAACCCAGGTGCCACCGGCTCCGGCTTCTCAAGACCAGGCGCCGCCGATCCCGATCCCGACCCCGATCCCTTCCTCCCCCGGCTCGCGTCGGCCAGGACCCAGCGTCGGTGGAGTTCGACGAGTTCAGCGGGTTGGGCCTTGCAGAGGCGGGCCAGCCGTTCGACGGGGGCGTAGTCCGTCGGTACGGCGTCCCCGTTGCAGTACCGGTGCAGGGTCGACGTACTCATGTGGAGCCGTCGGGCGAGCGTGCCGTAGCTCAGCCCGGAACGGTCCTTCAACTCCCGCAGAAGGGCCGCGAATTCGTCCGCGCTCCCCTGGGCCGTACCACCGTCCGACACGTTTCCTCCATCCCCCGCGTCCCATCCCACCGTTCCAGGGAATGGGCGTTTCCCCAGGTCAGAACCTGTTTCAGCGTTCCAGTGTCCCTGATCGTCCGTCGGCTGTGGCGGCCGGGACGGATCACCGCACAGGCTTCGGTCATCCAAGCACGCCGCCGGGTCCGACCGGCCGCTACGAAAGGGAATCCGCCATGCGCACCCACCGCACCGCCCGTACCGCCCGCTCCACCCGCTCCCGTGCCCGACTGCTCGCCGCCACCGGAGTGGCGCTCGCCGCCTTCGCCCTGACGGCGTGTGAGAACGGGACGGGCACGAAGGACGAGGGCGCGGCCCAGCCGAGCACGACGTCGGCGTCACCGTCGGCCACCACGGCGGGCAAGGAAACCACGGGCACCACCGGGACCACGGGCACCGGCACCGGCACCGGCACCGGCACCGGCGGATCGGCCTCCGGTACGACGGCCTCCGGCGGCACGGGGACCTCGAAGGGCACGTCGGGCGGTTCGGGAAAGTCGTCGTCGAAGGGAGGCGCGGCGAAGAAGGGCGCGAGCGACCCGAACGCCCCGGAGAACCGCGTCCTGTGCAACGGCTCCAACACCACCGTCACCGTGCAGCCGGTGTCCCGCCCGCTCAACCACCTGCTGATCACGGTCAGGAACACCGGCTCGAAGCTGTGCGACATGCCGTACTACCCGGTGCTCCGGTTCGACGAGATGCAGTGGGCGCCGCAGCCGATGGAGAGCAGCCGGCCGCAGGCGGTGACGACCCTCGCGCCCGGTGAGTCCGGCTACGCGGGCGTCCTGCTGTCGTCCGCCGACGGCAGCGGCGACGCCGGCACCACCGGCCACAAGCTCGCGGTCGGCTTCCAGGGCCTCACCCCGCTCAGCGACGGAGGCCCCGCGGCGACGCCCGCGCTGCCCGCGAAGGGCGTGTACTACGACAGCACCCTGTCGGTGACGTACTGGCTGCGGGACCAGGACGACGCCCTGTCCTACTGATCCCTACCGGGCGTCGCGCAGCTTCTGCGCGGCCTCGGTGGCCCAGTAGGTGAGGATGGTGCGCGCGCCGGCCCGCTTGATGCCGGTGAGGGTCTCGAAGATGGCCCGGTCCCGGTCGACCCAGCCCTTCTCGGCGGCGGCCTCGATCATCGAGTACTCGCCGGAGATCTGGTACGCGGCGACCGGCACGTCGACGGAGTCGGCGACGCGGGCGAGGATGTCGAGGTAGGGGCCGGCCGGCTTGACCATCACCATGTCGGCGCCCTCTTCGAGGTCGAGGGCGAGCTCGCGCAGGGACTCGCGCCAGTTGGCGGGGTCCTGCTGGTAGGTCTTGCGGTCGCCCTGCAGCGAGGAGCCGACGGCCTCGCGGAAGGGCCCGTAGAAGGCGGAGGAGTACTTGGCGGTGTAGGCGAGGATGGCGACGTCCTCGCGGCCGATCTGGTCGAGGGCGTCACGGACGACCCCGATCTGGCCGTCCATCATCCCGCTGGGCCCGACGACATGGGCGCCGGCGTCGGCCTGCACCTGAGCCATCTCGGCGTACCGCTCCAGGGTGGCGTCGTTGTCGACGCGGCCGTGCTCGTCGAGCACACCGCAGTGCCCGTGATCGGTGGTCTCGTCGAGACACAGGTCCGACATCACGAGCAGCTCGTCACCGACCTCGGCCCGCACATCGCGGAGGGCGACCTGAAGAATCCCGTCCGGATCGGTACCGGGCGTCCCGAGAGCGTCCTTCTTGCTCTCCTCGGGCACCCCGAACAGCATGATCCCGGAGACCCCGGCCTCGACGGCCTCGACGGCAGCCTTCTTCAGGCTGTCCCGGGTGTGCTGCACGACGCCGGGCATGGCCGCGATGGGCACCGGCTCACTGACGCCCTCCCGCACGAAGGCGGGCAGGATGAAGTCGGCGGGATGCAGCCGGGTCTCGGCAACCATGCGCCGCATGACAGGACTGGTACGCAGCCGCCGCGGCCGCGCGCCTGGAAAAGAACCGTACTTCGCCATACGCCCTACGCTACGCCCGCCAGAACCCCCCACTTACCGACGCAAAGTCGGCCCCACCGGAAACACCGACGCACCGACTCGGGTGGCGGGTGGGCAGAGGCCCGGGGGTCTGGGGGCGGAGCCCCCAGGGCCGACCACCCCACCCACCCGCACAACACAACTCAGCTCAGCGCAACTCAGGTAGCCCGACGCCTCCGCGCCCCCGGCCGCCTCTCACTGGGCCGAGTAACAGGATCCCCGGCCTCCACGGCGGCAGCCCTCCGCTTCAGACCGAAGTCCGCCAACGCCTCCGCCAGCTTGTGCACGCTCGGCTCCGGAGCCATCACGTCCACCCGCAGCCCGTGCTCCTCGGCGGTCTTGGCCGTGGCCGGGCCGATACACGCGATCACCGTGACGTTGTGCGGCTTGCCCGCGATACCGACCAGGTTCCGCACGGTCGACGACGACGTGAACAGCACCGCGTCGAAACCGCCCCCCTTGATCGCCTCCCGCGTCTCCGCCGGCGGCGGCGAGGCCCGCACGGTCCGGTAGGCCGTGACGTCGTCGACCTCCCACCCGAGCTCGATGAGCCCGGCGACCAGCGTCTCCGTGGCGATGTCGGCCCGCGGCAGGAACACCCGGTCGATCGGGTCGAAGACGGGGTCGTACGGCGGCCAGTCCTCCAGCAGCCCCGCCGCGCTCTGCTCCCCGCTCGGCACCAGATCCGGCTTCACGCCGAAGGCGATCAGCGCCTTGGCGGTCTGCTCACCCACCGCCGCGACCTTGATCCCGGCGAAGGCCCGCGCGTCGAGCCCGTACTCCTCGAACTTCTCCCGCACGGCCTTGACGGCGTTCACCGAGGTGAAGGCGATCCACTCGTAACGCCCCGTCACGAGCCCCTTCACGGCCCGCTCCATCTGCTGGGGCGTGCGCGGCGGCTCGACGGCGATCGTCGGCACCTCGTGCGGCACGGCCCCGTACGACCGCAGCTGGTCGGAGAGCGACACCGCCTGCTCCTTGGTCCGCGGCACGAGTACCTTCCAGCCGAACAGCGGCTTGGACTCGAACCACGCCAGCTGGTCGCGCTGGGCGGGGGCGGAACGCTCGCCGACCACGGCTATCACCGGCCGGCCGCCGTCCGGCGACGGCAGCACCTTCGCCTGCTTCAGCGTCTGCGCGATCGTCCCGAGGGTGGCGCTCCACGTCCGCTGACGCGTCGTCGTACCGGCGACGGTGACCGTGAGGGGCGTGTCGGGCTTGCGGCCGGCCGCGACCAGTTCACCGGCGGCCGCGGCCACGGAGTCGAGCGTCGTGGAGACGACGACCGTCCCGTCGGACGCGCCGACCTCGGTCCAGCACCGGTCCGACGCCGTACGGGCGTCCACGAACCGTACGTCCGCGCCCTGGGCGTCCCGCAGCGGCACACCCGCGTACGCGGGCACACCGACCGCCGCCGCGATGCCCGGCACGACCTCGAAGGGCACACCGGCCGCCGCGCAGGCGAGCATTTCCTCCGCCGCGTACGTATCAAGTCCTGGGTCCCCGGACACCGCACGGACGACCCGCCTGCCGCCCCGCGCGGCCTCCATGACAAGATGTGCGGCATCCCGCACCGCGGGACCAGCAGCGGTTGTTGACGCGCCGTCAACAACCGTCGGCTGAGGCGTGCCCGTGCCCGGAACCGGGTCCACAGCGGACCCCGGATCCAGGTGCGTGACGCCTGGCCTGGCGTGCACGCCCACGACGTCGAGCACCTCGTGCTCGGCGACGAGGACGTCCGCGCTCGCCAGCGCCTCCACGGCGCGCAGAGTCAGCAGTCCCGGATCCCCGGGTCCGGCACCGAGGAAGGTGACGTGCCCGTGTTCAGGACCGGCGGCAGGAAGGGCGGTGGGGCTCACTGTGCTCGCTCCCCCATCAGACCGGCCGCGCCCTGGACGAGCATCTCGGCGGCGAGTTCGCGACCGAGCGTCATCGCCCGCTCGTGCGTCTCGGGCACGGGACCGGTGGTGGACAGCTGCACCGTACGGGTGCCGTCGGTCGTGCCGACGACGGCCCGCAGGCGCATTTCCTTGACAATCTGCCCGTCGGCCAGCAGGTCGGCCAGCGCGCCCACAGGGGCGCTGCAGCCGGCCTCCAGGGCGGCGAGCAGGGACCGCTCGGCGGTCACGGCGGCCCGGGTGAACGGGTCGTCGAGTTCGGCGAGCGCGGCGATCAGCTCCGCGTCGGCCGCGCTGCATTCGATCGCCAGCGCCCCCTGGCCGGGAGCGGGCAGAACGGTGTCGACCGACAGGAAGTCGGTCACCTCGTCGGCACGGCCGATCCGGTTGAGTCCGGCGGCGGCCAGGACCACGGCGTCCAGCTCGCCGTCGTGGACGTACCGGATGCGGGTGTCGACGTTCCCGCGGATCGGGACGGTCTCGATGTCGAGGCCGTGGGCGCGTGCGTACGCGTTGAGCTGCGCCATGCGGCGCGGCGAACCGGTGCCGATGCGCGCCCCGCGCGGGAGGTCGGTGAACTTCAGCGCGTCCCGGGCGACGATCACGTCCCGGGGGTCCTCGCGCACCGGTACGGCGGCCAGGACGAGTTCCTCGGGCTGCGTGGTCGGCAGGTCCTTCAGCGAGTGAACCGCGAAGTCGACCTCGCCCCGGATCAGCGCGTCGCGCAGCGCGGTGACGAACACGCCGGTGCCGCCGATCTGCGCGAGCGCCTCACGGGACACATCGCCGTACGTGGTGATCTCGACGAGTTCGACGGGCCGTCCGGTGACCCGGCGGACGGCGTCCGCCACCTGCCCGGACTGGGCCATGGCGAGCTTGCTCCGCCTGGTCCCGAGCCTCAGTGCCCTCTCCGTCATCGTGGCCCTCGGTTCTTCTCGGTGCTGTCCTCGGCCCGGGAGACGGCGGCGACCGTCTCGGGGTCGAGGTCGAACAGGGTCCGCAGGGCGTCCGCGTACCCGGCGCCGCCGGGCTCGGCGGCGAGCTGCTTGACCCGTACGGTCGGCGCGTGCAGCAGTTTGTCCACGACGCGCTTCACGGTCTGGGTGATCTCGCTGCGGTGCTTGTCGTCGAGGCCGGGCAGCCGCCCTTCGAGGCGGGCGATCTCGGTGGCGACGACGTCCGCGGCCATGGCGCGCAGGGCGACCACGGTGGGCGTGATGTGGGCGGCCCGCAGCGCGGCGCCGAAGGCGGCGACCTCGTCGGACACGATCCGCCGCACCTGGTCGACGTCCGCCGCCATCGGGGCGTCCGCGGAGGCCTCGGCGAGCGACTCGATGTCCACCAGGCGCACCCCGGCGAGCCGGTGCGCGGCCGCGTCGATGTCGCGCGGCATGGCGAGGTCGAGCAGGAACAGCACGGGTTCGGGGCGCAGGGCGTCGGCGGTGGGCTCGGGCCTGCGCCGCTCCGGGATCCGGCCGACGGTGGCGGCGGTCGCGGCGAGTGCGGTGATCAGTTCGGCGTCGGTCTCGGCGCGCCGGCGGGCGTCCTCGCGGCGCTCGACGACCGTGCCCTTGTCGACCCACGCGGCGTGCTGTTCGAGCGTCGCCGCGTCCATCCCGGCGACGGCGGCCTCCCCCATGACGGAGAAGCCGGGCTGTACGGCGGACAGGTCGAGCGGACAGTTCTCGTCGTCGGCCGGGCCCGTGCGGCCGCGAGCGGGCGTGCCGCCCTGGGCGGTACGGACCCGGTCGGCGCCGGGCTGCGCGAGCGGCCCCCGGCCGGCACCGGCGTCCGGCGTGCCCAAGGCGACGCGCCCGTCCACCGCCGCGGCGACCGCCTCGGCCGTCAGCACCAGCCCCGTCGCCCCGGTACAGGACACCGCGACGTCGGCACGTGTCAGCTCGGCCGGCACCGATTCCATCGGTACCGCGCGGGCCGTCACGTGCGTTCCGTCGGCGTCGTTGAGGATCTGGGCGAGCCGCTCGGCGCGCTCGAAGGTGCGGTTGGCGACGGCGATCTCGTCGACCCCGGCGCGCGCGAGGGTCGCGGCGGCCAGCGAGGACATCGACCCGGCGCCGATGACCAGCGCCTTCTTCCCGGCGGCCCAGCCCGGCACCTCGGCGCCCCGGGCGAGCTGCTCCAGGCCGAAGGTCACCAGGGACTGCCCGGCCCGGTCGATGCCGGTCTCGGAGTGGGCGCGCTTGCCGACGCGCAGGGCCTGCTGGAACAGGTCGTTCATCAGCCGGCCGGCGGTGTGCAGGTCCTGCGCCTGGGCGAGGGAGTCCTTTATCTGGCCGAGGATCTGGCCCTCGCCGACGACCATGGAGTCCAGTCCGCAGGCCACCGAGAACATGTGGTGGACGGCCCGGTCCTCGTAGTGCACGTACAGATAAGGGGTGAGCTCGTCCAGACCGACGCCGCTGTGCTGGGCGAGGAGGGTGGACAGCTCGGCGACGCCCGCGTGGAACTTGTCCACGTCGGCGTAGAGCTCGATGCGGTTGCAGGTGGCGAGGACGGCGGCCTCGGCGGCGGGCTCGGCGGCGACGGTGTCCTGGAGCAACTTGATCTGCGCGTCGGTGCTCAGCGAGGCCCGCTCCAGCACGCTGACCGGTGCGCTGCGGTGGCTCAGTCCTACGACGAGAAGGCTCATGCCGGCATCACGGCGGGTACGTCCCCGTCGGGCCCCTGGTCGGCGGCGGAGTCGCCGCGGGTGACGGCGGCCGGCCCGGTGCCGTCGGGCAGCGCGGCCTCCTCGCCGGCCTTGCGCTGCTCGTGGAAGGCGAGGATCTGCAGCTCGATCGACAGATCCACTTTCCGCACGTCCACGCCGTCCGGGACGGACAGCACGGTCGGCGCGAAGTTCAGAATGGAGGTGACCCCGGCGGCCACGAGCCGGTCGCAGACCTGCTGGGCGACGCCCGGCGGGGTGGTGATCACGCCGATGGAGACGCCGTTGTCGGAGATGATCTTCTCCAGGTCGTCGCTGTGCTGCACGGCGATCCCGGCGACCTGCCGTCCGGTCATGGCCGGGTCGGCGTCGATGAGGGCGGCGACCCGGAACCCCCTGGACGCGAACCCGCCGTAGTTGGCGAGAGCGGCGCCGAGGTTACCGATACCGACGATGACAACCGGCCAGTCCTGAGTGAGCCCGAGCTCACGCGAGATCTGGTAGACGAGATACTCGACGTCGTAGCCGACGCCACGGGTCCCGTACGAACCCAGGTACGAGAAGTCCTTGCGCAGCTTGGCGGAGTTGACCCCGGCCGCGGCCGCGAGCTCCTCGGAGGAGACCGTGGGGACCGAGCGCTCCGACAGCGCGGTCAGGGCGCGGAGGTACAGCGGAAGCCGGGCGACCGTGGCCTCGGGAATCCCTCGGCTACGGGTCGCCGGTCGGTGAGTTCGGCCAGTTGCCACGGTGCTCCTGCGGGTAGAGCGGGGCTGCAGGCGGTCGTACGTCCCCAGACCGCCCCGTCGAATGCAGGCTATGTCTTTGTGAACGCGTGCACAAAGATGGTGTCCGATTTGCCCGGCCAACGTGACCGGGGTCACGCGCTTCGCTCCTGGGGGCAAAACAGCTCACGCTCCTCGTGAATCCCGCCCCCAAGACCAACTCGCCGTCGATCCTAAGCGACTTTCGGACCACTTTGGACTACCCGGTCAGTTCCCGGCGCAGCCGCTCCTCGTTCACGCGCCAGAAGGTGTGCTGCGCCCCGTCGACGAGCACCACGGGAATCTGCTCCCAGTACTGGTCGTGCAGGTGCGGATCCTCGGTGATGTCCTTCTTCTCCCAGGGCACCCCGAGATCACCGCAGACCTTCTCGATGACGATCTGTGCCTCGTCACACAGATGACAGCCGGGCTTGCCGATCAACGTCACGAGCCGGTCCTGCGGGGCGGGGCCCTTCCGGCGGAAAAGGGGAGTCATGCTCTCCATTCTCACGCCGCCGTACGGGTGGCCGCCGACACCTCCCGCCCGCGCGCGACAGCGCGGCTTTTACGGTGTGGTCGCGGAGAGTTCACACCTTCGAACCTCGCGGCTGACGGAAGCACCGAACAAACTGGCTATGCTCACGCCATGGCCGCTCTCGGATGGCTCACTCCCCGTAGGCGCTCCGCCACGGCGCGGAGCGTGTTGGCAGGCGAGGCCTCGGCGGAGGCTGCGCGCAAGTCGGTCCCCGAATCCGCCGTCGAGGAAGAAGAGGGGAAGGAACCCCAGTTCCCGGTGCTCGGCGACGACCGGGCCGCCGCCTTCTTCGACCTGGACAACACGGTGATGCAGGGCGCCGCGCTCTTCCACTTCGGCCGGGGCCTGTACAAGCGGAAGTTCTTCGAGACCCGCGACCTGGTCAGGTTCGCCTGGCAGCAGGCGTGGTTCCGCCTGGCGGGCGTCGAGGACCCCGAGCACATGCAGGACGCCCGCGACTCGGCCCTGTCGATCGTCAAGGGCCACCGGGTCTCCGAGCTGATGTCGATCGGCGAGGAGATCTACGACGAGTACATGGCCGAGCGCATCTGGCCCGGCACGCGCGCACTGGCCCAGGCGCACCTGGACGCGGGCCAGAAGGTGTGGCTGGTGACGGCGGCGCCGGTGGAGATCGCCCAGGTCATCGCCCGCCGCCTGGGACTCACGGGCGCGCTGGGCACGGTGGCAGAGTCGGTCGACGGCGTCTACACGGGCAAGCTGGTGGGCGAGCCGCTGCACGGCCCGGCGAAGGCGGAGGCGGTACGCGCCCTGGCGGCGGCGGAGGGCCTGGACCTCACCCGCTGCGCGGCCTACAGCGACAGCCACAACGACATCCCGATGCTGTCCCTGGTCGGCCACCCCTACGCGATCAACCCGGACACGAAACTCCGCAAACACGCCCGGGAGCTGGACTGGCGTCTGCGCGACTACCGCACCGGCCGCAAGGCGGCGAAGGTGGGCATCCCCGCGGCCGCGGGCGTCGGCGCGGTGGCCGGCGGCACGGCGGCGGCCATCGCCCTGAGCCGCCGTCGCCGTTGACCGGCGCGCACGGATCGGCCCGACCTGATCATCTCGGCCAACGCGCCCGCGGGAACCGGCCAATCCCACCGTCGTACCCCGCACCGCCCCCATCCATGCGCCTTGTCCGCGCACAGCCACAACACGCCCCGTACCAGCCCGCAATACGAACCTTTTCGATCAACAACCGCTCACTCTGCGGTACTTGATCGGGCGTCAATCGGTTACAGAAGCGACGTAATCGATGATTTGAGCAACTGGGTGTAGCAGCGCCTGCACGAAGCGTTATTCTCCTCAGACGCAAACCGGTACCCCCTCCGTCGCTACGACGGGTGAACGGTCCCGCACTGCACGTGATGGAAGCTCTGCCTCTGGGAGTCCCGTGTACCCACACGTCGGGGTTGACGCCTCGGGCCTGGCTACGCTGCGCGCAACTGTCGCAACGGTCAAAGAGACGCTGCGCGGCCTCGTCCCCACCGCGTACGCCGTCCCCGCCTTCGCCGCCACCGCACCGGTCGGCCCGTGCTACGCACTGGCCGACGGCCTCGAGCAGGTGCCGGCGCGGGGCGCCGTCGTCGAGGGGCGGCGGTCGGGCGACACGCGGGCGGCCGGCAGACGGGGACGCCCGGCGGCCGGCGCCGCCACCACCGCGCGCCGACCCGCCGCCGACAGCGACAGCGCCCGGATGATGGACCTCGTGGAGCGCGCCCAGGCCGGCGAGGCCGACGCCTTCGGCCGCCTCTACGACCAGTACAGCGACACCGTCTACCGCTACATCTACTACCGCGTCGGCGGCAAGGCGACCGCCGAGGACCTCACCAGCGAGACGTTCCTGCGCGCCCTGCGCCGCATCGGCACCTTCACCTGGCAGGGCCGCGACTTCGGCGCCTGGCTCGTCACCATCGCCCGCAACCTCGTCGCCGACCACTTCAAGTCCAGCCGCTTCCGCCTGGAAGTCACCACCGGCGAGATGCTCGACGCCAACGAGGTCGAGCGCTCCCCCGAGGACTCCGTCCTGGAGTCCCTCTCCAACGCCGCGCTTCTCGACGCCGTGCGCCGGCTCAACCCCCAGCAGCAGGAGTGCGTGACCCTCCGCTTCCTGCAGGGCCTGTCCGTCGCCGAGACCGCGCGCGTGATGGGCAAGAACGAGGGCGCCATCAAGACCCTCCAGTACCGCGCCGTCCGCACCCTGGCCCGCCTCCTGCCGGACGACGCCCGCTGAGCTGACCCCACGCAGCCGTACCCCCACGCTCCGCGATCCCCAACTCACGGTCAGTGAAAGTCCGTTGGCTTCCCGATCCGATCATCCGCAGTCCGTAACCCAAGTGCCGCGCCAGTCGTTGTGCGGGATGCAGGCTCCCTGTGGTCACGTACCGGCCGACCCCGATCACCCGATCGTGGGGAATCGGTCGCGTGCGTGCAACCCCGAGGACCCCCGGGGAGTCGACCGTCATGACGAGAGGAGGTGCCGCCAGTGATCGCGAACGTATCGGTGCACCGGCGGGCGAACGCCTTCGCCCAGGCCCTGGAGCAGCAGTCCGATCAGGGCACGGCGGCCGAGCAGACCGAAGGACCGGCACCGGCGCCGGCCGCTGCGGACCAGACCGAGCAGGGCCAGCTCCTGGCCCTCGCCACCGGCCTCGCCGAGCTGCCCAGACCGGAGCTCGACCCCGAGGTCAAGGTCGTCCAGCGGGCCCAGCTGGTGGCCGCCATGGAGGCCATGCTCCAGGAAGGCACGCTCGGAGGCGAGACGTCGGACCCTTCGGTGCCCGAGCAGCGCGCACGCGGCCGGGGCGCTCACCGGGCGAGCCCACTGGGCAAGTTCCGGCCCCGCTCCCGGCTCGCCAAGGGCCTCACCGCGGGCGGACTCAGCGTCGGCGTCGCCGCGGGTGCCTTCGGCGGAGTCGCCGCGGCCAGCTCCGACGCCCTCCCCGGTGACTCGCTCTACGGGCTCAAGCGCGGCATCGAGGACTTCAAGCTGAACTACCTCGCCGACGGCGACAGCGAGCGCGGCGAGGCGTTCCTCGACCAGGCGTCGACGCGCCTGAGCGAGGCCCGGCGGCTCCTGGAGCGCGGCAGGAGCGGCCCCCTCGACCACGAGTCCCTCGGCGAGATCCGCCGCACCCTGACCGGCATGCAGTACGACGCGTCCGAGGGACACCGGCTGCTGCACGAGGCGTATGAGCGCGACCCCGACTCCCTGGGCCCCATGCAGGCCCTGTCGGCGTTCTCCCGCTCGCACCGGGAGGTGTGGAGCGCCGTGCGCGACCGCCTGCCGGTCCAGCTCGGGGACGTCAGTCAGCAGGTGTCGTCGGTGCTCGACGCCATAGAGCAGGAAGTCGCCCCGCTGCAGTCTCTCCTCCCCCAGCCTCCCGCCCAGGGCGGCGGCTCGGGAGTGCGCGAGGGCACGGACTCGTCGTCCGCGGACACCTCCGGCACCGGCGGCGACACCACCCCCGGCACGGGCCAGGGCTCGGCCCCCGGCGCCCACCAGTCCGGCTCCCCGAGCACGTCCGCGGACTCCTCCACCCAGGACGACGGCCTGCTCGGCGGCAACACCGGCGGCCTCCTGGACCCCCCGCTGGGCTCCACGCCGACCTCCCCGCCCTCAACCCCCACCCCCGAGCCGGAAGTCACCATCAAACCCCTGCTCCCGGGCCTCCTCCCGGGTCTGGGCATCGACAGCGACGACGCGACCTAGATCCTGGCAGCCAGTACGACGTTGGGGCGCCCTTCCGGAGAAGGGCGCCCCAACGTCGTACTGCCGAACCGCTCAGAAGAACACCGACCGCCGCTGCACGAGCAGCTTGTACAGCGTGTGCTGGATCTGTTCTCTGACCTGGTCCGTCAGGTTGAACATCAGCATCGGGTCGTCCGCCGCCTCCGGCGGATAGCCGTCCGTCGGGATCGGCTCACCGAACTGGATCGTCCACTTGGTGGGCAGCGGGATCGCCCCCAGCGGACCCAGCCACGGAAACGTGGGCGTCAACGGGAAGTACGGGAAACCCAGCACCCGGGCGAGCGTCTTCGCGTTGCCGATCATCGGGTAGATCTCCTCCGCCCCGACGATCGAGCACGGAATGATCGGCGCGCCCTTGCGCAGCGCCGTCGAGACGAAGCCGCCCCGGCCGAAGCGCTGAAGCTTGTAGCGCTCGCCGAACGGCTTGCCGATGCCCTTGAAGCCCTCCGGCATCACACCGACCAGCTCGCCCTGCCCCAGCAGCCGTTCCGCGTCCTCCGCGCAGGCCAGCGTGTGCCCCAGCTTGCGGGCCAGCTCATTGACGACGGGCAGGACGAACACCAGGTCCGCGGCGAGCAGCCGCAGATGACGGCCCGCCGGGTGGTGGTCGTGCACCGCCACCTGCATCATCAGCCCGTCCAGCGGCAGCGTCCCCGAGTGGTTGGCGACGATCAGCGCCCCGCCCTCCGCCGGGATGTTCTCGACGCCCTTCACCTCGACCCGGAAGTACTTCTCGTACACCGGCCGCAGCAGCGACATCAGGACCTGGTCGGTGAGCTCCTCGTCGTAGCCGAAGTCGTCGACCTCGTAGTCACCCGTGAGGCGGCGCCGCAGGAACGACAGGCCGCCGGCGATCCGCCGCTCCAGCCCCCCGCCCATCCGGGACGACCTCTCCTCACCCGACGCCTCACCCGACGATCCACCCGACACATCACCCGACACCTCACCGGTCACGGGAACATCATCCTGCCTGCCCGCCCTGCCGGGCAGGGGCTGGACCTCACCGATCTCGCGCACCTCGCGCACCGGCACGGGCTGCTCGCCCCCCTTGCGCCGGCTGATCCCCGCGCTCCGGCGCCGCGGCGACCGCTGCACGGCGCTCCCCCGGGACCGGTCGTCGTCGAACGGAATGACCTTGGCGTCCGCCATCGTTGATGCGCTCCTCAGTTGGCGCTGTGGCTCAGGGAGTGGCCGCCGCCCAGCACGGGCAGCGCGGCAATCCGGTCGACGGCCCCCGCGAGGGCCTCCGGCGGCAGCAGTCCGGGTCCCTGACTGCGTGCGAAGTCGGCGAAGGTCTCGGCCGTCGTGTACTTCGGCCGGAACCCGAGCGTGTCGCGCATCTGGTCCGTCGCCACGACCCGGCCGTGGGTGAGCAGCCGGATCTGCTCGGGCGAGAAGTCCGTCATGCCCAGCGTACGCACCAGGGAGCCCGCCCACGTGACGGCGGGCAGCAGCAACGGCACGGTGGGCCGACCGAGCCGCCGCGAACACTGCGACAGCAGCAGCACCCCGTCGCCCGCGATGTTGAACGTGCCGCTGTTGAGGGTGCCGCGCGCCGGCTCGTGCGAGGCGATCCGCAGCACCTCGATGACGTCGTCCTCGTGCACGAACTGCAACCGGGGGTCGTACCCGAACACCGTGGGCAGCACGGGCAGCGAGAAGTACGAGACGAGCGGCGTCTCGGCGGTCGGCCCGAGGATGTTGGCGAACCGCAGCACGCACACCGCGACATCGGGCCGCCGCCGGGCGAACCCGCGCACATACCCCTCGACCTCGACGGTGTCCTTGGCGAAGCCACCGCTGGGCAGCGACTTGGCCGCGGTGGTCTCGGTGAACACGGCCGGATCGCGCGGCGCGGACCCGTAGACATTGGTGCTGGACTTGATCACCAGCCGCTTCACGCTCGGCGACTTCTGGCAGGCGCCGAGGAGCTGCATGGTGCCGATGACGTTGGTCTCCTTGACCGTCGCCCGGCTTCCGCTGCCCAGCGCGGTGGCCGTCACATCCATGTGGACGACCGTGTCGGCGCCGCTCTCGGCGAGCACCCGGGCGATGGTGGGCTGCCGGATGTCGGTCTGGACGAACTCGGCCCCGCCGAGATGGTGCTCGGGCCGCACGGCGTCCACGGCGACGACCCTGTCGACCTCCGGGTCGCGCTGGATCCGTCGTACGAACCGGCCCCCCAGCTGACGGGCCACTCCGGTCACGAGCACGACCTTGCCCACGATCAGCGCCTTCCTCTCGGGAGCTGGTTCTACAGGTTGTTCCACCGGTTTCCCCGATGAGGCCAACTTAGCGGTTCGGTGTTGCGCTGTGATGACCACCCGATGCATGACGTGACGAGAAGTCACGGAAAGGAGTGCGGCCCCCCACCTCGGAAGAGGTGGGGGGCCGCACAACACGCTTCGGCGCTCGCCGCGTCGTACTACTTCTTGTTACGACGCTGAACGCGCGTGCGCTTGAGCAGCTTGCGGTGCTTCTTCTTGGCCATCCGCTTGCGCCGCTTCTTGATAACAGAGCCCACGACTACCCTCGCTCACTTCTCATCACTCGGTGTTTGGGCGCCATGGGCCCACACGACCTACGAGGGGCTAGCCTACCCGCCCGAGCGCCGAGGCCGTTAATCGAGGGTCCGGGGAGGCCCCTGGAACGAGCCTCCCCAGGACGTGGACTCCTTGCCGCGGACTGTGCGGACTAGGCGGTTTCCACCCCCACGAAGCTATCGCGGAGGTACTCGTGAACCGCGTTCTCGGGGACGCGGAAGGACCGCCCCACCCGGATCGCGGGCAGATGACCGCTGTGCACCAGCCGGTACACGGTCATCTTGGACACTCGCATCACCGCGGCCACTTCCGCCACGGTAAGGAACGTGACCTCGCTCAGAGGCCTCTCGCCAGCTGCAGCCATGACACACCTGAACCTTCCGCACTCGACTCGTCGGCCACCGGCTTCCCCTTCCGGTGACTCTTCGTCGCTGCGTGCTCACTCCCCAGACTAGGGGCGGGTGATGCGAGTGGGGAAGAGGTGCACCCATCGGCGGCCTACTGTGACAGACACGCCCGATTGAGTACGTAGCGGGTCAGCGGCAGGTAGTAATCGGACCGCACCGCATCATCAACCGGAACGACCACGGACACGACCCCCTCCGCCTGCCCCACGAACAGCGCGGGGTCGTCCACATCGGCCAGCCCCACGGCCTCGAACCCCAGCTGACCTGCCCCGCAGACCCAGCCGTGATCCCCGATCACCAGCTCGGGCAACGGCCCGCCGGCCTCGGCCGCCGCCGCCAGGGCGACCCGAACCGGGAGCGGCGAGTGCGAGTGCGCGCCGGTCGCACAACCGGCGCTCTGGCGCCCTGTTTCTCTCAGGAACCCGACTCCCCGTACGTACACGAGGTTGTGCGTACGTAGACCGAACCGGGTCGTTATGTCGACACAGCGACCATACGCCGGGGTGAGAACGGCACATCCCGCCGCCGACAGCGCGTCCGCGAGCCCGGCGTAGAACCCGAGCAGCCGATCCGGATGCCCGGTCCCGATCAGTACGGCCCCGCGCCGCTCGGCGACCCGGCCGACCCGCTCGGCGAAAGCGTCGAGCCCCCTGAGCGTCAGAGCGGGATCGATGAACGCACCTTCCGCCCCACCCCATCCACACTTCTCCCCCACCAGCGCCACCACGTCCCGCACACCCCACGCGCCCCGCGGATCGAGCCCCAGCACCACCCGGGGATCCCGGGCCGCGAACAACCGGTACCGCCCGAGGCTCCCCTCCCACGAGGACGCGACCACCCCCGCCAGCCGGGCCCCCACCAGATGCCCCCACAACGCACCACCACCCGTGCCCACCCCCCGATGCTGCCGCCCCCGTCCAACCCCCCGCCACCGAAACGGACCAACAGCCCACGGTCGGCGTAACGCCGAGACATCCCCGCCGGGGCGTCGGGGGCCTTCTTGTCGGCGCCCTTCGCGTCGGGGCCCTTCGCGTCGGGGCCCTTCTCGTCGGGGGCCTCCTTGTCGGGGGCCTCCTTGTCGGGGCCCTTTCCGTCGGCGCCCTTTCCGGGGCCCTTCTCGTCGGGGCCCTTTCCGTCGGCGCCCTTTCCGGGGCCCTTCTCGTCGGGGCCCTTCCGCCAACCCCCTTCATGCCGGCGCCCTCCGCGCCTACGCCCTTCCGGTCGGCGTCCTCCGGGGCAACGCCCCTCCCGGTTGGCGCCCTCCGCGTCGGCGCTCTACGCCAACAGCCCCCGTAGCGGAAACACCGACCGTCGTGTCGCCAGCACCGCCTGGTCCAGGCGGTCCGCCGGGTCGTAGCCCGCCTCCCACTCGGCCCACCGCACCGGCCACCGCCCGTCGGTCATCCGCTGCGGCCCCAACTGACGTGTCCGCGCGAACACGTCCTGCCGCCAGCTCTCCGGGATCACCGTCTCCGGCGCCACCTCCCGACCGGCCGCCACGCCCACCAGATGCGTCCACGACCGTGGCACCACCTCCACCACCGCGTAACCGCCCCCGCCGAGCGCCACCCACTTGCCGCCCGCGTACTCGTGCGCCAGCTCATGACACGCCACCTGCACGGCCCGCTGCGCGTCCAGCGACACCGCCAGATGCGCCAGCGGATCCTCGAAGTGCGTGTCCGCCCCGTGCTGGGTCACCAGCACATCCGGCCGGAAGTCCGCGATCAGCTCCGGCACCACCGCGTGGAACGCCCGCAGCCACCCCGCGTCCCCGGTCCCCGCCGGCAACGCGACATTCACCGCCGACCCCTCCGCCGCCCCCGCGCCACCGGTCTCCTCGGGCCACCCGGTCTGCGGGAACAACGTACGAGGATGCTCGTGCAGGGAGATCGTCAGCACCCGGGGGTCCTCCCAGAACGCCGCCTGCACCCCGTCCCCGTGATGCACGTCCACATCCACATAGGCCACCCGCTCGGCCCCCAGCTCCAGCAGCCGCGCGATCGCCAGAGCGGCGTCGTTGTAGATGCAGAACCCCGACGCCGCACCCGGCATCGCGTGATGCAGCCCGCCCGCGAAGTTCACCGCGTGCAGCGCCTCGCCCCGCCACACCGCCTCCGCCGCCCCCACCGACTGCCCGGCGATCAGTGCGCTGACCTCGTGCATGCCCGCGAACGCCGGATCGTCCATCGTCCCCAGCCCGTACGACGTGTCGGCCGTCTCCGGATCCGCCGAGGCCGCCCTCACCGCCGCGATGTAGTCCTCCCGATGCACCAGCCGCAGTGTCGACTCGCCGGCCGGCTTCGCCGCGACGACCTCCACCTCACGATCGAGCCCGAGAGCCCCGACCAGCTTCCGGGTCAGCTCCAGGCGAACCGGATCCATCGGATGCTCGGGCCCGAAGTCATAGCCCGTTACTGCCTCGTCCCACATCAGCTGTGCGCGGCCGCTCATGCCCGCCACCGTATCGGTCCGGTTGAGCCTCGAACGACCGGGCGTACACGAGCGTCACCAGCACCAACACCATCGGCACCAGCATCGCCCCCCGATAGCTCCACAGATCCCCCAACGCCCCCACCAGCGGCGAACCCACCAGAAACCCGACGTAGTTGAAGACGTTCAGCCGCGCCACGGCCGCATCCGAGGCCCCGGGGCCCCAATTTTCAGAAGCGAGCCGCCCCGCCGCCGCGAAGGTCTGCGGCACCAGCACACACAACCCCAGCCCCAGCAGGGTGAATCCCAGCATGCCCACCCACGGCCCCGGCGCCACCGCGACCACCGCGAACCCCACCGCGGCCACCACCGCGCCGCCCCGGACCACGGCCACCGCCCCGAACCGCCGCACCCCGAGATCCCCGAGCGCCCGCCCGAGCAGCGTGGTCACCATGTACACGTTGTACGGCACGGTCGCCAGCTGCTCCGAACTCCCCAGCACGTCCTGCAGATACTTCGCACTCCAGTTGGAGACCGTCGAGTCCCCGATGTAGGCGAAGCACATCACCAGACACAGCGGAAGCAGCATCCTGAAGACGACGCCCGTGCCGCCGCCCACCGCTTCCGGCGCCTGCTGCTCCGCCGGTGCCTGCTCCGCCGGCGCGGCCTTCCCGTCGACGTACCACCGGCTCCCCACCAGCACCGCGGGCAGCAGCACCGTCACCACCGGCAGATACGACACCCACAGCGCGAGATGCCAGTGCGCCCCCGCCCACGCCAGCGACGCCCCGACGATCCCGCCCAGGCTGTACGCCGCGTGAAAGCTCAGCATGATGCTGCGCCCGTACGCCCGTTGAAGACTGACCCCGAGCATGTTCATGGACGCGTCCAGGGCGCCCACCGACAGCCCGAACACCGCCAGCGCCGCCCCCAGTACGGCCACCCGGTCCCCGGACCCGACCCCGACCAGCGCCAGCAGCACGACCGGCTGGGACCAGCGCAGCACCACGCTCGGTCGTATTCGCCTCACCAGCTGCTCGGTCGCCACACTGCCCGCACCGGCCAGCACGGGCACGGCCGCGAGGAAGGCGGGCAGCAGCGCGTCGGACACCCCGTACCGGTCCTGGATGGCCGGGATCCGGGTCACCAGCAGAGCGAAGGCGACGCCTTGCGCGAAGAAGCTGAACGCCAACGAGGCCCTACCGCGCCGCAGCACTTCTGTCATGGCGGCGAGCGTAGGGCCCCGGGCTACTGCTGGGTAGATCTTGCCAAAGATGAATTTCCCTCAGCTTTGGCGGGAGAGAGGTCGGCTCTACCGGTCTACCGGGCGAGAGCCAGGTCGGAGGCCGGGGTGGAGCCCGGGGTGGATGCGGGGGTGCCCGCCTTCGCCGCGCTCTCCTCGGCCGCCGCCTTCACCTCATCGGCCAGCAGCCCCTTCATCGTCTCCACGGCCAGGCCCCCGCTGAGCACGAACCCGATCACCATCGCACCGGCCATGATGACCCCGCCCAGCCAGACCATGGTGTCCACCGGCACGGTGTACGCGCCCACGACCCGCACGAGGCACTCGGCGAGCAGCACGACACCCCACACCATCGAGAAGACCCGCTCCTTGCGGCGGAAGGCCACCGAGCCGGACACGGCCCCCGACACCAGCCGCTCCCAGGCCGCGTCCCGCGCCGCGTCGCCCTTCACCATGAGCGGCCGCATGGCCGCGGTCATCATCGGCTTCCCCAGCGCCACGGACACCAGGATCCCGATCCCCACGGTGCTGCTGACCGCGCCGTCCTTGGCGAGCATCAGCCGCGGATCCCCGGACACGAAGCTGAGCACCAGCCCGACGACGTTCACCACGAGGATGAGCAGGGCGAGCCCGTTGGTCGTGCGCTCCTTCACCGCGCCCCACACCGTCCGCACGGCCGGCACCACGCTGCTCCAGGCGAGCGCCGCGAACGTGCTCGTCCCGAAGCCGTCCTTGAAGAGGTAGTACGACCCGAGGGGCACCGCGACATCCACGAGGAGGGGGGTGAGGTGGGCGCGCTTCGCGTTCGTCTTCGTCGCGTTCGTCTTCGTGGTGCTCGTCTTCGTCGTCATGCCCTTAGCTTCGCGGCAGCCGGGGGTCCCCCAGTAGAAACGATCGTCCGGACGTCCGCATGACAAATGTCAGAGCAGCAGGTCCCCCAACTCCCCCATGTCCGCGAAGAGTCGAGTCGCCCCCATGAGCCCGTCGGCCGGTGTCATGGCGGTGAACCCGTAGACGTCCATCCCGGCCGCGACCGCCGCCTGCACGCCGAGCGGCGAGTCCTCCACGACGACACACCGCTCCGGGGCCACCCCCATCCGCTCGGCCGCGTGCAGGAAGAGGTCCGGGGCGGGCTTTCCCCGGCCGACGTCCTGCGAGCTGAAGATCCGGGACTCGTCGAACCACCGGTCCAGCCCGGTCGCCCGGTGCCCCACCCGGATCCGCTCATGACTCCCGGAGGAGGCCACGCAGTACGGCACCCCGTCCGCCGCCAGCTTCTCCAGTACCCCGGAGACCCCCGACACCGGCGTCAGCTCGCGCTCGAAGGCGGCGAAGACCCTGCCGTGGAAGACATCGTCGAAGTCCGCCGGCAACCGCTCACCGGTCCGCTCCAGAATCAGCTCATGGATCCGGTGCATCGCGGACCCCATGTAGTCCCGGATCGACTCCTCGTACGTCGTCGGGTGCCCGAGCTCGGTGAGATAGGCCGCGAGATGCCGGTTGGAGATGGGCTCGCTGTCCACGAGCACACCGTCGTTGTCGAAGACGACAAGGTCATAGCGCATAACTGCGAGCTTAAACGCAGAAAACCCCGCACCATAACGGTGCGGGGTTTCCCACAATGATTGTTCGGCGGTGTCCTACTCTCCCACAGGGTCCCCCCTGCAGTAC
>NZ_JBVIMA010000022.1:0-5915 GCF_055580085.1 Streptomyces sp. NPDC032126
CCTTCCTTCATGCACCGGTCCCGGACAACTCACCCGAACCAGGCCCCCGTTCGAACCTGTCCACCCACGCGAACGGATAGAGAACAGGCAGTTAGTGATGGTTTGGGGGTTGGGCGGAGGGTGGCATGCGCGGAGGGCTTCCTCATCTGCATGTGGCGAGCGGGTTTTCGGCCCGCTACGGCGCCTCGCATCCAAGCGATCTCGCCGCCCGGGCCGCCGAGCGCGGCATCGGGACGCTGGCGTTGACCGACCGGGACATGGTCAGCGGGACCGTCCGTTTCGTAAAGGCTGCTGCGGCTGAGGGGATCCGCCCGCTGCTCGGTGTGGACCTCGGGGTCGCCGCCTGCACTCCCGCCGCTCCGGCCGCCCGCCGCCGCACTCCGGTGCGGGGTGGTGCGCACGTGGCCGAAGCGCCGTTCCGGGCGACCTTCCTGGCCCAGGGTCCGGACGGATGGGCGCGGCTGTGCCGGCTGGTGTCCGCTACTCACGCTGCCGCGTTTGCCGCCGGCGCTCCGCCGGCGGCGTCGTGGGAGCAGCTGCGCCAGTACGCGGGCAGCGGCCTGGTGGTGATGCTCGGCCCTGCCTCCGAACCGCCCCCTCTCCGCAGGCCGTGCGGACATCGCCGAACAGCTTCTGGAGCCGTGGCGGCAGGCCGCGGGCGACGGTCTGCGGCTGGAGATCGTGTGCTGGGGCCTGCCCGGGACCGGACCCGGCTCCGTACGCCTTGCCGCGCACACCCTCATGCTTGCCGACCGCCTCGCCATCCCGGCCGTCCTAACCAACGCCGTCCGCTACGCCGACGCGGGCCAGCACCGAATCGCGGACGTGCTGGACGCCGCGCGGCTGCTACGCCCGGTGGACCAGCGACGGCTGGACTGCCGCGAGCGCTGACTCAAGCCCGCCGGCGACATGACGGCGATCGCACAGCGGGTCGCGGCGGCCGCCGGTGCCGACGGCCGGCGGGCGGCGGGCGGCGGGCGGAGCACGACCGCGACGAAAAACTCCACCGGCTGGAAGCCGCCCTCGACCGGGCACGCGCCCGCTACGGCCCCGGCGCCGCCGGCGCCGCCTCCGCCTTCAAAAGGCTCACCACGTCCTGATCCCGGACCTCACACACAGGGACAGCACCCGCACTCGTCGAGCACCGCCCGGGTCGCCCGGTCAAGCGGGCGCAGCGGGTGCGTGCTGCCCCTTCGTTCTCCTCCGGCAGGAGCCCGCCAGGTCACCGGAGGGCCAGTTCGGCCTCTTGCCACGTTGCGTATCCGTGGACGAGTCGACGCGTTCCTGCCCGTGCTCAACTCAATTGCCGCCGAGTGTGGTTGAGGCGCGATGGAGGACATGGGACGAGCCTCTCGACGCCGAGCAGAGCGCCGCAGCGCGCCGCGGCAACCGCAGGCCGAGGGCGCCGAAGCGCCGCACGTGCACGGCCGCTACCTGATCCGTCCGGCCACCCCCGACGACGACCCTGAGGAGGTGCGCGCGCTGCTTCAGCCGGTCGACTTCCTCGACGACGCGATGCCTGAGGAGATCATCGACCGGATGCGCACCGGCTACCAGCTGCCGCCCCAGTACGGCACCGCCACCCTGCTTCTCGCCCAGGAGCAGACCGCAGGGCTCATCGTCGGCTTGGCGCACGCGATTCCCCCGGTCCAGTGGCTGATGGATATGCAAGCCGACCTTGGCCGGCCGCTGTGCCTGAGGCTGTCGAGGGCGCTCGTGGAGTTGGAGGCGGTGTCGGTGGCCGACAGCGCCCGGGGCCAGGGGCTACGCCACCAGCTCGTCGATCACGTGGTCCGCTCCTACGCCGGCCAGGGCTATCAGGCGATGGTGGGCGGCATCCATACCCACAAGCCCTACCTGGCCCCCTACTACGAGGCCGACGGCTTCCATGTGCTGGCCCCCGGGGCCCCGCTCGTCCTGCAGGTGCCCGTCGGACGTATCCAGTGGCCGGCGGATGCCGCGATGCGGCACCTGGTGCGTCCACTGACTTCGCAGGTGTCGTTTCGGGCGGGGGTGCTGAGCGGTCTACTGTCGGGTCGGTCGTCCTGAAGCCGGGCCCGTGCCCGCTGACCCGCCCAGTCGGCACCGCGCACGGTGCGACTGGGGGCATTGCCCGCGTCCACGTCTTTGAGCCGTACACGGTGCCCCGCCGCCGACGGCTCACACGCCGCCGGTCCCGGGAACGGGCGATGGGGAACGCCACACACGGCATTCTCCCTGGCACGGGGTCGTGCCGGCCGGGGAGTTGGGGGAGCTGGACGTTCAGGCGGCTACCGGTTGGTGGGACCAGTTCAGGTCGACGTGGGTGGCACCCTCGCGGACGACGATGGGGTCGTGCTCCTTCTCCAGCCGGCGGTATTCGTTGCCGCCGGAGGTGGGGTTATTGTACCCGGCCCACTTGCCCAGGTCGGCCTGCGAGAGGGCCACGCCGGCGGCTTGGTGGGCGACGTAGATCCGTTCGGCTCGCTGCCGCTGGGTGAGGTTCTTCGGCAGCACTGAAAGGTCGATGTCGATGCTCAGCCGCTCCCGAGTTTCTTCGTGTTCCTCGTCGTGTGGGAGTGTCGTGCTCGGGGTCGGGCTCCTCGCCCTCCGGCTCCTCCTCTTCTGCATCTCCTGCCGCTGCCCCTCATCGAGGGGCGCACGAGACCGAAAGCTGGCCATCAAGCCGCCATTGGGACGGCCGGCAGGTTCCTGCTGCCGCGGTCGCTGCGCCTGGTCCCTTTGGCTGGCTGACGTCCCGGACCGGCAACGGCGGCCTGTCGCTGCCGGCGTCTGCTGGAGGGTGCGGCCGGGCGTGCGTGGGCGGAAGATCGTTTGTCTGGCCCGTCCTGGGCGACCCTGCGCTGCCGAAGTGCGGCACGCCGCTCGGGCCTGGAGGCGAGGCTGGTGCGCCCGCGACAGCGGCGGACTGCGTCGGCGTCTCGTGGGCCTCGACGAGTAGTTCGCTCGGCCGCGCCCTGGCCACGTGCCAGCTCGCCCTTGCGCAGCTCCGGCAGGGAGAGCCGGAGCAGGCCACGAACACCGCGGCCACCGTCTTCGCGATCATGGATGGCGCTCCGCTGCCTGGACGCATGCGCACCTTGATCGGAGACTTCCACCGAGACCTGTTCCGGCTGGCGCCCTCAACGACGTACGCCCGGAACTGGGCAGACCGTATGCGAGATGAATGGAGTCGAGCGTGACCAGGGTGATCGACCTGCGGCATTACGGCAAGGACAGCCTTCCGGACGGCTTCAAGCAGATGCTGATCGACGTGCACGCCGACGCCTACGCCGATGCGATGGACGACGAGTTCAACCAGCGGTTCCCCTGGTTCGTCAACCACTGGTCAGGGATGGACGGCTTCACCTGCGTCGTCGCCTTCGACGGCGACGAGCCGATCGGCTTCGCGTACGGTGCTCCGCTCCAGCCGGGCCGCGAATGGTGGCGCTCCACCGCCTTCGAGCCAAACAACGGCTACACCGCGACCTACGCCGTCTCCGAGGTCATGGTGCGCCCGCAGTGGCGGAAGCAGGGCATCTCAGAGCGTCTGCACGAAGCGCTGCTGGAGGAGCGCGAAGAAGATCTGGCCGTCCTCCTGGTCGACGTGACGCACCCGAAGGTGCAAGAGCTGTACGAGACGTGGGGCTACAAGAAGGTGGGCGAACAGCAGCCGTTCGCCGACTCCCCCGTCTACGCGGTCATGGTGAAGAGGCTGCACCCCTGAACGCCCCCGCCCCCTCGATGGCGGCGGGGTAGTCACGCGATCTCGGGTGCCTCGGCGCGGGCCTCGGCGACCGTCGCTCGGGCGGGCCCGCCGTACTGGGGGACCTTGTCGAGCGGGTCGCTCGTACCGACACCGTGGCGGCGGTCGCAGACCGTGTCGGCCGTATGGGAGCCGTCCGCCCACCGGCCGGCCGATTGCGCTCGGCGAGCGGGACGCCCTTCTCGGCCATGTCGGTGTTCGCGTCGGCCCGCCACGAGTGGGAGGTGGCCTTCTTGCCGTCGATGTATGGCACGCCCGCCAGCTCGGCGAGGAGCTAGAGCCGTTCGTTGAGGGAGCCCGGCCGCATCCGGGTGCCACGCTTGCGGCCCGGCGGGGAGGAGCGGAGACCGCCCTTCCCCGTCAGGGCCCGGAAGGTGGGCTGGTCAGGGCCGTCCGCTGCTGAGCTCGCGCAGCACGGCGAACCTGGCGCGAGCGCGGCGTACGAGCTGGAGGTCGGCGCGGTTGTTGATAAGGCGGCCGGAGCCCTTGCCCGCCTGGTCCGTCTTGGACGTAGCGGTGGTGACGTGGATGCCGGTGTCGTAGATCCGCAGCCGCTTGTTGAGCTGGTCGGGCAGCTCGGACTCCCGGTGTGGACGCTCACGTAATTCCCCAGCTGCTGACCCCGGGCGCCCAGCGACTGCCCGCGTCTGGGTTCCCTGACCGGCCAGAGCTGGCGTCCGCTTGCAAGCCGTGCACCGACCGGGCAACCGGTGCGGCGCAGCGCCACAACCAGGACATGGCCGTCGCCGAGACGCGTGAGCACGGATTCGAACCCCAAGAACCGTACCGCGGGGTAAAGGCCCTCTGGCGGTGCCTGTGCCACGGCTGCGGCACCATCACCTCCGACCTTTGGATCCATCCTCGCGGGCCAGAGCGGATGCCAGCGGTGGCCGTGGCGTCGCCGAAGGTGCCTGCGCAATCTGCGATCCCGACATTTGCCGTCAAGATCGTCGAGAATTTCCGACGTGGCGGAATTCCATTATGAGTGAACGGTACCAGGCGAATGGTGAATTCCTTGCTGCTGGTGGGTTTGGGTGTGGTGTTGGGTGAGTGTGCGCCAGCGTCGTTGGAAGTCTTGTGTCTGTTGGGTGATGTGGTCGGGGGTGATGGGTTTGTTGTATTGGGCGGTGATCCCGCTTGTGGTGCAGTGATGGGCTACGGCGTGAGGGGAGGGGTGTTGGGTGTGTTGGCGGTGTTGAGCCCAGATGGTGTACATGCGGAAGGGGATGGTGTAACGGCGCAGTGTGGAAGGGCTGAGGGGTTTGCCGTGGCGGCCGTTCATGCCGTGGTCGGCGAGGTAGGCGGACAGTTCGTCGGCGCTCGGTTCGTGGCCGTGCTCGGTCTGATACTGGGTCCATCCGAGGTAGTAGCGGTCGACCACCGTGAGGTCGCTGTTCTGGGCGGGAAAGGTGGGTGGGGCGAACTCGTCGGCCTTGGCTGCGGCTTTGGGACGGGGTTGCTCGAGGGCCGCCCGGCCAGCGGCGGCAATCTGCTTGATGGCTCGCTGATGCGGCAGGAGCTCGCTGTCCGGTGGCTCGATGGTGCCGGTGTCGTGCTGGTGCATGTTGTGCGGGGGAGGCGCGGTCAGGGCGGGAGTCTCGCTGTGCTGGCGCGTGGGGGTGGGCTGAGAGTTATGGAGGTGGTGGTGCCGCCTCCGTGCATTCTGTGGTTCGGGGGTGTTGTGCGGTGCAGGTCCTTCTTCGGGTGGGGCTGGGTGTGTTTGGTGCTGTGTGGGGGCCTGCAGCGAAGGGGTGAAGTGCTCGTCAGGCGGCCGGTCGGCCGGGGGAGGGCTGGGCGGTTCGTGCGAGCGGCCGGTGTCGGTGGGCTTTGCCTGGTGCGTCGTGGGAGTTTCGGCGCTGCTGGGCTGTGCGGTCTCCTTCTTTTCAGGGAGTCTGGTGGTGAGTTCAGGGTCGCGCCGCTGTGCGGGTGACGGTGTGTGGTGGGTGGTGAACGGGAAGGGCTGCGCATCGATTCCGGCGGCGGTCAGGCCGACTGAGGCGGTTTCCGTCAGCGGGACGCCGTAGCGGGCCAGGCGCAGGGGCATCAGGGACTCCACCGGGGCCTTGCGGCGCCATGCCCGGCCGAAGCGGGAACGCAGCCTCGCCTGGTAGACGAGACGTTCCTGCTCCAGCTTGATGACCTGGTCGTAGGAGCGCAGCTCCCACAGCTT
>NZ_JBVIMA010000023.1:0-5894 GCF_055580085.1 Streptomyces sp. NPDC032126
ATCCCCATCGTCTCCACCCTCACCGGCCAGGCGGCAGAAGCAGACGACCTCACCACCCCGGAGTACTGGACGCGCCAGCTCCGCGAAGCAGTCCGCTTCCACCCAGCCATCGACCACCTCAACGCCACCACCTACATCGAACTCGGCCCCGACAGCACCCTCACCACACTCACCCGCACGACCACCGACGCCACAGCAATCCCCCTCCTCCACCCCCACAAACCCGAAGACCACACCCTCCTCACCGCGCTCGCCACCGCCCACACCAACGGCACGCCCATTAACTGGACGGCCTTCTACGCCCCCCACCACCCCACACCCGTCGACCTCCCCACCTACCCCTTCCAACACCACGCCTACTGGCTCATGAAGCCGCAATCCAGCGGCAAGGCCGGTACGTTCGGGCTCGAAGCGGCTGAGCATCCGTTGCTGTCCGCGTCCCTTGAGCTGCCCGACGGGGAGGTGCGGGTCTTCACCGGGCGTCTCTCGACGGCGACTCATCCCTGGCTGGCCCAGCACGCGGTGCACGGCAACGCGATCGTCCCCGGTACCGCGCTCCTCGACCTCGTACTGCACGCCGCCCGTCACGTCGGCACGCCCTGCGTCGAAGAGCTCACGCTCCAGGCGCCGTTGGTCGTGCCCGAGCGCGACGCCGTGCACCTTCAGGTGCAGGTCGACACGGTGGACGACAGCGGGCATCGGCGGCTGACCCTGCATTCGAGGGTGGCGTCCCGGCCCGAGGCGGGATGGGTGCGGCACGGCTCGGCCACGCTGAGCGACGCGCCGGCGACCGTACTCGAGCCCTCCGTCGAGTGGCCGCCCATCGGGGCCTCCGTCCTCGATACGGCCGGGCTCTACGACCGTCTCGGCGGCCTGGGTCTGGTCTACGGGCCCGTCTTCCGGGGCCTGACCGCCGTGTGGCGGAACGGCGACGAGCTGTGCGCCGAGGTCCGTCTCCCGCAGGACACCGACACCACGGGTTACGGCGTCCATCCGGCCCTCCTCGACGCGGCGCTCCACTCGCTCGCGCTGGGCGTCGACGCCGATACGGCCCACCTGCCGTTCTTGTGGGCCGGCGTGCACCTGTACGCGACCGGCGCGGAAGCCCTGCGGGTGCGGCTCGCACCCACCGGTGGCGACACCTTCCGGCTCACGGCCACGGACCCGCACGGCGTGCCGGTCGTCACCGTCGAAGGGCTCACGACGAGGCCGGTCACCGCAGAGCAGCTGGCCGTCACGTCCGCCTCCGAAGCCCGGCAGGAGTCGCTCTTCGAGCTTCTGTGGGCGCCGGTCACCGGCGCGGAGGCATACGACGGGGTCGGTTCGATCGCGTTCGTCGGCGACTCCCACGAGCGCTTCGCGACGATCGGCGCGGTGGGGCGTTTCGCGGATATCGCCGCTCTTCGTGACGCCGTCGCGGCGGGGACGCCGGTGCCGGACGTGGTCGTCGCCGTCATGGACACTCCGGGTGCCGAATCCGGGGCGGTGGTTCCGCAGGTGCACGACGCGACCGCCGGCGCCCTGACCCTCGTACAGGAATGGCTGGGCGAGGAGTCGTTCGGGTCCGCGCGGCTGGCCCTGGCCACCGCCGGGGCCGTGGCGACCCGGCACGGGGAGGCGTCGGCGGCGGGCCGGGGCGGGCTGGCGATGGGCGCTGTGTGGGGTCTTGTGCGGGCCGTGCAGTCGGAGCATCCGGACCGGCTGCTCCTCGTCGACATGGACGACGAACCGGCCTCACGTGATGGGCTGTTGGCCGCTCTCGCCGCCGGTGTCGGGGGTGAGCCGCAGCTCGCGGTGCGGGAGGGCCGGCTGTTCGCGCCGCGCGTGGTGCGCGCCGGGGCGGAGGGCGTGCTGACGCCGCCGGCCGGGGCGCGGTCGTGGCGCCTCGATGTCCGGACGCAGGGCGCGTTGGAGAACCTTGAGCTGGTGGCGAGCCCTGCCGCCGAGGCCCCGCTGGGGTCCGGGCAGGTGCGGATCGACGTCCGGGCCGCCGGGCTCAACTTCCGTGACGTGATGATGGTGTTGGGCATGTATCCGGGGGATCTCGCCATCGGCAGCGAGGGTGCCGGTGTGGTTCTGGAGGTCGGCCCGGATGTGACGGGGCTGCGGCCGGGAGACCGGGTGATGGGCCTGTTCGCCGGGGCGATGGGGCCTGTCGCGATCGCCGACCGCGCGATGGTGGTCCGTGTGCCGGCCGGGCTGACATTCAGTCAGGCGGCCTCGATTCCGGTGGCGTTCCTCACCGCGTACTACGGCCTGGTGGATCTGGCGCACGTCCGGTCGGGGCAGCGGCTGCTCGTGCATGCCGCCGCGGGCGGGGTCGGAAGCGCGGCGGTGCAGTTGGCCCGCCACTGGGGTGTCGAGGTGTTCGGCACGGCGAGTCCCGGCAAGTGGGACCGGTTGCGCGAGGCCGGGCTCGACGACGGCCATGTCGCCAACTCGCGCACACTCGACTTCGAGCCGGCCTTCCTGGACGTCACGGACGGGCAAGGCGTGGACGTCGTACTGAACTCGCTGGCTCATGAGTTCGTCGACGCCTCGCTGCGCACTCTGCCCCGGGGCGGCACGTTCCTGGAGATCGGCAAGACGGACATCCGTGCGCCTGAGGAGATCGCGGAGCGGCATCCGGGCGTCGCCTACCGCGCGTTCGACATGGGAGAGGCCGGTCCCGAGCGCATCCAGCGGATCCTCGTGGAACTGGTGGACCTCTTCGAGGCCGGTGCGCTGCGGCCGCCTGTGGTGACGTCCTTCGACGTCCGTCACGCGCGTGAGGCGTTCCGGGCTCTCGGTCAGGCACGGCACGTGGGCAAACTCGTGCTCACCCTGCCGGGGGCGCTGACCCTGGCGGGCACCGCACCCGTGGCCCGGACGGCAACGGACGGCGCGCCGGCCGCTACGGGAACCGTTCTGGTCACCGGCGCGACCGGGGCGCTGGGACGGCTCGTCGCGCGCCACCTCGTCGACGCCCACGGCGTACGCCATCTCCTGCTCCTCAGCCGCAGCGGCCCGCGCGCCCGGGGCGCGGACGAGCTCGTCGCGGAGCTCACCGGGCTCGGCGCCCAGGTCACCCTGCGGGCCTGCGACGCGGCCGACCGGGATGCGCTGGCCGCCGTGCTGGCGGACGTGCCGGCCGAGCACCCGCTGACAGCCGTCGTCCACGCCGCCGGTGTGCTGGACGACGGGGCCGTGGAAGCCCTGACGCCGCAACGACTCGCCGCGGTTCTGCGGCCGAAGGTCGACGCCGCGTGGAACCTGCACGAGCTGACCGCGTCGGCCGACCTGTCGGCGTTCATCTGCTTCTCCTCGCTCTCCGGTCTGCTCGGCGCCGCAGGACAGGCGAACTACGCGGCCGCCAACGGCTTCCTCGACGCCCTCGCCCAGCACCGCCGCGCTCAGGGGCTGCCCGCCGCCTCGCTGGTCTGGGGTCTGTGGGAGGCGCCGGACGGCATGGCGGGCGGGCTCGACGCGGCCGATCTCGCGCGCCTTGAACGGGCAGGTGTCTCGGCGCTCACGGCCGAGCAGGGCCTCACGCTCTTCGACGCCCACGACGTGGGCTCCGCGCTGGTGATCCTGGCACGGCTCGCCCCGGCCGCACTGCGCGCCCGGGCGGACGCGGGCACCCTGCCCCCGCTGCTGAGCCGACTGACCGGTCCCCGGGCTCCGCGCCCCCTCGCCCCCTCGGCAGCGGCTGGCGCCGAGTCGCCGCTCCGCGCATGGGCGCGGCGGCTCGCGCCGCTGTCCGCCGCCGAGCGTGAACACACCCTCGTCGATCTGGTGCGCGCCGAGGCCGCCGCCGTGCTCGGCCACTCCGGTCCCGAGGCGGTGGAGAGCGATCGCGCGTTCAAGGAGGCGGGCTTCGACTCGCTCACGGCGGTCGAGCTGCGCAACCGGCTCAACACCGCCACCGGCCTACGGCTGTCCCCCACGCTCGTCTTCGACCACCCGTCACCGACGGCACTCGCCGCCCACCTCCTCGCCGAAGTCCTCGACTCGGCGGACGGCGCCCCCTCGGTGTCCCCGCCCGGCGCCCCCACCGTGGCGGCCGCCGACGCCGATGAACCGGTGGCCATCGTCGGCATGGCGTGCCGCTTCCCCGGCGACGCACGCTCCCCCGACGACCTCTGGCGGATCGTCGCCGAGGGCAGGGACGCGATCGCCGCGTACCCCGGCGGCCGGGGCTGGGACGTGGACGAGCTGTACGACGCCGACCCGGACGCCGCCGGGAAGACGTACACGCTGAAGGGCGGCTTCGTCCGGGATGTCGACGCGTTCGACGCCGACTTCTTCGGCATCACCCCGCGTGAGGCCCTCGCCATGGACCCGCAGCAGCGGCTTCTGCTGGAGACCGCGTGGGAGGCCCTGGAAGGCGCGGGCATCGACCCCGGCACCCTGCGCGGCAGCGACACCGGTGTCTTCGCCGGCGTCTCGGCCGCCGAGTACCTCTCGCTCCAGCACGAGGGGGCGGACGAACTCGCGGGCTATCTGCTGACCGGCAACACCGCCAGCGTCGCCTCGGGGCGCATCGCGTACACGTTCGGCCTCGAAGGCCCCACCTACACGATCGACACCGCCTGCTCCTCCTCGCTCGTGGCGCTGCACCTCGCCACCCGGGCCCTGCGGGCCGGCGACTGCGCCATGGCCCTGGCCGGAGGCGCGACGGTCATGGCGACCCCCGGGCTGCTCGTCGAGTTCAGCAGGCTGCGCGGGCTCGCCCCGGACGGCCGCTGCAAGTCCTTCGCGGCCACGGCCGACGGCACCGGGTGGGGCGAGGGCGCGGGCATGTTCGTCCTCGAACGGCTCTCGGACGCACGCCGCAATGGACACCGCGTCCTGGCGGTGCTGCGCGGCTCCGCCGTCAACCAGGACGGCGCCAGCAACGGTCTCACCGCACCCAACGGACCGTCCCAGCAACGCGTCATCCGCGCGGCGCTGACCGACGCCCGCCTCACCGCCGATCAGGTGGATGCCGTCGAGGCACACGGCACAGGGACGAGTCTCGGTGACCCGATCGAGGCACAGGCGCTGCTGGCTACTTATGGTCAGGGGCGGGATGCCGAGCGGCCGCTGTGGCTGGGCTCGATCAAGTCGAACATCGGTCATACGCAGGCCGCAGCCGGTGTCGCCGGTGTGATCAAGATGGTCCAAGCGATGCGGCACGGGGTACTGCCGCAGACCCTGCACGTCGACGAGCCCACTCCGCACGTCGACTGGTCGGCGGGAGCGGTGGCTCTGCTGGATGAGCAGCGGGACTGGCCGGAGACGGGCCGGGCCAGGCGTGCGGCGGTGTCATCGTTCGGGATCAGCGGGACGAACGCCCACGTGATCCTGGAGCAGGCACCGGAGGAGGAAGCCGCGGATGAGGTGTCGCCCTCGCCGGGTGGGCCGGTGGCGTGGGTGCTGTCCGCGAAGACCGAGGGTGCGTTGCGGGAACAGGCGGCGCGGGTACGGGAGTTGGCGGGCAGCGACCTCGGGCTCGCGGACATTGGGTTCTCCCTCGCCACCACGCGGGCGCATCTGGAGCAGCGGGCCGCAGTCGTAGCCGAGGACCGGGACGACTTCCTGGCCGGACTCCAAGCACTGGCCGACGGGGACGAGCATCCCCATCTCGTACGAGGATCAGCCACCGGAGCAGGCAAGACCGCGTTCCTCTTCGCCGGACAGGGCAGCCAACGCCTCGGCATGGGGCGGGAGTTGTATGACAGCCAGCCCGTGTTCACCCAAGCCCTGGACGACGTCTGCGCACTGCTCGACCCGCACCTCGACACGCCTCTGCAGCAGGTCATGTGGGCCGAGGAAGGCACCGAACAGGCAGCCCTGCTGGAAGACACCCTCTACACCCAGCCCGCCCTCTTCGCCCTGGAGACCGCCCTCTTCCGACTCCTCCAGCACTTCGG
>NZ_JBVIMA010000024.1:0-1651 GCF_055580085.1 Streptomyces sp. NPDC032126
CTAACTGCCTGTTCTCTATCCGTTCGCGTGGGTGGACAGGTTCGAACGGGGGCCTGGTTCGGGTGAGTTGTCCGGGACCGGTGCATGAAGGAAGGGCCTCTTGGTAGCTCGCGGATGTCGAGTCCAGCGAAAACCAAGAGGCCCTGTTGTCGAAGTGTCGCGTGGTCGCGGTCGCCGAGTCCAGTTCGTCCACTCGTGGGTGTGACTGCCTCGCCCACAGGTTCGGGAACGCGGTCGACCGGCCGCAGCGCCGGCCCCGATACGGCTCGGACATGAGCGATGCCGAGTGGGCCGTGGTGAAGGATCTGCTTCCGGTTCCGGGCTGGCTTTCGGGTCGTGGCGGGCGTCCGGAGGGCTACTGCCACCGGCAGATGATCGACGCAGTGCGCTACCTCGTCGACAACGGCATCAAGTGGCGGGCGATGCCCGCGGACTTCCCGCCCTGGCCGCGCGTCTATGCCTTCTTCGCCCGCTGGCGGGACACGGGACTGGTCACCGAGCTGCACGACCGGCTGCGGGAAGCCGTCCGCGCCGGCGAAGGCCACAGCCCCGAGCCGAGCGCTGGGGTCGTGGACTCGCAGTCGGTGAAGGCAGACGCCACCGTCACCCTCGGCTCACGGGGCTTCGACGCGGGCAAGAAAATCAACGGCCGTAAGCGGCACCTGCTCACCGACACGCTCGGACTACTCCTGGCCGTGCTGGTCACACCGGCGTCCGTGACCGACCGGGACGGCGCCCGAACACTCCTTCCGGGAGCGGTCGGCAGTTTTCGGCGGCTGGCGCGGGTCTGGGCCGACGGCGGCTACACCGGCCACCTCACCGACTGGACCGCCCAGCATCTCGGGCTTGTCCTCGACATCGTCCGCCGCAGGGAGGACGTCCGAGGCTTCCAGCCGCTGCCCCGCCGCTGGGTCGTCGAACGGTCCTTCGCCTGGTTTCTGCGCAGCCGACGCCTGGTCCGGGACTACGAAGGACGCACCGACACGAGCGAAGCCGTCATCCGCTGGTCGATGATCGCCCTCATGAACCGCCGCCTGGCCGCACAGCCTCATCAGTGCGCTGTTCTGCCGGCAGGGTGAACCTTCCGGGCTTCGTCTCCACCAGCCAGCCCCGTTCCACCAGCCTCTTCAACCGTGCTCTCGCGCCCTCGACGCGTGAGGCGGAGGCGCTGTCCCAGCCGAGCACCACGGCCGCCCGCCGGGCACCCAGCCCGTCGTTCCCGGCCTCGGCCGCGGCTGCCATCACCGCTTGGTAATCCACCGACAGGTCTTCGACCCCGGCCGCGTTCTGGCGTTGCGGCACCGCACGGCGCGGGCCCACCGGCTTCCTCGGCGACGGGCCAACGACCGTCTCGGCCGGCTGTTCCTCCTCGGCGAGCGCTTCCAGATACTGCTCGAGGCCGATCGTTCGAAGCTTGAGAACCTCCTCGGCCTCCACCAAGTCCGCCCGCACGCGCTCCAGTTCAGCTTCGAGCTCCTCCACCCGCACGGCAGCGGTCTTCCGCCGCGTTTCCAGGACCGCCCGCATCGACGGCATCCGCCACCCCCAGGCCGACTCGATCAGCAACGAGTCGAGACTCCCGCCACAGCCGGAATCTCATGCCTGCCCAGCGGAATCCGCACACAGCATTCGGAAAGCGAACGGCCTCTAA
>NZ_JBVIMA010000025.1:0-1591 GCF_055580085.1 Streptomyces sp. NPDC032126
AGTCTGAGACCTGATGCCGAGCCGATTGTGGTGAAGTGGATGATCCTATGCTGTCGAGAAAAGCCTCTAGCGAGTTTCATGGCGGCCCGTACCCTAAACCGACTCAGGTGGTCAGGTAGAGAATACCGAGGCGTTCGGGTGAACTATGGTTAAGGAACTCGGCAAAATGCCCCCGTAACTTCGGGAGAAGGGGGGCCACACCTGGTGATCCAATTTACTTGGTGAGCTGGGGGTGGCCGCAGAGACCAGCGAGAAGCGACTGTTTACTAAAAACACAGGTCCGTGCGAAGCCGTAAGGCGATGTATACGGACTGACGCCTGCCCGGTGCTGGAACGTTAAGGGGACCGGTTAGCTCACTTTCGGGTGGGCGAAGCTGAGAACTTAAGCGCCAGTAAACGGCGGTGGTAACTATAACCATCCTAAGGTAGCGAAATTCCTTGTCGGGTAAGTTCCGACCTGCACGAATGGCGTAACGACTTCTCGACTGTCTCAACCATAGGCCCGGTGAAATTGCACTACGAGTAAAGATGCTCGTTTCGCGCAGCAGGACGGAAAGACCCCGGGACCTTTACTACAGTTTGATATTGGTGTTCGGTTCGGCTTGTGTAGGATAGGTGGGAGACTGTGAAGCTTGGACGCCAGTTCAGGTGGAGTCGTCGTTGAAATACCACTCTGGTCGTGCTGGATGTCTAACCTGGGTCCGTGATCCGGATCAGGGACAGTGTCTGATGGGTAGTTTAACTGGGGCGGTTGCCTCCTAAAGGGTAACGGAGGCGCCCAAAGGTTCCCTCAGCCTGGTTGGCAATCAGGTGTTGAGTGTAAGTGCACAAGGGAGCTTGACTGTGAGACCGACGGGTCGAGCAGGGACGAAAGTCGGGACTAGTGATCCGGCGGTGGCTTGTGGAAGCGCCGTCGCTCAACGGATAAAAGGTACCCCGGGGATAACAGGCTGATCTTCCCCAAGAGTCCATATCGACGGGATGGTTTGGCACCTCGATGTCGGCTCGTCGCATCCTGGGGCTGGAGTCGGTCCCAAGGGTTGGGCTGTTCGCCCATTAAAGCGGTACGCGAGCTGGGTTTAGAACGTCGTGAGACAGTTCGGTCCCTATCCGCTGTGCGCGTAGGAGTCTTGAGAAGGGCTGTCCCTAGTACGAGAGGACCGGGACGGACGAACCTCTGGTGTGCCAGTTGTTCTGCCAAGGGCATGGCTGGTTGGCTACGTTCGGGAGGGATAACCGCTGAAAGCATCTAAGCGGGAAGCCTGCTTCGAGATGAGGACTCCCACCCACTTGATGGGGTAAGGCTCCCAGTAGACGACTGGGTTGATAGGCCGGATCTGGAAGCACCGTAAGGTGTGGAGGTGACCGGTACTAATAGGCCGAGGGCTTGTCCTCAGTTGCTCGCGTCCACTGTGTTGGTTCTGAAACCACGAACAGCCCCGCATGGGTCACACATGCGGTGCGGCTGGACAGTTTCATAGTGTTTCGGTGGTCATAGCGTGAGGGAAACGCCCGGTTACATTCCGAACCCGGAAGCTAAGCCTCACAGCGCCGATGGTACTGCAGGGGGGACCCTGTGGGAGAGTAGGAC
>NZ_JBVIMA010000026.1:0-1212 GCF_055580085.1 Streptomyces sp. NPDC032126
TTTCCGGTGTATGTCAAGCCTTGGTAAGGTTCTTCGCGTTGCGTCGAATTAAGCCACATGCTCCGCTGCTTGTGCGGGCCCCCGTCAATTCCTTTGAGTTTTAGCCTTGCGGCCGTACTCCCCAGGCGGGGAACTTAATGCGTTAGCTGCGGCACCGACGACGTGGAATGTCGCCAACACCTAGTTCCCACCGTTTACGGCGTGGACTACCAGGGTATCTAATCCTGTTCGCTCCCCACGCTTTCGCTCCTCAGCGTCAGTAATGGCCCAGAGATCCGCCTTCGCCACCGGTGTTCCTCCTGATATCTGCGCATTTCACCGCTACACCAGGAATTCCGATCTCCCCTACCACACTCTAGCTAGCCCGTATCGAATGCAGAACCGGGGTTAAGCCCCGGTCTTTCACACCCGACGTGACAAGCCGCCTACGAGCTCTTTACGCCCAATAATTCCGGACAACGCTTGCGCCCTACGTATTACCGCGGCTGCTGGCACGTAGTTAGCCGGCGCTTCTTCTGCAGGTACCGTCACTTTCGCTTCTTCCCTGCTGAAAGAGGTTTACAACCCGAAGGCCGTCATCCCTCACGCGGCGTCGCTGCATCAGGCTTTCGCCCATTGTGCAATATTCCCCACTGCTGCCTCCCGTAGGAGTCTGGGCCGTGTCTCAGTCCCAGTGTGGCCGGTCGCCCTCTCAGGCCGGCTACCCGTCGTCGCCTTGGTGAGCCGTTACCTCACCAACAAGCTGATAGGCCGCGGGCTCATCCTTCACCGCCGGAGCTTTCAACCCTCACAGATGCCCGTGAGAGTGGTATCCGGTATTAGACCCCGTTTCCAGGGCTTGTCCCAGAGTGAAGGGCAGATTGCCCACGTGTTACTCACCCGTTCGCCACTAATCCACCCCGAAGGGCTTCATCGTTCGACTTGCATGTGTTAAGCACGCCGCCAGCGTTCGTCCTGAGCCAGGATCAAACTCTCCGTGAATGTTTACCGGTAATCCGGTGCAACACCACGAGAGCGGTGCGAGAGGAGGAATGATCCTCTCGCACACAGCGTCCTCGCTGTGTTATTTCAAAGGAACCTCGCCCCAGCAGATGCTGGAGACGGGGTATCAACTAATCTGGCGTTGATTTTTGGCACGCTGTTGAGTTCTCAAGGAACGGTCGCTTCCTTTGTACTCACCCTCTCGGGCTTTCCTCCGGGCGCTTCCCTTCG